>CAWFYQ010000012.1:0-39412 GCA_963820005.1 uncultured Alphaproteobacteria bacterium | reverse complement strand
ATCATGTAGCCGACATTGCGCTTGATCTCGTCCGACTGGGTGCGGATGTCGTAGCCGAGGCAGTTGCCCGAGCCGGAATCAGGCGTGCCAGCCCGCACAGCATGCGCAGCGTCGTGGTCTTGCCGCTGCCGTTAGGGCCGAGAAAGCCGTAGATCTCGCCCTTCGGCACCTGCAGGCTGAGATCGTGCACCACGGTGCGCGTGCCGAAGCTCTTGGTCAGGCCGTGCACGTCGATGGCGATCTCCTTCTCGCTCATCGCCGCACCAGCTGCGCCTGCGGGCCGATGCCGACGGTTACCGGCTGGCCCGCGGTCAGCAGCGCCGCCGCCTGATCGGGGTGCGCCTCGACCAGAAACACGAGCTTCTGCCGTTGCTCCTGCGAGAAGATCACGGGCGGGGTGAACTCCGCGTCACGCGCGATGAAGCTGATCTTGGCCTTGAGGTCTGGCGGGCAGCCATCGCAAGAGACGTCACCATCTGATCGAGCTGGAGCGAGGCGCGTACCGGCTCGGCGACGAAGAAGCGAACCTTGAGATTGCGCGGCGGCAGAAGCGCGATCACCGCCTGACCGGCATTCACCACCTCGCCCGGGCGGAAATAGACCTCCTCGACCGTGCCTTCGGCGGGCGAAGCGACCTCTCGCTTGCCGAGATTTTTCTCCGCTTCGGCCAGCGCGTGCCGCGCCGCCTCGGCGTTGGCGGCCGCCGCGTCGATCATGTCGGAGCGGCCGGGGAGCTTGGCCGCCATGATGCGCTTCTCGGCCTCGGCGACGGCCGCCTCGTTGCGGTCGGCTGGGCGATGGCATCGTCGAGCGCCGCCTTGGTGGTCCAGCCTTTGTCGAACAAGGATTGCGCGCGATCGCGATTGTTGGTCGCGACCTGGAGCATGGCTTTCGCCTCGTTGAGCGAAGCTTCCAGCACCTCGATCTCGCCCGGCCGCTGCAGATCGGCCTTGGCGTCGGCGAGCCGCGCATCGGCCTCCTGCACGCGGGCGCGCGCCGCCGCGACGGACGCCTCCTGCTCCGAGCTCTCCAGCGTGAAGATCTGATCGCCCTGCTTGACATGCGCGCCCTCCTCGACGGTAAGGCTCGCGATGCGGCCGGCCTGCTCTGAGCCGACCAGCACGAGGTCGGCCTCCATATAGCCGGGGAACTCGACCTCCTTGTTGGCGGGAAAGGTGAACAGCGCGACGGCGATCGCGATGGCGCCGAGCGCGGCGACGATGAGCAGGACTGTACGCTTCATCGCCCGTCACCTTGGCTCGGGAACGGAGCGCGGCCCGGCGCCCTGATCGCGTCGGTCAGGAGATCGATATTGGTCCTGAGCAGCCCGTCAGTATCGAGGTGACGATGACGCTCGAACAGGCCGCGCCAGATGATGGCCGTCAGCACCGGCGCGATCAGCAGCTGCGGATAGTCGCGCAGCTTGGTCGGCTTGAACTCGCCCTGCTCGATGCCGCGATCGATCAGCCGCGTGATGGTCTCGATGCCGCGCGATACCACCTGCTCGTAATAGAATTTGGTGAGCTCGGGATGCTTGTGCCCTTCGGCGATGAGCAGCCGGGCGATGAACGCGCGCTTGGAGCCGACCAGCTCCTGGATGAAGGCGAGGAACGGGCCCTTGAGGAACGCCTCGACGGGGAGGTCGGTGCGCTCCATCTGCTCGCGGATGATGTCGAAATGCGAGGTGATGACGCTCCTGATCACCGCCTTGAACAGCTCTTCCTTGGTCTTGAAATAGAGATAGGGCAGGCCCTTCGACACGCGCGCGCGCGTCGCCACGTCCTCGACCTTGGTCGCCGCGTAGCCGTTCGCCGCGAACTCCTCGAACGCCGCCGCCACGATCTCTTCGGGGCGATTGTCCTTGCGCTCGCGCTTGCGTGGCTTTGCGTCCGCGCCGACCTGCTCCGATTTGGTCTCAGCCATTACCTTGCCTCTTGGAGAGCATCGGCCCGCCCGGCGGCCGCCGGCCCCGGAAAACCCCAGCTGCCATCGGTTGCAATATAATGACTGACCGGTCAGTACCGCAATGGGCAACCTGGCAAAGCTCCAGGAAAGTCAAGGGATCGCTAACAATGGCTTGGACGCGTTGGGAAGGCCTTGACCGATATCAATTCGCCCTAACGACCGCCGGCGGCCCTATGCGCGGGGGTGGGCTCGTCCGTACACCTTGAGCAGATGCTCGCGGTCGACCTCGGTGTAGCCCTGCGTGGTCGACAGGCTGGCGTGGCCGAGCAGCTCCTGGATAGCGCGCAGGTCGGCGCCGGCGCCGAGCAGATGCGTGGCGAAGGAGTGGCGCAGCGCATGCGGCGTCGCCGTCTCCGGCAGGCCGAGCGCTGCGCGGGCGCGCGCGATCTTGAGCTGGATGATGCGGGGGCTCAGCTGCTTGCCGTAGGCGCCGACGAACAGCGGATCGTCCGAGCCCTGACGCATCGGGCAGAGCTTCAGATAGAGCTCGACCGCCTCGCGTGCGATCGGCAGCACCGGCACCACGCGCGTCTTGCCGCCTTTGCCGTGCACGCGCAGCATGTCGCGGCCCTTGTTCGGCGCGTCCTTGCGCTTCAGCGTCAAAGCCTCGGAGATGCGCAAGCCCGAGCCGTAGAGGAGAGCGAGCACGGCGGTATCGCGCGCCGAGATCCATTCCGGCTGATCCGGCGAGCCGATATCCGTGCCCTCGACCAGGGCGGTGGCCTTGGGCGCGGTCAACGGCTTCGGCACCGAATGCGGCAGCTTGGGCAGCGCGACGGCGCGGATCGCGTCGTTCTTGCCGTAGCCTCGCCGCTCGAGGAATTTGTAGAACATCCGGAGCGCCGACAGCGTGCGTGCCAGGCTCCGGCTGCCCACCCCCTCGCCGCGGCGCGAGGCGAGGAACGCGCGCACGTCGCGCGCCTGGAGCGCGAGCAGCTGAGGCATGTCGGGCAGGCGGTTCAGATGGGAGGAAAGGAAGGTCAGGAACTGGCCGATGTCGCGGCCATAGGCCTCCGACGTCTTGGCCGCGAGCTGGCGCTCGGTGGCGATATAAGCGAGCCAATCCTCGACCGCTTCGCGGACGTAAGGCGAGCCCATATATCCAAAAGGTGCGGGCTTCTCCGCCAAGCTGCAAATCCCCACTTCGGCTGAACGGCGCGCGGCCCTGGCGCTACTATGGGTCGCTGAGTCGTTAACTGCCGTTTAACCAGACGAGCCGCCCCCTGGCCAGAACCGAAACCAAGACCAAGCCAGCACCGCGCGACGCGGCGCCGATGACCGTCCCGGTCATGCTGCCGCTCGCACTGCCGGCGCCTTACGACTATCTCGTGCCGGAAGGAACGCGCCTCGAGCCGGGGCAGTTCGTGGTCGCCCCGCTCGGCGCGAGCGAATATCTCGGCGTGGTGTGGACGAGGCCGGAGGGTGAGAAGCCGCCCGACATCAAGCCGGAGAAGCTTCGCGCCATCGTCGAATTGATCGACGACGTGCCGCCTTTGCCGCTTGTCAGCCTCGACTTCGCCGATTGGGTCGCCAATTACACGCTGTCGTCGCCCGGCATGGTGTTGCGCATGATGATGAGCGCGGGCCGCGCCTTCGCCCCGCCCGCGCCGCGCTACGGCATCCGCCTGATCGGCGCGCCGCCCGGGCGCATGACCCCTGCCCGCGCGCGGGTGATCGAGGCGGCCTCGAACGGGCTGATCTGGGTGAAGTCGAGCCTCGCCGAGGCTGCCGGCGTCAGCCCTGGCGTGATCGACGGGCTGGTCGATGCCGGCACGCTGCTGACCGAGCCTCTGCCGGACTGGCACGCATTTGCCGCTCGATCTGTCGAAGCAGCGTGCGCGGCTCTCCCCCGAGCAGGCTGACGCCGCAGCAGAGCTGCTTGCCAACACTTCTGACGGCTTTGTCGTCAGCCTGCTCGACGGCGTCACCGGCTCGGGCAAGACCGAAGTCTATTTCGAGGCGATCGCCGCCGCGCTTGCCCGCGGGAAACAGGCGCTCGTGCTCATGCCTGAAATTGCCCTGACCAGCCAGTTCATCGCCCGCTGCGAGCAGCGCTTCGGCGCGAAGCCGGCGGAGTGGCATTCCGGCGTGCCGGCGCCGCAGCGCGGCCGCGTCTGGCGCGCGGTCGCCGAGGGCAAGGCGAAGCTCGTGGTCGGCGCGCGCTCCGCGCTGTTCCTGCCGTTCCCCGAGCTCGGCCTGATCGTCGTCGATGAGGAGCACGACCAAGGCTACAAGCAGGAGGACCGCGTCCTCTATCAGGCACGCGACATGGCGGTAGTGCGCGGACGCCTCGGCGCCTTCCCGGTGGTTCTCAGCTCCGCCACGCCGTCGATCGAGAGCCTGGTCAACGCCGAGCAGGGGCGCTACCGCCACATTCGGCTCGCCACGCGCTACAAGGCGGCAGGGCTTCCGGCGATCGCCGCGATCGACATGCGCGCCTCACCGCCTGAGCGCGGCAAGTGGCTGTCGCCGGTGCTGGTCGATGCCGTCGCCGAGACGCTTCAGCGCGGCGAGCAGGCGCTCCTGTTCTTGAATCGGCGCGGCTATGCGCCGGTCACGCTCTGCCGGAAATGCGGTTTCCGCTTCGAATGCCCGAACTGCTCGGCCTGGCTCGTCGAGCACAAATTCCGCCGCAGGCTCGAATGTCACCATTGCGGCAAGTTCGTGCCGATCCCGGAGAAATGCCCGAACTGCGAGGCTGAGAATTCGCTGGTCGCCTGCGGCCCTGGCATCGAGCGCATCGCCGAAGAGGTAGCCGCGCTGTTTCCCGATGCGCGCCGCGTGCTGTTGTCGAGCGACCTCACGCCGAACATCGCCGAGCTCCGCCACATTTTGCGCGAGATCGAGGAGCGCGAGGTCGATATCGTCATCGGCACCCAGCTGGTCGCCAAGGGTCATCACTTTCCGGGGCTCGCTCTGGTCGGCGTGGTCGACGGCGATCTGGGCTTGGCGCAAGCCGACCCGCGCGCGGCCGAGCGCACCTTTCAGCTGATGCAGCAGGTTACCGGGCGCGCCGGCCGCGAGACGATTCCGGGCCGCGGCCTGATCCAGACTTACATGCCCGACCATCCGGTGGTCGCGGCCCTCGTCTCCGGCGACCGCGACGCGTTTCTTGCGCGCGAGATCGACGAGCGGCGCGACGCCCGCATGCCGCCGTTCGGCCGGCTTGCCGCGCTGCTCGTCTCGGCCGGCTCGCGCGAGGTGGCGGAAGCCTACGCGCGCGAGGTCGCCCGCGCCGCGCCTGCCGCAGCGAAGATCGAAGTGCTGGGACCTGCCGAGGCGCCGCTCGCCGTGATCCGCGGCCGGCATCGTTTTCGCCTGCTGGTGAAGGCCGCCCGCGAGGCCGATCTCCAAGCCTATCTGCGGCTTTGGCTCAGCCAAGTTCCCAAAGCCAGGGGCGATCTCCGCCTTAGCGTCGACATCGACCCTTACAGTTTTTTGTAGGGCAAATCGTTTTGTTGGCTGCTGTTCGAGGTCAACAAGCTCCTGCGGTATTGGTACTCTAGGTTGGGACATCTGAGAGTTCAATCAGGGGGGGCACAACATGACCAGCAGCTTTGTCCTTAACGCGGCGCGCTTGCTTATACTGATCTGCACCGTCTGTTTCGCTGTCCAACCTGCTGCTGCAGACACACCTTCGATCTCGGAATTGCAGCAAACGATCGCGGCTCTCGAAGCGCGCGTCTCAGCTTTGGAGGCTCAGGTGCAGCGGCATTCTGGCGTTGGAGGTCAAGCAGAACAGGCTTCACAGCCTATTGCCTTACCCGTGCTGGCATCCCTGTCTTCACAAGTCGCTCCCTTGCCAATGGAGTTAGGGCGGCCTGAGCGAGAAGTTGAATTTAAGCCGGCAGACAATGGCTGGTCAGGCTTTTATCTGGGCACGTCATTTGGTTTAGGCGTGGCCTCGTCAAAGGGTCGATACCGAGATGTCTTCAAATCAATCCGAACCCAAACAGAGACTGAGAATTCGACCGATTTCGATGACGACGGCACTTCGTCACTATCGAAAACGATATCGACGGACTTCCAGGAGGATGAGGACTTAATTACCGGAACGAGCTCAACCAGTCATCACATTGGTGCGCTCGAAGATCTATATCTCGGAGCCAACTTCCACCCGACACCGCGCACGCTTTTGGGTGTGCAAGTCGAAGGCTCTCTTGCTGAGATGAGCTTCGGCACCAAATTCAGGCAACAAAACGAGACCTTTGCTCGCACGAACACAAATACTTTCACAGATTCGTCGACCGATGGCTCTTCAAATCAGTCGAACAACTCGCGTAGCGTTGAAGGCAGTGAAGTTAATCAATTCCCGTTCATAGCCCAGGCCAAACTCGATTGGATGACTTCCGTCATCGGCCGCGCGGGATGGCTTGCCACACCAAACACCCTTCTCTACGGCTTGGGGGGCTGGAGTTATGGACGCTTCGAACTGGACAGTTATGAACTCGGTCTCTCGAAGGTCGATGACTATGGAGCCCAAGGCCTCACCGTAGGCGGCGGCATAGAGCAAAAGCTGTCGCGCAACTGGAGCCTAAGGGCCGAGTATCGCTATACAAATTTCGGAGACAAGGAAATCTCAGCTCGCGATAAGGGTGCTGATACGAGCTCAGAGTTTGGCACTGGAAAGAACTCTTTCTCCGACGTCTTTAGCGGCGGGACCTCCGCTAATTCATCGGTAAGTACATCCAGCCAAACCTCGCAAAACGTCGACACAAATTCCTCGGTGGGACATATCGAAGGCGACATGCAGGTCGGTCGCATCGGGTTCACTCGATATTTCGGCGGTGGAAGTTGATCGCCTCATTGGTCAGGCAGGCACTCGACACTACGCAAGCGGAAGTCCCTCTTGCCGCCGCTTTGAACTCGCGGCGAGGCATTATCGATTGACGACCACTAACTTCCGCGGATGTCTTGGGCGGCGCGCATCAGGATCTCGACGATGCGAGTCTCGGCATCACCTGCTTCGCCTTCGGCGTCGAGCCGCTTCACCGCGACCTCGCGTAAGTTTTCGAGCGCGGCATCGACCAGCTTGGGCACGCTGGGCGCTTCCGCCTCGTCGCCCTCGCGGTTCCATTTGCGGCGCATGCGCGAAAGCTTCTCGCCGATGGCGGCGAGCCGCGCCAGCACCATGTCGGCGATCTCGCGATTCTCGTCGAGATGCGCGCGGCCATCCTCGGTGATGGTGTAGCGCTTCTTGGCGCCGTCGGCCTCGGCGGTGACGTAGCCGGCCTCCTCGAGGAAGGTCAGCGTCGGGTAGACCACGCCGGGGCTCGGGCTATAGGCGCCGTGCGTCTTGTCCTCGATCAGCTTGATCAGCTCGTAGCCGTGGCGCGGCTGCTCGGCGATCAGAGCGAGCGCCAGCAACTTCAGATCGCCCTGCGCCAGCATGCGGCCGACGCGGAACCAGTCGCCCCGCCCGCCGCCTTCGCCGCGTCCCCAACGCGGCCCTTCGCCGAAGCGTCCGAAGCGCCGCCCGGCCCAAAGTCCGCCGCAGCGCTCTTGATGTCTCATTCCATGCATGTGTTTGGTCTCCTATTGAAAGATATATCGTAAGATAATACGCAATAAGCGGTATCGCAAGATATATCTTCTGGGAGGCGGTGGTCAGCGTGCTGGCGGCCCGCTATGGCGACCTATTGACGGGTTGGGCGGCAGTTGCGCGCTGTTTGGCAGGCGATTGCGGGCCATTGCGCGGCGATTGAGGCGCCATTGCGGCGATTGAGGCGCATATTGCCGGCCATTGTTTGGCGGGGATAGCGCCGCCTACTCCCCGGCGTGGTCGGCGACCTTCTCGACATGGGCTTTGACCCATCTTGAGTGCTCGGCGGAGGCCAGCGCGCCGACGCGTTCGGCGAGCATCTTGTGGGCCTGCTCGGCCGTGAGCTTGGCATAAGGACCGGCGAGCTCGTTGTAGAGATGCTGCTCGTTGCGCAGGCCCTCGCAGGTCGAGCGATAAAGGATCCAGTTCTCCTGCCATTTGTTGAGCTGTTGCAGGCTTTCGAGCAGCAGGATGATGCCGGCGGCAACGATCACCGCCATGGCCGAAAACTCGGCGACGATGGGGATGAACACGGCACAGACGATGATGGCAATCTTGGAGGCCTTGTAGGCGTTCTGATTTTGGGTTGCCTTCCGGTCGTACCAGTCGATCTGCGATTGGAGCCGGTCCCACAGCGGCGGCAGCTTGGGGGTCTCGGCCCGCTCGGCCTTCTTGGTTGCCATCTCGTCCCTCCGGGCTCCCATCCCTTCAGCCAAGCTGAATTACATCCCCTGACGCAGGCCGGCAAAGCCCAATCTTCGGCCCAATTCGGGGCTTCCCGGAGTTGCACCCCCTGCCCCTCTATGTTACAGCCTGCCCGGGCTTTCAGGGGACCGTCTAGCAGGGTTTCAACCTCTTGACGTGGAAGCGCCAATCCCAGAATTACTCGGGTCCGGGGACGAGGCTGCTCATAAAAGCGCCCGTTCGGGAGGAAAGGCGTTTTACGTGGCGAGTGAAGTCGATACGAGTTCGGGCGTGGCGGGCCGCTATGCTACCGCCCTGTTCGAGCTTGCCAAAGACGCGCAGTCGCTCGACGCCGTCGCCGCCGACCTGACCCGTTTCAGCCAAGCGCTCGATGCCTTCGACGATCTGAAGCGCCTGGTAAAGAGCCCGGTATTCTCGGCCGAGGAGCAGGGCCGCGCGCTCGCCGCCATCCTCGACAAGCTGGCGATCGAGGGCCTCACCAAGAATTTCCTCCTGCTGGTCGCCAAGAACCGCCGCCTGTTCGCCACCCCCGACATGATCCGCGCCTTCCGCGCCATGCTCGCCAGCGAGCGCGGCGAGGCGAGCGCCACCGTCACCGCCGCAGCCAAGCTCACCGAGAGCCAGGTCGCCGCGCTGAAGCAGGCGCTTCAGGCCGCGCTCGGCAAGACCGTGATGCTGGACGAGCAGGTCGATCCCACCCTGCTTGGCGGGCTGGTCGTCAAGGTGGGCAGCCGGATGGTCGATACCTCGCTGCGCACCAGGCTGAATTCACTCAAGATTGCCATGAAAGAGGTTGGCTGATGGACATCAGGGCCGCTGAGATCTCCGCGATCCTCAAGGAGCAGATCAAGAATTTCGGACAGGAAGCCGAGGTTGCCGAGATCGGCCAGGTGCTTTCGGTCGGCGACGGCATCGCCCGCGTCTACGGCCTCGACAAGGTCCAGGCCGGCGAGATGGTCGAGTTCGCCGACGGCACGCGCGGCATGGCGCTCAATCTCGAGGTCGACAATGTCGGCATCGTGATTTTCGGCGACGACCGCCACATCAAGGAAGGCGACGTCGTCAAGCGCACCGGCGCGATCGTCGAAGTGCCGGTCGGCAAGGGCCTGCTGGGGCGCGTGGTCGATGCCCTCGGCAATCCGATCGACGGCAAGGGCCCGATCGCCTACGACGAGAAGCGCCGCGTCGACGTCAAGGCCCCCGGCATCATTCCCCGCCAGTCGGTGCACGAGCCGATGCAGACCGGCCTCAAGGCGATCGACGCCCTGATCCCGATCGGCCGCGGCCAGCGCGAGCTGATCATCGGCGACCGCCAGACCGGCAAGACCGCCATCATCCTCGACACCATCCTCAACCAGAAATCGGTCAACGCGCTCGGCGACGACCAGAAGAGCCTTTATTGCATCTACGTGGCCGTCGGTCAGAAGCGCTCGACCGTCGCCCAGTTCGTCAAGGTGCTCGAGGATAACGGCGCGTTGCCCTATTCGATCATCGTCGCCGCCACCGCGTCGGACCCCGCACCGATGCAGTTTCTCGCGCCGTTCGCCGGCTGCGCCATGGGCGAGTATTTCCGCGACAACGGCATGCACGCGCTCGTCACCTATGACGATCTCTCCAAGCAGGCCGTGGCCTATCGCCAGATGTCGCTGCTGCTCCGCCGCCCGCCCGGACGCGAGGCGTATCCGGGCGACGTGTTCTATCTCCATTCGCGCCTGCTGGAGCGTGCCGCCAAGCTCAACAAGGACAACGGCTCGGGCTCGCTGACCGCGCTCCCCGTGATCGAAACCCAGGCCAACGACGTGTCGGCCTATATCCCGACCAACGTCATCTCCATCACCGACGGGCAGATTTTCCTCGAGACCGATCTGTTCTACCAGGGTATCCGCCCCGCGGTGAACGTGGGCCTCTCGGTGTCGCGCGTGGGCTCTGCCGCCCAGATCAAGGCGATGAAGCAGGTCGCCGGCAAGATCAAGGGCGAGCTCGCGCAATATCGCGAGATGGCGGCCTTTGCCCAGTTCGGCTCCGACCTCGACGCCACCACCCAGCGCCTGCTGAATCGCGGCGCGCGGCTGACCGAGCTGCTGAAGCAGCCGCAATTCTCCCCGCTCAAGATCGAGGAGCAGGTGGTCGTGATCTATGCCGGCGTGAACGGCTATCTCGATCCCCTTCCGGTGTCTTCGGTATCGCGCTTCGAGTCCGAGCTGCTCCGCTATATTCGCACCGAGCATCCCGACATTCTCAATACGATCCGCGACGCCAAGGAGATCTCCAAGGAAACCGGAGACAAGTTGAAAGTCGCAGTCGACAAATTCGCCAAGGCGTTCGCGTAGAGCTGAGCCATGCCGTCCCTGAAAGAGCTGCGCAACCGCATCGCCTCGGT
Organism: uncultured Alphaproteobacteria bacterium; assembly: GCA_963820005.1. Lineage (GTDB taxonomy): Bacteria > Pseudomonadota > Alphaproteobacteria > Rhizobiales > Methyloligellaceae > Methyloceanibacter. The sequence continues at coordinate 28,820 of CAWFYQ010000012.1, read as the reverse complement.
CAAGGCGACGCAGAAGATCACCAAGGCCATGCAGATGGTGGCCGCGGCGAAGCTTAGGCGCGCTCAGATGACGGCCGAAGCCGCGCGTCCCTATGCGGCGCGCATGGAAGTCGTGCTCGCCAATCTCGCCACCGCGCTCAAGGGCCGCGACGGCGGACCGCCGTTGATGGTCGGCACTGGCAACGACCAGGTACATCTCCTGGTGGTCTGCACCGGCGAGCGCGGCCTCAGCGGCGCTTTCAACTCGGCCATCGTGCGGCTGGCGCGCGAGCACGTCGCGCGCCTTTTGGCCGAGGGCAAGCAGGTCAAGATCCTCTGCGTCGGCAAGAAGGGCTTCGACCAGTTGAAGCGCACCTACGCGCCGCTCATCATCGACACCATCGAGTTCCGCGGCATTCGCCAGCTCACCTTCGAGCATGCCGAGAAGGTCGCCGCCACGGTTTTGGCGCTGTTTGCCGATGGCGTCTTCGACGTCGCCACGCTGTTCTATTCGCGCTTCCGCTCGGTGATCAGCCAGGTGCCGACGGCGCAGCAACTCATCCCGGCCACCATCTCGGCCGATACGTCAGCCGCCGAGGCGGCGCTTGGCGGCGCGGTCTACGAATACGAGCCCGACGAGAGCGAGATTCTGAGCGAGCTGCTGCCGCTCAACATCACCGTGCAGATCTTCAAGGCGCTGTTGGAGAACGGCGCGTCGTTCTACGGCGCGCAAATGACGGCGATGGACAACGCCACGCGCAACGCCGGCGACATGATCGACCGGCTGACGATGAAATATAACCGCACCCGCCAGGCGATGATCACCAAGGAGCTGATCGAGATCATCTCCGGCGCCGAGGCGGTCTAGTCATTCGTGAGACATCGAGGAACGAGCAACATGGCAAAGAAATCCCCCGTGGTCGCCGAGACCAAGAAGCAGCAGGCGAAGGTCGCAGCCTATGAGGGCTCGATGGGCCATGTGCGCCAAGTCATGGGCGCCGTCGTCGATGTGCAGTTCGACGGCAAATTGCCCGAGATCCTGAACGCGCTGGAGACGCAGAACCACGGCAACCGCCTGGTGCTCGAGGTCGCCCAGCATCTCGGCGAGAACACCGTGCGCACCATCGCCATGGATTCGACCGAAGGCCTGGTGCGCGGCCAGGACGTGGTCGACACCGGCGAGCCGATCGCCGTGCCGGTGGGCGAGGAAACGCTCGGACGCATCATGAACGTGGTCGGCGAGGCGGTCGATGAGGCCGGTCCGATCAACACCGCCGAGAAGCGGCCGATCCACGCGCCGGCTCCGTCCTATGTCGATCAGTCCACCGAGGCCGAGATCCTGGTCACCGGCATCAAGGTCGTCGATCTGCTGGCGCCTTACGCCAAGGGCGGCAAGATCGGCCTGTTCGGCGGCGCCGGCGTGGGCAAGACCGTGCTGATCCAGGAGCTGATCAACAACGTCGCCAAGGCGCATGGCGGCTTCTCGGTGTTCGCCGGCGTCGGCGAGCGCACGCGCGAGGGCAACGACCTCTATCACGAGTTCATCGACTCCGGCGTGAACAAGGACCCCAAGAAGAACAACGGCTCCACCGCGGGCTCCAAATGCGCGTTGGTGTACGGCCAGATGAACGAGCCGCCGGGCGCCCGCGCCCGCGTCGGCCTGTCCGGCCTGACCGTCGCCGAATATTTCCGCGACCAGGGCCAGGACGTTCTGTTCTTCGTCGACAACATCTTCCGCTTCACGCAGGCGGGCTCAGAGGTGTCGGCGCTGCTCGGACGCATCCCCTCCGCCGTCGGCTATCAGCCGACGCTCGCGACCGACATGGGCGCGCTTCAGGAGCGTATCACCACGACGCAGAAGGGCTCGATCACTTCGGTGCAAGCGATCTACGTGCCGGCCGACGATTTGACCGACCCGGCGCCCGCGACCTCTTTCGCCCATCTCGACGCCACCACCGTGCTGTCGCGCGGCATCGCCGAGAAGGGCATCTACCCGGCCGTCGACCCGCTCGAATTCGACCTCGCGCATGCTGTCGCCGCTCGTCGTCGGCGAGGAGCATTATGCGGTGGCCCGCCGCGTGCAGCAGATCCTGCAGCGCTACAAGGCGCTCCAGGACATCATCGCCATTCTCGGCATGGATGAGCTGTCGGAAGAAGACAAGATCACGGTGGCGCGCGCCCGCAAGATCGAGCGCTTCCTGTCACAGCCGTTCCATGTGGCCGAGGTGTTCACCGGCTCGCCCGGCGTGTTCGTCGACCTCGCCGACACCATCAAGGGCTTCAAGGGCCTGTGCGATGGCGATTACGACCACCTGCCCGAGGCTGCCTTCTACATGGTCGGCACCATCGAGGACGCGGTGGCCAAGGCCGAGAAGCTCGCCGCCGAGGCCGCTTAGGAACAAACCTCATGCTGAGGGCGCCCGGCGGGCGCGTCTCGAAGCATGACCGAAATTGACGATCTCATCCTTCGAGACGGCGCGTGCCGCGCCTCCTCAGGATGAGGCCCGAAGCCGGAGAGACGATCAATGTCTGATCCCTTCAAGTTCGAGCTGGTGTCGCCGGCCAAGCTGCTCGTCTCGGGCGAGGTCGAGCAGGTCATCGTGCCGGGCTCGGAGGGCGAGATGACCGTGCTCGCTCATCATGCGCCGCTGCTGACCACCCTCAAGCCCGGCCTACTCGACATCGGCCTTCCCGGCGGCGAGCGTCAGCGCTTTTTCGTGCGCGGCGGCTTCGCCGAGGTCTCGCCGGCAGGGCTCACGGTGCTCGCCGAGACGGCCATCGATTTGAACGAGCTCAATGCCGGCCAGCTTGCGCAAGCCGTCAAGGACGCCGAGGAGGACGTGGCTGACGCGGCCGGCAGCGATGCCCGCGACCGCGCCCAGACCAAGCTCGACCAGCTCCGCCAGGTTCAGGCAACGCTCAACCTGTAGAACCAAATTCTTCGGGGTCGCACCTTGCGACAACCCGTTGGCCGAGCCGCCCCAATTCTTGCTATAAGGCCCCAACGAAAAGGGCTGTCTCGGGGGCTCGGTCTCGTCCCCCGGGGAGGGGACGGCGGGCAGGGACGATGCAGCAAAAGGCCGAACCGAAACGGGTGCGTTCGCTCAGCTTCGGCATCGAGCGGCTCGGGCTCGTCGCGCTGCGGTATCCCCTGATCGCCGCCGCGCTCGTCATCGCCATCACCATCGCCGCCTGCTTCGGCTACACGCGGCTCAAGGTCGACGATTCGCTCTCCGAGCTGTTCCGCACCGACACGCCGGAGTTCCGCGACTACGAGACCATCTCCGAGCGGTTCCCCTCGAGCGAGTACGACGTGCTGATCGTCGTCAGCGGCGACAATCTGCTCGAGCGGAATTCGGTCGATGCGCTCCGCGAGCTCATCATCAATCTGCAATTCGTCGACGGCATGGCCGGAGAAGTGTCGCTGTTCTCGGCGCGCGAGGCGCCCGAGCCCGGCAAGATACCAGGCCCGGTCTTCCCCGCCGAGCTGCCCAAGGGCGACGCCTACCAGCAGCTAGTCGACAAGGTCCGCAACAACGAGATCATCAAGGGCAAGTTGCTGTCAGACGACGGTACCCTGACGTTGATCCTGCTCGCGCTCGACCGCCAGGTGGTCGAGCAGAACGGGCTCGGCTCGGTGGTGCAGCAGATTCACGATACGGCCGCCGAGGAGCTCAAGGACACCGGGCTCACGATGCAGCTCTCCGGCGCTCCGGTCATGCAGCTCGAGATCAGGAACGCAGTCGAGCGCGACCGCTTCAAATATAACATTCTCGGCTTCCTGTTCGGCGCCATCATCGCCTACGCGTTCTTCCGCCGCGTCTCGCTGATGCTGATCGCCGCGCTGCCCCCGGTCATCGCCATCGTCTGGTCGATCGGGCTGTTCGGCTGGCTCGGCTTCAAGCTCAACCTGTTCCTGAACGTCATGATCCCGCTGATCATGGTGCTCGGCTTCTCCGATTCGATGCAGCTGACGGTCGCCATGCGGAACCGCCTGGTCGATGGCGATCGCCGCATCAAATCGGCGCGCTACGCCGTGCTCGTGGTGGGGCCGGCCTGCGTGCTCGCGACCGCGACGGCGGCCGCCTCGTTCATCGCGCTGCTGTTCTCGGACTCCGCGCTGATCCGCACTTTCGGCATCGCCGGCGCGCTGTCCACGGCCATCGCCTTCGTTGTCGGCATCACGCTCGTGCCGCTGCTCACGCGCGCGCTGATCCCCCGCAATGCGCGCGCCTACGCTGCCGGCCTCAAGGGCCACGACAAGGCGATGAATGGGCTCAAGCGCTTCAGCGGCTGGATCGCCGAGTTCGGCGTGCGCCACGCGAAGCTCGTGGTCATCCTCGGCCTCCTCGTGGTGATCGGCTTCGGCGCCATCTATGTCACGCTGCCGCCGCGCTATCGCCTGGCCGACCAGGTTCCAGACCGCGAGCAGGCGGTCGCCGCGAGCGAGCAGCTCGATGAGAAGCTGACCGGCGCCAACCCGCTGCATGTCATGATCGATTACCCCAAGGGCAAGACGCTATACGACCCCGACGTGCTCAAGGTGATCGGCGACGTGCATTCCATGGTCGAGACGCAGTCTGGCGTCGGCAATGTATGGTCGGTCGAGACGCTGCGGCGCTGGCTCGCCAAGACGCAGGAAGACACGCCCGACAAGCTCAAGGAATATGTCTCAATTCTCCCCGACTATCTGACCAAGCGCTTCATCGACGAAGACGACAATTCGGTCGTGGTCACCGGGCGCATCCCCGACATCGACGTGAGCGACCTGTTGCCGGTGATCGAGAAGCTGGACGGCAAGCTGAACGTCGTGCGCGATGCCCATCCCGATTACCGCATCGTCGTCACCGGGCTCTCGGCCATCGCCGCGCGAAACAGCGCGACCATGATCAGCAAGCTGAATGCCGGGCTGACCACCGAGATCGTGCTCATCTGCATCTTCCTGGGGCTCGCCTTCCGTTCGGTGATGGTCGCGGTGGTCACCGTGCTACCGACGCTGTTCCCCGTGTTCACCGCCGGAGCGGTGCTGGCGGCCTCGGGCGACGGGTTGCAATTCGCCAGCATCGTCGCGCTCATCGTCGCCTTCGGGCTCTCGCTCAACGCCGCCGTGCACTACCTCAACCGCTTGCGCCTCGAGGACCGTCCGGGTGAGGATCCCGCCATTGGCGTGGAGCGCGCCACCATACTGATCGGCCCTGCGCTGGTGCTCACCTCGCTGATCTTAGCTTTTGGCCTTGGCGTTACCGTGCTGTCCGACCTGCCTTCGCTCCGCCTGTTCGGCAAGCTGTCGGCCATGACGCTGGTCGCGGCGCTGATCGGCGATCTCGTGTTGCTGCCGGCAAGCGTGCTGCTCTACCGCCGCTTCATGCGGCGCCTGCGGCCCGCCCACCACCCCAAGCACCCGCACATTCGGGCGCACGGCTGAGGCTCAACCTTCGACCAGCGGCGCGAACTCCTCGACCACGCGCTCATAGACCGCGCGCTTGAACGGCACCACGAGCGATGGCAACTCTGCGACCCTCACCCAGCGCCAGGCGTCGAACTCCTGCTCATGGCCTTCGCCCGGCGCGATGTCGATCTCGCTCTCGGGGCCTTGCAGCCTCGCGGCGAACCACATTTGCTTCTGGCCGCGATAGCGCCCTTCCCAGGCGACACCGATGAGATGCTCGGGCAGATCGTAGACCAGCCAATCCCGCGCCTGCGCGATGATGTCGATGCTGCGCACGCCGGTCTCTTCGAACAGCTCGCGATGCGCGGCTTGCTCGGGCGCCTCGCCTTCGTCGATGCCGCCTTGCGGCATCTGCCACCATTGGCCGGCGCCTTCAGGCGCGCCGCTCCGGTCAGAGCGCTGGCCGACGAAGGCCAGTCCATGTTTGTTGAGCAGCATCACGCCGACGCAAGGCCGGTAGGGCAGCGCCTCTTTGTCGATCATCAGAGGCCGATCAGCTTTGCCGCTGCGAGCGCACCGCGGCGCTGACCGGCACCAGCACGAAGCCTTTGCTCTGCAGCTTGGCCGCCCATTCGGCGAGCTGCTTGACGGTGGCTGGCTTTGCCTTCACCACCCCGATCGCCGCGCCGTGCTCCTTGGCAGTCGCCTCGAGCTTGGCGAGTTGCTTGGCGATGTCGGCCGGCGAGGCGTTGGCATCGATCTGGACGCTGGCGACCGAATAGTCGAGGCCGATCGCGCCGGCGATTTGCGGCGCGGTCGAGGTCTGCACGCTGCCGTCGTCGACATAGAGCAGGCCGCGCGCCTTGAGTTCCTCGAGCACGGGCGTGAGCGCATCCTGGGTCGCCTCGAACTTTGCGCCCATGAGGTTGGTGACCCCGACATAGCCCGTGTAGCGCGACATCAGCCATTGCAGCCGCTTCATGTTCTCCGCCGCGGGGAGCGTGGTCAGCAGCGTATGCGGGCCCGGATTCTCGGTCGGATAGTTGTTTGGCTCGAGCGGAATCTGCAGCAGCACCTCGTGGCCATCGGCGCGGGCATAAGTCACCCCGTCCTGCAAGCTCCTGCCATAGGCGCCGTAAGCCACGCTGACCGACGGCGGCAATCCTTTGAGCACATTGGCGGGCGGGCTATCGGGGAGTCCAAGGCCGGTAACCAGGATGGCGATGCGCGGCGGCGTTCCGGCCGGTGCGTTCGAGGCATAGCGCGACGGCCGCGCATAGACGTCGATCGGGCGACGTCCGTCGGGAGCGACCTTGGGCAGCGGACCGTATTGCGAGTCCTCCACCAGCTCAGGGACCGGCACCGGCTCGAGCGAGCCCGCGCCCGGCTCGACCGCTGGCATGGTGGCCGGCGGCGGCGGCGGCGCGACGGCGGCCATTTGCTGATGCGGGGTGGCGGCTGCACCTTGCGGCGCGGACGCAGTCGAGGCGGTTTGCTCGCCACCTTCCGCCGCGCCCTGCCGGCCATCTGGCGGCGCTGCTTCGGCGGGCGATGGCGGCTCAACCGGGGTGCCGATCTGCTCAGACGGCAGAATGTCGCCAGGGCCTGGCGGCTGAAGGACCGGCGCTTGCGGTTTGATTCCAGGCGCGGTGACGGCGAAGCCGGGCGGCATGTCTGCCGGGGTCTCTTCGGCACCGGTCGCAGGTGCTTCTGCCGGGGCCTCGGCCGCGGCAGGCTCTTGGCCTTCATCGACCGCGGCGCCCGAGTCGGCGTCGGGCGTATCGGCCGAGTCCGCGGGCGCGCCAGCGTCGGCCCCGCTGCCAGACTCGATCTGGAGGATGGCCACCGGCTCACCCGCGTTGCTGCCCGGAAACAGGGCAAGCCACGCGATGCCTAGCACCAGCGTCCAGAACACAATTCCCGTCGCGACGACCAGCGCTTTCATCTGACTTTACCTCCCCGCACGCCGGCCCTCTTATGGGGCTTGGTCGCCTCTCCTCTCGGCAGCCTTCGAAGCGGTCGCCACAGAAGGCCTTGACCTAGTTGGCCTCGGCCTTCTTCTTGGCATCGGTATCGACCGACTTGATGCCGCGCAAGAGATCGAGCGCATAGTTCAGCTGAGTGTCCTTGTCCTTCTCGGGCGCCACATAGGCTGAGCTTCCGGACTCTTCCTCGGAAGCCTCTTCGTCCTCGGCGGCGCCCTCGATCTTGAGGTGGCCGCGCAGATTGGCTTCGCCCTTGGTGCCGAGGTCATCGGCCTTCTTCTTCAGATCCTCGGGCAACTCCTCCTCGACCACCACCTCGGGCTCGATGCCCTTGGCCTGGATCGAGCGGCCCGACGGCGTGTAGTAGCGCGCTGTGGTCAGCCTCAGCGCACCGTTAGAGCCGAGCGGGATGATGGTCTGCACCGATCCCTTGCCGAACGACCGCGTGCCGACGATGGTCGCCCGGTGATGGTCCTGCAACGCTCCGGCGACGATCTCAGACGCCGACGCCGAGCCGCCGTTGATCAGAACGATCAGCTGCTTGCCGTCGGTCATGTCGCCGGGCCGCGCGTTCGAGCGCTGCGTCTCCTCGAGATTGCGGCCGCGCGTCAGAACGATCGCGCCCTGGTCGAGGAACGCATCGGACACCGAGATCGCCTGGTCGAGCAGGCCGCCCGGATTGTTGCGCAGATCGATGACGTAGCCCTTGAGCTTCGGACCGAGCTGCTTCTTCAAGTCCTCGATCGCCTTCTGCATGTTGGCGGTGGTCTGCTCATTGAAGGTGGTGACGCGGATATAGCCGACGTCATCGCCCTCGGCGTTGTACTTGACCGGGTTGATGTGGATCACGTCGCGCGTGACCTTGACGTCGAACGGATCCTCGACGCCCTTGCGCACAAGGGTGAGCGTGATCGGCGAATTGACCGGCCCACGCATCTTCTCGACCGCTTCCTGAAGCGTCAGGCCCTGGATCTGCTCCTTGTCGAGCGCGGTGATCAGGTCGCCGGACTGGATGCCGGCCTTGGAGGCGGGCGTATCCTCGATCGGCGAGACCACCTTGACCACGCCGTTCTCCATGGTGACCTCGATGCCGAGCCCGCCGAACTCGCCGCGGGTCTGCACCTGCATGTCACGGAAATGCTTCGGGTTGAGATAGGCCGAATGCGGGTCGAGCGCGGTCAGCATGCCGTTGATCGCAGCCTCGATCAGCTTCGAGTCCTCGGGCTTCTCGACATAGTCCGAGCGGACGCGCTCCAGCACCTCGCCGAACAGGTCGAGCTGCCGGTAGATTTCCGAGTTGGCGGCCGATGCGGACTGGCTTCGCGCCAAGCTCACCATCGTCGAACCGGCAGCGAGCACGGCCAGCACCAGTAGCGCCCACAGCGCGTATTCGGATTTCCGCATCATCCTTGCACCTTTTCGGAAGCCTCGGCCCACCATGGGTCAGGGTCTATTGGCCGGCCGTCCTTTCTGAATTCGACATAGAGGACGGGGCGTGAACTGTCGTCGCCGCCTTGGCTCGGCGCCGCCGAATTTCCCATCACCGCGATGGGCTCTCCGGCGAGGACAAACTGGCCGAGGCTTACGTCTATGCGGCTCATCCCCGCAAGGAGAACATGATAGCCCCCGCCCGCGTTGATGATCAAGAGTTGCCCATAGGACCGGAATGCACCGGCATAGACCACCCAGCCGTCTGACGGCGCGGTAATCCGGGCTTCTGGCCGGGTCTGGAGCGATATGCCTCTGGCAGTTCCGCCGGCCGGTTCGGTATCGCCGAAATGCTTGATCCGCCGCCCGGCGGCCGGCAGCCTGAGCGAGCCCTTGGCGGCCTCGAACGGCATGGCCGGCTTCATCCGGTCGGGGCTGGCGAAAGCCAGTTTGTTCGATTCCGGCTTGATTTCGACCACGCTCTCATTGGCCGGCGTGGCAAGGGCTTGGGCCTGCTCGCGCTCGCGCAATGCGCGCTCGGCGGCGACCTCGGCGTCGTATTGGGCGACCTCGACCTTGGCGATCTGGGCGTCGAGCTTGTCGATCAGCTCGTTCAGGTCGGTGACCGCCTGGGCCTGCTCGGCGGTCGATTGCTTGACCTCCACCAGCTCGGCCTCGCCTTGCGCAAGCTTGACCTTCTTCTCCTGCAGCAGGCGGTCGAGGCCGGCCTGCTCGGAGGCGAGCCGGTCGGCTTCCTGCTTCTCAGTGTCGCGCTGCTCGCGAATGCCGGTCTCGAGGCTGACCATGCCTTCGAGCTCATGCGACAGATTGTCGGCCTGATATTTGAGCTCGGGGAACACGTCGGCGAGCAGCATCGCGCTTCTGACCACGGCCAGCGCGTCGTCGCGCCGCGTCACCAACGCCGGCGGCGGCGTGCGGCCCATCCTCTGCATGGCCATCAGCATTTTGACGATCGTTTCCTTCCGCTCGGTGATCGAGCTCGTGATGACGTCCACCTGGTCGGTCAGCTCGGCCAGCTTGGCCTCGGTATCGGAGAGCTTCGCCTCGCTCGCCTGCACTCTATTACCGGCCGCGATCAGCTCGGTGTTCAGCTTCGCCCGTTCCTCGGCAAGCGTTGCGATGTCTTGGGTGAGACCCTGCTCTTTCGCGCGGCTCGACTGCAACTGCTGCTCGGTCTCGTCGAGGCGCTTCTTCGCCTCGTCGCGCGAAATATCCTCCTCGGCCTCCGCCAGCCACGGCAACATGCAGACCAGGCTGACAAGAAGCAGAGCGGATCGAAATCTTCGTCTTGCGGGAGCCAATCGATCGGTATGCGCCATGCGCCTTGGCCGTTTCAGCCGGTCGCAACGACAGCGGAGCGATACGGCAGAATCAAGGCAAAACTCTTACGAATGCTTAACCTTGGGGACATCGCTCGACACTCAGGCGCGGTGATAGGGGTGGCCCGCGAGGATGGTGATCGCGCGATAGATCTGCTCTGCCAGCACGATCCGGGCAAGACCGTGCGGCAAGGTCATGCGACCTAAAGACAGCATCTTGTCGGCCTTGAACGCGGCGGTCAGACCAAGGCCGTCGGCCCCGCCGACGAGAAAAGCGAGCCCTTGGGCGCCGCCGTCGCGGAGTTTGGCAATGGCCTTCGCAAATTCCTCGCTGTCGAGTTGATCGCCGCCAGGGTCGAGACAGACGATCTTGTGCGAGGCGGGAACCTTGGCGAGGAGTGCTTGCCCCTCCGTCTCCGCCCGGGCTTTCGCCGCGCTGGCCTTCGCCTCCGCGATCTCAACGACGGCGAGCGGCGTGAGCCCGAGCTTGCGCCCCGCGGCTTCGGCGCGGGCGATGTAATGCGCGAACAACTCGCGCTCAGGCCCCTGCTTCAACCTGCCGATGGCAGCGATCAGGAGCCGCATGGGTCATTCGGCGCGAGATCTGGGCGGCGAACCGCCAACGGTTAACCGCTAACGGCAGCCGTCGATCAGATCACCAGCCGCTCCATGGGACGGTCAGCCGACCACATCTTCTCCAAATTGTAGAACTCGCGGACCTCTGGGCGGAAGATATGGACAATGACGTCGCCGGCGTCGATCAGCACCCAATCGCATTGGGGCTGGCCCTCGACGCGGACCCGGCCATAACCTTCCTCTTTGAGCTTCCTGACGAGTTGGTCGGCGACGGCCCCGACATGCCGTTGCGAGCGCCCCGAGGCGAGCACCATGTGGTCGCCGATCGAGGTCTTGCCTCTCAGATCGATGCAGACGACGTCCTCTGCCTTGGCGGCGTCGAGCGCGTCGAGCACGATGGTGAGCAGGCGTTCCGGATCGGCGCGAAATGACGCTAATCCGTTAGGAGGCGTACCGTGTTCGGCAGCCTCTCTAGCTGAGCGCATGTTCTGGTGAGTGTCCTTCTGCCATTGCTCCTCGAAGAAGCGGTTTCGCCAATCTGACGCCGCTTTCAACGCGGAAGGCGCCTCTTGGTTGCCGCTTCGCCCCATAAGCATAGTATGTCCGCCGCATATTTTTCAATAGCTAGTATTTGCTAGCGTTTTCTCTTGCCTCTTGTGTCTCTAGCGCCACCCGTCTGCTCGGCGCGGAGCTTGGTCGAGGAGAGGTGCGACAGGCGGTGGGTGAGGATGGTCCAGGCCGGCGCGCTGAACCGTGCGAGCCCCGCAGCATCGGATTCATCGACGTGGAACTCCTGGAAGCGCATGCCGGCCTGGCTCGCGCGCGCCTTGAGCCTGAAGCCCGGCCGGTCCAGCACGGCGATCGGCATGGAGGCGAAAATCTTCTGCCAGGAGCGCCAGCGATGGAACTGGGCGAGATTGTCGGCGCCCATCAGCCACACGAAATTGACGCCAGGAAAGCGGCGCTTGAGCTCGGTCAGCAGGTCGATCGTGTAAGCCGAGCCCTTGCCGCCGGCAAAGCCGGTGACGGCGATGCGCGGGTGGCTCGCAACACGCTTCGCCGCCGCGACGCGCTTCGCCACGCTCGGCAGCTTGGATGGATCCTTGAGCGGATTGCCAGGCGTCACGATCCACCAGACCTGATCGAGCCCGAGACGCTTCAACGCCGTCAGGCTGATCTCGACATGGGCCGCGTGCGCCGGATTGAACGAGCCGCCGAGCAGCCCGATGCGCATATGGCGCGAGGCCATCGGCAGCCGAGCGGCCGCCCGCTCAGGCATGCGGCTCGTTGCCGCGCGGTCCTCGGTTCGCTTTGCCCTTTCGACTTTGGCGAACGAGCGCTCCTGCATCTTCGCGGCCTTGCTGGCCTTCTTCGCTGCCGTCTTGGCTTGCTCGGCGAGCTTCGACGCCTTGACCGGCTTCGACGCCTTTCCTGGTTTGGATGGCTTTGCCAGTTTGGACGCCCTGGCCGGTTTGGGAGACTTGGCCGGTTTGGGAGACTTGGCCGATTTGGGAGACTTGGCTGCGGACTTTGCGGACCTGGAGGCCATCGCAGGCTTCTTAGCCAAGTTCGCTTTGACAAGCTTCGACGCTTTGATCGACTTTTTGGTCCTTGATGACTTAGGCGCCTTTGCCGTCTTGCCCTGCTTGGCTTTGGCCGGCTTGGTTTTGCCCCGCTTCGCTTGCTTGGCGAGCGTCTTGTTCCGCTTGGTCGGCCTTTGCTTAGGCACTGTCAGCCCTCTTCCCGCAATCAATTCTTCCCCGTCATAGCGGCGAAAGCCGCCATCCAGCAACACACTCGCAGTTTCAAGAGACCGACTTAAGGCCTGCTCTGGCCCTGCCCGCGCACGACATATTTGAAGGTCGTGAGCTGCTCGACGCCGACCGGCCCGCGCGCGTGGAAGCGACCTGTGGCGATGCCGATCTCGGCGCCCATGCCGAACTCGCCGCCGTCGGCGAACTGGGTCGAGGCGTTGTGCAGCACGATCGCGCTATCGACGCGGGCGAGGAACTGCTCGGCAGCGGCGCGATCCTCGGTGACGATCGCGTCGGTATGCTGCGAGCCGTAGCGCGCGATATGCTCGATGGCCTCGTCGAGCCCGCCGACCACTTTCACCGCGATGATCGCGTCGAGAAATTCCTTGGGCCAATCCTCTTCGGTCGCGGGCGTGACGCGGCTGTCGGCGCGCTGCGTCTCGGGATCGCCTCTCACCTCGCAGCCGGCCTCGATCAGCATCTCGACCAGCGGCCCAAGATGCGTTGGCGCAGCCTTGCGATCGACCAGCAAGGTCTCGGCCGCGCCGCATACCCCAGTCCGCCGCATCTTGGCATTGAGCACGATGGTCTTGGCCATGGCGAGATCAGCTGGCGCCTGCACGTAGACATGGCACACGCCTTCGAGATGCGCGAACACCGGCACGCGCGCCTCGGCCTGAACGCGCTCGACCAGGCTCCTGCCGCCGCGCGGCACGATCACATCGATAGCGCCGCCGAGGCCCTGCAGCATGAAGCCGACCGCCGCGCGGTCGACCGTCGGCACGAGCTGGATGGCGGCTTGCGGCAGCCCGGCCTCGGCCACGCCCTCGTTCAACGTGTTGGCGATGACGAGCGAGGTGAGGAAGCTCTCCGACCCGCTGCGCAGGATCACCGCGTTGCCGGATTTGAGGCAAAGCGCAGCGGCGTCCGCCGTCACGTTGGGGCGCGACTCGTAGACGATGCCGATCACCCCTAACGGCACGCGCACGCGCGAAATCTCCAAGCCGTTCGGACGTGTCCACGACGCCGTCACCTCGCCGACCGGATCGGGCAGCGCCGCCACCGCGCGCACGCCTTCGGCCATGGCGGCGACGCGCGCCGGGTCGAGCATCAGCCGGTCGAGAAAGGCCCGGTCGCGGCCCTTGCCGCGCGCAGCATCGAGGTCCTGCACATTGGCGTTGATGATCTTCTGCGCGTTAGCTTCGATGCGCGCGGCCATCGCTTCGAGCGCGCGGTTCTTGGCCTCGGTCGAGGCAAGCGCAAGCACACCAGCCGCCTCGCGCGCGAGGCGGCCCATATAGAGCATCATCGGCTCGATCGAGCTTACGTTGCTGTCTTTGTTCAATTTCTGCACTCTGCGATGCATCCGAGCTCCGGCATATATAGTCACCTCCGCAATCGAAGGTACAACGCTGCCGTTTGCATTGGGACGCTAACGGCGTCTGCGCTTGTCGCCGCTACTGCACAATGGTTCGCTCAACATCGGTAATATTGCTGAATTTGAATTTGAGGACAGAGCGCTTGGAATTTGTGACGGCGCAGTCTATATAGACAAACTTCTCACCCGACGGCGTTATTTTTGTGGTACATCCCCCGGTGGATTGGGTATCGACGACCTTCTTGCCGTCAATAGTGGTCTCTATAGTATCGATATTTGAGTACAAACTAGAATTGTCGATTTGACGATCCTTTTTTCCGGTAAATCGATAGCCGTTCTTATTATTATCAACAAACTCGAATATGTACTTGCCGCTTTTGAACATTGTAAAGGCTGCCTTATCTTGGCAGTCGTCCCAGCCAATAATCATTTGAAACTGGCACGCGCCCGTAAGTATGACGCTATAGGCTACATCGTCTGCCGCCCCGGCCCTTGCGCTGACAAGGAATATACAGCCCGCGCCCAGCAATAGTCTTACCCAGCCCATCCTGCGAACCCAACCTGTCATGTCCTGCGAAAGCCGCGTCTTTCTCCGCGCATGTGCGCGGCAACGATAGTCCAACAGCAAACGGGGATTTATGAAGTTTCGTTGACAGCCAGAGGCTCGCTCAGGTCGTTCTGCGGCGACGGCCGTGTCAGCCCTTGCGGTTCAGCGTCATGTCGTCCCGGTGGATCAGCTCCGGGCGGCCAAGGTAGCCGAGAATTTCAGCGATCTCTCCGCTCTTGCGGCCGATAATGGCCTTGGCCTCTTCATGATCGTAGGCGGCGAGACCGCGGCCGATCTCCGCCCCGTCGCCGGTCCTGATCACCACCGCATCGCCACGCTCGAAGCTGCCCTCGACTTTCGTCACCCCGGCTGGGAGCAGGCTCTTACCCGAGGCGAGCGCCTGCACCGCCCCATTGTCCAGAACCACCGCGCCTTTCGGCTCGAGCGTGCCGGCGATCCAGCGCTTGCGCGCCGTCACCGGGTCGGAGCGCGCCAGGAACCACGTCGCCGTTCCCGCGTTCGCGAGCGCCTGGAGCGGGTGCATCACCTTGCCGCTCGCGATCACCATATGCGTGCCGGCCGCGACCGCGATCTTGGCCGCCTCGATCTTGGTGACCATGCCGCCCCTCGACAGCTCTGAGCCGACATCGCCGGCCATCGCCTCGATCTCGGGCGTGATGTCGGCGACCTCGTCGAGCCGCCGCGCGTCCGCGCGCGATCCAGGCGGGGCGGTGTAGAAGCCGTCGATGTCCGACAAGAGCACGAGGCAGTCAGCGCTCATCATCGAGGCGACGCGCGCGGCGAGCCGGTCGTTGTCGCCATAGCGGATCTCGCTCGTCGCCACCGTGTCGTTCTCGTTCACCACCGGCACCGCGCCGAGCTTGAGCAGTGTCGTCATCGTGTTTCGCGCGTTCAGATAGCGCCGCCGCTCCTCGGTGTCGCCGAGCGTGAGCAGCACCTGCGCCGCGACGAGGCCGCGGGCGCGGAATGCATCCTCATAAGCATGCGCCAAGTCGATCTGCCCGACGGCAGCTGCAGCCTGGCTGTCCTCGAGCTTGAGCGCGCCCTTCGGCAGCTTCAGCGCGTTTCGCCCGAGCGCGATGGCGCCGGAGGAGACCACCACGACCTCCTTGCCTTCGGCTCTAAGTGTCGCGATGTCGTCGGCCAGCCCTTCGAGCCAGGCTTGGCGAAGCGTTCCCGACGCCGCATCGACCAGGAGCGAGGAGCCGATCTTGATCACGAGCCGCTTGGCGCCCGTCCATTCGCCTCTCATGGCCGCCACCCGGTCGGCCCCGCAGCAGCCTTGCTTGGCTTCTTGCCGTCGCCG
Source organism: uncultured Alphaproteobacteria bacterium (assembly GCA_963820005.1). Classification (GTDB taxonomy): domain Bacteria; phylum Pseudomonadota; class Alphaproteobacteria; order Rhizobiales; family Methyloligellaceae; genus Methyloceanibacter. The sequence continues at coordinate 13,117 of CAWFYQ010000012.1, read as the reverse complement.
CGCATCGCCTTGATCTCGGGCACGAGCGCGCGCAGCACCTCGGTCACGCCCTCGCCGCTCGCCGCCGAGACGATCAGTGGCGTGACGCCGGCGGCCTTCTTCAGCGCGCGCGCCTTCTTCTTCATCTCGTCCTTCGGCACCGCGTCGGCCTTGGACAGCGCGACGATCTCGGGCTTGTCCTCAAGCCCCGCGCCATAGGCCTCGACCTCGCCGCGGATGATGGCATAGGCCTCTGCCGGGTCGTCGAGCGTCGCATCGACGAGATGCAGCAGAACGGCGCAGCGCTCGACATGGCCCAGGAAGCGATCGCCGAGGCCCGCGCCCTCATGCGCGCCCTCGATCAGCCCCGGGATGTCGGCCAGCACGAAATCGAAATTGTCGATCCTGACCACGCCGAGATTGGGATGGAGCGTGGTGAACGGATAGTCGGCGATCTTCGGCTTGGCAGCGCTCACTCGCGCCAGGAAAGTCGACTTGCCGGCATTGGGCAGGCCGATCACGCCCGCGTCCGCAATCAGCTTGAGGCGGAGCCAGATATATAGCTCCTGGCCCTGCTGGCCGGGATTGGCATGACGCGGCGCCTGGTTGGTCGAAGACTTGAAGTGGGTGTTGCCGAACCCGCCATTGCCGCCGCGCGCCAGCACGACCCGGTCGCCGGGCTTGGTGAGATCGGCGATCAGCCTCTCGTTGTCCTCATCGAGGATCTGCGTCCCCGGCGGCACCTTCAGCACCACGTCGGCGCCACCCGCGCCTGAGCGGTTCTCGCCCTTGCCGTGGCCGCCCTTTTTCGCCTTGAAGTGCTGCTGATAGCGATAGTCGAGCAGCGTGTTGAGGTTGGCCACGCATTCGACGATTACGTCGCCGCCGCGGCCGCCGTCGCCCCCGTCAGGGCCGCCGAACTCGACGAACTTCTCCCGCCTGAAGCTGACGCATCCGTTGCCCCCATCGCCGGAACGCACATAGACCTTGGCCTGATCGAGAAACTGCATGGCGAGGGCTTAGCACTAGCTTCTTTCCAATACACTAGGGCTCGGTGAAGGTTGACCTAGGCCCTGAGAAAGCCGGCGAGCGCCGCCTGGCGGTCGAGCCGGTAGACCACGCAATGCGCCTTGACCCCGCGCGCCGCGCAATCGCGCACCTGCCTGCCCTGCGGCACAAAGCCGAATTTGGCGATGACCCGCGCCGAGGCGGGATTGTCGGTGAAATGGCCGACATTGAGATAGTCGAAACCGTCCCGCTCGAAGGCATGCAGGATCAGCGCGCGCGCCGCCTCGCTTGCATAGCCCTGCCCCCAATAAGGCTTGCCGATCCAATAGCCGAGCTCGGCGTGATCCTCGCCGAAGGCGCGGTAGCCGGCGCAGCCGATCAGGAGGTCGAATTGGAGAATGGCGAACACGACGCCCTCCTCGCCACCGATGGCGCTCGCGATCCAATCGGCGGCCATGGCCTCGCTATAGGGATGCGGAATCGTGCCGGTCATGCTCGCAACGTCGTAGTCGCCGGCGAGCAGGCTGATCCGCCCGGCGTCCTCGAGCACCGGGGTGCGTAGCAGAAGTCTCGGGGTCCTGATGTCCACAGCCGGAAGCTACACGATGAATCTTGGATGCGTCACGGCGAGCATAACCTGTCATTGCCCGGCTTGACCGGGCAATCCAGTAATCTCGACGGCCGGTGTCTACTGGATGCCCGCCTGCACGGGCATGACACTTCCTACTTCGGGAAGGCGGACGGAATCGCTAGTTCGGCTTGACCGACACGTAGACGCGGCCCTTTTGCTTGGTCGCGAAAGTGACCTCGCCCTCGCGGAGCGCGAACAGCGTGTGGTCCTTACCCATGCCGACATTCTCGCCCGGGTGCCACTTGGTGCCCCGCTGGCGGACGATGATGTTGCCGGCAAGCACGGCCTGACCACCCGACTTCTTGACGCCGAGCCGGCGCCCGGCCGAGTCGCGGCCGTTGCGCGATGAACCGCCTGCTTTCTTATGTGCCATGACAGATGTCCTTACTTCTTCGGCTTGGCAGCCGGCTTCGCGGCCTTGGCGGCCCGTGTAGCTTGCTTCCGCGCCGGCTTGGCCCCGGCCTTCTTGGCGGCGGGCTCAACCTCTCCCGCCTCGGCCTTCTTCTCGGTCTTTTTCGGCGCGGGCTTGGCGGCCTGCTGCGACGGCTTCTGGCCGTCGGTCAAGATCTCGGTGATGCGGAGCGCAGTGAGCTCTTGGCGATGGCCCTTCTTGCGGCGGTAATTGGCGCGCCGCTTCTTCTTGAACACGGTGATCTTGTCAGCGCGGCGTTGCTCGATGACCTCGGCAGCGACCAGGGCGCCGGCGATGGTCGGGCTGCCGGTCTTGGGGCCGCCGTCGCCGCCGAGCAGGATCACCTCGGAAAGCTCGATGATGTCGCCCGGCTTGCCGGCGATCTTCTCGATCTCGATTACGTCGTTCGGCGCCACGCGATATTGCTTGCCGCCCGTGCGAATGACCGCGAACATGGGATTGATCCGTCCAACTCTATGGGCTGAAAGGCCTCACGCGCGCACGCGCTGGCCACGCCTCTGAAAGGGGCTAACGAGCGGCGCAATATAGATGGGAAGGCCGATAAGTCAATTACCAGAGCCACTTTTTCGAACTATCGGCCGCCGTGACGACCGCTTTGCGCAACTCTCCGCAATTGCCTCAGAATGACCAGAAAACTAGATTACGGGCACGCAGCCCCGCGCGACCAGAGGACGACCAATGCCGCCCTTCGGCCAATTCGGCAAAATCATTGCGTACCTCCGCTCGGAAAGCCCGCAGGAGGACGTCTCAAAGAACCCGGTAGTCCTGCACCCGCACAACACCAGCAGGGGCATTCCCGAGCGCTTGCCCGCGGCGACCATCAAGGAGCTGTCGGTGCTGGAACCCGGCCGAGCGTTGCTGGCCGCCGCCGAGGAGTGGGCCGTGATCGCTGTGGCGATCGCGTTGTGCTCGTGGTTCTGGAACCCGGTGCTGTATCTCATCGCGGTCGTGCTTATCGGCTCGCGCCAGCACGCGCTGCTTATCATCGGCCACGACGCCGCGCATTATCGCTACCTGCCGAAGCGCTGGCAGAACGACCTCCTCGCCAACCTGTTCCTGATGTGGCCGACCTTCGCCTCGGTCGAAGGCTTCCGCAAATTCCACGGGACCCATCACCAATATACCGGCCTCGCCAACGACGGTAACCGGCACATTTGGTACACCCACGACCCCGCTGGAGATCTCGAGCCTGGTTGGGTGTTTCCCAAGACGCGCCTTGGCCTCGCGCTGGTGCTGTTGCGCCGCGCCTTCTTCGTCACCGGGCTCTTTTGGATCGTTCGGGGTTTGGTCGGCTCATCGCTGATCCCATCGCCGCATTGGATGGTGATCTCCAGGATCGCCTTCTACGCGTCGATCGCCGGAGCTCTCACCTTCTTCGAGGCCTGGTCCGGCTTTCTGCTCTATTGGCTCGTGCCGTTCTGCACCTGGCATATCCTGGTCCAGTATGTCCGCATCATCTGCGAGCACAGCGCGGTCGAAAGCGAGGAAGCGGAATACGCAATCACCCGCACCACAATCCCGACCTGGCTCGAGTCGGTGTTCATCCTGCCGCGAAACGTCGGCTACCACCTCGAGCATCACTGGTACCCGAGCGTGCCGTTCTATCGCTTGCCGGAGCTGCACGAGCATTTGATGGCGCGCGAGGGCTTCCGCACGCATGCCGTCGTCAGGCGCTCGATCGTCGCCTCGCTCGGTGAGTGCGTCAGGCCCTGAGGAGCTTGGAAAGCGGCTCAGGCCGCATACGAAACCCAGACGTTGGGTTCTTCGTAAGTGCCCGTTTGCCGGTCGATATCGATTTTTACCGGAGCGAGCGCCCCCGCGAGCGCATAAGCACCCGACCGCTCGAAACGCTGCTCCGACCAATTCTCCCAGAAGGCAATCGGCTCATCGACGACCATCGAGCGCTCGCACGGACCGACGATCTTGCCGCCGGCCGAAAGATGGCTGCGGAGCCACGGATCATAGGGACGACCGGCCTCGTCGATCCAAGTCATGTAGTCGGCGATCGGTGCCCAGGGGTGTCGTACTTTGGCCGTGGGCCGCACCGGCACCACGACACCGCTCAGCTTTTTTGACTCAGCGAGTTCCACGAGGGAGTGGATCATCATCCGCGCGTAGCCCTTGCCACGATGAACGGCCGGCACCGAAACGGCGAGGGCCCCGAGCATGTTGACGCCGGTATCCTTCGTGCGCGCCGCGGTCTCGACCACCCAATCCCATCCCTCAGGAGGCAAATCATCCGGGCCTGCGCAGGCGAACGGCACGCTATTGGCGACGGCAACCGGATAACCAGTCTCCTCGTCCACCAGGGCAAGCTGGTATTCGGGGTAGGCGTCGAGCAGATCGGAGTAGTACGCGTAATGGGCTCGCGTGTAGTTGAGGTAGCCGAGGTTGCTCCAGGCGGCCTGCTCGATCGCACTCGAGGCCTTCTTCAACTCAGGAGCATCCGCACGGGAGCGTAGCGCCAGACTGGGGGGCATGGCTGGTAACTCAACACTGATAGGTGGGCCGCAATTGCCCCCGGCAGAACGTGAGCCCGGTCCGGCCGAAAGCCTTAACGTTAATAGAAGCTAAACCGCCCAGCCGCAACGTTCATAACTCGTTAACCTTAATTTCATTGGCCGGGCCTGATCAGCCCCGCTTGGCACCTTAAGATCCTTAATCCCTAAGATTTTAATGGAAATCTCAAGCGCAACCTAAGTCGCCGCTGGCACAACGATATGAAATTCCAAGGCATTCGCGCCTCATTCGCTCTTTGTCGGGGTATCCGTTGGCTCCTCTCGATCGCACCGTTCGTTTCCGCGGCGACCTCCGCCGCCTGACAAGGACAATCGGCGTGGCGATCGCCTTTTTCGGCGTCGTCCTCCTCGCTATCATTGCCTATGCGGGCTGGTCGGCCAACGAGACCTCGACCGAACGCGAACGCACGCTCGTCGAGAACGCCCTCAATCATCGCATCGCGCGGGTGCTGAGCGAACAGAAATCCGTCGCTTGGTGGGACGACGCTGTCACCAAAATCACGAACAACACAATTGATCTCGACTTCGCGGATACCGAGTTTGGCATATTCCTCACCGAGACCTATGGACACGATGAGGTCCACATTCTCAACGCCGAGGACCGCCCGATCTATTCGTTTTTCGATGGGAAGCGGCAAGAGACCTCCGGCTTCGAGACCCGCCGCCCGGCCGTCGCGTCACTGATTGCCGAAGCGCGGCGCGGGAGCCTCGCGCACTCAATCCTGCGGAGCCGTCCGGATACCTTCGGCCAGTCGCCAAGCAATTATCGCATCCTGGCAGGCGGCGGGCAGGCGGCCCGCTGGGCCGGGCATATCGTGACGGTGGAGGGCCGTCCCGCCGTGGCTACTGCCATGACCATCGTGCCCAACATCAACACCGATCTTCTAAAGGGCACACCCAACCTTCTTGTCGGCGTCAAATATATCGACGAAGGCGTCATCTCCGAGATCGGCCGCTCGCTGCTGTTGAGCGATTTCGCGCTGATCGCTAAACCCGTGCATCGCAACGCCACAGTGGTCGAGCCCTTTGTCGGCGATGAGGGTATCCCGATCGGATATCTCAGCTGGACGACCCGGCAACCGGGCCAGATTTTGCTGACGGTGATATTGCCGCTCGTCGCGTTCGGCATCTTCGCCACCGCCGTGTTGTCGTACGTTATGTTGCGGCGTCTTCGGCTCGCCTCGGAAGAATTGGCGGATCGCGAGGCGCAGGCACGGCATGAAGCAAAGCACGATGCGCTTTCCGGGCTGCCCAACCGCGTGCACATGGTCGAGAAGATCGATGGCTTCTTGAAAGGACGCCTGCGCGAGACCCGCGATAATCGCGCCGTCGCTGCCTATGTCGATATCGATCGGTTCAAGGATATCAACGACACGCTCGGCCATCATGCCGGCGATCAATTGATAAAGCTGGTGTCGGGGCGTTTGACGGAATGCCTGAGGTCCAACGATTTTCTGGCTCGGTTCGGCGGTGACGAGTTTGTGATCCTGTGCGCACCAGCGGGGCCTGAAACAAGCTCGGCCGTGGCGGAGCGCGTCGCCGAAGCTTTCTCGTTGCCGTTCCCCATCAATGGCCAAAACATTCGAGTGACGGCTTCGGTCGGCATTGCCGTAGCGCCGTATAACGGAGTTACGGCAGATGATCTGATGCGTCACGCCGACATCGCGCTCTACGAGGCGAAGGGCCGCGGCCGTAACTGTGCGGTGTCATTCTCCGAAGAGATGGCGCGGCAGGTTGAACGTCGCCGCGCAATCGAACTGGACCTGCGGACGGCAATCGAGACCGGCATGTTGTGCCTCAACTATCAGCCGCTCGTGTCGAGCCACTCAGGCGAGATTGCCGGCTTGGAGGCTTTGCTGCGTTGGCGCCATCCGGTTTACGGCGACATGTCGCCCGCCGATTTCATCCCCATCGCCGAAAATGCCGGCTTGCTCCCTTCGCTTGGCGAGTGGGTTATCAGCCGCGCCATGGCAGACTCGAAGCGCTGGCCTCACCTCGAGGTTTCAGTGAACCTTTCACCGGTGCAGTTCCGCCACGTCGATCTCGCCGAGACCTTGCGCAAGCTTGTTGCGGAATTCAAGGTTGATCCGAGCCGCTTCGTCCTCGAGATAACCGAGGGCGTGTTGCTGGAGGCGACCGACCATACGCACCAGATCCTCGACGACCTTCGGTCGCTCGGCTTCAAGACTGCGCTCGACGACTTCGGCACCGGCTATTCGAGCCTGGGGTACCTCTGCAATTTCAAGTTCGACAAGATCAAGATCGACCGTTCGTTCGTCGGCAGAATTTCGCGCATCGATATTTCCAGGACCATCATCCAATCAGTGGTGACGATCGGACGCGCGCTCGGCATGGATATCGTCGCCGAGGGCGTCGAGACCGAGTTCGAGGCGAATACGATGGCCAAGTTGGGCTGCACGGAATTGCAGGGCTTTTACTTCTCCAGACCGATCGACGCCGACAAGATGGTCGAGCTTCTCAAATCGTTTTCGCCAAAACGCACAGCGCCTTGGCTCACGCAGGCGCATCAGGCACAAATTCACGGTTCGGTCGGCTAGACGATCGATCCTCAAGATTGGTCCTTCCTTCACAGAATCGCGGCATCTAGGATTGCAAAAGTCCTAGGAGCCTGTCGTGTCCGCGAACAATCCGCCGGCTAACGATCCCCCGCCGCAGCACCTCGGCAATGCCGACTATCAATGGGCACAATTCGACTCGGAAGCCTATTTCCAGCACTATTACGGCGAGCCGCATCCCGATGACGACCGGGTCATCCAATTCGCCGTCGCCGCGATGAAGCGTGCCGCTCCCATCGGCGCGGAGCTCGATGTGATCGATGTCGGCACCGGACCAAGTCTCATCCCATTCTTCTGCGCCTTGCCTCGAGCCCGACGGCTGACGGCCTGGGAATATGCGGAAGGCAACATTGCTTGGCTCGAGTCGGAGCTACAGCGCAAAGAGATGCGCCCGCAATGGCGTCACTTTTGGAACGTCACGCGCGAAGCATCCCTGCCGGATTGGAATCTTCCCGATGATCCGATGCCTCTTCTACGCGCCAAGAGCGTCGTCAGGCAGGGTTCCATCTTCGATCTCCCTGAGCGCACATGGGACGCCGCGACCATGTTCTTCTGCGCAGAATCCATCACCGAGCGACAAGACGAGTTCGAAGCCGCCTGCGCTGCCTATGCGAGCTGTGTGAAGCCGGGCGGTGCTTTAGCCGCAGCCTTCCTCGCGCACTCGGCCGGTTATGTCGTGAACGAAAGCCGGTTCCCGGCTTTGTCCGTATCGGTCGAGTCGATATTAAACGTGTTTGCACGCCATGCTGACGGCTTGAAGGCAGAAGCGATTGGCATCGTGGAACGGCAAGTTCGCAGCGGCTATTCCGGCTTGGTTTTCCTGACGGGAAACGCGCGCTGAGACCACGCCGGAACGGTTGGTCCATTAAGACGCTCGTTCGACCTGATAGCATCGCTCAGCGGCGGGCGATTTTGATCAATCCGTATGCGCTGATCGCGGCCCAGATGGTTTCGATGATAAAGACGGGTAGATTCCAGGCGGTGATGAGCGAAAGTAGGATGAGAATTGCCGCAACCAGATTAGCCAGCGGATATCGCCAGTCCTCCCCGCTAAGCCAACCCTGTTGGTTCGCGAAATACGCGGCAAGGAAGAGCACCGTGCCGACCATGCCGCCGACGGTGAACATATCGAAGGTCATGGCAGCTTTCCCCGCGTGGTTTGGGGTCGGCCGCAGTGATACGCTGAAGGGCAAATCGACCCCTCTCCTATCTTGCAGCATTCGTAAACGGGATCAATCGGCGCCACCCAGGCGATCCCCGTCCGGCGCTCCTGGACCCGATGGCTGACATCGATACTCAAGCGACCCCCGCACCCATGGAGGGTCACGGGGCCTATAACCGGAATTCCCGGGTCCAGGCCGCGGGCCTGTCCTCCGCGATCCCGTTATTGGGCCAGGCCGCGAACACGGCTGCTCTCGCTCCCGCGCCCGAGCCGATCGTCATCGCCGATTACGGCTCCTCCGAGGGGCACAATTCGCTGGCCCCCATGGCAAAGGCCATCGGCGCCCTCAGGAAGCGGGTGGGAGCGGCAAGGGCCATCTCGGTCGTTCACACCGACCTGCCGAGCAGCGACTTCAGCGGCCTGTTCGAGACGCTCGCGAGCGATCCCAACTCTTATCTCCGCGACGACCCCTTCGCCTTTGCCTCGGCCGTTGGGAGATCGTTCTACGAGCAGGTCCTGCCTTCGGGCAGCGTCACGCTCGGCTGGAGTTCGTGGTCGGTGCAGTGGCTGAGCCGCACACCTTCGATCATCCCCGATCAGCTTCAGGTGGCCTATAGCCGCGACCAAGCGGCATGTGCCGCCTTCGCCACGCAAGCGGCGGAAGACTGGTGCGCCTTTCTCACCCATCGCGGGCAGGAATTGCGTCAAGGCGGACGGCTCGTGGTGTTGACCATGGCGAAAACCGACGCTGGCGATTTCGGCTACCGCGCCGTGCTCGACGCGCTGATGGCCGCGCTCGCGAGCCTCATCGAGAGCGGCTTGGTCGGCGCCGACGAGGCAAAGCGCATGGCAATCCCGACGGTCGGCCGCACGCGCAACGAGTTCACCGCACCCTTTGCCGGGAGCGGCAGCTTCGCCGGGCTCACAATCGAACGCGCCGAGATCTTCCTCGGCGAGGACCGCATCTACGAGGAATTCGAGCAGGCCGGCGATCGCCAAGCATTCGGCGCGCGTTGGGCCGCCTTCGTCAGGGCCTCGACCTTCCCGACGCTTGCACTCGGTCTCGACGGCGGCGCGAGCGATGCGCGCGTTCCGGATTTCTATCGGCAGATGGAAGCGCTAATGGCGGCGCGGCTCGCAGCTGCGCCTGAGCGAACCACGATCCCTCTCGCCAAGATCATGCTGGTGAAGGGCTGAAACTACTTGCAGGCGGCTGCGGCGGCGATCGACGCGGTGGCCGGCTCGGCCAATTCCGGAAAATCGTGCGGCAGCGCCGCCAGAATCGCCCGCATGTCGCTGTAGCGCGAGGGATTGTCCGCGGCGCCCAGCACCACGGCAACGATGGTCTGCCCGTTCGGCGCCCGCCACGCCACCACCAGATTGTAGATGTTCTTGCCGACATGCGATCCGGTCTTCGCGCCAAGGATGTTGGGTTCGCCGAGCATCTCGACGGTGCTGGTGATGGTGACCGGCCGCGCATTCGGTCCGCCGACATTGAACGTTCGCTGCGCGCAGCGCCAGAACGGCAGCAATCTCTCGTCGCGAAAGATGGTGCGCCCCATAACCGCCACGTCGCGCGCCGTGGAAACATCCGATGGCGATATTCCGTAAGGATCGGCGAATTGCGTATTCTTGGCGCCGAGCGCGGTGGCCGCAATATTCATCTCCTGAACGAAACGCTTGATCGAGTTGCCGGGCTTCTTCTCCTCGGCGAGGAGCGTGCGCCCGACATGATCGGCGATGGCAAGCGCGGCGTCGTTGCCGGAGACGAGCAGCATGCCGTAGAGCAGAGTCTCCAGGGTCCATACGTCGCTCTTGCGCAGGCCCGCCGTCGATCCCGGCACCAGATCGGCCTGGGTGATCGTCACATTGTCGTCGAGCTTACCGCCCATCCGCTGCATCAGGACATAGGCCGTCGCCAATTTGGTGATGCTCAGCATCATGAACGGCTTGCCGTCGTTTTTCTGGTAGAGCGCCCGCCCGGTATCGGCGTTGAGCACGTAGACCGAGGAGGCGGTCACTTGCGGAGGAGCGATGGACGCTTCGCCGAACGCCTGGCTGCCAAACAGCGCAAGGACTGCGAGCGTTAACGCGCCGAGCGCAAAGGGTTGCCCGGCAGGACGGTGTGACCGGCACGCAATTTGGTTTCCATTCATGGCCGTCTGATGTACCAGCGAACGCATGCCGATCCTAGTGACGCTCCATGTTCTTGCCGCCGTTGTGTGGGTGGGCGGCATGTTCTTCGCCTACATGGTGCTGCGCCCATCTGCCGGACCGCTCGAGCCGGCCGCCAGGTTTGCGCTGTGGCACCGCGTCTTCAGCCGCTTCTTCCCGTGGGTCTGGGTGTGCATCGCGCTCCTTCTCGCCAGCGGCTATCTCATGCTGTTCCTCTATCTCGGCGGGTTCGCCGGCGCGAATTGGCATATCCATGTCATGCAGACGACGGGGATCCTCATGATGCTGCTGTTCCTGCATCTCTTCTTCGCGCCGTGGCGCCGGTTCGGCGAGGCGGTCAAGACTGACGCGACCGCCGAAGCCGGCAAGCAGCTTGGTCAGATCCGCCGCATCGTCGCGATCAATCTGGCGCTCGGCATTCTGACGGTGATCGTGGGCGCCAGCGCTCGCCCGTGGTAGGTTCGGCCCACTCCCATCCCACGCCGCTTGCGAAGGAGGCCGGCATGCGCCGCATCCGAAGCGTCGTTTCGATTGGCGTTCGCGCCGTCTTGTTTTTCATTCCTCTGCTTGCGATCCCGGCGTCCGCCCACCGCGGCGGAAGGAGACTTTGCCCGGCTGGTCGACATCGGCGGCGGCCGCAAGATGTATCTGGAATGTCGCGGCACGGGCGCGCCGACCGTCGTGCTGATCTCCGGGCTCAGAGCTTCCGCCGACGATTGGAGCATCGCGACCAAGCCTGGGCCGACGGTGTTTCCCGAAGTCGCCAAGTTCACACGCGTCTGTGCTTACGATCGGCCTGGAACGCCGGTCGGCGAGAAGCCGAGCCGGAGCGATCCCGCTCCGCAGCCGGCCAATGCTGGGGATGCAGTCGCCGATTTGCATGCCCTGCTGACGGCAGCGGGCGAACCGGGGCCTTACGTTCTCGCCGCTCATTCTTATGGCGGGCTGGTCGGCAGGCTCTATACGAGCACCTATCCCGACGACGTCTCCGGGCTCGTGCTCATCGACGTTCTTTCGGAAGGGCTTCAGGACGCCGAGACGCCCGAGCAATGGCCAATTCAGCGCCGGCTGATCGAGGGCGACGTCAGCGAAGGCGTGGCCGAGTACCCTGCGCTCGAGCGGATCGATGTGGATCGGAGTTTTGGCCAGCTTCGCGCCGCCCCGCCGATACATCAAATGCCGCTGATCGTGTTGTCAGCGGACCGGCCTTGGGGACCGCAAGTCCCGTCGATGATTGCATCCGGCGCGTTGCCGGCCGACATACCGCCCGATTTCGGCTACGTCACCGATGCCGCGCAGAAGAAGGCGCATGCTTGGCTCGCCACGCTCGTGGTAGGCGCTAAACACGTCACCCATACCGATAGCGGCCACGAGATCCACAAGGAGCAGCCGCAACTCGTGATCGACGCGATCCGCGAAATCGTCGAGGCCGTGCGGGGCGGCAACTCGCAGCCTTAGCGCCACGCATCAATAGCAGGCGCGATTGCCATAGGCCGTGATGCAGATGCCTTTGAGCGAGCTTGGCCGTTCCGCCGGCAGCGCTTCGTATCGGCAATCGGTCCGGGAGCCAGCAACCAATTTCCTGGTGGTGCAGACGTCTCGCGTCCCAACCATCGCCGTCGCGTAAGGTAGTGGTTCGTCCGCGGCGTAAGGAACCGATCCATCCGGGGTAATGGCATGGCCGTCCGCCATCGCCCCGCTGCCGTCCATGAACACCAACGCGACGACCGCAAATAAATGATTTCGCGCCATGACCAGATCCCCCTTTTTTGAGCCCCCTGCTCATGAGGGTAGCCGAACCTGGCCATTCGTCAAATCGGGCGCAAAAATCGCGCTACGCGCCACGCGTGTCGCCGGCGATATCTTGTTCGCTGTGTGGACCCTTGCGACCCACCTAAGGGGCACCGCACTCGATTAGCTTGCCGGGATTACTGATCACCAAGGCTCTCTGGATCTTGCTTTGGCTGCCGCAAATTTTGCTGGCGAGGTTTCCGGCGACCCAGCAACAGGCTGCTTTGTCCGGTTCCGAGGTCGTCTTGGTCTTTTTGTTACGGCACGAGCAGGTCCATCTCAGCGTTGCGTCCCATTTCTTCTCGACGACCAATTTGTTTGCCTCGCAACTCGATTTATCCTCGAACTCGAGGCAATATCCTTTGTCATGGCATAGTTGGCAGCTTTTCCCGCTGGTCGAATGAACTTGCAGAATCGGGCTCCCCACGCTGTACCGCATGGCTCCTTGCTCCGCTGGTCCGGCCGATCCCGCGCTCGAAAAGGCGACAAGGACGAAACAGCCGAGGAGGAGGAATAGCGAAGGGGTGAGCGAAGGTCGTGGCGAAAGACGCAGACGCATATTCACCTCCTTTTGGCCGACGCGTGGTGCCGAGTATCTCATGAGGGTGGCCGCGTTCCAGACGGGGCAATCCTAACCTTGGCCGCGCCGGGCGGCTGGCCGTGACCGCCTAGCGCTTGCTTATCACGATCAGATCGTCTCCCGATCATAAAAGCCAGCCTGTTCTCGATGTCACATTCACATTCCGCGGCTGGATTGGCTACGCCTGATGCAACCTGACACAATCATAAACGGCGCGAGCTTCGCCGGGCTGTTCACGCCATGCCATACCGCGCAGGCGCGGC
>CAWFYQ010000011.1:0-797849 GCA_963820005.1 uncultured Alphaproteobacteria bacterium | reverse complement strand
CGGCGGCGCATGCAAACGCCCGTCATTTTCGACGGGCCGAGATCTCTACAAGCGGCACCAGATGCAGGCCGCCGGCTTCGATTATTTCTCTATCGGGCGACCCGACGTGCCGCGGCGGCGCAAAAAGCGTGACGCGGCTTTCGATGTTGCGGTGTAACGACGCGCGGCACTGGCGGGCAAGCCGCCAGTGGCACACGTACTTCTCCCTCCCCCAAGAGGAGAGGGTTCAATTCTTCAGCGAGCCGAGGGTCATCAGCGCCGTAGCCGGTCACCAGGTTGGGGTCGCCTTCCATCCAGCGGGTGTTGGTGTTGATCCACGAGCCGTCGGGCTGCTGCCGGCCGGCCAGTTCGGCGACCAGTTCGGCCCGCCAGTCGTGGGTCTTGCCGTCGCGTCGTCGACGAAGGTGTCTTGCCCGTGCCGTCGAGCGCCTTGGCGAAGACGTGGTAGTAGTAGTACAGGCCGCGACGTCGCCCATGCCGGGATTTTCGTTCGAGCGTGTAGTGCTTGCTCGAGCCAAGCGACGGCCGCCTTGACGCGCGGGTCGTCGGCCTTGACGCCGGCGTAGATCATGCTCTTGAGTCCGGCGTAGGTCATCGAGCCGTAGCTGCGCAGGCCGCCGTCGGTCGGTCTCGCCGGCCTGGCTCTTGCCGCCGGCGGCCGGCGTGTAGTAAAAGCCGCCGTCGGGGTTCTTGGCGGCGAAGGGTGTCGGTGTTGTGTTCGGACTCTCGAGGTTCTGGCACCGCGACGACGAAGATCAGCGCCCGTCTGCATGGCCTCGTCGTCGGCCGTTGCCGGCGGCCTTCAGCGCTTCGATCAGGAAGCTGGTGTTCGACAGGTCGGGCCGCTTGTCTGCCGTAACCGGCGCCGCCGAAAGCGAGGTTATCCTTTCGACGTTCGCCTTCTTGCCGCCGCCCCACTGTTCCCTGTGAGGAACTTTTGCCTCGGCCCGGGTCTTGTCGTAGCGGCCGTCGTTGTTGGCTGCGGTCAGCCCCGACGCGATGCTGGTTTCGTAATTCCGATGGCCGGAGTTCGGCGTGTAAATGCCGCCATCGGCCTGAACGTGCCTTTCAATGTACTTGAGGCCCTTGGCCACGAAAGGGTCACGGGCGCACGGCCGTGTTGCAGAACGGCGGCCGCGACCAGGGCCGTGAGGCCGGGGCCGGCGAAGCTGCTGAAGGTGCCATCTTCGGCCTGGCCTTTGACGGGCAGGTATTCAATCGCCCGGGAGACGGTGGCCTTGTAAGTCTTGCTGGTGTCCTTCTGGCGGCCAAACGCGCCGGGGCAACGACGGCCAAGACGGCCCAGGCACGGCCGCCGCGAGCATCGCAAAATTTCCCCTTCGTCCTTTGCCAGTCCAAGGGCGGTATTTATCTCCCTGGTGAATGTGCCACTTTTAAAGTCAACTCGGTGAAATCAAATGGGGGTGCACACCGGCTGTCTGCCCCCAGCGGTATTACTGCGGCTTGCAGTAGCTGAGGGCCAACAGGGCGAAGCCGGTGCACCAGGTTGGCGTCGCCTTCCAGCCAGCGGGCGTTGCGTGTTGACCCACGAGCCGTCGGCGCTGCTGGCGGCTGGCGAGCGTCGTCGATCAGGTCGCTGCGCCAGTCGTGCTTCTTGCCGTCGGCGTCGGCGAATCTGTCTTGCCCGGCGGCGTCGAGCGCCTTGGCGAACGTGTGGTAGTAGTAGTACAGGCCCGCGTCGCCCATGCCGGGGTTCTCGTCGAGCGCTGTAGTTCTTGTGGATCCAGCTCGACGGCCGCCTTCACGCGCGGATCGTCGGCGTTCGACGCCGGCGATAGATCATGCTCTTCAGGCCGGCATAGGTCATCGAGCCGTAGCTGCGCAGGCCGCCGTCGGGCGGTCGTGCCGGCCTTGCTGTCGCCGCCGGCGGCCGGCGTGTAGTAGAAGCCGCCGTCGGGGTTCTTGGCGGCGAACTGGCGTGGTGTTGTGCTCGCGTTTCGAGGTTCTGGCAGCGCGAGACGAAGACCAGCGCCCGCTTGCATCGCCTCGTCGTCGGGCCGTTGCCGGCGGCCTGTGCAGGGCGTCGATCAGGAAGGCCGGTGTTCGACAGGTCGGGCCGCTCTTGGCCGCCGTAGCCGGCGCCGCCGTAGCTAGGTCGCTGGATTCTGGCTTTGCCGTCGTCCCACTGGTTCGCCTTCAGGAACTTGTCGGCGCCGGCGAGCAGCTTGTCGTAGCGCCGTCGTCGTTGGCCGCGGCTGAAGGCAGACGACGCGACGCACGTTTCGTAGTTCTGGTCCGCGAGCCGCGGCTGTAGATGCCGCCATCGTCCTGCACGAACTTCTTCAGGTAGGCCAGGGCCTTGGCCACCGTCGGGTCGCTGGCCTTGCGGCCGTGGCTGAGCATGGCGGTCGTCGCCAAGGCGGTGGGGCCGATGCCGGCCCGGCTGCTGAAGCTGCCGTCGGCCGCCTGGCCCTTGACGCGCAGGTAGTCGATGCCGCGGGTCACGCAGTCTTCATAGGTCTTGGCGATGTTGCCCTTGGATCCGTCGCCCTTCGATTCCTTGTCGGCGGCCGCCAGCGGCAGGGCGATTGTGCCCGCCAGAACGGCCGACGCCCCACAAATCAGCACGGCCCCAAAATGCCGACGGCAAATTCCCACGTTCCGATCGTTGTTCACGGCGACGGCTCCTGATCAGGCAGAAAAGGTTCATATTTCGCGCACTCCATGCCTGCCAAACGCATAGGGCGTACCATGCCTCATCGTTGCGATTGCAAATCGGCAAGTCCAGCGGTGGACACACATTGCGCCAGACAAACTGGCCACCGCTCCCGAAGCGGGTGAGGTGGTCAGTTCGTCGACCGGGGAAAGACTTAATTATGGCGCCCTGGCCGACGCGGCAGCAAAGCTGCCGGTGCCCGAAAAAGTCACGCTCAAGGACGCCAAGGACTTCACGCTCATCGGAACGCCGGCCAAGCGCCTCGACACGCCGGACAAGACGAACGGCAAGGCCGCCTTCGGCATCGATGCGATGCTTCCTGGCATGAAGTTCGCCACGGTGGCCGCCTGCCCGGTCTTTGGCGGCAAGCTCGCAAGCGTCAACGATAGCAAAGCCAGGGCCATGAAGGGCGTACGCCAAGTGGTACGGCTCGACAATGCCGTGGCGGTGGTCGGCGATCATATGTGGGCGGCGATGCAAGGCCTCGCCGCGTTGGACGTCGATTGGGATTACGGCCCGAACGCCAACGTCTCGACCGCCAGCATCGTGCAGCAGATGGAAGTCGCTTCGCAGAAGGACGGCGTCGTCGCCCGCACCGACGGCGACGTTGCCAAAGCGATGCCTGACGCGGCGAACAAGCTCGAAGCCGTGTATGAAATGCCTTTTCTCGCGCACGCGGCGATGGAGCCGATGAACTGCACAGTCCATGTGACTGAGGACAGTTGCGAGATATGGGTGGGAATCCAGGTTGTGAGCCGGGCCCAAACCACGGCCGCCCAGGTGACCGGACTGCCGCTCGACAAGATCCAGGTGCACAATCACGTCATCGGTGGCGGCTTCGGCCGGCGGCTAGACGTGGACGGCATCACCCAGGCCGTAGCCATCGCCAAGCAGGTCGAGGGCCCGGTAAAGATCGTGTGGTCCCGCGAGGAGGACATCCAACACGATGTCTACCGGCCCTGTTATTACGACCGGTTCACCGCTGGCCTCGACGAGCAAGGCAAACTGATCGCGTGGCATCACCGTGTTACCGCCTCCTCGATCCTGGCGCGCTGGGCCCCTCCCGCATTCGTCAACGGCCTCGATGACGATGCCGTCAACGGAGCGGCAAAAGAGCTCCCCTACGCGATTCCTAATATCCTGGTGGACTATGTTCGCGACGAGCCGCCGGGCCTCACAACGGGTTGGTGGCGCGGCGTCGGGCCTACTCACAATATCTTTGTGGTTGAGAGCTTCATCGATGAGCTGGCCGCGGCGACAAAGAAAGACGCCGTCGAATTTCGCCGCGCTTTGCTCGACAAGTCGCCGCGCGTGCTGGGCGTGCTCAATCTTGCCGCCGAAAAGGCGGGCTGGGGCAGCCCGCTTCCGGCAGGTGTAGGTCGCGGCGTCTCGGTGCAGTTTGCCATGGGCAGTTATCTTTCCCAAATTGCCGAGGTCGAGGTGTCGAAGGACGGTGAGGTCATGGTGCGCCGCGTCGTTTGCGCAGTCGATTGCGGCCAGATCGTCAACCCCGACACCATCGTGGCACAGATCGAGGGCGGCATCATCTTCGGTATCAGCGCCGCGCTGTGGGGCGAAATCACGCTCAAGAACGGTCGGGTCGAGCAGCAAAATTTCAACGATTATCGCGTCCTGCGCATCAACGAAGCTCCCCTGATCGAAGTGCATCTTGTGAAGAACACCGAAGCCCCAGGCGGTATCGGCGAGCCGGGGACGGTTGGCATCGCTCCGGCGATGGCCAACGCGATTTTCGCCGCGACCGGCAAGCGCATCCGCAAGCTGCCGATCAAGGACCAGCTGCAGCCCGCGTAGGTAACGATGAGTGCTTTGAGAAAGCTGATTGCTCTGGCCATCGTCTTGCTGGCGATCACGGTCGTGGCTTGGTTTTTATTGCGTTCCGGCGACCCCACGGCTTTTGCGAGCGGCAAGCGGGTCGAGCTTGTCGACTTTCAAGGAGCGAACCCGACCGGCGTTCCCGCCAACCTTGCCGGAGCTGATCTCGTGACGCGCGGAGAATATTTGACGCGCGCCGCCGACTGCGCCGCCTGCCACACGGCGCCGGGCGGCAAACCGTTTTCAGGCGGCTTGCCCTTCAAGCTGCCCATGATCGGCCTGCTCTATTCGACCAATATCACCCCGGACACTGAAACAGGGATCGGCGCCTGGAGCGACGACGAATTTGTCCGGGTCTTGCGCGACGGGGTGGGCAAGGATGGCAAGTATCTCTATCCGGCCTTTCCCTATGCCTCCTACACTTTGATGCCGCGCGACGACGCGCTGGCCATCAAGGCCTATCTGTTCAGCCTCAAGCCGGTCAAATACACGCCGCCGCCCAACGACATCTCGTTTCCCTTCAATCAGCGCTATTTGATGTGGTTCTGGAATGCGCTGTTCAAGCCCGACCACCGCTTCCAACCCAACACGGATCAGCCGGCGAAATGGAACCGCGGCGCCTATCTCGTCGAGGCACTCGGCCATTGCGGTGACTGCCACACGCCGCGCAACCTCCTGTTTGGTCTCAAGTCTCATGAGAAATTCGCCGGCGCTCTGATCCAAGGTTGGAAGGCTTACAACATCACTCCAGATCCGAAATGGGGTATAGGCGCGTGGTCTGATGGCCAGATCGGCGACTATCTCTCGCAAGGCCACGCGCAGGGGCGAAGCTCGGCGAGCGGCCCCATGGCCGAGGTTGTCGACAACAGTCTCCGCTTCCTGACTGACGACGATGTGACCGCCATGGCGAGCTACTTGAAGAGCGTTCCGGCAGTCGCCGACGCAGGCGGGGCCGCAGCCGTCCAGACGCCCTCCTCGACCGAGGCAATTGCGGGGACACCCAGTTCAGCGGTCGGCGACCAGGCCCTGGGATTGCGCGTATTCGAGGGCGCCTGCGCGAGTTGTCACGGCTTCGACGGGAACGGAGTCATTTTCTCAAACGCCTCGCTTCTCGGCAGCCGAACGGCAAACGATCCCGCGGGTGTCAATGCGACCCAGGCGATTTTACAGGGCACCCACCTTCACACGGTGCATGGCAAGGTGTTCATGCCCGAATTCGGCAACGGTTACTCAGATCCCGAGATCGCCGGTGTCGTAAATTATCTAACCGCCCGGTTCGGCACCCGCCCGTCAACGCTGACAGCGAATGACATCGCGAGCCGACGCCAAGAAAACTAGTCGACGTTCCGCGTCAGCCCGCCGGTCATGACAATGCTTTTGTCACGTTGTTGGCGTTCCGTCGCCGTGACTGTAGCGGGCACAGGCGACAGCCGGTCAGTCACAGCCCGGCTGGGCGCAAAGCCGCGCTTCTTAAGCAGTTTAACCAGGAGTTTCTTTGCGGCTTCCCGTCTGCGCTGGACCAAGAAATCCAGCGCCTCACCGTGTATCGCCCGCCATAGCCAATATCTACTGCGGCAAATCGAAATCACCATTTCATCAAGGTGCCAATGATTGCTCGGAAGCGGTCCGGCGGTGGTTCCTGAATTTTGGGCAGTCGACTTGAGATTATAGCACTCGGACTTCAGCTCCGGCGGAAATCATCTGCCAAGTCCAGCCAAGCGGATCTGACAGATCGGGAGCCTCAACCTTCATGCTAAAAAGCTCTCCGGCGCGATAGGTCCGCGCGAGCGTCCGGTAGAGCAGCATCGGCCAATGCGTCTTGACGGCCCCGGGGCCAGTCGAGAAGCAAATATCGTCAGCAAAGTTGGCCGTGAAATAGATGCAGACGCCGTCGACTTGTCCGCTCCGCACGACCGGTTTGCTCACGAGGAACCGTTTCGGCATTTGCTCGCGTGTCAACGTAGTTAGATCGAAGGTGAAGACGGAAGCCGGGTCGCATAGCAAGAACGAGACGTGCTCGGGATATATTTCGCGGAAGTAGTAATCGCTCGTCAGCGGGATCGGCGCTTCCGCAAACGTCAAACCGTGACTCCGCTGCTCCTGAATCAAAGGGATGCGCTCCTGGTCCGTCAACTGAACCGGCTCGAGATAGAACCCGAACTGCGCCGGAATGATGCGTCCTTTCGGTTTCAGGCAGCGATCGCGTATGTCGAGAACGGTTTCCACCATTCCCTCGTCAAACAGCGCGATACCCATCTGCTCTTGCAAGATCACATCAATCGCTTCCAGGGGTTGAAACTTGCGGCTGCTTGACGCGACGAAGTTAAGGTTGGTTATCCCGTTGGCGGCGGCCGCGACCCTGGCATACTCCAGCATCTGCCCGGAATGATCGAGCGCGTAGACCTTGCGGGGCTTCTTCGCGGCGGCGAAGAAGGCGAGAACGCCGGTGCCCGTACCGATGTCGACAACGCAGTCTTGCGGAGTCACGTAACGGTCAATGGCGGCATGGTAGGCGTTCAGTCGAATCGAATCCGCGAGCATGTGCTCATGCAGAGATAGACTCTCCAAATAGGTTCGGAGCTCGACGGCACGCATGAGGCGAGCCGTCAGGAAATGCGAATGGAGAGACCGGCTGCAGCGAACGAGTTGAGAGACGAGCGCCTCGAAGACTTCCCTGCGGAGCCTGGCGTTCACGATCTTAGCCCCCACCCTCTCCTGGCTTTGGGTGCCTCGCTCAATCCCACCAAATCGGGATCGCATAATCGATGGTGATCTCCTCACCGGCATCAATGTCACGAAGCGCGGTGAACGTCATGGTTAGCGCGCCGATGTTGCGGGTGAACTCGGCGTTGGGCATATCCGAATGATTGGTGAACTGC
The DNA here is from genome assembly GCA_963820005.1 of uncultured Alphaproteobacteria bacterium. Lineage (GTDB taxonomy): Bacteria > Pseudomonadota > Alphaproteobacteria > Rhizobiales > Methyloligellaceae > Methyloceanibacter. The sequence goes on along the minus strand of CAWFYQ010000011.1, from coordinate 790,460 downwards.
ATCGCTCCGAACACCAAACAGCCATGGTGCTCATCCCAATCGTGCGGCAGATCGGCCAGCTCCGGCGGGAGCGAGCGATCGGGCATCTCATCCCGGCCGCACTTAGTTCGGTAGGGCACCACTGGCGCCGTTTCGATCACAGTGCCGGCCGCGATGCCCTGAACAGCGATAACGCCGCGGCCCTTACCCACGATGGGAACAACGGCCAGCTCAGGTCTAGGATCGGCCATTCGGTGGCTCCACAAGCCCCTACAGCCTGCTCGGGCTGGATGGCTCCAATGACGATCATCATGTGCGCAAAGGCCCGCGAAGATGATATACTGAATTGCCTATGAAATGCGCCCCCCTTCAGGGTCAGTCATAGGCCGATAGAAAGCCATGGGAGGTCAGCATGGTCGCGAAAAATGCACGGGACGTGCTCAAGAAGGAGAACGAACTGCTCAACGACTTAGCCAAAAGGGCATCGGCTACCGCCGAGGTGGGCGATTCCTGGGCGCGGTTTTTTACCCGGTGGCGCGAGACCAATGAGAAGCTCATTGGTATGGCTGATGCGGCTTTTGACGGGGCGCTGAAAGACGAGATCAAGTGCCTAGAAGGCATGCGCAACTCCATCACGGGCGACAGCGCCGCAGCCACGTATTGGAAAAGCACGGTCGACGTGGATATCGAAAACACGAAGGAACTGCTCTAGCAGCGCGTTACCGCGATCTGCTAAAGCTTGGAACGTCTTCCGCTCCAGACGGATAGCGCCCGTTTGTCACGTCGCGATCTTTCCCGTGATGTGCCGTTTTCCGTCAGTCGTTTGCCTGATATGCATGATCAGGCAGGATAGCAGCGCGCCTGACTTGTAGAATTCAGACATGCAGAAGACGCGCAAGGTTCGGCCAGCCCGCGAGCAGATAGTCTCCAGGCGCTCGATCTTGGCTTTCTCGATTGCATAGGTCGGCTCCTCTGCGCCGAGCTTGGCAATAGGAGAGTCGCACAAAACTTCGTCGGCCAATACGAGGCAGTTGGTGATCCCCGCGCGAGCTTCCCCGAGCGAGACGTCGACGATTTCGCAATGTCGCTCGATCGCTTGGATGCAAGTTCGATCGGCGATCGTGGTGCACAACAAAACTGTCTCTTCATCGATGCGAAGGGCGCAACAGTCGAGGTGATAGAGGTAGGGATTGACGACGCGGAACGGCACTATTTCCATGTCGAAACGCTCGGAGGCCCAGGCCAGGGCGTTGCTCGAGGTGCGCATTCCGTGGGCGCCAATGTAAACGTTGCCGTGGATATGCTTGAGATCCGCCTCACCCTCGAAATAAACAGGCTCAGCCTCGAACGTCTCGGGCGGCCGCTCCACGGTGAAGTTCATCAGCTTGAAGAAGTCGGCGCCGGTCCTCTCCTCGCCAATTCGCGGCGGGGATCGGAACCTTGAAATGAGCACCGTGTCTTCCTCGCAATGGGGCAAGACGGCACCGAGATTGGATACGTAAGGCTGGTCCTGAAATCCGGGGGTGCTGGGCAGGAGGTACACCACGGCGTGTTGCGCGATGTGCTTGTAGAGCGATCGAAATTGTGACATCGCCCGCTCATGGCAGATCTCCCGCTCGCTCGGGCTGAGATCGTGCATATACGCGTTGTTGGGGATCTGCGCCGACAGCGAGAGCGGCAGGTTCATCAGCAAGACGGGAAAATTCAATTGCCCCAGGCTTATGCCGATAGGGGGCGATGGGTGGCACTCTGATTCGACCTTGCCGGGCCCGACGCCTTGCTGTTGGCCAGCCCCTAGCTGAATCCCCAATTGTGTGCTTGCCCTTTGTCGGCGGCGCACATCGTCGGCCCGGTCCATACGTGCCCCCAGCCCTGGAGACGCTTAATCAGCCAACTAGTTCTGCCCAAACAGCGGGCGCTCGGTTCGTCGGAGACCACTTATGCTACTCAGGGAGTCCGGCGCGCCGCAGCGCATTCACATACCGGTCGATCTGTTCCTTCGTCTTGTAGGGACACCGAGACGTAGTTTCCGAAATCGAGAACTTCGGCTCAAGTGCAAGAATCTTTTTGACGACCTTTTGCGCATCCTCCATCCGTTCGACGGAGGGGTTGGCATAGGCCGCTGCCAGAGTTGGCAGGACCCAGGTCTGTTCGTCAGTCAGATTTTCCAGGTCGATGACTGGCTCCAGAGTCTGAATGGCCTCTTGCGGCATGCCGGCTTCTTCGTACGCCCATCCCAGATATTCCACATACCAGGGGTCATGGAACGGGTTGAGCCGAATTGCCTTCTTCAGCTGCTCGATCGCTTGTGGCTGCTGACCAATATAGACGAGCATGTTAGCCATCTCCGCCAGAAGCTCTGCGTCGTTAGGATTGAGCTCTCGAGCGCGCAAATAGCTCGCCTTGGCTTCGTCATGTTCCCAACTGTAAAGATGGGCCCACCCTAGTGCCCAATGAGCTTGATAATCGTTGGGGTCGAGGCGCACTGCCGTCGTGGCCATCTCGAGCGCGTGTTTGACGGTGCCCTCGTAATCGTCCGTCCATTCGAAGTCGTAATCGTTGGCGTAGGTCCACGCGAGGCCGGCGTAGGCACGGGCATAGCCCGGGTCGGCCCGCCTCGCTTGCTCAAAAAGGTCCCGCGCCGCCGTATTGTCATCCCGAGTGAACTTGTACCAGTCGTACCAGCCCTTGGTGAGGTAGTCGTATGCCGTGAAACTGGTCGGGTCCTTTCCGGAGACCCGCACCATCTCGGCTTGAGCTAGTTTGCCTTGCAGCCCCCCGAGAGTTCCGGCGATTGCCTGCGTGATGTCGTCCCGAATCCCGAAGATGCTGTCGACCTGCCGGTCGTATCGATCGGACCAAAGCTGGTGGCCCGTCGTCGCATCGTTCAATTGCGCGGTTACCCGCACATTTTGTTCGACGCGTTGGATAGTGCCCTCAACGACGTAACGAACATTGAGCTCCTTACCCACCTGCCTCGTATCAGTGTTCTTACCCTTGTAGGCGAAGCTCGAATTGCGAGCCATGACGATCAGATCGGGAAATTTCGCCAAGCCGATGATTAGATCCTCGGCGATTTCGTCGGCAAGGTACTCTTGGTCACCCGTCTGACTCAAGTCGTGGAAAGGCATGACCGCAATGGTCGAGCGTTCGGGAAGGGGAAGTTCGCCTCCGACACCAGAAAGCGCGCTCCACAACGCAGCCGGCTGACGCAGAAGTGCGCCCGCTGTCACCGCAAGAAGCAGGAAAAGGATGGCCACCGCCGTGCTCAAGCCTCGGCGTCTTGTCGAGCGGGACAACAGCGCTTTGAGCCACGGCAACGGTGATGTGCGGACGCGATAGACGTGTATCGGATCGGCGATATTCTTCAAACGGCGCTCGCCGATATCCTCAAAGGGAATCTCGACGATCTTGCGAACCTGATCGTAGACGGTTTGCGAGATGCAGATGCCTCCAGGCTCTGCCAGTTGCTCGAGGCGAACGGCTACGTTCACGCCGGTGCCGTATAAGTTGTTATTTTCGACGACGACGTCGCCCAAGTTTACGCCGATGCGGAACTGCATGCGTTCTTCCGCGGGGACCGAGGCGTTGCGCTCAGCTATCTCGTTCTGGATCTCTATGGCACAGCGAATGGCCTCGACGATGCTTGGGAACTCGGCGACGAGGCCGTCCCCGGCGCTGCTGAAGATGTGACCGCGGTGCGCGGCGATCGACTCCTCGGCTACCGCACGGCACTTGTGCAAGGTGACTGTGGAGGCTTCTTCGTCGCGCTCGGTATGGCGGGAGTACCCCATCACATCGGCTGCGAGAATCGCGGCGAGCCGGCGCTCCATGATCAGGCACCCCAGTGAACAGGGCCAAATTGGAGAAGATCACATCGTATCGAAGCAGCAACCCCCGAGCCAGACGAAACAAGGCCGCAGGCGCTTGGTGAAGCGCGCTCCTAACGCGGCCAAAGGCCATGATTGCGGCCCCCAGCAATTGATTCCCCGCGCACGATGGTGTCGTTTCGAAACAAATATTCGCTTAATCTTTGCCCGAGCAAACGATTGTTAGGGGCTCTACTCGCTACTGGAATCGTGAACGAGCGCCGCCAATCTTTCGACATCGGTGATCCACAGCTCACGGTTTCGTTGCTCGAGGATACCTATTTTCGCCAGGCGATTGAGTTCGCGCGTGACCGCCTCGCGATGGGTGCTCGTGCGGCTCGCAATCTCCGCATGCGTGGGGGCCGGCACGATATTGATGACCTTGCCATGGCGGCGAGCCGACAGACCGGCGAGCCGCAGAATCTCCGCTTGGATGCGATAGCGGACGGCGAGCGTGCTGAATTCATATACGCGCGTGGTAAGTTCGCGAATCTCCATCACGAAATGCCTCAGTAGACTCCCGGCGACCTTTGGCTCCGTCAGCAAGATCTCTCTGAAAGCGGCAGCCGTTAGCGAAGCGACGAGGCAACTCGTGCGAGCCTCCACGCTCGCGGACCGGGGGCGACCGTCGATGGCGGCGTACTCCCCGAAAGTGGCACCGGCGGCCAATTCGCGGAAGCTGACGGCTTTGCCGTCAACCGAGCGAATGGTGACGCGCGCGGTGCCGGAAAGCAGGAAGCAAACGTCGTCAGAGGTATCCAAATGATCGATGATGGATTCGCGTGGGCCGTAGCGGCGGCAGCTACAGCGTCGCTTGACGCGCTCCAGAGCGTCCAAAGGGATGCCTCTGAAGATCGCGACGCTCTCCAGCGAATAACGAGGTTGGGTAGTGTTGGACCCGGCCATCGCTGCTTGCTCGGGGCTGCATCGTCCAATCGTCCATATTACTCCGATCCGCAAAGGGCGGAAATCCAAGTTCTAAGGATGGGCACACCCCAGGTCAGGCGTGGGGGGATCGAAAAAACGCAAACTTGTGACATCCGCCACAGCGCAAATCCGAGAAAGGATTGAGGATCTCGCTCGCGCCCGGAATGCTCTGGGCCCAACTTAAAGGAGATCCAACATGTTCGCTCTCAGCAAAATGGCAGGACGTGCTTTGGCTGGCATTCTTGTCATTCTTGGTGGATTTGGCATTTCCGCACGCGCCGCGGATGAGACCGTCCAACGTCTCGGCCCCGTTGGTCCTCACGAGCCCATTATGACGACGTTTGGCACCAAGGGGGTGATCGCCTTCTACGAGCCGGACGGTACGCATTGCGGCCTCTACGCCGTCGTCTACAACCTCAATGACGAGAGTGGCGCTTCGGCTGCCCAGGTTCGGATCAGACTGAACGCTCGGCAGGTCGTCAACATCGACAGCGCCGACAACAAGTCGCTCAGCCTCCAGTGTGGCGACTACGCGGAGATGCTGAAGATCGTCGATCCCAGCACGTTGGTTGCCGCGGGGCCTCCGCGATAGCTCCGCTTCCTGACGCCCAAACATGTCAGGACCACTCAAAACCCCTCAGGTTCGATCCTGAGGGGATCTTTTTAGCCGCACAGAAGCGAAGATGCGAAAGGGTGCAGGCCATGCGAACGAAGAGGCTCATATATCTAGCAGCTCTGATCATAGAGATGCTCACTGGGGTCAGCGATACGTCCGCGAGCGATGCCGTTACGCCCCTGCAACGCGTTGCCGGCACACCCAAAGGCGAGCTCAAAAGCCCTTATGTCGACTTTGCTAGCGTCGCGAAGGAAGGCCACAAGCTCTACATGTCGTTCGACTGCAGCAGCTGCCACGGCGGTGGTGGCGGCGGCGGGATGGCGGCGCCGCTCACCAATCCGATTTGGATCTACGGCAAGGATGACGACACGCTATTCCGATTGATCGCGCTCGGCACTCTCGAGTTCCAGAAGCAGGGTTACCGTCGCAAAGGATCGGAGTTCGTCGTTGGCCCGATGCCTCCCTTTGGTGAGACAATCAAAACTGACGATGACCTTTGGAAGGTTCTTGCTTGGATCAGGTCGGTGAACCCGACGCTTCAACGGAAGTGATCTATCTGGCTAGGATCAAGTCCGGCGGCCTCGCCTCGATTGGGCAATGTCCACTTATGGCAGGAAGAGAACATCTCGATCAGAAGCTGTTACGTCCGCTTTTGACCCATAACGGACATCACTGCGCTTCCTGAGACGTTTCCACCAAAAGACGCGAAAAATTCAGCACGACGACAAAAGCGAGGCAGCCGCCGCAAGGGTATGCGTTTCAACTGCGGCTGCTCTGTCACAAAGCAGCCGAGGACGCAAGATCCTTCCGTCAACCCTCGGCGAAAGCACGGTCGGCGCGGTGCGCATCGACGACTACAAGTACCGGTTCATTGACCAGCCCGCTGGCTGGGCGAAAAGACACACCCGGACGTTCCCTATATCACCAATCTGCGGCTCGATCCGTTCGAGCGCACAGGCTGGCCGAACAACGGAACGAAGGACGGCGCGCAGCAGTACTTCGATTGGTTCAAATACCAGTCTGGCGCTTCGTGTCGTTTAGCAGCTCATGGGCAAGGAAATCCAGACCTTCCTTGACTACCCGCCAATACAGCGGGGCGCGAGCTTCAATCTCGACGCCACAAGGCGGAGATGCAGAAGAAGATGGACGAGACGGAAGCGGCGACCAAGGGTCCGAGCAATTGAGCAATTAACAGAGCGCCTTTTGCGGCGGGCGGCTCGCGAGGGCCGCCCGTTTCCATGCGCGTCACACGAACTTTTGTAAGCCCGCGCTTGCCAACGTTCTCACAGCGGACATTGATGCAGTGCCACTGCATGTCCGTTCTTGAGAGGAAACCGCGCTTATGTCGGGCAATGACCCAAAGTGGACGTTAAGGCCTGGCCGCAACGGCGTAATCGCGCATTACGTTCGCTTCCAATTCGAGTTCGTCAAGTCGGTGTTTTAGAACGTCGCCGATACTGATGATTCCCACGAGTTGCGCACCTTCTCGAACAGGTAGGTGGCGAACCCGTCGTTGCGTCATTAGCTTCATCACATGGGTGATGCTGTCCTCCGCGCCATCACCGTCACCGTGCCCATGACGCGAAAAAGTCGGTGTGGTGCGTGGAGCATTTGCCTGAAACCGCCCGCTAGGTTCCCATCTCCTTTGGCGAACCGGACTCGGGTGGGCAACAGCACCTGCAAGTGCACGTTCGCTGTTCGACTTTGCCAAAATCGTTGAAGCCTTCGGGGCAAAGGACGTCTCCTTCTGTCTCTATCACCCAACAATTCAATACAAGCACGAGCATGGGGAGGCTGACCCTGAACGTGCTGCTATCCTTTGCTCAGTTTGAACGCGAACTGGCCGGGGAGCGCATCCGCGACAAGATCGCCGCGTCGAAGAAGAAAGGCATGTGGATGGGCGGCTTGCCGCCGCTTGGTTACGACGTCAAAGACCGAAAGCTGATGGTCAATGACGACGAGGCGCGTACCGTCCTCCATATCTTCCGCCGTTACCTCGCACTCAAATCAGTGCGCGCTCTCAAGACTGAACTAGAAGAAGCAGGAATCCGGAGCAAACGGCGGATATTGACGGATGGAACAGCTTGCGGCGGCCAGAAGCTCTCCCGCGGCGCTCTTTATCTAATGCTGCAAAACCGCATCTATCGCGGCGAGATAACTCACAAAGGTGATGCTTATCCGGGAGAGCATCAAGCGATTGTCGACCTGGCGCTTTGGGATCAAGTTCAGGCAACATTCGCTGAGAACCGCATCGATCGAAAGACCGGGGCATACGCAAAGCAGCCGAGCCTGCTTGCTGGGCTTGCCTTTGACGAATCCGGCGAACGGTTGACGCCGAGCCATGCCGTCAAAAAGGGAACCCGGTATCGATACTATGTGTCGAGATCCCTCATCGTTGGATCAGTTAAGGACCATGCAAAGGGACGTCGCATCCCGGCCGGCAATCTCGAGAGCCTGGTGGTCAATAGGCTTCGGGCGTTATTTATGGATCAGGGCGCCATTCTCGATGCTGTTCGCAATGAACATCCTGATGGCACTCACCAGAAGCGCCTGATCTCACGCGGCCGCCAGATTGCCGAAGAATTTTCAAGCATGGCGCCCGACCAGACCCGAGCCACGCTGATGGCACTCCTCGCCCGCGTCGACCTCAAGCCCGATTGTGTCGAGATCAAATTGCGTCGGCGAAGTCTGGTTAAACTGCTTCATGCGCAATCGACTGAGCCAAGCACGCCAGAACGCGAGTCAGACGACCTTCTGACGCTGAAGGTGAAAGCACGCCTGCGGCGCGTCGGCCGCGAGATGCGAATGCTGGTGGAGAATGCCGATGACCAGACTTTGGCTGATCCAGGTCTACTCCGAATCATCGCTCGGGCGCACGACATCCAAGGCCGCCTGATGCAGAGCACTGACCTTCCCCTGCACGCTATCGCCAGCCAGGAGCGCGTTACTCCTGGTTACGTCTCCCGGCTCTTGCGTCTTCCCCTGCTGGCGCCTGACATTGTCACCGCTATCGTCAATGGCAAGAACCCGCCGCAACTTACCGCCAAGAAGTTGATGCGCCTCGCGCTCCAGATCCCAATAGACTGGAGTGAGCAACGCAAGCTGCTTGGATTTCATCAGCAATAAGCGGCGCTGACCGCCCTTGTGCGGGGTGTTACCGGCGATCACCGGGGAACCGAATGTTGACCCCCAAATGCCGCCCGAGAGACTTTCTCGCCCGAGCGCGGCCAAATTCGCCGAAGAAGCGTCTCTGCCGCATAAAACAGAATGTGAGGGGTCGCAATCAGGCGGGAATTCGCGAGGAATTCGGCGGTCTCACTGAAAGCAAGAAAGCTATGCTATATCAATGACTTATTGTGGCTGGGGCGCCAGGATTCGAACCTGGGATCACGGGACCAAAGCCCGTTGCCTTACCGCTTGGCCACGCCCCAATCCGCTCGGGTGGTTGTTCGCCCCTCGAGCCCCCGCGCCTGCCGTCTCGGGCCTAATCGACGAGATCCGCCAGGGGCCGCTCACGCGTCTCCCACATAGAATGAGCGGTGCCGTCCTACCAGCATCGGCCGCGCTCGGCAACGGCGGCGCCACCGAAGCATGCCTTACGGCCTTTGTTGCGGGGCCTTGCCGAGCCGTCTATATACACGGCTCTTCAGCCAGCCGGAGTGTAGCGCAGCCTGGTAGCGCACCTGCTTCGGGAGCAGGGGGTCGGGAGTTCGAATCTCCCCACTCCGACCAGCATCTTTCGATGTGTTGGTTAGCGAACGGCCGGCGCTTTTTGGTAGTTAAGGTCGTGGGCCTAGCCCAAAAGCCGGGAAACCCCTTAAATCCTGGCCGCCAGGCGGTCCCGACAGTCACATTTTGCGCAAAAAGCGATGGGAAACTTAACGCTGCCAAGAGGGCGGCGGTGCCCTCCCCCGTTTGCTCCGCTAGAATAGAAGCGGGTTCGACGAGAAGACCAACACGGCGTTAAGACCATGTCGGCGGAGCTTGCCTTCAATCGCAGCGTAGATGTCGACTATGGCGTGGCCGAAGAGGTCGCGTCCGGCGTCCGCCGCATCGTCGCCAACAATCCTGGCCCTTACACCTTCCTCGGCACCAACACCTATCTGGTCGGCACCGGGAAAGTCGCGATCATCGATCCGGGTCCCGCCGACGCGGCGCATCTTCAGGCGATCGCCGCCGCGACCAAGGGCGAGCGCATCACCCATATCCTCATCACCCACAGCCACCGCGACCATTGCGACGGCGCGCGCGCGCTTCAGACGCTGCTCGGCGGCGAGATTGCCGCGTTCGGTCCGGTCGAGAGCGAGCGCGGCGCGGTCACGCCAGGGCTGAGCTACGCCTTCGTCGATCCGTCCTTCGTGCCCGACCGCACGCTTGGCGACGGCGACACCGTGCGGGGAGCGAGCTTCGCGCTCGACGTGCTGCATTTGCCGGGGCATGCGCCCGACCATCTCTGCTTCGCGCTGGTCGGCAAGCGCACCGTGTTCACCGGCGATCACGTGATGGGCTGGAACACGACCGTGATCGCCCCGCCCGAGGGCAACATGGCGGACTTCCTCGCCTCGCTCGAAAGGCTGATGCCGCGCCACGACAAGATGTTCCTGCCGGGTCACGGCGGGCGCATCCAGACGCCGCAACGGGTGGTCAAGGCCTATATCATGCACCGCAAATGGCGCGAGCAGAGCATCCTTGCCTGTCTCGATGAGGGGGTCGGCACCATTCCGCGCATCGTGGCGCGCCTCTATGGGACGCTCGATGCCGGGCTGAAAGAGGCGGCGGCGCTGTCAGTGCTCGCCCATCTCCAGCATCTCATCAGCCGGCATGTGGTGCTCGCCGACGGAGCTAGTCAGCTCCAGAGCGTTTTTTACTCGCGGCCTTCTTAGAGCGCTTCTTGACGACCGGCGTCTTGGCGGCATCGTCCTTCTTCGGCTCGGCCTGCTCGAGCACGGTCTTTTCGCCCTTCTCCAGGGCCGCGGTCACCTCGCCGAACAGCTTGGCAATATGCTTCGCGTTGGCGCCGAAATCGGTCATGCCGTAGCGCGACACCGACCTGGCATCGATCTGGCTCCGCGCGTCGTCGCCCTTGATCTGGATCACCACATCGTCGGTGAAGCCCATGATCAGGCTGCGGCTGGTCGCCTCGATGCGGCCGATGCCGGACTCGCCGGGCGGCTCGTTCACCACGATCTCCCAGCCAAGCCGGTCGACCGCTTCATGCACGATGCTGAACACCTCGGGCGCCGAGCGCTCGAGCACCATCGGCTCGATATCCGGATAGGCGGCATCCTGCGCGTCGATCTCGGCGGCGTCGGGATCCTTCAGCGGATTGGCGTCGGCCGGGCGCATGGTGTTGAGCGTCTGGAACTCGAGCGGCTCGTCGGGGCTGGTCTGCACGTCGGTGAGCCGCGGCTGGATGGCGGCGTGAGCGAGGTAAAACATCGGCAGCGCGAGCCCGACGCAGGCAATGAAGATGGCGGCCACGGCGTGGCTCGCTCCGCTCTGGCCGCCAAACCAGATGCGGATGATGGAGCCCATGGCGATGGCGATGGCGAGGAACAGCCCGGCGACCGAGACGATCAGCAGGTTGATCGCCGCCGGCGTGCCGAGCGATGCGAAGCGGTGCAACAGCACCGTCAAGATCAGGAGCTGGACGAAGAACAGCGCGATGCGCCGCGCCCAGACCGCCTCATGCGCCTGCTTGACCGCATAGCGCGCGGTCGAATACCGCGCCATCGAGTAGCTCACTTCAAAACCCTCATCGGTCCGCTTGAGCCGTCTTTATACAAGCTAACGCCAGGCCGTGGCAGGTTTGTGGTGGCCCCTGCGCTCGACCTAAACGTGCTGGCCGCCATTGATGTGCAGCTCGGCGCCGTTGGCTCGACTGGTCGGTGCAGAGAAAATCGATCGCCTTGGCGACCTCCTCGGGCAGGCCCAGAAGCGCTTGACCGTCGCGTGGCCGATGCCGCGCGAGGCGCCGGTCAGGATGAGCGTCTTCGTTCCTCGTTGGCGATCAGCACCATGATCGTCGCATCACGGATAGAGGCGGGTCTTGGTCCACGGATCGCGCGGCGAGGCGCGGCGGAACACGATGCGGTCATGCAGCCGGAAGGCGCCGGCCCGCCAGAACTCGATCTCGGTCGGAACCAGGCGGTAGCCGCGCCAATAGGCCGGGCGCGGGATGTCGCCCGAGCCGAACGCCTTGGTCAGGCGCTCGACCTCGGCTTCGAGAACGGCGCGGCTCGCAAGCGGCCGCGACTGCTGCGAGGCGCAAGCGCCGATGCGGCTGGCCGGATGGCGCGTGGCGAAATAGGCATCGGCCTCGGCGTCGGTGGTGGGCTCGACCGGTCCTCTGATGCGAATCTGCCGGCCGAGACTCTTCCAATAAAACAGCAACGCGGCCTTCGGCGTCGCGGCGAGCTCCCGGCCCTTGGCGCTTTCGCGATTTGTATAGAAGACGAAGCCGTCGCTGTCGGCTCCCTTCAGGAGAATCATCCGGACATCGGGCAGTCCATCCGGATCGACGGTGGCCACCGCCATGGCCTCGGGATCGATCGGCTCGGCGGCTTGCGCCTCCGCCATCCAGTTCCGGAACAGGGCAAATGGGTCGTTCGCCGCAGTGAAGTCGGCGGTTTCCGGCGCTTGCGCCATCTGATGGAATTGATCGTCCATGGCTCACTTACTCTCGTCGGGCCCAACCGCCAGAAATTTTTATCGCCGTTCCCGGCACGGCACGCGCATTTACGTTTTGCTCACTCTGATAGGGCACCATTGTCCTCGTTGATAGTGGGCGCGGGGGGGTTAAGTGATTCCCGCGTCGAGTTTTGGGGACGAGTGGTTATGCGTACGTTCCGTTGGAACGCTCCTATCATCATGGGGGCGGGCGCCCTCCTCGTATCTGTTTTGGCGCCCGCGTCCCATCCTCCGAAGGCCGAGGAGAGTGGAGCGCAAGTGGCGGTGGGGGTGCGTCAGCCCGCAACGCCAGGCCTTAACGAGCTTCGCGCCAGGCTCGATCAGAGCGACCGTCAGGCCGCCGTGCAGGCGCTGGAGCTCGCGCTCGATGAGGTTGGCGACGGGGTGACGCTGGTGTGGCGGCGCCCGGCGCGCGGCCTCATCGGCAAGATCAAGCCCGTGTCGGCGTTCCGCGACGACAAGGGCCGCGTCTGCCGCCATGTCGTCTATTCGATCTCGCTTGGCGGCTTCGAGAAGGAGATCGAGGGTAACGCTTGCCGCGAGAGGGACGGCACCTGGTCGCTCGCTGGCTGAAAGGAGGCCCACATGGCCCGCTCTGCTAAGAAGGTCGCAGCGTCTCGCTCGCACGCCGAGAGGGACACCGCGAGGCAAATTTCGAGCATGCGGTTCACCCCGCTTCGCCCGCGCGCGACGCTCCAGCTCCTGGCCAGACGGCAGCTTGCGGACAAGGGCGCTTTCTCCCCGATCCAGCTGCCGCCCCGAACGCACGCTTAAGACCGCGCGAACCGCGCCGTTTGGCCTCAATCAGCCTCCGCCATTAAGCCTTCCTGCCCCGGGCACGCGGCATTATAAAGCCCGCGAGCGCGGCGAAAGCGCGGGGAGGGCTGATGGCCGAGGGCGGCAAGTTGATGGCGGGCAAGCGTGGCGTCGTATTCGGCGTTGCCAACAACCGCTCGATCGCCTGGGGCATCACCAAGGCCGTGACCGACCAGGGCGCGGAGGTCGCGCTCACCTATCAGGGCGATGCCATCAAGAAGCGGGTCGAGCCGCTCGCCAAGGAAATCGGCTCCAAGCTCGTGCTTCCCTGCGACGTGACCGACGAGCCCTCGGTCGAAAGCGTGTTCGCAACGCTCGCCAAGGAATGGGGCACGCTCGATTTCCTCGTCCATGCCGTCGCCTTTTCCGACAAGGAGCAGCTCGACGGGCGCTATGTGGACACCACGGAGGGCAACTTCACCCAGACGCTGTTGATCTCCTGCTACTCGTTCACGGCTCTCGCCAAGCGCGCCGAGAAGCTGATGCCGAATGGCGGCTCGCTGCTGACGCTCACTTATTACGGCGCGGAGAAGGTGATGCCCCATTATAATGTGATGGGCGTCGCCAAGGCGGCGCTCGAAGCGAGCGTGCGCTATCTCGCCGCCGATCTCGGCAAGGGCGCGATCCGCGTCAACGCCATCTCGGCGGGGCCGATCAAGACGCTGGCGGCAAGCGGCATCGCCGACTTCCGCTATATCCTCAAATGGAACGAATACAACTCGCCGCTCAGGCGCACCGTGTCGATCGAGGACGTCGGCGCCGGCGCGCTCTATCTCCTGTCCGATCTCGGGCGCGGCGTCACCGGCGAGATCCTGCATATCGATGCCGGCTATCACGTGGTCGGCATGAAGGCGGAGGATGCCCCCGAAATCTCGGTGGTGAAGGAGTAGCGTCCCGCAGCCGTATGGCGACGGGACGCCTCACCATCTAACCGACGCGGAACACCGCGCCGGTCACGGAGCGGGGGCGCTCGCGGACGCGGCCGCCATCATTGCCCGATTTGACGATCCATTCGCCTCCCGCCGCGCGCCCGGTGATCATGCCGACATGATGCGGCCACACCACCACGGCGCCGACTTTTGGCCCTGACGGACGCCCCCAATGGGTCCAGTTGTGAGCGAGGTTCAATTCAGGGCCGCCGCCCTTCTGGGTCCGCATCCACCAGCCGCACCAGCGTGAAGGCCGTCCGCCCGCATGGTCGGATGCTGCCGAGTGGCCTCGCGCGGCTGCCGGCGCAATGGGGAGAGACGCTGACAGGACGAGGATAAAGAGTGTCGTGAAAAACGCATACGCAGTACGCATCGATTACTCCATTTTCGGTTTTTGGGGGTTTTGAAAGACCGGCGAGGACTCGGCCGGCCAGCGCTAGGCGCGCGCCGCTAACTCACGGATAAATAAGACCGAAGATCGCTTGCGAGAGGACCATTGAGCGACGATTTGACGGCCCGGTGGTCTTAATCGGGGCTCAACCCTGCCCCATTGGCAAGCGCCGGCCGCTCAAGCGCATGGCCGGGCGACACGGCATATGCGACCCGCTCTTCCCTTGAGGAGCACACGAGCGCATGCGCTCGTGGTGAGGGGTCAGCGCCGAAGGCGCGTCAAATGAATCCATCCGTTCAGAAAACTACGCCCGGATTATCCCCCCGCGACGCGTGTCGCTTAGACTGCACCCACCTCGTCCAGTTGAGGGGCGCATCATGAGGCGTCGTGAGATCGCGGGACGAGGTGCGGCGCCCGCGGGTTTCGTCGCAACGAAGCACTCGGGCGGCATCGGAGCTCCCTCCGGGGCCACTAGGAGCCCCTGCCAGGAGCTGGCTGACGCTCGCAGGCATCAGATCTGCGGAGAAAGCAGGGCCCGCTGCCGGTAGACGCCGCAAATGAGCATGCGCTCGTTAGCGCAGGGGTGGCGCGCACTTTTGATACGCCATCCCGGCCGCCTTCGTGTCCGCTTCGGACGAGCGAAGCAAGGTCGCTGCCGATGCGCGTGTGGCGCGCCGAGAGGCGTCCGCGTGCCGCAAGGCACGAGCTATCAGATTTGCGTCTTTCGGCGCGCCATCCCCCTCTGAAGGGGTCCGCTCTTTGACATGCCTTCGCGCGTTCCACGCGGCGAAGCGATGAACTTTGCCCGAGCGGATCAGCAGCCCCGCTCTCCCCTTGGGGAAAGGAAAATCGGCGACCGCGAATTCCGCCAGGTGAGTAATGACAAGGTAGGGACATCGGGAGCATAAGAAGCCCATGTCGTACAACAGTTTCGGCCAGATGTTCCGCATCACCACCTGGGGCGAGAGCCACGGGCCGGCGATCGGCTGCGTGGTCGACGGCTGCCCGCCCAACCTCCCGCTCACCGAGAAAGACATCCAGGTCTATCTCGACAAGCGCAAGCCCGGTCAGTCGCGCTTCACCACCCAGCGCCAGGAGCCTGACCAGGTGCGCATCCTGTCGGGCGTGTTCGCCAGCGAAGACGGCAAGCAGGTGACCACCGGCACGCCGATCTCGCTCGAGATCGCCAATATGGACGCGCGCTCCAAGGACTATGGAGAGATCAAGGACAAGTTCCGGCCGGGCCATGCCGACTACACCTATTTCGCCAAATATGGCGTGCGCGACTGGCGCGGCTCGGGCCGGGCCGTCGGCGCGCGAGACGGCTTGCCGCGTCGCCGCCGGCGCCATCGCGCGCAAGGTCGTGCCCGAGATGCGCATACGCGGCGCGCTGGTGCAGATCGGGCCGCATAAAGTCGACCGGGCCAATTGGCGCTGGGACGAAGTCGACAACAACCCGTTCTTCTCGCCGGACGCCAAGGCCGCGGAGACCTGGACCAAATTTCTCGACGAGGTGCGCAAGGCCGGGTCGTCGACCGGCGCCATCATCGAGGTCGTTGCCGACGGCGTGCCGGCAGGGCTCGGCGCGCCGATTTACGGCAAGCTCGACCAGGACATCGCCAGCGGGCTGATGAGCATCAACGCGGTCAAGGGGGTGGAGATCGGCGCGGGCTTCGCCGTCGCCGCCATGTCCGGCGAGGAGAACGCGGACGAGATGCGGAACCGCCCGGCCGGCTGGCCGGTGTTCAAGTCGAACAATGCCGGCGGCATCCTGGGCGGCATCGCCACCGGGCAGCCGATCGTTGCGCGTTTCGCCGTCAAGCCGACCTCATCGATCCTGACGCCGCGCGAGACGGTCGACACCAAGGGCAACGAGACCGAGGTCTCGACCAAGGGCCGCCACGACCCTTGCGTCGGCATCCGCGCCGTGCCGATCGGCGAGGCGATGGTCGCCATCGTGCTTGCCGACCACTATCTCCGCCATCGCGGCCAGTGCGGGTGAGATTCGACGCGGGCGATGACTGAGGCTCCGCCACGCGCGATCGAGGACTTCCCGGCCTATTCCTATCGCGACGATCCGGCGGTTCCCGTCTACCCCGACGCGAAGGCGCTGATCGTGTTCGACGGCGTTTGCGTGATGTGCAACGCGCTTGCCCGCTTCGTCGCCGCGCGCGACAGCAAGGATGAGTTTCTCTTTACTGAGGCCCAGTCCCCGCTCGGCCAGGCGCTGTTCCGTCATTACGGGCTGAACCACACCGAGTTCGAGACCAACCTCCTGATCGTGAATGGCCGCGCCTATGGGCGGATCGAGGCTTTCGCCCGCATCCTGCGCAAGCTCGGCTGGCCCTGGTCTCTCGCCCGCGCGGTGATCCTGCTGCCACGCGCCACGCGAAACCGCTTCTATTCGTTTGTCGCGCAAAACCGCTACGCCATGTTCGGCAAATACGAGGCCTGCCCGGCTGCGGGCGATCCGGCCATCAAGGCGAGGCTGATCGACTGATGCAGAACCTGCCGCTCTTTCACCGCCTCTATGGCGATGCCCTGCCCCGCCTGCCCGCGCCAATCGTCAGCATCCACGATGTGCGCGAAACCCGGACGTGGCGCGGCAAGGCCGAGATCGCTCAAGGCAGATCGCTTGCCGCCAGGCTGTTGTGCCGGCTGTTCCGCTTGCCGCCGGCTGGCGGGGGCGTGCCGCTCGTCGTCGTCATGGAGCCCGACGGCGCGGGAGAAATCTGGCGGCGCAGATTCGCCGGTCGTCCCATGACGACGCGGCTGGTTCCCGGAAGGCTGCCGGGAACCGTCGCGGAGACATTGGCGGCCGTGACGCTCATCTCGCGGCTCGATGCCGACGCGGGCGGCGTAATGCAGGTGCCGGTGGCAGTGCGGCTGCTCGGGCTGCCTCTGCCGCGATTGCTTTGGCCGAAGATCGTTGCGCGGGAAAGCACCGAAGGCTCGCTCTACCGGTTCATGATTGCAATCGCCCTTCCGTGGGGCGCGCCGCTCGTCCGCTACGAGGGATGGCTTGATGGCCGCGGACGGGCCTGGCCGGTCCTAGCGCACGAGATGGGCGACCACCTCGATATGCGGCGAGAACAGGAACTGATCGACCGGCACGATGCGCACGATGCGGTAGCCACCGTCGACCAGGGTGCGGAGGTCGCGGGCGAGCGTTCCGGGATTGCAGGAGACCGCCACGATTTTGGGCACGCGCGACTGGGCGATAGCCTCGGCCTGCGCCGCGGCGCCTGCCCGCGGCGGGTCGAACACGACGGCATCGAAGCCTTGCAGCTCCTTGGCGCCGAGCGGCGAGCCGAACAGCTCGCGGGCGACGGTCTTGACCGGCTTCAGCTTGGGTGTCCGGCGAACGGCCTCCGCCAATGCGCCGAGCGCCGCCTCGTCCGACTCATAGGCGTGCACGGCCGAGTTCCGCGCCAGAGCGAGGGTGAAGGTGCCGAGGCCAGCGAACAGATCGGCCACGCGCTTGGCGGTCCCGACTCCTTCCAGCACGAGCCGCACCAGCTCGGATTCGGCTTCGCGCGAGGCCTGGAGGAAGGCGCCGGGCGGAAGCTTCACCCGAGCGCCCGAGAGATCGACCTCGGGCGCGCCGTCGAGCACGATGCTCTCGCCATCGGCCGTGAGCCGCGCCACACCAAGCGCGCCAGCCTTGCCGGCAAATACCCCGAGCGCGGCGGGAGAAGGCCGCACTCCCTCCAACACGATGTCGAGCCCGTTCAAGGTCTCCGTCACGCTGACGCGCGCCTCGCGCTTGCCGCCAAGCAGCGGCGCGAGCGCTGACTTGAGCTTCGGCAGGCCGTCGGAAATGCGTGGAGTGAGCACCGGGCAAGCGGCGACGTCGATCAGATTGTGGGAGCGCGCGCGGCGATAGCCGAGCGCAATGCCCGCGTTGGTGCGGCCGAGGGCAAAAGCGGCCCGCCGCCGGCTCGCCAAAGGCACGGGCCTGACCGCCTCGACCTCCGCGGTAAGGCCGCGCGCCTGCAGGGCCGAGACGACCTGCTCACGTTTCCAGTCGAGGTAAGCGCTTATCTCCATATGCTGGAGGGCGCAGCCGCCGCACACCCCGAAATAGAGGCAGATTGGCGTCACGCGGTCAGGGCTCGGCTGGATCACCTCGATCGGCATGGCGCGGTCCTCGCCCGGCTCGAGCGCGACCTTGACCCTCTCGCCCGGCAGCGTGAACGGCACATAGATCGGGCCGGCGGGGCCGTCCGCCACGCCGTCGCCGCCAGCGCCGAGCTTGGCGATTTCGACCACGAGCTCCAAGCGCTCAGTGTTCATGGCGCGCACCGAGCAAAAATTCGACATTGCCGCCACGGCCAAGGATCGGCGAATCGATCTCGCCGACGATTCGCCATCCCGCCCCTTCGATGAAGTCGCGAATCTTGGTCACGGCCTTCTCGTGTTCTGTACGGTCCCGCACGATGCCGCCTTTGCCGACGGCTTTGCGGCCGGCCTCGAACTGGGGCTTGACCAGGGTTACCAGCCAAGCCCCCGGCGCGGCCAGAGCAAGCGAGGCAGGAAGCGCCAAAGTCAGGCTGATGAAGCTGACATCGGCGACGATGGCCCCGACCGGCTCGTTGACCAGGGCGGCATCCAGTCTCCGCGCGTCGGTCGCCTCGAGCACCACGATTCGCGGGTCGGCGCGGAGCTTGGCGTGGAGCTGGTCGCGGCCGACATCGACCGAATAGACCTTGGCGGCGCCGCGACTTAGCAGCACCTCGGTGAAGCCCCCGGTCGAGGCGCCGATATCGAGCGCCACCCTCCCCTCCGCCGCGAAGCCGAACGCGTCGAGCGCCGCCTCGAGCTTCTGCCCGCCCCGCGAGACGCGGAGCGAGGCGTCGGGGCTGAGCGCGAGCTTCGCGTCGGCCCGCACCAGAGCGCCCGGCTTCAGCGCCGTCACGCCACCGACGCTGACCATGCCTTGCCGGACGAGGTCGGCTGCGCGCGAGCGGGTCGGCGCCATTCCACTTTCCACCAATAATTGATCGAGACGCGTTTTTTTGTAGATGGGCACGTGAGCTTCTCATATGCTTCCCGGCGCGACGGGGATTCCTCGCGCGCGGAGTCGAGCCGGGAGCGGCCGGGCACCGCCCATCTATATACTGCGGAGCGCACCGCTCGGCGCGACACGCGGAGGTCTCGTGAGCCCGGAATCTACGGCTTACCTCACCGATAAATGTGAAGTCCAAAATCGTGACGTGACCGGCGGCAAAGCCGTATTCGCCCGGGAGGTAATCGAGCCCGGCGAGCTGATCGGCTTGTGGAGCGGCCGAGTCGTGACCGCCGAGGAGCTCGACGAGCTCCCCGAGGACATCAGGCGTCACACCGTGCAGGTCGAGGAGGGGCTCTATCTCGCCTCGCTCAGCGCGGACGAGGCGCCGGACTTCATCAACCATTCCTGCGAGCCGAATGCGGGGTTGGACGGACAGGTCGCCATCGTCGCCCTGCACCGCATCCTGCCCGGCGAAGAGGTGACCATCGACTACGCCATGTGCGACGGCTCGCCCTATGACGAGTTCGATTGCGAGTGCGGGTCTAGTTTGTGCCGCGGCCGGGTGACCGGCGAGGACTGGCGGAACGCTGGACTGTGGGAGCGCTACGCCGGGCATTTCTCGCCCTATCTGGCGCGACGCATCGAGGCGCTCCGGCGAGTGCGCGCCCCGCGCCGGCATAAGCGCAAGCTCATGCTGGCCGCGAGCCAAGCCCAAGGCGGCGCCTGATGGGTTCCGCCGGCGGCGACAGTACCGGAGCGCCTGAGGCGCTCCTCGATTTCTCCAACCTTCCCCACCATCCCAGCTTAAGGAGCTGAACGATGCTGCTTATCAGCACCTATGTGGCGCAGAGCGCGATCGACGGGCTTGGCGTGTTCACCGCCGAGCCGATCGCCCGCGGCCGCCTCATGTGGAGCCTAAACCCGAAATTCGACGTGTTCGTGCATCCTGGCGAGCTAGACAATCTGCCGCCGCATATGCGGAACTACATCGCCCGCTACTCCTACCCGCATCTGGAGATGCCGGGCGTGGTGGTGGTCGACAGCGACGACGGGCGCTTCATGAACCACAGCATGACGCCGAACACGGACTTTCGCGTGTTCGACAAGGGCTATGCGCTGGTCGATATCGCCCCCGGCGAGGAGATCACCTGCAACTATCACGAGTTCGACCCGGGCTTCCGGGGCTCGTTCATCGCCGGCAAGCCGGCGCGCAAGAACGGCCGCGGACAGGCCAGCCATCACACCAACGGCGGTTAACCGTTTCGCCGCTCATGCCGCTTGCGCGGAATGAGCTGATGCGTGCGCTCTTGCTGCTCGCGGCGAGGTCGACCGTGCCCGCAGCATCTGCCGAGCTCGGCGCGCGATCGAGAACGGCCGCGCCAAGGCCCTTGCCGAGTTTGCCAAGGGCGGCCCGCTCGACTAGATAAGTCGCGGGCAAGGGTAATTCCTCAATCGCCGCCTTGACCCGGTCGCAACCGAACCCTGCACGAAAGCATTCATGCCATGATGGTCCGACCCTCGGCTCGCATCCCTGTCGCGTTGGCTGCTCTCACAGCGCTGCTGCTCGGCGCAAGCCTCGCGCGCGCCGCCGACACTCTGGTGTGGATCAGCAAGTCGAACGGCTCACTGGTCACGCTCGTTTACGGGCCGGTCGATACCACCAAGGCCCCGCTCTTCCTGTTGTCCTGCTTCAACGGCATGGATATCGCCGTGCTCGACGTGCATCAGGAGATCACGGGCGGCAAGCCTGGGGAGAAGCTCGCCATCGAGCTCAGCGCGGGCGCGGTGACGGCGCCGCTGAATGGTGAGACGGCGCACGACGATGCCAGTGGCGTCTCCTTCGCCGAGGCGAGCGACATCAAGGTCAAGCCCGTGCTCGCGGTGTTGCGCGAAGCGGGGCCGGTCACCGTCAAGATGGGCGACACGACCGCCACGCTCGCCGAGCACGGCCGCGCCGAGGCGGTCGAGAGTTTCAGCCAGGACTGCAAGCTGGACTAGCCCAAGTCTAAGCGAGGCGGACGACAGCGGCGGCGGCATCCTTGCCGAGGGCTGAAAACACGCTGGCGACGATGCCGCCTGCGTCGAGACCTGCCCCGGCATACATCACTTGCGGCTTGTTCTGCTCGACGAAGCTGTCGGGCAAAGTGAGCGTGCGGACCTTGAGCCCGCGGTCGAGCAGCCCCTCGCGGGCGAGCGCCTGGAGCACCTGGGCGCCGAACCCGCCGGACGACCCTTCCTCGACGGTGATCAGCACTTCGTGATTGCGAGCAAGCTGGCGGATAAGGTCCATGTCGAGCGGCTTGGCAAAGCGCGCGTCGGCCACGGTCGCCGGCAGGCCGAAGCCGGCGAGCTGGTCGGCGGCGACCAGGCATTCGGGCAGCCTCGCGCCAAACGACAGCAGCGCCACCGCCGAGCCCTCGCGCAAAACCCGCCCCTTGCCGATCGGGAGCGGCGTGCCGCGCTTCGGCAAGGCGAGTCCCGTCCCCTCCCCGCGCGGATAGCGGAAGGCGGAGGGTCCATCGTCGATCGAAGCGGCGGTTGCCACCATATGGGTCAGCTCGACCTCATCGGCGGCGGCCATGACCACCATGCCCGGCAGACAGGAGAGATAAGCGACATCGAACGATCCGGCATGGGTCGGGCCGTCGGCGCCGACCAGCCCGGCGCGGTCGATGGCGAATCTGACCGGCAGACCCTGCACCGCCACGTCGTGCACCACCTGATCGTAGGCGCGCTGGAGGAAGGTCGAGTAGATGGCGGCGAACGGCTTGTAACCTTCGGCGGCAAGCCCCGCGGCGAAGGTCACGGCATGCTGCTCGGCGATGCCGACATCGAAGCAACGCGCGGGGAAAATCTCGGCGAAGCGGTCGAGCCCGGTGCCAGACGGCATGGCCGCGGTGATGGCGACGATCTTGTCGTCGGCGCGCGCCTCCTCGATCAAGGCATTGGCAAACACCTTGGTGTAGCTCGGCGGCGCGCCGGCGGCGGAGGGTTCCTGCGCCCCGGTGACGACGTTGAACTTGCCGACGCCGTGGAACTTGTCGGCGGAGATCTCGGCGGGGCCGTAGCCCTTGCCCTTCTGAGTGACGACGTGGACCAGGATCGGCCCGTTCTTCATGGCGCGCACATTGCGCAGCACCGGCAGCAGGTGATCGAAATTATGCCCGTCGATCGGGCCGACATAATAGAAGCCGAGCTCCTCGAACAGGGTGCCGCCGGTCCAGAAGCCGCGGGTGAACTCCTCGGCGCGCGCCGCGCGCAGCTGCCAGCTCTTGGGCAGGAGCTTGCCGGCAAGCTGCTTGAGAACGCGACGGAAGCGCCGATAGGTGCCGCCGGAGATCAGCTTGGCGAGATAGGCGCTCATGGCCCCGGTCGGCGGCGCGATCGACATGTCGTTGTCGTTGAGGATCACGATCAGGCGGGAGTCCATGGCGCCGGCATTGTTCATCGCCTCGTAGGCCATGCCCGCGCTCATGGCGCCGTCGCCGATCACGGCGACGACGTTATGCTCGCCGCCGGCGAGGTCGCGCGCCACGGCCATGCCGAGCCCGGCGGAGATCGAGGTCGAGGAATGGCCGGCGCCGAAGGAGTCGTATTCGCTCTCGGCGCGCTTGCAGAAGCCCGACAGGCCATCGGCCTGCCGCAGCGTGCGGATGCGGCTTCGCCGGCCGGTCAGGATCTTGTGCGGGATAGGATTGATGGCCGACATCCCAGATCAGCCGGTCGTGCGGCGTGTCAAAGACATGGTGCAGGGCAATGGTGAGCTCGACCACGCCAAGCCCGGCCCCGAGATGGCCACCGGTGACCGAGACCGCGTCGATCAGCTCCTGCCTGAGCTCGCTCGCCAGCTGCTTCAGCTCGCCGTCTTGAAGCGCGCGCAAATCCGCCGGAGAGTCGATGCGATCAAGCAGGGGCGTGGTCGGTTCGGCGCTCATTTCACCCTAGCGGCGTTGTGAGGGAAGGGATCGAAGGATCAATGCTTTAGTGCACCTTTAGCGGCCGGTGTCCGGCGTTGCAACTATCGTGAGAGCCAGGCCAAATCGTGTCGGAAAGCATGGCAAGAGACGCGACCATAGCGGAGAGACCCGCCCCGCCCAAGGGGCGTCTTTCCTTCCCGATGATGATGCTCCAGATGCTCGGCAATCCGCTGGCGAGCTGGGGCGAGGATTTCTACCGGGAACCGGTCATCGTCTACCGGTCGCTGGGGCTCGAGACCGCCTTCGTGATGGATCCGGCGCTGATCCAGTCGGTGCTGCTCGACGACGCCGACAGCTATTCCAAGCAGCCGCTCAACGACGACGTGTTCGGCCAGGCGATCGGCGGCGGTCTGCTCAACGCCGAAGGCGAGGACTGGCGCTGGCAACGGCGGCACACCGCGCCGCTGTTTCGGGCGGAGGACGTGCTGGCCTACGTCGCCGCTTTCTCCGCCGCCTGCACGCCTGTTCTCGAGCGCTGGAGCGCCGCAAAGCCAGGCGCGATCCAGAGGATCGACCAGGACATGACGCGGGCCACGTTTCAGGCGCTCCAGGACACCGTGCTCGGCGCCAGCCTCGGCGAGCAGGATCGGAGCTTCATCGAGCAGGCGGGAGCGAAGTTCCTCCGCAACTCGATCTGGAAGGTGGTGCTGACCTCGCTCCGGCTGCCGCCGTCGATTCCCCATCCGGGCTCGCGCGCGATGGCGCGCGACGGCAAAACCATGCGCGGCGTCGCCGAACGCGTGCTCGCCAAGGCGCGGGCGAGCGAGGTGAAGGGCGATGAGCTGCTCCAGCGGCTGGTCGGCGCGCGCGATCCCGCCACCGGGGAGGCGATGCCCGACCGGCTGATCGTGGACAATGTCGTCACCTTCCTGATCGCCGGGCACGAGACCACCTCGCAGGCGTTGACCTGGTCGCTCTATCTGCTCGCGCTGTTCCCGGAGTGGCAGCAGAAGCTGCGCGAGGAGGTGGCAGGCGTCGCCGGCGAGCGCGGGATCGGGCGCGAGGACATCGGCAAGCTTCCGCTGCTCGACGCGGTGTTCCAGGAGGCGATGCGCTTGTATCCGCCGGCGCCGGTGATCATGCGGCGAACGGTCAAGCCGGCCACGCTCGGCAGCGTGACCCTAAACGCCGGCGCGACGATCAGCGTCCCGGTCTATGTGGTCCACCGCCACCGCAAGCTCTGGCAAGACCCGCTGAGCTTCGATCCCTCGCGCTTCACCGCCGAAGCCAAGGCCAAGCGCCACCGCTGCGCCTATATGCCGTTCGGGGCTGGCCCACGCACCTGCATCGGCGCGACCTTCGCCATGGTCGAAGGCAAGGCGATCCTAGCCACTCTACTGGCGCGCACCCGATTCGAGCTGCCCGAGGGCGAGCAGCCCATGCCGTTCGCCCGCATCACGCTCCGCCCGAAAGACGGGCTGAAGCTCAAAGTGACGATGCTCTAGTCCTCGACGTCGAGCGGCTCGGTGCCGGTCGGCTGGCCGTTCTGGTTGAGCGAGATCTTCTCGACGCGGGCCTCGGCCTTGCGCAGCAGGCCATCGCAATGGGTCTTCAGCGCCTCGCCCCGCTCATAGATCAGAATCGAAGCCTCGAGCTCGACATCGCCCTTCTCCAGGCGATCGACGATGGTCTCGAGCTCCTTCAAGGCCTGCTCGAAGCTCATCGCCTTGATGTCGGAATGGTCGGTCGGGTTGGCCATGGCCTGCCTTAGCCCTTTCAGGCGCCTTCGATCAAGAGGCCAGGCCGCTATAGGCCAGACTTACGCACCCATCAGCGTCGCGACATGGACGGCGGTCGAGCGCGCCAACGCATCGAGGTCGTAACCCCCCTCGAGCGTCGAGACCAGCCTGCCGCTTGTGTGCTTGGCGGCGGCTTCGAGCAGCTGCTCGGTCACCCAGGCAAAATCGGCCTCGACCAACCTGATCTGCGCCAAGGGATCGTTGACGTGGGCGTCGAAGCCGGCCGAGACGAGCAGGAAATCCGGCGCGAAATCATCGAGCGCGGGCAGGATGCGCGTCTCGAAGGCGTCGCGGAACTCCTCGCCGCCGTCGCCCGGCTTGAGCGGGGCGTTGCAGATATTGCCGACGCCCGTCTCGTCGCGCGCGCCGGTGCCGGGAAACAGCGGCATCTGGTGGGTCGAGCCGTAGAACAGATCCTTGTCGGACCAGAACGCGTCTTGCGTGCCGTTGCCGTGATGCACGTCGAAGTCGATCACCGCCACGCGCTCGGCGCCATGCGCGGCGCGGGCATGCAGCGCCGCGACCGCCACGGTGTTGAACAGGCAGAAGCCCATGGCGCGCGCGGGCTCGGCGTGGTGGCCCGGCGGGCGCACGGCGCAGAAGGCGTTCTTGGCGGCGCCGGTCATGACCTGGTCGACGGCATGGACCGCGGCGCCGGTCGCGCGCAAGGCTGCCTCGAAGCTGCGCGGCGAGACGATGGTGTCGGGATCGAGCCAGTTATGGTCGCGCTTGGGGATCGCCGCGCGCACCGTGTCGATATAGGCCTTGGGATGGAGCCGCTCGATCACGGCGAGATCGGCGAGCGGGGCCTGCTCACGGGCGAGATAATGAAAGCGCTCGTCTTCGAGCGCGTGCTCGATCGCGCGCAAGCGGTCGGCCCGCTCGGGATGACCGAAGCCGGTATCATGCTCGAGGCAGGCAGGATGGGTCAGAAGCAGGGTTGTCATGGCGTCACTCTGTTCATCAAGCATAAGCACGCCTGACCGCAGCTTGGCCAGTCTGTGCTACATGGCGCAGGAAACCTCGCTGAGACGTGCCAACCATGCCGATCGTGCCCGCCACGCCAGAGGCCATCAGGGAAGCGGCGCGCGCGCTTGCGCGGGGCGAGATCGTCGCGTTTCCGACCGAGACGGTCTATGGCCTCGGGGCCAACGCCCTCGATGGCAGCGCGGTCGCCAAGATCTTCGCCGCCAAGGAGCGGCCGCGATTCAATCCGCTGATCGTGCATGTGCCGGGGCTCGCCGAGGCCGGCGCTTTTGCCGTGATCGGGGAGACGGCCCGGACGCTCGCCGAGGCGTTCTGGCCAGGACCGTTATCGCTCGTGCTGAACAAGCGCGCCGGAAGCGGCATAGCCGACCTCGTCACCGCCGGGCTCGAAACGATCGCGCTCCGGGCGCCGGCCCATGCGGTCGCGCGCGCGCTGCTGGCCGAGACCAGGCTCCCCATCGCCGCGCCGAGCGCCAACCGCTCCGGCCGCCTCAGCCCGACCACCGCGGCGCATGTCGCCTCAGAACTCGGCGAGGTGCCGGCCATGATCCTCGACGGCGGCCCCTGCAAGCTCGGGCTTGAGTCGACCGTGGTCAGCGTCGCCGGACCTGTGCCGGTCCTGCTCAGGCCGGGCGCCACGCCGCGCGAGGACATCGAGCGCGTGCTCGGGCAGCCTCTCGTGCTCGCAAAGCCGGACGACGCAATTGCCTCGCCCGGCCAGCTCGCTACCCATTATGCGCCGAGCACGCCGCTTCGCCTCAATGTGCGGCGCCCGGAAATTGGCGATGCGTTGCTAGCCTTCGGTGAGGATGTGCCGGAGGGAGCCCGCATCACCATCAACCTCAGCCATGCGGGCGATCTGCATGAGGCGGCGGCCAATCTGTTCGCCGCACTCCGCGAGCTCGACGCTTCGGGCGCCACGACAATCGCCGTCATGCCGATCCCCGACCACGGGCTCGGCGAGGCCATCAACGACCGGCTCAACCGTGCGGCTTGCAGTGCACTGGCAAGCCGCGCTAGCGATCGGTCATGACGCCGAAGCCTAGCCATGAGCCGCCGAGCGAGGCGACGATCGACGCGCTCGTCCGCATCGTCGGCGAGGAGCATGCCATCCGCGACGAGGATGCCATGACGCCCTATCTCGTCGAATGGCGCGACCGCTATCGTGGCAAGGCTGCGCTTGTGCTTCGGCCCGGTGAGACCGAGCAGGTCTCGGCCATCCTGAAATGCGCCAATGAAACCCGCACCGCCATCGTGCCGCAAGGCGGCAATACCGGGCTGGTCGGCGGCCAGATCCCGTTCGAGAGCGGGCACGAGGTCGTGGTGGCGCTCGAGCGGCTCAATCGCGTGCGCGACATCGACCTCGCCTCGAACACCATGACGGTCGAAGCCGGCCTCGTGCTGGCGCTCGCCCAGCAGGTGGCGGCAAGCGCCGGCCGGCTGTTCCCCTTGAGCCTCGCTTCGGAGGGAAGCTGCCAGATCGGCGGCGTGCTCGCGACCAATGCCGGCGGCACCGCCGTGCTCGCTTATGGCAGCGCGCGCGATCTCGCGCTCGGGCTCGAAGTCGTGCTGGCCGACGGCAGCGTGTGGGACGGGCTGAAAGCCCTGCGCAAGGACAATTCTGGCTACGACCTCAGGGATTTGTTCATCGGCTCCGAGGGCACGCTCGGCATCATCACCGCTGCGGTGCTGCGCCTCTACCCCAAGCCCGCCGAGCAAGTGACCTGCATGGCCGGTCTCTCCCTGCTCGAAGCAGCGCCCGACTTCTTCGCGCGCTTGCTGGCGCAGGCGGGGCCGGCGCTCACTGCGTTCGAGATCATGCCGCGCATCGGGCTCGAGTTCGTGCTCGAGCACGCGAGCGACGTGCGCGATCCCTTCCCCTCGCCTCACCCCTGGTATGTGCTGTTCGAGCTGTCGAGCCCGCGCGAGGGCGAGGAGCTGACGCGCCTCGCCGAAACCGTGCTCGGCGAAGGGCTTGCCTCGCGCGAGATCGACGGCACGGTGATCGCGTCGTCGCTGGCGCAGGCCGTCGCACTGTGGCGCTTGCGCGAGCTGATGAGCGAGGCGCAGAAGCACGAAGGCGGCAGCATCAAGCACGACGTCGCGGTGCCGGTCGCGCGCGTGCCGGAATTCATCGCCCGCGCCAATCAGCTGGTCGAGCTGATGATCCCCGGCGCGCGGCCGGTGCCGTTCGGCCATCTCGGCGACGGCAACATCCATTACAATGTGAGCCAGCCTGCCGGGCATGGACCGCGTCATCTTCCTGAGCTCGTGGCAGGCAATGAACGCCGCGGTGCACGAGATCGTGCTCGACCTTGGCGGCTCGATCAGCGCCGAGCACGGCATCGGCCGGCTGAAGCGCGACCTGCTGCCTCACGCCAAGTCGCCGATCGAGCTTGAGCTGATGCGCAAGATCAAGGCGGCGTTCGATCCCAACTTGATCCTCAATCCAGGGAAGCTGTTGTGATGAAACGTCTCGAAACCGACGAATTGTGGACCGCGGTCGACGATTATATCGGCAAGCATCTCGTCGACGAGGACGAGGCGCTTCAAGCCGCGCTCGCGGCGAGCGTCGCGGCCGGGCTGCCGGCGATCAACGTCTCGGCCAATCAGGGCAAGCTCCTGATGCTGCTCGCGCAGTCGATCGGCGCGCGCCGCATTCTCGAGATCGGCACGCTCGGCGGCTACAGCACGATCTGGCTGGCGCGCGGGCTGCAGCCTGGCGGACGGCTCATATCGCTCGAGCTCGACCCTCGAAGCGCCAAGGTCGCGCGCGCCAATCTCGACCGCGCCGGCCTCGCCGACAGCGTCGAGATCCGCATCGGCCGCGCGCTCGACACTCTGCCGGGCCTAGCCGCGGACGCGCCGTTCGACCTCATCTTCATCGACGCGGACAAGCCAAGCACGCCGGGCTACTACGAATGGGCGATCAAGCTCTCGCGCCCAGGCTCGCTGATCGTGGTGGACAATGTCGTGCGCGAGGGCGCGATCCTCGACGACGACAGCGACGATCCTCACGTGCGGGGCATCCGCCGCTTCTACGAGCTTGCGGCCGCCGACAAGCGCGTGAGCGGCACCGTGCTCCAGACGGTCGGCGGCAAGGGCCATGACGGCATCGCCATCCTCACCGTCACCGGCGCCGCCTGAAGCGGTCCGTCAATTCACCTCAGCCATTGCCCTGCGGCGCCGCGGTGAGCGCGGCGCGGAAGGTCTGCAGTTCGCGCACGGCGGCTTCGTCGAGGGTTGGGAATTGCGGATCGATCTTCTCTAGGTGCTCGATGATCGCCGCGGCGACGACCATGCGAGTGAACCATTTGTGGTCGGCGGGCACGACATACCACGGCGCAGCTTCCGTCGCGGTACCGCGGATCATGTCCTCATAGGCGGCCATGTATTGGTCCCATAGCTTGCTCTCGCCGACATCGGCAGCGTTGAACTTCCATTGCTTGGCCGGATCGTCGATCCGTTCGAGCAGGCGCTTGTGCTGCTCTTCCTGCGAGACATGCAGGAAGAATTTGATCGGCACGATGCCGTTGCGCACAAGATGCAGTTCGAAAGCGTTGATGTCCTCGAACCGCTCCTGCCAGATCGTCTTGTTATTGAGTTGCGGCGGCAGGCCCTGGTGCTTGAGCAGCTCGGGGTGGACGCGGACCACCAGCACCTCCTCGTAATAGGAGCGATTGAAGATGCCGATATGCCCGCGCCGGGGCAGCGCGAGCGACGCGCGCCACAGGAAATCGTGATCGAGCTCGAGCTGGCTCGGCGCCTTGAAGGAATGCACGTCGCAGCCTTGCGGATTGACGCCGGACATCACGTGCTCGATGACGCCGTCCTTGCCGGCGGCGTCCAATCCCTGGAGGATGACGAGGATCGCGTAAGTGTGCTCGGCATAGAGGCGCTCCTGCAGGGACCCCAGCCGCTTGGCACCTTTGGCGAGCATCGTCTTTGCCTCGGCCTTGTCGAGCCCGCCCTTATCGTTGGGGTCGACATCGGCGAGCTTGAATCCGCTGCCGTCGCGGACGCGGTAATGCTTGATAACCTCGGGTGGCAGCATTGTTCCCCTCTTTCGCCTGACGCACGGCGTGATGACAGTTCCTAGAGCAATAACTCTTTCTGAAGCGCCTCCTGGATGCCGGGCTCGTCGCGCTTGGAGTCATTGATCTTAGGGTCGAGCTCGACCTTGTCGAGCAGGTCGGCGGCGGCGGGGAGCAACAGCTTCTGCGCCGCGTCGGGTGCGGTGCCCTCGACGTCTAGCCACGACGCGAAATCCTCCGGTGAAAGCACCACCGGCATGCGGTCGTGCAGCGCGCGAGACGGTCGCATTGGCGGGGCAAGTCAGGATGGTCACGGTATCGACCTCGCCGCCCTCCCCGTCGCGCCAGCGCTCGTAAAGGCCGGCAAAGGCGAGCAGCTTCGGCGCCTTGGGCTTGAGCAGGAACGGCCGGCGCTTTCCCTTGGGGCCAGTCCATTCGTAAAAGCCGTCGGCGGGAATCAGGCAGCGGCGCCAGCGCATGGCGTTGCGGAAAGACGGCTTGTCCAGCACCTCCTCGGAACGGGCATTGATCAGGGTGGGGAATTTTTTGGGGTCCTTGACGAAGGACGGCAGCAGCCCCCAGCGCATGAGCCTGAAGCGGCGCGCTCCCTCGCGGTCGACGCAGACGACGGGAATGGGTTGCGTCGGGGCGATGTTGTAGCGGGCCGGGAAATTCGGCGTGTCGGCATAGCCGAAATAGGCGCGCACCGCTTCGGGCGGCGAGGTGAGGCTATAACGCGAGCACATGCGGGGGCGGCTCCGGTAACACTTTGGCAATCATAGTCGGGCAACAGTTGGGGCTAAAGCCATTGCGTACAAGTGTTGCAGCGATGTTTGCCGACGATAAGCGCGAGTCTCGCTCCGTGGAAATCCAAGAGGATGTCAGCCGCGAGGATATCGTCGCGGCCTTCCGTTCGGCGATGGTCGGCCATTTCCGCTCGCACGTCCCCGGCACCAACATCAACGAATCGACGCTGATCGCCAGCGACTACCTCAACCATTTCCATGAGCTCGTGATGCTGCTCGAGGCGATCGGCGCCGAGCCCAACGAATTCGCCGACGACCTCATGTCGTGGCGGCCCCTCACCTACGAAGAGCATTTCTTGGAGTCGGGCTTCCGCGACAAGAACCTCGCCATCGCCGCCTATCGCCGCGCGCCGCCGCGCATCCGCGCCCGCTTCGACGATGCCGTTGCCCGGCTGCACGGCGAAGCCTTGACCATCGTCGGCGAGGTGGCCGGGGAGCTCGGCAGTCGCAGGAGCCGGCTCGACAAGACCTGCGAGCAGGCTGCCCAACGGTTGCGCGTGCTGATCGATGAGGCCAACGCCATCGCCAATGGCGAGGCGCTGCCCGAGCGGCTCGACGCCGACAAGCTGGGCGACGTCGGCGGCCAGGCCGCGATCGACGCCCTGTTCGGCACCCGCTAGAGCCCGGCCGGCCGGGGCGAAAACGCCGTCCGGAGCGCCGATCCAAGGCTAGATTTGACCACGAATTGGGGTTACTCAGACCCCATGCGACAGCTCGGCAAAGGCCTATTGCTGCTTGGACTTGCGGCCGTTTGGCTTGTGTCTGCCTCGTTGGCCTATTCTCCTCCCGCCAAGGCCCAGTTCTTCAATTGGTTCAACTCCGAGCCGGCGCCAAAGCCGAAGGCGAGGGTAAGGCCTCCGGGAGACGATTTGCCGCCGATCGTGCCCAAAGAGAGCACGGCGCCGCCCCCGCCCGACGACCGCCCCTATGACAACAAGCTGATGCGGCTCGCCGAGATCCTGGGCGCGGTGCATTACCTGCGTGAGCTGTGCGGGGCGCAGGAGGGGCAGATCTGGCGCGACCAGATGAAAGAGGTCCTCAAGAACGAGGGCACCACCGCCGTCCGCCGCGCCAAGCTGGTCAACAGCTTCAATGACGGCTACCGGGGCTATCGGCGCACCTACCGCACCTGCACCCAATCGGCGACGCTTGCGACCATCAGGTTCAGCACCGAGGGCGCGACCATCGCCGCCTCGCTCGCCCAGGGCTCGGTGTTCGCGAGCAAAGGGACCAGCGAGCAGAAGAACGAGGCCGCCAAGCCTGACGACAAGAAGGAAAGCGCGCCATTGCCGGAGGCCGCCAAGCAGGGGACCGCTCCTGAAGCCACCCCGACCGGCTCGGTCGGGCCGGATGGCTCGCCTTCGGCCGATGCGAACGGGGGCGCCGCGCCGGCCGCGGCCGAAGCCGTTGCTCCAACCGCTGAGGCCAAGCCGCTCGAAACGGGCCACCGCCGCGGCAAACACCACAAGAACGACGCCGCAGCGCCCGATGCGGTAGCCGCCGATCCCGCTGCCGCCGCGCCGGCCGATAGTGGCGCAGACGGCGGCTTCTAGCGTTTACCAACCGTAAAGATTAACCGTTAGTTCACTCTGTCGTCCGGGCGGCGGAACGGCGGTGTAATTGTGACGTTCCCGGACTCTCCGGCAGCCTAAAAGGGGGCGCCACAATTGCGAACGGCACGGCGAGCGGCGCGGTCCTCTGAAAACGAGGCGCAGAAGCAACAGGCGCTCAGATACATTCTCGACGCGTGGGAAGAGGCGCTGCATGACGGCATCGAGCCGGAGATGCTGGCGAACGCCGCCCTGTTCGCGTCGCTTGCCGATCTCATCGGCGTTTATGGCGAGGATGCCGTCGCCAAGATGACGACGGGCCTGTCGCGGCGCATCCATCACGGCGAGTTCACGCTGAAGCGCACCTCGCAATAGGCGACGCTCAGGCGAAGTAGCGCAGGATCCCGTCGCCGACCAGGATCGCTCCGAAGGCGAGCAGGATTACGCCGGCGATCCGGTTGACGAGCTTCAATCGGCTTTCGGTGAGGCGGTGCCTGATCGTGGCGATCAGCTCGGAGAGGCCGAGCCACCACAGCAGGCTTCCGCCCATGACCGACACGACCAGCACCAGAGCTTCGAGATACGTATTGAGGCCGCCGATCAGCGAGCCGAGACCGCCGATCATCGCCGCCATGCCGAGAATGGCGCCGGGATTGGTGACGGTGAGGAAGAAGGTCTGCGGAATGATGCCGGTATGCTCCCACAGCTCGGACTTCCGCCCGGTCGGGGCGGCGAGCTTGGGCCTGGCGAACAAAAGGCCCAGCCCGAAGGCGACCAGCAGGATGCCGCCGACGAACTGGATGGTGCCGGAATAGGCGGTCATCACATCGGAAATCGCGGTGACGCTGAACGCTGCGATCGCCGCGAGCATGCCGTCGCCGAGCACGGCGCCGATGCCGGCGGCAAGGCCGCCCCAGAAGCCGCTCGCCGCGGCGCGCTGGATGACCAGCACGTTGACCGGCCCGATCGGCGCCGCCATCAAGAGGCCGATGCCGATGCCGGCGAGCATGAGCTGAATGCCCGAAAGCACGATATGAGCGCCCGCCTGCAAGGGCACCGCCTAGGCGCCGAACCGAGCGGCTGGAGCGGCACTGCGGCGCTCGCGCTTCCGCCCGTTGCAGGCTTGCGCATCTTCGCTGATCTGCGAAATTGATCGAGCACTCATGGAGTGATGCATGACCCGCCGCAATATCATGATTGCCCTCGGCGCATTGGTAGCTGGCGCTTTAGCCATTGTCTATGCCGAGCGCGACACAGACGCGACACGCAGGATTTCGGCGGAAATGGCGGGGGATGCGACGATTACCGGGGCCTCGCCCAGCGCCTCCGAAGCGGGCAACCCCAAGGTGCTCTACGACTTCAATGCGCTGCCCGATGCAGTCAAACGCATGTTGCGGCAGATCGCCGGTGCGGCCGAGAGCGGCGACATCGAAGCGATGCGCCCGGTGTTCGAATCGAACGAGCTGAAGCCGATGGTCGACACGCGCTTCGTCGACGATCCGATCGCGTTCTGGAAAAAGGCGTCGGCCGACGGCAAGGGCCGCGACGTGCTGGCCGCGATGCTCAACGTGCTGTCGACCGGATATGTGCGCGTCGGCAAGGGCAAAGACGAGATCTATGTCTGGCCCTATTTCGCCGAGACCGACCTGGCGAAATTGACGCCGGCCGAGGAGGTGGAGCTGTACCGCATCGTCCCGCCGCAACTTGCGCTGCCGATGAAGAAAAGCGGCAAATATGGCTATTACCGGCTCGGCGTCTCGCCGACCGGGGTGTGGCAGTACTTCCTTCAATAGGTTCCTTTTGACGGAAGGGCTTCGCCGAAGCGGACTGGCTCGCCCTCGGCTTTGCCGAGCTCGCCCTCCCACATGGCGAGCCGCCCGCGCACGACAGTGCCGACCGGCCAGCCTTTGACCTTCCGCCCGGCGAACGGCGTCCATCCCGCTTTGCTGCCGATCCAGTCATCGTCGATGACGCGCTCGCGCCGAAGGTCGACGACGGTCAGGTCGGCGTCGTAGCCGAGAGCGATGCGCCCCTTGCCGGCGATGCCGAAGATGCGCTGCGGCCCGGCGCTGGTCAGATCGACGAAGCGCGCCAGGCTCAGGCGCCCCTGGTTGACATGGTCGAGCATCACCGGCACCAGCGTCTGCACGCCGGGCATGCCGGAGGGCGTGGCCGGATAGGACTTTGCCTTCTCCTCGAGCGTATGCGGCGCGTGGTCAGAGCCGAGCACATCGACCACGCCCTGATCGAGCCCCCACCACAGCCGCGCCTGATGGCTGCGGTCGCGGAGCGGCGGGTTCATCTGCGCGCGCGTGCCAAGCTCTTCGTAAGCGTCGGGCGTGGCGAGCGTCAGATGCTGAGGCGTGACCTCGACGGAAGCGATGTCCTTGTGCGAGGCGAGCAGCGTCATCTCCTCCGCGGTCGAGACATGCAGCACGTGCACGCGCTTGCCCGCTTGCGCGGCGAGCCGCAGCAGGCGTCTGGTCGAGACGACCGCCGCTTCGGCGTCACGCCATTCGCTGTGGCTCGACGGGTCGCCCTGCCGCTGCAAGGCCATGCGCTCCTGGAGCCGCGCCTCGTCCTCGGAGTGGAAGGCCGCGCGGCGCCTGATCTTGGCGAGGATGCGCGCCAGGGTTTGCTCATCGTCGACGAGAAGGTCGCCGGTCGATGAGCCCATGAACACTTTGATGCCGGCGGCGCCGGGCAGAAGCTCGAGCTCGGGCAGAGCATCGACATTGTCGCGGGTCCCGCCGACGAAGAAGGCGAAGTCGCAATGCATGCGCCCCCGCGCGCGGGCGACCTTGTCGGCGAGCGCCGCCTCGCTCGTGGTGAGCGGCTTGGTGTTCGGCATCTCGAACACGGCGGTGACGCCGCCCAGCACCGCCGAGCGGCTCCCCGATGCAAGATCCTCCTTATGCTCGAGGCCCGGCTCGCGGAAATGCACCTGGCTGTCGATGACGCCCGGCAGGATATGCAGCCCGGCAGCGTCGATGATCTCGCCGGCCAGCCCCTCGGCGATGTCGCCGATGGCGGCGATACGGCCGTGCCTGACCCCGATATCGGCAAGCCCCTCGCCGGCATGGTTGACGAGGGTCCCGCCTTTGAAAACGAGGTCGAAGGTTTCGGCCACGGCTCTGGCTCAACTCCCTTGCGGGCTCACCCCCGCTTCAATAGCTTCATCCTATCGGGACGCCTTGGTAGCAGAAGGTTAGATGATGAGCCATTGCCAAGCGGCGCTCCTCGCCGATCGCGCGGTCCTCAGAGTGACGGGTGGCGACGCGCGCAAATTCCTGCAAGGGATGCTGACCAACGAGGTCGGCAAGCTCGAGGAAGGCCGCGCCATCCATTCGGGCCTGCTCTCGCCGCAGGGAAAGATTCTGTTCGAGCTGTTCGTGGTCGCGCTGAACGGCGATTTCCTTATCGACATGGCGCAGGACAGGGCGGCCGAGCTGATTAAGCGGCTCGGCTTTTATCGCCTGCGCTCGCAAGTCACGATCGAACAGGAGAACGGGCTCAAGGTCGCCGCTGTGTGGAACGGGTCCCCTCGCCTGCCGGAAGGCGCGATCGCCTATGCCGACCCGCGCCTCGTCGAGCTCGGCTCTCGGGTGATGCTTGCCGCCTCGGCGAGCGTCGGCGCGCTCGGCTGCGGCGAAGCGAACGAGGCCGCCTACCACGCGATGCGCATCAAGCAGGGCGTGCCGGAAGGCGGGCGCGATTATGCCTTCGGCGAAACGTTCCCGCACGAGGCGCTGTTCGACCAGCTGAACGGAGTCGACTTCAAGAAGGGCTGCTATGTCGGTCAGGAGGTCGTCTCGCGCATGGAGCATCGGGGCCTAGCGCGGAAGCGCATCGTCCCGGTCGAGGGCAATGCGCCACTGCCGGCCCGCGGCACTCCGGTCGAGGCGGGCGGAGTTCCGATCGGCGAGCTCGGCTCGGTGGCCGGCGCGTCGGGGCTTGCCTCGCTCAGGCTCGACCGCGCGGAGGAGGCGCTGGCCAAAGGCAGCGCTCTGATGGCGGGAGGGGTGAGGATCACACTCCGGCAGCCCGCGTTTGCCCGCTTCACCGTGCCTGCGACGGCGCCGGCGGCATGAGCGGAGCCAAGCCGAAGCGCTGCCCGTGGCCCGGAACCGACCCGCTCTACCTGGCCTATCACGATGAGGAATGGGGCGTGCCCGAGCGCGACGACCGGGCGCTCTACGAGAAGCTCGTGCTCGACGGCTTCCAGGCCGGCCTCTCGTGGATCACCATCCTCAGGAAGCGCGAGGCCTTCCGCCGTGCCTTCGCCGGTTTCGCGCCGGAAAGAATTGCGCGCTTTCCGAGCAAGAAGGTCGAAGCCCTGATGCAGGACGAAGGCATCGTCCGCAATCGCATGAAGATCGAAGGCACGATTGCCTCAGCGCGCGCATGGCTCCAGATGATGGAGCAAGGCGGGGGCTTCGCGGCTTATCTATGGGGCTTCGTCGACGGCAAGCCGATCGTCAACCGCTACCGCGCGATGACCGAGATCCCGGCGGAGACCGAGCTGTCGCGCGCCATCGCCAAGGATCTCAAATCACGCGGATTCAAGTTCTGCGGTCCGACGATCGTCTATGCCTTCATGCAGGCGACCGGCATGGTCAACGATCACCTGATGAGCTGTCACCGTCACGCGGCCTGCGTAAGGCTCGGCCGCGAAGTTGCTTAGCCCTTAGAGCCGCGCGGATCGGCGCTTCGCGGATACGTGCGCTCTTCTTGGATCTTGCCGTTACGCTTCCTGATCCGGACTGCACCTTTGCCGCCAACGGCTCTCTCGAGCACGCCGCCTTTGGTAGCCTTGGCCTTGGTAGCGAAAGTCTTCACCGCCTGGCCGGTGCCCTCATGCTTCAGCACCCAGCGCTTCTTCGTGTCGTCATGCGCCAACGAATATCTCGGCAACTTTGCCATCTGCGTCTCCCACGTGACGTTTTTAATAGGTGTACTCTGACAATAGCAGCAGATGAATGGCATTATGAACGAGATTCGTCCATTTTTTCCTGATCCTCGTCGCGCAGTCTTGATCGCGCCGTGACTCATGCTATCGGCTTCGTAACACCATGAAGAGCGCCCCAAAGATCGACAGCACGGCCAAGCAGGAGGCCGGAGCGCGCGCCTGGCAGCGCATGTTGAGCGGGCGGCGGCTCGACCTGCTCGACCCCTCGCCGCTTGATATCGAGATCGAGGACATCGCGCACGGACTTGCCCGCGTGGCCCGATGGAACGGCCAGACCGACGGCGAGCATGCCTTCTCGGTGGCTCAGCATAGCCTTCTCGTCGAGGTCATCGCGGGCGAGATCGAGCCTTCGCTCGATGCCCGCTTCCGCTTGGCAAGCCTGATCCATGATGCGCCGGAATATGTCATCGGCGACCTGATCAGCCCGTTCAAGGCGGCGCTATCGCTCGATTATCGGGTTTTCGAGGCCAAGCTGCTCGCGGCCATCCATGTGCGCTTCGCCATTCCCGCGATGCTGCCGGCCGACATCACCAAGCTGATCAAGCGCGCCGACAAGATCGCCGCTTATTACGAGGCCATTTCGCTGGCGGGGTTCTCGCGCGAGGAAGCGCGGCGATTCTTCGGCCAGCCGCGCGGCTTGAGCCCCCGCCTCGTCAACACTCTGTCGCACTTAAGCCCGCTTCAAGCGTCAGAGGGAGAGGCGCTTTTCCTCAAGCGATTCAATCTGCTAAATGCGCAAGCCCGGCCCCGGAGCCAGCCGCGCCGGGCTAAGCCAGCATGACCTCCCTTTTTTTGCCAAGAGAAGGCGCTAATGTGCCGGCCAGAATGACCCCAGAGACCATCATCGTAGCTCCCTTGAGCCTGGTGCAGACCACGGTCGCCGATGCCAGCGTCAGCCATCTCGTGACGCTGATCAACGGCGAGACGCTGATCGACACGCCGCCCTCGATCGGGCCCGACCGGCATCTCCGACTGGCGATGAACGACATTTGCGCGCCACAAGAGGGCCTCGTGCTGCCGTGCGAGACCCATGTCGCGCACCTCGTCAAATTCGCGCTCGACTGGGATCGCAAAGCGCCGCTTCTGATCCACTGCTGGGCCGGCATCAGCCGCTCGACGGCGGCCGCCTTCATCACGCTCTGCGCGCTGAACCCCAAAGCCGACGAGTTGGAGCTTGCCCGCGCGCTGCGCCGCGCCTCTCCGACCGCTTATCCGAACCGCCTTCTCATCGCGCTCGCCGACGAAACGCTTGCCCGCGACGGCCGCATGCTGGCGGCGGTCGAGGATATCGGGCGAGGCAGAATCGCCGCCGAGGCAGAAGTGTTCGCGCTGCCGGCACGGCTCGCCGCCTAAACTCCCATGGCCGAAGCCAGGCGCAAAACGCCGCACCTCGCCGCCGAAACCGAAAGCTCCGATCCCAGGATCGAACTTGGGCTCAACGCGGCAATCGTCACGGTGCGCGAGCAGCAGCCGCATATCCTCGTGGTCAGACCTGGCATCGCCGGAACGGGCGCATGGGACGCGCTTCCCTTCGGCACGTTTGCGCCGCGCGCCCATCGCACGCTCGAGATCGGGCTTCGCGAATGGGTGAAGCAGCAGACCGGGCTCGAGCTCGGCTATGTCGAGCAGCTCTATACATTCGGCGACCGCGGGCGTCACGCCGAGCCTGGCGGATCGCATACGCTCTCGGTCGGCTACCTCGCGCTGACGCGGGGCGCGGGCGAGGAGCTGATGGGATCGCACTGGTCGCCCTGGTACGCCTATTTCCCCTGGGAGGACTGGCGGAGGGGGAAGCCCGGCATTCTCACCGAGGAGATCGAGCCTCGTCTGAAGCAATGGGCCGAGCGGCCGCCCTCCCCCGACGAGCCGGTGCGCGCGCTGAGGCGCACCGAGCGGCTCAAGATCGGATTCGGCATCGAGGGGGGCTTTGACGAGGAGAAGGTGCTGGAGCGCTATGAGCTGCTGTACGAAGCGGGGCTGGTGGCGGAAGCGATGCGCGACGGGCGCCCCGCCGCTCAGCAATGGCCCGCGCTGCCCGAGCTTGGCCGGGCGATGGAGTTCGATCATCGCCGCATTCTCGCCACCGCCCTCGGCCGGCTGCGCGGCAAGCTGAAATACCGGCCCGTCGTGTTCGAGCTGCTGCCGCCGGAGTTCACGCTTTACGACCTGCAACAGACCGTCGAAGCGATCTCCGGCACGCTGCTGCACAAGCAGAACTTCCGCAGGCTGGTCGAGAAGGGCGGCCTGGTCGAGAGCACCGGCAATGTCTCGACCGAAACCGGCGGACGCCCGGCGCGGCTTTACCGCTTCCGCCGCGAGGTGGTGCTGGAGCGCCCCGCCCCTGGCCTGAGGGTCAAGGCCGGACGGAGCTGAAGCCGTTCGCTTCAGGCGCGCTCGAGCGCTTCGGCCGGGCTTGCCCGCGTCGCCATGAAGGCGGGATAGAACGAGCCGAGAATGCCGAGCGCGACCGCGGCAATCGCCGTCACGATTATGAGTCCTGGTGTGGGCCTCACGGCGATATAGCGGCCAATGGCCGGGATCGCACTCAAGAGCCGCGAGCCGCCGATGCCAAGCACGATGCCGAGCCCGCTGCCCAAGGCCGACAGCAGGAACCCCTCGATCACCAGCGCACCCATGATGCGCTCTTTGGACCAGCCGATCGCCGACAATATGCCGATTTCGCGCGTGCGCTCCAGCACGGCCATCAGCAGCGTGTTGAGCACCATGAGCACGCCCATGAGCAGAGCGACCCAGGCCATCGAGCTCGACACCGCGCTCAGCAACCCGACCAGGCTGTCGTTCTTCATCACCGAGTTGCTTCTGGTCACCGAGAGCTGGCCGAGGGCCTCGATGGAAGCGGCGACGCGATCGCTCTCGGCCTTGTCCTCGGGATGGGCGAGCTTGACCGAGATGTAGGTCACCGCGCCGGTGCGGAAGGTTACCTCCTGCAAATCGGCGAGACCGACGATGACGGCGTTGCGATTAATGACCGAAGTGTAGTTGGTGATGCCGACGATGCGGAACTTGTCGCCGAGCAGCATCACATCGTCGCCGAGATGCTTGTCGAGCGTGCGGGCGATGTCCTTGCCGATCAGCGCGACCTTGCGCTCTCCGAGCCTCGGAATCCGACCTTCTACCAGGGGGACTGACCTCCAGTAGAAGCTGTCGTCGGCCCAGCCGAACGCAATGACGTGATCGTCGTTGTCGGTGGCGGCGAAGCTGAGCAGCTGGCCCGAGACGTCGGTCACTCCGGGGATCTTGGCGATCTCGGGCATGAGCGATTGGGGCATCGTGCCGCCAAACGGCTCGGCGATGCCCCGCCGTCTGACGGTGAGATCGGTGCCGCGCTCCTCGAAGCTCTGCTGCACGTTCTCGGCGACGCTGCGCGACAGGCCGTAGAGGGTGATGAAGCTGCCGACCGCGACGGCGACGCCGAGCACGGTCAGGATTGAGCGGGCGGGCCGCCGCTTCAGATTGCGGAAGGCGAGCTGGAGGTGGTTCACGCCGCCCCCTCCCGCGCCGTCGCGAGGCGCTGCTCACGCACCATGCCATCCTTGATCCTGATCTGCCGCGCGCAACGCTTCGCGTAGTCAGGCTCGTGCGTCACCATGACGAGCGTCGCGCCGCGCGCGCGCTTCAGGTCGAACAGAAGATCGAGGATCGCCTCGGCGTTGGTGCTGTCGAGATTGCCGGTCGGTTCGTCGGCGAGGATGAGCGCAGGGTTGTTGATCAGGCTGCGGGCGATGGCGACGCGCTGGCGCTCGCCGCCCGACAGCTCATGCGGCAAGTGGGTGCCACGCTCAGCCAGCCCGACCGCATCAAGCGCGTCGTGCGCCTTCTGCTTACGCTCGCGCGCGCTCGAGCCGTGGCCGAACATCGCCACCTCGATATTCTCGCGCGCGGTGAGCGTCGGGAACAGGTTGAACTCCTGGAACACGATGCCGATCTCGGAGCGTCTGAGATCGGTCCAGGCCTTTGGCGTGGTAATCGCCTCGCCCTTCCAGCGCACCACGCCGGCCGAAGGCACCCTGATGCCGCACATCAGCAGAATGAGTGTCGACTTGCCGCTGCCGCTCGCGCCGACGATGGCGACCGATTGACCCTGCTCGATGGCGAGACTCACGTCCTTCAGCGCGACTATGCGCCCGTCGTCGAAGGCGTGGCCGACGCGATCCAACGCGATCAGGGGAGCGCTCATGGCGTCGCCGCCCGCTTGCGCATGAAGGCGATCAGAGCGCCCACG
Source organism: uncultured Alphaproteobacteria bacterium (assembly GCA_963820005.1). Taxonomy (GTDB): domain Bacteria; phylum Pseudomonadota; class Alphaproteobacteria; order Rhizobiales; family Methyloligellaceae; genus Methyloceanibacter. Next base: position 748,927 of record CAWFYQ010000011.1, on the reverse strand, counting down.
TCGCCGTTATTGCTCTGAAGGACATTGGAGTATTCCTGCGCCTCGCTATTGAGCGCGCTATGGCCGTCGAGCAGAAGGTCGACGACGCGCCAGGATTGCCCGTCGGCGCGCAACCACCAGATCCAGGTCTGATCCTCCTTGCCGGGCACCGAGCGGCGGCTCGCGGCGAGACGATCCTCGCCGACCGGCGGCCGGACTCCGATAAAGGTCATGGTCGTGCCCTCGGGCCGCATGCGGCGGAGATAGCCGCTGACGATTTCGTTTTCGAAGGCGTCGAGGAATTGCTTGCGTTCGTCCTCGCTCGCTTTCTCCCAGGCCTTGCCGAGGGCCTCCTTGCCCATGGCAGGCACGTCGAACGACGCGGCGAGCAGATCGCGGCAGCGCCGTTCGGCATCGGCCTCGGAGCCGGACACGAAGAAACTGGTGGAAGCCAAATTCACCTGCTCAATGAAGGCGCGGATCGCATCGTCGCCGCTGGCGGCGCCGACATGAGAAGGTGTGACGACGACGGCCAGCACCAAGAGGACCGCCCGCATCAGGGGGTGTGACGCTTGGCCCGGCTTTGATTTGCCGCAAATCGCGAGGAAAAAGCTCCGCATAGGGCGACAGTTGATGACCTTAGGGCCGTCACGCAAGACCGAGCCCGATCAAGATGAGCGATGCTATTAATCGCCCGTGATGTTGGCACGATGAAATTTCGAGGAGCGCGGTGATACGCAACGAGGCTGAACGACACGGTTGCCGCCAAGGCATGCGCGCCGAACTTGGCGTTCTGGCGGCATTCGTGCTGGCGCTGATGTCGCAGCCCGGTCTTGCCGGCGACACGACGATCGAAACCAAGTCGGGCCCGATCAAGGTCGAGACGATAGCGAGCGGTCTGGAAAATCCTTGGGGCCTCGCCTTCCTGCCCGACGGCAGGATGCTCGTCACCGAGCGAGTTGGACGGCTTCGCATCGTCGCCAAGGACGGCACGAAATCGGAGCCGCTGAAGGGCGTGCCTGAAGTGTTAGCGCAAGGCCAGGGCGGGCTATTCGACGTCAAGCTCGATCCCGCCTTCGCCAGCAACGGTCTCGTCTATCTCTCTTATGCCGAGCCAGGCGAAGGCGGCGCCGGGACCGCGGTTGCGCGCGGCAAGCTCGGCGACGGAGGTCTCGACAATGTCGAGGTCGTTTTCCGCCAGCAGCCCAAGGTCGAGGGTGGCAATCATTTCGGCGGCAGGCTCGTGTTCGCCCCCGACGGCAAGCTGTTCGTCACGCTCGGCGAGCGCTTCAAGTTCACCCCGGCGCAGGATCTCTCCACCGATCTCGGCAAGATCGTGCGCATCAATCCCGACGGCACGGTGCCGCAAGACAATCCGTTCGTCGGCAAAGCGGGCGCGCGGCCGGAGATCTGGTCCTATGGACACCGGAACCCGCAAGGCGCCGCGATCCACCCCGTGACCGGCAAGCTATGGGAGAGCGAGCTCGGGCCGAAAGGCGGCGACGAGGTGAACATCCCTGAAGCCGGCAAGGACTACGGCTGGCCAGTGGTGAGCTGGGGCAGCAATTATGACGATACGCCGATCCCGACGCCGCCGACGCACCCCGAACTCACCGATGCCGTCGCTCATTGGAACCCAGTGATCTCGCCGTCGGGCATCGCCTTCTACACCGGCGACGCCATCCCCGGCTGGAAGGGCAATCTTTTGCTCGCAGGGCTGTCGTCGCAGGCGATTATCCGCCTTACGCTCGATGGCGAGACCGTCACCGGCGAGGAGCGCATCCCGATGGGCGCGCGCATCCGTGACGTGATGCAAGGTCCTGACGGCGCGGTCTACGCGCTGACCGATGCGGCCGACGGCTCGATCCTGAGACTCAGCGGCGCGCAAGCGGATTGAATTGCGCCAAAGCGAAACCGGGACCGCTGATTGCGGCCCCGGCCCGGTTCGAAAGTCCTAGGAGGTTAGCCCTACTCAGGCTGCGAGTTGGGCTGCGTGCCCTGCTGCTGCTGCATGCCGAGAGTTGGGTTCGCCTTGTTGGTGGCGGCAGAGGAATTCGGCGGTGCCGAGCTCTGTTCAGCCGCGCCGCCGGAATTGTCCGCTTGGCCTGACGACGGCATCGGTTGATCGGCCGATTTCATCTTGGCCGCGGCATCAGAATTCGGCGGAGCCGAGCTCTGCTCAGCGGCGCCACTTGACGTGTCGGCGCTACCGGATTGGGGCTGATTGGCCTGACTGGCGGAATTAGATGACACGCCGGGCGAAGCCGGCAACTGCTGGTCGGCGGCCAAAGCCGGCGCGACACCCAGAGCGAGTGCGATGGCGGTACAGGCAATAAGACGGTTCATAATCGTTCTCCTTGCAGGTTTCTCTCCGTGTCACCGCGGAGGCGGAAATTCGCGTCCCGCCTCAGGGGCAACCTCTCGTCCCTGCTTAAAAAACGTGTCACCCGCGCCGATGGTTCCGACCGAGTCGCGGCGCGAATTGTCACGGAAGCCTGAGTGGCGCGGGCGCTTGCGAGATGGTAGGCAAGCCGCCTCACCTCATTCCCTGCTTAATGCCGTCAGCCTCACATCATAGTGTCCACCGCATGCAGCCGATCATCTCCGTCGCGAATCTGTCCAAGACCTACGCCTCCGGCTTCGAGGCGTTGAAGGACATCAATCTCGAGATCAAGAAGGGCGAGATCTTCGCCTTGCTCGGGCCTAACGGCGCCGGCAAGACGACCCTGATCAACATCATCTGCGGAATCGTGACGCCGAGCGCCGGCAAGGTCGTGGTCGACGGCCACGACATCGTCAGCGATTTCCGCGCGGCGCGGGCGATGATCGGGCTCGTGCCGCAAGAGCTTACCCTCGACATGTTCGAGACGGTCGTGACCACGGTAACGTTGAGCCGCGGCCTGTTCGGCAAATGGGACGACGCGGCCTATATCGACAAGATTCTGAAGGACCTGTCGCTACTCGACCGCAAGAGCTCCAAGCTGATGACGCTGTCGGGCGGCATGAAGCGGCGCGTGCTGATCGCCAAGGCGCTGTCGCACGAGCCGACGGTGCTGTTTCTAGACGAGCCGACCGCGGGCGTCGACGTGGCGCTACGCAAGGACATGTGGCAGGTGGTGCGGTCGTTGCGCGACGCCGGCGTGACCATCATCCTCACCACCCATTACATCCACGAGGCCGAGGATATGGCCGACCGGATCGGCGTCATCAACAAGGGTGAGCTGGTCCTGGTCGAGGACAAGAACGAGCTGATGCACAAGCTCGGCAGGAAGCAGCTCATCCTCCAGCTGCATGACAACCTCAGCGCCATCCCGGGTGAGCTCGACGGTCATCATCTGACGCTCGTCAATGGCGGCAGCGAGCTGATCTACACTTACGACACGCAGGGCCCGCGCACCGGCATCACCAGCCTTCTCACCGATCTTGCCGCCGCCGGCATCAGGTTCAAGGACCTCGACACATCGCAAAGCTCGCTCGAGGACATCTTCGTCGATCTCGTGAGGCAGAAATGAATTTGCCGGCAATCAGGGCGATCTACAAATTCGAGATGGCGCGCGCCGGCCGCACGCTGCTCCAGAGCATCGTCTCCCCGGTGATCTCGACCTCGCTTTATTTCGTGGTGTTCGGCGCGGCGATCGGCTCGCGCATCACCGAGATCCAGGGCGTGCCGTACGGCGCTTTCATCGTGCCGGGGTTGATCATGCTGACGCTGCTGACCCAGAGCGTCGCCAACGCCTCGTTCGGCATCTATTTTCCGCGCTTCACCGGCACGATCTACGAGCTTCTGTCGGCGCCGATCTCCTATTTCGAGATCGTCACCGGCTATGTCGGCGCCGCCGCCACCAAGTCGATCATTCTCGGGTTGATCATCCTCGCCACGGCCTGGCTGTTCGTGCCGCTCAGGATCGCCCATCCGTTCTGGATGCTCGCGTTCCTGATGCTGACGGCCGCGACCTTCAGTCTGCTCGGCTTCATCATCGGCATCTGGGCCGACGGATTCGAGAAGCTTCAGCTCGTGCCGCTGTTGATCATCACCCCGCTCACCTTCCTCGGCGGCACGTTCTACTCGATCGATATTCTTCCCCCGTTCTGGCGGGGCGTGACGCTGCTCAATCCCGTCGTCTATCTGGTCAGCGGCTTCCGCTGGAGCTTCTTCGAGATCGCCGATGTCAGCCCCATGGTGAGCCTGGCTATGATCGGCGTTTTTCTCGCCATTTTCCTCGCGATCATCGCCTGGATCTTCAAGTCGGGCTACCGGCTCAAGAGCTAAGCGCTTTATCAGTTGGGCTCCGGCTTGGCCGTAGCGTCCGGTGGCGTCGCAGCGCTCGTCTGGTCGAGCTTGGCGAGCGCACCGTCGAACCAGGTAACATCGTCGGCGAGCCCGTTATATGACGGTGATTGCCGCATCAATTCGACGACCTTACCGCGTCCGAGCTTAAACTCGGCGCGGGCCTCATCGACCCTGCCGAGCCTTGCCAAAGCCAGCGCGATGCGGCCATGGGCAACGGCGATGTCGCGTTGCCAGCCCATATTCGTGGGATCGACTTTGATCAGGCTTTCGCAAACGGCAAGCGAACGTCGGAAGCGATCCAACGCAGCTATAGCGTCGCCTTTGGCCAGCAGCACATTGCCGATGAAGAGATGGGATATCGAGACATCGTGCTGCCAGGTGGTGTTGCTCGGGTCCGCCGCGGTCAGGCGCTCGGTGATGGCGAAACTCGTCTCGAGGGTCGGGAGCGCCTCGTCGAGATGCCCGTTCGTGCCCAGCGCAGTACCCAGGCGGTTGTAGGAGATGGCGACATCACGCTGCCAACCGGCATTGCTGGGATCGGCCGCGGCGACGCGCTTGGCAATTTCCAAGCTATTCGCATACCCTGCCAGCGCGTCGTCGATATGGCCCTGGACCAACAGAATGTTGGCTGCCTTGCCCTCGGCGACGGAGAGATCGCGCTGCCACCCTGCGTTATCGGGATCGGATTTGATAATTCGATCGTAGATCGCGATCTCGTCTCGATACGATCGTAAGGCATCATCCAGCTGGTGCTGAAAGCTTCTTGTGTCGCCGATGAGATCGTGCGCGACGGCCACGTCATGTTGCCAGCCCGCGTTGCTCGGATCGCCTTTGGCCAAGCCTTCTCTGAGGTCGAGTGCATCGCCATACCATTTCAGCGCCTGTTCGAGATCGCCCTGCGCGGTGAAGACGCTGCCCACTTTGATGTAAAGATACGAGAGGTCGCGCTTCCAGCCCGCGTTGCTCTGGTCGAACCCGACCAACCGCTCGACGACGTCGAGCCCATCGCGATATGCCGCAAGCGCACCGGCTGAATCGCCCTTGACCATCAAGACGTCGCCGATCTTACCGGCGACGACGGACAAGTCACGCTGCCAGCCGGCATTATCGGGATCGCTCGTTGCCAGGCGATCGGCAATGGCCTTCTCATCGGCATATGATTGCAGCGCTTCGCCGAGCTTGCCTTGCGAGACGAGAGCGTCGCCGATCCGATCGTAGGAATCGGCCAGGTCGTGCTGCCAGCCGGCATTGCTTGGATCGGCCTTTGCCAGACGGTCGGTGGTGGCAAGACTGTCGCGAAATGATCTCAGCGCCTCGTCGAGATGTCCTTGTCTCGACTGGACGACGCCAATCTTGTTGAAGGAATAGGCAAGATCGCGCTGCCAAAGCGCGGCATTGGGATCGCTTCGGGCCAGGCGGTCGATAGCGTCGAGACCGTCGCGATAGGCTGATAAGGAACCAGCCGAATCGCCTTTCGCCAGCAACACGTCGCCGATCTTGTTGTGAGCGATCGAAAGGTCTCGTTGCGAGGTGACGTCGGCCGGATTTGCTCGTGCGACAATTTCAGCAAGCGTTAGTCTGTTCTGAAACAAGGTGAGCGCGACCGGGAGTTCGCCCAGCGCAAATTGAGCATCGCCGAGGCGCTCCACGGCGGAAGCCAACCCGCGCAACAGACTGCTGTTGGTGCGGTCGGCATCGACGAGCCGGCCGGCAAGCAGCGTGGCCGCCAGATAGCTGTCCCGCGCACCCGGCAGATTGCCTTGCGCCATGAGAACATCGCCAACGCGCCCGTTGGCCACGGCCAACTCGCTGGCGAAGCCCACATTGTCCGGCTGCTCCTCGGCCAGTGCCGTTAGGATCTTGTGAGCCTCCAGGGCGCGCTCGCGCCATTTGTTGGTATCGCCGACCGCCTGATAGTTGTTGGCGAACTGAATCAGCATCCAGGCCTTCTGATAGCGCAGCTCGGGCGTCTCCTTGCCGAGCATGGCCATGTTGTCGAACAATCCTTCAGCCCTGGTCAGCAGCGCAAGCGTCGCCGTGCGCGAGACACCGAATCGCTCGGCCTGAGCGACTGCCTCATCGACAATGCCGGTCGCGGTATGCAGCGTTGCCGTCAAGAAGGCCTCGTTGGTCTTGAGCTGTTGCCAGGCATAGGCCGCACTGCCCATGGCGGCGACCGACAGGAACGCCAACACGCCGATGACGCCGTTGCGGATCGTCGACTTGGCGGCGGCGCTCGCGCTCGGCGCGGCGGAACACCTCGTCAGAGGTGACATCGAGCAGCCCGGCCACGACCTTGGCGAGCGCGAGCTGCTTGCCGTCGCCCTGCTCGCGGGCATCGGCGGCGAGCAGCTCGAGGCGCTTTTTGCCGATGCGGCCCTTGGCGTCGACCTTGAACTTGAGCGCGGGCGGGAAGCATTCGAGCTCGGGATCGTCGGGCTTGCCGGCAATGATCAGCGGGATCACCGGCCGCTTCGGGTGACGCGACTTGAAGAGCTTGATCTCCTCATTGACGTAATGGCTCTTGGCGGCGGCGGGCGAGCAGACGACGATCAGCGCCTCCGAGGCATCGAGCGCGGCCAGCGTCTGCTCGGTCAGGGTGTGACCGGCGGTGAAATCGTCGCGATCGCGGAACACAGGGCGAAGCGAGGCGGGGATGGCGCCAAACTCGGTCTTGCGACCGACGAGGTCGTTGTCGATGCGGAAGCCTTCGACGCCGCGATGCAGCCACTTGGCCCAGCTCGTGTCGGCGTGGCTATAGGAGATGAAGGCGCGATATTTCAACACGACGGTCTCGGCCATTCGGGGTCCGTCCAGGCGGGAGGGCCGAGTATGGCCGAAGCCGCTGCGGCGGTTCAACTTTCCGTTCCGCCACGCAACATCGCTGGAGATTGCGTGATCCCTAGCCAATACCGGGCGCGGCGCGTGTTTTGCCGCCGATTCGGGCAGCGAAGCTGCTGAATTGCCGCAGTTAATCGAGGATCGTCCCTAGTTTTCTGCGCCGCGAATGATTAAATAAGGCTGCAGGTAACAGTGACCTCTACCCAAAGCCATTTTGATTTTTTCTTGTACGGTTCCCGGTCACAGAAAGATTTGGATCATGTCCTCATTCGATTTCACGGCAACGGCCGAGCTGTTCCCCGCCAGGAGCTGGAAGGCCAGCGCCCGCCGCATCACCTACAAGCGGTTCGACAAGGCGGCTGAGGCTGTCCGTTACGCCATCGAGGAGCTCCCGCCGCAGCACCTGCTCGGCACGTATCTCGAGGTCGATGAGGAGAGATTCGACAGCGGCGGCATTAGGCGCCTCTATGACAGCTCGGACTATCCGCTGAAGCGCGCCGTTCCGCGTGATGCCGAGCCGAAGCGCGATCGCCGCGGGTAGCTGTTCTGCATGGCCGCGGCAAGCCTAAGCGTGCTAGATGGAGGTCCGGCGTGCCGCTGGGTGGAGCAGCAGGTTCCCATGCAAACTTATGTCGCAGAGATTGACGGGCGCGCGATCTTCGCGTTCCGCGCGGTAAGCGCTTCTTGCGCGCAGGCTTGGCTCGATATCCATGCCGTCATGCGCCACACGCTTGAAACGCTGCACAGCGACGGCCGGCGCATCTGGAACGGCCATGCACGCATCCTCGCTCGCGAGGCGACGTCTGCCGAGGCAACGATCTGGCGAAAATTGAGCGACGAGGTCGCAGCGTCGGACCCCGAGGAAGAGCAGGAGATCATCACCGTGTGGCTGATCCCGACTTCGACCACCCAGAAGCGTCCGGGTAAGGTTCCCCAAAACTAACGAGCCGTCCCCGAAGGGACGGCTCTAAATAACAACAAGACTGCTTCGTCCGGTTAGGGACTAGGCGGCTTTGATGTTGTTCACGGCAGTCTTGCCGCTGCGGCTGTCTTGGGCGGTATCGAACGATACCTTCTGCCCCTCGACCAGGCTGCGCATGCCTGCGCGCTCGAGAGCGGTCGCATGGACGAATACGTCCTTGCCGCCGTCCTCAGGCTGGATGAATCCAAAACCCTTCTGGTCGTTGTAGAATTTCACAGTGCCCAAAATCATTGGGGTCGTCCTTTCGCTGTTGTCAGTGCAGGTGAACTCGGGTCCCAGTTGCGGGACCTAAAGCTCGGCTCGTCGATGTTTGGAGGTCTGAACGTGCGCCTGGCAATCAGCTTAGGCGATACGGCCATGTGGTCCGGCCAAATCTCGATGGTCAGCATATAGACCAAGAGCATGTCTTTTGCAAGGCGTAAGGCAAGGGCCGGCGCGGAGCGCACTGGAGGAGCATGATACGGTGCCGACGATGAAGGAGGCACCGAAGGCGGACAGTGCGACGCGCTCAGGCGGGGAGCCGGCGCTTCGCCGGACCATCGGCCCTGTCCAGATGGCGCTTTACGGGCTCGGCAGCATGCTCGGCTCCGGCATTTACGGGCTGATCGGCAAGGCCGCCGGCGATGCCGGCAATGCCTTGTGGCTCGCCTTCGTCGTCGCGCTCGTGGCGGCGCTGCTCACCGCGCTCTCTTACGCCTCGCTCGGCTCGCGCCATCCGCGCGCTGCCGGCGCCGTGTTCGTCACCGAGCGCGCCTACGGCTTCAGGCTGCTGAGCTTCATGGTCGGGCTCGCGCTGGTCGCCTCGGGGCTCACCTCAACCGCCACCCAAGCGCGCGTGTTCGCCGCCAATCTCGCCGAGCTGCTCGGCCTCGGCAATGTGCCGCTGGCCTGGCTTGCGCTCGGCTTCCTGCTCGTTCTCACCGGCATCGTGTTTCGCGGCATCCGCGAGTCGATGTGGGTCAACGTACTGTGCACGCTGATCGAGGCGGGCGGACTCGTTCTGGTGATCCTGGTCGGCATGTCCTATTGGGGCTCGGTCGATTATCTCGAGACGCCGGCAACCCAAGGCGGCGACCCTGCCGCCCTCCTCGTCATGCAGGGGGCGGTACTCGCCTTCTTCGCCTTTATCGGTTTCGAGGACATGATCAATGTCGCCGAGGAGACGCGCGAGCCTGAGCGCACGCTCCCGCTCGGTCTGATCCTCGCCATGGCCGGAGCGGCGATCCTTTATATTGCTGTGGCAATCACCGCGGTGTCGGTCGTGCCGTGGCGCGAGCTTGGCGAGGCGCCGGGACCGATCACCGAGGTGATGGGGCGCGCGGCGCCGTTGATCCCGCCGTCAGTGTTCACGCTGATTACGCTGTTCGCCGTCGCCAACACCGCGCTCGTCAACTACATCACCGCCTCGCGGCTCGTCTACGGCATGGCGCGGCAGGGTCTTCTGCCGGCGCGGCTCGGCACGGTGCATGCGGGGCGGCGGACGCCGCATCTCGCCATCGCCGCGCTCCTCCTCGTGCTCGCACCGCTCGCTCTACTCGGCAGCATCGCCGAGCTTGCGGCGGCCACCGTGCTTCTCCTGCTCGCCGTGTTCGTGGTGGTGAACGGTGCGCTTTTCGTCTTGCAGCGGCGCAAGGGCGAAAGACCTGGGCGCTTCGAGGTGCCGCGCTTCGTGCCGGCGCTCGGCGCCACGGTCTGTCTCGTGCTCATCGTGGTCAGGGTCGGAACTGGCGACTGGCGCGCACCGGCGCTCGCAGGCGCGCTCCTGCTGTTCGCTCTTGGCGCCTATGCGGCGATGCGGGTGTGGCGGGATCAGTAGCGGTTGTCGGCGAGCCGGTGCGGTGGATGGCGCGAGTCGCCGCGCCGGTTCAGGCGGCGCACGTAGGTGATGGCGGCTTCGGGATGCTCGGCCTTGACCTTGAGGGCCGCGATCAAGGCGTCCTCGGCCCTGACCACCAGCCGGTCGCCCTTGCCTTCCAAGCTGATTCCGACGGTGAATTGCGACTGCACGGGCGCGTCCCTCCTTGGAGGCTCGACAGCGCCGAGCCTAGCAAAAGAACGGGCGGCAGCCCACGATTATTGAGCGGAATGCACGGACCGGCTTGCGGGAAACGCGTGGCTCAGCGGGTCGAATCGGCCAGGCCGTCAGGCTTCGGCGGCTTCGGCTTGGCGGGGGCGTTGTCGGCGACCGCGTCGGCTCTCGCTTCCTTGCCGAGGATCGCCGCGGCGACCACGCTGTCGAGCTTATAGATGTCGGCGTAGGTCTGGACCTTGCCCTCGTCGTCCACCGTGGCGGTGAAGTAGGTGGTGTGCACCGGGAAATGGTGCTGGATGGCGATCGCGCTGTTGTTGCCGTCGGCGATCAACTTATCGACCTGGGCCTGCGGCATGTTCTGGTCGGCGGCCAGCACGACGGCGGCGATCTTGGCGGGCTTGAACACGCGCGGGCAATTATGCCCTTCGGCGCGGCTGTCCTTGTCGAACAACCCCTCCTTGATGGTGTCGTGCATGTAGACGGAATAGGGGTTGGGGTAGACGAACTTCACCTTGCCGAGAACGTTGTTGGGCCCGGGCGCCTGCACGAAGCTGATCGCGCCCATATTGACGTGGTTCCAGTCAATGCTGCCCGGATCGACGAAGCGGCCATTATACTTCACCTTCAGCTCGTGCTGATCGAGGATCGCGGTATTGCCGCCGCCGAACCAGCCGCCGCCGCCGCGCAGATTGGGCAGCAGGTTCTCGCGAACGATAGTCGGCGGGACGGTCCATTCCGGATTGAACACCACCGACTTGAGGTCGGCGGAGAACATCGGCGTCGCATATTTCAGCTCCCCCACGACGATCTTGTCCGTGTAGATCGACTTGCCGTCCTTGAACACATAGACGGCGAACTCCGGAACGTTGAGCCAGAGATAGAGCGCGCCCAAGTCCTCCGGCATCCAGCGCCAGCGTTCCATATTGACGACGATCTTCTGGGTGTTTGCTCTGGCGCCGGCGTCGCTCGCCGCGCGAGCCTTGAGCAGAGCCTGATGCAGGCGCTGGAACTGCTCGTGCTTGGGATGCAGCGAGCGGAGATAGGCGTCGGGCGCTTCGGCGCCGGCGAGCTCGGTCAGCACCGTCTTCGGATCGCGCAAGGTCGGGGCGACGCCGAACAGCTTGTTGAGCTTGGCGGGATCGGTCCGGCCGCCGCGCGCGTAGCGCGCATATTTCAGAATGGCGAGATCGAGCTTGATCTCGTTGGCGGCCGCTTCGTCGGGCGATTTCGGCAGAGCGCCGGCGGGAGGCAGCTCGAAGGCCGCGCTCGACAGACCCCAATCGTCGGCCCTGAGCAACTCGTCGATGGCCGCGAGCGCCTCGCCGGAGAAACCCATGTCGGTCATCCACAGCGACTCGTCACGTCCGTTGTAGAACTCCTCGATCGCCACGATCTCGTCGGAGGATGAACTTTTGCGGAGCTCGGCAAGCTTGGCGCGAATGCTGGCGACGACCGGACTCGCGTTCGGCGTCGGCGCAACCTCTTCGGGTGCGGCGGCAGGTTGCTCGGGAGCTTTGGCTACGAAATCGGGCGGCTCGCCCGAGAGCAGGTCCGGCGGGCTCTCGGCGGCGGCCTCGGTCTTGACCTGGGGGTCGACCGATTGGGTTTGGGCGACCGCAACCGAAGCTCCCAAAGCCGCAAAGCAAGCGACCGAAGCAACCAGGGTCCCGACCACGGGCCGTCCACGCATCCCACAAACCCCCTCGTACTACAGCCTAAGTTAATCCGAGTTAAGCGTAAGGGCTATCACCATCTGCCCGATTCTTGGGCCGCGGGGTCATGGGAGTAGCACTCGACAACGGCGCGGCATCACGATCGTGCCACCAGTTGACCTAGGCCCTTGAAGCTCCCCTCGCATGGCCTATACTCCAAGTGAGGATAGGCGGAGTTTAGCGAAAGCCGGTCTTGTGCCGGATGTTTTAACGACCCATATATGCTCATTATGAGCATTATCGGTCAGGAGAGGCTAAACGAGATGACGATGGTCCAAAGCACTGACCTCCGTGGCGCGCCTCAGGCGTTTAGCCCCGAGTTCCTGCCCGACCTCGCCTATACGCCGGAGGTGGCGCGCGCGACCGCGCATCTTTACGAGCGCGTGTCGCGGGTGATCCCGCCGATCGAGTGGCCGCGCTTCGCCCCTTACGTCAAGGCCATCAACGACCTCAAGCGCACGCGCAACGCCGTGGTGCTGGCGCACAACTACATGACGCCGGAGATCTTCCATTGCGTCGCCGACGTCGTCGGCGATTCGCTCCAGCTCGCCCGCGAGGCGTCGAAGACCGACGCCAAGATCATCGTGCAGGGCGGCGTGCACTTCATGGCCGAGACCTCGAAGCTGCTCAATCCCGACAAGACGGTGCTGATCCCCGATTCACGCGCCGGCTGCTCGCTTGCAGCCTCGATCACCGGCGCCGACGTGCGCGCGCTGCGCGAAGCCTATCCCGGCGTGCCGGTGGTGACCTATGTCAACACGTCCGCCGAGGTGAAGGCCGAGTCGGACATCTGCTGCACCTCATCGAACGCGGTTCGCGTGGTCGAGTCGCTTGGCACCAAGCGCGTGATCATGATCCCCGACGAATATCTCGCCAAATGGGTGCAGACCAAGACCGACGTCGAGATCATCGCCTGGAAGGGTCATTGCGAGGTGCATGAGCGCTTCAGCGCCGATGAGCTTCGCGCCTATCGCGAGAGCGATCCCGGCGTGAAGATCGTGGCGCACCCCGAATGCGCCCCCGACGTGCTCGCCGAGGCGGATTTCACCGGCTCGACCAGCGGCATGATCAAGTGGGTGCACGACAACCAGCCGTCGAAGGTGCTGCTGGTGACCGAGTGCTCGATGAGCGACAACGTCGCGGTCGACGCTCCCAATGTCGAGTTCGTGCGGCCGTGCAATTTGTGCCCGCATATGAAGCGCATCACGCTGCCGAAGATCCTCAACTCGCTGCTGTTCCTCAAGGAGGAGGTGACAGTCGACCCGGCGGTCGCGGTGCGCGCGCGCGCGGCCGTCGAGCGCATGATCAACCTCAACCACTAGTCCCGCGTAGAGGCGTCGAGTCATGACCGAGATGCATATCAACGGAGCCAAGCTGCCGGCGCAGGTTGCGCCCGGCGGCGTTGTCGTGGTCGGCGCCGGGCTCGCCGGGCTGTTCACCGCGCTCAAACTCGCGCCGCATCCGGTCACCGTGGTCTCCGCCGCGCGTTTCGGCGAGGGCGCGTCCAGCCTGTGGGCGCAGGCCGGCATCGCCGCGGCGCTTGCCGAGGGCGACAGCGCCGAGGACCATGCCGTCGACACGATCACGGCCGGCGCCGGGATCGTCGATGAGAACATCGCGCTGCTGCTCGCACGCGAGGCGCGCGAGCGCATCGAGGATCTGCTTCGCTACGGCGTGCCGTTCGACAAGGACCTCGAAGGCCATTTCAGCTTCGGCCGCGAGGCGGCGCATGGGCGGAACCGCATCCTCCACGTCAAGGGCGACACCGCCGGCAAGGCCATCATGCATGCGCTGATGACTGCGGTGCGGGCGACGCCGTCGATCACCGTGCTCGAAGGCTTCGCCGCGCGCGATCTCATCATGCGCGACGGCCGGGTGGCCGGACTAGAGGTCGCTGCCGTCAACGGCGGCACGACAGCCCACGGGCTCATCCTGCCGGCGAGCGCGGTCGTGCTCGCGACCGGCGGCGCCGGACAGATCTACGCCATCACCACCAACCCCCGCGAGGCTCGCGGCGAAGGCATCGCCATTGCCGCCAGGGCCGGCGCGGTGATCGCCGACGCCGAGTTCGTGCAGTTCCATCCGACCGCGATCAATATCGGCCGCGACCCGGCGCCGCTCGCGACTGAAGCCTTGCGCGGCGAAGGCGCGACCCTGATCAACTCGCGCGGCGAGCGTTTCCTGCGCGCGGTGCACGAGGACGCGGAGCTCGGGCCGCGCGACGTGGTGGCGCGCGCGGTCTATCGCGAGGTGGCGAGCGGGCGCGGCGCGTTTCTCGATTGCCGTGCGCTGGGCGGCGAGCTCGCCGAGCATTTCCCGACGGTCTACGCAGCGTGCATCGCCGCCGGCATCGATCCGGCCAAGGACCCGATCCCGGTCGCGCCGGCAGCGCATTATCACATGGGCGGGATTCTGACCGACGCGCAGGGGCGGAGCACAATCGACGGATTGTGGGCTTGCGGCGAGGTCGCCTCGACCGGCGCGCATGGCGCGAACCGGCTCGCCTCCAACTCGCTGCTCGAGGCCGTGGTGTTCGGCGCCCGCGTCGCCAACGATATCGCCGGCTCGCGGCACCTGGCAACGCCGCTCATGGGTGGGCCGGCCGAGAGCGAGGCCGGCAGCGGCAGCCATGACGAGCGGCTGGAGCAGGTGCTTCGCCGCACCATGGCGAGAGAGGTCGGCGTGGTCCGCGACGAGACTTCGCTCGCCAACGCGCTGGCCGCGATCTCTTCGCTCGTGCCGGAAGCCGGCCGTGACCGCCGCCTCGGCAACATGCTGGCCACCGCCAAGCTGATCGCCGCCGCGGCGTTCGCGCGCAAGGAAAGCCGGGGGGCGCATTTCCGCAGCGACTATCCGGTGCCTGACGACCGGCTGGCGCGGCGGAGCTTCCTCACCCTCGCCAAAGCCGACGAGATCGCGCGCGAGGCGGCGGAGATGCATGGCACCGCGCGCGAGCGGGTGCTGCGCCCGCATTTCGGCGCGCCGCGCCGCACTGCGCTCCATGCATGATCAAGACGCCCTCCCCGCATCTTGAGCTGCCGCCGCTGCTCGTCGAGCGCGCCGTCGCGGCGGCGCTGAAAGAGGATCTCGGCGACGCCGGCGACATCACCACCGATGCGATCATCGCGCCCGAGGCCCATGGCGAGGCCAAGATCGTGGCGCGGAAGGCGGGTGTGGTGGCCGGTCTCGATCTCGCCGAGACCGCGTTCAGGATGCTCGATCCCAAGGTCAAGTTCACCCGCGTGGTCGAGGACGGCGGCAAGGTCGCTGCCAACGGCACCATCGCCGAGGTGCAAGGGAGCACGCGCGCGCTGCTCACCGGCGAGCGCACCGCGCTCAATTTCCTCGGCCGCTTGAGCGGCATCGCCACGCTGACCGCTGCCTTCGTCGCGGCGGTCGAGGGCACGCCGGCAAGGATCGCCGAGACGCGCAAGACGACGCCTGGCCTGCGCGCCTTCGAGAAATATGCGGTCAGGGCCGGCGGCGGCGTCAACCACCGCTTCGGGCTCTACGATGCCGTGCTCGTCAAGGACAACCACATCGCCGCCGCGGGCGGGATCGCCAACGCGCTCGCCAAGCTTCAGGCGCGGGCCGGGCATCTGGTGAAGATCGAGGTCGAGGTCGACACGCTCGCTCAGCTCGAGCAGGCGCTCAGGTTTCCGATCGACGCCGTGCTGCTCGACAATATGGACGTCGAGACCCTGAAGGCTGCGGTTGCGCTGGTGAAGGGCCGGGTGGTTACCGAGGCATCAGGCGGAGTGAGCCTCGAAACGGTAGGCGAGATCGCGAAGACCGGCGTCGATGTGATCTCAGTCGGGGCGCTTACTAATGCGCCGCGTAGCCTAGACTCATCGCTGGAGTGGGCGCGGTCGTAGTGCCGGTTACCGCCGCCGACACGAGAGACAGCGTCGGGGTGACCGACATGCTCGAACCGGCCTCGGGAGCCGTCGAAGCCTCGACGACATAGGGCTCCTCGTTCCGCCTCTTGTAGAAGATGTGCCGCCCGATCGCATCGATCTTGCTCATGTCGCCGACCCAGCGGGGGCTCACGTAATTGGCGTGGTAATACGTGGAATAGCCGACTTCGGAAAGCCACAGCTCACCGGCGGTGGCCTTCTTGGCGATGCTCTTGGCGAGGGCCCATTGATCGTCGTTGCGCGGCGTGTCGGTCTGCCCGTCACAGGTGAACGAGAACTGACAGCCAGGGTGCAACTGGCCCTGATAGACCACGCCGCAGATGGTCTGCGGAAAGTCCGGGCTGCGCACGCGATTGAGAATGACCTGAGCGACCGCGACCTGACCACGTACCGGCTCGCCGCGCGCTTCGAAATAGATGGCAGTGGCGAGGCAGCGGCGCTCGCGCTCCTCGAATTCGGCCTGGCTCTCGCCCTGGCCCTTGAAGCTAAGTCCCTCGGCGCTCGGATGGTAGGCGAGCTCGCCGGCTGACGGCTTGAACCCGTCGACGCTGAAATTCTGCGCGAAGGGCGATGCGTAGCTCGCGTTCATGAGCAGCGAGTTGGCCATGTTGCCGCCGCCGACCGGGCCGCGCAGAGCGACGTCGGAGATGGTCGGCTTGAGACGATCGGCTTTGAGCCCGCGGCTGACCTCGCCGCGCATGGCTAGCGCGCTGGTCATGGTCGTCGGATCGCCGCCAAGGCTTGCGGCGATGAGCTGCTTGCCGGCTGAGGTGACAGTGTTGACGGCGAGAACCTGATCGGCACGCGGGCCTTTGGCGCCGGTCCTGAACAGATAGGAGGCTTCGCGCGGCAGCGGTGCATGGGAGATATCGGCGGTGCGCTTCAGCGCATAGGCGGAGCCAGTGCCGGAGAGGAATAGCTCGACTTGAAAAGCGACGGGATTGCCCGGCACCGCGGCAACATAGCCCAAGCCGATAAGGGGAAGCGGCACCAACGCAGCGATGGTGTGCCACACCCGACGAGGTAAGCGTCGGCCCATTTTCCCTCCAGGTCACCCCTAACCCGCGGGATCGTCCGCCCGTCGAACCGGCCGGTATTCCCCCGCTGCCCTATTTGCAAAGCCCTTTGATGGACTCACGCAAGCTAGAGCGTCCCCGTAGCAATCCAGGCAAAATGGTGGGAAGTCAGTGTGTTAAGCTTAAGTCCCCCACCGGTTTTTCCCGGCATTCCCGTCTAATTGCATTAACCTTGCCCCCTAAATTAGGGCAAAATGTGGTGAACGGCAACAGCCGTCCATTTCTTGTGAAAAACGCTAATTATCGGTGAAGACGCCGCCTACTCAGAAACCCTTAGAACCCAATGGCTAGCGCTTTGTGGCCGCCAACTCCCCTCCGTAGGTAACCCTAGAGGTAACACCAGACGGAGGATGCAATGACCCAAACTATCAATCGCCGTAAAGCACTTACTGTCGTCGCTTCCGTTCCTGCGGCTATCGCACTCGCATCGGCCACACTCGCTCACGCCCCTAGAAGATGCCGAACTCCTTGAGCAGGGTGAGCGTTGCAAGGTGCTGGCGTTAGAGACAAGGCGACTCTCGAAGCTTTTCCGCAAGGCTGCCGACAGAACTGAAAGCGCTTTTTACGAGATGAAGCCCGAGCGCTGGGTGTGCTGCGGATACTTGGGCTCAGGGACCGTCGTTCGTGACGAGGATGCTTGGTGGGTGCGTGCCGTCGATGGCGCTTCTGATTGGTTTGAGACCTTCTTGGAGGGGTCACAGGAAGTCCCGCCAGAAAGCCGGCCGAAAAAATGGATTCGGCTAAAAGCTGGCAGCGAGGAGGAAGCTAGGGAGGAAGCTCGCATCCTTGGCAATAGGATGGACAAGGAGTTTTTTGAGAAGCGCAAGCAAGCCGGCGTGAGGTTCGATCGCGACGCACACTATCGCAATTGGACGAGCAGCCACTCTGAGCTCCGTCGCGCGGTGACTCTATTAGCCAAGCAAAAGGCCACCACTCTCGACGGGCTAAATATGAAAGCGATGGTGCTCGCTGTTGCGCATGACGCCTTTGACGATCCAGACATTTGGAACGAGCAGCTGCAAAAGTCGATTTCCAGAGACATCACGCGAATGGCGGCTGCATAATCGCAACCGGCGTTCAGGCTTGAACGTCCATATGGCACAACTCAGCCCCGGTCACTCGCCGGGGCTTTTTCGTGCACTACTAGCCGCGGAGTCTTTTTTCTGCGATCCTCGACCTGCCGAGGGCAATCCGGGAGAAAAACTATGATGTTTGTCAAATGGTGCGCCTCCGCCTGTGTTGGCGTTGCTGTTCTTATCCTCGTTGCGCATGCTCCTGCGATGGCAGCGAGTGATGGCCCGATGGTCAAGGTGCCTCTCGATGTCGATGTTTATGACAAGCCCAATGGTAAGGGAAAACCACGGAACGAATCCCTGAGATCTGGGAGCACCGTGGAACTCCTCAAGGAGAACGGCACCCACTGGTGCAACGTTCAGGGCGAGGCCGTGCCCGGTGGTCCTGGCTGGATTTGGTGTGGCATTGGCGACGACGGTAAGGACTACAAGCTCATCAAGATGGGCGGCAGCGCCAACGACGCTGGAAGCGGCGGCGATGCTCAGCCGATAAAGTCGGACTGTAAGATCATCGGTCCCAACGAGGGGGCGGGTGGCGGCTCTAGCGATCCCACAGTCACCTACAAGTGTGTGGATATAGGCGACGGCAAAAAGGAATGCTGCTTCTACAAGCAGCCCTAAGACTTCTCCCTCTCAGTTAGCATTGGGCGTCGGCTCCGGTCGGCGCCTTTTCTGTTCCAGCCCCGGTCACTCAGGCCGGGGCTTCTTTGTTGGGGAGAACGTTGCCGGCAGCAACTTACTCCTTCGGATAGCACTCGAAGCGAGCGGGGGGATGACCATTGAAGAGATGGCTCGTAACCTTTTCCTGAACGTCGGCATGCTCACCGCACGCTTTGATAGATCCGCCGCCGTCTGAGGAGTCTCCGTAAGAGGTGCAACAGTAGGGCTCAACGCACCCCTTGTATCCATAGAACTCCGTGCCGGGAGGGCAGCTGCAGTTAGGTGGCGTCCCTACTTCACCAGGGAATTTGCATTTCTCTGGCTCAGCCGGCTTTGTCTTAGGAGTTAGGGGTGCCGTTCCTGTCTGGCAGCAAGCGCCATAAATGTTCGGCTTGTCGAGTTTGACTTCGCCCGGATCGCATTTCGCCTTCTTGCAGTTGAACTCCTTTGTCTTCTTGTCCTTAACAAGCACAACCCGATTGCCGGCTTCTGTCGATGGCGAAAGACCAACCGAACGAGTTGGATAAGCGCTCACGGCAATGGCGCCCGCCATTGAGAAGATTGTGACGAACGAAATCAGCACGAAAGCCAAGCTGACTAACGCTCGGAACGACAACCCCTTGAACGGCATCGTTCCCCCTGACTGAAAAACAATCAGTCTCGTTTTCATTGGGCTTGGCCTGGAGAGCTAAATCCGATGCATCAAAAACAGAACTAGCAGGACAATAAGGATGATGCCGAGGATACCCATCCCCCCATGCCCATAACCGTAGCCATACCCTCCAACACGGCCGCTGAACCCTCCGACCAAAAGGATGATAAGGACGATGACGAGTATCAAGCCAAGCGACATTGTGATCCCTCCAAGTAAGGTGACAGGCTGGCACCTTACGGGATTCCGTCACCTTCAATCTATAGGGACCTTAGCGCCTTCGGCCGGCGCCGCGGTCACTCAGGCCGGGGCTTTTCGTGCGGCGTGATAAAACTGGAATTGGCCATTGGAGCCCTCCCCAAAGTTGGTTCCTTGGCAAGTCGTCCCGGCCAAGGGGGTGACCCTTCCTCGGTCGGGGCGCGTTTGGCCGGTCTCGCTCCGGCCTCTTGGCCATGTCGCAAACGTGATGAGCTAAACCGGCCGCAGGAGCGTTTAAACGAGACCGTGGTCCGCTTTTCCCTGAGATCACGCGTCCAAAGGAACAACCCCATGAAAAAGTATCTCGTAGCAGCTGCTCTTATCGTCAGCTTCGCAGCCCCCGCTTTCGCGGAGACCTTCTATGTGGCTTTCGATCCGGCGAGTGACAAATGCTCCATGATGCACAGCGAGCCCGCCGCTCCCATGAAGAGCATGGGCAGCTTTAAGACAGAGGCCGAAGCCAAGGCCGCTATGGCCAACATGAAGGATTGTAAGGCCTAGTCAGCTGAACCAGGGGGCGTCGGCTTCGGTCGGCGCCCTATTCTTGTGGCCAGGATGAGCGCGGAGTAGGATATGCTTATCATCGGGGCGAGAGATGAAACGCGCAATTTTACTTTCGTTGATGTTGAGCGGCTGCGCTGGAGCCATTAATCAGCGAGCGGTTTCCACGTGCGAGCAGCTTGGTTGGTTACAAGCCGGGGAGCCAAGCGGCTGCCGAATGCGCCGAGAGACAGGCAGACAAAACACACAAAGCGATCGCTGGCGCCGGCGATGATCTGCAGAAGATGCGGGTATGCAATGGACAAGTTGGCGGCTGCGATAACACCACTACGGTGATCGTCAAGCCCGCCAATCGTTTCTAATGGCCCGATGGACCCGCTTCACGCCACCATCGAGGAGTTCGCCGTTGAGGGCTATAGCCACGTCGAGGCCAATTGCCCGCGCTGCCGCGTGATCCGCCTTCGGGCAATCGACCAGCTTCCGAAAATCTCGATGGGCCTTACGCTCGACCAGCTCGCGCGCCGGCTACGCTGTGCAGAGTGCGGAGGGCCGCTGCATTCGGTCAAGCCTTGGCGGCAGACCGACGCGAGCGGACGAGTGTGGGGGCGCTGAGGCCCTAGACGCGCCGAAACGGAACCACCCCAGGCGCGTCTTTCCCGCGCTTCATGACTCGGTCGTAGTGCTCGACAACGGCCTTCGCTCGATCGAGAAGATCGGCGTTGAGGTTCCGGCCGCGCTCCGTCTGCCCGACGATCAAGCGCAATACCTCGAGCGCCTCAGCCTCCATCTCACCCAGACCGAATAGCCGCTTCGCCTGGTCCTCGTGGGAGAACTCGTCGGCCACCCCCGTCACCGTTTGCGCTTGGGCCTAACCGAGCCGATGCTTTCCTTGAGCGCGGCTTTGAATCCGACGGGCTGCTTTCGCTTCTTAAGCACGTCGGCGAACGCCTCGTCGGTCAGATCCTGAAAGGTTAGACCATCACGCGAGAGCAAGGCGTCGATAGCTTGCCACGTCTCGTCATCGAATTGCACGCGCTTGCCGACCATTAGCGCCTACCCCACTCGCGGATCAGTTTCAGCCGATACACGGAGTTGCTCAGCTGCGGAGGGCCGTTCAAGACGGTATCGCGTCAGCAGCCATTAAGTCGGTAACGGCGTACATTTCCGAGCGATACTCGGACGAATAGCTGCCCGACCGCGCACTACGCTGCTGCATAATGCGACAGCCAAGGCAGGGGCGGCGGCGAATTCGCTGGTCGGCGCAATGACGTCTTCCTAATGGAGTGTCTCAGTGAGTGTCTTCAGCGCCTGGCGCCTTGGACGCTGCACCACTATCGGGCGCAGTCGCCTCGTGCACGTCCTGACGAACCTCTTCTTTGGCGGCTCCGACCTTTTCAGCGAGCACCGTCCAGTTCACGATCATCCGGGTGTCGGGCTCCGATCCAAAATGATCGATGAGGAACACGATAAGGATCGTGAGAACGATGCCGCTCAGAAGGCCAGACAAGTAGCGCATCGCATCCTCCTACAAGCCACGAAACAGGTTGCCCACCAGCAGCACAACGTAGCCAATTACTAGAAGTCTCGAAGACGTGGGCGCTCACCAAGGGAATCGAGATATGCGCGTACCGAACAAGCAAGGCGAGGATAACCAGAATAAGCGAGACGGCGAGAGTCGAGCCTCGTCGGTGGAGAAAGCCAATATCCCGTTCGCGCCATGCTGCCTCCTTCGGAATGTCAAAGTAGTTCGACCGCCCAACACCAGGGCGAGCCGGCATGTCTGATCGTACTCCGGTTGGAGGGTTGGCGACGCCGCACTACCCCTGCCGCAGAACCTTCGGCAGTAGTAGTGCCGTTACCCCCAACGCGCCCAACAGCGTAGCCAGTAGAGGATGTTTCCCGAGCCATACCTGCACGCGCTCAACGCGCCGGCGGCGCAACACCCCTTCGGCCACCGCAGCCTTCTTCAAGCCGAGTTCGCCAGCGGCGAGCTTATCTTTCAGCTCTTCGTCGGAATGTTCGTGGAGAACCATGGAAGGAGTTTCGCACAAAAGAGGGGATCATCACTCGTCAAACTCAGGCTGGGCCGGGTTGGTTCCGGTGGGGCCGCGGAGAGTCTCGCGGGCTCGATGAGGAGAGGGTCACGCAGCCCGCGCAAGGTGAGGCCTGGACCGACGGTCGAGGCACTCCGGCAGTTCCGGATAGCCGTTGGCGTCGAGTTCAATGCAGGCAGGCTCTAAAAGCCCTCGTTGATAGGCGGCCAGCTCAGCTTGGTTGGCGAAGAGGCCGTTTATCATTGGCGTAGAAGCCTGGGAGACGCCCACCGAGGCCAGGTCACCGCTTCTCTCTACCAGGACTAGGGCAGGACTCGTGTCACCGCTTCTCTGCCGCATTCTACGCCGGGCGACCACATCGGCATTACGGCATCGTTCTCGGCAGTAAAGTTGCGCCTGTCGTATCGGCTGGAAGTCTTTGCAGCAGCGCTTGCATTTACGAAGCATCGGATAATCCTATGGAGCGGGTGGGAGTGAGTTCGGGTGCGTGTCTTATCGCCGACGCCGAGTGCCACGGCTCCGCACCCTCCGCATGAGACTCCGGGAGTATGGGACCCAATTTGGAATCTAGAGATGGCGTAGGGGCACCAGGCGAGGTGCATTAGTTTTCGGTCGTGACTTCGGACGGGATGGGACCCATTCAGCGGCGACAGAAGGCGGAGGGGTAAGGATGTTGCGGTCAAGCCGAGGAAGCGGTGCGTCAAACGTCCCTTTCCCCCACCCCAGACGAGGTTGGGGTTGTCAGACCGCTCGGCTCAGAGCGCGATAGACGCTGCTCTTGCTCAGTCCCTTCTCTCGCATGATAGCGGGAACAGTATTGCCGGCGTCACGCAGGGCCTTGATGTCGGTGATCGCCTCATCGGTCAGCTCTCGCTTGCAACCGAACCTAACGCCCCGCTCCTTGGCTTTTGCTATGCCATCCATCTGCCTCCCGCGGCAATTTTAAGCAGGTTTGACCTCGCTTCCGTTGAGAGTGTCGCTGTCCTCCAGACATTTGCGTACGAAGGAACGCCTGCGAAGCGCGAGGCGTCGAAGCCGCAAGTCAAGATGTAACCACCGCCTCCGCTTAGCTGGTCCGATCATTCCGCGTGAGGTTGAGTTAGCCCTCCATTCATCCTCCAATTTTCCCGCCAATTGTAGGTCCAACATCCTGCGAAGATGCCAGGACTCGCCGCGCGGCGCGTCCTGTGCGAGGCGGTGGGCCACTCCCATCCGATGCGCCAGCAGATCGCGACCGCGGAGGGGAGCATGCAGGACTTCGCCATCCGTTACGACCAGGCGCTCACCCTCCACCCCTTCGACGCCATGATTGCCTTTTTTCACGCTGATATCGGGCGACACGCGCGAGACGAGCTTGGGCGGGTAGACGCTCTCGACGTAAGCGATTGACTCAGATTCGACAAGCGCCTGTGCCCTTCCGCCGTCGCCGATCAGGTTTGCTGAAAACACCATAGTCTCAAGTGCACGGGGATGATCCTTCTTCACCCGCGTCCATCAAGCCAAGGTGTGAAGGGGCCGCCCGCCGAACCAGAAAAATTCATCGGCATCGTTTGGCAGGATCCAGTCCGCTCCGTCGCGCCATGCCTCACGTGCCAATCCTGTCACGATCTCTGCTTGCAAATAGGGACCCGAAGCGTCCAGCCACTTGACACGCTCGTCAATGGAGGCAAGCCGGCGGAGAACCGTCCTTGTGCCATCAGTGGAACCGTTGTCGGCGATCACAAGACGGTCGACATTGAGCTCGTGCAAGAGATATCCCGCGGACAACGGCAGAATGTTTTGCTCGTTTCTTACGAGCATATTCGCGGTGAGAAATGCTCATGGCGCGGAGCTAAGCCCAGTCACTTCTCGGCCGCGAGCTTCTCGCGGCCGAGCACGCGCAGCGCCGCATTCCTACCCGATCGCAATAACGGATAAAGAAGTTTCGAAACAACGGGCGAGCGAAACATCCGCGCGTTAAAACGGTTGAAAAGGTTGGCAGGCGTGGACAGCAGCGACAACGCGTGAATGCACTCCGCGCCATGCTTGATCTGGTTTCCCTGGATGAGTGCCATCCCCTCGTCGAGATCTATGCCCTTGTCCTGGAGCCGTTGGAGTAGGGGATGGTTTGATCGCGCATTCACGAGCTCGACCACGCCGATGGCCTCGCGAAGCCGCAGTAGCCTCACATAGCGCGAACAAAACGGGCATTCCCCATCATAGATAATGTACGTCGTCTGATCATCGAACATCAAAGGTAACCACGTCGCGTTTCAACTCTATCACCTCAAGCTTCCCCGCTGAAAGTCTCAAGCAGACGGAGCTCGTGACGATCCGGTAGCGAAGGATGCTGTGGACGTCGAGCCGGTTGAATGCAGTGTACAGCCAGGGATTGGTCGGGTGATGGTGAAAACGGAAATAGTAAAAGTTCTCACCATACCGTTCCGTGAGAAGCAGCATCCTCTTATGGTGAGCCGAGATATATTTTTCGACCCGTTCCAGCCGTGCTTTCTGAGCGTCAGGCGACTCCGGACTGGCGATAAGGGGTGGCGGCGCGACGCATTGACCCGAGGTTCTTGCCCGCTGATAGTCATAAACGGAACCCCAGATCGATGGAGCGTAATGTCCTTCTGCGATCGCATCATCGATATAACCGTGCGACACTGCATAGGAATGACTGAGGAAGAATGCGGGAGGCACATCGACCCAATTGTAATCGGGCGCTTCCGCCTGAATTGACGGGATCTTGATGTCCACCACGTCAAACCACGCAAGCCGTGCCGAGCGTCCCCAGAGGTCGCTTCCACCGGCCAATATCGCGAGGATGCAGCAGAGCTTGGGAATAGCGCCGATCTGATCGTCACGATAGCCTCTAATGGAAACGATGATCGACCCATTATTCCAAATCCAGGGCCAAAAGAAGAAGCCGCCGAGAAGGTAGATGCCGATATGGAGCGCATCGTAGGCTAACGCCGCGATAACAAGCCAACGCACTCGCAACGGCGACGCGATGGCAAAGACCTGGAACAAAACGACCAACAGGTTTAGCGGGAGGACGACAAGCGTAACGATGTCGAACAGCGCTTGTGTAAGTCCTGGAAACGTGGCGAGCGGCATGGTGCCCTTCGCCAGCGCGAGTATGATTAAATTCTGCGTGCCGTTTTCTGTGATCCACGTCCATACATGCGGGCCGATCATCAACTTCTGATATCCAGACCAAAAATAGTTTCCGAGATGAAATCCGATGGCAACAAACGCCAGGCACAACGCCATTTGCTCATGTCTGATGAGAGAGAGGACGCGCGCCAAGTTGCCGTTTCTGCAACGCGCCTGAGCTTGCCTTAGCAACGTAAGTCCCATGACGCCCAAGCCAAGAAACTGGCCCATCTCCATGATGTAAACGATGTCGAGCGTCGCGATTGGTATTCCGGAAATGTGCCAGGCGAGCATCCTCGCGGATATGCAGTAGAATGCGGCAGGGAGAATGAGGCTCGGACGGAGAAGACTCACGATGGCTGCTGCTAGTGCCACCCAATATCCTGTTTCAACGTAGGCGGAGAGGCCCGCGCCGCTATCATCAGCGAGCGTCAAACTGGGCGGCTCCATGATGAGATAGATCAATACGCCGATTGCCGTAGCGCGCAGCAGCACAGAGAACAGTCGGGGGAACGAGCGATATTGAACAAAACAAAACCCAAGTGATCCAGCGAGCAATCCTATCGCGACATAAACGACTGAGTTTGGCCATTCGTGAAGTTGCGCTTCATATGCGTTTCTGAATTTATAAAAGAGTAGCGTAACGACCACTGTTAAAGCTGCGGTCGCTAAGTCGCTTAAGTCAATATTTCCAGTGAAGCGCCGCGCGAGGCGCGCGGACGGCTCGTCGTACCCAACCTCGGCGGAAACTTTCGCAGGCCCGAATAGCATTGGCGGCGACGATATCAAATTTTGCCGAAGTAGCGTTCACCATCCACGGTCAGAAGCACTTGCGCCTTCGGCTGTCTTCTGCGTGGGCAGGAACTCTTCTCCGGCTCAGCTCCCTGAACTCAGTTGGCCGACATTAGACCGCACGCCTTGCCGAGATGGGCCACCAACGCTTCGGGCACACGAACCGCGCCGACAGCGGCAATCTGATGGACCGGCGCGCGACATGCGGAACACCTATATTCACGCAAATCGACGCACTGCTCGCTCGCCGAGAACGCAGCATGGTCGCCTGACCTCGTAACCCTAGAGGAGTCCGTGTTCACTAGAATCGGCTTGGTTTTCCGATTTGACTGCCTATCTGTCCCTGCATGTGTGGCCGGTACGACAACCGATTGCTCGTGACGCCTATCGCGGCCTCTTCAAGGCTCAGCGCCTGCCGAAGTCCAACTTTCCACTTCGCTATAACGTCGCGCCCCCCGACCAAATCCCGATGGCTTCTTGTCGGGATGCCGCGCAACACGATGCGATGATCACAAAAGGTGTTCTTTGTCACCTCAGCGTTACCTTTGCTAGCGACACGGCCAGCGGAAATGGCAGCGAACAAGCCATTTTTAGAAAACGACCGCTGATACCTAGTCAGAGGACAGGAGCAAATGGGGGCCTGAAAAGCACTCGCGACGCAGTTGGTTTGAAAGATCCTGATGAAACGACAGCGCGGGCAATTGGCCTCGACGTGCGTAAAGCCGTCCGCGGTGAGCTCCTCGATGGTGGCGTGGAGGAGGTTCATGGAGCTACTTTTTACCGTAGTCTCTGTAGAGCGTGGCGTGGGCGGCGCGTGAGAGGCCAATCACCTTAACGGCTAAACCCGCGGTTCGAAATAATGCGTAGACGATGAAGGCCAGGATGAGAATTAGGATCGAAGGCATTATCGCGTTGAGTAAAAGCATCGTCTCGTTGAGAAAGCGGACAAACAGATCGGTCTGACGATGCTCGAAAATCGCGAAGACTGCACCGGCAACCGCGATGCCAGCGTAAACAAGTGCAAGCCCCAATCTCTGCAAGCTGCTTATTCGTGATCGCGCGCCCCCCCACCAGCCGCAAAGTGGCCGGTTATAACACGAGAAAGGGCGCCGACCGAAGCCGACGCCCTGAAGTCCCAAGGAGAGGACGCTGTCCAGAGCGTCCGTCCCGGAAGGCTATCTGATTTGCTTCGCGCCTCAGCTATCGCTGAAATCGCTTTGCACATCTTTCGGCGCGACCAGCTCGGCCGCCGCGACGGCGGGGCCCCTGAAGTCGAACCGTCCCAGCGGAGGAGACTGGAATTGTTTTGTTCGCGGGCCGCCCCCAGGCAAGTGACCGGAACTGGCAGCGGCTATCGCCGAAAGGATGCAAAGAAATTTCGGATATCAGGCGGAAGGGTATTGCCGGTTGTCAGGCGGACCGCCAAGGCAAATGCGAATACGAGCGCAATAAGAATGACAACATGTCGAACCTTGAGGAAGGGTTCGGAAGTTCGATCTTCGTCTCGGCGTTTCCTCATTGTCCGGATCATATAGGAAAAAGCCCCGGCCTGAGTGACCGGGGCTGAGTGGTGCCATTACGGGCGTCGGGAGTGCTGATGACGCCCGCGATGACCATATCCGACGATGCGAACGCAGCCTATCCCGCTCGCTAGTAAGCTCGCGTGTGTTCGGTGAAGTTAAGCTGTGCAAGGGCGTTTGAAGGTGGTCACTGTAGCAGGTGCGGCGCAGACTTCGCCGCTGCTGGCGCCCGGCATGCCTGATTGCTTGCCACACTCGGCGAGACTGGCAACCGTCCGCCTTTTCCTGTGCAAGCCAGCCTTACGCCATTAGGGTAAGCTGAAGAATGCGCGTAGCAAAGTCCGTTGCTGCAATATGTGTCATTCGAGACGCGTTCGACATCGTACCGTTTCTCTGCGGACACTATCTCAGGACGGGCTTCGCGCGTATCCATTTTATTGACGACGGATCTTCGGATGGGACTTTCGAATTCCTGAAGGCACTTTCACAAATCACAAATCGGATCTCGGTCCAACAAGTCGTCGAGGAGAAAAATCAGCAGCCCAAACTTTTTACAGAGGGCTGCAATCTCCTCATCGAGAGCGGCTACTCAACTATTTTGCCGTTTGATTTCAGACGAATTCTGGAACGTCAGGGCACTCGAACTAGAGCAAAGGTTCGCAACTACCCCCGAAATTGTATTCTTAGGACGATGGGTAAATTTTGTGCAGCGTAGCTATCGCTGGACACCTCGAACTCTGGGCCTGATACGCGTGGCCCATAGAGCACCGGTCCTATTTGAGTCCGACAAGAAGGCCATGGTCGAGGTTGACAAGGGATCGGGTTCGTTTGTTTGCCTGTCCTCAATCAAGGTGGGATTCAAGGCGCGTAGTAAGGTGCGCCTCACACGGGGCCAGCACAAACTTATCGATGGCCCTAAAGCAATAGCCGACACCACCTATGAAATATTTCACCTGCCCTTTCGATACCGCAGCGAGCTTTCGAAGCGCGCTTTCAACTACGAGCCCAGAGCAATACGCACTGGTACAAACGAGTTATGGCAGGGGCGTATCCATCGTGAAAAGGTCGTTGCCGGGGAGATGGACGCTTTGTGGGCGGCAAATAGCGCGGACGAGCACGGTTGTCTAAGTCTCGGAATGAATTGAATCCAACTGATGCGCGATGATCGGCTCCGCCGCTGCCTCACTTCGGCTGCGATGCATCTTTTGTGGCTGACTCAAGGTCGATGGCGAGGCCTGTAGGACGAGCGAGGCCCCTTGGATTGTGGTTGGCATGAGGTCAAAGTGGGAGAGGTTCGGTGGCGGATAGCTCCCCTTTTTTCGCGCAGATCAGCTTTATGCAACTTGCCGCAATACAGGAGCTCTTCGCAAATCATTCAGTTCCCCCGAGGACGATCGCCACGATCGGCGAGGTTCTGGTGGGAGATGGAAATAATTTGCTCTGCATACCGAGTGAGACAGCCGAGGATCAAATCGTCCGGCTCGTTTCAGACGGGAGTTCGCGCTGGACGGTGTCGGCAGGTATCGGAATAGCTGCCTTTCAGTCGCTGCAGGCCGTCGCTGAATGGCTCGACAAAGTGTCGTGTGAGCAGCTGGACAGGTATCTCTTGATCGGCTCGGCGCCCAGACTGCGGGGGCTCATGACTGCACCGGAGCAGGCATTTCCCTTCGAGGGCGTGGTGGTCCTACACCGTGCAGACGCACCAATCTCTCAAAAGATCGAACTACAGCGCGCGCTTTTTGATCGGGGACTTGTCGGGATCGGATCAATTGCCAGCAACAGTGAGGAGGCGCATTGCTTCCTCGCCAGCAGCGCCGTCAGTTCGACGCGGCACCTCAGGGGCGTCGAACGTGGCCGCGTGAGCATGTCGAGCCTTGGAACCAACGGCAGGTTTGGCAACCAGCTCTTCCAGTACGCCTATGTTAAGCTCTACGCCTTGCGGCATGGTCTTGAGGCCGAACTTCCGGAGTGGGAAGGCAAGGAAATATTTGCATTGCCGGAAAGTATGCCTGATGGCCCCTGCCGGACGGAATTGCGATTTGATGACTCCATGCAGGACGATCGCATTCTCTGGGAAATGGACGAGCCACCGATCAATGTGGATCTCTGGGGGCATTTTCAAGAACTGCCCGCGCGCTGGCGGCTGCACAGACCATTGCTGCGACGTCTCTTCCGATTGGCCGGCGATCGACAGAGGACAATCGATGCTTGGCGGGATAAGGCGACATGCGGTGGCGATCGCACGCTGGTCGCCATTCATGTCAGGCGCGGCGACTACCGTGCTCTTCAGCATGTCAAGTGGTACGGTCTCGTGCCGGACGAATGGTATCTCGATTGGCTCCGTGCGATTTGGCCAACACTTCGCGACCCAGTCTTGTTCATTGCGACAGATGAACCGGACCTGGTCGTTCCGAGTTTTCGGGAGTTCGACATCGTCTCCGCATCCAACTTCGAAGCGAGGCGCGGCGTGCCCGATCACGTCTTCGATTTTGGGGTGCTTCGCG
This sequence comes from uncultured Alphaproteobacteria bacterium, assembly GCA_963820005.1. GTDB lineage: Bacteria > Pseudomonadota > Alphaproteobacteria > Rhizobiales > Methyloligellaceae > Methyloceanibacter. Next base: position 718,948 of record CAWFYQ010000011.1, on the reverse strand, counting down.
CAGCAGACGTGCTGGCGATCTGCAATAGCAGCTTCTCCCGCATGGCTGCCATTCTTTCTGACGATGATCAAAAGTGTTTCTGTCCATCGTTTGTGACAGAACGCATTACGCCCTACGATCCGTGGATGGAGCGCTTCTGGGATCGTTTTGGGCGGGTGCGTGAGGAAGACTGCAGGCTTGAGGCTATCCGGGAGCAGGCCATTAGTTTGCGACTGGCCCTTGGAGATCTTTCCCGAGACTTTTCTGGTCAGTTAGGCTCCATTGCCGACCTGAGGGAACAGCGCAAACAGCTTTGCTCCCAGAACGCTCATCTCAAGAAGCAAATCGCTATCTCTCAGAGAGAGCAAGAGGCTGGAAAGCGGCGGCTCGACGCAATTCTTAAAAGTCGATTTTGGCGGATAACCTCTCCGTTCCGCCGCTTGTTACGCTTGTTCAAGCTGTTTTGATCAATAAGCGAAAAGTACCTACAGCGTGGCTCTAGTGTCGCCGGAGTACTTTCGCCCGACAGAGGTTGACAAATCGTGCGGCGACCCCAGCAAGGCAAAGCGTATCCTTGGCTGGGAGCACACGACCTCATTCAACACGCTCGTTTCGGAGATGGTCAAATCAGACCTGCGTCTCTATCGCGGTGCCGACGCAAGGCGCGGAGATTCTTTCCGTTGAGTTTGCTGTCGTGGATAAATGAAGCCTTGGTGTTATTACCCGATGCGTATTGCCTAGATCTTTAACCGGACCGAGGCTGGTCGAACTGGTTCAGGTACCAATCGTAGGTTTGCTGGAGGCCCGAACGGAGATCGAATTTTGGCGTCCATCCCAAGTTCGCGAGCCGCGTGCAATCAAGTGCTTTGCGTGGCGTTCCATCAGGCTTCGAGGTGTCAAAGACAAGCTCTCCGTCGAAGCCGATGACATTCACGAGCATCTTTGCGAGTTCGGCGATGCTCACCTCTTCGCCGGAGCCTACATTAACATGCTCGTCGCCGTCGTACTGTCGCAGCAGGAAAACAAGGGCATCGGCGAGATCATCGACATGCATGAATTCCCTCAAGGGCGTCCCGCTACCCCAAATTTCAACCATCGACCGCTCTTCACGTCTTGCATCATCGATTTTTCTCATGAGGGCAGGAACGACGTGTCCTGTTTTGAGATTGAAATTGTCCCCGGGTCCATAGAGATTTGTGGGCATCGCAGAAATGTACGAGCGGCCGTATTGGGCACGATATGCGCGACACAGCATGATGCCAGCGATCTTGGCGATGGCGTACCATTGGTTCGACGGCTCAAGAGGGCCGGTGAGCAGAGCGTCTTCGCCCAAGGGTTGAGACGCCTCACGCGGATAAATGCATGACGATCCAAGAAATAGAACCCGGTCAATGTCGCATTCATGGGCACCGCTTATAAGGTTGGACTCGATCAAAAGATTGTCGTTGAGGAAATCGACGGGGTAGGTCGAATTCGCGAGGATGCCTCCGACTTTCCCCGCAGCCACAATCACGACATCTGGGGCAGAGTTTTTTAGGAATGATTTTGTAGCCGCTTGATCGCGAAGGTCTAGCTCGGCGCGGGTCACGGAAACTATGTCGGCACCTTCTCCGCGGAGACGGCGCGTAAGCGCGCTACCGACCAGCCCTCGATGTCCTGCAACAAAGAAACGCTTTCCTACAATCTCGAACCTTGGTGCCATCGCGTTAATATCCGGTTTGTTCAAAATCAGGGTGGCCGACATGCGCAGTCAATATGCCATCACACGCTCTCCGCTGTCTCCTTAGCCTTCGACACTAACTGCCTGACGAGCTTGCGCTTAGCGATTGCCTCTGCCGAGTAGTGGCCATGCTTGAAGGCGTTCTTGTTACCCCTGGGCGCACCCCTTGATCTTCCTCCATGCAGCCGACAGCGGCCGTTCGGCATTGCCGGCGCTTCACAGGGAACTCCCCGTCTGGTCTTTGCTCCACAGCGACGCGCGCCCCGCATGTCTAGGAGCATGGGGTTGACCCGTTAGTTTTGACCTGCCCCCCACCCCCTGGGTGCTCGACATTGCCGACAATGGCTTGCCCTCCTTCATGCACATGCACGTGCTCCACCGTGACCTTCTGCTGGCCTTTGCCGCGGTGGCGATTGAGAGCATCCAATAATGCGACGTGGGTTCGAGACAACTTGTTCACTTGGTTGGCGTGGTACTCGTGAGTTTTGCGGTCGGTCGTTTTGTTGAGGTGCTTGTGGCAATCCATTGTGGCCATGTGCGTGGCGATCAATTGGGCTGCGAGCATCCCCTCTAACGCGCCCACTGGTCTTATGTCGTGAAGCGCAGCGATCGCGGCGTTGTATCGTTCTGTCGCGTCCGCAACCGTGTGCTGATTGATCTTCGTGGCGTCGAGAACCTGCTTTGCTAGCTGCAAAAGCAAGTCATCTTCGCCACGGCCGGGTATGGCGTCTTCATTTAAGCTTATTTGTCGCCTGAGACCGACTTCCGGGTCGTCGACGTCCTTGATCGCGAGCACTGCGCGCACCGAGGAGGCATGTTGTGGTGCAGGGACTGCGGTCATGCCGCACCGCGTTGCTTTACAGTGCCCCCGCAGAGCCTAACGCCGTCCTCTTCGAGAAAACGGAGAAGTGCTTGTCGAACGTATTCTGATCGGGTGGTGTGCTTGCGGGCCGCAGCAATGGCGATCGCCTCGCGTGCGCCGTAGGGAGCCTTGACGCGAAGCTCCTCAGGAAAAATCAGTCCAGATTCATCGCGCATGCGCGAGACCTCCGCTATATGTCCGCTAATAACGTAGCGAAGCGGGCCGTGATTGGTACGTCGCCGTTTCCGTGACGTTCGGTAGCGGCACGCCGTGTCGCTGGTATGCAGCTACAATCTCCGGCTTGCTGCGGTCGCCGCGGAGGTATGCAGCTAGAGCCGAGGCTTCACCACTGAGGTAGAGGTCGAGCGCGACGATACTCACCGACCATTCACTACCGATACGCCGCCCAATGTGATGTTGAGCGCACCAGAGACGAATTGTGCGGATGCACCTGCCGGCGAACTCAGCGGCCTGTTCGGTCGTGCGCGCCTCGGCGCGGCAGAAAGGTTTCAGCACTAGGGGTTCGTCCATCAGGCGGCCCCCCTGCGGAGAAAGTCTGGAATGCTAAGATCGTCGGCTTCCGGCTGTGGCATTTCTGCACGAAGGTGCTCATTCACTCCGAAGGTGCTCACTTTATTTGTGTGAGCATCTTCGTCCCATTTGAGCACCTTCGGGAGCGACCAGACCCAGCCTTCGTCCATTCCGGCCTTGTGAGGTTTGATGCCAAGCTTGTCCTTGGCTCGCCTCACAGTCGCCCATGATAGGCCCACGGCATCAGCGTCCGCCTTGACCTGCTTCGCGGCGACAGGTCCGTCCGAGAGAAGCTCTCTCAGGAAGGACTCGGCCTCCTCGCTCGGTCTTGCGCCACTACCACCCATCTCGGCGGCCAATGCTTCGTTCGCGGTAATGTTGACCGGATCGGCGTCCCATTCAATGCGAGAGGCCACGATTCCGCTGTCGGGCTTTCCGATGATCTTCTGCTTGAGCCTGAAGGCCAGGCCCTGCGGAGCCGCCGCCAGGTTGTTCTTGGCGTGAAGTAGCAGGCGTCGATCCTTGTCTTCCCCGTCCTCGATGACGGCAAATGCCATCCGAGGGGCGCCCACGAATGCGATCGACCCTATGAAACGGTGAAGCGCCTTGGTCCCTGTTGATGCTCCAGCCTTGCTGAAATGAGTCACGGACAGCACGGCAACGCGCGCGCGCTCTGCCATTGCAGAGAGAGGCTCAAGCACCGCCCTCACCTCCGCATTCTTGTGGCTGTCGGTCTTGCCGAGATAGGAGCTAATCGGGTCAATAATGACGAGCTTCACGTCACCAAGCTCGGCAATCTTCTGCTCAAGCAATTGGATGTCGGCTTGTAAGTTGAAGCCCCGGCTGGTCCTCCAATCTGGCTTCACTGCCGAGACAATGTGGATGCGCCCAAGGTCCGCTTCGACGGCGTGAAGGCGCGGGACGATCGTGTCAGCTTCGCCATCCTCTGCCGAAAGGACCAGGACACCCCCTTGAGCCGATCGTCCTTCCCCACATGGCCATTCGGCCCCCATGCTCACCTGTGAGGCGATGAACATGGCGAGCTGTGACTTACCACCGCCAGGATCGCCGCCGATGCTGGTGTGTTTTCCAAGAGCGAGACGCCCTGGCCAAAGCCATTCGACGCGTTCGGGCTCAATCTCGGATGCACATCGGCAAACCAGATGGCCGGGGTCGCCTTCAATCGGCATAGTGTTCATCGCATGCCCTCCATTCGGGCCGCAGCGAACCGCATGCAGACCAAGTTAAAGTCGTGGACCTCGTCCGCGATCTGTTGAAATTCGTCTTGATGCTCGGCGTCGAGGTATTCAGCTTTGAGCTCGGCGAGCCGAAGCCGATGCTCAAGACTGAGCCGCCACCGTCTCAGAGCCTTTTGGTCCTCGTGACTTTCGATCAGGTCTGCGATTTGCGCCTGAACATCGGTGCGTTCGGCGGGCGTGCCGACAGCACTGCGGAACTGCAGGGTCATGGTGTCACCTGACCCCCGCTGTGAGCGGCCATGAGGCAAGCTGCGCCGAGTGCGGCTAGCCGACCATCGAAGCGGCCATGCCGAGAAACATCGCCGTTCGGGGCAAGCGCTTTCACCTGCCACGCGAGGCCACGAGGGACCGCGGTAAAGACGACCTTGTCGGCGTCGGTGAAGTGGCTTAGTTGGAGATTGTCAGCTCTACCTTCTAAACCAATTACTCCGACGCCCGGTGCCAGCCGGGCGTTTCGGTTTTTTTCAGGCGGCGCGCGGTGCATTGGCGCCCCCTTCCTCGCGGGACGCTTCCCAGGTCTCTAACTCAGTCACGTTCCAATAGAGCCGGTTGTTGATGCGTCGTGGCTTTGGAAAGCCGAGCACGTCATTTTGAAGCCAGCGCCATAGGCTCTGCTTGGTCACGCCATAACGGGCGCGAACTGCTGGCGTCGGCAAATAGGTGCGTGGGTTGTCGTGCATGTCGCCATCTCCTCTGTTGCGGAAGGCGACACCTATTTATTGGAAGTGATGGGGGTCTGTAGAACCGCCCTAATCTACTAATTAAGCGGGATGGCGGTTTCGACGCTTGGGCGGTTGGGGCACTTTGATTCTAAGCTTGTCTCGGTCATCCCAATCGTCTTCGACGGCTCTTTCCTTTAGCCCAAGAGCCGTCGCCACACGCAGGCATGCCGAGATTTTGCTCGAAGGTACGGCATCGCCGCTATCGTCTTCTGCGGGGCTGCGTGTGGCAAGGAGGCCATTTTGGTCACAAACCTGCTGCACGAGATGGACAATCAAGAGCTTGCGAAAGTACTTGGAGGGCCTGCCCCGTTTGGAGCGCTTTCCCACGAGCAGAGCATTTTCAACGAACGAAACCAGCTTGGACGGAAGCGGCTTCCCGGACCAGAGAAATAGAAGAGCTACTAACCGTAGCGCAGTGTTGGCGTCGGGATCACCCGCCTCCATTTTGAACAAGACTGACGCTTTCTCATCGCTATAACTCTCTTGGTTCATCAGTCCAGCATCGCCCATCAAAACGATCGGCCTCTCCATTCCGACTGTGCCTCGCATCCGCATAATGCGATCAAGATCCGTCAGGACAGCAAACTGTTTGCGTATCTCATCGTCGTCTATCATTGCGTCTTGCCCCGATTTTGGCCCTCGACCAGCGCCGCAACATGCGCCCCCCACGCATCGAGCGCAGCGCGCTTCTCGTCAGCGTAATCGTGGACTTGGTAGACGCCGATAATGCCGGCGCGCGATCCTGCATGGTGACCCAGCACGGCTTCCGTCACTTGTAGCGGCGTCTTAAGTTTCTGAAGGCCGGTCGCTGCGGTCCGGCGCAAATCGTGAATGCGCCACGCGGGGATCTTCGCTAGTGCATCGATCCGTCTCTTGGCTTGTGACCAGGCAACGATCGGTTTCTTTCCATTCAGCGTGAATACGTACTCGCCGACGCGCGTCACCCCATCGATGACGGCTGACGCGGCGGTGGACAGAGGAACGTGGTGAGGATTTCCGTTCTTGGTCCTCTCGCCCTCCAGCCTGATCTCATCATCCTGAATTTCCGACCAACGAAGCTGACCGATTTCCTCGCGCCGGGCGCCGGTCAAGATCAGCAATTGGAGCGCCGCCCCGAAGGGTCCGCCATGCTTCTCCGCGGCTCGCCAAACAGAGACGAGCTCGGCGTCAGTTAGTACCCGCTCCCTCTTTGTCGTGACTGCCGGCCGCGGCATGTCAGCCATCGGGTTCACTTTGATAATGCCCCGCCCCACCGACCACCTGAACAGTCGGTGCAAGTGGGCGTGCAAACGGTTCGCAGCGATCGGCGATCCTCTGTCCACAACGGCATCGATTGCATCCAGCACGTCGCGGCGATCGATGTCTCCGATTTGTCGGTGCCCCCAGGTCCGGAGCACGTCATTCTCGATCAGCCGTTTTACCGAGTTGTGGGATCGGTTCTTGCTCTGGTCGCGCTTCAGCCACTCCTCAAAGACGCTAGCGAAGTCGCTGGAGCGGGTTTCTGGTTTTCGGACCTGAGCAGGGTCGCGGCCCGACTTCGCCTCCTCACGGGCTTTTCTCCAGGCCTCGCGCGCGCCCGCTAGGCTGACCGCTGGATATGTGCCGAGGGTCATGCGGCGCAGCTTGGCCCCGGAACGATAGAAAAACACGAAGGTCTTGGAGCCGCCGTAGGAGATGCGGAGCGCCAAGCCAGGATAGCCCTTGTCGAAATATTCGACCTGGCCACTGGCAGGCGGCTTTTTTCGTTGAACCACCGCGTTGGTAAGCGCCAATTTGGGCACTTAGCACCTCCCAGGTAACCGCAGGTAACCCACTAAGTAGGTTTTGACCCGTTACCTTAAGTTATGCTAAGTTACCGCCTCGGAGGGGAGATGGCAAGGTTTCTGCGCGGATTGTGCCCACGTAAGCGATAAACTGTTACGCCTCGTTTTGGCCTAGCAGCTAATTATCGGTTACCGGCCGGGCGAGTGCGGCCTGGGCTGCCGCAAGCCGCGCCACCGGCACCCTGTAGGGCGAGCAGGACACGTAATTCAGGCCAATACTCTCGCAGAAGCGGATCGTGTCGGGATCGCCGCCGTGCTCGCCGCAGATGCCGATCTTGAGCTTGGGCCGCGCCGTTCTGCCGCGCTCGACGGCGATCTGCATCAGCTCTCCGACGGCCGGATCCAGGGTCACGAAAGGGTCGTTCTGGATGATTCCCTTATCGGCGTACTCACCCAAAAACCGGCCGGCGTCGTCACGGCTGAGGCCAAACGTGGTCTGGGTCAAATCGTTAGTGCCGAACGAGAAAAACTGCGCGCTCTGGCCGATCTCGCCGGCCATGAGGCAGGCGCGCGGAAGCTCGACCATGGTGCCGACGCTGTAGGCGACGCTGGTGCCGCGCTCTTTCTCGACCGCCCGCGCGCTCGAGGCGATGCGCTCCTTGACCAGGTCGAGCTCGCGCTTGGCGGCAACGAGCGGCACCATGATCTCGGGCATGACGCGCGAATGGAGCGACTTCCCCGCCTCGATCGCCGCCTCGAAGATGGCGCGGGCCTGCATCTCGACGATCTCGGGATAGCTCACGAGCAGGCGTGCGCCGCGCTGGCCGAGCATCGGGTTGAACTCGCTCAAGGCGGCGACGCGGCGCCTGAGCCTCTCTACGCTCACTCCCATGCTGGCGGCGACATCGCCGATCGCCTCGTCGGTGTGCGGCAGGAACTCGTGCAGCGGCGGGTCGAGCAGGCGGATCGTGACCGGCAGCCCGGCCATGATGGCGAACAGGTCGATGAAGTCCTGGCGCTGCGCCGGGAGCAGCTTGGCGAGCGCCTTGCGCCGTCCCTCCTGGTCCTCGGCGAGAATCATCTCGCGCATGGCGAGGATGCGGTTCGCCTCGAAGAACATATGCTCGGTGCGGCAGAGGCCGATACCCTCGGCGCCGAAGGCGCGTGCCTGGCGGGCGTCGGCGGGGGTGTCGGCGTTGGCGCGCACGCGCATGCGGCGGAACCCGTCGGCCCACTTCATCAGAGTGTTGAAATCCTCCGACAGCTTCGGCTGGCGCATCGGCACGCGGCCCTTGATGATCTGCCCGGTCGAGCCGTCGATTGTGACTATCTCACCCTTGTGCAGGATCATGAGCCCGGCTTGCAGCGTCTCGCGCTCGAGGTCGATATGCACAGCAGAGGCGCCGACCACGCAGGGGCGCCCCATGCCGCGCGCCACCACCGCGGCGTGGCTCGTCATGCCGCCGCGCGTGGTGAGGATGCCGACCGCGGCATGCATGCCCTGAACGTCCTCCGGCGAGGTCTCGACGCGGGCCAGGATCACGGTGTGGCCTTGCGCCTTCAAGTGCACCGCCTCGTCGGCGTCGAACACGAGCTCGCCGGTGGCGGCGCCGGGCGAGGCCGGCAGCCCCTTGGCCAACACGATGCGGTCGGCTTCGGGGTCGAGGGTCGGATGCAGCAGCTGGTCGAGCTGGCCGGCATCGATGCCGGCGACCGCCTCCTCGCGGCTGATCACCCCCTGCTCGGCCATGTCGACGGCGATCTTGAGGGCGGCCTGGGTCGAGCGCTTGCCGGCGCGGGTTTGCAGCATGAACAGCTTGCCTTCCTGCACGGTGAACTCGATGTCCTGGAGATCGCGGAAATGCGCTTCGAGCTTGGCGCAGGCAGCCTTCAGCTCGGCGAACACCCCTGGCATCAAGCCTTCGAGCGAAGGCCGGCTCGAGCCTGAGCCGCGGCGCGCGGCTTCGGTCAGAGGTTGCGGCGTGCGCAAGCCGGACACCACGTCCTCGCCTTGGGCGTTGACCAGATACTCGCCATAAAGCTCGTTGGCCCCGGTCGAGGGGTTGCGCGTAAACACGACGCCGGTCGCGCTCTGATCGCCGCGATTGCCGAACACCATGGCCTGGATGGTGACCGCAGTGCCCCAGTTATCGGGAATGTCGTGCAGGCGGCGATAGGCGATGGCGCGCGCGTTCTGCCAGGAGCTGAACACCGCGGCGATCGCGCCCCACAGCTGGGCGTGGAGGTCTTGCGGGAACGGCTCGCCGAGCTCGCTCTTGACCACCGCCTTGTAGCGGGTGATGAGCTCGGCCCAATCCTCTGCACTAAGCTCGGTGTCGTATTCCAGGCCTTTGAGATTCTTGAAGTTCTCGAGGATCTCCTCGAACAGCTCATGGTCGAGGCCGAGCACCACGTCGGCATACATCTGGATGAAGCGGCGATAGGTATCGTAGGCGAATCTGCGGTCGCCCGAGCGGCCCACGAGCCCCTCGACGGTCTGGTCGTTGAGGCCGAGATTGAGCACGGTGTCCATCATGCCGGGCATCGAGGCGCGGCTGCCCGAGCGCACCGACACGAGCAGAGGGTTGTCCACGTCGCCGAATTTCGCGTCGGTCATCCGGCCAACCGTATCGAGCGCGGCATCGACCATCGGCCGAAGCTCCTCGGGCAGGTTCTCGCCGCGCTCGTAATAAACCGCGCAGACCTCGGTTGAGATGGTGAAGCCCGGCGGCACCGGGAGACCAATCCGCGACATCTCGGCCAGATAGGCGCCCTTGCCGCCGAGCAGGTTGCGGTCGCCGGCCGAGCCGTCGGCATGGCCCGCGCCGAAGGTGAAGACCCATTGGGGCGTGGTTTTCGGTGGTTGCTCGATCTTGGTCATCCAGGGGCTCACTTGGTCAGGCAGCCTATCTAGCCCGTGTCATGCACGCTGCACAAACCGGCAATGCTGCGCTCACCTCTCCCGAAGAGGTGCTCCTAGCGGCGAACGGGTCGCGCGGCGCGAGCGCGGGTGTGGGCGATCCAGTCGCCGCTCGTGACCGGCTTTGCCCAATGTGGCGGGCGCTTCAGCGCGTAGCTCAGCGCGGCGCGCGCGCCGCCGGTCTCAAGCTCGACCATGACCTCGACCAGCCCATACATTTCGCCCTCACCGTCTTCGGGCGCGCCTTCGTAATAGTCGAGCTCGGCAACGAGCCGGCTGCCGTGGCGAACGGCATAGACCTCGCCAACGACGCGGCCGCGCTCGCCGGTGCCGAAGGTCGCGCCGGGATAGACGCCGAGGTCGTAAAGGACGCCGCTCGTGCGTCCCCTGCCGAGCAGCTTGCCGCCGGCGCGGAGGCGATGGGCCATGGGGTGGCGGCTGCCCAGTCTGAGCGTGCCGTAGACGAAGAGGATGCGGACGGGCATTTCGCGAATCATTCCGGCAGCTTGACGCGGCCGTGCTCGTCCAGTTGCCAAAACGGATTAAAGGCGACCTCCCAGACATGGCCGTCCGCGTCGGCGTAATAGCCGTCATAGCCGCCCCAGAAGGTCTTGGCCGCGGGCTTCAGGATGCGCGCACATGCGACCTCGGCCAGCGCCATCGCGGCGTCGACCTCGGCCTCGCTCGCGAGGTTCTGCGCGACCACCACGCCGCCATTGCCGGACCAGACCTCGCCCGCGAGCGCATCGTCGCGCTGGGCGTCGCTGCCCCACAGCGCGAGCACCACGCCGCCGGCCTGCATGAAGCTGACGGCCGCCTGGCTCGCGCCCTTCGAGCGGACGAAGCCGAGCCGCTCATAGAACGACGTCGCCCCGGCAATGTCGGCGACACCCAATGTGATAAGGCTGATATGGGCTGACACGGGGCTTCGTCCTTTGCCTTTGGCGATGGGGTCGCTTGTCATAGCGACGAAAGCCGCTATCCGGCAAATCGGCAATGCGTCGACTGTCGCTTGCGGCTCGCGCCAGGCTGACGAAGGGGAAACCATGACCATCGAGCTCACCATGCTTGCGCTTGCCGCGGTGCTCGGGCTCGTGCAGATCGTGCTCAGCGCGCAAAGCAAGAATCTCTCGACCGGCTACCGTTGGGCAGGCGGTGCGCGCGACGGGCCGAGACCGCCCTTGACGCCGATTGCCGGCCGGCTGGAGCGGGCGCTCGCCAATTTCCTCGAAACGTTTCCGCTGTTCGCCGCTGCCGTGCTGGTCGCGCACGCTGCCGGGCGTCACGACTGGATGACCGAATGGGGCGCGGTGCTCTATCTCGCGGCGCGGGTCGCCTATGTGCCGCTCTATGCGTTCGGCGTATTCCTGGTGCGCTCGCTGGCGTGGAACGTCGGCACCCTCGGCATCATTCTGATCCTGCTGTCGCTGGTGTTTTGACGGGCGCTCAGCCTTCGATCTTGGAGAAGTCGGCGACGGTCAGCGTCGTGGCGCGGATGCGGTTCAGCAGGCGAAGCCTGTTCGCGCGGAGATCGGGCTCGGTGGCGTTCACCGTGACGTGGTCGAAGAACTCATCGACCGGCACGCGGAGCTTGGCCATTTCGCTCATGGCTGCCTCGAAATCCTCGCGCGCGACGGCGGCTGCGGCGGCCTTCTCGACCTCATCCACTGTCTTGGCCAACGCCTTTTCCTCCGGCCGTTTGAACAGCTTGGGGTCTGGCGGCTGATCGTAACTCGTATTGTCCTTCTTCTCCTCGATACGGAGGATGTTGATGGCGCGCTTGGTGCCGGTGAGCAGGTTGGCGCCGTCCTCGGTGTCGAGGAAGCGCCCGAGCGCCTCGACGCGCCGCACGATCATCAAGAGGTCGTCGCCGCCGAGCGCGAACACCGCATCGACCAGATCGTGCCGCGCGCCCTGATCGCGCAGATGCACCTTCAGCCGGTCGGCGAAGAACGCGAGGAGGTTCCGGGAAATCTCATCCGCCTTCCCATCACCGCTGGGTTTCTTGAGCTGTGCTCGAAGGAGTTGCAGCACAGGAAGCCGAATGCCGTTCTCCAGAACGATGCGGATGACACCGAGCGCGGCGCGGCGGAGGGCATATGGGTCCTTGCTCCCGGTAGGCTTCTCGTCGATCGCCCAGAAGCCGACCAGCATGTCGAGCTTGTCGGCGAGCGCCACCGCGATCGCCACCGGCTCGCGCGGCACATCATCTGACGGGCCTACCGGCTTGTAATGAGCGGCGATGGCATCGGCGACGGTCGTGTTCTCTTGCTGGTCGAGCGCGTAATAGCGGCCCATCACCCCTTGCAGCTCGGGGAACTCGCCGACCATTCCGCTGAGGAGATCGGCCTTGGCGAGGATGGCGGCGCGCTCGGCGAGATCGGGCTCGGCGCCGACCAGTGGCGCGATCTCGCGCGCCAGCATGCGCACGCGCTGGATGCGGTCGTATTGCGTGCCGAGCTTCTCGTGGAACACGATGTCCTTCAGCTTCGGCACGCGGTCGGGCAGCATGATGTTGCGGTCCTGGTCGAAGAAGAACTTGGCGTCCGACAACCGCGCCGCGATCACCCGATCGTTGCCGGCGACGATCGCCTCGCCGCGATCCTCAGCCTTGATATTGGCGACCAGTATGAACCGGTTGGCGAGCTCGCCTCCGCTCTCGCGCACCGAGAAGCATTTCTGGTGCGCCTTCATCGAGGTGGACAGCACCTCTTGCGGCACCGACAGGAAAGACTCGTCGAACGCGCCCATCAGCGTCACTGGCCATTCGGTAAGCCCGGCATTCTCGGCGAGCAGCGCCTCGTCCTCGACGAGGGTGAGCCCATGCCTCTTGGCAAGCCCGCGGGCCTGATCGGCAATGAGCTCTGCGCGCTCGGCGCCGTCGAGGATCACCTTGGCCTCGCGGAGCCTGTGCGCATAGTCGGCGAAGCTGTTCACGCTAAACGGCTCGGGCGCCATGAAGCGGTGGCCGCGCGTCTCCTTGCCGCTCTTGATGCCGTCGATCTCGAACGGAACGACCTTGCCGTCGAGCAGGCAGAGGATCGAGTGCAGCGGCCGCACCCAGCGAAGCCGCCCTGAGCCCCAGCGCATCGACTTAGGCCACGGGAAGCCACGCACGATCTCAGGCACGATCTCGGCGATCACCTCCGGCGTAGCGCGGCCCGGTTTCTCGATCAGCGCGACGTAGTAAGCGCCCTTCTTGTCGTCGCGCTTCTCGGCCGCGGCGACCGAGGCGAGCCCCGCCGATTTGAGGAAGCCCTTGATCGCCGGCTCGGGCGCGTCAACGCGCGGACCTTTGCGCTCCTCCCTGATGTCGGGCGAGCGCGCCGGCAGTCCGTCGACCACGACGGCGAGCCGCCGCGGCGTGGCGTAGCTTCTGACCGCCTTGAACTCGAGTCCGGCCGCGCCGAGCTTCTCGCCGAGCAGCCGGGCGAGATCAGCCGCCGCGCGGGCCTGCATGCGCGCGGGGATCTCCTCTGAGAACAGCTCAAGCAACAGCTCTGACATGGCTAGCCGATGCGGTTATGGAAGCCGAGATCGTAATCGGTAATGGCGAAGCTCAGGCGATTCGTTTCAAGGTGATAGGGAGCCAAGCTTAGAATCAGGTCCGACTGGGCGCCGGCCGCGGGGAGCAGAGGAATAAGCGCGTGGGCCGGCACCGTGTCCAGGAAATCGTAGAAGCGCATGAAGGTGTGATTGCCGTGCTCGACATAGAACGCGCCGACTGCCCATGAAAATGGGAGCTTTCCGTCGTCGGTATAGTCGAGATAGAGCGCGAAGCTTGTCAGCTCGGCGGCGAACGGCGTCAGCGCCGCGCGCAAATCGGCGTCGTCGATGTCAGGGACCGCCACGCTCGCATCGAGCTTGAGCATCAATTGGAAGCTCTGCGGCGTCGACCGCCAGATGCGCCCGGTCCACGACCTGAGCTTGGGCTTGAGCGCCAAGGTGCGGCCCTGCGCCGGCGCCGTCCGTTCGTCGGTATAGACCTCAAGCATGGGCGTTGCCGCCGGCCTCGGTCTTGAGCCAGGCGGCGCAGCAGGCCTTGGTGAGCTCGCGCACGCGCAGGATATAAGCCTGCCGCTCGGTCACCGAGATCACGCCGCGCGCATCGAGCAGATTGAAGATGTGCGAAGCCTTGATCGCCTGATCGTAGGCGGGCAGCACCATCACATGGCGCTCGCCCTGGTCGCCCTTGGCGAGCAGCGCCTTGCACTCGGCCTCGGCGTCGCGGAAATGGTCGAGCAGGCGCTGGGTGTCCGCGTGCTCGAAATTGAACCGCGAATATTCCTGCTCGGCTTGCAGGAACACATCGCCATAAGTGACCTTGTCCTTGCCTTCTCCGCCGTTGAAGTTGAGGTCGTAGACGCGGTCGACGCCCTGCACGTACATGGCAAGACGCTCAAGCCCGTAGGTCAGCTCGCCGGAGACCGGGTCGCAATCGAAGCCGCCGACCTGCTGGAAATAGGTGAACTGCGACACCTCCATGCCGTCGCACCAGACCTCCCAGCCGAGCCCCCAGGCGCCGAGCGTCGGGCTCTCCCAATCGTCCTCGACGAAGCGGATGTCGTGGTTGTGGGGGTCGATGCCGATGGCGTAGAGGCTCTGGAGGTAGAGGTCCTGGATGTCGGCAGGCGACGGCTTCAGGATCACCTGGAACTGATAATAGTGCTGGAGCCGGTTCGGGTTCTCGCCGTAGCGGCCGTCCTTGGGGCGGCGCGAGGGCTGCACGTAAGCGGCGCGCCAGGGTTTGGGCCCTAACGAGCGCAAGGTCGTCGCCGGGTGGAAGGTCCCCGCCCCCATCTCCATGTCGTAAGGCTGGAGGATCACGCAGCCCTGGTCGGCCCAGAAGCGCTCGAGCGTCAGGATCAGGTCCTGGAACGAGGTCTTCGGGCTATCGGATCTGGGTGTCTCGGCTGTGGGTGTCTTGGCCATGGCGTTCTGTCGCGCGTCAGTAGCCACAGCTTTGCATGGATAACAATGGCCGGCGCGTTAATGGCCAGAGCCGTGCGACACGTGCCGTGGACGGTAGATTCCGGTCGCCGGGTCGCGATCGAGCGGGATGGCCTCCTGATCGCGCTGCTGAAGAGCCTCCTCGGCGGCGCGCAGCGCGGCGGCGACGCGCTGCCGCTCGTTGGTGTACCAGCGCCTGGCGAAGAACAGGCCGGCGCCGGCGGCGACGAGGAGAAAGATCGGCGGCATGGCTAAAGTCCGAAGCGTGACCAGAGCGACCGCGTCTCGATCGCCGAGATGAGATCGGCGGCGAACCCGCCGGGTGAGAAGCTGAAATCGAAGCCGCCGGCTTCGGCGAAGATACTGCGCTTGCGGCGAAACCACGAGGTCGACGGCGCCACCAGCTTGAGCCGCACGTCCTCGCCGAACACACCGCGCATCTTGGTGCGGAGATCGCCGAGCCCGTCGATCAGGCCGAGCTCGAGGGCGCGCTTGCCGGACCAATAGTCGCCGGTGAACAGATTATCATCGGCATTGGCGATCTTTGAGCCGCGCCGTTCCTTGACGAGGTCGATGAAGGTCGCATGCACGTCGCGCTGGAGCGACTTGATCCGCTCCACATCCTCGGGCTTCTCGGGCAGGAACGGATCGAGCTTGTCCTTGCTTTCGCCGGCGGTATAAACGCGGCGCTCAACGCCGATCTTTTCGATCAGCTTGTCCAGGCCGAAACCCGCGGTGATGACGCCGATCGAGCCTATGATCGAGCTCGGGTCGGCGTAGATCTCATCGCCCGCGAGCGCGAGCAGATAGCCGCCGGAGGCCGCGACATCCTCGGCGAAGACATAGACCTTGAGCCCCTTCTCCTCGGCGAGCGCTCTGATGCGCTTGTAAATCAGCATCGACTGCACCGGCGAGCCGCCGGGCGAGTTGATCTGGATGGCGACGGCCTTGGCGCCGCGCATGGCGAACGCCTTCTCGATGGCCGACGCGATGGTCGAGAGCGAGAGGCCGGGACGGAGCGGAGTGACCATGCCGATCGCGCCGCTGAGCCGGAGCACCGGCACGACCGGTCCGCGCTTGGTCCAGGACTCCGGCAGATAGCTCAGCCAGGCCGCGCGGTCAGGCGGGTTGGCTGCGATGGAGAGATTGCTCATGGGGGCCTAAAGTATAGGGCAGAAGGGTTAAATCAAGGCGGGCGCGGCAATTCCGTCCCAAACGAGGCCAGAAAGGGGCACGCTTAAGCGTTTGGTTAACGCAAGTCTTGAAGGCATCACCAGGGAGCTCGATATCGTTGCTATAGTTGGGTTTGAAGGTGGGAACACCCACCCCGGGCGGCGCGTTTTCCGGGCGAAGAAGCGCCGCTCTATCTCCAGGAGGACCTAAATGAGCAAGCTTGCGACCTTCGTCGTGGCACTTGGCGCCCTCGTACTCGCCTTTGTCACACTGTCCCCGAACTCAGCGGAAGCCGGTTGGCGTCGCGGCTGGGGCGGTCCCGGCGTGAACGTCTATGTCGGACCCCGTTACGGCTATTACGGCCCCCGCTATTACCGGCCGTATGCCTACGCCTACAACTATCCCTACGCCTATTATCCCTATTGGCGCGGCCGCTATTATCGCGGCTGGTACTAGTCTCGAGCGCCGCCTAGGCGCCGATGTGACTTTGAAGGGCCATTCCCGAAAGGGAGTGGCCCTTCGCTTTTCCGGCACCGCCCTCCATCGTGGTTTTGCTGAACGGCAGATGAACGGCGCCCTCAGTCGCGGTTCAGCGCGAGCGCTCTACAACAGCACCAATGTCGAGGGACTTAGCGTGAACCGGCGCGTCGACGCCGGAAAGCCGGAGTGACAAACGATGCTGAAAAAGACTCTGCTGGCAGTAGCCGCGCTTGCCTTCATCGCGCTTGGCGCAACCTCACCCGCGAGCGCCCATGACCGAAACGGCAATTGGGACAACGGCCGAAACTGGGACAATGGCCGGAACTGGAAGAACTACGACAACAACCGCCACAACTACGGTTACATCCAGAAGCCTCACTACAAGCAATACGGCTATTCGAGATACCGGCCTTATCCCTGGTGGCTCCAGTACAACTGCCAGCCGCGCTGGTACTAGCGACCGAACGCCGAGGTCCGCCGCTGGCGGGCCTCGCGGGCCCGAGGTTTTCTCCTCACGCTCGGGCGAATGAGGGCTGCCGTCTCTCCCCCCGGGCGGCGGCCCTCCCTTTTGCCCCGCCGCCTAGTCGAGCGAAAGCGCCGCCCCATCCCGCAACACGGCCTCGGCGCCTTCGGTGTAGCGTCCATCGGGCTCATGCAACACGAGGCCCCGGAGCAGCCTCACTCCCGCGCGGCTCCCTTTGCGCCCTTGAACGATGATGCGGGTCGCCGGATCGCCGAGCTTGGGAAATAGCGGGAAGATCGTGACATCGCCGAACCTCCGCTCCAACAGGCCGAGCAGCTCGCCAAGACATTCGGCGCGATGGATCAGCGTCAGCTGCCCCTTGGGCGCGGCGTAAGACGTGCAGAACTTGATCCAGGCGGAAAGGCCGCCCTCGCCCATCACGTGCGCCGTGGCCCGCGCTCTATCGGGGGCGGCTCGCACGTTTCCTTGCGTATGGAACGGCGGGTTGGCGATGACGTGACGGTAGCCTTCGCGCACGAGACCTGCCTCACGGAGCGTCTTGGCTGCTCCCGTCACGTCGGCATTGACGGTGGCGAAGCTGTTGGCGAAGCCATTCCGCTCGGCATTCTTACTGGCGAGCGCGCAAAGATTGGCGTCGATCTCGACCGCAGTCACATCGAGGCCGGGGATGCGCGCGAGAAGACAAAGCCCCGCCACGCCGACGCCCGCGCCCGCATCGAGCACGCTCTCGCCTTCCCGCGCCTTGACCGCGGCGGCGAGGAACACCGCATCGCTCCCCGCCCTGTGGCCGCCACGGGGCTGGACGACGCTCAGGCGCCCGCCGAGGAAATCGTCGACGGTGTTCGCGCTTTTGCGCGCGCCACGCGGGTCAGGTCTTGTCTTCGGAGATGACATGGCCGATGCCGGCCTCGGTGAGAATCCGGCGCGCCTGTGCGATCTTGTCGCTCTCGACCAGGATACGCCTCGGAAGGACGCCGATCGAGCCCTCGAGCACGCTCATATTGGTGTCGGCGACCATGAAGCCGATAGCGTCCTCCTCCAGCAGCGAGCTGACGTAAGACAGCAGCACCGCGTCGTTTGAGCGCAACAATTCCTTCATTGCCCCGACCAGCCCTTGTGCGTAAGCCTCAATGCCGGGAGCGCCTTGACCTCGGCGGCTCTCCCCGCCGACAATATCCGTCCGCTTAGGAGGAGTTAGGAGAAATACCCTTGGGAGTTGTCGTCAAGCTTTCCGGCAGCCGCGACCCGAAGGCGAGCCTTCGGCCGCTGGTTGCGCTTGTCGAGGAGGACATGGCCCATGTCAACCGCATCATCCTCGACCGGGCGCGCTCGAATGTCGAGCTGATCCCGGAGCTCGCGCGCCATCTGATCGATTCCGGCGGCAAGCGTTTGCGCCCCATGCTGACCATCGCTGCCGCCAAGCTGTGCTCCTATCAGGGCGACGGCCATGTGCGGCTCGCGGCGAGCGTCGAGTTCATGCATACCGCGACGCTGCTGCACGACGACGTTGTCGACGAGAGCAATCTGCGCCGGGGCAAGACCGCGGCGCGGTTGGTTTGGGGCAACGAGGCGAGCGTGCTGGTCGGCGACTTCCTGCTCGGCCAGGCTTTCAAGATGATGGTCGATGTCGGCTCGCTCGGCGCGTTGCGCATCCTGGCCGACGCCGCGGCGGTCATCGCCGAGGGCGAGGTGATGCAGCTCACCACCGCCAAGAACACCGAGACCACCGAGGACGATTATCTCGCCGTGATCGACGCCAAGACCGCGGCATTGTTCGCCGCCGCGGCTGAGGTCGGCGGGGTGATCGCGCTTCGCCCGAAATCGGAAACCGCGGCGTTGCGCTCATACGGGCGCAATCTCGGCCTTGCCTTCCAGCTAATCGACGACGCGCTCGACTATTCGGGCGAGCCGGCGATGCTCGGCAAGAGCGTCGGCGACGATTTCCGCGAGGGCAAGATCACGCTCCCCGTGGTGTTGTGCTATCGCCGCGGCAACGCCACCGAGCGCGCGTTCTGGCAGCGCACGCTGCAAGACGGCGAAATCGGCGAGAACGATTTCGCCGAGGCCATGGCGCTGATGAAGCGCCACAACGCGCTGCTCGACACCATGGAGCGCGCCCGGCATTACGGCTCGATCGCCCGCGACGCGCTCGCCATCTTCGCCGACAGCGAGGTGAAGTCGGCGCTGCTCGAGGCCATCGAGTTCTGCGTCGACCGTCCGTTCTAGTCCGAAATCACCCCTTTTTTGGGGATCATGCTCTAGGCAAGCCCGCTCGCGGCGATCCACCAGTCGGGATGGCTCTTGGCGAGCGCCGCGGCGGCGCGCTCGGCCTCCTCGTTGCGGGCGAACAGGGCCAAGCAGGTCGGGCCGCTTCCCGAGAGTCTCGCGATGCGTGCGCCGGGGAGCGTGAGCAGCGTCGCCAGCACCTCCCTGATCTTGGTCACGAGCCCTGCGGCGGGGCCCTCGAGATCGTTGCCGCGCGGCAGCAAGTAGTCGACGAGAATTGCAAAATCGCCGCCGAAATCCGGGACCTTCACCGGCTCGGGCGCGACGGCAAGCTTCTCTGCGCGGAGCGCGGCATAGACCGGCGCGGTGGCAAGCGGAATGCGCGGATTGGCCAGCAGCACCGCGCAAGACGGGAAGCCGCGCACATAGGCAACCTTCTCGCCGCGTCCGGTAATCAGCGCCGGCTGGCTGGCGAGGCAGACGTTCACGTCGGAGCCGAGCTCCCGCGCCAGCGTGGCGAGGTCGGTCTCGGCGAGCTTGCCGGGATTGGCGCGCGCAATCAGCCGCAAGGCAGCCGCGGCGTCGGCCGAGCCGCCGCCGAGACCCGCAGCGACCGGAAGCTCCTTGATCAGCCGAAAATGACCGAGCCTGATCCCCGGCTTCAGCGCGCTCGCGGCCCTTGCTGCGGTGAGGATCAGATTGTCGCCGCCAAGCGCCCCGGCAAACGGCCCGGCGGCGCTGAGGCCAAGCTCTCCCGAAGGCTCAAGCTCTATGGCGTCGCCTGCCCTGGCGAACGCGACCAGACTTACAAGCTCGTGGTAGCCGTCTTCCCGCCGTCCGAGCACCTGCAAGGTGAGATTGATCTTGGCCCGAGCGATGTCGCTCAGGGTCGTCGACACGCGGGCCCCCATGGGCGGACGCGGCGGTCTATTCGGACGCCTTCTGGCCGGTCTGGGTCCGCTCTGCGGCGGCCTTGGTCTCGGCCACGGCCGGCAGGCCCATCTCGATCTTCTGCTTCAAGGTGACCACCTGATCGTCCTCGGGCTTCAGCGTAAGCGCCTGCTGCCACTGATATTTGGCCTCAAGCGTCCGCCCGACGCGCCAATAGGCATCGCCCAAATGATCGTTGATGATCGGATCGTCAGGCTTGAGCTCGACGGCGCGCTCGAGATTCTCGACCGCCGCCGGCAGATTGCCGAGCCGGAAATAGGCCCAGCCGAGGCTGTCGACGTAATAGCCATCGTCGGGCTTGAGCTTCACCGCCTTGCGGATGTAGTCCATGGCCGTCTTTAGATTGCGGCCCTGATCGACCCAGGTGTAGCCGAGATAATTCAGCACCAGCGATTCCTCAGGCGACAGCTCGAGCGCCTGCTTGAAATCGGACTCGGCAGCCGGCCAATCCTTCAGCCGCTCGTTGGAAACGCCGCGCGAATAGAACAGCGTCCAGTTCTCATGGCCCGGTTTGGGAATGAGCGCGATCGCCTTCGAATAGGACTCGCGCGCCTCGCCGTAGCGTTCATGCGCGCGCAGGATGTTGCCGAGCGCATCGAACGGGCGGACGTCCTTGGGGTCGGTGGCGATCAGCTGGTCGAGCAGCACTTTGGCGTCGTCGACGCGGTCGAGCGAATTGAGCGCGAAGGCCTTCTGGATCTGGACGTTCAGCCAGAGCGGGGAGTCCTTGTCGACCTTGTCGAAGGCCTCCATCTCGAGATCGTAACGTTTGGCGCCCTCATAGGCCTCGGCGAGCGCGACGTAAGCGAGCGGGAAGTCGGGCTTAACGTACAGCGCGAATTGCAGAAAGATAATGCCCATGTCGAGCCCGCCCTCGCCGGCGAGAGCATCGCCGATGCCGTAGAAAACCTCGGCGAGGCCGTCAGCGGGCGTGACGACGAGCAGCGGCGGCACCTTGCCGGAGTCGATGTCGGCGAGCAGGGCCTCGGACAGAGGATGGGTCGAGGATTTGGCGATGTGGGTCTTGAGTGTCTGGTGGGCGAGCTTGCGGTTGTTGTCGTTCACCGCGTGGCGCGCATAGGCGTCGGCCACCCTGAGCGTGGACGGGTTCTTCTTGAAGGCCTGGGCGAAGGCCTGGCGGGCGACGTCATGCCGGCCGGCGACGTCGGCGATCAGGGCGCGATGATAGCGCTGATAGAACTGCGCCCAGTCGGCGTCGCTCAGGCTGTCGAGCGTGGCGAAGGCCTCGTCGGTCTTGCCGGCGGCCTGCTCAACCCAGGCGCGGGCGAGAGTCGAAGTGAGATCGGCGATCGGACCCTGGCGGGCGGCGGAGAAATGCTCGTCGGCTTCCTTGTAGTCGCCGCGCTTGAACGCGTCGCAGCCAAGCAGGAACTGGGCGATGCGGTGCGACGGCTCGATCTTGACGAGGTCATTGGCGAGCGGGATGGCGCGATCCCAATGCGCCGCGGCGGCCTCGAGCAGGAAAGCCTGCTCCAGAATGATCTCGTTGCCGGGATCCTCGGCCAAGGCCTTGGAATAGAAATCGGCGGCGGCGATGGTGTCGTGGTCGCCACGAGCCATCCGGCCCGACAGATAATTGCCGAGCAAAGTTCCGGGCGGGCCATTGTCGGCATCGGAGGGCGCGACCTCCGAATAGGCCGCGGGAGCCGCGAGAATTGCCACGATCAAAAGCGACCTCCGCGCCCATCTGCGCAGAGTCGCACCTTCCATAATCGTCATATCGGCTCGGCGATGATGCCGCCCCAGGAACGCGGTTATGAGAAAAATCCCCGGCCAAGGTTACGCGTTTTTATTGCCCGTCTGCAAACCAAAAGCTGCTCGACGAAAGGCTGTTCCCGCCTACTTGAAGCCCAATCGCGGCGCGTTTGTGGCCGCCGACCCGCGGCGATTTCGCCCGAGCGCGGCAAACTCACATATTAACGTAGTTCGGCCCGTCACCGCCTTCGGGCGGCACCCAATTGATGTTCTGCGCCGGGTCCTTCACGTCGCAAGTCTTGCAGTGGACGCAGTTCTGCGCGTTGATCTGGAACCTGAGCTTGTCCCCTTCGCCGACCACCTCATAGACCAGTGCCGGGCAATAGCGTTGCGCCGGCTCGGCGTATTCCGGGAGATTCTGCTCGATCGGGATATTGGGATCGGTCAGGCGCAGATGCACCGGCTGGTCTTCTTCGTGATTGGTGCCCGAGATGAACACCGAGGAGAGGATGTCGAAGGTGATCCTGCCGTCGGGCTTCTCGTAGACGATCGGCCGCGCCGCCGACGCCTTGGTCAAGCTGGCATAGTCGGGCTTCAGGTGCTTCAAGGTGTGCGGCAGGAACGGGAGGATGGTGTTGAGCCACATGTCGACGCCGCCAAGCATGACTCCGGCGATGGTGCCGAGCCGCGACCAGAGCGGCTTCACGTTGCGAACCTTCCTGAGCTCCTTGGCCATGTCCGACGCCTTGACCGCGGCCGGGTAGGCGTCGAGCACATCGCCCGAGCGGCCGGCCTCGATCGCGGCGAACGCGGCCTCGGCCGCCATCATCCCTGACAGCATGGCGTTATGCGAGCCCTTGATGCGGGGCACGTTCATGAAGCCCGCGGAGCAGCCGATCAGCGCGCCGCCGGGGAAGACGAGCTTGGGGATCGCTTGCCAGCCGCCCTCGGTCAGAGCGCGCGCGCCATAGGCGATGCGCTTGCCGCCTTCAAGATGCTCGCGGATGCGCGGATGGGTCTTGGCGCGCTGAAATTCCTGGAACGGGTTGAGATATGGATTGGCGTAGTCGAGATGCACGACGAAGCCGACCGACACCAGCCGCTCGCCGAAATGATAGAGGAACGAGCCGCCGCCAGTCTTGTCGTCGAGCGGCCAGCCCATGGTGTGCTGCACGAGGCCCGGCCTGTGCTTGTCGGCGGGCACCTCCCACAGCTCCTTCAGCCCGATGCCGAATTTCTGTGTCCCCGATTCCGCGTCGAGCCCGAGCTTCTTGATGAGCTGCTTGGAGAGCGAGCCACGCGCGCCCTCGGCGATCAGGGTATATTTGCCGCGGAGCGCGATGCCCGGCGTGTAGCTGTCCTTGTGCGTGCCGTCGCGGGCGATGCCCTTGTCGCCGGTGATGACGCCCTCGACCGCGCCGTTCGCGCCGAAGATCGCTTCCGTCACGGCGATGCCGGGATAGATCTCGACGCCGGCTTGCTCGGCCTGCTCGCCGAGCCAGCGGCAGAGGCTGCCCAGGCTGCCGATATAGCAGCCGTGATTGCTCATCAGCGGCGGCATGAAGATGTTGGGCACGCGGATGCCGCCCGACTTCCAAAGATAGTAGAAGCAATCCTCGCTGACCTTGGTCTTGAGCGGGGAGCCCTGCTCGCGCCAATCGGGGATGAGCTTGTCGAGGCCTGCGGGGTCGATCACCGCGCCGGACAGGATATGGGCGCCGACCTCAGAGCCCTTCTCCAGCACGACGACCGAGACGTCCTTGCCGCTTCTAGCCGCGAGCTGCTTCAGCCTGATCGCTGCGGCGAGGCCGGCAGGGCCGGCGCCGACGATCACGACGTCGAACTCCATGGTCTCGCGCTCGATGACCTCGCTCAAGGCTGAAGCTCCAAATAGGACCGATTTTGCTGGGTACCGGCTTTCGCCGGCCTGACGAGTCGGGGATACTGGCGTGCCCGATCGAAGCGGGCAATGACACATAAGAAATCGCGGCGGGCAAGGCAAATGGCGACAGCGGAAATCGGCGACGCAAGGGCGCTCCTCGACTGGTATGCGGCCATGGGCGTCGACGAGGCGATCGGTGACGAGCCGGTCGACAGCTTTGCCCTGCTCGTCCCCGAGATCGCCAAGGCAAAACCCGCCCCGCGCCAGGCCGCGCCCAATCCCGCGGTTGCCGCCGCGAGCTCCTTCGACTGGGGCCGCATCGGCGAGGCTACCTCCCTAGCCGCGCTCGAAGCGCTGGTCGGCCAGTTCGATGGCTGCGGGCTGAAGCGCACGGCGAAGAGCCTCTGCTTCTCCCGCGGCAGCGAACAGGCTCGCCTCATGCTGATCGGCGAGGCCCCGGGCCGCGACGAGGATCTGCAAGGCAAGCCCTTCGTCGGCGGCGCCGGACAGCTGCTCGACCGCATGCTGGCGGCGATCGGTCTCGACGAGACGAGCGTCTACATCACCAACACGGTCTATTGGCGCCCGCCCGGCAACCGCACGCCGACGGGCGAGGAGATCGAGGCCTGCGCGCCGTTCCTCGCCCGGCAGATCGAGCTGCTCGCGCCGCAAGTGCTGGTGCTGCTCGGCGGCGCCGCGGCCAAGAGCATCCTCGGCGTGAGCGAAGGCATCATGCGGCTCAGGGGCAAATGGCTGAGCTACCGGAGCGCCGCGGGCGACATCCCGACGCTCGCCATGCTCCATCCCGCCTATCTGTTGCGCAACGGCGCCGACAAACGGCTCGCCTGGCGCGACCTCCTCTTGGTAAAGAAGGCGCTGGAGACGCCATGAGCCGCTTCGACGACAGCCGCCCCTTCATCCCCGTGCGCATCGCCGTGCTCACGGTCTCGGACACGCGCACGCACAAGACCGACAAATCGGGCCCTCTTCTGGTCAGTCTGCTCAAGGAGGCCGGTCACGAGCTCGCCGAGCACGCCATCGCCGAGGACAACGTGAAATCGATCCGCAAGCAGCTGAAGCGCTGGATCAAGGATTCCAAAATCGACGTGGTCATCACCACCGGCGGCACCGGCTTCACCGGACGCGACGTGACGCCCGAAGCAGTCAGACCGCTATTCGAGAAGGAGATCGATGGCTTCTCGGCGCTATTCCACATGCTGAGCTACCAGACCGTCGGCACCTCGACGGTGCAGTCGCGCGCTTGCGGCGGTGTCGCCGAGGGCACCTATATCTTCTGCGTGCCCGGATCGCCCGGGGCTTGCAAGGACGCCTGGAACGGCATCCTCAAGGCGCAGCTCGACAATCGCCACCGCCCCTGCTCGTTCGTCGAGATCATGCCGCGGCTTTTGGAAAAGCGGAAGAAGAAGACGGCGAAAGTCGTGAAGACGAGCGGCTAGGCTCAGCTTCCCGACGCTACACCGCGCAGGCGCGAGCCAGGTGGTCGGTGCCGATCGTGGCGCGCACCAGCACGCTCGCCGGCGCGCCGACTACGCGGTTGCGCCCCTGAAGCTTCGCGTCGTAAAGCGCGGCGTCGGCGCGGGCGAGAATCTCGTCGACGGTTTCGCCGGCCCGGCCTTCGCCGACGCCAAGGCTCCACGTCAACATGATGCGGCCCTTGCCGGTGTCAAAGGGCTGCGCGGCGAGACGCGTGCGCAAGCCTTCGGCGATCGTGACGGCTTGCGTCAAGGTGCGGTCCTCGAGCAGCAGCGCGAACTCATCGCCGCCCAGCCGCCCGACCACGGCCTCGCTTAGGAACGCGGCGCGAGCGCAGGCGCAGATCGCCTCGTCGCCGGTCTCATGCCCGAACGAGTCGTTGATTTGCTTGAAATTGTCGATGTCGAGGATGATCGCTGACAGGTTGCCCGCCGGCGGAACCATGCGCGCGCAAAGCTCGGTTGCCTGCTCGAAGAAGCCGCGGCGATTGGAGAGACCGGTGAGCGGGTCGGTGGTTGCGAGCCTGATCAGCTCGCGCTGCATCGAAGCAAGTCGCTCGGCAGCGCGGAGCCGCGCGTAAAGTTCCTCGGCGAGCGGCGGCTTGCCGATGAAATCGTCCGCACCTGAGTCCAACGCCTCGATCAGACTGCGCTGATCGTATTGGCTCGACATCATCAGGACGTAGATCGGCCGGCGGCAGGTCGTAAGCAAACGCGTTTCCCAGCAGAGCTCGACGCCTGACATGTGCTTCAATTCGGCGCTGGTTATCAGCGCCTCGATGAACGGGTCGGATTTGATGCGGGCGAGCGCCTCGCGCTCGTCGTCGAACGGCACAACTTGGTGGCCGCGCGCTTCGAGCATGCGGGTGACTATCAATCGAGTGGTGCGGCTCGGATCGACCAAAGCGATGAGCATTGAGTTTGCCCTTAATCTCTATAGTTTCAGTGACCTATCCGAAGCTCCTTAAGTTTGATTTAAGCTGGCTAGGCCCACTTTGGGCGTCTGGCGCCGCCAAAACAACGCGCCCGGCAGAGATCCGGAGCGCCAGATAATCCTCGCGCGTATCGACGTCGCCGAGCGTCGCGGCGAAGGCGACGCGCGCTCCCTTGAGGTTAGCGAGTGTATCGTCGAGCGCATGCGGGCCCGACCAGCGGACATGGGCGAACGGCGCAAGCACGCGCGGGGACCGCTTCAGCCCGATCAGCCAATAGCCGCCGTCAAGCGCCCGACCAAGCACCGCATCGTGGCGCCCGAGCAGCGCGAAGGCTTCGGCAATGCGCTCAGGCGCAATCGCAGGGATGTCGCTGCCGACGACGATGGCCGGTCCTGGCGGCAGGCGATCGAACAGGCGCTGCATACGGCGCCCGAGATCGCCGCCTCCTTGCGGCAAGTGCGCCGTGCCTCGGTGGCGAGGAAAGAAGCTAGCCGAGATGGAGTTGTCGGGCGCAACGGCGAGGAGCGTCGTCCAGCGCGGATCGCCCGCAAGCCGCAAGACCGAATGAGTGAGGCATGAGCGATAGAGACTGAGCGCCGCGCCCTCGCCGACCTCGCGCGCGAGCCGCCGCTTGACGGCGCCGCGGCGCGGGCTCTTGGCCATGATGACGAGGCGATGCGCGAACGCGGCGCAGTGTGTGCGCGGCGCCGCGCCTCTAGCCATAGAGGCGCGCAAGCACGCGCGGCGGCACGCGAAGGTAATAGAGCAGCATGCAGCCGAGATTGCGCAGGCTCCGCGCGAGATAGCCTTCGCTCCGATAGCGCACGCCGCTCGTCACCGCGCGCGAAGTGAGCATCACGATCTCGCGCCGCTTGAGGCGGCGCACGAGATCGATGTCCTCCATCAGCGGTAGCGGGCGAAAGCCGCCGAGCCGGTTGTAGAAGTTGCGCGAGATGAGCAGGCCCTGATCGCCATAGGGGAGCGCGAACAGCAAGCAGCGCAGCGAGACCATCTTCTCCATCAGCCGCGGCATCATCCCGTCGTCGTCGAGCGCGAAGCGGAAGAAGGCCGCCGCCTGCCGGCGCCGCCCGCTCTCGACCCGCTCGATGAAGCCTTTGGCCTCCTCGGCCCATGACGGCTCGAGCACGGTGTCGGCATGAAGGAACAGCAGCCAGTCACCACGCGCTTCGGCCGCGCCCGCGTCGAGTTGGGAGCCGCGCCCGCGGTCGGCAATGATCAGCTGCGTGCCGGCGGCATCGGCGATTAGGCAGGTCTCGTCGGTCGAGCCGCCGTCGACCAGGATTGCCTCCTGCACCAGGCCGTCGACCACGGCCGGCACGAGCGCGCCGAGAGTCGGGCCGAGCGTCTGTTCGGCATTGAAAGTTGGGATGATCACCGAGATCATGGCGCCACGGCTTATACCGCCCATTTTGGCCCGGCAATCGTCACTTGCGATAATCCCGGCAATGTTCTTGATTTGTTCTCATGGCGCGGCTATATAGAGCGCATGTCAGTCTCGCTCCGGAAATCCAACGAATTGGACAGCTTCCCGCTCGAAGCGGGGGGCGTCGCCGCCGGCCGCCGTCACGGCAGGGGCGCGCAGACCAACCGCTCCGGCCGTTTCGAGCCGATTGGCTACGAGCCCACCGACGACGGCTGGGAATCGCTTGCCGAGCTCGAGGCGCTGGCGACCGAGGTGCAGGAGGTGCCGGCGCGGCGTATCATCACGCGCAATGAATCCCCCGATATCGGCTTCGACCGCTCGATCAACCCCTATCGGGGCTGCGAGCATGGCTGCATCTATTGCTTCGCGCGGCCGACCCACGCCTTTCTCGGGCTGTCGCCGGGGCTCGACTTCGAGACCAAGCTGTTCGCCAAGACCAATGCCGGCCAGGCGCTGGAGCGCGAGCTGGCCGAGCCGGGCTACAAAGTCCGCACCATCGCCATCGGCACCAACACCGATCCCTATCAGCCGGTCGAGCGGCGCTACCGCATCATGCGGCGCATCCTCGAGGTCTTGAGCGCGGCAAACCACCCGGTCGGCATCGTCACCAAGTCGGCGCTGGTGCTGCGCGACCTCGACCTCTTGAAGTCGATGGCCGAGCGCGGGCTGGTCAAGGTCGCGCTCTCGGTCACCACGCTCGACCGCAAGCTCGCCCGCGCCATGGAGCCGCGCGCCAGCACGCCCGACAAGCGGCTCGAGACCTTGCAGCGTCTGGTCGACGCCGGCGTGCCAACCTCGGTCATGGTGGCGCCGGTCATCCCCGGGCTGACCGACATGGAGATGGAGCGCATTCTGGAGCGCGCGGCATCGATCGGCGTCAAGAACGCGGGCTACGTCCTGCTCAGGCTGCCGCTCGAGATCGGCGATCTGTTCACCGAATGGCTCAAGGCGAACTGCCCCGACCGCGCCAACCGCGTGCTGTCGCTGATGCGCTCGACGCGAGGCGGCAAGCTTTACGATGCCAAATGGGGCGAGCGCATGGTTGGCGAAGGGCCTTACGCCTGGATGCTCGGCCGCAGATTCGAGCTCGCGGCCCAGCGGCTTGGGCTGAACCAGAGCTCGGTCGAGCTCAGAAGCGATAAATTCACGCCCCCTTCCCTTCCCGGCCAGCAGCTCAGCCTGCTCTAGGGAGAAAAAACTGCGCCCGGCACGCTGGCTTGCGTGCCAGGTCGGAGGCTGGCAGAAGCTTGTGCATGCAAGCCGCCGCCAATCTGCATGCGACCAAGATCCCCGAAGTCACGCTCGGCTTCTGGATCATCAAGATCCTCGCCACCACGCTCGGTGAGACGGGCGGCGATACATTCAGCATGACGATGGATCTCGGCTACCTCGTCAGCTCGGCGATCTTCCTTTCGGTTTTGCTGGTGCTGGTCGCGATCCAGATCGCCGCCAAGAAATTTCATCCCTTGCTCTATTGGGCGGTGATCGTCGCCTCGACCACCGCCGGCACGACGATGGCCGACTTCGCTACCCGCTCCTTGGGCATCGGCTATCCCGGCGGCTCGTTGCTGCTATTCGGATGCCTCATGGCCGTGCTCGGCCTGTGGTACTGGTCGCTCGGCTCAATTTCGGTCGACACCGTCAGCACGCCCAAAGTCGAGGCGTTCTACTGGGCGGCGATCACCTTCTCGCAAACATTGGGAACGGCGCTCGGCGATTGGGTTGCCGATGCGGGGCTCGGCTACGAAGGCGGTGCGTTGGTGTTCGCGGCCGGATTGGCGGTGCTGGCAGCGGCCTATTTCTGGACCGGCACATCGCGCGTGATGCTGTTCTGGGCAGCGTTCATCCTCACGCGGCCGCTCGGGGCGACGGTCGGGGATTTCATCGACAAGCCGCTCGACCATGGCGGGCTTGCCTTCAGCCGCCCGCTGGCCTCCCTGGTCGTCGCGGTGTTGATGATCGCTTGCATCCTGGTCCTGCCGCAAAGAGCCGGCAGCCACCCGCGGCGCGCTTAGTCGCCAACGCGTTGGCGACGGCGGCTTCGATCGCGGTTTTCCACAGAAGCCGGCTCTGCAACGGTCACACGTTGCAATAGGCGGTCGATTTGCGCGAAGTTCCAGGACATGGGATTCGCCGCGAGAGTTCTAGCCCCCAAGCCCGAGCCCACCTTCGACCTCGAAGCGGCGCTGATGGACCAATATGGGGGCCCGGTCGCCGGCATCGACGAGGCCGGCCGCGGACCCTGGGCCGGGCCGGTCGTGGTCGCGGCGGTTATCCTCAATCCCGAGCGCATCCCCGAAGGGCTCAACGATTCGAAAGTCCTAACGCCCGAGGTGCGCGAGGATCGCTACGCCGAGATCATCGCCACCTCGCTGGTGTCGGTGGTGATCGGGCCGGTCAAGCGGATCGACCGCATCAACATCCTCCAGGCGAGCCTGTGGGGTATGCGCGCCGCCTATCGCGGGCTAGGCGTGCCGATCGGCGCCGCGCTGATCGACGGCAACATCATACCCAAGCGCTTCCCATGCAGGGCGCGCGCCGTGATCGGCGGCGACGGGCTGTCGCTATCGGTGGCCGCCGCCTCGATCGTCGCCAAGGTCACGCGCGACCGGCTGATGGTGAAGCTCTCGCGCCGCTACCGTCGCTACGCCTGGCACAGCAACAAGGGCTACGGCACGCCGGAGCACGCTGCGGCCATCAAGAAGCACGGCGTGTGCAGCCACCACCGCCGCTCGTTCTCGCCGATCGAGCGGGCGTTGAGCCTGATCGCGGGCGGCAGCGACCTGCCTCTCCCCAACCCCGACGCGGAGTGATCTAGGCGGGGATCCAGCCGGCGATGTGCTGGGCGATCTCGTCGGCGCCGGGCTCGACCAGCAGCATGTGGCCGTGGCCCTGAAGCTCCCAGAACGGCGCGTTCGGATATGCCGCTGCCGTGGCGCGCGCGGTCAACAGCGACACCAGCTTGTCGTCGGTGCCGGACAGGCAAAGCACCGGGCAGCGCACCTTGTCGGTGGCGACGACGGTCGCGCCGGTCACATCGAGCATCCAAAAGAACAGCTGGAAGAAAGCGAGCCCCGACTCGGGACCGAATTTATCGAACACCGCGCGCTGCTCCGACTGCGGTATCTTGTTCAGTGAATAGATGCAGGCGAGCGCAAAATCAGGCGGGAGCACGCTCTTCCAGAAGGCGCCAAGCCCCATCAGGTCCTGGTCGAGCTGCTTCTCGCCGCCGGTCGGCGGCAGAATACCGGCACGCGGCGCCGGGCTCACCAGGATCAGCGCCCGCGCCATGCCCTGCGCGGCGAGCTGCTGGGCGATGACCGCGCCCATCGAATGGCCGAGCAGGACCGGCGGCGTATCGAATGTCTTGAGGAAGGCCTCCATCTCGGCGCGATAGTCGGCGATGCCGATGCCGACCAGCGCGTTCATGGCGCTTGCCTTGTTCTTGCCGTGACCGATCAAGTCGGGCGCGTGGCAGGTGAAGCCTTGCCCCTCGAACACCTTGGCGAAATTGTCGAAGCACCAGCCGCCGGCATTGGCGCCGTGCAGCATCACGATGTCCTTAGCCATGGCCCGATCGACACCTTTCTGCTGAGATTCGCTTCCCGACCGAGACGCGCTGGCGAGGCGGCCGCCGAACACCGGCAATGCTGCAAACCCGAGAGCCGCCTGAAGCAAGCTTCGCCTGTGCAGCTTCGACATCCGCCCCCTCGGCACGACGGGCTCTCCGCGCCGTTTTGGCACGGCTCACGGGCCAAGCCAATCGCGGGGTTAAGGCCGCCTTTACCCTCGTCGCGCAGCATGGCCGCGCTTCTGGTGTTGCGTAAGCGTGAGTGGTGGCATGGGCGTGGGGGAAACGGTGGGAGCCAAGCTCCCGCTGAACAGGATCATCGTCGGCGATTGCATCGAGGCGCTGAAGCGCCTGCCGCCGGCAAGCGTCGATCTCGTCTTCGCCGACCCGCCTTACAATCTCCAGCTCAACAACGAGCTGCGCCGCCCCGACAATAGCCGCGTCGACGGCGTCGACGACGATTGGGACAAGTTCGCGAGCTTCTCGGTCTATGACGCCTTCACCCGCGACTGGCTGTCGGCCTGCCGCCGCGTGCTGAAGCCGCATGGCAGCCTGTGGGTGATCGGCAGCTACCACAACATCTTCCGCGTCGGCGCCGCGTTGCAGGATCTCGGCTTCTGGGTGCTGAACGACGTGATCTGGCGGAAGACGAACCCGATGCCGAATTTCCGCGGGCGCCGCTTCACCAATGCGCATGAGACGATGATCTGGGCCTCGATGGGACAGAAGGCGCGCTACACCTTCAACTACGATGCGATGAAGGCGCTGAACGAAGACTTGCAGATGAGATCGGACTGGCTGTTCCCGATCTGCTCGGGGGCGGAGCGGCTGAAGCAGGATGGCGGACGGAAGACGCATCCGACGCAAAAGCCCGAGGCGCTGCTGCACCGCCTGATCCTCGCATCGAGCCATGCGGGCGACGTCGTGCTCGACCCGTTTCTCGGCTCCGGCACGACCGCCGTCGTCGCCAAGCGCCTGGGCCGCGGCTACATCGGCATCGAGCGCGAGGAGATTTACGCGGAAGCCGCCAGAGCGCGGCTTGCCGCCGAGGCGCCGCTTCCCAAGGACGCTTTGCAAGTCGCCAAGGGCAAGCGCGCCGAGCCTCGCATCGCTTTCGGCGTTCTCGTCGAGCTCGGGCTGATCGCGCCCGGCACGGCGCTGTATGACCCTGTCGCGCGGCACGAGGCAAAGGTCAGGGCCGACGGCTCGATCGCCTGCGCCGGGGCCGAAGGCTCGATCCACAAGATCGGCGCCTATGTGCAAGGCGCGCTCGCCTGCAACGGCTGGACCTTCTGGCATTACGAGGCGGAAGGGCGGCTCCAGCCGATCGACGCGCTGCGCGAGGCGGCCCGCCGCCAGATGGAACCGCAGGCCTAGAGCGAAATCTAGGCTCTGGCTTTTTGTTTGAGCTCTAGGCCCGCTTTCGCGCCGGGCGAAGCTCGCGCTCATGCAGCGCGTGGCCGAGCACCTTCCGCATCACCGACGGCAGCGCGGCGCCCGCAAGCTCGCGCGGCATGAGCCAGCGGCAGCGCGAAGGCGACGCGCCAGGCTTTGGCACGGCATCGAGCCCGACCTCGGCGCGGTAGACGGAAAGCTCCAGGTGGAAATGCGTGAACGTATGTTCGACCAGGCCGGGGAGCTTCTGCCAATTGGCCTTGAGCGGCGCGTGTCGCGTTCCCGTGCCGCTGTCCCCTTTCTCCTCGGCCCAGGGTGAGGATGGCGTCTCAAGCATGCCGCCGAGTAAGCCCTTGAGCGGCCGCTCGCGGAGCAGCACCGCGCCGTCATAACGCAACGCGACGAACGTCACGCCGCGGCGCACCGGGCGTTCGCTCTTCTCCTCGCGATACGGAAGAACCTCGGCGAGGCCTTGCGCGTATCCGCGACACTCCGCCCTGATCGGACAGAGCCCGCAAGCCGGGCGGCGCGGCGTGCAGAGCGTGGCGCCGAGATCCATCATCGCCTGGGCGAAATCGCCGGAACGCTCGTTCGGCGTGAGGCTGCGTGCCAGAGCGCGTATCTCGGTCTTCGCGTCGGGCAGAGGCGTGGTGACGGCGAACAGCCGCGCAATGACCCGCTCGATATTGCCGTCGACCGGAGAAGCCCGCTCGCCAAAGGCGATGGCAGCGATCGCGGCTGCGGTGTAATCGCCGATGCCGGGAAGCGCGCGCAAGCCCGCCTCGGACGCCGGGAACTGCCCGCCATGACGCTCAACCACCTCGCGCGCGCAGGCATGCAGGTTGCGGGCGCGAGCGTAATAACCAAGCCCCGCCCAGGCGGCGAGAACCTCGCCAAGCTCGGCGCGCGCCAGCGCCTCGACATCGGGCCAGCTGCGCAGAAACAGATCGTAGCGCGGCAGCACCGCCTTAACCGTGGTCTGCTGGAGCATGATCTCGCTCAGCCAGACGCGGTAAGGATCGGGCTTCTCGCCGGGCTCGGCCCGCCAGGGGAGATGGCGCCGCTCGCGGTCGTACCAGGCGAGCATTGCGCCCGCGATCGACGCCGCCCGATGCCCGGCTGCCTCAGCCGCGCGCCTCTGCATAAAGTGAACTCCTCGATCCCGGCCCCGCACGCCATGGTGTAAGCTCGCCTCGCGCGAAGCAAGCGGGCGGCGCGGCCCTCCACCGGAAAAGCAGATGGACGACAAGGAACGAAGAGCGCTGGCAAAGGCGGCAGGCGGGGCGCGGCCGGTCGGCGCCTTTGTCGCCCGCATGCTCGACCCTCTGGCGCGGGCGCGGGGCTTCGCCACCACGGCGCTGCTCAGCGAATGGCCGGCCATCGTCGGCGCCGAGCTCGCCAAGTTCACCATGCCCGACCGGCTGGTCTGGCCGAGGCGGCAGCAGGAGGGCGAGGCGCCCCCGGCCGCCAAGGGTTGGCGCGCCGAAGGCGCGATCCTCATGCTTCGCGTGGAAGGCCCCCGCGCCATCGAGGTGCAGCACCGCTCGGACAAGATCCTCGAGCGGGTGAACACCTATTTCGGCTATCGGGCGATCACCGAGATGCGCATCCTGCAAGCCCCCGTGGCGCGTGCCAAGCCGCCCTCGCCGACAGTGCCGGAGCCCTGCGATGACGGCGTTCTGCCGGCTTCGGCAGCCTTCGAGGACGAGGGGCTCAGGCGCGCATTGTCGCGGCTTGGCGCTTTGGCCCGCGCCAAGCTCACGAGGGGTTGACGGACGACCTCATTTCGCGCTCTTGCCAGGGAGTGGTCCTTTCAACGAATGTAGGCCGCCCAAGCCAACGGGGCGGGCAAGAACAGCACCAGGTGGAGTAGACAAGCGTGGCGAAAACCGAGAAACAACCGGCCGACAAGCCTGCCGCGGGTGAACCGTCCGACGGCAAGCATTCGGGCCTGTTCAGCAGGGTCAATATCATCCTGGCATGTGCGCTGGCCGCGGCGGTGCTCGCCGGCGGCTATGTCTTTTTCATCAAGCGAGGGGCGGAGGCGTACGACCCTGACGCGGCGAAAAAGGACCCCGACATCGCCGAGCTGATGAAGCCTGGCGAGCTGCCCGACATGTCGATCGGGTCCGCCGATGCGCCGAACGTCATCGTCGAATATGCCTCGATGACCTGCCCCCATTGCGCGCAATACGACAAGGTCGTGTTCCCCGAATTCAAGACGAAATACATCGACACCGGCAAGGCGCGGCTGATCTTCCGCGAGTTCCCGCTCGATGGGCTCGCCGCCAGGGCCTCGATGCTCGCCCGCTGCGCCGGTCCCGACCGCTACTTCGCCATGATCGACGCCATGTTCCAGAGCCAAGAGAGCTGGGTGGTCGAAGGACCCGAGGCGCTCGACCGGCTGCTCCAGCTCGCGCGCCAGGCGGGCTTCTCCAAGGAGAAGTTCGACGAATGCTTGGCCGACAAGGAGCTGTTCAAGAAGATCGTCGATGAGCGCCAGCGCGCGCACGACAAGTTTGGCATCGACTCGACGCCGAGCTTCTTCGTGAACGGCAAGCGGCTGGCAGGCGAGCATCAGGTCAAGGACTTCGAGGCGCTGATGACCGGCGTGCCGAAGGTCGACACGAGCGCAGCCCCGGCCGCAGGCGACACGCCTCCGGCAGAGGGCAGCGCCACGCCGCAAGGCGATACGCCGGCTCCCGCGCAAGATGGCGCACCGGCGCCTGAAGGCGGCCAGCCTGCTGGAACGCCGGCGCAATAAGCGAGCGGAACGCATGCTGCTAAGGGCGGCCAGAACTCTCGATCGCGCTTGCCCTCGCGGCTCTGCTCGCCGGTTGTGGCGGCGTCGCCGGCGGCGACAGCGCGGCCGCCGACAAGGCGCTCGAGGCGTCGGCTCAGGCCGAGGTGATGGCCGTTGGCCCGCTCGGCGAGCGGGCGATGGGCAACTCAAGCGCGCCGACCACCGTGATCGAATATGTCTCGCTCACCTGTCCGCATTGCGCGCACTTCCAGAAGACCATCTTCCCGCGCTTCAAGAAGGACTTCATCGATACCGGCAAGGTGCGCTTCATCGTCAGAGAGTTCCCGATCGGCCACACCTCGGGCCACGCGGCACTCATCAATCGCTGCGCGCCGGAGGACAAATATTTCTTCCTGCTGAACCAGTTCCTCACCCGCCAGAGCGAATGGGTGAGCCAGGAGGTGCGTCCCGACGCGATTTACGCAGTCGCCAAGTCGAGCGGGATGACGCGCGAGACGTTTGACAAATGCCTCTCGAATCAAACCATTATCGACGGCTTGACCGAGGTCAAACAGCGGGGGCGGAAATACGGCGTGATCGGCACCCCGACCTTCTTCATCAACGGCCGCAAGGCCGCGCAGGGAGAGGTCACCTACGACGAGATCAAGGCCTTGATCGAGCAGGCCCGGCCGCCGCAATCCTCGTCGTGAGGGTACCGATTTGTCATTGCCCGGATTGAGCGGGCAACCCAGTAACCCGGGTCTTTGTTTTGTAGCTGGCGGCGTTTACTGGATTCGCGCTTTTGCGGGAATGACAGCAGCGCTTCGTAGGCAGTCGTCCGAGACTTCCAAATCTAAGGGCCACCGACACGTGCAGATCACCCGACTCCGCCTTCTCGGCTTCAAGTCCTTTGTCGAGCCCACCGAGCTCCTGGTCGAGCCCGGGCTGACCGGCGTCGTTGGGCCTAACGGCTGCGGCAAGTCGAACCTGCTCGAGGCGCTGCGCTGGGCGATGGGCGAGACCTCTTACAAGAGCATGCGCGGCGCGGCGATGGAGGACGTGATCTTCGCCGGATCGCAGGAGCGGCCGTCGCGCAACATGGCCGAGGTGACGCTGTTCATCGACAACAGCGAGCGCACCGCGCCGGCCGAGTTCAACGACACCGACATGCTCGAAGTGACGCGGCGGATCGAGCGCGAGGCGGGCTCGGCCTACAAGGTCAACGGCAAGGATGCGCGCGCGCGTGACGTGCGCCTGCTGTTCGAGGACGCCGCGACCGGCGCGCGCTCGCCGGCTCTGGTGCGCCAAGGACGGATCGGCGAGATCGTGAACGCGCCGCCGCAGGAGCGCCGCCGCGTGCTCGAGGATGCCGCCGGCATCGCCGGACTGCATAGCCGCCGCCACGAGGCCGAGCTCAGATTGAACGCGACCGAGGCCAATCTCGCCCGGCTCGCCGATCTGATCGGCCAGATGTCATCGCAATTGCAGGCGCTCAGGCGCCAGGCCCGCCAGGCGCAGCGCTATCGCGAAATCTCGGGCAAGATCCGCGAGGCCGAGGCGCTTCAGCATCACCTGCATTGGGAGGCGTCGTGCGCCCTGGTCGAGCACGAGGAGGCCGCTTTCCAGCTGGCGCTCGGCGCCGTAGCGCAGGAGACCAAGGCCGAGGGCGAAGCGCTGCGCCAGCAAGCCGAGGCCGCCGAGAAGCTTCAGCCGTTGCGCGACGAAGAGGCCGCGCGCGCCGCCGTGCTGCATCGCTTGAGCGTCGAGCGTGACGCGCTCGAGCGCGAGGAGGCGCGTGCCAAGGCGCGCCAGGCCGAGCTCGAGACGCGGCTCGCGCAAGCCTCGCGCGACCTCGCCCGCGAGGAGGAGCATATCGCCGAGGCCGAGGGCATCTTGCGCGGGCTCGGCGAAGAGGGCCGGAGGCTCGAAGCCGCGAGCTCGCGCGACCATGAGGAGCCGCAGCTGCGCGAGGCGGTCGCGCGCGCCGCCGAAACTCTCGCCGCCGCGGAGCTCGCGCTGAGCGAGGCGACCACGGCGCTGGTCGAGGGGCGCGGCGAAGGAAGCCGGCTCGAAGGCGAGAAGACGAGGATCGCCGAGCGTCTGGACGCGCTCTGAAATGCAGATGCGCGAGATCGAGGATGAGCTTGCGCGGCTCGAAGCCGAGAGCGGCGCTGCCTCCAGGCTTGCCGGCCTCAATGCCGAGCTGGCCCAGCTGCTCGCTCAGGTCGATGAGACCGAGGCCGAGCTTCTCGCCGCAGAGGCCGAGCAGGAAGCTGCGCGCGCGGCAGAATCCGAGCTGCGCGCCGAAGCCTCTGCCGCCAGGCTCGCGAGCCAGGAGGTCGAGACCGAGCTTGCCACGATTTTGAAGTTGCTGGCACCCGAGGCGGGCGGCCAATGGACGCCGATCATCGATGAGATCAAGGTCGAGTTCGGGCTACGAGCAGGCGCTCGGCGCCGCCCTTGGCGACGACCTCGACGCGGCGAGCGACGAGGCGGCACCCGCCCATTGGCGGCTCGCGGCCGACGGCGCTTCGGACCCGGCTTTACCCGAGGGCGCAACGGCGCTCAGCCAGTTCGTCAAGGCCCCGAAGGCGCTCGCACGAAGGCTCGCTCAGATCGGTCTGGTCGAGGCCGGCCTCGGGCGCGAGCTCCAGGCGCGGCTTGCACCCGGGCAGCGGCTAGTGTCGAAGGCCGGCGATCTCTGGCGCTGGGACGGCTATAGCGTTGAGGCCGGAACGGCGAGCGCCGCTGGCGCGCGGCTGATCGAGCGGAGCCGCATGGAGGCGCTGAAAGAGAAGCGCGCCGGGGCCGAGGCGCGGTCGACCGCCGCATCGTCGGAGCTTGCTGCCGCATCGAGCAAGGCCGAGGAGGCCGGCCAGACCACCAAGGCGCTTCGCGTCGAGGCCAGGGAAGCCAAGGCCGCGCTCGACCGGACGCGCGAAAGGATTGCCGCCGTCGAGCACGAGGCGCAAGCCAACAGCAAGAAGCTCGGCGCGCTGGCCGAGGCGCTGATGCGGACGCGCGCGGCCGGCGATGAGGCGCGCGAGCACGACATCCGTGTCGCCGCCGCCCTGCTCGAGCTCACCCCGCTCGCGACGCTCGAAGCGGCATTGGAGATCGCCCAAGGCGCGGCCTCGACGGCCCGTTCGACCGCCGCCCGCGCCGAAGCCTCGCTCGAAGGTTTCGAGCGCGAGGTCAGGCTCCGCCAGCAGCGCATCCAGGAGATTCATTCTCAGGAGCAGCTTTGGCAGAAGCGCATCGCCAATGCGCGCGAGCAGATCGCCACCTTGCGCGCGCGCGAGGAGGAGACGAGCGCCGATCTCGCCGCCCTCGCCAATCTCCCTGCCGAGATCGAGGCAAGGCGCGGCAAGCTGCTCGACGCGATCGGATCGGCCGAGCGGGAGCGCAGCAAGGCTGCCGACGACCTCGCCGTCGCCGAGACCGATCTGAAGCGCTTCGAGAAAGCCTTGCGCGAGGTGCAGGAGCGCTTGGCCGAAGCGCGCGAGGCTCGCGCGCGCACCGAGGCGCGGCTTGAGTTGGCGCGCGAGCGGCGCGGCGAGGTCGCGCACACGATCCGCGAGCAGCTCGACTGCGCGCCAGAGGCCTGCCTGTCGCTTGCTGCGCTGAAGCCAGGCGCCGCCATTCCGCCGCTGGTCGAGGTCGAGGCGCGGCTGCAGAAGCTCAAGGGCGACCGCGAGCGGCTGGGCGGCGTCAATCTCAGGGCCGAGGAGGAAGAGGCCGAGCTCTCAACCAAGCTCGAGGAGATGGAGCGCGAGAAGGCCGACGTCGAGGAAGCCATCACCCGCCTCCGCCAGGGCATCTCCAATCTGAACCGCGAGGGCCGCAAGCGCCTGCTCGAGGCCTTCGATACCGTCAACGGACATTTCCAGCGCCTGTTCAAGACTTTGTTCGGCGGCGGCTCAGCCGAACTCAAGCTGGTCGAGTCCGACGATCCGCTCGAGTTGGGGCTCGAGATCCTCGCCTGCCCGCCGGGAAAAAGGCCGCAAGTTCTGACGCTGCTCTCGGGCGGCGAGAAGGCATTGACCGCGCTTGCGCTCATCTTCGCCGTGTTCCTGACCAATCCCTCGCCGATCTGCGTGCTCGACGAGGTGGACGCGCCGCTCGACGACGCCAATGTCGATCGCTTCTGCCTGCTGATGGAGGAGATGGCGCGCTCGACGGATACGCGCTTCCTGATCATCACCCACCACCCGCTGACCATGTCGCGCATGAGCCGGCTGTTCGGCGTGACCATGTCGGAGCGTGGCGTGAGCCAGCTGGTATCGGTCGATCTGGAGACCGCAGAGCGGCTGCGCGACGCGAGCTAGGTTTCTCCCAGTAGGCGGTCGCGCCATTTCCTCGGCGCCCGGCGCAAGTGAGCTACACCGAGCACGATGATCTCATTTCCTACGCGTGAATAGACAAGGCCGTATGGAAAGCGATTAAGTTGATAGCGGCGAATGCCAACTTCCATTTTTGCCAGGCATCGGGACGCTCCGCGACAAGGTTGGCCGCGGTGTCGACTTCCAGCCTGAAGGCCTCGCCCAAGCCGGCCAATTGTGCTTCGTAATGACGAATTGCTTGGTCGATTTCCTCTTCCGCGCGCTCGACAAAGCGAACGATCACGGCCTTTTGTACTTCCGCATGACTTCTTCGAGCGTCTTTGCTTGCATTTCACCACGACGATAGGCGTCGAGCCGATCGCGCGCCTCCTCGGCCCAGGCGCGATCGATCTCGGGGTCTGGGGAAACGAGGCTCTGCTGGAGATCCTCGATAAGTTCGATTCGCTCTTCGGGTGTTAGCTGCCGGGCCTGCTCACTGAGAGCTTTGATCTTGGCGTTCATGGTTCCGATCCAGGTTCGTTCTCTTTGCATTCTAGCATAAGTCCGCCCTTCGAGACGGCCTGCGACCCTCCTCAGGATGAAGATATAAGGAGCCGCCGAAGTCGGCGTCGCGAAGCAAGAGGGCTTGTCCGGGAGGCCCTCCGACTTCCTTGACAGGGCGGATTCCCAAACTAAAGTGCGCGCCAAGCTTGAGGACCAGCCGGTTCCTCAGGGCTCTCTCCCGGATATTGAGCAGTGCCAATGGCCGGAGCCGACAAGACGTCAGGCCGCAACCAAGGCGGCCGTGACCAGGACGGTATTCGCCGGCGGCTCGACACTCTCGGAGAGCGGCTGGCGGAGGTTCAAGCGCGGCATGCGCCGACCCCTCCGCCCGATGCCGGAGCGCGCGGCGCGGCTTTCGGCCAGGCCATGCGGCTCGGGGTCGAGCTGGTCGCGGGCGTGGGCGTCGGGGGGTTCATCGGCTGGGCGTTGGACCGCTTCTTCGGCACCGCGCCGTTCCTGATGGTGGCGTTCCTGATCCTGGGCGCCGTCGCCGGGATCATGAATGTAATTCGGACCGCCAAGGCCATGCAGGCCAAGGCCCCTCCCGCCGGCAAAGATCTGCCGGCTGACATGGACGACGACGATGATTAGGGGCGTTTCGTGATCGAGGCATACGCCGCCGAAGGGGCAGAGGCTGGGGCGCACGGCGCCGCCGGGGCGGGCAGCATGCCCAATCCGATGCACCAGTTCGAGATCAAGCGCATCATCCCGTTCGAGCTGTTCGGCCTCGACGCCTCGTTCACCAACTCGGCGCTGTTCATGGCGATCGCAGCCTGCGCGATCACGCTGTTCACCGTCTACGCCATGCGCAATCGCGCGCTGGTGCCGTCGCGACTCCAGTCGGTCGCCGAGCTGTCCTACTCGTTTGTCGCCGATATGGTGCGCACCAATACCGGCACCGACGGCATGAAATATTTCCCGTTCATCTTCACCCTGTTCATGTTCGTGCTCGCACTGAACATGCTCGGCATGCTGCCTTATTCCTTCACCGTGACGAGCCACATCATCGTCACCTTCGCGCTCGCTGCCATCATCTTCCTCGGCGTCACCGTGATCGGCTTCTGGAAGCACGGCGCCGGTTTCCTCAAATTCTTCGTGCCCGAGGGCGTTCCGGTCGTTCTGCTGCCGCTGCTCGTGGTCATCGAGGTGATCTCGTATCTGACGCGCCCGATCTCGCTGTCGGTCAGGCTGTTCGCCAACATGATGGCCGGCCACACCATGCTGAAAGTGTTCGGCGCCTTCGTCGTCGCGCTCGGCTTTCTCGGTGGCTGGGCGCCGCTCGCCTTCATGGTCGCGTTCACCGGGCTTGAGATCCTGGTCGCGTTCCTACAGGCCTACGTGTTCGCCATCCTCACCTGCATCTATCTGAACGATGCATTGCACATGCATAGTCACTAGCCATTACCGCAAATCGCCAGCATCAAGTCCAAGGGAGAGTGAAATGGATCCATCAGCAGCAAAATTGATCGGCGCGGGCCTCGCCTCGATCGCGCTTGTCGGCGCCGGTGTCGGCATCGGCACGATCTTCGGCAATTATCTGCAAGGCGCGTTGCGCAACCCGTCGGCGGCGCCGGGCCAGTTCCCCAACCTCCTGCTCGGCTTCGCCCTCGCCGAGGCTACCGGCCTGTTCGGCCTGGTGGTGGCGCTGATCATCCTGTTCGTGTTCTAGGCCGACTGGCACGCGACCGTAGGAACGCTACGCAACAATGCCGCAGCTCAATCCGCTCGACTGGGGACCGCAGCTCATCTGGCTGGCGATCACCTTCGGCATCCTCTATCTGCTAATGGTGAAGGTCGCGCTGCCGCGCATCGGCGGCGTCATCGACGCACGTGCCGCGCATATCGCCAAGGACTTGGCGGCGGCCGACAAGCTCAGGCGCGAGACCGAAGAGGCGATCGCCGCCTACGAGCAGGCGCTCGCCGAGGCGAAGCAGAAGGCGCATGCGATCGTCGATGCGGGCCGCACCAAGCTGAAGGAAGAGGTTGCGGCCGAGCGCGCCAAGCTCGACCGGGAGCTCGGCAAGAAGAGCGCGGAGGCCGAAGCGCGCATCAACCAGGCCAAGACCTCGGCGATGAAAGATGTGAGCGCGGTGGCTGCCGACGTCGCCGCCGACATCGTGCGTCAGCTGATCGGGGCCAACCCACCCAAGGCCGAGATCGAGAAGGCCGTAGCGGCCGTGCGGAAAGACTGAGCCCCATGGAATTCATCCTGGAACCGGAATTCTGGGTCGCGGTATCGTTCTTCCTGTTCTTGGGCGTCATCGTCTATTTCGGCGTGCACCTGAAGCTCGCGAGAGCGCTCGACGCCCGCGCCGCCTCGATCGCCGAGGACATCGAGGAGGCCAAGCATCTCCGCGAGGAAGCTGCGAAGGTGCTCGCCGACTACAAGCGCAAGCAGGGCGACGCCGCC
Organism: uncultured Alphaproteobacteria bacterium; assembly: GCA_963820005.1. Lineage (GTDB taxonomy): Bacteria > Pseudomonadota > Alphaproteobacteria > Rhizobiales > Methyloligellaceae > Methyloceanibacter. The sequence goes on along the minus strand of CAWFYQ010000011.1, from coordinate 676,453 downwards.
CACGAAGCGCAAGCCATCATCAAGCTCGCCTCGAAAGAGGCCGAGGAGCTGGCGGCAGAGACCCGCCGCTCGATGGCAGAGCATTTCGAGCGCCGCATGAAGCTCGCCGAGGACAAGATCGCCCGGGCCGAGACCGAGGCTTTGCGGGAGGTGCGCGCCGCCGCCGCCGATGCCGCCGTGGCCGCGGCACAGTTGGTGATCGCCGCCAAGCTCACGCCGGAGAGGGCCGATGCGCTGGTCACGCAAGGCATCGGCGCGCTCAAGACCAAGCTCAACTAACTGAGCGGCTCGCGAGCCTACTGGCTCAGCCAGTTCCAGAACGACGACTCCGATTTCTGCTGCGGCGCATCCGAGCTTGCCGCGCGCTTGCCGCGCGACCGCGCCTTCTGGCCGCCCTCGACATAGCCGCCATAAATCCAACCCCGCTCCGAGGTGGCGGGATTGGTGACCTGGAGCCAACCGCGCTTCCGCTCGAGCACCGGGACCTTGGCGCCCTTGGCGATCACGCCGATGATGCGTGACGACGAGGTCGGCCCGTCGCGGAGATTCACATAGGCCGAGGGCTGCACGTAGCTTGAAGCGTCCTCAGTCTGGACGGCGTCAACCGGCTGGCTGGATGCCGGCTCGGCATCTCGGGTCCGCGGCTCAGCGGCCGCGCTCCCCTCGCCTGCCGCCTCGGCTCCGGCCCGCTCTGACGCCGGCAACGAGCCGGTGGCGTCGAAGAGTGCAGCCGCAGGTTCGGCGCCGGCCGCTTGATCGGCCGGTAGAGCGGGAGCGGCCGTCACTGTGAGCACAGTGCCGGCATCGGCGATGATCTTGTCGTCGGGCGTCATGAGCCTGATCGCCAATTTGGATACGCCGTTCGCCGTGGCCGGGACCGCGAGATGCAGATCGCCGATCTGGTCAGGCTTCAAGTTCCATTCCGCATCGCCATAGGGCCGCCCGTCCGAGAACGTGCTGCCGGGAGGCAGCCCGGCTATGGCGATGACGCTGCGGGCAGGAACTCCGTCGGTGCCGTCGAGCGCGATCGGAAAGGCGATCACCTCGCCTGCCGTCGCGTCGAGCGTGGCCGGAGCGGTCAGCACGGCGGGCGCCGGAGCTGCCGTTTGCACCGCCGCCGGTGGCGGCGCCGGCTGCTTGGACCAGGGCGTGTCGATTAGGCCGAGCCCGACGATCGCCGCGAGCGTGAGATTGGGGACGAGCGCGACCAGGATGAGCACGACGAGCAGCGGGCGGAGCCGGCTCCGTGGAATATCGGGCGTTGCCGGCGCTTCCGGGGCGGCGTTGAACCGGGTTACGCGCGGCGCTACCGGCTGATCGGGGCGGCGGGCGGGATCCTTTCTCGCCTCGGCGGCACGGGAAGCGCGCTGCGCCGTCGTTGGCTCGCCCACCCGTGGCGGGCTGCTGGTGGCTTTGCCGCCATTCGATTTCTCGCCGATGTGGCGATGAGCGCCGGCCGTGTCGGCCGGCGTGACGAGGTTGAGTTGCGCCATGAGACTCGCCGGTGCTCTACCGGCCCTCCCGTTGCCGAATCGCCCCGCCGCTAACGCGTGCGCGCGTGGAGGATTCGCATCCCTTCCACTTCCAAGGCCGCTGACGCACAGGAACGCGCAAGGTGGCAGCGAGACCAAAACGAACGGACGGGGCTGTCCGAAGACAGCGGCCGGCATTCCGCTAGCGCTGCAAATCCCTCTAGCGCTTCAACCTCAACCGCTCGCCGAGGTTCCTCCGTCGCGCCGATTTAATGATCGCGCCCAGCCGCACCTCGCCACCTGGGAAGCGAACTGCCAGAAGATAGCAACGCGCCGGATCAACATTTTGTCCTTAAAGTGAAAACAGCGGGGCGGGCGCGGGGTGTGCCAGCAGAGCCTAGACGGTCTCGACCTCGGGCCGGTCGAGCATCTCCCGCACGCGGCTTGCGAGATCCGCCTGGGTGATGGGCTTTTGCAGCAGATCGACGCCCTTGTCGATGCGGCCATGGTGCACGACGGCGTTCCGCGAATAGCCGGTCATGAACATAATGCGGAGTGAGGGCCGCAGCTCCTTGGCGCGGTCGGCGAGTTCGCGCCCGTTCATGCCCTTCATCACCACGTCGGTGAGGAGCAGGTCGATACGCAGATCCGGCCGCTCGATGAAGCCGAGCGCACTCTCGCCGTTTGGCGCGCCGACGACGCGGTAATGCAGATTGCGCAGCGTCTGGACGAGATAGGTGCGGAGCTCTTCGTTGTCCTCGACCACCAAGATGGTCTCGCCAGGCGCGCCCTCGCCCAGAACGCTCAGCGCCTCTTCCTCGGAATCGTCGACAGAGCCCGCCTTATAGAGCCGTGGCAGATAGACCTTGATGGTCGTGCCGTGTCCCACTTCGCTGTAGATCTTCACGTGGCCATGGGATTGCTTGACGAAGCCGTAGACTTGGCTGAGGCCGAGCCCGGTGCCCTGGCCGATCTCCTTGGTGGTGAAGAACGGCTCAAAGGCGCGGCCGGCGATCTCCTCAGACATGCCGACGCCGCTGTCGCTCACACAGATCAGCGCGTATTGGCCGGCGGTGACGTCGGGATTGCGGCGGGCATATTCGCTGTCGAGATAGGTATTGAGCGCCTCGATGGTCAGCTTGCCGCCGCTCGGCATGGCGTCGCGCGCATTAATGGCGAGATTGACGAGAGCGGCCTCGAGCTGCGCCGGATCGGCCTCGATCTGCCATAGCCCGGCACTGCCGACCGCTTCGATCTCGATGCTTTCGCCGAGGGTGCGCTGAAGAAAATCGACAATGTGGGCGACGAATTTGTTGATATCGAGCGGCTTCGGGTCGAGCGGCTGGCGGCGGGAGAAAGCGAGCAGGCGATGCGTGAGGGCGGCGGCGCGCTGCGCGCCGCGCTTGGCGTTGCCGATCGAGCGCTGGAGATTGGGAATTGACGCTTCGGTGAGGTTGAGAAGGGTACGCTCGGCGGTCTCGAGGTTGCCCATGATAATCATAAGAAGATTGTTGAAGTCGTGGGCAATCCCGCCGCTGAGCTGACCGATCGATTCCATGCGCTGGGCGGCTGCGAGCTGCTCCTGCATCTCCTGCACCGCGCGCTGCGATTTCATGCGCTCGGTCATGTCGCGGGTGATCTTGGCAAAGCCGATCAGCTCGCCATTCTCGCGGATCGCGTCGATGACCACTGACGCCCAAAACCGGGTCCCGTCCTTGCGCACGCGCCAGCCCTCGCCTTCGAATTTTCCCTCCTTTGCGGCTGTGGCGATGGCATTGGTGGGTACGCCGCCGGCACGATCCTCCTCGGTATAGAACTGGCTGAAGTGGCAGCCGAGGATCTCGCTGGGTCGATAGCCCTTGATGCGTTCGGCACCGGCGTTCCAGCTGGTGACATTGCCGTTGATGTCAAGCTGATAAATGGCGTAGTCGACCACGCTCTCGAGCAGCAGGCGGAACCGTCGCTCACTTTCGGCGAGCGTGTCGATCGATTTCTTCCGCTCGGTCATATCGCGGGTGATCTTGGCAAAGCCGATCACCTCGCCCGTATCATCGCGGATAGCGTCGATAACGGCTAACGCCCAGAAGCGAGTGCCATCTTTGCGAATGCGCCAACCCTCGGACTCGAAGCGCCCCTCGGTTCTGGCATTCGCGAGCGCCCGTTGCGGCAGGCCCTCGGTCTGATCCTCGGCGGTGAAAAACCGCGCGAAATTCTGGCCGATAATTTCGTTCGGGTCGTAGCCCTTGAGGCGCTGGGCACCGGAGTTCCAGCTGACGATCTGGCCTTTCAGGTCGATGATATAGATTGCATAGTCAATAACGCCGTCAATCAGAAGCTGTATTCGGGCGCTGTCTTCGAGCTTCTCGATCCCCATAAGCTGCCCTTCTTAAGGTGACTGGCTAAAACTCAACCGCCGAATGCCTCTCCTGTTCCAACGTGGCCAGAATACCGAAATCGCGCAAGGTTGGGCTTGATTCAATTAGTTTAATCGAGAACCGGAATTGGCGATCAGCCTACCCGGCGCCGGGCTGGGTGCGATCGAAGGCGACGAACACCTTATAGTCCTCGGGCCGCGTGCCGACTAGAACGGGGAAGGCGATCTCGCGCACCATCGAGAAATAGCCGACTGGGTTTCCGGCCGGGACGGTCGCGGCGATGCTCATCTTATCGGTCGCAAGCGTCTTCTGATCGGTGCCGGCGGCGCGCACGCTGACCGGCATGCTGATCGTGCCCGGCGTTCCCTTGGGCCCAAGCAGGATGCGCCCGGCGAAGCCATATTTCACCACCACGCGATCCGAATAAAGCTGGCACTCGCGCGCCATCTTGGTGATCTCGCCGCGATGCACCACGGCGAGATTGTCGCCGACATGGCCGGGTTGGTAGATGGTCAGTAGCCGGTCACGCGGCCAGGCCACGACTTGCGGGCAATGCGCGCTGTTGCCGCCGGGCAGATCCTCGCCCGAATCAGCCTTGGCGGTCTGCATCAGCCGGTCCTCGGTGACGGCGGAGGCCGATGTGTCGGGGCTGCCGGTGCCGAACGGATTGGAGAATCTGGGCACGGCGCAGCCGGACATCAGCAATGGCGTCGCGACTAGCCCCGCGAGCCAGCATGGACGCAGCCACCGAAGAGCGTCGGAACGCCTCAACTCACCCCGTCCTTGGCTTGACACGCCAGGCATCCCTGCCTGATATGCCCCGGCTCGACTTGATTTTGAACGATGTCGCGAGCTGCCGGTCTCCAGCAATGGGCGCCAACCTATCCGCACTCGGTAAGCGCGACAAGGTACGACTTGACGCGCTTTTGGCACGCTTAACTCTTCCAGCGGGACGCGCATGAACGGCATGCCGCAATCGAACGGGCCGGGGCATGGCCGCCCTCCGCTCACCATCTATCTCGCCGCCCCGCGCGGCTTCTGCGCGGGCGTCGATCGGGCGATCCAGATCGTCGAGCTCGCGCTCGCCAAATACGGCGCGCCGGTCTATGTGCGCCACGCCATCGTCCATAACCGCACCGTGGTCGAGGATTTGAAAGCCAAGGGCGCGATCTTCGTCGAGGAGCTCGACGAAATCCCCGCGACCGACGCACCGATCGTATTCTCGGCACATGGCGTGCCCAAGGCGGTGCCCGAGGCGGCCTCGCGCCGGCACATGTTCGTGCTCGACGCCACCTGCCCGCTGGTCTCGAAGGTTCACGTCGAGGCCGGGCGTCAGTTCGGCGAGGGGCGCGAGATACTGCTGATCGGGCATGCCGGCCACCCCGAGGTGGTCGGGACGCTCGGGCAGCTGCCCGCGGACGCTGTGCATCTGATCGAGACGGTCGCCGATGCGCGGGCGTTCGTCCCGCGCGATGAGAGCCAGCTCGCGGTGCTCACCCAGACCACGCTGTCGGTCGACGACACGCGCGAGATCGTCGCCGTGCTGAAGGAGCGCTTCCCGCTCATGGCGATGCCGCGCAAGGACGATATCTGCTACGCCACCAGCAACCGCCAGGATGCGGTGAAGCGGATCGCGCCGGCCTGCGATCGCATCATCGTGGTCGGCTCGCCAAACAGCTCGAACTCGCTCCGCTTGGTCGAGGTCGCCGAGCGCGCCGGCTGCCCGCACGCCATGCTGATCGAGCGCGCCGCCGAGATCGACTGGAGCCTGTTCAGCGGCATCGAGCGGCTCGGCGTGACGGCCGGCGCTTCCGCGCCGCAAATCTTGGTGGATGAGATCGTCGACGCGTTCAGGGCGCGTTTCGCCACGAGCATCGAGACGGTCACCACCGCGCACGAAGATATCGCCTTCAAGCTCCCGCGCGAGCTCCGAGAAATGCCGGCATTTTAACATGGCTGTTTATACCGACGTTTCTGACGAGGAGCTCGAGGACTTCATCGCAAGCTACGCAATCGGCGCGCTGACCTCGTTCAAAGGCATCGCCGAGGGTGTCGAGAACTCGAACTATCTCGTCCATACCGAAAGCGGGCGCTACATCCTCACGCTCTACGAGAAGCGGGTGAAGCGCGAGGACCTGCCCTATTTCCTTGAGCTGATGCAGCATCTGTCCGGGCGGCGCATCTCCTGTCCGCTGCCGGTCAAGGACCGTTCGGGGCGCACGCTGAAGGAGCTGGCGGGGCGCCCTGCCGCGCTCATCACCTTTCTCGAAGGCTTGTGGGTGCGCCGGCCCAATATCGAGCATTGCCAGGGATTGGGCGAGGCGCTGGCGCATTTCCATCTCGCCGGTGCCGATTTCCCCATGTTCAGGGCGAACAGCCTGTCGCTGCCGGGCTGGCGCGCGCTGTTCGAGACGATCGGCGACGCCGCCGACGAGGTGGTGCCCGGGCTTGCCGCCACGATCGAGAACGAGCTTCGCCATCTCGACAAGAGCTGGCCCACGGAGCTTCCAGAAGGCGTGATCCACGCCGATCTCTTCCCCGACAATGTGTTCTTTTTGAACGACGAGGTGTCGGGGCTGATCGACTTCTATTTCGCCTGCAACGACATGCTCGCCTACGATGTCGCCATCTGCCTCAACGCGTGGTGCTTTGAGTCCGACGCAAGCTTCAACATCACCAAGGCGCGCGCCATGCTGCAAGCCTATGAAGGCGTGCGCCCGTTGAGCGAGGCCGAGCTGAAATGGTTGCCGACGCTGGCGCGGGGCGCCGCGCTCCGCTTCCTGCTCACCCGCACCTATGACTGGCTGAACACCGACGAGAGCGCGCTGGTGCGAACCAAGGACCCCACCGAATATCTGCGCAAGCTCAGATTCCATCAGGCCGTGAAGTCCTACCGCGACTACGGGCTCGGGAAGCACTGAGCATGGCCGAGCGGCCCAAGGTCGTGATTCATACCGACGGCGCCTGCTCGGGCAATCCGGGTCCGGGCGGCTGGGGCGCGATCCTTGCGTCGGGCGCCCACCGCAAGGAGCTCAAGGGCGGCGAGACGATGAGCACCAACAACCGCATGGAGCTGACCGCGGCGATTCAGGCGCTCGAAGCGCTGAAGTCGCCGTCAGACGTCGAGCTCTACACCGACTCCAATTATCTCCGCGGCGGCATCACCAGCTGGATCAAGGGCTGGAAGAAGAACGGCTGGCGCACGTCGGACAAGAAGCCGGTGAAGAATGTCGAGCTTTGGCAGGAGCTGGAGAAAGCTGCGAGCCGGCACGTCGTGCGCTGGCACTGGGTCAAGGGCCATGACGGCCATGACGACAACGAGCGTGCCGACGAGCTCGCGCGCGAGGGCATGGCGCCGTATCTGCCCGACCGGGGCGAAAAGAGCGACGGAGAGGATCGGTGATTAGATCTGCTTGATCATGCAGGCGGCGGTGCTGAGCTCGGCGACGCCAGGCGAATCCTCGACATCCAGGACTTTGACCACGCCATCTTCGACCAACATGGAATAGCGCTTGGAGCGGACCCCAAGCCCGACCCCGCTGCCGTCGAAATCCATGCCGATCTTCTTGGTGAACTCGGCATTGCCGTCCGACAGGAACAGCACCTTGCCCTTGCCGCCAGAGGCGTCGGCCCAGGCCGCCATCACGAACGGATCGTTCACCGCGACGCAGGCGATCGTGTCGATGCCTTCCTTCTTGAAATGGTCGGCGTTCTCGATGTAGCCCGGCAGGTGCTTCAGATGGCAGGTCGGCGTGAAGGCGCCCGGCACGGCAAACATGACGACCTTCTTGCCGTCAAAAATATCCTTGGTAGTCAAGGTCTTGATGCCCTCCGGCGCCATGATCCTGAAGGTGGCCTCGGGCAGGCTGTCTCCTTTGGCGATGGTCATGGTCACTCACTCCTTGGCGTGCTGAGGGTCATCGAGGCGCGCACCATACCGGCTCGGCCGCGCATGGCCAAGCGCACCCTTCGAGACGGGCCTGCGGCCCTCCTCAGGGTGAGGAGCGGGCATCAGCCCGCGTCTCGAACCATGAGGCACTCACTGCGCCGACCAGACGGTTTCGGTCGAGCCCCGATCCGAGACCAGGGTGAGCGTCAGGGGCTTGCCCTTGATCGCGGCGGCCTCCGCCGGCGTGGCAAAGCTCACGACGAAGCGCTGCTTGCCGTCGGCCGCAGGTCCTTGCGACATGGGCACCGGGACAAAAGTCTCGCCGCCGTCGACGAAGAGATCGGTGCCGCGCGCGTCGCCTGCGAACACCGCGTCGATGACGATCTCCGGCTTCGCCGCATCGAGGCTCGCCGCGACGGCGCCGACCGACGGCAGCTCGCCCGGCGCGGCAGGCTTCGGCACCAACGCCAGCGCGCTCTCGAGCAGCATCGCATCGCCCTTGCCGGCGCCCGGAGCAAGTACGAGATCGAGGCTCACCTCGTTAGGGATGCAGATGTTCTTGCACAGCCCATATTCGAACGCGAGCTTGAGCTCGACCGCGCTCGCCTTCACGCTCCGGCGTGATCTTGACGGGAAAGACCACCTCGTCGTCATAGCCGATCGCCGTGCCGTCAGCCTCGGCTAAGCGGCGCGGCGCCGGGAAAAGCACCTCGGCCTGTTTGAGATTGGTCGAGCCTTTGAAGTCGAAGCTCGGCGGCACGCCGGAGTCGCCCGGGTTGCGCCAGTAGGTCTTCCAGCCGGGCTCCATGCGAAGTTGCACGCCGGCAATTGCGGTGGGCTTGCCGTCGATCGTGACGGTGCCGGAGACGAGCCGCACCTTGGAATTGTTCGACGCGACCCAGTCCGATTCTCCCGCGCTCGCGGCGAGAGCGACACGCGGCAAGGCGGCGCATAACAACACGACGAGCGCGAGGCGGAGCGACAGCGGGGCGAAATCGAGCCGGCGCGACGATGCTGACATGGTTTCCGATGGCTCCACGCGGGAGGCGAACTCTAGCTTCAAGGCGCACCGCGCGCGACTAGCGCGGGTGCGGCAAAGCCTCACTCTTTTGTGAGGCACATTGCGGCGAAAATGCCTCCGCAGGCCTTAATTCGGCGTTGCCTCTTCCCAAGCGGCCGAACTGTTGTAGTCTCAAGTCATGCCAGCTCGTAGCGCACAGAAAGCTTCGCAACGTGAGTTCTATCTCGACGGCCAGCTGCTCATTGCCATGCCGGCGATGGGCGACCCGCGCTTTGCCCGCTCGGTGATTTATCTCTGTGCGCACTCGGCCGACGGCGCCATGGGCATCATCATAAATCAGCGCGCGCCCAACATCAGCTTCACCGAGCTGCTCGATCAGCTCAACATCGTGCCGCCGCAGGAGCGCATCAGGCTGCCGGAGGGGCTCACCGGCATGGCGGTGCATCTCGGCGGACCGGTCGAGACCGGGCGCGGCTTCGTGCTGCACAGCGCCGACTACTTCAAGGCCGAGAGCACGCTGCCGATCGACGAGAGCGTGTGCCTCACCGCGACCATCGACATTCTGCGCGACATCGCCAAGGGCACCGGCCCCGACAAGGCGCTGCTCGCGCTCGGCTATGCGGGGTGGGCGCCGGGCCAGCTCGAAAGCGAGATCACCGCCAATGGCTGGCTCAACTGCCCGGCCGATCCCGAGCTGATCTTCGACCCCGAGGTCGACCGCAAATATCACCGCGCGCTCGGCAAGATCGGCATCGACCCGATCCGCTTGGTCAACGATTCAGGTCACGCTTAAGACGTTGGACGCGGCACCGGCAGCGCCTGGAGCGGCGCGGCGGCGGGAGCCTTTACTTCTATCCCCTTGGGCGCCGGCGCGCGGGCCCGCTCGCGCTCTTTGCGCTTGCGGTGGCTGGCGAGAGCGGCAAGCAGGCTGGCAACGTCCTTGGCCGCCATCGGCTCGCCGTAATAGAAGCCCTGGCCGTACTCGCAGCCGATCGAGCGAAGATAGCTCGCATCCGCCGCGGTCTCGACGCCCTCCGCCACCACTTCCTTGCCGAGCTCGTGCGCGAGCGCGATCACCGAGCGGAGGATGAGCGGGGTCGAGCCGTTGAGCCCGCTGTCGCGCACCAGCGAGCGGTCGACCTTGATGGTGTCGCACGGGAAGCGGTGCAGATAGCTGAGCGAGGAATAGCCGGTGCCGAAATCGTCGAGCGCGAGGCTCGCGCCGAAGGTCTTGAGCCAGGTGAGGATCTCGACGGCGCGCTCTGGATTCTCCATCACCAGCGACTCGGTGATCTCGAGCTTGAGCGTGCCCTTGGGCACCGCCTCGCGGGCGAGCATCAGCCTGATCTCCTGCACCATGTCCTGGCGGAACAGCTGGCGGCTCGACACGTTGACGCTGACGAACAGCGGGTCGCGGTCGCGCGGCAGCGCCTTGTGCCAGCGCACCGCCTCTTCCAGCGCCTGGCCGAGCACGTAGCTGCCGAGCTCGACGATCAGCCCGGATTCCTCGGCGAGCGGGATGAAGTCCTCGGCGCCGAGCCGGCCGCGGGTCGGATGGTCCCAGCGGAGCAGCGCCTCGAAGCCGGCCAGCTGGTTGGAGGCGAGCCGCGTGATCGGCTGATACAGCACCGCGATCTGCTGGCGCTCCAGAGCCTTCCTCAGATCGCTTTCGAGCGGCAGCTTGCTCTCGTCCTCGCCACGCATCGAAGGGTTGAAGATCTCGATGCGATCGGCGCCGCCGCGCTTGGCGCGGAGCATGGCGATCTCGCCTTCGCGCAGCAGCTCCTGGGCGGTCGCTTGCGTGCCGTCATGCACGACGATGCCGATCGAAGCGGTGAGGATGATCTCCTTGGAGCTGATCTTCATCGGGGTTCGGAGCGCGCGACGCACGCGCTCGGCGAGCGTGGCGACGTGATGCGGGTCGCTCTCGGAGATGAGCAGGATGGCGAACTGGTCGCCGCCCAGCCTGGCGAGCGTGTCTTGCGGGTTCAGGTGGCGCGAGAGTCTCCGGCCGAGCGTGAGCAGCATGCTGTCGCCGATGACGAGGCCGAAGCTCTTGTTGACGTTCTTGAAGCGGTCGATGTCGATGAACAGCACGGTCGGGCGGTTGGCTTGGCCCTCGCGGGTGCGGGTGATGGCGCCCGACACGCGGTCCATGAACAGCTCGCGGTTCGGGAGCCCGGTCAGGCTGTCATGCACCGCATCGTGCATCAGCCGCTCATGCGAGCGTTTGAGGCTGGTCACGTCGCGCATCAGCCCAACGCAGCGGAGCAGCCGGGTATTCTCGCTCGGCGCGGCGTGAGCCCTGAGGTCGTACCAGAGATAGCTGCCGTCGTGGCGCCGCAAGCGAAAATCGAGCAGGAGGTCGCCGCCCTGCTTCTCCTGCAACGACCACAGCATCAGGCGGAAGCGCTCGCGGTCGGAGGCGTGCATATGCTGGAGAAACTCATCGACCGAGACGTTGAGCGCGCCGGGATCGAGACCGAGCTCCCGCTCGATGTCCTCGCCGACGATAATCTGATCCTTGCCGGCGCTCCACTGGAAGACATGCGTGCCCGAGCCGTCGACGGCGAGCGACTTCATCTGCACCAGGCTCGGCGGACCGAGCTGGAGCGGGCCTCCGGCCGAGCGGAAGGCGAATTGGGTCACGGTAAAGCCGATCAGCACGAGGATGAGCACAAGCCCCGCCACCAGCCCCGAGATGACGATGTCGCCGGATAGCTTGCCGAGCACGACCATGGCGGCGCCGAACAGCCAGACGATCAGCAGCAACCAGCTCGGGACGAGCGACAGCGCGCGGTCCTGGCCGCGCAGGGCGAGAAAGGCGATGAGGCCGGTGCCGACGCCGGCGATCGCGACGGTGGAGGCGCGGGCGAGCCCGGAGGCTAGCCTCGGGTCGACGACGGCGACCACGATCAGGCCGAACTGGGCGGCGATCCAGCACCAGAACAGCGTTTTGATCCAGCCGTGCCAGAGCCCGATGCGCAGGAACGTGTAGAGGAACAGCACGAGGCTGGCCGCCAGCCCGGCCTCGGCCGCGGCGCGATACAACGCCGTGCGGTCGGGGCCGACCGGGAACAGCTTGTTCCAGAAGCCGAAATCGACGCAGAAATAGACCAGAACCGCCCAGGCGATGAGTGCGGTCGCCGGGAAGATCGCCCGGTGATTGGCGGCGAAGATCGCCGTCAGGAAGATGGCCAGCAGTCCGGTGATGCCGAGCAGCACGCCGTTGAACAGCATGCGGTCCTGCTGCTTCGACTGGTAGGCGTTGGGGTCCCAGAGATTGAGGCGCGGCACCTGCGGCGAGCTCAGCTCGGCGGCGAAGGTGACGGTCTGCCCCGGCTCGAGGTTCAGCCGGTACATGTCGGCGCGGTCGCTCTTGAGCGGCTCGGGACGGAAGCCGAGCGATGGCGTCACCGCCGAAATGCGGGGCGCGTCGAGCTCGGGCCAGAACACGCGCGAATTGGCCAGCGTATAGCGCGGCGCGACCAGCCAGCGCACAATCGGCTCAGAGGTCGGGTTTGACAGCGCGAACACGAGCCAGCCGGGATTGGTGCCGGGGTTCAGCGCCTGCACCGCCATGCGGCCGATGTAACCGTCGGGACCGGGGGCGGTCTCGATCTGGAGCTTGTCGCCGCGGCCTTCATAGAGCTCGCCCTTGGCGGTGATGTCGATCTTCGGCTGGTCGGGCGTGACCGCGATCGCCTCCACCGCGCGGGCGAGCCCCGACGGCAAGAGCATAAGCGCCACGAGCGCGACGCGGACGAGCGCAGCCACGCGCCCGCCTCGGCCGCGTGGCCAGGACGCCGCTTGCCCTCGTTCACAGGCGCTCAAACCCACCATCCCTCCCGTCTCGCCCGGCGCACCCCGATACGCGCAACTAGCGGCGCATATCGGTGTCGAGCAGTGCGTAAAGCAAATGGTCTTGCCAGACGCCGTTAATCCGCAAATAGCGGCGCGCGAGCCCCTCGCGCTTGAAGCCCGTCTTCTCCAGCAGCTTGATCGAGGCCGCATTGGTCGGAAGGCAGGCTGCCTCGAGCCGGTGCAACTCAAGCGAGTCGAACACGAAGGGAACGACGGCGCGCACGGCGGCCGTCATATAGCCCTGCTTGGCGTAATCCGCGCCGACCCAATAGCCGAGCGTGCAGGACTGGGTGACGCCGCGCCTGACGTTGCAGAGCGTGAGGCCGCCGATCAGCGACCCGTTCGATGCGGCGAAAATGAACAGCGCATAGCCCACGTCCTCGCGGAGATCGCGGAGGTAGTGGCGCACGCGGCGGCGGAACGAAGCCCGCGACAGCTCGTCGGTCGACCACAGCGGCTCCCAGGGCGTCAGGAACTCGCGGCTCGCGGCTCTGAGCTCGGCCCAGGCCGGATAGTCGGACATTTGCGGCGTGCGCAGCACGACCTTGTCGGACTCAAGCACCGGCCCGAGGTCGCTCGCAGAGGCAGCTCGCAACAACGCCATGGCAGAGAGACCCCCCTCAAGCGGCCTTACTCGACGGAACCGTGAATTTTTCCGCCACCCGGTCGAATCTTGCAACATGAAGAATGGGCCCAACCGTGGCAAGGCTGGCCGGCGAGGCGAGCAGCGCCGCAACCAAAGCTTGCAGGTCGGCGGCCTGGACCTGCTCGACCTTCTCGATCAGCTCGGGCGTGGTGAACGGCCTGCCGTGGATCAGCACCTGGCGGGCAAGCTGCTCGGCGCGGGCGCTCGAGCTTTCCAGCCCGGCGAGAAGCCCCATCTTGAGCTGCGCCTTGACGCGGGCGACCTCGTCCTCGCGGAAGCCGGTCTCGGCGGCCTGGACGAGCTCATCCCGGATCACCGCGAACAGCTCATGCGCGCGGTCGGGACCGCCGGCGGCGTGGATCGCGAACATGCCGCTGTCGGAGAGTCCGCTGGCGAAGGCGTAGATCGCGTAGCAGAGCCCGCGCCGCTCGCGCACCTCCTGGAACAGGCGCGAGGACATGCCGCCGCCGAGCGCACCGGCGCAAATCTGCGCGGTGAAATAATCGGCGTGGCGGTAGGCCGGGGCCTCGAAGGCGAGCACGAGATGGGTCTGCTCGAAAGCCTTGGTCGAGCGCTTGACGCCGCCCGAATAGGTGGCGCGCTCCGGCAGCGGCGAGCTTTTGGCGTCGAATGCGGTGAGATGCCGCTCGGCCTCGGCGACGAGCGAAGCGTGATCGACGGCGCCGGCCGCCGCCAGAACCATGTTGGGCCCGTGATAATGCGTTTGGAGATAAGCGCCGAGATGGGAACGCTTGAACGCGCTCACGCTGTCCGCCGTGCCGAGTATGGCGCGTCCGACCGGCTGGTCGGGAAAGGCCGCCTCCTGCACCAGGTCGAACACGATATCGTCGGGCGAATCCATCGCCGCGGCGATCTCCTGGAGGATCACGTCGCGCTCGCGGGACAGCTCGGCGCGGTCGAAGCGCGGGCTGACGATGATGTCGCTCAGGATGTCGAGGGCGAGCGCGAGGTCCTTGCGCAGCACGCGAGCGTAATAGGCGGTCGAGTCGACCCCGGTCGCGGCGTTCAGCTCGCCGCCGACCGCCTCGATCTGCTCGGCGATGTCGAGTGCGCTCCGCCGCGCGGTGCCCTTGAAGGCCATGTGTTCGAGGAAATGCGCGACGCCATGCTCGCCTCGCGCCTCGCTCCGGCTCCCGGCCCCGATCCAGATGCCGAGCGATACGGTCTCGACCTCGGCCATGGCGTGACTGATCACGGTCAGGCCGTTCGCAAGCTGTGAACGCTCGACGCTCACGCGCTTGCTCCGGCGCGGCGTCCGCGCGCGCCGACCCTATTGCCGGGGGCGCGGGCGTGGCTGGCGATGAAATCGGCGACCGCCGCATAGTCGTTGGGGAGCGCGGTGCAACGCTCGTGCTGGCCAAGGCGTAGCCGCAAGCGCTCGGGCTGCTCGGGCAGCCGGCCGGTGGCGCGCTCGACCAGCTCGGGAAACTTGGCGGGATGGGCGGTGGCGAGCGCGACCATCGGCGTTGCGCCGTGCCCGCTCTCATGCCGGGCCGCGGCGACGGCAACGGCGGTATGCGGATCGGCGATCACGCCGGTCTCCCCTGCCAGCCAGCGAATGGTCATCTCGGTCTCGTGCTCTCCCACCGAATGCGCGGTGAACAGGCTGCGCAGGCCGGCAAGCTCGGTGTCGTTGAGGCGGAAGGCCCCGGTGTTGCGGAGCTCTTCCATCAGCGCCCTCACGCGGGTCGCATCGCGGCCGGCGAGCTCGAACAAAAGGCGCTCGAAATTGCTCGCAAGCTGGATGTCCATGCTCGGGCTGGAGGTGGCGATCACGCCGTGCGGCTCGTAAACCCCCGAGCCGAGCGCGCGGATAAGACTGTCGTTGAGGTTCGTGGCAATAACGAGGCGCGCGACCGGCAAGCCCATCGCCTGCGCCGCGTAACCAGCGAAAATATCACCGAAATTTCCGGTCGGCACGGAGAAGGCGACGGCGCGATGGGGGGCGCCGAGGGCGACGCCGGCGGTGAAGTAATAAGGGATCTGGGCGAGGATGCGGGCGAAGTTGATCGAGTTCACGCCGGTGAGCGCGAGGGGATCGCGGAGCTTGGCGTCGCCGAACAGCGCCTTCACGATCGCCTGGCAATCGTCGAACGTCCCTTCGAGCGCGATGTTGTGCACGTTGGGCTCGGTCGCCGTCGTCATCTGGCGGCGCTGCACGGCGCTGACGCGGCCCTTGGGGTGCAGGATGAAGATGTCGATCGCCTCGAGCCCGCGAAACGCCTCGATGGCCGCGGCGCCGGTGTCGCCAGAGGTCGCGCCGATCACCGTGGCATGAGAGCCCTTGCGCATCAGCGCGCGGTTCATCAGCCGCGCCACCACCTGCATGGCGACGTCCTTGAAGGCGAGCGTCGGCCCGTGAAACAGCTCGAGCAGGAACTCGTTCGGCCCGATCTGGCGGAGCGGCGCGACGGCCGGGTGATGGAAGCCGCCATAGGCCTCCGCGAGCACGGCTTCGAGGTCGGGCAGGCAGGCGTCGCCTTCGAGGAACGGGCGCATGATGCGATAGGCGGCATCGGCATAGTCGAGGCCGGCGAGCGAGGCGATGTCGTCGGCCGTGAGCCGCGGCCAGGCCTCGGGCACCAACAGACCGCCGTCGCGCGCCATGGCGGCGAGCAGCGCGCCCTCGAAAGAGAGCGCGGGCGCTTCGCCGCGGGTTGAGATAAACCTCACTTACGACCTCTGGGCTCAAAAAATGGGCGTTTTCCGGCTGACCCTAGAGCGAAATCGCTTCGGATTGAATGACGATTTCGCTTAAGGCCAAGGGTGCCCTCAGCCGCGCTCGCGACGATAGGCGCCCCTGACATAGATCAGGTAGATGACGACGAGGGCGCCGGCGAGCAGGAACCAGGTGATGGCGTACTGCAAATGATTGTTGGGGAGCTCGAGATGGGTCTGGCCGCCTTCGGGCCAGCCGCCGGGCACGTCGGATTTCTCGGCCTCCAGGAAGAACGGGGCGACCGCCGGTGCGCCGGCGGGATAAAGCGCGTGCGTCATGCCGGCGAGGTCGCGCCAGAACCAGCGATTGGCGGCGACCTCGTTGTCGGGGACGAATGCGCCTTGGATTTCCGGCGTGCGCGCGAGGCCGGTGACCGTAACCGGGCCCTCGATCTCGCCTTCGGCGCGCTTGGCAGGGTCGCGGAGAGCGTCAGGGACGAAGCCGCGATCGACCAGGATCACGGTCCCATCGGGTGAAATCAGCGGGGTGATGACGTGCCAGCCGACCCCCTCCTCGGTGACGAAATAGAGATAGAGCTCCTTGGCATGGTCGAAGCGGCCATCGACGCGCACGCGGTAATAGGACGGATCGCGGCCCGCGCGCGAAACTGCGATCGCGTCTTGCAGGGGGATGGGCGCACCCTTGGCGCGGGTCTCGATCTCGGCGATCAACCCTTCCTTCCAGGCGAGCCGCTTCAGCTGCCACACGCCGAGCCCGATCAGAAGGGCGAGGCCGGCGAGCGTGAAAGCGGTGAGAACGACGAGGCCACGGTTGGTCATGCGCCTAATCCGAGGCCAACTTGCCCTCTTCGGCCTTATTCCTGAACTGGAGCGCGATGAGCACGCCCTTGAAGGCGCGGAGCAGGATGAGCGGCAAGAGGATCGAGAGCGAGCCCCACAAGAGAGCGTGCAGCCAGTAAGGCGGGGCGTAACGCACCTCGACGATCAGCGCCGCGCCGACGACGATGAACCCGGTCACCAGGATGACGAACACGGCCGGCCCGTCGCCGGAATCGGCGAAGTCGTAGTCGAGGGCGCAAGAATTGCAGCGCGGGGCGAGCGCGAGATAGCCGTCGAACAATCTGCCGCGGCCGCAAGAGGGGCACCGTCCGGTGATGCCCTCCCAGATCGTAGCGCCGAGCGACTTCACCACCGGCATCGTCTTAGCCTTGTCCATACTGCATCACCTGAAACGCAAAAGGGGCGGCCACCAAGACCGCCCCCCGGCGAAATGCGCGGACCAGCGCCGCTTTATTCCATCGGATAGTTGCTGCCGGCGCCCCACACATAGATGCAGGTGAACAGAAACAACCAAACCACGTCGACGAAGTGCCAATACCAGGCGGCAGCCTCGAAGCCGAAATGCTGCTTCGGGGTGAAATCGCCGCGCATGGCGCGGATCAAGCACACCGTCAGGAAGATGGTGCCGACGATGACATGGAAGCCATGGAACCCGGTCGCCATGAAGAAGGTCGAGCCGTAGATGTGATGCGCGAAGGCGAAACCGGCATGGGAATATTCATAGGCCTGGCAAGTGGTGAACAAGATGCCGAGCACGACGGTGCAGGCGAGGCCCATGATCAGACCGCGCCGGTTGCCCTCGAGCAAGGAATGGTGCGCCCAGGTGACCGTCGTGCCGGAGGTCAGCAGGATGAGCGTGTTGACGAGCGGCAGACCCCAGGGATTGAAGGTATGGGCAAACCAGCCGAGACCGGTGACGTCGGTGTCGGCGCTCGGGACCGGCGGCCACTGCCCGCCCAGCACTTGCGTCCTGGCATAGGTGATGAGGCTGTCGGGATAGAGCGCGGCGTCGAAATAGGCCCAGAACCAGGCGACGAAAAACATCACCTCCGAGGCGATGAACAGGATCATGCCATAGCGCAGATGGAGCTGCACGACAGGCGTCTCGAAGCCCTCATGCGCTTCCTTGATGACCTCGCGCCACCAGCCGAACATGGTGGCAATCACGATCGTGAAACCCGGGATCACATACCAGAGATGCGGCGTGCCGGCCTTCTTCGAGATGAAGAACATGACGGCGCCGATGGCCAGCGTGAGCGCGCCGACGCCGCCGATGACGGGCCACGGGCTCGGGTCGACGAGATGATAGTCGTGTTGTGGTTTGGCGTGCGCTTCGGCCATGGTTCGCTCCCGTTTCTCCCCAAACTTGTCGAGGCGATGGACCGCCTCAAATGCTCGTTATCGTCACGATCCCGAATTTGACGGCGGCGGGGCCGCGGCGACGCCTTCGGTCCCATTGTCGGCCCGGTAGAAGGTGTAGGACAAAGTGATCTCGTCGATCGTCTTGGTATCCTCGTCGTCGACGATCTTGGGATCGACGAAGAAGGTGACCGGCATCTCCACGCTGGCATGCGCGGCCAATGTCTGCTGCTTGAAGCAGAAGCACTCGATCTTGGTGAAGTAGCGCCCGGAGATCTCGGGCGCGACGTTGAAGACCGCCTGGCCGGTGATCGGCTGCGACGAGTTGTTGGTGGCCTTAAAGAAAGCGAGCGCGGTCTCGCCGATCTTCACGTCGATGAATTGCTGGTCGGGCGTGAAGGTCCAGGGGAGCGCGCCGTTCACATTAGCGTCGAAGCGGACGCGGATGGTGCGGTCGAGCACTTCGCCCGGCGCCTTGGCGGCGCGACGCGGCTCGCCGGTATAGCTCGTCGCCTGGCAGAACATGCGGTAGAGCGGCACGGCGGCGAAGGATAGGCCGATCATGGCGGCGGTGAGGCCCGCGAGCGACAAGGCGACCAGGTGATGGCGGCGCTGCCCTTTGCCCTTATCGTTCGCTGGATCGGTCATGCGATGAACCACGCTTCAGATAGGCCGATCGGCCACATGGCCGCCGAGCCTGACGATGGTGACGATGAAAAACAGCACGACGAGGCCGAACAGGATCCAGGCGATGGCGATGGAGCGTTTGCGTTGGCGACGTTTGCGTTCCTGTTCGGCATCGTGCATCACGACGTCCAGATATGCGGCACGGCGCCGAGGTGAATATCGAAGCCTTGCTCGACGAGCAGAACGGCGAACAGCAGAAAGAGATAGAGCACCGAATAGGCGAACAGATCCTTGGCGGCACGCGCCGCCTTCTCGCCCTCCCGCTCGCGATAGCAGGCGAGCGCGAGCACGACGAACAGCGAGCCGAGCACCGACGCGGCGATCGCATACAGCGTGCCGCCGAGCCCGATGATGGCCGGCACCATGCCGAGCGGAGCAAGGATGAGGCTGTAGATCAGGATCTGCAGCCTGGTCGCGTCCTCGCCGTGCACCACCGGCATCATCGGCACGCCGGCGCGCTCGTATTCGCGCGTGCGGAGGATGGCGAGCGCCCAGAAATGCGGCGGGGTCCAAACGAAGATGATGAGAAACAGAACGATGGGTTCCAGGCTGATCGTGCCGGTCGCGGCCGCCCAGCCGATCATCGGCGGCACGGCGCCGGCGGCCCCGCCGATGACGATGTTCTGCGGCGTGCGCCGCTTGAGCCACATCGTATAGACGAAGACATAGAAGCCGATGGTGAGCGCGAGCAACGCCGCCGCCAGCCAATTGGCCATCAGTCCGAGGCAGACCACCGAGCCGAAGGCGAGCACGGCGCCAAAAGAGCGAGCCTCGCTCGGCGTCACCTGCCCGCGCGGAATCGGCCGCGCCGCCGTGCGGGCCATCGCCGCGTCGATGTCGGCGTCGTACCACATATTGAGCGCACCGGACGCGCCGGCGCCGGCGGCGATACAGATCAGAGCGGCGATGGCCAGCACGGGGTGCATCGAGCCCGGCGCCGCCACCATTCCGACCAGCGCCGTGAACACCACGAGGAACATCACTCGCGGCTTCATCAGCGCGACATAGTCGGCGATCTCGCCACCGGAATCGATTTCCAGCGCCGTGGTCGTTACGGGATATGCGACGTCGGTCATGCCCAGTCTACTCACTCATATAAGCTGTCATCCGGACGCGCCGAACCCGCTATGCCGATCCTCATTTGATGCGCGGCAGCGTCTCGTAGGTGTGGAACGGCGGCGGCGAAGACAGCGTCCATTCGAGCGTGGTCGCGCCGACACCCCAAGGATTCGCCGAGGCCGGAACCTTGCGCGCAAACTGGGCGGCAATGCCGTACAGGAACACCAAGAACCCCGCGAAGGCAATGTAGGAGCCGATCGAGGACACCATGTTCCACCCGGCGAACGCATCCGGATAGTCGGCATAGCGACGCGGCATGCCGGCAAGGCCCAGGAAGTGCTGCGGGAAGAAGGCGAGGTTGGCGCCGATGAACATCAGCCAGAAGTGCAGCTTGCCGATGAACTCGGAATACATGTAGCCGGTCATTTTCGGCGACCAGTAGTACCACGCGCCGAAGATCGAGAACACCGCGCCGAGCGACAGCACGTAGTGGAAATGCGCCACCACGTAATAGGTGTCGTGGAACGAGCGATCAACGCCGGCATTGGACAGCACCACGCCGGTGACGCCGCCGATGGTGAACAGGAAGATGAAGCCGAGCGCCCACAGCATGGGCGTGCGGAACGACAGCGAGCCGCCCCACATCGTCGCGATCCACGAGAAGATCTTCACGCCCGTGGGCACGGCGATGACCATGGTGGCGAACACGAAATAAGCCTGCGTGTTCACGCTGATGCCGGCCGCGTACATGTGATGCGCCCACACCACGAAGCCGATCACGCCGATGGCGACCATGGCATAGGCCATGCCGAGATAGCCGAAGATCGGCTTGCGCGAGAAGGTCGAGACGATCTGGCTGACGATGCCGAAGCCCGGCAGGATCAGGATGTACACCTCGGGATGGCCGAAGAACCAGAACAGGTGCTGCCACAGCAGCGGATCGCCGCCATGGGCCGCATCGAAGAATGCCGTGCCGAAATTACGGTCGGTCAACAGCATGGTGATGGCGCCGGCCAGCACCGGCAGAGACAAGAGCAGCAGGAAGGCGGTGATCAGCACCGACCACACGAACAGCGGCATCTTGTGCAGCGTCATGCCAGGCGCGCGCATGTTGAAGATGGTGGTGATGAAGTTGATGGCGCCGAGGATCGAGGACGCGCCGGCAAGATGAAGCGCGAGGATGGCGAAATCGACGGCCGGTCCAGGCGTGCCCTTGGTGGAGAGCGGCGCGTACATCGTCCAGCCGCCGGCCACGCCATTGGTGCCGGGAGGCCCGGGCATGAACAGAGAGGTTATGAGCAGGACGAAGGCGGCGGCGACCAGCCAGAAGGAAATGTTGTTCAGGCGCGGGAAGGCCATGTCGGGCGCGCCGATCATCAGCGGCACCATCCAATTGCCGAACCCGCCCATGGTTGCCGGCATGACCATGAAGAACACCATGATCAGGCCGTGCGCGGTGACGAACACGTTGAACATCTCCGGATTGCCGAAGATCTGCATGCCGGGCTGCATCAGCTCGAGCCGCATACCCATCGACAGCAGGCCGCCAACGATGCCACCGATCATGGCCAGCACGAGATAGAGCGTGCCGATGTCCTTGTGATTGGTGGAGAAGAGCCAGCGACGCAATCCGGTCGGATGATCGTCGTGATGATGGGCTTCTTCTTCTACATGGGCGGCTTTGGCCATGGCGTTCTTCCTTGTCTTCCCTATCGTTCCTTGAGGATCAGTCGCGTGCGAGCGCGTCGCTGAGGGCTAGTCGTTCCTACTTCTCGGCCGTAGCCATTTTGGCCGCGCTATCCAGCGCCGCGGAGGGGGTCTTGGTCTTGGCCACCCAGTCGTTGAACTCGGCTTCCGAGACGACCCGGACCGCAATCGGCATGAAGGCGTGATTGCGGCCGCAGAGCTCGGAGCACTGGCCGTAGAACATACCCTCGCGCTCGGCCTTGAACCAGGTGAGCTGGAGACGGCCAGGCACCGCGTCGAGCTTGATGCCGAACGACGGGACCGCCCAGTCGTGAATCACATCGTTGGCTTTCACCTGCACGATGACGTTCTTGTTCACGGGCACGACCAACTCGTGGTCGACGGTCAACAGACGCGGCTGGCCGGGCTTCAAATCGGCGTCCTGCACGATGATCGAATCGAAATGGATGCCCTGGTCGGGATAGTCGTAGGTCCAATACCACTGATTGCCGGTCGCGGTGACGGTGAGGTCGGCCTTGGGGAAGTCGTACTGCGCGAACAGCAGCCGGAACGAGGGAATGGCGATCGCCACCAGGATCAGGATCGGCACGACCGTCCAGGCGATCTCGAGCATCGTATTGTGCGTGGTCCGACTCGGTTCGGGATTCTTCTTTTCGTTGAAGCGTTGCATGACCAGCAACAGCAAGACCATGACGAACAGCGCGATCACGGTGACGATGATGGTCACATAGGTGTGGAACGCGGTGATCTGCTCCATGATCGGCGTGGCGGCCTTCTGGAAGCCCATCTCCCACGGCGAGGGCTGCCCCTCGCCGGCATAGGCAGTGCCGCTCGCGGCGAGTCCAAAGACACCAGCCAGCCCGATCAGCAGTCGATTGAGAATCGCCATTCCTTCACTCCTAAAGCCTGCTCCCCTGGCGCGCCAGCCTCCCGGTAAGGAAACATAACGTGCCGTGACGATGAAGGACATGGGCGGAACCAGCGTCGCCCACGCCGCTTTGGCCTAGGCAAGGGCGGCGCGAATATTGATCGCGTATTATGCTTCGCCCCCACCGTATTCTTGCTGCCAGGCCCCCGCGCTCGCGGGTCTGGGAGGCTCTTTTCGGCTGTTCAAATCATAACGGCCACAGGTTGGCAACACTCTTGATTCATGGCGCCGATGCGGCATATGCACGCTTGCATACTCGCTTTACGGCCAAACCCTAAGTACCCGCCAGCGCAAGCGCCGAAATTTGGCCCCAATACTCGGCGATGGGCGTTTTCCATGCGCTGCAGTCCTGTTGCAAGCCTCTTCTTCTCGCCAGCTTTTCTGCATAAACCTTTTTCGCGCTTGAATGCGCGAGCTTGCCGGTCTCTCTAATAACATGGCTCGAATGCCCTCGCCCCGTGACCGATCCTCCAACGGACGCCCGCTCGCGAAATTCTCGGCGGCGCTCGCTCTCGTGCTTGCGCTGGCGAGCCACGTCGACGCGCAAGGGGCGTCCGACGCTTCGCCCGTCGCCACCGGACCGGGCAGCGTGGTGCGCGAGACGCACGGCGCGTGGCAGGTGAGCTGCCGCACCCCGCCCGGCGCCAAGGAAGAGAAGTGCGCTCTGGTGCAGAGCGTCACCGCCGAGGACAGGCCGAATGTCGGACTGACCGTGGTGTTCTACAAAGCGATCGGCGAGGACAAGAAGCTGTTGCGCGTGGTGGTGCCGCTTGGCGTGCTGCTGCCCACCGGCCTGGGCCTCAAGATCGACGGGCAGGACGTGGGCAATGCGCCGTTCCTGAAATGCGGCAAGCGCGGTTGCGTCGCCGAAGTCGTGCTCCAGGACGAGGTGATCAACAAGATGAAGGGCGGCGGCACCGCCATGTTCATCATCTTCGATACGCCCGAGGCCGGCATCGGCATCCCGGTCAGCCTGCAAGGCTTCGGCGACGCGCTCGCCGGTCTGAAATAGCCCTTTCGCCAGACAAAAAGAAATCGGCGGCAGAAAAGGAGAATCTGCCGCCGATTTACATCCGTCTTGGGGGACGGACTAGCGCCCCATCAGTGCAGGGTAGCAGATGGGACGGTGACTTACGCGGTAATATGGTGAGCGCCGGGGGCCGTTCAAGGCATAATCGTCGCCTTCGGGCAGCAGCGAGAAATCGAGCGAGGGGTAAGCGGCTTTGCTCTCGATATTCCAAATTGCTGCCGGCTTGTTGACGCTCACCGCGACCTTTGCGTGGCTGAACCACCGCTGGTTCGGGCTGCCGAGCAATGTCGGCCTGCTGCTCATGGGCCTCGCCGCCTCGCTGGTTCTGATTGCGCTCGAGATCGCCTTGCCGCATGCCGCGATCTTCGCCGATTTGCACTCCTTTGTGAGCAATATCGATTTCTCGGCCGCATTGCTGAACGGCATGCTGGCTTTTCTGCTGTTCGCTGGCGCGCTGCAGATCGATCTCACCGTATTGCGCGACCGGGCGTGGACCGTCGGCGCCATGGCCACCCTCGGCGTGCTGATTTCCACCGTGGTCATTGCCGTCGCGTTTTGGTCCGCGGCTCAGCTAATTTCGTTCCCGTTCCCTTTCGCTTGGGCACTCGTGTTCGGTGCTCTGATCAGCCCGACCGATCCGATCGCCGTGCTTGGCGTCCTGAAGCAGGCGCGCGTAGCCAAGACCCTGGAAATGGATATGGCGGGGGAGTCGCTCTTCAATGACGGCGTCGGGGTGGTTCTGTTCACGATCTTGCTCGCCGCCGCGCTGGGAATGGGCGAAAAGGAAGGCATCGATTTCGTCGAACTCTCAAGGCTGTTCTTCGTCGAGGCATTGGGAGGCGCGGTGTTCGGCTTGGCGACGGGGTACGTGGCCTACAAGGCTATGCGCGCCCTCGACGATTATCCGATCGAGGTGCTGATTTCGCTTGCCCTCGTCACCGCCACCTATGCCGTAGCCGGCCTGTTGCACGTGAGCGGACCGATCGCCGTGGTGGCAGCCGGTGTGTTGATAGGCAATCGCGGCGCGGCTTGCGCCATGAGCGAGACGACGCGGCGCTATTTGTTCGGCTTCTGGAGCCTAATCGACGAGATCTTGAATTCGGTGCTGTTCCTTCTCATCGGCCTCGAAGTGCTGGTGTTGCAATTTGACTCCTCGGTGGCGCCTATGGCCCTCGTGGCGGTGCCGATCGTCCTCCTGGGACGATTAATCGCCGTCGCGCTTCCCGTGACCCTACTCAGCGTCAGAGAACGGTTCGTGAAGGGCACGATCCCGGTCCTGACCTGGGGAGGGGTACGCGGCGGAATCTCGGTAGCGCTGGCGCTATCGGTGCCGAATGTTCCGGAAAAACCATTGATCCTGGCCGCGACCTATACCGTGGTATTGTTCACCATCGTGGTTCAGGGCCTAAGCCTGCCGGCGGTGGTGAAGCGGCTGAGCTAGTCTGTATGATGGCGTTGTGCCCGCGCGACATCAGCATGAGAAACTAGCAGAAAGATCGAAGCGCCATGACCGCGCGGATCCGCAAATTCATCAGCGATCTGGAAGGCACTTTTTGGCTGGTGCCGGGACTGATGGTTTTGGCCGCCATATTGGCAGCGTTGGCACTGGTTCGACTGGACCGCACCGACATTGTTCCTCAATGGCTGCTCAAAGGCTGGCTGTACGACGGGGGCGGAACCGGCGCCCGCACCCTGCTCGGGGTCGTGGCGGCGTCCACCATCGGCGTCGCCGGAACCGTGTTCTCGATCACGATCGCTGCCCTGACATTGGCCGCAGGGCAAATGGGCCCGCGGCTTCTCCGCAACTTCACGCATGACCGGGGCGTTCAATTCACCCTTGGCGCCTTTCTGGGCACCTTCTCCTACGCACTCATCGTGTTGCGAAGCGTCCGCACCCAGAGCGAGGGAGCGTTCGTCCCGCATCTGTCGCTCAGCGTCGGAATCCTGTTCGCCTTCGTGTGCGTTGCGACCTTGGTATATTTCGTCGGTCACATGGCCGGCCGCATCAATGTGGACACGGTGGTCGAGCTGGTAAGCGGCGATGTCCGGTCGGCCATTGAACGGCTTACCTCCGATGCGCGGCCATCCAAGTCGGCGCCCGCCGGTTTCTGGCGCGACGCGACGCCGGTGGTGGATTCGCGCCGTGGCTATTTACAGCAGCTGGACGATGACGGCCTCGCCGACTGGGCAGCCGAGCACGAGGTAGCCATCCAGCTGCTGGTGGGGCGGGGCGACTACGTGTTTCCGGGCGCCCCGATCGCCGTCGTCAAGCCGCCCGCGAAGGAGGTCGACGCCGCGATCCGCAACGCCATGGCCTTAAGTCCGCAGCGCGGCTCAGCCGACCTCGAATTCGTGGTGCGGCAATTGGTCGAAGTGGCCGTTCGCGCTTTATCGCCAGGGATCAACGACCCCTACACGGCGATGAGCGTGCTGGATCGGCTCGGCACCGCTTTATGCGATGTCGTGCCTTTGCAGCTGCCCAATGGCATTCTGTGGCGCGACGATCGCCTGGCCCTGGTCGTACCCAGCACCACCTATGATGGGCTCGTGGACGCCATGTTCCACATGATCCGCCAAAATGCCGCCGGCAATACCGCCGTGCTGATGCGAATGATCGAGGTGCTCACGGCAGTGGCGAGTTGCGAGCGCAATTCGGAGAGACTGAAGGCTCTCGAGCGCCACGCCGGACTTGTGCTCGGCGATGCCGAACGCAATATCGCCACGCCCGAAGATCTCGCCGCGATCCGCAAACGTCATGCGTTTTTTGTGGCCATGGCCAACGAGGGTCCGAGAGCTTATATCGGGTCAGACCGCGGCGAGCATTTTGGCCGCGGCAGCGAGCCCTAGAAGGCGTGGGTGTCGAACACCTTGTCGATGTCGCCCTGCCACGGCCCTGAGAAATCCGCGAGCAGGCGATCCGACGGCGATCGCCCCCTCTCCACTATCTCCAGCAGAGGCTCGAGCGCCTTGCGCTCGTCCTCGCCGCCCAGATCGCGACGCGCGCGGCGGCGCAATCCGCCGAGCGCGATGGTCACCGCCTCGCGCGCGACATCGAGCAGCTTGCGGCCGCGGAACGGCGTGGCGAGGCCAAGCCGCGGCACCGCATCGCGCAAGGCCTGGCGCTCCTCCTGGCTCCAATCGGCGATCAGCGCGTAAGCCTGGTCGAGCGCGCCGCTGTCATAGAGCAGCCCGGTCCATAGCGCCGGCAGCGCGTTGAGCTCGCGGAAGGAGCCGGCATCGGCGCCGCGCATCTCGAGGAAGCGCTTCAGCCTGACGTCGGGAAACAGCGTGGTGAGATGGTCGGCCCAATCGTCGATGGTCGGCCTGACGCCGGGGAGCGCGGCGAGCTTGCCGTCGAGGAAGTCGCGGAACGAGGCGCCGGCCACGTCGACATAGCGCTCGTCGCGATAGACGAAATACATCGGCACGTTGAGCGCATAATCCACGTAGCGCTCGAAGCCCATGCCTTGCTCGAAGGCGAACGGCAGCAGCCCGCTGCGGTCAGGGTCGGTGTCGCGCCAGATCTCGGCGCGGTAGGTCTGATAGCCGTTGGGCTTGCCCTCGGTGAACGGCGAGTTGGCGAACAGAGCGGTCGCGGTCGACTGCAACGCAAGGCCGACGCGAAGCTTCTTGACCATGTCGGCTTCGCTGGCGAAATCCATGTTCACCTGCACCGTCGCGGTGCGGAACATCATGTCGAGGCCGAGCCGCCCACGCTTCGGCATATAGCGCTTCATGATGCGGTAGCGCTCTTTCGGCATGACCGGCGTCTCGGCCAAGGTCCATTTGGGCGAGAAGCCGAGTCCGAGAAAACCGATGCCGAGCTCGCGTCCGATCTCGCCGACCTCGACGAGATGCTGGCGAAGCTCCTCCTGCGTCTGATGGATGGTCTCGAGCGGCGCGCCGGACAGCTCGAATTGCCCGCCTGGCTCGAGGCTGATGGAGCCGCCCTTCGGGCAATCCTTGCGGCGAAGGGCGATGATGTTGCCCTTCTCCAGCACCTCGTCCCAGCCGAAGCGATCGCGCAGCGATTGCAGCAGGACGCGGATGCCGCGCTCGCCGTCGTAAGGCACCGGGGTGAAGTCGGCGGTGTAGAAGCCGAACTTCTCATGCTCGGTGCCGATGCGCCACTCGCTCTTGGGCTTCGACCCCGCCTCGAGATAGGCGACGAGCTCGTCCCGCGACGCGATGATCGGGCTCTCAGGCCCACTCACCCGTGTCGACATGAAAGGAGCTCCGGCTTGCGTTTGGGGGTTGAGGAGGCTCGCGAACGGAGAGTTCGATTCCGGAACGCAAGGTGCGGGCTTTGTGGCGCCGGCGGCACGATTCTTACACGCGTTTCCTGCTTAGCGCCAATCGCCAAGCACGGCATTCACAAGAGCGAGAGCCGCGACGGCGGCGGTATCGGCGCGCATCACCCGCGGCCCAAGCGAAATAGGGTGAACGAACGGTTTTGCAAGGAGGCTCGCGCGCTCCTCTGGATCGAAGCCGCCCTCCGGCCCGACCAGGACGGCAAGCGGTGCCGTCTTCAGTGCGGCAAGCGCTTCGAGCGGAGAGGCAGACGGCGCCGCCTCGTCGGCGAAGATCAGCGCACGGTCGCGGTCCCAATCCCGCAACACCGCGTCGAGCGGCTGTGGTGCCTCGACCTCGGGCACCCGCAAAATGCCGCACTGCTCCGCCGCCTCGATCGCGTTGGCGAGCAGACGGTCGACCTTGACGCGCTCGGCGACCGTGCGGCGGGTGAGCACCGGGCGGAGCACGCTCGCTCCCATCTCGGTCGCCTTTTGCGCCATGTAGTCGAGCCTGGCGCGCTTCAGCGGCGCGAACAGATAATGCAGATCTGGGCCCTGCTCCTGGACACGGGTCTGATGCAGGACGGTGACGCTGGCTTTCTTCTTGCCGAGCGCGCCGAGCGCGGCGCACCACTCTCCATCGCTGCCGTTGAACAGCAGCAGCTCGTCGCGGTCTCGCAAGCGGAGCACGTTGCCGAGATAATGGGCTTGCGCCTGGTCGAGCTCGACCTCGACGCCGCAAGCGAGCTTTGACTTGACGAATAGCCGCTGAAGCTTAGAGGGCATGAGCGGAACAGCGATCCAAGGGCATCGAGCGAGACATGCCACGTCCAAATCTTGAAGGCAAAGGCGCAAGCGTGGCCGATGCCGAGGTCAAGAACCTGGTCGACCACTTCGCGCCCAAGGCGGTGCTGCCCTATTTGCGGCTGGCCCGCGCCGACCGCCCGATCGGCTTCTTCCTGCTCGCGCTGCCCTGCTTCTGGTCGGTATCGCTCGCCGCGCGGAGCCTGGGCGAGGCCTATCCGGACCCCTGGCTGCTGCTGCTGTTCCTGGCCGGCGCCATCGTCATGCGCGGCGCCGGCTGCACCTATAACGACATTGTCGACCGCGACATCGACGCGCGCGTGGCGCGGACCAGGACGCGGCCTTTGCCGAGCGGCCAGCTCACCACCAGGAGCGCGGCGATCTTCATGCTGCTGCTCTGCCTCGCCGGGCTCGCCGTGCTGCTTAGCCTGAACCGCTTCACCATTTGGCTCGGGATCGGCGTCCTGCCGATCGTCGCGCTCTACCCTTTCGTCAAGCGCGTCAGCCATTGGCCGCAGGTGGTGCTCGGGCTCGCCTTCAATTGGGGGGCGTTGATGGGTTGGTCTGCGGTACTTGGACGCCTCGACTTGGCCCCGCTTGTCCTCTATGCCGGCGGCGTCTGTTGGTCCATCGGCTACGACACGATCTACGCCCATCAAGATCGCGAGGACGATGGCCTGCTCGGGGTCAAATCGACGGCGCTCCGCTTCGGCAGCGCGACCAAACCATGGCTAACGATTCTTTACTCGCTCGCCT
Source organism: uncultured Alphaproteobacteria bacterium (assembly GCA_963820005.1). Lineage (GTDB taxonomy): Bacteria > Pseudomonadota > Alphaproteobacteria > Rhizobiales > Methyloligellaceae > Methyloceanibacter. The sequence goes on along the minus strand of CAWFYQ010000011.1, from coordinate 647,024 downwards.
GGCTCGCCATCACCGCTTCCGGGATCATGGCCGGCGCGGGATTGGCGTTTCTGCTCGGCATGGCCGGCGCCGCGGCGCAGCTCGGCTGGCAAGTGGCGAGCCTCGATATGGACGATGCGGAGAATTGCCTGAAGCGCTTTCGCTCGAACCGCGACTTCGGCCTGATCGTGCTCGGCGCAATTCTTATCGACATGGGGCTTGCGGCGATGCTGTGAGGGTAGCAGATAGACGGCGGGCCCCGGAGCTAAGCTCCGAGGCCCGGTTGACGCCTTGCTGTTATCTTCCTCCTGAGAGGATGACGCCTTGCTGTTAGCTTCCCCGTTTTCGCGGCCTTCAGGCGGCCTTGATTGCCACGATCCTGCCAGAGAAGTTTTCCGAGACGCTTAATGGACGTTGTTAACAGCTGGTATGCGGTGGTTAGCTTGCCGCATGGTTTAGAGAGTCTTCCCGAGCGCCGATGACCTCGATTGAACCGAGAGACCGACTGCCCAAAACCCCGTCGTTGGACGAGGATTACGCGCTGCTTAAGCAGGCGGCGCGCGAAGCCGGCGCGCTGGCGCTCACCTATTTCCGTCAGCAGCTCGCGGTCAACCGCAAGCCCGACGGCTCGGAGGTGAGCGAGGCCGATATCGCCGTCGACACCGCGCTCAAGCTCGACCTCGCCAACAAGCGCCCCGACTATGGCTGGCTGTCGGAGGAGAGCCCCGACGATCGCGAGCGGCTCAAGCATCGCCGGGTGTGGATGGTCGACCCGATCGACGGCACCAACGCCTTTCTGCGCCACGTGCCCGAGTGGACCGTGTCAGCTGCCCTGATCGATGACGGCGTCCCGGTGCTCGGCGTCGTGTACAATCCCGCCACCAAGCAATTCTTCTCGGCGATGCGCGGCAAGGGCGCGTTCCTCAACGACCAGCCGATCAAGGCGAGCGAGAAGACCACGCTCGACGGCGCGCTGCTGATCGCGAGCGGCGGGTTGTTCAAGAAGAAGATCTGGAAAGAGCCGTGGCCCGAGGTGAGCTCGCGCTGGGTGAACTCGGTCGCCTACCGACTCGCTCTGGTCGCGTGCGGCGAGGCCGACGCCACCATCTCGCTCTCAACCAAATGCGAGTGGGACCTCGCCGCGGCGGCGATCATCGTCGCCGAGGCCGGCGGCATCATCACCGATCATCACGGCAAGACGCATCCCTATAATTCGCCCTCGCCGCGCCTGCCGAGCCTGGTGGCGAGCGGCGCCAAGCTGCACCCCCTCCTGATCGAGCGCACAAACCGCGTAGACCTCTAGCCCCCGTTCCGGCAAAGTCGCCGGCGTTTGGGTCAATAAGAAGAGGAGCGGAATATGGCGGGGGCTAAAGCGAGCGGGCAGCAATTGCTCCATCTGGTGTTTGGGGGCGAGCTGACCACGCTCGACAGGATCGAGTTCGCCGACCTCAAGAAGCTCCAGATCGTCGGCATCTATCCGAATTACGCAGAGGCTTATGACGCCTGGAAGGACGCCGCCCATCGCACCGTCGACGACGCGCATATGCGTTATTTCATCGTGCATCTGCATAGGCTGCTCGACCCCGGCGAAGGGGCTGCGCCTTAGCGGCAAACGGCCCCGCCGGGAGGCGGGTTTTTCGCCTTAGAGGCGGGCGCGGCCGCGTGCTAGAAGAGCCACGGGCCCGCCAGGATGCTGTGCGAGACGCCAGGAAAATCGGGGAAGCGCTTGAAAGATCAGCTGTTCAGGGACGTAAGCACCATCACCAGGAGCGCCGACGAGCTCGAGGTCGAGTACTCGACCAAAGAGATCGTGGTGCGCATCTGGCAGGAGCATTTGCGCCCGCGCATCGGCCTGCTCGCTATCGCCGCCATCGCGATGATCCTCACCGCCGCGACCACCGGCGCCATCCCGTTCCTCATCCAGAGGACCGCCGACGACGTGTTCGTCGCCAAGAACCAGCAGATGGTCTATTTCGTGACGGCGGCCATCGTCGTGGTGACCATCATCAAGGCGATCGCCGAATATATCGGCGACGTCACGGTCGCCTATCTCGGCAATCGGTTCATCGCCGATCTCCGCATCCAGATGTTCGCCAAGCTCGCCCGTGCCGATCTCAGCTGGATCCAGACGGTGCATTCGGGACGGCTGCTGTCGAGCTTCCTCAATGACGCGATGCTGATCCGCGCCACGGCAAGCCGCTCGCTAGTCACGCTCGGCGAGAACTACCTCAAGGTCATTATCCTGATCGCCACCATGTTCTACATGGATGCGCGGTTCTCGGTCATGATCCTGATCTTCATGCCGCTCGCCTGGTTCATGCTGTCGCGCCAGCGCCGCACGATGCGGAAATCGACGTCGAAGTCGTTGCAGGAGACCGGCGACCTGTCGGCGCTGATCACCCAGACCTTGCGCGGCATGCGCGTGGTGCGCGCCTATCGCCAGGAGGACCGCGAGGAGGCGCGCGCGGCCTCGGCCATCAACCGCGCGCTCGAGTTCACCATGCGCGGCACGCGCGCCCGCGCCCTGTCCAGCCCGTCGATCGAGCTTCTGACCGGGCTCGGCTTCGCGCTCGCGATCTATTTCGCCGGCACCAAGGGCGTGCGCGGCGACCTCACGCTCGGCCATTTCATGGGCTTCATGACGGCGGCGCTGCTCATCTACACGCCGCTCAAGAGCGCCGCCACACTGCAGACCCAGCTCCAGGAAGGCATGGCCGCGGCGAGCCGCGTGTTCGGCGTGGTCGACCTCGAGGTCAACCTGGTCGAGGTCCCTGATGCCAAGCCGCTCGCCCTCAAGCAGGGCGAGATCGAGTTCAACAATATCTCGTTCGCTTACGAGCCGCAGAATCCGGTGCTGAAAGGCGTGAGCCTGACGGTGCCGTCGGGGAAGACCGTGGCGCTGGTCGGGCCCTCGGGCTCCGGCAAAAGCACGCTCGTCAATCTCGCGCTCCGCTTCTTCGATCCCGAGCGCGGCAAGGTCAGCATCGACGGCCAGGACATCAAGCATACGACCATTGAATCGTTGCGCGATTCGATCGCGCTGGTGACCCAGGACCCGGTGCTGTTCGACGACACCATCCGCGCCAACATCGCCTACGGCTCGAAGCCAGAGGTCGAGGAGCAGGTGATCGCCGCCGCCAAGGCGGCCGCGGCGCATGATTTCATCACCGGCCTGCCGAAGGGCTACGACACGCGCGTCGGCGAGGCCGGCGGGCTCTTGTCCGGCGGCGAGCGCCAGCGCATCGCGTTCGCCCGCGCCATCTACAAGAACGCGCCGATCCTCCTGCTCGACGAGCCGACCAGCTCGCTCGATTTCGGAGTCGGAGGCCAAGGTGCAGCTCGCGCTCGAAGGGCTGATGCGCGGCCGCACCGTGCTGATGATCGCCCACCGCCTGTCGACGGTGAAGAAGGCCGACTTGATCTGCGTGCTCGATCAGGGCCGCATCGTCGAGGCTGGACGCCACGACGAGCTTGTCGCCAAAGGCGGCCTCTATACCAGGCTGCATCGCACGCAGTTCGGCATCGCCGGAGGGTTTGCGGCGGCCGCGCCAGAAGCCGAGGGCGCAGGCGCAATCGCCGTGGCCGGCGAATAGCTCCCGCGCGAAGCTCGATGTTGAAACGGCTGCTAGCATCGAAGCCCGCCGCGGCCTTTGGCAGCGCGCTGCTGGCGTCGTATGTGCGCCTGGTCTATGCGACGAGCACGATCAAGCGCGAGCCAGCCGACACCGACGCCAAGCTGTTCGACCAGCATCCGCAGATCCTGGCGATGTGGCACGGCCAGTTCCTGCTGCTGCCGAAGCTGAAGCCCCAGCGCCCGGCCGATGTGCGCGCCATGGTCTCGCGCCACGGCGATGCCGAGATCATCGGCTCCGTGCTGAAGCGCTTCGGCATGGGGCTGATCAGGGGCGCCGGCGCCGGCAAGCGGCGGCGGAACCGGGGCGGCGCCACGGCGCTGCGCGAATCCTTGCGCGCGCTCGCCTCCGGCGCGACCGTCGCCATGACCGCTGACGTGCCGCCAGGGCCCGCGCGCAAGGCCGGCGAGGGCATCGCCACGCTCGCGGCGATGTCGGGGCGGCCGGTGGTGCCGTTCGCCATCGCCACGCGGAGATACATAGCCCTCCCCACCTGGAGCGCGTTCACTCTCAACCTGCCGTTCTCGACGCTCGCGATCGTGATCGGCGATCCGGTGCGGGTCGCGGGAGAGGACGAAGATTCGATCGAGACCGGGCGCGTCGCGATCGAGCGGGCGCTGGCGGCGGTGACCGCGCGTGCCTATGCTCTCGCCGGAGCAAGCGATCCTTTGAACAAGCAAGACGCAATCAAGCCCGGCCTGTCGCTCAAGACCTACCGGGCGTTCACGCATGTCGCGGCGCTGATCGCGCCGCTGATCCTTGCCTGGCGCACGCGCCGCGGCAAAGAGGAGCTCGACCGGCGGCCCGAGCGCTATGGCCTATCGAGCGCGCCGCGCCCGCCGGGCTTTCTCGCCTGGTTCCACGCCGCGAGCGTCGGCGAGGCCAATGCCGCGCTGCCGGTGATCGACAGCATCGCCGCCGAGCATCCCGAGGTGAGGCTCCTGCTCACCACCGCCACCGTCACCTCGGCCAAGCTGGCGCGCGCGCGGCTGCCCAAAGGCGCGGTGCATCAATATGTGCCGCTCGACAACCAGGGCTACGTGCAGCGCTTCCTGCACCATTGGCGTCCCGATCTCGCCGTTCTGGTCGAATCCGAGATCTGGCCGAACCTCGTGCTCGAGACCAAGGCGCAAGGCATCCCGCTGCTGCTCATCAACGGGCGCATGTCGACCTCGTCGTTCCAGCGCTGGCGGCGGCGGCCGGGCATGAGCCGGCCGCTGTTCTCCTCTTTCGACCTCGTGCTCGCGCAGAACGACCGCCTCGCCGAGCGCTTCACCCAGCTCGGCGTGACGCGCGCGCTCGATGTCGGCAATCTCAAGGCCGACGCTCCGCCGCCCCCCGCCGATCTGCCGGGCAGGCGGCGGCTTGCCGCGGCGCTGTCGGGGCGCACGGTGCTGCTCGCGGCAAGCACGCATCAAGGCGAGGAGGACATGGTCGCCGCCGCTCATCTCAAGATGAAGCCCGAGCAGGCCAACCTGCTCACCATCATCGTGCCGCGCCACCCCGAGCGCGGGCCGCTCATCGCCGAGCAGCTCAGGGCCGCCAATCTCCGCGTCGCTCTCCGCTCAGAGGGCCGGCTGCCGGAGCCCGGCACCGACATTTACATCGCCGACACGATCGGCGAGCTCGGCCTGTTCTATGCGCTCGTGCCGGTCGCCTTCATCGGCGGCTCGCTCGTGCCGCATGGCGGCCAGAACCCGGTCGAGGCGATCAAGCTCGGCGCCGCGGTGCTCACCGGGCCCAATTGGCAGAACTTCCGCAACTCCTACACCGAGCTGCTCAAGGTCGGCGGCTGCAAGGAGGTGACCGACGCGGCGAGCCTCGCTTTGGCCGCGCTCGACCTGCTCAAGGACGACGCGGCGCGGGTGCAGATGGCTTCGCGGGCCGAAGCTGCCATCGCCGCCATGAGCGGCGCTCTGCCGCGCACCCTTGCGGCGCTCGAGCCCTATCTGCCACCCAAGACCACGCTGCAACATGCTTCGTGACGCGCCGTCATTCTGGTACCGGCCGAGAGGCGCCGTTGCCTCGGCGCTCGCGCCGCTCGGCGCGCTCTACGGGAAATTCGCCGAGCGCAAGTACGAGCGCGCGACGCCCTACCGCTCGCGCCTGCCGGTAATCTGCATCGGCAATTTCACGGTCGGCGGCGGCGGCAAGACGCCGACGGCGATCGCGATCGCCTCGCTGCTCGCGGACCTCGGAGCACGGGTAACGTTTCTCACCCGCGGCTATGGCGGCAAAGCCAAGGGGCCGGTGCCGGTCAACGCGGGCCAGAGCGCGGCCGAGGCGGGCGACGAGCCCCTGCTTCTGGCGGAGACCGCGCCGACCATGATCTCAGCCGACCGCGCGGCCGGCGCCAGGGCGATCGAGGCGACCGACGCGACCGTCATCGTCATGGATGACGGCTTCCAGAATCCCGGTCTCGCCAAGGATCTGTCGCTGATCGTGATCGATGCAAGCTCTGGCCTCGGCAACGGCCTGGTGATGCCGGCAGGGCCTTTGCGCGCGCCGCTCGCCCCGCAGATCACCCGCGCCGACGCGCTGATCGTCATCGGCTCGGGCGGCCAGGCTGCGCCGCTCGAGCAGAGTTTCACGGCGCAGGGGAAGCCGGTGATCAAGGCGCGCATCGTGCCGCGCCAGGACCGGCGCTGGCTCAGCGTGCTGCCGGTGATCGCCTTTGCCGGCATCGCCAGACCTGACAAGTTCTTTTCCACCCTCGGGACCAACGGTGCGCGCGTGCTGGTCAAGCATGCCTTCGGCGATCATCACCGCTACACCGACCGCCAAGCCGCGGCGCTGCTGAAAGAGGCCGAGGAGCGCAAGGCCATGCTGGTCACCACCGAGAAGGATTGGGTGCGGCTCCCCGACGCGGACGGCACGCCGCTCGGCGAGCTGAAGCACCGCTCGCGCCCGTTCGCCATCGCCGTCGAGTTCGAGGATGAGGACGCGGTGAAGGAACTGCTGGCGAAGGCTATCGCCAAATCCTGATTTGTCATTGCCGGGCTTGACCCGGCAATCCAGTACCCGGCTGCCTTGGCGACTGGATGCCCGCCTTCGCGGGCATGACACTTATTTGGAAACGGGATGGGCGTCGCGGAAGCGCTTCAGAGAGGTCGCGGCGTCGATGTAGGCCTCCTGCAATTCGACGCTCCAATAGCGGAGCTCATCGAGCGGGATGGTGCGCCCGGTCACCGCGCAGCGCACGAAGTCGCCGGGCGTGAGCACCTGCACCTCGCCGTCCAGATATTTCAGCTTGGCCTCGCCCTTGAAGCCGAGATTGCGTTCGAACCGGTTCATCAAAGCAAAGCCGCTCTATTCTCTGCGTTGTCAGGTGCCACAATAACCTCAAGCCGGCGCGCGGCGCCAGCCTCCCGTGAGGCTAGAGCATGATCGCGAAAAGTTGCAGACTTTTCGGTTGGGTTTATGCGTCAGAAAGACCTAGAGCAGCGTGCCCTGCTTGTCACTTCCGCGCCGGCGCGGCTTGGCCTCGGCCTCTTTCCGCTCGCGCGGATCGGCATGCGCGCCGACATGGCCGTCAGCGAACTCGATGTCGAGCGCGGCGCCGCCTGTCACCTCGGACGCGCGCCGCACCATCGCGCCGTCGGCGTCGCGCACCAGAGCGAAGCCGCGCGCGAGCACATTGTGGTAGCCAAGGCTCTGCAGCAGCTTAGCCTGGCCGTCGAGCCGCGCCCGCGAGCGCGTTAGCATGGCGGCTACGGCTCGTGTCCCAGAGCGGTCGAGGCGGATCAGCCGGTCGCGGCTAACGGCTGCGGCGCGCGCCACGATATGCGGGCGAAGGCGCGAGGCGGAGCGCTCGAATCTCGAGTGATGCGCCCGCGCATTGGCAAGCAGCGCGCGCGGCAGGCGTCCGCTCGCGCTGTCGAAGCGCTGGCGCGGCAGATCGAGGATGTTGGCCTTGCGCGGCAGGCCGCGCGTGGCGGCAAGGAAGCGGTCGCGCTGCGACTTCAGCGCGCGGCGGAGCGTGCTCGCGGCGCGCAGGCCGAAGGTGGTCACCGAGATGAGCAGGTCGGCGCGCACCGGCACGGCGCGCTCGGCGGCGGCGGTCGGCGTCGGCGCCCGCCAGTCGGCGACCAGATCGATGATGGTCCAGTCGGTCTCGTGCCCGACCGCTGAGATCAGCGGGATGGCGCTGGCGGCGACCGCGCGCGCCACGATTTCCTCGTTGAAGCCCCACAAATCCTCGAGACTGCCGCCGCCGCGCGCGACGATGATCAGGTCGGGCCGCGGGATCGCGGCGCCGATCATCAGCGCATTGAAGCCGGCGATGGCCGCGGCAACCTCCGACGCGCAGGTCTCGCCCTGCACCCTGACCGGCCACACCAGGACATGGCAGGGGAAGCGGTCGGCGAGCCGATGCAGAATGTCGCGGATCACCGCGCCGGTCGGCGAGGTGACCACGCCGACGATGCGCGGCAGATAAGGCAGCGTCTTCTTGCGCGCCTCGGCGAACAGGCCCTCGGCGGCCAGCATCGTCTTGCGCTGCTCGAGCAGAGCCATCAGCGCGCCGACACCGGCAGGCTCGAGCGCGTCGATGACGATCTGGTATTTCGACTTGTCCGGATAGGTGGTGACGCGGCCGCGCGCCACGACCTCGAGCCCAGCCTCGGGCTTGAACTTGAGGCGGGCGAAGGTGCTCCGCCAGATCACCGCCTCGATGCAGGCGTTCTCGTCCTTGAGCGTGAAATAGCAATGGCCGGAGGAATGCGGGCCTTTATAGCCCGAGATCTCGCCGCGCAGCTTGACCAGGCCATAGGCATCCTCGACCGTCCGCTTGAGCGCGAAGGCGAGCTCGGAGACGGTATATTCGACGAGATTGGTGGTCGGCGCTGCGGTGGTGGGGTCTGCCATTGGTGTCCTTATCGAACCCATGCAATACAGGCCAGACATGCGGGCGACAAGCGGAGCCGGGCCGAGATGAATGTGCTGCTGATCGGGGGCGGCGGGCGGGAGCATGCGCTCGCCTGGAAGCTCAAGCAAAGCCCCCTGCTCGACCGTCTCTATTGCGCGCCGGGCAATGCCGGGATCGCTGCCGTGGCAGAGTGCGTCGCGCTTGAGGTGGCGGACCACGACGCCGTGATTCGCTTCTGCAAGGAGAATGACATCGCTCTGGTGGTGATCGGACCTGAGGTGCCGCTGGTGGCCGGGCTCGCCGACGATCTCGAGGCGGCAGGCATCAAAGTCTTCGGCCCGTCGCAGGCGGCCGCACAACTCGAAGGCTCTAAGGGCTTCACCAAGGATCTCTGCGCCGAATACGGGATTCCGACCGGATCCTATCGGCGCTTCGCCGACGCAGCCGCCGCCAAGGCCTACCTTGCGGCGCAAGCCCTCCCGATCGTCGTCAAGGCCGACGGGCTTGCCGCCGGCAAGGGCGTCACCATCGCCACGACGCGCGAGGAGGCCCGCGAAGCCATCGACGCTTGCTTCGAGGGCGCGTTCGGCGCCGCCGGGGCCGAACTGGTGATCGAGGAATTTCTCGACGGCGAGGAAGCGAGCTTCTTCGCGCTGGTCGATGGCGAGATCGCTCTGCCGCTTGCGACCGCCCAGGACCACAAGCGCGCCTATGACGGCGACCACGGACCTAACACCGGCGGCATGGGAGCCTACTCGCCGGCGCCGATCATGACACCAGAGCTGATCGCCCGCACGATGGATGAGATCGTGCTGCCGACGGTCGCTGCCATGCAGGCGCGCGGCAGGAAGTTCAAGGGCGTGCTCTATGCCGGGCTGATGATCAAGAACGGCGCGCCCAAGCTGATCGAATATAATGTGCGCTTCGGCGACCCCGAGGCTCAGGTGCTGATGCTGCGCCTCAAATCGGACCTGCTCCCTGCTTTGCTCGCCGTGGCAGAGGGCGATTTGGGCGATCTCGCGCTCGACTGGCACGACGATGCCTCGCTCTGCGTGGTGATGGCGGCGCGCGGCTATCCCGGGACGCCGTTAAAGGGCACCGAGATCAAGGGCCTCGAAGACGCCGGCGCCGATCCCGCCGTGCAGATCTTCCATGCCGGCACCAGACGCGACGGCGCGCGCATCGTGGCGGATGGCGGCCGGGTGCTCGGGATCGCCGCGCGCGGCAAGGATATTCGTGAAGCGCAGCGACACGCCTACGCGGCAGTCGATAGAATCGACTGGCCGGAAGGCTTCTGCCGCCGCGACATCGGCTGGCGGGCGATCGCGACGGAGGGATAGGTCCAGCCGAACTCTGAGAGGAGACTTCGTCTCGCGCCGAGCAAGGACCTTATCCCCGCCGCCAAATTCGCATCTATCTTGCTCCCACCTCATCCGTTGAGGGGCGCTGTCGCGAGGCGTCGTGAGGCGGGATGGGGTGCGGTGCCCGCGGGACTCGTGCACGCAACGTGTCACTCGGGCGGCGCCGGGGCTCCGCCCGGGTCCACTATGAGACCCTGCCAGGAGCTGGCTGCAATCGGGCAGGCGCGTAGCCTGCCAGGAGAAGCGCGGCCCGCCGCCGATACTCACCGCCTTGGCGCGCCGAGAGGCGCCCGCGTGCCGCGAGGCACGAGCCATACGATTTGCGCTTTTCGGCGCGCCATCCCCTCTTCGAGGGGTACGAGGGCCAAACCCCGGACGCGGGCGCGTCGCGGTAACGCTATCGCTTGCTTACATCGATCCATTGCGCGCGCCTGATAATATGCGCAAGGAGTGAGGGCGGAGAGAAGTCATGTCGGCCAAGCATCCGGTCATTGCCATCACAGGCTCGTCAGGCGCCGGCACCACCACCGTGACGACGACCTTTCAACAGATCTTTTGGCGCGAGGGCGTCAACGCCGCGATCGTCTATGGCGATGCCTTCCATCGCTACGATCGCGACGACATGCGGACGCGGATGGAACAGGCGCACGCCAAGAATGAGAGCAATTTCAGCCATTTCGGCCCCGAGGCCAATCTGTTCGAGGAATTGGAGACGCTGTTCCGCGTCTATGGCGAGACGGGAACGGGCAAGGCGCGCAAATATCTGCACGAGGAGGAAGACGCCGCCGCGTATGAGCAGAAGGCCGGGACCTTCACGCCGTGGGAGGACTTGCCGCCGGATACCGACATGCTGTTCTACGAGGGGCTGCACGGCGCCGTCGTCAGCGAGACGGTCAACATCGCCAAGCACGCCGACCTCCTGATCGGCGTCGTCCCGGTCATCAACCTCGAATGGGTGCAGAAGCTGCATCGCGACAGGCTGGTGCGCGGCTACAGCCAAGAGGCGATCGTCGACGCGATCCTCCGCCGCATGCCCGACTACATCAACTACATCTGCCCGCAGTTCTCGCAGACCCACGTCAATTTCCAGCGGGTGCCGACCGTCGACACGTCGAACCCGTTCGTCGCGCGCGACGTGCCGAGCCCCGACGAGAGCATGCTCATCATCCGCTTCGCCAATCCGCGCGGCGTCGACTTTCCCTATCTTCTGTCGATGCTGCCCGACTCGTTCATGTCGCGGCCGAACACCATCGTCTGCCCGGGCGCGAAGATGCCGCTCGCGATGCAGCTCATCTTCACGCCGATGATCTGGCGGCTGATGGAGCGGAAGCGCCAGGCCGAGGCGGGCGCATGACGACGCTGCGGCGGGCCGGCGTTTCGCTTTTCTACGAGGAAACCAAGGGCGCCAAGCTGCCGATCCTGCTGGTGCATGGCTGGTGCTGCGACCACTCGTTCTTCGCGCCGCAATTTGCGCATTTCGCGCAAGCGGGCCATCGCGTCGTGGCGGTCGATCTGCGCGGGCACGGGGACAGCGACAAGCCGCATGAGAGCTACACCATGCAGCTGTTCGCCGACGACCTCGCCTTTCTCTGCGAGGAGCTTGACCTCGATAGACCGGTCGTGATCGGGCACAGCATGGGCGGAGTGGTCGCCTTTGCCTTCGCTGCAAGCTACCCCGAGATCCCCTCTTCCATCGTGACGATCGATGCCGGGCTTGCGCCGCCGGCGACGGTCGGCACGGCGCTGTCGAGCTTCATCGACGGGCTGCGCGGCCCCGACTTCCGCAAGACGATCGGCGATTATGCCGACGCCGTGCTGTTCCTGCCGACCGACGATGCGGCGCGGCGGGCGCATATTCTCTCGGTGATGACCTCTGCCCCGCAGCACGTCATGGTCTCGGCGCTCGAAGGCGGCCACGCCTACGACGCGAACGAGGCCAAGGGACGGCTCGTGGTGCCGATGCTCTATATCGCCGCCGACGAGAATCCGCCGCGCGCCGACATCGCAGCCTTGCGCGCGCTGGTCGGCGAGTTCCATTTCGGCCATGTGGTCGGCTCGGGGCATTTCTGCCAGCTCGAAGTGCCGGAGCAGATCAACGCCATGATCGACCGCTTCCTCGCGCTTGTCGGAGATGCGTAGCGTGCGCTTCGCTCTATGTGGGGCGGACGAAGGCGACGCCGAATCTGTAGCGGCGGATATTTCTCGCCCGGTCGACCAGCGACAGCTCGAGCGTCAGGTCGGCGACGTTCCGCCCGTCGGGAAGAAACAGCCAGGCGGTGGTATGCGCCTCGGCGCCGGGCGCGGCAAAGCCGAGCCGCCCCTCATGCGGCCCGACCTCGACATGAAGCGGGATGCTGGTCGCAGGATCATCGACATCGGGATCGGACCAGACCTGGAACTGCCCCTTGCGCGTGCTGACCGAGGTGATCGGGGCCATCAGCCGCGCCGAGCGCGGCCGCACGCGGCGGAGCGACACGCCGCTCAACCCGTAAGGCGCGCGGTTGGAAATGCGCATGTCGACCTGATACCAGCCCTCCTGCAGCGCATGGGCGCGCGCCCTGATGATCGGCTCCGCTGCGTCGCCCTCCCCTGCCCGCAAGGCAAAGCTGAGCGTCCAGGCGGCGACGCCAAGGATGAGCACGATGACAATCGCGAGCTGGATGGCGAAGGGCGACACATTCATGACGGGTTTGCATGATCAATAAACACGGGCGTCGCGCCACCGTTTTTTGGCCGGTCCTTGTCAGGCACCGGCTTGCATGGGAAGTTTCACGTCGAGCAGCCGGGGATTCGCGAGGATTATGATGCACGCAGCGTTTGTGGAGAGACTGGCCCGCATCCTTGCGGCGGTGATCGTGCTCTCGCTCGGCGTCCCCGGCGCGTTCGGTCCGGCGAGCGCCGAGCCGATCTTCAGGCGCGGCCGGCCGCCGATCTACCCCTATTATTATTCGCCGGGACGCCCTGGCGGCACCGACTTCTATTTCGGCTTTGTGCCCTATCGGAAGGGCGACTACGAGACCCAGGCCCTGCAGCGCCAGTTTCCCGAGGCGAATTATCCGCCAAGCATGCGCTATTGGACGCCGAGATCGGGCTCCCCAATCCGCTAAATCGAGTTGGGTGACAGCCTAGGTCGCTAAAGTTTTCTCTAATCCTTCGTCAATACCGAAGCGACCGAATAGTCCAACTTGAAGCATGTCGTTCAACTCTTTTCGCCGATACTCCCTTCATCATCGATCTGTTAGTCGGCCGGGCGCTAAGCAGCTCCAAACAGGGAGACTGCCATGCGTCCTATACTTCTTGCCATCTGTGTTCTCGCCCTTTCCACTGGAGCAACGCTCGCCCGGCAAAACGCCGGCGCGCAGTGGGAGCAGGCGCTGCTATCAGCCAAGAGCCACGGCACGCTGGCCGGGCCGCGACCAGGCCAAGTGTGCCTGTACTCGAAGCCGCTCGGCGCCTGCCTTTGGTACACGCCGTCCAAGTGGAACCTGATGCTGAGCGACCGCTAGGTTTAGCGGCGCGCGGCGAAGAAGGCTTTGAGCAGGGCAGACGCCTCGCTTTCGCCAATCCCGCCGATCGATTCGGGCGCGTGGTGGCAGCTCGGCTGCGCGAAGAAGCGCGGGCCGTGCTCGACCGCGCCGCCTTTGGGATCGGCCGCGCCGAAATAGAGCCGGCGGATGCGCGCGAAGGAGATCGCCGCCGCGCACATGGCGCAAGGCTCGAGCGTGACATAGAGGTCGCAATCGACCAGGCGCTCGCTGCCGATCCTGGCGCAAGCCTGGCGGATGGCCAGCAGCTCGGCGTGCGCCGTCGGATCGCACATGGCGAGCGTGCGGTTGCCGGCGTGGCCCAGCACCTCGCCTGAGGCGCTCACAACCACAGCGCCGATCGGCACCTCGCCAAGCGTCCCGGCTTCACGGGCCTCGTCGAGCGCGAGGTCCATCGGCCGTGCGGCCTTGCGTGTTGGCGCTCCATCTGCAAGCTTCGCACCCATGCGCGGCAAATTGGGCGGTAAGCGAGACGAGCGTCAAGGGCCGCGTAAGCCCAAGCCGCCCAAGGCTAGGATGCAAGCGGGCAGAACGCCCGCGGCCAAGCCGAACGCACCCAAGCGGACCATACCCAAGCCCCGGCCAAACACGCCTCCGCCCACGACTTCTGTCCAGAAGACCGCCGAGCCGATGCGCATCGCCAAGGCGATCGCCCATGCCGGGCTCTGCTCGCGCCGCGACGCCGAGCGGATGATCGAGGCTGGCAGGGTCGCGGTGAACGGCAAGGTGCTGACCACGCCCGCTCACGTGGTGGCCGCCACCGACAAGATCGTGGTCGACGGCAAGGCGCTGCCGCAACCCGAGGCCCCGCGGCTCTGGCGCTACAACAAGCCGCGCGGGCTGGTGACCAGCCACAAGGACCCGCAAGGTCGCAAGACCGTGTTCGAGGCGTTGCCGGAGAGCCTGCCGCGCGTCCTCTCGGTGGGCCGGCTCGACATCAACACCGAGGGACTGTTGCTGCTCACCACTGACGGCGCGCTCGCCCGGCATCTCGAGCTGCCGAGTACCGGCTGGCTCAGGCGCTACCGGGTGCGCGCGCATGGGCGCGTCACCCAGGAGGCGCTCGATGCGCTGCGCGACGGCATCACCATCGAGGGCATCCATTACGGCGGTGTCGAGGCGCGGATGGACCGCGAGCAAGGCACCAATCTCTGGCTCACGCTTGCGCTCCGCGAGGGCAAGAACCGCGAGGTGAAGCGGCTCGCCGAGCATCTCGGCCTCGTCGTGAACCGGCTGATCCGCGTCTCGTTCGGGCCGTTCGCGCTCGGCGATCTCGCCGAAGGCGCGGTCGAGGAGGTGAAGCCCAAGGTGCTGGTCGATCAGCTCGGGACCAAGCTCGCCGCCGAGCTCGGCCTGCACCGCGGCCAGCTCGATCGGCAGGCAACCCGCCGGAAATGAGCGGGCGATGCGCATCGTAGCCGGCAAGTTCAGGGGCGCTTCGCTCGATGCGCCGAAGGGGCTCGCCACGCGCCCGACCTCAGACCGCGTGCGCCAGGCGCTGTTCAACGTGCTGGAGCACGGCCCGGCGCGCTTCGACTTCGAAGGCGCGCGCGTGCTCGACCTATTCGCCGGCACCGGCGCTCTCGCGCTCGAGGCGCTGTCGCGCGGCGCCCGCTACGCCGTGTTCATCGAGGAGGATGCCGCGGCGCGCGGCGCTATCCGCCGCAATGTCGAGGCGCTGTCGCTGACCGGCGTCACCAAGATCTGGCGGCGCGACGCGACGAAGCTCGGCGATGCCGGCGCGCTGCCGCGCTTCGATCTCATTTTCTGTGATCCGCCTTACGGCAAGGGACTCGGAGAACAAGCGCTCGCCTCGGCGGTTGATGGGGGGTGGGCTGACGAAAATGCCGTCGCGGTGATCGAGGAGCGGGCCGACGCCGAGATTGCCTGGCCGGCGCCGTTCCGGGAGATCGACCGGCGCCGCTACGGCGATACCTTGATTGCTCTGGCAAAAGCCGGCGGCTGAGCGCGACTTGCGCATCCTTCACCCGATTGCGGCCGGCTTGTGCTTAAATGTGCCCAGGCGGTTTTGCGGGAGAATGCCATTGACGATGAGAGCCTTGCTCTTGGCGCCGTTGCTCATGGTGGCCGCACTCGCGCCTTTGCCGGGGGCGGCCTCGTTCGTATCGGGCGTATGGAAAGGCGAGGCCAATTACGACAGCGACGGCAATTTCCGCGACTGCACCATGACCGCGCAGTCGGAGGGCGGCGTCCTGCTCGGCTTCGTCATCAGCAAGGATTTCGACTGGGGCCTTGTGCTCGCCGACGAGGCGCGCGAGTTCGTGGTCGGCTCGAGCCACGCCGTGCTGCTGTTGGTCGATGCGCGCGACCCGATCCCGGCGCTCGCCAAGGTGGTCGATCCGCACGGCATCCTGATTCCCTTGGATACGACCGACCCGGTGCTCGAAGCGATGCGCGAGGGCAAAGTCCTCACCATCCAGACCGACGGCATGAAGGTGAGCTTCAAGCTGACCGGCACGCGCGATGCTATCGCCGAGCTCGCCGCCTGCGTCACCGAGAACAAGACCACCGAGAAGGTCGAAGCGCCGGGCAACCCGCGCCTTTGATCGGTCGAGTTCAGCGGCGGGAGAACAGCTTCTCGATGTCGGAAAGCTTGAGCTCGATATAGGTTGGGCGACCGTGATTGCATTGCCCGGTGAACGGCGTCTTCTCCATGTCGCGCAGCAGCGCGTTCATCTCCTCGGGGGAGAGCCGCCGTCCCGCGCGCACGCTGCCGTGGCAGGCCATGGTCGAAAGCACATGATCGAGCCGCTCGGCCAGGAGCCGGCTCCCCTCCTCGCTCTCGCGCTCGGCAAGCTCGTCGGCCAAGTCCTTGAGCAGGTCCTTGACCGGAAAATTGCCAAGCAGAGAGGGCACCTCGCGCACCACGACGGCTGAAGCGCCGAACGGCTCGACCACGAGGCCGAGACGCTCGAGCTCCGGGGCAGACGCCGCCAGGCTCGCTGCGGCCTCGCCGTCGAGCTCGACCACTTCGGGGATGAGCAGCATCTGCCGGGCGATGCCGCCATTGGCGAACGAGCGCTTAAGCCGCTCATAGACCAGCCGCTCGTGCGCCGCGTGCTGGTCGACGATGACGAGGGCGTCCTCGGTCTCGGCGATGAGGAAGGTGTCGGTGAGCTGGGCGCGGGCGGCGCCGAGCGGATAGGCTGTGCCCGGTCCGTCGCTAGCGCCCTGGGTTCCGCGCGTGTCGCCGCTCGGCTCGGCAAGAGGGGCGAGCGGCGCCTGCGCCCGATCGGCAAAGCCGAATGAGCGCGGCGACCCGCCGTAATGACCCTGGCGCTGCGTGAAGGCTTGTTGCGGCGGGGAGCTCGGCTCCGGGCGGACCATGCGGTCGAGCGCGGCCTGCGACAGAGAGGCGGTGGCGCGATGGCCGGCGGCGCTGAGAGTGTCCCTGAGCGCGCCGATCAAGAGCGAGCGCACCGCATTGGGGTCGCGGAACCTGAGCTCGGTCTTGGCCGGATGGACGTTCACGTCAACCTCCTCGGGCGGGATGCTGAGGAACAAGGCCATCATGGGATAGCGTCCCTGCGGCAGGAGATCGCCATAGGCAGCGCGCACCGTGCCGGCGAGCAGCTTGTCGCGCACCGGGCGCCCGTTCACCGCGAGGTAGAGCTGGGAGCCGTTCGGCCGGTGCAGCGTAGGGAGCCCGGCGAAGCCATCTACCGCGATCTCGCCGCGCAGGGCGCGCACCGGCAGCGCGTCGTGCACGAAGTCCTCGCCCAGGATGCGGCCGAGCCGCGCCAGCCCGTGGTCGATCAGCCCGGGCGGGCAGGCCTCGAGCCTGAGCGTGGTGCGCTCGCCATTGGCGAGGCTGAAGGCGATCTCGGGCTTGGCCAAAGCGAGCCGCTTCACGATGTCGGCGATGGCCGCGCTCTCGGCCCGCTCGGATTTCATGAATTTGAGCCGCGCCGGGGTTGCGTAGAACAGATCGCGCACCTCGACCCGCGTGCCGACGCCGAGCGCCGCGGGCTTGATCGCTTGCTTTCTCCCGGCATCGACCGCCACCTCGTAGGCCTCGGTACTGCCGCGCGCCCGGCTCTGAATGGCGAGCCGCGCCACGGCGCCGATCGAAGGCAAAGCCTCGCCGCGGAATCCGAGCGTGAGGATATGCGAGAGGTCGTCACTCGCGAGCTTGGAGGTGGCGTGGCGCTCGACCGCGAGCACGAGATCGGACGCGTCCATCCCCGCGCCATCATCGGTGACGCGGATGATGCCGAGCCCGCCGGCCGAGGCGAGGATGTCGATGCGGGAGGCGCCGGCGTCGATCGCGTTCTCGACCAGCTCCTTGACGACGCTCGCCGGCCGCTCGACGACTTCACCGGCGGCGATGCGGTTGACGAGATTAGCCGGGAGCTCGCGGATGGCCATCGTGGGACTTCACCTCGGCGCCGGCGAGATACCGGCGGGTCAGCACTTTACCCGATTCTACCGCCGGCTGGTCGAACGGGTCGACGCCGAGAAGATGCGCGGCAAGGATGGTCTCAAGCATGAAATGCATCATCAGGGCGCCGAGCGCCCGCTCGTCGAGCGCTTCGAGGTCGATGGTGCGCACGGGCCGGCCGGCCTCGATCAGAGCCTCGGGGATGGCCCGCTGCTGCGCGGCGACGAGGTCTCCGGCCGAACGGCCGGCGAGATAGTCGGCGCCGGCGAGCTTGGCGAGGTCGGCTGGGACGCGCGGGCCCTGCCCGTCCGCACGCTGGCGGATCACGGTGATGAAATGCTGCGGCGTGCCGTCGAGATAGAGCTGGAGCTGGCTGTGCTGGTCGACCGGGCCGAGCGCCGCGACCGGCGTCGTCCCCTCGCCGCCCTTGCCGAGGCTCTCGCCCCAGAGTTGCACATACCAGGCGGCGAAGCGGGACAGGCGGTCGTTATAGGCAAGCATCACGTTGGCGCGCACGCCGCGCTCCTTGGCAAGTCCGACGGCGACCGCCGCGCCGACCGCCGGGGCAAAGCCGCTCGCGGTTTTCGCTTCGAGCAGGGCATCGACGACGGTTTTAGCCCCTTCTCGAAGCGCAACCACGTCGAGCCCGCGGGCGAGCGCCGGCAGCAGACCGACATTGGTCAGGGCCGAGAAGCGGCCGCCGATATTCGGGTCGTGATCGAGAACCGGAATCGAGAACGCCTCGCATAGAGCGCGCAGACCATTCGGCTTGCCTTGGGTGGCGGGCTCGGTCACGGCGAGGACCATGTCGGGAATGCTCGCTTCGAGCCCGGCCAGGCGCACGGCGTCGAGGGCCGCAGCGATCTGCACCAGCGTCTCGGGCGTGCCCCCCGACTTCGATACGACGATGAAGCGCGCCGTCTTGAGGTCGAGGCCGGCAAGACCGAGCTCGAGCGTGCGCGCGTCGAGATTGTCGTAGAAGCGGGTGCGGGGCCTCGTCTCGCTGCCGTGCTTGTCGTCGCCGGGAATATTCCAGCCGCCGAGCTGGGCGAGGGTCTGGCCGCCGAGGCTCGAGCCGCCGGTGCCGAAAAACACGAGCGTGCGGGCGCCCTGGCTGAGCCGTCTGAGCGCCGCGCTCGCGGTGGCGATGTCGTCACGCCATTCCGGCACCCGCAGCAAAGGGAGCGTTCCCTTGGCGTGAGCCTCGCGCAAGGCGGACAGCTCGGTCTCTAGCGAGTTGAGGTTCTTGTCGAGCGAGGATTGGTCCAGGCCGAGGGGGCCGATGGTCGCTTCAAGGCAGCCTTGCACGGATTGCGTCAGGGGCATCGGGCGATCGATCTCCACCGCATTGGCTCCGTGGTGGTTACTGGATTTACGCTTTCGCGGGAATGCCAATGTTCGGGGTTATTAGCCCGGGGCTGGCTGGGGCGCCATCGCCACCGGCTTGCCGACGATGGTGACGATCAGCCGGTCGGCCTCGATCAGACGCTTGGCCACGCGCTTGATGTCGTCGAGGGTCACGGCCTCGACCAGTCTGTTGCGCCGGTTGACGTAGTCGATGCCGAGATCCTCGATCTGGATGGCGAGAAGCTGGCTTGCGATCGACGACGAGGATTTGAATCTGAGCGCATAGGCGCCGGTCAGATAGCTCTTGGCGTTGGCGAGTTCCTCGGCGCTCGGGCCCTGCGCGGCAATCCGGCGAAGCTCGCTCTCGATCACCTCGAGCGACTGGCCGACCTCCTCGTTCTTGGTCGCCACGTTGCCGACGAAGATCGCGCCGTGCTCGTAAGGATAGAGGTTGGAGTGAACGGAGTAGGCGAGCCCGCGCTTCTCGCGCACCTCCTCCATCAGCCGGGAGGAGAAGCCGCCGCCGCCGATGATGTAATTCAGCACGTAGGCGGCGATGAAATCGGCATCCTTCCGCGCGATGCCGCGATGGCCGAATTGCGCCACCGATTGCGGCACGTCCATCGCGATGATCTCTTGCGTCGGACCGAGCGGCGGATTGGCGTCGGCCACCGGTGACAGCTCCGAGCGCGCCGGCAGCGCGCCGAAAATATGGTCGAGCGCCAGGCCGAGCGTCGCCGCGTCGATGTCGCCGACCACCGAGATCACCAGCTTGTCGCGGGCGAACATGCGATCGACGTAAGACTTGAGATCGTCCCGCGAGATGGCGGCGATCGATTGCAGCGTGCCCTTGATCGGGCGGCCGTAAGGGTGGCCTCGAAAGGCGAGCCGGTCCCAGGCGAGCGAGGCGACCGTCTCGGGATCGTGCTCGTCGAATTTAAGGCCGGCGAGGATCTGCGCGCGGACGCGCTCGACGGCGTCGGCGTCGAAGCGCGGCTGGGTGAGGGCGAGCCGCGCCAGATCGAACACCTCGTCCTTGTTGACGGTCAGCGTCTGGAGATTGCCGAGCATCACGTCGCGCGAGGCGTCAAAATCCATGCGCATGGCGAGGCCTTGCGCCTTCTCCTGGAACGCCAGCGCATCGAGATCGGCGGCGCCCTCGTCCATCATCGCCGAGACGAAATAAGCGAGCCCCTCTTTGCCCTTGTCGTCCTGGGTGGCGCCGCCGCGAAAGGCGAAGCGGATGGCGATCAGGGGATTGGCGTGACTTTCGACGAGCCAGGCTTCGATGCCGCCTGGACTCGTGACGCGCTCAAGCTTCATGTCGCTAGCCTGCGCCGCGGGCGCGGCGATGTTGAGCAGCGCAACGGCGATCAGCCGCGTGGTTACGGCCGGAAGCCATGCTCCGCGCGCGGTCACGATTTGCCTTTGACTGGCGCATTCGCCGACTTCTCACCAATGCTGCCCGTATATTCGGGCGCCGGCAGCAGATAGCCGGTGACGGAATTCTTGTCGACCAGATATTTGTGCGCGGCGTTGCGCACGTCATCGACAGTGACACGCTTCAGCCGCTCGGGCCAATCCTCGACGTCCTCGATGGTCATGCCGGTCGAGAGCCGCCAGCCATATTGCCGCGCCATGCGTGACTGGCTGTCTGAGGTGTAGACGAACTCGGCGAGATAGGAGGCGCGGGCCCGGTCGAGCTCATCCTGGGTGATGCCGGTCTCGCGCAAATCCTCGATCACGGATTCGATCGCAGCGTCAAGGTCGTCGGCCGAGACGCCCTCGGCGGCGATGGCGTAGAAGCCGAGCCGGCCTGAATCGAGGCCAGAGTCCGAATACCAGCCGCCGGCATTGGCAGCCTGCTTCCCTTCGATGACGAGCTTTTTGTAGATGCGGCTGACCGAGCCCGAGGCCGCGGCGCGCATCAGAAGGTCGAGCGCCTCAGCCTCGCCGGGCGCCGCCGAGGCATAGCTCGGCGACAGGTAATATTTCTGCACCGTGGTGCGCCCGGCGCGCGGGTCCTCGAGCGTCACTTTGACCGGCGCGTAATGCTCCGGCTCTTTGGGGCGCGCTCGGCCGTTCAGCTCGGTATTGGCTTTCAGCTTGCCGTAAGTTTCCTCGGCCAGCGCCTTGACCTCGTCGGGCTCGACATCGCCGGCGACGATCAGGATGGCGTTGTTCGGCGCGTAGAAGCGCTTGTAATAGGTGAGCGCGTCGGTGCGGTCGAGCGCCTCGATCTCATGCTCCCAGCCGATGATCGGGATACCGTAAGGATGGTTGGCGTAGAGCGCCGCCATCATCTGCTCCTGGAGGATCGAGCCGGGGTCGTTGTCGACGCGCGAGCGGCGCTCCTCGAGGATGACGTTGCGCTCGGTGACCACGTCCTCCTCGGAGAGACGCAGATTCGCCATGCGGTCGGCCTCCATGGCCATCACGGTCGGCAGGCGGTCCTTGGCCACGCGCTGGAAATAGGCGGTGACGTCGTGATTGGTGAAGGCGTTGTCCTCGCCGCCGTTCTTGGCGACGATCTTGGAGAACTGGCCGGTCGGGATCGTGTCGGTTCCCTTGAACATCAGATGCTCGAGGAAGTGCGCGATGCCGGAGGAGCCCCGCGGCTCGTCGGCGGCGCCGACCTTGTACCAGACCATCTGGGTGACGACCGGCGCGCGATGATCGGGGATCACCACCACGTCGAGCCCGTTGGCGAGCTTGAACTCGTGTGCACGCTCCGCCGCCTCGGACTTTCCCGTCGCGGCGACCGCCACCGCCATCGAGGCGAGGCTGGCGCAAGCCAGTACGAGCGGGATGCGTGCATCGAGCAGGGCCGCCAGTTGATCGAACATCCACATCACCATCGAACAGGGCCTTATGTGAGACATGCGCCATGCCCAGCAAGGATTATGCCGGGCGTCAGGCCTCGAATTTCAGGTCTCGCACCCGCCATTTCAAGCCAATTCGGGAAAGTGCGCCGTCACATTCCTGACGCGGGACGCGTCAATAGCCCTTCGGGCTCGCGCCGCCTGAGACGCCCTTGTAGCTGTCGGGGACGTTCTGATGGAACGGGTCGTCCTCGGGGGCCGGCGTGACCGCGTTCGGCACTTGCGGCGCCTTCGGACCGGCAGCCGTGGCGATGCTCGTGCTGTCCTTGTCCTCCGGCCTTTTGTCCGACGGGTCCGGCTCTGGCACGTCGTCGACTGGGGCGGCTTCTGCCGTCGCCCCCCTCAGCTTGCTGAAGGCCTTGTCGAGCAGCGTCGGCTTGCCAGCATAAGGATTGACCGGGTCGTCGATAGCGTCGGCCTTGGCTGCTACCGCTGCTTTGTCCTTGGCGACCTGCTTCTGCACGACTTCCGGGTTGGTCGGCCAATCCTGGCGGGCCGTGGCGACAGCTACGCCCGATCCAGGTGGCGGCAGCTGTTGCATATTGGGCGGCAGAAGCAGCGGCGGCCGCTCGGTCATGCGTATGTCGGCCTGCTCGTGGCCGCCAGACAGTCCCATATAATCGAACACCTTGCCCTGGAACTCGATGCCGCCGCAGCCGCCAAGCGCGAGCGTCACGGCAAGAGCCGCCGCAAGGCCAAAGGCCCGGCCGACACGTGTTATGGCTGGCAAGTGCCCCAAAGTTCCCCCTAGACCGTCCGGCGCGGCCGGATTTATTCACATCTTAGAAGGGTTTCCGACCTTTTTGTGGCCCCCGAACAGTGAGTCATACAGGAGCCCCACCACCCCGGCAACAATGGCGGTATCGGCGATATTGAACACGTACCAGTCAAGCCCGAAGGCGTGGAACGAGAAAAAGTCGGCAACCGCGCCGTAAACCACGCGGTCGATGGCGTTGCCGATAGCCCCGCCGATGATCAGCCCGATGGCGACCGCCGCAAGCTTGGAGGTGAGGCTCGCGAGCCAGATGGCGAGCGCGAGGCTCGCGGCGAGGGCGAAGAAGATCAGCCCGAGCCGGCCTAGCGCTCCCTCCTGCGGCAACAGCCCGTAGGAGATGCCATGGTTCCACACCAGCACGAGGTCGAAGAACGGAGTGAGCGTGACGGTGCCGCGCGCGCCGAGATCGTAGACATGGAGCGCCCATACCTTGCTCGCCTGGTCGAGCAGGGCGACGATCGCCGCGACGCCGAGCCCAAGCGCCGAGACCGGGCCCCATAGCCGACGTGTTGCCATCCCCCTACTCCGCCGCTTCGGCGCGACGCGCATCGAACTGGCGCACGGCCGCCGCGTCGCGCGGCGAAAGCTCGGGGAACTCGGGGTCGGAGCCGACCTCGGTGAGGATCTTCCAGGAGCGCGCACATTTCGTGCCCTTGGCACGGGCGAACACCACGGCGACGCCCGGCACGTCGTCGAGACGGAAGGCGTTCTCGGGCGGCTGCCCGGCGACAAGCTCGGCCCCGCTGGTGATGGCGATCTCGGCGAGATCGACGCCATGCAACGCCGCGCGCATGGAGTCGTCGGTGACATAGATCTTGGGTGCGGCTTCGAGGCTTGAGCCGATCCGCCCTTCTTTGCGCTCGAGCTCGAGCGCGCCGGTGACCACGCGGCGAAGGCTGCGCAGCTTGCGCCATTTCTCGGCGAGCGCCTGGTCACGCCATTCACGCGGCACCTCCGGGAATTGCCTGAGATGCACCGAGCCCTTGTCATTGGGGAAACGGTTCAGCCAGGCTTCCTCCATGGTGAAGCACAGCATGGGCGCGAGCCATGCGGTCAGCGCGAGGAAAATTCTGTCGAGCACCGTGAGCGCGGCGCGGCGCTTCAGCGAGTCGTAGGGATCGCAATAGAGCGCGTCCTTGCGGATGTCGAAATAGAACGCCGACAGATCGTTGACGCAGAAATTCAACAGGGCATGGAAGCCGCGCTTGAAGTCGAACTCAACATAGCCGGCGCGCACCGCATCTTCGAGCTCGGCAAGCCGAGCCAGCATGTAGCGCTCGAGCTCGGGCATCTCGGCATAAGGCACGGCGAGGGCGGGGCGATAATGGGCGAGATTGCCGAGCAGATAGCGCAATGTGTTCCTGAGCTTGCGGTAGGACTCGACATTGGCCTTGACGATGTCGGGGCCGATGCGCAGGTCCTCGGCATAGTCGGAGCTCATCGCCCACAGCCGCAAAATCTCGGCGCCAGACTGGCGGATCACGTCCTCAGGCGCCACGACATTTCCGAGCGATTTCGACATCTTGCGCCCGTCCTCGTCGAGCACGAAGCCGTGCGTCACGATCGCGTCGTAAGGGGCGCGGCCGCGGGTCCCGCACGATTCCAGCAGTGAGGACTGGAACCAGCCGCGGTGCTGGTCGGAGCCTTCGAGATAGAGCGCGGCAGGCCAGCCGAGGTCTTCCCGCTGCTCCAGCACGAAGGCATGTGTCGAGCCCGAGTCGAACCAGACATCGAGAATGTCGTCGACCTTCTCGAAGTCGCCGGGGTTGGCGACGAGCCCGGTCAGGAAGCGCTCGCGTGCGCCCGTCTTGAACCAGGCGTCGGCGCCCTCCGCGCGGAACGCCTCGACAATCCGCTCGATCAAAGCGGCCGAACCGCTGAACCCGGCGCGCGGCACCACCTCGCCGGTTTCCTTGTGGCGGAACACGGTGATGGGAACGCCCCAGGCGCGCTGGCGCGACACGACCCAGTCGGGACGCGTCTCGACCATGCCGCCGATGCGGTTCGCGCCTTGCGGCGGGACAAAGCGCGTGTCGCCGATTGCCTGGAGTGCGTAATCGCGCAACGTGTCGCCCATGCCGCCCTCGATCGGGCGGTCCATGGCGATGAACCATTGCGGCGTAGCGCGGAAGATGACCGGCTTCTTCGACCGCCAAGAATGCGGATAGTCGTGCTTGTAGCGCGCGCGCGCGACGAGCGCGTCGGCCTCGGCAAGCGCCTTGATCACGGCATCGTTGGCGTCGCCGAACTTGCCCTTGTCGTCGACCACGCGCTTGCCGGTGAAGCCGGGCGCATCCTTGGTGAAGAAGCCGGCCTCGTCGACGGTAAACGGGATCCTGGTATCGATGCCGCGCTTGTCGAGCTCGGCGCGCGAGTGCTCCCAGATCTCGAAGTCCTCACTGCCATGGCCGGGCGCGGTATGCACGAAGCCGGTGCCGGCGTCCTCGGTCACGTGCTCGCCGGCAAGCAGCGGCACGTCGAAGGCATAGCCGGAAGCCGACAGCGGGTGGGCGGCACGAACGCTCGCGATCTCGCCGGTCGAGACCGGAGCGAGCTTGCGGAAGTCGGTCACCTTGGCGGCCGCCATCACCGCGCCGGCGAGATTGTCGGCGAGCACGAATTTGTCGCCCGGTTTCGCCCAATTCCCCTCAGGCGCCTCGCGCACCTGGTAGAGCCCATAGCCGATGGCGGGCGAGAAGGAGATCGCCCGGTTGCCGGGGATGGTCCACGGCGTCGTGGTCCAGATGACGATGAAGGCGTCCTTGAGCTTGAGGAAGCTCTCCTTGGCGGCCGCCGCCAGATTGGCGCTGAACTCGGGCGACCCGATCGCGCCGCCGGCCGAGTAGCTCACCGGAAACTTTACGTAGATCGCCGGGCTCTCGATCTCCTCATATTCGACCTCGGCTTCGGCCAGCGCCGTGCGTTCGACCACCGACCACATCACCGGCTTGGAGCCGCGATAGAGCAGCCCGTTCATGGCGAACTTCATCAGCTCGGCGGCGATGGTCGCCTCGGCGTCGAAGCTCATCGTGGTGTAAGGGTGGTCGAAATCGCCCTGGACGCCGAGCCGCTTGAACTCCTCGCGCTGCACCGAGAGCCAGTGCTCGGCATAGGCGCGGCACTCGGCGCGGAAGGCGATCATGGCGGCTTCGTCGGCGAGGTTCGGCTTGGTCTTGCCCTTGGAGCGATAATTCTCCTCCTCGACCTTCCATTCGATGGGAAGGCCGTGGCAGTCCCAGCCCGGAACGAAATTCGCGTCCTTGCCCATCATCGACTGCGAGCGAACGACGACGTCTTTTAGGATCTTGTTCAGCCCGGTGCCGATATGGACATGGCCGTTGGCGTAAGGCGGCCCGTCATGGAGAACGAATTTCGGCCGGCCGATCGCGTCTTCGCGCAGCCTGTGGTAGAGGCGCATCTCACGCCACCGCTTGAGCAGCTCGGGCTCGCGTTCCGGCAAGCCGGCCTTCATCGGAAAGTCGGTCTTGGGCAGGAACAGAAGTCTCGCTCCAGTCGCGGCCGATCTGCGGGTCGACTTTGAGCGCCTCGATCCTCTCGACCAGCGATTGCGGCCCAGCGTTCAGCGCCTCGATTCTTTCAACCAACGAGTTGGGCTTGCGCGCGTGCGGTTTGGCCGCACTCGCGCCGCCGGTTTTTGTCGTTGTCGTGCTGACGCGTGATTTTGACGGGCGAGGCGCACGGCTCAACGCCTTCGATCTGGAGGCCTTCGATCGCGACGCGGGCTTCTTTGAGGCCTTAGCCCTGACCTTTGCGGCGGGCCGCGCCTTAGCCTTGACCTTTGCGGCGGGCCTCGCCTTAGCCTTGACCTTAGTAGCTGGCCTGGCCCTAGCTTTGGACCGCAGGGACTTCGCCGTGAGGCCCTTCGCCTTCGCCGGGGATCGCCTCGCCTTGGCGACGGTGACTTTCGGCGCTGGCGTCCTTGCTTTCGGCTTGGCGGCAGGCTTTGCCTTGCGCGTTGTTTTGCGCGGCGGCGCAGGTCTAGCGGCAGCCCTGCCGCGCTTGGTGGTTTTCGCCATGATCCTTGCTTCTTGTGACGGTAGCTGACGCCGCTCGCGGACGCCGCTCGCATTCGAATCTCGCGGCGGTTCTAGCAACCGGGCTCGCGACAATCCAGTGCCGCAGCTTCGAGCGCGCGGCCGAGCGGGAACCGGCGGATCGGGTCGTCACTCTCGATTTTGCCAAGGACGACGCGCGCGGCGTCGCAATCCTCGGCCATTTGCTTGGCCAGGGCCTCCTTGTCGGCGAAGGCGCGGTCGCCACGAAGCAGCGCGATGAACTCAAGCTCGACGTCCTCGCCATAGAGATTGCCGTCGAAGTCGAGCAGATAGGCCTCGAGCGCCGGCGTGCCGTCGCCGAAGGTCGGGCTCGCCCCGACATAGCCGGCTGCCGCGTAGCGCCGGCCCTTGTGATAGACGCGCATGGCGTAGATGCCGTGCGCGACATCCTGCCCTTGGGCAAGCGGCAGGTTCAGCGTCGGGAAGCCGAGCCCCTTGCCGCGACCGTGGCCGGGCTCGACCTTGCCCCTGATGCGCCACCAATAGCCGAGCTGCTCGGCGGCCTCGCGCGCCTCGCCTTTGCGAAGATGCTCGCGGATGCTGCTCGACGAGAAGGTCGCGCCCTGGTCGCCGACCGGAGCCACTACATCGACGCCGAAGCCGTGCGCGCGGCCGATGGCGGCGAGCCCTTCGGTCGTGCCGGTGCGGCCCTTGCCGAAGGTAAAGTCGTAGCCGACCACGACATGCGAGGCGCCGAGCCCTCGCGCCACCACGTCGGTGGCGAACGCTTCGGCGCTGAGTGCCGAGAGCGCCTGGTCGAAGGGAATGACGAAGGTCTGGTCGAGGCCGAGCTCCGCCAGAAGCTCAAGCTTGAGCGGCAGAGGCGTCAGGTAGAAGAACGGCCGGTCGGGCGCGAAGAACGCGCGCGGATGCGGCTCGAACACCACAGCGCCCGAGCGGCGCCCTTCAGCCTCGGCGATGCGCTTCGCCTCGAGCAGCACCGCCTGGTGACCGCGATGGACACCGTCGAAATTGCCGATGGCGAGCGCGGCGCCCTTGAGGCGGCCCGGTACGTCCCGCCACGAGCGGACAATGTCCATCATCCATCCTTCGATCTCGCCCTATTGGCGCGGGGCCTTGCGATCGACCATCATCACCGCCTCGCCTTCGAGCACGGGCTTGCCGTTGACGGCGCAGACGCAGGCGAGAGTGGCGCGGCCCTTCTCGGCATCGAGCGCGGTGATCTTGAGCGTGGCAACCACCTCATCGCCGATATAGACCGGAGCGCGAAATTTCATGCTTTGCGAAAGATAGATGCAGCCGGGCCCCGGCAGCTTGGTGCCGAGCACGGTCGAGAACAGGCTGCCGGTCAGGAAGCCGTGGGCGATCCGCTTCTTGAAGATGGTCGAGGCGGCGAAGTCGTCGTTGAGATGGACCGGATTGACGTCGCCCGACAGCTCGGCGAAGGCGAGGACGTCGTGGTCGCTGATCGTCTTGGAGACGCTCGCCTCCATGCCGACCGACAAATCCTCGAAATAGTAACCATGCCCGAGGCCAGCGCTGCCGTTCCCATTAGGCGTCATGTGTCTTCCCTGCTCCTTGAAACACCGCGAAGGCAAAATAGCGAAGGCCTTGCTGCACCGCAACAACGGTCGAGCCACGCGGCAGGCGAGAAAATCGGTGGCGAACATTCAATTTAACCCTCCGTTCACGGCCAATCCGTAAGCTAGCAGCGTCGGATTGTGCCCTTCGGCGGGGCAGAATTGCTTGCTGGTGACACCTCACGTAACGCGAAACCAATAGAGCCGAGACCCGTGAGGATCGGAGGAGAACATGTCTGTCAACCACAACATGCAGGTCTTGGTCGTCGACGATTACAAGACGATGATCAGGATCATTCGCAATCTCTTGAAGCAGCTCGGCTTCGCCAACGTGGATGAGGCGGGCGACGGGACAGCTGCGCTCGACATGATGCGGACCAAGCAATACGGGCTCGTCATCTCCGATTGGAACATGGAGCCGATGACCGGCTACGAGCTGCTTCGCGAGGTGCGCGCCGACGATCAGCTGTCGCGCACGCCGTTCATCATGGTCACGGCCGAATCAAAGACCGAGAACGTCATCGCGGCGAAGAAGGCCGGGGTCAACAATTACATCGTCAAGCCGTTCAACGCGGCGACGCTAAAGGCCAAGATCGACGCGATCTTCGGGGAATAGCCAAGCAAGGGGGACCAGCCGATATGGCAGGGCGGGGGGAATCAACGGTGAAGCGCCGGACAAAGGGACGTGGCCCGGTGTCGAAAGCCGAGACAGGCCGTACGGTCTCCGAAGAGATCACGGTGCTGATGAATACGCTGCGCGAGCTTGCCGCCATCCGCTCCACTGCCGAGGACGCGGCGGGGCGTATTCTCCAATCGGCCGAGGGCCTGCTCGCCTTCGCCGACAAGGAGGAGGCCAAAAAAGCAGAAGAGGCGATCATGTCGATCATGACGGCCTGCGGCTTCCACGATCTCGTCGGCCAGAGGGTGACCAAGATCACCACCGCGCTCGATCGCGTGATCGCCACCCACATGAAGGGCGGGCGCGGCCGGCGGGTCGAGGCTACGGCGTCCAAGCGCAGGTCGAAGATTGCGCTCGAAGGCCCGGGCCATCCCGGCGCGAGCCAGGCCAGCATCGACGCCCTGTTCAGCGAGAACTAGACCTTACCAGTCGAGCGCCCGCATGGCGGCGAGCGGACGACGCTTGCTCGCGGCGAACAGCTCGGCAAGATGGGAGCGATCGAGCACCTCGTCGCCGGCCTCCCCGCCGCTATTGGCCGGCACGTGCAGCCCACTCGCCACGAACACCGCGTCGATGCGGAGCTTGGCCGCTCCGGCGATGTCGGTGTTGACGCCGTCGCCTATCGCCAACACTTCGCTTTTCGCCACGTCACGCCCGGCCAGATTGGCGATGGTCCCGAGCGCAAGCTCGTAGATCGGCGGGTGTGGCTTGCCGGCATAGACGACGTCGCCGCCAAGCTTCTCGTAGATCGCCGCAAGCGCGCCGGCGCAATAGACGAGCTTGTCGCCGCGCTCGACCAGATGATCGGGATTGGCGCAGATCATCGGCAGTTTCTTGGCCGCCAGCTCCTGCAGCAACTTCACGTAATCGTCGGGCGTCTCGGTCTCGTCGTCGAACAGGCCCGAGCAGACCACGAGATCGGCGTCCTCGCGCGGCACGAGGGTCAGATCGAGCCCGGCGAAGATCGGCAGATCGCGCGCCGGGCCGAGATGAAACACACGCGGGTGCTCATGCTTGGCGAGCTCATGCCGGGTCAGATCGCCCGAGGTGACGGTCGCGTCGTAGCAGGCCGGCGGCACGCCAAGCCGCGACAGCTGCTCCTGCACGCCCGGGCTCGGCCGCGGCGAATTCGACAGGAACACGACGATGCCGCCTTGCTCGCGGAAGCTCTGCGTCGCGGCGACAGCGCGGGCGAAGGCGCGATGGCCGTTATGCATGACGCCCCAAATGTCGACCAGCCAGGCGCGGTAGCGCGAGCCGATATCCTTGATCGACGAGACGACGGGGATTTCGGGGGCGTTGATGGTCATCGCGTTCCGTTAGAGGCTCCCCCGACAAGGGTCAAGCGGGCACAAAAGCCGTGAGGTCGACCTCATCGCCGTCACTCTGAAGCTCGCGGCGAACGAGCGCCGGGCGCTGGCATGTCTAAGGGGGGGTTGCGGGAACAGGCGCTCGCACCCACATGGCGGTGCGAGGGGGTGAAGGAGATCAAACTATGTCGGACACACCTAAGTCATTGAGTTCATTGCCCCGAAAGGTCGGGCGGCTGGCCGCTCTGGCGAGCTTTATCATCGGTTTTGGCGCTGTTGCCGGCTTCACCGCGGCCTCGGCAGCTCCGCTCTCGGGCGGAGGCCTGACTGCCCCTGGTCTTCAGGCAGAGGCGGTCGGCTACAAGCGCGCGCTCAAGAATCAGCGTCTCTACAACGACTATTATGTGGCTGATTCCTACGCGGGCGGCCCTTCGACCCGGGTCTATCGCGATGTCCGTGGCGGCAACAACGAGATCCGCGAGCTGCAGAGGCTGTTCCCCGCGACCGACTGGCCGCCCAGCCTGCGTTACTAAAGGCTGAGCGAGGTCACGGCGTTTCGCGGAGAATTCTCAGCGTTTTGCCGATTGCTTCCTTAAGCTTCTTACAGAGGTTGCATGGCATACCGGTCCCACGCCGTCCGGGGCGGCTCGCCGATCAGCGGCGAGGTTTGCTCGCGGGCAGTGAGGGAGAGTTCAATGCGTAACCATCTATTAACCGCCGGCGCATTGGTTATCGCGCTTGCGGGCTTTGCGTCAGGCGCCGATGCCGGATCGCCGTTCACCGTGCCCGGCACGGACTACGTCGTTCCGGTCGAACGGGCCGACGCGGTCAGCCGCGCTGACGCCGGCGATCTCGCCGCCTGGTACGGCGACAGTTCGAGTGAAGCGCTGGGTGACGACGACGGCCCTCCGAGCTTCTGGCGCCGTCCCTATGCGTCGTCCCAGTCTTCGGACGACGAGGTCAGCGAGTTGCAGGAGATGTTTCCGTCCTCGCCCTGGCCGCAGAGCATGCGCGACTAGGCGAGCTAACTTCAGCAAGGAGAATTCGGACATGGCCCATCATTTGGTCAAAGCAGGCGCAACTGCGCTGGTGCTCGGCGGCTTAGCCGTCGCCGGCCAGGCTTTTGCGCTGTCGCCGCTTCCCGTCGATCGCTCGGCGACGATCACAATTCCAGTCGTCGACGAGCAGCAGCAGGTCGACGAGCATTTGAATGCGGCCGACATGCCCACCAATCCTCCGCCGCCAGCGATGGCCGAGCGGAAGGGAGAGCCGGCGCAGCAGAGCGGCGGCGACGTCGAGGAGAAGGAGCTCCAGAATATGTTCCCCTCGACCGCGTGGCCGAAAAACTAGCCTGACATTGCCGTCAGTCGGGCGGAGTCCCGGGGGCTACGCTCCCGGGACTCGCATTATTTTCGAGGGATGGCGGCTAGGCCGCGTCGGCGCCGTCGAGCTCGCGCACGAGCTGCGGGCTCATCGCCTTGGGCTCGCCGAACAGATAGCCCTGGGCAAGCTCTATGCCGTAATCGAGCAGCTTCGCCACATCGGCCTCGTCCTCGACCTTCTCGATGATCAACTTGAGGTCGAAGCCGTCGAGATAGCTTTTCATGTCGGAGGCCGGCAGCGCCGCGCCCTTCTCCTTCATCCCGTGCAGGAAGGTGGTGGCGTCGATTTTGACGAAGCGGAACGCGCGGTCGCGCAGCCCGGCGAAATCGATATCGAGATCGCCGACATGATCGAGCGAGAAGCCGTAGCCGAGCGCGCCCAGAGTATCGAGGGCGGCAAGCTCGCCGCGGGTGAGCGCGAGGATCGCCGGCTGGCTCACCTCGAACACCAGGCTGTCCGATAACCCACTATTCTCCTCCATGAACTCGACCAGCTCGGGGAAGAAGTCGCGATCGAGCAGCGACTGCACCGAGATGTTGCAGAACACGCCGCTGACGCGAGAGTCCGGGCGGAGCTTGCGCAAAAGCTGCACGCTCTTGACCAGGAGCACGTTGTCGACGATCGGCATCACGCCGGCGTTTTCGGCGACCGGGAGATAGTCGCGCGGCATCACAATCTCGTCGTCGGTGGTCCTGACCCGGGTGAACCCCTCGTAATAGCGGAGCTTGCGCTCGGGCAGGGTCACGATCGGCTGGAGGTAGAGATCGATGCGGCCGCCTTCGATCGCATCGTTGAGCACGGTCAGCATCGCCTGCTCGAGCAGGCTTCCGGTCGGGAGCGTGACCGCTTCCTCCTGTACGACCTCCTCTTGCACCGGCTCTGGCTCCTCGGCGCCCCGGTCGTAAACGGCCACGATCTCCTCGACCACGACCGGCTCCGCCTCAGGCGTGCTCGGCACGAAGCGCGACGGCGGCGGCGGCGGCAACTCGGCTCTGGCCGCCGCGGCAGCGGTCATGCTCAGCTCGTTCGAGATCTGCTTGATCACGCCTTCGAGGGCGCGAAGATCGCCGGCGATCTTGTCGCGCTGATTCCTCGCCTCGCCTTCGAGATCGGCGCGCAAGCCCTCGATCCGCGCATGGACATGCTCGAACTCGGCGCTGAAATCGTCATTCCGCGCAAGCGAGCCGGTGAACTCGCCGGGGGCGATGGTGTTGACTGCCCGGTCGAGGCGCTCGACGTGGTCATTGAGCAGATCGAGACGGGCGACGTCGTCCTCGACGCGGTCGATGCGCTGCAGGTCGCCGTCGATGATCTCCATCGCCGCCTCGAGCTCCTGGAGGCGCGAGGTAACCGGGTTAGCCTTGGTCTGGCGCGAGAGCATGAGATAGGAGGCCGCCATGACCAGATAGAGCGCTGCGGCGGCGATCACGCTCGGGATCATGGCGACGCCGGAATGCACCGTCAGCCCGGCCGCAAAAGCGGTCGCCGTGACGGCCATGGCGATCAGGACGATCACGTCGAGCATGACCAGCCCTCCCGAGGACGCGATCTGCCCGGAGCCTATGGTGTCGGCGTTGCGCAACTGGGCCCCGAGCTCGCACGAAAATCATGGGCGACAGGCCACTGTAAAGCAACAGCAATCTGGCGGCCTCCCGATGCCCAGTGATAGCAGCGAAGCGGCTCGCGGCCAAGTGGGGTTGGCTTAGCGCAAGCGCCGCAGGATTATTGCGAGCTTGCCGACGATGGTGGCAATTTCGTCCTCCGACACTATCAGGGCCGGCGCCAGAACGATGGTGTCGCCAACCGCGCGGATCACCAGATCCTCGTCGAAAAAGGCGGCGTCGAGCGCACGCGCGCCGCGCAGGCCGGGCGAGCCGTCGATCGGCGAGAGGTCGATGCCGGCAGCAAGGCCGATGGTCCTGATATCGATGATATGCGGCGAGCCCTTGAGCCCGTGCACCGTATCGGCGAACACGCTCTCGAGCGCACGCCCCCGCTCGAACAAGCCCTCGTCGCGATAAAGCTCGAGCGAGGCGAGGCCGGCGGCGATACCGAGCGGATGACCCGAATAGGTGAAGCCGTGAGCGAGCTCGGGCACGTATTCCGGGCCTTGCATGAAGGCGGCATGGATGCCGTCGCGCACCAGCACGCCGCCGAGCGGAGCGGCGCCGTTGGTCACGCCTTTGGCAAAGCAGATCATGTCGGGAAC
This sequence comes from uncultured Alphaproteobacteria bacterium, assembly GCA_963820005.1. GTDB lineage: Bacteria > Pseudomonadota > Alphaproteobacteria > Rhizobiales > Methyloligellaceae > Methyloceanibacter. The sequence goes on along the minus strand of CAWFYQ010000011.1, from coordinate 613,036 downwards.
AACGCCGTAGCGCTCGGCGGCAAAGGCGTAGCCGAGCCGGCCGAAGCCGGTGATCACCTCATCGAAGACGAGCAGGATGCCGTGCGCGCGGGTGATCTCACGCAGGCGCTGGAGGTAGCCTTGCGGGCTCGCGAACACCCCCGCCGAGCCAAGCATCGGCTCGACGATGACCGCGGCGATCGATCCGGCGCCGTCGAGCGCGACGATGCAGGAAAGCCCCTCGGCAAGATCGCCGCCGACATCGGACTCGCCCCTGGTATAGGACTGGCGCTCGCGCGAATAGGTCGAGGACAGGCGATCGACCTTGAGCAGCGGCTCGAACAGGTTGCGGTTCTGCGGGATGCCGCCGACGGAGGTACCGCCAAAACAGGCGCCGTGATAGCCGCGCTCACGCCCGATGAAGCGGGTGCGCGTGCTCTGCCCGGAGAGCTTGTGATAGGCGAGCGCGATCTTGAGCGCGGTGTCGACCGCCTCTGAGCCGGAGTTGCAGAAGAACACGTGGTTGAGATCGCCCGGCGCAAGCGCCGTGAGCTTCGAGGCGAGACTGAAGGCCGGAACGTGGCCGAGCTGAAAGGCAGGCGCGTAGTCGAGCTTTGCCACCTGCTTCTGGAGCGCCTCGACGATCGAGGTTCGGCAATGGCCGGCGTTGCAGCACCACATCCCCGACATGGCATCGAGCAGCTTGCGCCCGTCGGGCGTCACGTAGTGCATGCCCTCGGCGCGCTCGATCAGGCGCGGGCGGCGCTTGAAGGCACGGTTGGCGGTGAATGGCAGCCAATAGGCGGCAAACTCGGATTGGTCGAGCCTGAGCGGCGATGGTGCGTCGAGGGGCGGCATGGTGTCGGGTGGTCAGAGCAAAGGACGTTTGCGCGGAAGGTTCAAGTCGAATTTGGCGAGTTCGGCCAACGCCGGGATGTCGGGCAGGAAGCACCAGCCATGCTCCCACTGGATGAGGCCACGCGCGGCCAGCCGCTTCAAGGTCTTATTGGTGTGGACCAGCGAGAGGCCGAGCGCGTCGGCCAGATGATCCTGGGTGAACGGGAAGCGCACGCGGTGGTCGGTCACCAAGCCGATGTCGCTCGCGCGCATGTAGAGGTGCAGCATGTAATAGGCCGCGCACTCCTCGGCGTTCCTGCGGCCGATGCTCAAGAGATGCTCGTCAAGCATCGTCTCCTGACGCGCGGCGAGCCACGTCAGGTCGAAGGCAAGACTCGGGCAGCGCTTGAAGATCTCCCACATGCGGCTGCGCGGAAAGGTGCACAGCGCGACCGCGGTCAAAGTATCGACCGAATGGTCCATCTCGCCCTGCATGGTTGATTGAATGCCGAGGAAGTCGCCGGGCAGCACGAAGCTCGTGATCTGTCGCCTGCCGTCGCTCAAGGTCTTGTAGCGGAACGCCCAGCCTTCAAGCAGCGTGAACAGGTGCTCCGATTGGGCGCCCTCGCGCAGCACGGTCGTGCCCGGCCCGGTCCTGAGCTCGCCGATCTTGAGCGTGGCGATGAATTCCAGCTCGTCGTGGCCGATGGGATGGAACACCTCGCACGTCCGCAAGGGACATTGCGGGCACGGCACCTCGTAGCTGAAGGGGTTCAACGGCATAAGATGCCGTGTGCGCTTCTACCTGCTACGTGTCAAAGTCAAAAGGCCGCGCGACGCTCAGGCGGCGGGCGGGGACGGGGTGAGCGGAAGGCTGATCTCGCATTCGAGCCCGTCGGCTTTGAGATCGTGGGTCACGGTCGCTCCAGGGAGGCTGCTTCTTATTAGCGTGCGCCCCAAGCCGTCGCGCATCGGCGGGGCGATGGTCGGACCGTCGTGCTCGCGCCAACGGAAGTCGAGAGTTCCGCTCTGGTTGGTCCAGTGCAACTTGACGAGCCCTGTGCGGGTCGACCACGCTCCGTATTTCAGGGCGTTGGTGGCCAGCTCGTGCAGGATCAGCGCGAATGGGCTCGTGGCATCGCCTGGTAGCTGCGCTTTAGGGCCCTCGACCTCGATCCGCGACGGATCGGGCGCGAGCGTTATGACTAGAGACGCCACGAGCTCGCGCAAGTCTGCGCCGTCGGACCCCGTCCCAGTAAGCAGGTCCTGCGCCGCGGCAATGGCCATGATGCGTCCGGTTACGCCCTTGGACATTTCCTCGGTGGATCTGCCCGGTTTGATGGTTTGCAGGCAGATCGAGTTGGCGATGGAGAACAGGTTCTTGATGCGGTGCTTGAGCTCGCGATTGATCATGGCGAGTTGCTGATCGCGGGCCCTTAGCTCCGCGAGCGTGGTCATCAGGTAATGCACCAGCGCGACGTTGATGCCGGCCAGAGCGACGAACAGCAGGAAGCTCGCCACGTAGAATGTCGCGGGGTTCGCCCCGGTCCGGTCGCTCCAGACTGTTCCGGCAATCGCCGACAGCACCAGCACCAGGATCGACGGCCCGAGGCCGCTATAATAGGCGGCTACCAGCACGGCGGGGAAGAACGTGATGAACGGAAGGCGATCCGGGACGACGAAGTCGACCAGGAAGCGGAGCGCGCAGGCGGCGGCAAAGATGAGCAGCGCCAACGCATAGCGTCGAGCGTCTCCGCGCAGCGCCATATTGGCCTGAAATTGCATACGATGCATAGCGCCCAAGGCTCGAACTTCGGACGCAAACCGCCCGGCGCCTCGATGCGATATACCGCGGGTTGGGACTCAACTCTTTGTCAAATGACACTTTCGCTGCCGAGAAGGGGCGGTTTTCCTAGTCCCGGTGCATCATTCTGTCATCTGACGTTGGGCTGAATGGCGCTACCATGGCCCGCTGGCAAGCAATGGAGGACTGAAATGAAGAGTGGCGGTAGACGTTTGGGCGCGCTCGGCGCCATCGGGGCATTGATCCTGGCCGGGAGCGTTGTGGCGGCATTCGCGGCAGACCCGACTCCGGCCGACCTGGTCGACGCGCTGAACAGCGTATTCGGCAAGCACCCGGGCGATCGCGCCGCGCATACCAAAGGCTTTTGCCTGACGGGGCAGTTCACACCCTCGGCTGATGCGCCGAAGCTGTCAAAGGCCCCGCATTTCGCCAAGCCAGTGCCGGTCGTCGCCCGCTTCTCGCTCGGCGGCGGCGACCCCAAGGCGCCCGACAATGCTCAGGACAATGTCAGGGGCTTCGCCGTCAAATTCGATCTCGGCAACGGGGCGACCACCGACATCGTGACCATCTCGGCGCCGGTATTCTTCGCGCAGACACCGGCGCTGTTCGTCGAGCTCCTGCAGACGCTCGGGACCGGCGACCAGGACAAGATCAAGGCGTTCTTCACGGCCCACCCCGAAGCGACGCGGCAGAATGCCTGGCTGACCTCGCATCCCGTGCCGGCAAGCTATGCCGGGGTGGACTATTTCGGCGTGCATGCCTTCACCTTCACCAACGCTGCCGGTGACCAGACGCTCGTCAAGTACAAGCTGGTCCCCGAGGCCGGCGAGCTCGGGCTGACCCCCGATGAGGCGAAAGCCAAGGGCCCGGACTTCTATGCGGCCGAGTTCAAGGACCGCATCGCCAAAGGCCCGGTGGTGTTCGATCTCACCGCAATCCAGGGCAGGACGGGCGACCAGACCAGCGACCCGACGCTTCGTTGGGACGATGAGGACAACCGGCCGACCACGATGCTCGGCAAGATCAGCATCGACGCGGTGGCACCCGAGGCGACCTGCGACGCAGGCACCTTCCTTCCCGGCAACGTGGTCGACGGCATCGCTGGGCCGACCAACGACCCGATATTCGCCGCGCGCTCGCCCGCCTATATCGTATCGTTGATACGGCGCAAGCAGTGAGCAAGGCCGCTGTCGAGCATGTCACCGTCGCGACGGGGCTCGGCTACGAGGCGCTGGTGCGGGCGTTCGAAGCGGAGTTTGGGCGGCTCGATCCCCCAGTCGTGAAGTCCTTGATCGACCGGCATGCGCCGTGGAGCGAGGTAAAGGCGGCAGTTGAGCGCATGGCGGGGCCGCACGGCCTCATGATCATCTTCGCCGCCGACCAGGGTGCGATAACCTCGCTCTCGGGCAAGGGCAAAAGCTGCTCACTCTACATCGTCGGCAATCCGGTGATCGCCAACGACATCCTCGACATTGATCTGGGCGCGAGCTTCTACGTGCCGTTCCGCGTGGCGCTCTATGAGTCCGCCGACGCTGGCGACGCCGTTATCTCCTACGACCGCCCGTCATCGTTTCTTGCTGCCCTCGGCCGCCCCGAGCTCAAGGCGTTCGGGACCACGCTCGACGGCAAGATCGAGAGTGTCGTTGCCGCAATACGCAGGAGTTAGATCGAGGTTTGTGGATTAGCGGCGATAGGCGGCGAGGAAGGTGCGCACTGCCGTGCCCACCACATGCTCGATTCGCGCATCGCTCGGCCGGCTGGTCGCGTTAGCGAGCAGCGGCAGCAACGTCGTCGACTTGCACGAGTTCGAGGAACTGGGCAGCAGCGAGCTCGCAGTCGGGAACCGCAAGGACACCGGCCGCCACCTGGTCCTCGATATAACGCTTCACGCGGGCAATGCCTGAGGCAGGCCCGGTCGCATAGAAGCGGGCGCCGATCTCGGGCATGCGCTCGGCGATGCCGATCACGGTGCGGAACGATGACACCCGGTGCGGCTCGCACAGGAAGGCGATGAAGCTGCGGCCGAGCCTGGTCAGCACCGACTGCACGTCATGATCTGACGAATTGAGCGAGAAGACCTGCTCCGCCTGTGCGCGGCATTCCTCCTCGACGATCTGCTGGAACAGCTCCTCCTTGGAGTTGAAATACACGTACAGCGTCCCCTTGGAGACGCCTGCCTCGCGGGCGATGTCACCCATGCTGGCAGCGTCGAAGCCCCTTGCCAGGAATACGGCGCGGGCACCTTCCATGATCTGGCGGTGCTTGGCGCTCTCGGTGTGGTCGGAGGTCTGAGGGGTGGCGAGGGAGAGCATATTTTGTCCTGCGGTACTTTGACCGAACGGTTCGGTCGGGGTTGACTTAGATGTTTCATCCGCCTAAGTCAACGATTGACCGAACGGTTCGGTCAAAATGTCCCACCTGGAGGGTCTTATGTTTCGGGACCGTGGCAATGCAGTCCGCGTGGAGGAGACCGACCAGCCCTCCCAGACCGACAGCGGTGCCCGCCTGTCGCGCAAGCAGAAGCGGCTCGCCGCGCTCAAGACCGTCGAGGAGGGACACGGCCGCCCTTCGCCTTCCCTTGTTCCCGTTGAACCCCCTGCCCCGTCTGCTCCGCGCGAGGAGCAACCCGCGGCGCCGGACGCTCCAGTCGAGACCGCCAAGCCTGCCGACGCAGAGCTCGCCCCCGCTCCCCGTCGCCGGTCGTTTGGCCAACTCGTTCTGATGTTCGGCGCCGCGGCAGCTCTCGCCGCCGGGCTCTGGTACGGACATTATTGGTGGGTCGCCGGACGCTTCTTCGTCTCGACCGACGACGCCTATGTGGGCGCCAAGAGCGCCACCATCGCCGCCAAGGTGTCGGGCTATGTCACCTCGGTCGACATCGAGGACAACGCACACGTTAAAGAAGGCGAGACGATCGCCAGGATCGACGACGGCGACTACCAGCTCGCCGTGCAGACCGCCAAGGACCAGATCGCGACGCAGCAGGCGACCATCGCGCGGATCGGCAAGCAGATCGCAAGTCAGCTCGCCGTCATCGATCAGGCCAAGGCACAACTCGACTCGGCCAAAGCCGGAGAGACCCGCACCGTGCTCGAGCTGCAGCGCCAGCAGGCGCTTGCCGCCAAGAGCTTCGCCAGTCAGCAGACGCTCGAGCAGGCACAGGCCAATCGCGACCAGGCCGCCGCTTCGGTCAAAGCCGCCCAAGCCGGGGTGGACGCCGCCCTGACGAATAGCGACGTGCTGAAGGCACAGCAGGACGAGGCGGTGCAAACGCTGAAGCAGCTCGAGACCGCGCTCGCCAAGGCTGAGCGGGACCTTTCCTTCACGATCATCCGCGCCCCGTTCGACGGCGTGATGGGCAACCGCGCGGTCGAGACCGGCGAATATGTCGAGCCGGGGCAGAGGCTCGCGAGCCTCGTGCCGCTCGGCGCCGTCTATATCGACGCCAATTTCAAGGAAACGCAGCTCGCCGGGCTGAAGGCGGGGCAAGTTGCCGATGTCTCGGTCGATGCGCTGCCCGATCGCAAGATCGCCGGCAGAGTGGTGAGCGTGGCGCCCGCCTCGGGGTCGGTGTTCTCGCTTCTGCCGACCGACAATGCCACCGGCAATTTCACCAAGATCGTGCAGCGGGTGGCGGTCAGGATCGAGGTGCCGGTGAGCGTCGCCGAGCAGGAGCTGCTCCGCCCAGGCATGTCGGTCGTCGTCAGCATCGACACCAGGGCCGACGCCGAAGCGCAAAGCGCGCAAAAATGAGCGCCGCCGTCACGACGACCGCGGGGCGTCAGGTCCCCACGATCCCGCTCACCCGCACCGATGACCATATCGAGCCGCGCCGCCTGCTCGCCTTCCTGTCGATGGTGTTCGGCATGTTCATGGCGATCCTCGACATCCAGATCGTGTCGGCATCGCTGACCGAGATCCAGGCCGGACTCGCTGCGAGCTCGAACGAGATCACCTGGGTGCAGACCGCTTACCTGATCGCCGAGGTGATCATGATCCCGCTGTCGGGATTTCTGTCGCGCGCGCTCGGCACGCGGACAGTGTTCGCCACGGCGGCGGCGGGCTTCACCATCGCCAGCATGATGTGCGGACTTTCCACCTCGATCAACCAGATGATCCTGTGGCGGGCGATCCAGGGCTTCATCGGCGGCGGCATGATCCCGACCGTATTCGCTTCGGCCTATATGATATTCCCGCGCAGCCGCATGGGGCTGATCGTGCCGATGATCGGTCTCGTCGCCACGCTGGCGCCGACGATCGGTCCGACGATCGGCGGCTACCTCACCGACACCTTCTCCTGGCATTGGCTGTTCTTCATCAACGTCGTGCCGGGCATCCTGGTGACGATCGCCGCCCTCACCCTGATCGATTTCGACCGACCGGACTACAAGCTGCTCGAGCGGTTCGATTGGTCGGGGCTGATCTTCATGGCGGGATTTCTCGGCGGGCTCGAATACGTGCTCGAGGAGGGGCCGCGCAACGACTGGTTCGGCGACGACAGCGTGTTGTTACTCGCCTGGATCGCCGGACTTTCGGCCATCGCCTTTTTTGCCCGGGTGCTGACGGCGAAAACGCCGATCGTCGACCTCAGGGCCTTCACCAACCGCAATTTCGCGCTCGGCTCGCTGTTCTCTTTCGTCGTCGGCATCGGCCTCTACGGCCTCACCTACCTTTATCCGCTCTATCTCGCCGAGATCAGGGGCTACGACGCGCGCATGATCGGCGAGACGGTGTTCGTCTCGGGCATCGCCATGTTCGTCGCCGCGCCGATCGCCGGACGCCTGATGAACGTGGTCGATCCCAGATTCATGCTGGCAGCGGGCTTCCTGAGCTTTGCCGTGGGGGCCTGGTGGATGACCTATCTCACCAGCGACTGGGACTTCTGGGAGCTCGTTTGGCCGCAGATCTTTCGCGGCGTCGGGCTGATGATCGCGATGATCCCGGTGAACAATATCGCGCTCGGCATGCTGCCGCCAGAGCGGGTGAAGAATGCTTCGGGCCTGTTCAACCTGACCCGCAATCTCGGTGGCGCGGTCGGGCTCGCCGGCCTCACCACGGTGCTCAACGACCGAACCGACCTGCACGTTGCCCGGCTGCATGAGGGGCTGACCTTCGCCTCGCAGCCGGCGATGGAGATGCTGAACAATCTCACCGCAAATTTCCACAGTTATGGCAGCGACGCCAAGGCAATGGCGCTCAAGCAATTGATGGTGATGACCCACCGCCAGGGCGCGGTCATGGCCTTTGCCGACGTGTTCTATCTGCTCATGCTGATCTTCGTCGCGCTCGCGGTCCTGTCGCTCACCGTGAAGCGGCCAGGCCATCCGCACTAGTCGCGATTTGGCATAATCCCAAACGCCACCATCCGGCCGCTTAGCGCCGTTTTCCTTGACAATTGGGGCGCCTTGAAGCTATCTCCTACAGCCGTTAGCACTCGTATTTATTGAGTGCCAACTAGGTGCAACCCCTCATCTCCCGTTAAGCGGCGGCGCTCGCCCGCCCGACGGCTTTGGAGCTGAAAACGCAATGAAATTCCGTCCCTTACACGACCGCGTTGTGGTCAAGCGGCTCGAGGAAGAGCTGAAGACCAAAGGTGGCATCATCATCCCCGATACGGCAGCAGAGAAGCCGCAGACCGGTAAGGTCGTCGCGGCAGGTCCCGGCGCCCGCGGCGAGGATGGCAAGCTCCAGCCGATGGGTGTCAAAGCTGGCGACAAGGTGCTGTTCGGCAAATGGTCGGGCACCGAGGTCAAGATCGACGGCGACGAACTCCTCATCATGAAGGAGTCCGACATCATGGGCATCCTCGCCTAGCCCCCCAGCAGATCGATTGATCGGCTCATCCTTCGAGTCGCGCGGAAGGCCGCGCTCCTCAGGATGAGGTCTTAAAGCTCAACAAGGAGCAAATTGAACATGGCAGCCAAAGACGTGAAATTCGCCGCCGACGCCCGCGAGCGCATGTTGCGCGGCGTCGACATTCTCGCCAACGCCGTCAAGGTCACGCTCGGTCCCAAGGGCCGCAACGTGATCCTCGACAAGTCGTTCGGCGCACCGCGCTCGACCAAGGACGGCGTTACCGTCGCCAAGGAGATCGAGCTCGAGGATAAGTTCGAGAACATGGGCGCGCAGATGCTGCGCGAGGTCGCCTCCAAGACCAACGACACCGCCGGCGACGGCACCACCACGGCGACCGTGCTGGCCCAGGCCATCGTACGCGAAGGGCTGAAGGCGGTTGCCGCCGGCATGAACCCGATGGATCTCAAGCGCGGCATCGACAAGGCGGTGCTCGACGTGGTCCAGGACATCAAGAAGCGCTCGAAGATGGTGAGCGGCTCGGCGGAGATCGCCCAGGTCGGCACCATCTCGGCCAATGGCGAGAAGGCGATCGGCGACATGATCGCCAAGGCCATGCAGAAGGTCGGCAACGAGGGCGTCATCACCGTCGAAGAGGCCAAGAGCCTCGACAGCGAGCTTGAAGTGGTCGAGGGCATGCAGTTCGACCGCGGCTACATCTCGCCCTATTTCATCACCAATGCCGAGAAGATGGTGGCCGATCTCGAGAACCCGTACATCCTGATCTACGAAAAGAAGCTGTCGGGCCTTCAGGCTCTGCTGCCGCTGCTCGAGGCGGTGGTGCAGTCGGGCCGTCCACTGCTCGTGATCGCCGAGGACGTCGAGGGCGAGGCGCTTGCCACGCTCGTCGTCAACAAGCTGCGCGGCGGCTTGAAAGTCGCCGCCGTCAAGGCGCCAGGCTTCGGCGATCGCCGCAAGGCCATGCTCCAGGACATCGCTGTCTTGACCGGCGGCGAGCTGATCTCCGAGGACCTCGGCATCAAGCTTGAGAACGTCACCGTGCAGATGCTCGGCAAGGCGAAGAAGGTGGCGATCACCAAGGACGACACCACCATCGTCAGCGGCGCCGGCAAGAAGGCCGACATCGAGGCGCGCATCGGCCAAATCAAGCAGCAGATCGAGGACACCTCGTCGGATTACGACAAGGAGAAGCTTCAGGAGCGGCTTGCCAAGCTCGCCGGCGGCGTCGCCGTCATCAAGGTGGGCGGCGCGACCGAGGTCGAGGTCAAGGAGAAGAAGGACCGCGTCGACGACGCGCTGAACGCGACCCGCGCGGCTGTCGAGGAAGGCATCGTGCCGGGCGGCGGCGTGGCTCTGCTGTGGGCCTCGAAGGCGCTCAAGACCAAGGGCGACAACGACGACCAGGAGGCCGGCATCAATATCGTGCGCAAGGCCTTGCAGGCGCCGATCCGGCAGATCGCCGAGAATGCCGGCGTCGAAGGCTCGATCGTGGTCGGCCGCGTGCTCGACCAGAAGTCGGCCTCGTTCGGCTACGACGCGCAGAACGACGAATATGTCGACCTGATCCAGAAGGGCATCATCGATCCCGCCAAAGTGGTGCGCACAGCGCTTCAGGATGCGGCGTCGGTGGCGGGCCTGCTGGTCACGACCGAGGCCGGCGTCGCCGAGGCGCCGAAGAAGGCGTCGGAGGGCCACGCCCACATGCCGGGCGGCGGCATGGGCGGCATGGACATGATGTAATCGTTGCTTTCCGCCAAAAACGGCAAGTATTGACTGAGCGAGGGGGCGGCCATTGGCCGCCCCCTTTGCCGTATTGCTGGGCGCTTGCTCGATTAAGCCTTACGGAATCGTAATTTCCCCCCGGCTCGTCTTTGGTCCTATCGTCGCCCGCGGGACATCACCCCTTATTGATCGACTCAGCTGGAGCCGCCCGAGATGGCGAATTTTCGCACCACGGCGAAGAACTTCACGCATATCGCCGCCCCGTATTTCCGCGGCGAAGACCGCTGGATGGGCCGCGTCCTGTTGCTGTCGGTGATCGCGCTCCAGCTGTTCCAGGTCTGGCTGAACGTGAAATTCAATGCCTGGTACAACACCTTCTACAACGCGCTGCAGAACAAGGACTGGGACACCTTCCTCTACCAGTTCGGCGTGTTCGCCGTGCTGGCTGCCGCGTTCATCGTCACCGCCGTCTATCAGCTCTATCTCCAGCAATGGCTCCAGATCAGGTGGCGGCGCTGGCTGACCGACCGCTATATCGGGCGCTGGCTCGGCTCGGGAACGCATTACCGCATGCGGCTCAAAGGCGATCAGGCCGACAACCCCGACCAGCGCATCTCCGACGACATCCGCATGTTCATCAACTCGACGCTGGACATCGGCATCTCGCTGCTCGGCTCGATCGTCACGCTCGCGTCCTTCGTCGTGATCCTGTGGAACCTGTCGGCGTCCAGCCCGCTGATGATCGGCTCGCACTCCTACAACATCCCGGGCTATCTGGTGTGGGCAGCGCTGATCTACGCCATCCTCGGCACCTGGGTGACCCATCTCGTCGGCCGTCCGCTGGTCAAGCTCAATTTCGACCAGCAGCGCTACGAAGCCGATTTCCGCTTCTCGCTGGTGCGGCTGCGCGAGAACGCCGAAGAGGTGACGTTGCTGTCCGGCGAGGCGGCCGAAGAGGAGCGGCTGCAGGATCGCTTCTCGCGCGTGGTCGGCAACTGGTACGGCATCATGCAGCGTACCAAGCGGCTCACCTTCCTCACCGCCGGCTATTCGCAGGTCGCCATCATCTTCCCGTTCCTGGTGGTGAGCCCGGTCTATTTCTTCGGCGCCATGACCCTTGGCGGGCTGATGCAGGTGTCATCCGCCTTTGGCCAGGTGCAGAGCGCGCTGTCCTTCTTCGTCACGGCCTATTCGAGCATCGCCGACTGGAAGGCCGTGCTCGACCGGCTCGCCGGCTTCGAGGCATCGATCGACTGGGCGGAAGGGCTCGACAAGACAGCACCGCGGGTCGAGCACATCACCGACGGCGGCACGGCGCTTCATGTCAAAGAGCTTGCCGTCGGGCTGCCGAGCGGCGATGAGATCGTCCGCCTGTCGGATTTCAGCGTCGAGCCCGGCGATCGCGTGCTGGTGACCGGGCCGTCAGGCTCGGGCAAGACCAGCCTGTTCCGCGCGCTTGGCGGCGTGTGGCCGTTCGGCACCGGCGCGGTCCGCATTCCCAAAGGCGCTAACGTGCTCGTCCTGCCGCAGCGTCCCTATCTGCCGCTCGGCACGCTCCGCGGCGCGCTCGCTTATCCCGGGCCTGAGACCGCATTCTCGGTGCAGGAGATCGAGGATGTGCTGGAGGCGACCGGGCTCGGCGCCTTCCGCGACCAGCTCGACGTGACCGCCTATTGGGCCGACAAGCTGTCGGGCGGCGAGCAGCAGAGGCTCTCGATCGCACGCGCGCTGCTGCAAAAGCCGCAATGGCTGCTGCTCGACGAGGCGACCTCGGCGATGGACGAGGCGGCCGAGGCCGCGCTTTACCGGCTGCTGCTCGACAGGCTGCCGGCCACGGCGATCATCTCGATCGGCCACCGCTCGAGCCTGGTCCAGTTCCATGGCCGCTTCTTCGAGCTCAGGCCCGACGCGCCTGGCCGGCATCGGCTCACCGAGGCGCTGCGCCGCAAGGGTGGCGCCGCCAATGACGAGCTGGGCGTAAGCGTCGCCTAGTCGTCGCCCTTGATCTTGCAGCCGCTCGAAGCATCGAGCCCGTTCGGCGTGTCCCAATCGTTGGACGGCACGCTGGCAAATGGCGCACCGAACTCCTGCTTCACCATCGTGAACTTGGAGGGCACGTTCGAGTTGGCGGGGAAATCCACGATCCAGAAATAGTCGTAATTGTCGCCGGGCCAGGTCTTCGGCACGCCCGGCAGGATGTCGAGCTTGAGCAGCTTGCGGAGCGTCACCGCCTGACCCTCGAACTTCGCTTCCAGCTTCTCATTGGCGATGTGCTTGTGCTCCCACACCATCACCACGGTTTTGCCGTTCAGAGCCGGGTTCTGCATGATGTTGCTCGCAGCTTCCTGGGTGCGGAGGTTCAGCTCCTTCACATGCAGATCGTCGTCGTCGGCCTCATCCGGCACCACCGAATAGAGGATGATCGGCTTCGACCAGGTCGCGACCGCCGGCGAGGCAAGCTCGAGCGTGTGCAAGGTGATGGCGAAGAAGAAGGCCGGCTCCTCACCATTGGCGAACAGCGACTTCGCCGCCTTGTCGCCGAGATAGGTGGCGGCGAGCGCATTCGCCCTCTGCTCGCCGACATCGCAGAGCTTCCAGGGATTGGCCTTCTCGCCGTGGCGGAGAATGATGATGCGCGCGGGCGCGGCGACCGCGGTCGCAACCGATGCGGCAAGCAGAATGGCCGCGATGGTGGAGCGAGTAATCATGATCGATACCTCATCAAGGGTTTAGCCGAACCAGGATCGCGTCGCGGAGCCTGGTGGCCGCTTGGGTCCACGGCGCCGCGCGCGACGCCAAGAGATGCGCCTGCGAGTTCAGAATCAGCCCGTCCTCGAGCACCTTCAAATGATTGGCGCGAAGCGTGGTGCCGGTCGTGGTGATGTCGACGATCAGCTCGGCGGTGCCGGCGGCAGGGGTCGCCTCGGTGGCGCCGGCGCTCTCGACGATGCGGTAGCCGGCCACGCCATGCGTTGCGAAGAAGCGCCGCGTCAAGGTCATGTATTTGGTGGCGACGCGCAGGCGCCGGCCGTGCGCACGCGCGAATTGCGCGGCGACATCTTCCAGGTCAGCCATAAGGTCGACGTCGATCCAGCAATCGGGCACGGCGACCACCACGTCGGCGCGGCCGAAACCGAGCGGCGCCAAAAACTCGACCGTGCCGTCGACGTCGGCCAGCGTCTCGCGGATCAGATCTTCGCCGGTCAGCCCGAGATGCACGCGCCCCGAGCGGAGCTGGTGCACGATCTCAGCCGCCGAGACGAACACGACCTCGACGCCGTCGATCCCGGCGAGAGCGCCGCGATAGCCGCGCTCGTGACCCTTATTGCGCAGTGCCATGCCGGCGCGCTCGAACAGATCGGCGGCCTGGTCCTTGAGCCTGCCCTTGGAGGGGACGGCGATGGTGAGCTTGGTCGCCATCAGGCGCGCCCCTGCACGGCGGCGAGCAGACGCTCGGTGTGGATGGCCGAGCCGATCGCCGGCACATCACGCGGCGCGCCGAGCTTGGCGAGCAGCCCGTCATAGCGGCCGCCGCCGGCGATCTGGCTCGCGTCGCGCTCCGGACCGACCTCGATCTGGAACACCAGCCCCGAATAATATTCGAGGCTCCGGCCGAACTCGGTGGCGAAGGTCGCGCGCTTGAGGTCGATGCCGCTCTTGCCCAACCGATCGAAGCGGCGGACGCAGGCATCGAGCGCGGCGTCGATGTCGATGCCGGCCCCTTTGGCGATCATGGCGACGCGCTTGACCGCCTCTTGCGGCGGCCCGGTCACGGCGAGGTAATAGTCGATGACGGTCGCGACCTCCTTGGGCAGCGGCGCGGCGCTCTGATCGGCGGCGTGGTCGATGAGCCGCGCGGTGATCTCGCCGAGCGTGCGATTGCCGGAAAGCGGCAACCCTTCGCGCTCGAGATATGCGGCGACCAGCTCTTCGGCCTTGTCGGGCGACTTTGTCGCGAGCTTGCCGGCGAAGGCCGCGACCGGGCCGTTGCCATTGGGCCGCTCGCCTTTCGCCAACCGCACCAGAAGCTTGTGGAACACCGGTGGGCGCCAGAAATAATGTCGGAGCTTCAGCCGCCAGCGCTCGGGCAGATCGAGCGCATCGAGCAGAGCGTAGAACAGGGCGATGTCGCCGAAGCGCAGCCGGAAATCCTTGAGCCCGGCGCCGCGCACCGCCTCCGCCACGAGCAGAACGGTGTCGACATCGGCGCTGTCGCGGTCGGGCACGCCGAAGCATTCGATGCCGGCCTGGCGGAACTCGCGCGGGTGCGCCTGGTTGCCGGCTTGCGGGTGGAAGCGGAAGGCGGGACCGTTATAGCAATAGCGGGCTTCGGCCTTGGCGTCGGGGTGGCGCTCCAGATAAAGCCGCGACACCGGCACGGTCAGGTCGGGGCGGAGGCAGAGCTCATCGCCGGCGAGGTCGGTGAACACATAGGTGCGGCTTCTGATCTCCTCGCCGATCTGGTCGAGGAAGATGTCGGCCGGCTGAAGTATGGACGGCGCAACCTGCTCGTAGCCGGCCCGCCGGAAGCTATCGAGCAGGGTCGTGGCCTGGGCTTCCAGCGCCTCGAATTCTTTCGCCGATTCAGCGGCCATGGCTCAAGCTTTGTGGCGGGCGATGACGCGACGAACGGCATCGACGAGGTCGCCCTCGGGCACGGAGAATTGCGCTTCGGCCTGCTTCTTCAGATATTCGGCGCGGTCCTTGGTCTGGTTAAGCGTGGCGCCGAGGATCAGATCCTTGATGGTGACCTCGCCCTTGGCCTTCTCGTCGCTGCCCTGGATCACGGCGCATGGCGAGCTGCGCTTGTCGGCATATTTCAGCTGCGCCTTCATGCCGGCCTCGCCGAGATAGAGCTCGGCGCGGATGTCGGCTTGCCGGAGGGTTTGCGCGATCTTCTGATAATCGGCTAGCCGATCGCGGTCGAGCACGAGCACGACGACCGGCCCTTGCGCCGCGCCGCCTTTGTATTTGCCGAGCAGCTGGAGGCCGAACAGCAGGCGCGACACGCCGATCGAGATGCCGGTCGCCGGCACCTTCTCGCCGGTGAAGCGCTCGACCAGCCCGTCATAGCGCCCGCCGCTCACCACCGCGCCGAGCCGAATCGGCTGCCCGCGCTCGTCCTTGATGGGAGCGGTCAGCTCGGCCTCGAACACCGGGCCGGTGTAATATTCCAGCCCGCGCACGACTGAAGGATCGATGCGAATCCGTTGTCGGATCGTACCCGGCACGTTCGAGCTGCAATTCTCTCGTAGTTCATCGAGCCTCGCTGCGAGCTCTCGACATGAGCCCAACTTTGAGCCGCGAGTTCTCGATCGAGCGGCCTCGTTGCCACTTGAAATGGCCATCGTAGTACGATGCGCGAAGTCTGTCCGACGTCTCGCACGCGACGGATTTGACTCGCGAGTTCATGTTGAGAGATCGCGGCGAGATGACCTTTAGCGCATCAAGTAGCTCGATTTGAGTCGGCTAGGCCTGCGCCCTTGGTGAAATCGCCGCTTTCGTCCTTGCGCCCTTTTCCCAAGAGATGCGCGCACGCCATCTTCCCCAAGCCGATCAAGCTTGTCGATCGCTCGCAGGACAGTAAGTCGTCTGCGCATTGTCGTCACCGCCAAGCCCGATTGCCTCCAAGACCCCATCAAGAACTTTGCGGTTGTTGACCTTGATGACGTAGTCGCCGCGCTTCACGCCGAGCGCTTCGAGCGTGTCGGCGGCGAGCATGCAGAGCTCGGCGTCGGCGGCGACGCTGGAGGCGCCGACCGTGTCGGCGTCGAACTGGGTGAACTGGCGGAAGCGGCCAGGACCCGGCTTCTCGTTGCGCCACACCGGCCCGACCTGATAGCGGCGGAAGGGCTTGGGCAGGCCCTGGAAATTCTCGGCGACGTAGCGGGCGAGCGGCGCGGTCAGATCGTAGCGGAGCGACAGCCACTGCTCGTCGTCGTCCTGGAACGAGAACACGCCCTCGTTGGGCCGGTCCTGGTCTGGCAGGAACTTGCCGAGTGCGTCGGAATATTCGATCGCCGGGGTATCGAGCGGCTCGAAGCCGTAGCTCTCGAACACGGTCCTGATCGTGCCGAGCATGTCCTGCGTCGCCCGGATCTCGGGCGGCGAAATATCGAATAGCCCCTTCGGCAGGCGGGCCTCGGGGCGAGGACGCTGTTCGGTCTTGCTCATGGGAGGATGTGGCTGATTCTAAAAAACGGCTCCAGCCGCCCGCTTCTAGCCCATCGCCCATGGGCCAGCAACGCTCAAAGGCCACCTAATCGACCAGAAGACCCTCTTTCGCCATCTCGACCAGGGTCTGGATCTCGTGGCCGCGCTCTTTCAGCGTGCCAATCGCCTCTGGCGCGGGGCCGCCGGTTGCCCAGTCGAGCAGCTCGACCGTGTGCACGAACGGCACGCCGGCATCGGCAAGCTGCATCATGCAGCCGATATTGCCGGTCGCCACCACATCGGGAGCGATGCTCTGGATATTGCGGATCTTGCGCTCGCGGAGGTCGTTGGACATCTCGGGCTGAAGCATGTTGTAGGTCCCGGCTGAACCGCAGCAGAGATGCCCCTCGGGAATCTCGGCGACCGAGAAGCCGGCTTGGTTGAGCAGATCGACCGGGAGGGTGTCGATGCGCTGCCCATGCTGCAACGAGCACGGCGCGTGATAGGCGACCTTGAGCCCGGTCCACATCACCGGCGGCATCAGCCCGATCTCGTCGATATATTCGGTGATGTCGCGGGCGAGGCCAGCGACATAGGCGGCGCGCTCGGCATAACCGCGGTCGCGCGAGAGCAGGTTGCCGTAATCCTTGACCATGGTGCCGCAGCCGGAGGCGGTGACCAGGATGGCGTCGAGCAGACCCTCGCGCATCGATGCGGTCCAGGCGTCGATATTGCGGCGGGCGGCGTCGCGCGCGGCCTCGTCGCGGCCAAGCGAATGAACCAGCGCGCCGCAGCAGGCCTCGTCCTTGACGATGACCACGTCGACGCCGTGGCGCCTGAGCAGCCTGATGGCAGACGGCGTGATCGAGGACGCCAGCACCTGCTGAACGCAGCCGAGCATCAGCGCGACGCGCTTAGCCTTGGGCACGTTGCCGAAGGCCGATTTCGGCTTGCTCAGCTTGGCGCTGATCCGCTTGGTCGGCACCAGCTCGAGCGCAGCGGCGATATGCGGATGACCGAAGCGCGCGATCAGCGAGCGGAACGGGCGCATCATCCAGCCGAGCATGAGCGCGAGCCGGAAGGTGTGCGGGTTCGGCATCAGCTTGCTGAGCACGAAGCGCAAGGCGCGCTCAGAAGTGGAGCGATGCGCCTTCATCTCGATGCGGGTTCGGGCGAGCTCGACGAGATGCATGTAGTCCACCCCGCTCGGGCAGGTGGTCATGCAGGAGAAGCAGGAGAGGCAGCGGTCGATATGGTACACCGTCGATGGCGTCACCTCGCGGCTCTCGAACATCTGCTTCATCAGATAGATCCGGCCGCGCGGGCTGTCGCGCTCGTCGCCGGTCAGCACATAGGTCGGGCATGTGGCGGTGCACAGACCGCAATGCACGCAGCGCTTAAGGATGGCGTCGGCGCGCGAGATGGTCGGGTCGGCAAGTTGGAGCGCGTTGAAACTCGTTTGCATGGTTCCGCTCAGATCCCTGAATACATGCGACCCGGATTGAGAATGCCGGCCGGATCGAATGCCTGCTTGACCCGCGCCGAGAGCGCCAAGAGCGGCCCATCGAGCGGCTGGAACACGTCGATCACGGACCGCGCCTCGTCGCTGGCGCGGATCAGAGTTCCATGCCCGCCAAATTCGGCGAGGGTGCGGCGGATCTCGACCGCCCCGGCGTCGGTCAGGGCCGGCGTCTCGAGCCAGATCAGCCCGCCCGACCAGTCATAGACCGGCTTCACCTCGATCTTGCGGGCGATGCTGGCGATGAGCTTCGGCGCGCTGGACGGGGTGGTCGACAGGCGCCAGAGGGGCAGCCCGCTCTTCTGGAACATGCGCAAGGTGCGCATCTCGTTCCAGAACAACCGGCTTCTGCCGGTCTCCAGCTCGAGCGCCGGGCCGTAGGCCTGGAGCATCTGGCGCAGGCGATTGGCGCGATAGCGGGCGGAGGCCGGCAGATTCTCGACCCTGATGGCGGTGACCGATGTGCCATGCCCGCTGACCCCCTCGTCGGTGAAGCGCTTGGCGAGATCAGCGTGGATATGCACCGAGCCCGAGACCTCGAACGGGGTGCCGTGGGCAAGGCACATCGCCTCGACCGCGGTGGCGTCGGGCAGCCCGAAGCAGAGAATGGTGCGCGTCTCGGCCGGAGCGGGAAGCACCTTGAGGGCAATCTCGGTCATGATGGCGAGCGTGCCCCACGAGCCCGCCAGGCCGCGAGCGAGGTCGTAGCCGGTGACGTTCTTCATCACCCGCCCCCCGGCCTTGATCATCTCGCCCCGCCCGTTGACCGCCTTGACGCCGAGCACATGGTCGCGCGCGGAGCCGGCAAGGATGCGCCGGCTGCCGGAGATGTTGGTCGCAACCATGCCGCCGATCGTGCCCTGGCCCGGGCCATAGCCGAGCACGGGGCCGAGATCGATCGGCTCGAACGGCAGCATCTGATCGCTCTCGGCGAGCATCTCCTCGATCTTGCCGACCGGGGTGCCGGCGAGAACCACGAGCGCAAGCTCGGTCGGCTCGTACAGCGTGACGCCGACCAGGCTTTCGGTGCTGACGACGGCGCCGGAATGCACCGGGCGCCCAACTTCGCGCTTGGTGCCGCGGCCCATCACCTCGAGCGGCGTTCGCGTGTCGACCGCCTCGGCCACGAGATAGGCCAGCTCCTCGACATTGTCGGGAGCGTGGAAGCCGAGGCGCATGGGGCCGGTCACTGGGCCTTACGTCCTTCCAGCGGGAACACTTTGCCTGGATTGAGCAGCCAGTCGGGATCGAAGGCGGCCTTCACCCGCATCTGTTGGGCCAGATCCTCGTCGGTAAATTGCACATGCATCAGCTCGCGCTTCTCGATGCCGACGCCATGCTCGCCGGTCAAGCAGCCGCCCAACGAGACGCAGAGCTTCAGGATCTCCGCGCCGCACAGCTCGACGCGCTCGAGCTGGATCGGGTCATTGGCGTTGTACAGGATGAGCGGGTGCAGGTTGCCGTCGCCGGCATGGAAGATGTTGGCCACGTCGAAGCGATATTTGCGGCAGATCCAGCCGATCTCGTCGAGCGCCTTGGGCAGCTTGGAGAGCGGGATCACTCCGTCCATGCAGATATAGTCCGATAGCTGGCCGATGGCGCCGAACGCGGCCTTGCGCCCCTTCCAGATGCGCGCGGTCTCCTCGGCGCTCTGGCTCCGATGCATGGTCACCGGGTTATAGTCGCGGGCGATGTCGCTGATTTTCTCGAGCAGAGTGTCGATCTCGTCCTCGGAGCCCTCGACCTCGACGATGAGCAGCGCCTCGACGTCGAGCGGGTAGCCGGCGGCGACGAAATGTTCGCAGACGTGAATGGCCGGGCGGTCCATGAACTCGATGGCGACGGGCACGATGCCGGCGGCGATGAGGCCGCCGACGCAGGACGCCGCGCCCTCGGTGGTGTCGAAGCCGAGCAGCATGGGACGGGCGCCTTCGGGCGACTTGATCAGCCTGACCGTCACCTCGGTGACGATGCCGAACTGGCCCTCGGAGCCCACGATCAGCGCGAGCAGGTCGTAGCCCGGCGCGTCGAGATAATCGCCGCCGATATCGAGGATCTCGCCGTTCATCAGCACGATGCGGACGCCGAGCACGTTGTTGACGGTAACGCCGTATTTCAGGCAATGCGCGCCGCCCGAATTGGTGGCGACATTGCCGCCGACGGTGCAGGCGATCTGGCTCGAGGGGTCCGGCGCATAGAAGAAGCCTTGGCCGGCGACCGCCTGGCTGATGCCGATATTGGTGATGCCGGCCTCGACCTGGGCGACGCGATCGATCGTACTGACCGACAGCACCTTGGTCATGCGCGACAGGCAGACCACGATCGCGTCCTCGAGCGGCAGTGCCCCGCCCGACAGCGAGGTGCCGGCCCCGCGCGGCACCACCTTGACCTTGTTCTCGTAGCAGAAGCGCAGGATCTTACTGACCTCCTCGGTCGTGGTCGGCAGAATCACCGCGAGCGGCAGGCAGCGATAGGCGGTGAGCGCGTCGGACTCGAAGGTGCGGCGGCCTTCCTGGTCGGAGATCATGCTCGCCTCGGGCGCGAGCTTGCGAAGTTGCTTGACGATGTCGCCCCGGCGCGCGAGCACCGAAGGATCAGGGGCCGGTAGGCTGATCTGCGACATCAAAGGGCTCCAAGCGTGTCAGGGCCGTTTGCAAAGGGGGCTTTGCCCTAGTCTTTCGCACGTGCGCTGGTGGCGGGCAATACGCCCCAGCTCCGGCCGAGACGGCCGCAGAAAGCCCGCAAACCGTTCGGCCGCCAACGAGTTACCATGTCGCACAAGAGCGCTTTTGCTGCCAAATTGGCCTTCTGCTACAGTCAAGCGAAACTGACAAAGCTTTGCGAAACGCTGGGCAAACGTCCAACCGGGGCCGGGAGTCCTCGCACGGACCTACCAAGGAGGATCGAGATGAGGACTGTGCTGCTGCTGGGGCTTGGCGCTGCCGCCGTTGCCACCACGCTTTATAGCCCCGCCTTTGCCGAAGGCGACGCGACCAAAGGCAAGGCCGCCTTTGCCAAATGCGGGATCTGCCACCAGATCGGACCAGGCGCCAAGACTTTGGTCGGCCCTGAGCTGAACGGCGTGGTCGGGCGCAAGGCGGCGAGCGTCGCCGATTACGCCGCGATGTATTCGCCCGGCATGAAGAAGCTCGGCGCCGACGGCTGGATATGGACCGAAGAGAATATCGACAAGTGGATTGCCGACCCCAAGGCGCTGATCCCCGATTCGCCGATGGCGCTCGCCTTTCCGGGCGTTCCCGACGCCGGCGAGCGGGCCGACATCATCGCCTATCTGAAAGCAAACCCGGCTCAATAGGAACTGCCTCAGGGCGTGGCTTGCGGTCCCGGCTGCGCTTGCAGCGCGGGTGTCGATTGCGGCGCTGTCGCGCTGGCGCTCTTGGCGCGGAATTTGTCGATGTCGTCGAGCACCGCCCTGAAGAAATAGTCCCGGTCGCCTTCGTCCTTGGCGACCTTGCTCCACGCCTCCTTCAGGGCGGCGAGAACGTCGTCGGGAAATGTGGCGACGCGGACTCCGTTCTTGCTCATCTCGGACAGAGCCTGCGCTTGAAGCTGCGCACTCTCGCCGAGCGTCTGCTGAAGCATGGCCTTGCACGCCGCATCGATCACGCCGCGCTGCTCGCCGGTGAGCAGGTTCCAGCGGTCCTTGTTGACGATCAGCTCGAGCACGGTCTCAGGCTGGTGCCAGCCAGGCATATAGATCAGCTTGACCTTCTCCTTGAGGCCCTGGTCGAGGTCGGCGGCCGGCGTATAGAGCTCGGCGGCGTCGATCTCCTTCCGCTCGAAGGCGCTCGCGAGCTTGCCGCCGGGAAGCAGCACGGTATTGGCGCCGGCCTCAGACATGACCCTGGCGCCGAGCCCGAAGATGCGGATGCGCAGACCCTTGAGGTCGTCCTTGCTTCTGATCACCTTGGCGAACCAGCCACCGGCCTCGGCGCCGCCGAAAGCGCACGGCATGACATGCACCTTCAGCCCGGCATGGTCGTACATTTCCTGGTACAGCGTCCGGCCATTGCCGCTGTCGAACCAATCGAGATAGGTCCTGCCGTCAGGGCCGAACGGAAAGCCCGAGAACAAGGACGCGGCCGGGAGCTTCGCAGCCCAGAAGCTCGCGGTGGCGAAGCCGGCATCGACCTTGCCGTCAGACACCTTGTCGAGGATCTCGTCGGGCTTGGTGCCGTCGCCCGGCTGCTTCAGGTCGAGCTGAAGCGCGCCGCCCGAACGCTCCTTGATCAGCCTCGCGAGCTTGGTCGCCGCGTCGCCGAGCCCCGGCATGTGCGTGCCATAGACGAGCGGCGTGACGAGGATGACAGGCGCAGTCTCGGCGCCGGCGGCCGAAGCCCCGGGCAAAAGCATGAGCGCAACCAGTACCAGTGCCCGTCCCGTCATGTCCCTTCCCCAAAACTTGCGGCCTCGGCGTGTCGATTTCCGATTTCTTGAGTCGCGCCACCGATGCTACATCCACAGTTCCTTCTCCCGCCACAAGATGCAGGACCAGCCGGAAGCTCATATGACCTTGGCGCCAGAAGCCGCAAAGCAAGGTCCGCTGGTCGGCCTGTTCGTGACTTGCCTCGTCGACCTGTTCAGGCCGAGCGTCGGGTTTGCCGCGATCAAGCTGCTCGAGGCGGGCGGCGCGCGCGTCGAGGTCCCGCTCACCCAGACCTGCTGCGGCCAACCGGCGTTCAATTCCGGCGACCGGGCCAACGCCGTCCTTCTTGCCCGCAAGGTGGTCGAGAGCTTCGAGCGCTTCGACTATGTGGTCGCGCCGTCCGGCTCCTGCGCCGGCATGCTCCGGGTGCATTATCCCTTGCTGCTCGCGAGCGACCCCGAGTTCGCTCAGCGCGCCGAGGCGCTTGCCGCCAAGACCTTCGAGCTGACCAGCTTCCTCGTCAACGTGCTCGGCGTGACGCGCGTCAACGCAAGCTTCGCCGGCACCGTGACCTATCATGACTCCTGCTCGTCGCTGCGCGAGCTCGGCATCTCCGCATCGCCGCGGAAGCTGCTCGCGAGCGTCGACGGGCTCACCCTGGCCGAGCTTGGCGAGCGCGAGGTGTGTTGCGGGTTCGGCGGCGCCTTCTCGGTCAAATATCCCGCGATCTCGACCGCCATCCTCGAGGCCAAGCTCCGCTCGATCCTCGCGACGGGCGCCAGATGCGTGCTCGCCGCCGATCTCGGCTGCCTCATGCAGATCGCCGGCGGGCTCGCGCGCGAGGATACCGGCGTCGAGACGCGCCACGTGGCCGAGGTGCTTGCCGGGATGACCGAGACACCGGCAATCGCCGCGCCGCGGCAGCGCTAGGCGAGTTTGGGATGGCATTCTCGACCAAGAGCTTCGAAAAGAATGCCGAGAAGGCTCTGGGCGATGGCGAGCTCCAGCGCGCGCTGCTGAACGTCAAGCGCGGCTTCATCGCGAAGCGCGACATCGCAGTCGAGAAGCTGCCGGAGTTCGACCAGCTCCGCGGCGAGGCCCGCGCCATCAAGGACCACACGCTCAGTTATCTCGACCTCTATCTCGAAGCCTACGAAGCCAAGGTGATCGAGAGCGGCGGCAAGGTGCATTTCGCCTCGACCGCCGCCGAGGCATGCGCCGCCGTAATCGGCATCTGCCGCGCGGCAGGCGCCAAGCGCGTGACCAAGGGCAAGTCGATGGTCTCGGAGGAGATCGGGCTCAACGCACATCTGAAAGCGGCCGGCATCGAAGCGGTTGAGACCGATCTCGGCGAATATATCGTGCAGATCAGAGGCGAGAGCCCAAGCCACATCATCGCGCCGGTCGTGCACCTCAACAAGGAGGCGATCGAGGCGGATTTCCGCCGCGTCCACCGCAAGCTCCCGCCGACGCGGAAGCTCAAGACCGTGCCCGACCTGGTAGCAGAGGCGCGCGCCGTGCTCAGGGAGAAGTTCCTCACCGCCGATGTCGGCATCACCGGCGCCAATCTCTTGATCGCCGAGACGGGCACATCGGTGATCGTCACCAACGAGGGCAACGGCGACCTCACCTCGACGCTGCCGCGCATCCATATCGTGATCGCCTCGATCGAGAAGGTGGTGCCGACGCTCGAGGACGCATCGACGATCCTTAGGCTGCTCGCCCGCTCGGCCACAGGGCAGGACATCACCACCTACACGACCTTCGCCACAGGTCCCCGCCGCGAGGGCGATCCCGACGGGCCCGAGGCGTATCACGTCGTCCTGCTCGACAATGGACGGAGCGAGATGTTGGGCGGCGTGTTCCAGGACATGCTCCGCTGCATCCGCTGCGGCGCCTGCCTCAACCATTGTCCGGTCTATGGCGCGATCGGCGGCCACGCTTACAACTCGGTCTATCCGGGGCCGATGGGCGCGGTGCTGACGCCTGCGCTGCAAGGTATCGACCACACGCGCGATCTTCCGAACGCATCCACTTTCTGCGGGCGATGCGAGGAGGTCTGCCCGATGGGCATCCCGCTGCCGAAGATGATGCGCGCCTGGCGCGAGCGCGACTTCGCGAAAGGCAACCCGCCGCGGAAAGAGCGGCTTTTCCTGAAGCTGTGGGCGTTCGCGGCGCGGCGCCCGCGCCTCTATCATGCGCTGTCAGCGGCGCTGATGCCGTTCCTCGCCCGGCGTGGGGGAAAACGCGGACGCCTCGCCAAGCTGCCGTTCGGATCGTCGTGGACGGCGACGCGCGACCTCCCGGCGCCGCAAGGCAAGACCTTCCATCAGCTCTACGCCAAGACCAAGCGGAGGGCGCCGCAATGAGCGATGACATCGCCTCAGCCGGCGCCCGCAGCAAGATATTTGCCCGCATCCGCGCCGCGCTCGACGTCGACCCCGAGGACCAATCGGGCCATGTCGTGGTGGCCGACCGGCTCAGCCGGCATCCAGGCGGCACAATCCCGGGGCGAGCCCGCGTATATGGCGAGCAGGCGATCAGCCAATTCACCGCGTTACTCACCAAGCAAGGTGCCGACGTGAGCCGCGCCGCCTGGCCAAAACAGGTGATGGGCGCAATCGGCTCCTATCTCGGCGCCAACAATTTGCCGCCGCGCTTGCGCATGGGGACCGACAAGGTGCTTGCCGCGCTGCCCTGGCGCGAGGCGTGGGACATCGAGCGCGTCTTCGGTCCGGCGGAGCCCACCGACAAGACTTCGCTGTCGCGCGCCGTCGTTGGCGCCGCCGAGACCGGCACGCTGTTCCTGGTCTCAGGCAACGACAACCCGACCAGCCTCGCCTTCCTGCCCGAGACGCATATGGTGCTGATCGCGGCGAGCGATATCGTCGGTTCCTATGAGGAGGCCTGGGGCCGGCTCCGCGCGGGTTATGGCGAAGGCGTGCTGCCCCGCACCGTCAACCTGATCAGCGGCCCGTCGCGAACCGCCGATATCGAGCAGACCATCGTCAAGGGGGCGCATGGGCCGCGCCGGCTGCATGTGCTGATTCTCGGCTAGCCGTGGCTTGAGGGCACAAAACGGCCGGATTTTTTCCCGGGTTCGGGTCGATCGGCCTCACTTCCGTTCAGAATGAGCTTCGATTAAGCTGCGCCGCACTTTCCCAGGTAGTATGGTTTTCCGGGTCCGTCGCAAAGACCGGTACGGGGTGGCCCTTTATGCGACTAGCCGTATGGCTGATCGAGCGTCCTCGCTGGTTCAAGCGGACCCTCCTCATCATCAACGACCTCGCGATGCTCACCATCGCGTTGTGGCTCGCCTATTCGCTGCGCTTGAGCCAGCTCTACGTGCCCGACACGCTGCCCAAGGTTCTGCTGATGGCTGCGGCTCCGGTGCTCGGCATCGCCGTCTTCTATATGCGCGGGCTGTACAAGCTCGTCACCCGCTTCATCGGGCCCGAGGGCACCACCCGCATCTATACCGCGGTGATCATCGCCGCCGTGCTGTGGGCCCTCGTCGTGTTGATGAGCGGCGTCAAGGTCCATCCGCGGTCGGTGATCGTGATCTACGGTCTGATCGCCGCCGGCCTCATCAGGTTGAGCCGGCAATGGGCCGGCTCCGCCCTGCTCAGGGCCGCGCCCGAGCACAAGGGCGTCAGCTTCGACGAGCGGAAGCGCGTCATCATCTATGGCGCCGGCACCATCGGCATCCAGCTGCTCCGCGCGCTGAACGAGACCGGCACCTACAAGACCGTCGCCTTCATCGACAGCAACCCCTCGCTCGCCGGGCAGATGGTGCACGGCGTCAAGGTGATCAGGCCCGAGAAGATCGGCAAGACCATCGCCGAGGAGAACGTCAAGGAGGTGATGCTTGCCACGCCTTCGGCGCTCCGCGGCGAGCGGCGCGTCGCCATCCGCGCTCTCGAAGCCTATCCGGTGGTGGTCAAGACGCTCCCGGCGCTCGAGGAGATCGCCTCTGGCCATGTCGAGGTGAGCGACCTCCGTCCGATCGATGTCGAGGATCTGCTCGGCCGCGATCCGGTCACGCCCAATCTCGAGCTGCTGGCCGCCAATGTGCATGGCAAGGTGGTGATGATCACGGGCGCTGGCGGCTCGATCGGCTCGGAGATTACGCGCCAGCTGCTGAGACTCGGGCCCAAGACGCTGGTGCTGTTCGATCTGTCGGAGGTCGCGCTGTACGAGATCTCGATGGAGATCGAGGAATTGAACGAGCGGCTGCATAAGGATGAAGCGGTTTTGGCCGCGGCCTCACCGACCTCGGTCGTGCAGGTGCTCGGCTCGGTGCTCGACCGCAAGCTCATCGCCCGCACCATCGAGCAGCTCGGCGTCGAGGTGATCTATCACGCCGCCGCCTATAAGCACGTGCCGATCGTCGAAGCGAACCCGTTCATCGGCCTGCAGAACAACACGTTCGGCACGCTCATCGTCGCCGAGGCGGCGAAGGAGCTCGGCGTCGAGCGCTTCGTGCTGGTGTCGAGCGACAAGGCGGTGCGCCCGACCAATATCATGGGGGCGAGCAAGCGGCTCGCCGAGCTGATCCTCCAAGCGCTGGCGCAGGAGCGGGATTCGCGCACGATCTTCACCATGGTGCGGTTCGGCAACGTGCTCAATTCATCGGGCTCGGTGGTGCGCCGCTTCCGCAACCAGATCAAGGCTGGCGGGCCGGTGACGGTCACCCATCCGGAGGTGATCCGCTATTTCATGTCGATCCCCGAGGCCGCTCAGCTCGTGATCCAGGCCGGCACCATGGCGGCCGGCGGCGAGGTGTTCGTGCTGGAGATGGGGACGCCGGTCAAGATCGACGATCTCGCCCGCACCATGATCCGCTTGTCGGGACTCGAGGTGCGCGACGAGGGCCATCCCGAAGGCGACATCGCTATCGAATATATCGGCCTCAGGCGCGGCGAGAAGCTCTACGAGGAGCTCCTGATCGGCGAGAACACGACCGGCACCAACCACCCGCGCATCTTCAAGAACTCCGAGCCGATCCTGCCCTATGACGAGCTCGCCGCGGCGCTCGAGCGTCTCGAAGAGGCGATCCAGAAGCTCGACATGACCGAGCTCCAGGACATGCTGCGCGCGACGGTCGAAGGCTATGTGCCGGCCACCACCGCGCACCCGGTCCCTGCCAAGGAAGAATGGCAGCCCGCATCGCGCACGCTGCATTGAGGCGATGGGGCACGCCTCGCTTTTATCTTGGGCAGGCATCGTCGCGGCAAGCGCGGGCATCAGCGCCGGCGCGATCCTGATCTTGCGGCCGATCCTGGTCCGCCATCTGCTCGCCCATCCGAACGCCCGCTCCTCCCATAAAGTGCCGACGCCGCAAGGCGCCGGGCTTGCGGTCATGCTGGCCGTGCTCGCGGTCTGCGCGTTGGCAGCGTCGCTGATGCCGCCGCTGGCGGTCCCAAGCCTCGTTGCGGTGCTCGCCGCAGCGAGTTTCCTTACTCTGCTCGGCACGCTCGACGACCGTCACGCGCTGCGCGTGTCGTGGCGCTTCATCGGCCAGGGACTGGCGGCGCTCGCCGTCGTGCTCTGCCTGCCCGCTGAAATGCGCATCCTGCCGGGGCTTCTGCCGCTTGGCGTCGAGCGCGCGCTGCTCGTGGTCGGGACGGTCGGCTTCGTCAACGCCGTCAACTTTCTCGACGGGCTCGATTGGATGACGGTGGCGGAAGTGGTGCCGATCACCCTCGCCGTCGCCGCCCTGCAAGCTCTCGGCATCGTCCCGGCCGGCATTGGGCTGCTCGCGCTCACTCTGCTCGGCGCCATGCTCGGCTTCGCCATCTTCAACAAGCACCCGGCGAGCATCTTTCTCGGCGATGCCGGCAGCCTGCCGATCGGGCTCTTTCTCGCGCTGATGCTGATCTATGTGGCTGAGGCCAACCTCGCAGCCGCGCTGCTTCTGCCCATGTACATGGTCGCCGACACGTCGATCACGCTCGTCCGCCGCATCATCAACAAGGAGCCGTTCCTGTCGGCGCACCGCTCGCATTTCTATCAACGCGCGGTCGCCGCAGGGCGAAGCGTGCCCGAGGTGACGACGGGCATCTTCCTGCTCGGCTCAACCCTCGCGCTGCTTGCCGTCGGCGCCAGCCTTGCACATTCGCTCGTGCTCGACCTCGCGGCGCTTATCCTCGGCGCCGCCGCGACCGCCGCGACGCTCTATTGGCTCGGGCGGGGCCGCCCGTGACCGCGACCGTCCTCGTCACCGGCGCCTCCGGCTTCATCGGCAAAGCCCTGATCGGCGCGCTGGTGGGCGACGGCTACGCCGTCCGGGCCGCCGCACGCGATCCATCCGCCATCCCGGTCGCCCCCGGCATCGAGCGCGTCGTGCTTCCCGACCTTTCCCGCCCGGTCGATTGGTCGGAGCTGCTCGACGGCGTGACCCATGTCGTGCATCTCGCGGGCCTTGCGCACTCGCCCGGCGTGCTGACCGACGACGTTTACACGCGCATCAACGCGCTGTCGGTGGGAGAACTCGCGAAGCAGGCCGCGCGCGCGAAAATCGTCCGGCTGGTGCTCGTTTCCTCGGTCAGGGCGCAGGTTGGGCTCTCGGCCGACCATGCGATCACCGAAACTGACAGCCCCGAGCCGACCGACGCCTATGGGCGATCGAAGCTCGAAGCCGAGAAGCTGGTCGCGACAAGCGGGGCGAGCTTCACGGTGCTCCGCCCTGCCGTCGTCTACGGACCTGGCGTCAAGGGCAACATCGCCTCACTCGCGACGCTGGCGAGGACGCCGATGCCGCTCCCCTTCGCCGGGCTGGACAACCGCCGCTCGCTGCTCGCGCTTCCGAATTTCATCGCCGCGATCTCGCTCGTGCTCGGCTCGGAGCGGGCAGCCAACGAGACCTTCCTCGTCGCCGACGCCGAGCCGATCAGCGTCGCCGGGCTGGTCAGCGCCATGCGCGAGGGGCTGGGGCGTCCGCCTCACCTCGTTGGCGTGCCGCAAGGCGCGGTGAAGCGGCTGATGAAGTCGTTCGGCAAGGAAGCCGACTGGGAGCGCATTTCGGGCAGCTTCGTGATCGACCCCGCCAAGTTGATGGGAATCGGCTGGCGTCCCGCGGTCGCCACCCATGACGGCATCGTCGCGATGATGCGCGCGGAGGCTCGGGGTTAACTCGACCTCAGCGCGTCGTAGAGCGCGACAGTCTCCTTGCCGATGGCCTCGGCCGAGAACTTGCTTTCGACGAGATGCGCGCGCGGCCTTGGCGAATCGCTCGCGCAAGGCTTGGTCGGCGGCGAGCCTCTCCATCGCGGCGGCCAGGGCGGCGGCATCGTCGACCGGCACGGTGAGCGCGGTCACCCCGTCGATGGCGATCTCCCGGCAGCCCGGCGCGTCGGTCGCGACCATCGCCCGGCCGCAGGCTGCCGCCTCGAGCAGGCTCTTGGGCAGCCCCTCGCGGCGGGAGGCGAGCACGGCGAAATGGCTCCGCGCCCACACCGTCTTGATGTCGGAGACATGGCCGAGCCACTCGATGCCGTAAAGGCTCGCGAATTCGCGGAGCTGCTCGGGAGCGAGCGAGCCAGGGTTCTCCCTGTCGCAATCGCCGGCGAGCAGCA
This sequence comes from uncultured Alphaproteobacteria bacterium, assembly GCA_963820005.1. Taxonomy (GTDB): domain Bacteria; phylum Pseudomonadota; class Alphaproteobacteria; order Rhizobiales; family Methyloligellaceae; genus Methyloceanibacter. The sequence goes on along the minus strand of CAWFYQ010000011.1, from coordinate 583,244 downwards.
GCTTGAGCGGGACACCACGTTTGCCGAGCTCGGAGAACGCCTCGATCAGCGTGAGCACGCCCTTGTCGGCCAGCATGCGCCCGACATACGCCGCGGTGATGGGCGGCGGCGGCTCCGGCAACGGCGCGAGCTGCTTGGTGTCGACACCGGAGCCCGCGATCAGCACCACGGCCGCCTCGGGCACGCCGAGCTCGATCACGAAGGCGCGGTCTTCGGGGTTCTGCACCACGGTCTTGCTGCGCTTCCGCCTGAGCAGATGGCTGAGCGCATAGCGCACCAGCCGGCGCGTGGTCTCGCCGACCTTAGCCTCGCCGATGAACAGAGTGCCGAGCCCGGTCAGGCTGTTGACCACCGCCGTGTTGGCAAGCCCGAGGCTCGCGGTCGTGGCGAGCAGGACCGGCTTCAGCGAAATGTTGTGCAAAATGTCGGGCTCGAGCGCACGAAGCAGCCGCCTGAGCTCGCGGACCGCCGCCAGGCTGCCGAGCGGCGAGAGCGAGCCGCGGCTCCAGGAGAGCGCATGCGGCACGAAGCCTTCGTTCTCGATTGCCGCCTTGCCGTCCTTGATACGCGTCGCGACATGCACCTCGTAGCCGGCAGCCCTTGCGGCTCGGGCCATAGGCAGCCGGTGCGACAAGAAGTACCAATCCTCGGTAACGACGTAGAGTAGCCTGCGCGCCATGGCCCGCGCTTGTAGCAGCGTGGCGGCGCCGGCGAAACAGCCGCAGGGTCCGATGGCGCCGGGATCACCAATTTTGGCCGCCACGGGATGGCGCTGGGCCGCGAAACGCGGTATGGTTAGCGCAAATCAAGAGCTGTTTCGGGGGATTTTCAGATGAAACACCTTCCTCTCGTGCTGGTGCTCGGCGCGCTGGCAGGCTTGGCCGCCGCTCCCGCCTATGCCTTCGATATCGAAGGTCAGAACGCGAGCCTCGAGGGCGCCGCGACTCACTTCAGCTCGCCGGCGCAGGATTTCATCACGTCTAACGGCGGCGCCCGCTCACTTGCCATGCCGCTCACCAGCAGCGCGGACTCGAGCGACACGCATATCTCGGAGTATGGGAACTCGATCTCGATCCCGGGACCTGCATACGAAGCTCCCGCTTGGAGCTATTCCTCGAGCTATTATCAGAAGCACGGGGACTAAACCCTCCAAGCGTCAGACCTTTCGCCTGACAGCGTAAGCCGCGTCGCGTCCAGTTCAGTCCGCCTCAAATCTCATTTTTTCATAGCGTCTTCAGGCACTTGGCTTGAGCACGCCATTCTCATGCCGCCATCAAGGGAGGACCCCATGCAGCGTTTGTTGATCTGCCTCGCCGTTGGAACTGGCCTTTTGCTCACCGTGGTTTCGGCGCCGCCGGCTTTCGCGCATAAGCGCCACATGCATTGGCATCACCACCATCACAAGGGCTGCTGGTGGATCAACGGCCACCGCCATTGCCGTTGGTATCTGTAACGGTCGGTATCCAGCGAAAACGCGAGGAAATTCAATGCCGGTGCGCCTGGGTCAATGTCCTTTTTTGATCCAGGCGTGTCCCAAGTGTCACAGCCAGCCCCATGAATACCCGCTATAGTCAGGGCTTCAGGGGGACCTTTTGGGGGATCAATCCATGCGCCTCTTTCTAGCTTGCGCCATCATCATCACCGCAACGATCGGGCTCGGTGGCTGCTTCGGCCATCACGAGAAAGCCGTGGCAACCACGCCGTTGAAGCTCGGTTAGTCTCGGTCGATAGCGCCCTTTAGTTTTTTCTCCGGCAAATGCCAAAAACCCCGGCCCTTCAAGGGTCGGGGTCTTTTTGGCTGCGTACTCGGCTGGCGCGCCTGCGCTCCCGTCACGTCCGGTAACCGGCCTGGACGGGGTGGACGGACGCCAAGGAATGGGAACGAGGGGTGATCCGCGTCACCGGCCTCTCAAGCCAGAATCAAGCACGCGCAAACGAGCCCGTTGCGGCGACTTCCGAATCGTTCAGAGCTTGAAGCATCGGGGCAGGTTCGCGCCCCCCGCGTCGCGCGTAGCGAGCGAGCAGATGCAGGGGCGCCGGCCAAAGCCGACGCCCATTCGCAAGGCTTGCCTATTTCGGGCAAACCACAGCTTCGATTTTGCACCTGAAGCCGGACGGTACCGGCAGGCAGTTGGTCGTGGCCGAAGTGACCTTGCCTTTCATGCTCTTCGCCGTCTGCTTCAGATCCGCCTGGGCGTATAACGTCGCGGTAGCCAGAGTTTTGGCGAGGCCCTTTGCCCTCACGGGTTGGCAGGTTCCGGCCTGGACCGGCTCAGCCAAGCTAACGCCTACGGCAAGGACGGCAAACAACGCGGCAGCCGCGGTGATTTTGTAGCTCATGACCTAGCTCACTCCCGATTCCAATGAATACCGATTGGCCATAGGCCATGCGGACTACCCGCCGTCAAGGCAGCCCTTTATCGACCCGGCACGGGTGCGTGCGTGTGAGGATCATTCGTGCCGAGCGAGCTTATTGCAGAACCTGGCAAGTCGCGATATGCTTTACGCGCCGAGGTTGAAGATCCTGTCGAGAGACGTTCAAAGAGAATCGTGATCGAGGTGCTCGGCCCCACCCCCAACAATCTTGACCGACCGTGGCAGCCCTTGAAGGGCGTGGCCGTGCCCGCGGAGGAACATCGCATGGCCCATGTTTTTCGCTTGGAGAGACCTCGAAAGAGCCACCGGCTCCAGGCATTGCTGCTTACACTCTTGGTTGCTTGCGCGGTGGCATCGACCGCTGCTGTCGCCGCCGACTGCGTTGCGCCGGTCACGCCGCAGGGTACCAACTGTCCGGCTGGGTATGTGTTCAAACAAGGAACCCACCCACTGCCCAATCCTCTCAGCGTAGGACCGGTGATTTATTACGATAGCCAGTGCTGCAAGGTCGTGGTCAATTGCCCGAAATACGGCACGCCGGAATGCCCCTACCCTTCCTTGGGGGGCTGGGCTGGCGCCAATATCGACCGACCCGGCGGCGACTATGCGAACTTCGACCTGAATGGCACCTATCCGAGCGATTGCCGGGATGCCTGTGCGAAGGACAGCAAGTGTCAGGCCTGGACCTATGTGCAGCCCGGCGTTCAGGGACCGAAGGCGAGGTGCTGGCTCAAGGCCAGCGTGCCTCCGCCACATCCCAACACGTGCTGCATCTCTGAAGTGATGGACCACACGGATCTCGGCGTGCATTAACGGCACTTAGTCGATGCGATCGCTCGTGAGCCTCGGGCTGACGAGCGATCCTTTTGCTCCAAGGGAGACGTCGCCACGGGCCGCAACACCGCGCCAGACGCGGAGCCGGGAGGCCGGCGTGTTAGGCTCTGAACCTGATGAGGGATTGGTACCGCCGCCCTGGATCGAACAGGGGACCTCTTGAGCCACAGTCAAGCGCTCTAACCAGCTGAGCTACGGCGGCATATCCGGTGCCTTGGCGTGGGAACCTATGCGGAGCCAAGAGCGGTTGCAAGCTTGCGCGTATCGGTGCCGCCCCTAATCGGCGCAATGTCGTGATGCCGGCGAGGGCTTTGTCCCTTCCCGCTGTGCCTCCAATGACGGAGCGCGGGCCGACAAAAAAAGGCCCGGGCGGAGCGCCCGGGCCTCAGTCACAACGGCTCTTACGGCAAATCGGCTACGGCTTGCGCGCGGTGTCGAAGGTGCGCGTCATCTGATGCTTGATCGGCTCGGTGGTGTCGGCGGCGATCTTGGTGGTCAGCGCCCTGATCTCGCCCGCCTGGTTGGCGAACACATCGAACTGGTTGCGGATGAAGGCCGACTGGAGTTCGAGGATCTCGCCGAGAGTCTTGGCGCCGGCGAGCTTCTTGGCGAGGTCGAACGCCGAGTTGAGATTGCGCTGGCTAAGATCGATGAGCTTGCGGTTGAAGGCGGTGGCGCCTTGGCCTGCGGCGTCGAATGACCGCTCGAGCGCGTCGATTGCTTCTTCGAGCTGCTCCTTGCCGCGCTCGTAAGCCTCGCGGCTCTGGTTCACGGTTTTCTCGGCGAGAGCGCGCACGCTCTCGGGCACGGTGGTGTCGAGCTTCAACGTCTCGAATTCCGTGGCAGCTTTGCGGAAAGCGTCGCGCGCCTGCTCGGCGGCGGCTTGCGGCGAATAATTGTCACTCATGGTCAGCACCTCTTGGACTTATTTCGCTGGGGAGCGGGTTGTGGGCGCCGTGACTTCGCAGAGCGCCACCCCGCGATAATCTTTGTTGCACTGCAATATAATTGGTGCGATGCAGTAAGACAAGGGGTTTGCGCAAGCTGTCAGCACTTTTTTAGCCGTGAGCACGAAGTTTTCGCATTAACCCTTTGCAAAAAGGCGAATTCGCCTAAATTTAGTGGTTGAGTTCGAGCAAGCGCCCCAACAAAGGCGCGGTTTGTCCGTCTTTCTAGCGTCGCGCAACGCGCGACAGCGCGGCGCCTGAGCAAGTTCTTCGGTTTTCAGAGTGGGCCCGCCAAATGGCCGACCTCAGACAACAACGACGCCTCGAGCAACTGGACGGCGACCGCGAGGCGCTCGAGCATATCGCCCGTGCGCTCGAAGGCCGGGTGCTGCCGTTAGCCGCCGCCTGTGCGGCCGCCGTGCCTGACGAGGAAACGCCCTCTCTCGAAGCGCTCACCCTCACCCCGCCTAGCTTGAAGCTGCTGCTTGAGGCCATGCCTGCCGCGATCGCTGTGCTAGCCGGCAGGCGGCTGGTCGATGCCAATGCAGCCTTCGCTTACGCGTTCGGCTATCGCTCGCTCGCCGCGCTTATCGAGGCGGGAGGGCTCGAGGCGATCCTGCCGCAAGGCTTCGCCTCGCTGGTCAGCGACACCGGCGCCGGGCGGAGCACGCCGGTCGATGCGCTGACCCGCTCGCGACGCAGGCTCAAGGTCGCCTTCGCGATGACCGCGCTCGACGACGAGGCCGACCTCAAGCTGCTTCGCCTCATCGATCAAAAGAGTCTCGACGAGGAGGCCGTGCCCAGCCGGGCCGAGCTCGATGCGCACGCCGCCGCGCGGCGGCTCGACTTCCTCGCCAAGGTCAGCCACGAGGTGCGGACGCCGCTCAACTCGATTCTCGGCTTCACCGAGCTGATGCTCCAAGAGCGGTTCGGCCCGATCGGCAATGCGCGCTACACCGGCTATGTCGAGGACATCCATCAAAGCGGTCTCTACGCGCTGTCGCTGCTCAACGACCTGCTCGACATTTCCAAGATCGAGGCCGGCAAGTTCGAACTCGACTTCACCGCCGTCGAGGTGCCGGAGCTGGTCGAGGATTGCGTCAACAGCCTGCAGCCGCTCGCCAAGCGCTCCCGCATCGTGCTGCGCACCTCTCTCGCCGAGAAGCTTCCCTGCATCGTCGCCGATCCCCGACGCCTGAAGCAGATCCTGCTCAACCTGCTGACCAACGCCATCAAGTTCACCAAGGAAGGTGGCCAGGTGATCGTGTCCGGCACGATGTCCGACGGCGAGCTCCGCTTACGCGTGCGCGACAACGGCGTCGGCATGACCAAGGACGAGATCGCCTACGCCATGCAGCCGTTCCATCAGCTCGATACCGCCCCGCGCCGACAGTCCGGCACCGGCCTCGGCCTCCCCGTCACCAAGGCGCTGGTCGATGCCAATCGCGCGCGGCTGGTGCTGACCAGCGAGCCCAAGGTCGGCACCTCGGCCGACGTGATCTTCCCCGCCGAGCGCCTGTTCACGTCCTCTGTCGGCGACTGACCGGCCCGGCGCGTTTTCCCAAGAAGTCTGTGTGCGACCGCGAAATCTCTGCGCCACATCAGAACATTTACAATTAAGCGCACTACATAACTTTATCCGTACCTGAAATATAAAGTGGCCATGGGCACTTATACTTATACATCTGAGATTAGAAGACTTCTAAAGTTGATTTCATTACGATATAGTTGTTGACACTAGCCCGACTCGACCCGCTAAAATCGAGGCAACGCACCGGAGGGCATTCAGCCTTGCGGGCAGAACTCTCGGTCCGATACCGGGGCCTTGAACCCCGGCCATTGGAGGAAAAATGCGATTTCGTCTCGCGCGCGTTTTTGCGCTTGCGCTTCTCCCCATCCTCGCCGCACCGATCGCCACGGCCGCAGAGCCTGGCGAGGTCAATATCTATTCCTACCGCCAGCCTTACCTGATCAATCCGCTGCTCAAGGAGTTCAGCGATGAGACCGGCGTCAAGGTCAACGTGATCTTCGCCGAGAAGGGCCTGATCGAGCGCATTCAGGCCGAGGGCCGCAACAGCCCCGCCGACATGCTGCTCACCGTCGATGTCGGCAACCTCACCCAAGCCACCGACGCAGGCATCGCGCAGCCGATCGATTCGCCGGTGCTCGAGGCCGCAATCCCGCCGGCCTATCGCGCCGCCGACAAGGAATGGTTCGGCCTGACGCGGCGCGCACGTGTGGTCTACGCCTCCAAAGAGCGCGTCAAGCTCGACAAGATCACCTATGAGGACCTCGCCGATCCCAAATGGCACGGCAAAATCTGCATCCGCTCCGGACAGCACGTCTACAATGTCGCGCTAATCGCCTCGCTGATCGCCGCGCACGGCGAGACGTGGACCGAGACATGGCTCCGCGGGGTGAAGGCCAATCTTGCGCGCAAGCCCGCCGGCGACGACCGGCTCCAGGTCAAGGGCGTCTATGCCGGCGAATGCGACATCGCCATCGGCAATACCTATTACATGGGCGCGATGCTCAAGAACGACAAAGAGCCCGAGCAGAAGGAGTGGGCGAACTCCGTCAACATCATCTTCCCCAACACCGACGACCGCGGCACGCATGTGAACGTCTCCGGCGCGGTGGTGGCGAAATACGCGCCGCACAAGGACAACGCGATCAAGCTGCTCGAATTCCTCGCCTCCGACAAAGGCCAGGAGATGTATGCGGATGTGAACAACGAGTACCCGGTGAAGGAGGGCATCCCGTGGTCGCCGTTGGTTCAGTCCTGGGGGCCGTTCAAGCCTGACCCGATCTCGCTCAACGACATCGCGGCGCTGCGCAAGACGGCGAGCGAGCTTGTCGACAAGGTTGGCTTCGACGAAGGCCCAAGCTCATGAGGGGCAGAGATGAGCTTCCATAAGAAAATCGACAGGCAGATCCCGGTCAAAGACGGCAGGCGAACCCACATGCCGGCGCGGAGCGGGGCCGAATGGCTGGTCGGCGTCGGCTTCCGCTGCTGGCTCGCCGGCTACGACACCGGCGACATCGCCTGCTGGGAGAACGGCTGGAATGAATATTCCCGCGCGCTCGGCACCGAGCGGGCTAAGCGCGCCGTGACCGAGCTCGCCTGCTGGGTCAGGGCGGTGCGTGCCTCGTCGTCGCGCAAGATCGAGTATTACCCGTTCGGCTGCGCCGGCTTCTGCGCCGACGAGTGCATGGCCATCTCGCTGATCGCCGCCTCGCAGCATCATCGCTGCCCGGCAATGCGCGCCTGCGCGCTCGCGCTAACCGGCTCCGACCTGGTCGAGCCCGTGATCGACGCCGCCAACGCCTTCGCCGACGCCCTGCAAGAGGCCGATCAGCGCCTGTCGCCCGAGGCGGTCGCGGCGCTGATGCTCGATAAGCGCAAAGGCTGCGGAGACGGCCTCACTGACCGCCGTTAGCAAACTCCCGGTTCGGAACGGCGAGAAGCGCGTAAGCGCGCCGTTCCGCCGGCGGCTCGACCGGCTCGTCGAGAGCGGCAATCTCGGCTGGTCGGCGGCGGCGTTAATCCTCTCGCTGATCGCGCTCGCGCCGATCATCGCCATAGCCGTCATCGCGCTCCAGTCGAGCGGCGATACTTGGCCGCATCTGATCGCCAATGTGCTCCCGGGCGCGCTCCGTCGCACGCTCGGGCTGATGGCTGGGGTCGGAGTGCTGACGCTCCTGATCGGCACCGGCACCGCGTGGCTCGTTACCATGTACCGCTTCCCGGGACGAAGCGTGTTCCAGTGGCTGCTGCTGCTGCCGCTCGCCATCCCGACCTACATCATCGCCTACACTTATCTTGAGATGCTCGATTATTCCGGCATCGTGCAGACGGCGTTGCGCGCGACGTTCGGTTGGCGCGACGCTAAGAGCTACTGGTTCCCCGACATCAGGAGCTTGAGCGGCGCGATCCTGGTGATGAGCGCCGTGCTTTACCCCTATGTCTACATCACCGCGCGGGCGAGCTTCATCGCCCAGTCGGTCTGCGTGCTCGAGGTGAGCCGGACGCTCGGGCGGAACGCTGCCGAGACGTTCTGGCAGGTGGCGCTTCCGTTGTCGCGACCCGCGCTCGCCGCCGGCGTCGCGCTCGCGCTGATGGAGACGCTGAACGACATCGGCGCGGTCGAGTTCTTTGGGGTCAGGACCTTGACGGTCGCCGTCTACGATACCTGGCTCGACCGCAACAGCCTGGCGGGCGCCGCGCAGATCGCCTGCGTCATGCTGCTGTTCGTCGCGGCCTTGCTGCTTGGCGAGCGCGGACTCAGAGCCAAGCGGCGCTTCCATCACACCACCGGCAAATATCGCGACCTGCCCGAGGAGACGCTTCAAGGCACACGCGGCGCACTCGCGACGATCGCCTGCACATTGCCGGTGCTGCTCGGCTTCGTGTTGCCTGCCGCGGTGCTCGTGCACGATGCGTTCGCCCATGTCGCGGCGGGGCTCGAGCCTGAGTTCTGGGAGGCGGCGCTGAACAGCCTGCTGCTGGCGGCGGCCGCCGCCGCGCTCGCGGTCGGCTTCGCCGTGGTGCTCGCCTATGCGCGCCGGCAGACGCGCTCGAAGCTGATCCAGGTGGCGAGCACCGTTCCCGCAATCTCCTATGCGGTGCCCGGCACCGTGCTCGCCATCGGCCTGCTCATTCCGCTCGCCGGCCTCGACAACGCGGTCGACGGCGTGATGCGCTCGCTGTTCGGAGTTTCGACGGGACTTGTGCTTTCGGGCACGGCGTTCGCCGTCGTGCTGGCTTATACGATCCGCTTCCTCGCCGCCTCGCTCGGCGCGGTCGAGGCCGGCTTGAGCAAGATCTCGCGCAATATCGACGCGGCCGCGCGCACGCTCGGCGCCTCGGTGAGTGAGACGCTGTTCCGCGTGCATCTCCCTTTGCTCAGGCCTGCGCTCGGCGCCGCGGCCTTGCTCGTGTTCGTCGATTCGATGAAGGAGCTGCCGGCCACCCTCCTGCTCAGGCCGTTCAATTTCGACACGCTATCGACCCAGGTGTTCACGCTGGTATCGCTCTATCGCTACGAGGAGGCGGGGCTGTCGGCGCTCACCATCGTCGCGGTCAGCTTGGCGCCGGTATTGCTTCTCCACGGGATCATCGCCGGCAGCCGGCCGGGGGCCTCTCACGCGCACTTGCCTGCGTCAGAAACGCCCGCCGAAATGGCGTTGCGCACCTCTTGATAACCCAAGAAAATGCGGGAGTTGGGCTCGCCACGGGGGGCCAATCGGGCTATGAAAAGCTTCGTCTCGTGGCGGTTGAATTGCGCGGCCTTCGACCGGCGGCGCCGGAAACGGGTGGATAGGTCGGCATGAAGCCTCGCCAGCTGCCTTGGAAGTGGCTTCTGCTCGGCCTCATTGGGTTCCTTCTTCTGGGCATCGCCCTTTTGCCGCGGAAGGTCGGCTCCCAGTCTCAGCTGCATGATCGGGTCACCGCCGCGCTCGCCGCCTGGACCGGCGGAGAGGTCAGGCTGACCGGACCGCTCAGGGTCCATTATTTCCCCTCGGTCACCGTCAAAGGCCGGTTCGAGCTGACCGACGCCAAGCGCCTGCCCCTGGTCAAGTCGATCACCGCCAAGGACGCCAAGATCACCCTCAACCTCCCCGATCTTCTGTTCGGCCGCATCCATTTCGACACGCTCCGGCTGAGCAAGGCCGAGATCGTGCTCAAGGAGCCGCCCCCGCCGCTGAAGCCCGCCGACCACACGCCGCTCGATCTGATCGCGAACCTGCTCGCGGGGGCGCCGGTCAACGTCATTCGCTTCCACGACGGCATCATTCATTTCGCCGCCCCGTCCGACAGCGATGCGATCACCAATTTCGATGCGCGTTTCGACGCGAGCTCGGGGCGCGGCACGATGTCGAGCTACGGCTCGTTCGATTTCCGCAACGAGAGCGTCCATTTCGCCGTAGACAGCGGCGAGCCGTCCGAGACCGAGGAGGGCGCGAACGTGCCGGTCGCCGTCACCTTGACCTCGACGCCGCTGGTCGCCAAGCTCACCGGCACCGCCAAACTCGGCTATGGGATCGATTTCGCCGGCGACATGCATGCCGATATCGGCGACGGGCGCCGCTTCCTGCGTTGGGCCGGGATCGCCCTTCCCGATGGCCAGAGCCTCAAGAACATCTCGGCGTCTGGCGGCGTGGAGTGGAACGGCACGACGCTCACCTTCGACGACGGCTCGTTCAGCGTCGACGGCAACGCCGCCGACGGCCTGCTCGCCATAACCATCGGCGCGCCGCCAAGGATCGAGGGCACGCTCGCTTTCGACCAGCTGATGCTCGATCCCTATTTGCTCAGGGCGGCGGATGACGACAGGCCGCGTACCGGCCCGCTGCTGGATTGGGCTCTGCTCAAATATCTCGATGCCGATTTGCGCATCTCGGCGGGACAGATCGCGGCATCGTCAATCAAGCTTGGGCGCGGTGGATTCACCATCAGCGCCAAGAACGGGGTGGTGGCCGGCGAGATCGGCGAGCTCGAGCTCTGCGATGGGTCGGCGTCGGGGCGCCTCGGCCTCGACATGTCGCAGCCCGAGATCAAGGCGAGCCTGGTCGCGAACCTTTCCGACGTGACCGTCGAGACCTGCCTGCGGCCGTTCGGCCTCGGCGTCCCCCTCACCGGCGTGGCCGCGCTGAAGACCGAGCTGTCGACCACGGGCGCGAGTGTTGCCGAGCTCATCGACCGCCTGTCCGGCACGCTCAAGGTGAATTCGCAAGGCGGCGCTGTGCCGGTCGATTTCACCCGCTTGCTGACGACCGCGGCGCCGCTCGACGGCGAGGGTTGGAGCCTCGACAGCCTCACGCCTTTCGATACGCTGAACGCCGATTGCCGCCTCGTTGCTGGCCACATTTCGTGCCAGATGTTCAACATGCAGACGCGCCGCGGACTGGTTTCCGGGACTGGCGACGTGGACCTTGGTCAACAGACGCTCGATTGGAGCTTGTCGGTCGCAAGCCAGGTCGTGCCGACGAGGGCTTCGCAACTCATTACTACCGAGATCCCGCCAAAGGTCTCAATTCGCGGACCCTTGTCGCAGCCGATGATACGGCGAGCAGACCGCCCGACCGTTGGCGATGGATCAACGCAGGCGAGCCCGCGCGCCGCGGTCTCACCGCACTGAGCTTGAGCGGACGACGCGTTTCGACTGGGATGACGATTTTGCCCCTGCGCGAGAACGGTCATTATTGTGGAGCTGCCGGGAGCGGGCGAAACCGTCGCCGCGCCTTGGGCTTCGCTGTGGTCGTGGCGCTCAGCCTGGTCGCCGATACCGCCGGCGCGGGGGCCGAAGACACGCTCAGCGTCGCGACCTGGGGCGGGGCTTATGGCCAATCCCAGGAGATTGCCTATTTCGAGCCTTACGCCAAGGAGACCGGAACCAATATCGCGACCCAGATCTATGACGGCACGCTCGCCAAGATCCAACAGATGATCGGCGGAGATGCCTCGCAGGTCGACGTGGTCGACGTCTCCTCCTCGGCGCTCGGCGCGCTCTGCACTGCCGGATTGCTCGAGACGATCGAGGCGTCGAGCCTCGGCGCAGCGCCTGGCGGAGAGAGCGCCGAGCAGGACTTCTTCAGCGGCGCCCTCACCTCATGCGGCGTCGCGAGCGTTGCCTGGTCGACGGCAATCGCCTTCGACCGGCAGGCTTTCACCAAGGCTCAGCCAAGCCAGATCGCCGACCTGCTCGACATGAAGCGTTTCCCCGGCAAGCGCGCGCTTCCCAACGGGCCACGCTATACGCTCGAGCTTGCGCTGCTGGCCGATGGCGTGGACCCGGCCAGCGTCTATACCGAGCTCGGCACGCCGGCTGGCGTTGATCGCGCCTTCAAGGCACTCGACAAGATCAAGAACGACACGTTCTGGTGGGACAACGCGCAGGAGCCGATCAGCTGGCTGCTCGAGAAGAAGGCGGCGATGGCCGCCGGCTATAGCGGGCGCATCTTCCGCGCCGCGGTCGGCAACAGCAAGCGGCTCGGCATGATCTGGGACGGTCAGATCTACGACCTCGACCTGTGGGCGATCCCCAAGAGCGCCAAGAACAAGGACGGCGCCAAGCGCTTCATCGTGTTCGCTTCCGACCCGGCGCGGCTCGCCGCCCAGGCACAGCTCATCGCCTATGGGCCGATGCGCAAATCGGCGCTCCAGCTCGTCGGCAAGCACCCGGTCATCAATGTCGAGATGAAGGACTTCCTGCCGACAGCGCCGGACAATTTCAAGAAGGCGCTGCAATTCGACGAGTCGTGGTGGAGCACGCATGGCGAGGAACTTACCAAGCGCTTCCAGGAATGGCGCGGCCCGGGCGACGGAAAGCCGCATGAGCCTGAGCCCAAGCAGGACGACGCCGGCGCCAAGCCCACTTCGACCGCGGAGCCTTAGAGCTTTTTCCGCAAATCCTCGAGCTGTTCGCCGCGCATGCGTGCAAAGCGAGGCTGCCGCGAACATGCCACACGATAAGCGCGGCGATATTTTTCCCGCACGGTGCAACGGCAGAAAAAGAATGCGGGGTAAGACGGAACTCCCATTTGCGGGGCTGTCGTCTTCGTGTCATGCTCGGGACTGGAGAGAGTCATTCGGGCTCGTACCCGGTGACATCGCTCTTACACAGAATGCACGATTGAAGTGCGTGACGCAGCCTGATCGACGCGGGGAGTTGTTCCCCGAAGCTTGAAGGCAGCAGGCACGCTGAGAGGCCAAGCACTGCCGGAGCGGGGCCGGCAGTGCAATTTGGCCTGACGAGCGTGCTAAGACGCCGCGCAATCCTAGGAATGATATTCCCGCGGATTGAGGCGCGATAATCCTCCATCAGAACGTCCGGTAGACGCCGAGTGCGACATAGCTGCTCGGCTCCTCCTCCAGATAGTTGCCGGTGAAGCCGCCGGACAGCGTGATCTCGGTGGCGCTCAGGTTCAGGCGCAGGAAACCGCCGCCTTTCCCGGCATCGTATTCCTCATTGCCGAGTGCGCCGCCTTCGAGGCCCAGCGCGAGACGCGGCCGCACGCGAAAGCCGATTCGCGCGAGCGCGCAATATTCCTGGAATGCAGTGCCGTAAGATGCGTCGGCCGAGACGAACAACCGCGGCGAGACGTCGAGCCAGTTCTCGATCGCGAGCCTGAGCCCGAGCTCGCTTCCCTGCACCTTGTTGTTGGGATCGTGCGGGGAGATGTGCTGGTCCTCGCCCTCGATGCCGGCGAACAGCTTGGCGATGAAGGCGCCTTTGCGGAACTGGTAACCGGCGAGAGCAGCGACAAAGGTGTCCTCGCCGTCGAACGTTGTCGGTACGTAATCGCCGCCGGTCAACAGCGCGCCGTCATAGTGGTAGCGGCCGAAGCTGCCGACGGCGCGGAGCCGAAAGCCGGGCTCGTACAGTCCCTTGCCCAAGGCGGTGCCTGCGCCCACATAGACGCTGGCATAGTTGTCGCTCACCTCTAAGCCGCTGAAAATCTCGGTCTGGGGTTGGTCGGATTGCGCGGACGCGGGCGGCGCGGCCAGGCAAAGACCGAGGAACGAAAGTCCCCCTGCCCCGCTTGCGCAGAGCCAAGCCCTGACGACTTTCCTGCAACCGACCCGCATGGCGGACACTCGCCGCCGCATCGGATCAAACTATGCTGCAGGTTGTACGCAGCACCTACGACAGGTTTGGCAACCGCGTGATGCGCAACTCGTTACACTTCAATCTGAGGTAGAAAATACACGAGTAAACCGTGATTTGTTCTACACAGCGTAGGAAAAAAATGCGACCCGAGCGATTCAACTCCTGGCTGACGGTTGACGCCAAAGGCCTTTATTGCCGGCCCGGCGGCTTCCATGTCGACCCCTATGGCGGGGCGAAGCGCGCCGTCGTCACCCACGGACATTCCGACCACGCGCGGCCCGGGCATCACCAAGTGCTCGCAACGCGCGAAACGCTCGCCGTGATGGAAATGCGGCTTGGAGAGGGAGCGCCGCGCCGCACCCAGGCAGCCGCTTATGGCGAGAGGATCGAGATCGGCGACGTGGCGGTGACGCTGCTGCCGGCGGGGCATGTGCTCGGCAGCGCGCAGGTGCTGATCGAGTGGAAGGGCGCGCGCGCGGTCGTCTCAGGCGACTACAAGCGGAGCGCCGATCCGACCTGCGTACCTTACGAGCTCGTGCCGTGCGACCTGTTCATCACCGAGGCGACCTTTGCGCTGCCTGTATTCCAGCACGGCGATGCACGCGATGAGGTGGCGAAGCTGCTCAAATCGCGCGAGCAGTTCCCCGAGCGGGCGCATGTCGTCGGCGTCTACGGACTCGGCAAGTGCCAGCGGCTTATCGCGCTGTTGCGGGAGGCGGGCTACGAGCGGCCGATCTATATACATGGCGCGCTCGCCGGCTGCTGCGCCCTGTACGAATTGTTCGGCGTCAGACTCGGCGAACTCAAGGCCGCGACCGAAGCCAAGCGCGAGGACATGAAGGGCGAAATCGTGCTCGCGCCACCTTCGGCGATCGCCGACCGCTGGTCGAGGCGTCTGCCAGATCCGCTCACGGCGTTCGCTTCGGGCTGGATGCGAGTCCGCGCTCGCGCCCGCCAACAGGGCGTCGAGCTGCCGCTGGTAATCTCAGATCATGCGGACTGGAACGAGTTGACCGCGACCATCGCCGAGACAGGCGCCGGCGAAGTATGGGTCACGCATGGGCGGGAGGACGCTCTGCTGCATCACATCCAGACGACGGGGCGACGGGGGCGCGCGCTCGCTTTGATCGGCCGCGAGGACGAGGACCAGTGAAGGAATTCGCCGCTCTCCTCGACCGGCTCGCTTACACGCCGTCGCGCAACGACAAGCTCAAGCTGCTGGGCGATTATTTCGCTGCGGTGCCCGATCCCGACCGCGGCTATGCGCTGGCCGCGCTCACTGACGGACTGTTCTTCAGGCTGCCGCTTCGCCGCATCCTGACTGACATGCTCGCGGTACGCGTCGATCCGGTGCTGTTTGGACTGTCGCGCGATTATGTCGGCGACACAGCCGAGACTATTGCCCTGATCTGGCCAGGCAAGCAGAGCGCCGGTGAGCCACCGCGGCTCGCAACCATCGTCGAGACGGTGCAGTCTGCTCTGGCGATGGAGGTGCCGTCGCTACTGGCGAACTGGCTCGACCGGCTCGACGCCACCGGACGCTGGGCGATGCTCAAGCTCCTGACCGGAGCGCTTCGCGTCGGTGTCTCGGCGCGGCTCGCCAAGACCGCGCTCGCGCAATGGTCCGGCGTGCCGCTCGCCGATATCGAGGAGGTGTGGCACGGGCTAAAGCCGCCTTATGTCGAGCTATTCGGTTGGCTCTCCGGCCACGCGCCGCGGCCCGAGATCGGCGGGGCGCCGGTATTCAGGCCGCTGATGCTGTCGCATCAGATCGAGGACAAGGAGCTTGCGGCAATAGCACCTGCCGACTTCATCGCCGAATGGAAATGGGACGGCATCCGCGTGCAGGCCGCCCATCAGGGCGGCGAAAGGCGGCTCTTCTCGCGCAACGGCGACGACATCTCCGGCGCCTTTCCCGATGTCGTCGAGGCGTTGCCGGAAGGCGTCGTGCTCGACGGCGAGCTGCTGGTAATGCGCGGCGGCGAGGTCGCCCCGTTCAACGATTTGCAGCAGCGCTTGAACCGCAAGACTGTGACGCCGGCCATGCTGAAATCGCACCCGGCCCATATCCGGCTCTACGACATGCTGTTCGAGGGTGACGAGGACTTGCGCGCGCTGCCCTTCACCGAGCGCCGCACACGGCTAGAGGCCTGGCACGCGGCCCGAGCGCCGTCGCGCACCGACATCTCAAGCGTGATCGACTTCGCCTCGATCGGCCAGCTCGAAGCTCTGTGGGCAGGCGCACGCGAGACCGGCATTGAAGGCCTGATGCTGAAGCGGCGCGATAGCCCCTATCTCGCCGGGCGGCCCAAGGGCCATTGGTATAAATGGAAGCGCGCGCCGCTCACCCTCGATGCGGTGCTGATGTATGCGCAGCGGGGCAGCGGCAAGCGCTCGTCCTATTATTCCGACTACACGTTCGGCGCCTGGCGGAGCGGCGAAGGCGGCGAGAGCGAGCTCGTTCCGGTCGGCAAGTCCTATTTCGGCTTCACCGACGAGGAGCTGAAGGAGCTCGACACCTTCGTGCGCAATCACACCGTCGACAGTTTCGGCCCCGTGCGTCAGGTCGAGCCCAAGCTCGTGTTCGAGGTGGCTTTCGATTCCGTGCATCGCTCGACGCGCCACAAGTCTGGCGTCGCCATGCGCTTCCCGCGCATCCACCGCATACGCTGGGACAAGCCGGCCGAGGAGGCCGACCGGCTCGAGACGCTGATGGCGATGATCGTGGAGTAGCAGGCGCTCGTCATACCGGCAGGACTATCAGCGGCTCAGCTGCTCGAGCGCGCTCCTCGGCGACGCGCCGCCCCTTGGAGGGGATGGATGTGAATGTTCATCGGATACGCCCGACCTCCCGGACCTTCGTCGCGGACGTTCTACTTTAGAGCTGGTTTTGCAAAGGTTAGCAGCCCGGAGCGCGGCCCCCATCAGTCTTGGAAAGGACGTTTTGCGGCAATCCTCGCGAAATACCTGCTTTTCAGCCATATCTAGTCGTGATAGCGCGCGCCTTGGGCCGCTGCCGCAGGGAATGCACACATGTTAAGCTTGTTCGTTCGGAACGTTATGTGGGCGGCGTGGTGGCCCTATAGCGCCTGGCTGCTCAGTCTGGAAAAGGCGGCGAACCGGATGACTGCGGAAGCAAGCCGCCCCACACCCGGGCGAGGAGACGAGAGAGGGCCAGTATCACAGGAGAGTAGGATGGCTAGCGACGCATTCATGAAGCCGGAATTTCCCGAGCCGCTGCGCGACCTGATGAAGATGAGCATCGAGCAGGCGCGGCGCGCCTTCGACACCTTCGCCGCGTCGAGCGAGAAGGCCTGGAGGTCGCTCGAGACCAGCTCGCAATCGGCGCGGTCGAGCCTGCAGCTGTTGAACGCCAAGATCGCCGAGATCACCCGCGCCAATGCCGAGGCGAATTTCGCGCTCGCCATCAAGCTCGCCGAGAGCAAGGACGTGGCCCAGGCCATGGAGCTGCAGAGTGAGCACGTGCGCAAGCAGATGGACAATTTCGTGCATCAGCTGGAAGAGATGCGCGATCTCACCACCAAGATCATCCAGGACGCCAATCCGGCCAAGACCGATACCGGCGCCGCCCCGACCGCGCGCAACAACGCGCCCGTCTCGAGCAGCGCAAGCGCCTCCTCCTACCCCTCCTCGGGCAGCGGCCATACGCCAGGCAGTCCGCGCGGCTATTAGGTGCTCAGAAGGTCCAGCCGGGATCGTGGCTGATGTCGTGGAAAGCCTTGTGGATGGCGCCGCCCCAGCCATCGCGGATGGCTTGCAGGTAAGGATCGTCATCCTCTAGCCGGATGGTGAAATCCTTCTTCAGCGAGCCGCGGCGATAGATCAGAAGGTCGAGCGGCGGGCCGACCGAGACGTTCGAGCGCATGGTCGAATCGAACGAAATGAGCGCGCATTTGGCGGCGTCGCTCAGGCTCGTGCCGCGCCGGATGATGCGGTCGAGGATCGGCTTGCCGTATTTCACCTCGCCGATCTGGAAATAGATCGTGTCGCCCATCGCCTCGATGAAATTGCCGGCATCGTACACCAGGAACAGCCTAAGCTGACCGCCTTTGATTTGACCGGCGAGGATAAACGAGCCGGTAAAGTCCACGTCGCGCTGCTGGAGATAGCCGGCGTCGATCTTGTGCACCTCGCGCAATGCCGCGCCGACGACCCGCGCCGCGCCGAACATCGAGCTAACGGCGTACAGATCGCGTTCCGGATCCTCGCTGTTGAGCCACTCGGTGAGCAGGCTGATCACGCCTTGGGTCAGCGACAGATTGCCGGCGGTGAGCAGCGCAAAGAAGCGATCCCCGGGCTTCTCGAAGGTGAACATCTTGCGGAAGGTCGAGACGCGATCAATGCCGGCGTTGGTGCGCGAGTCCGAGGCGAGCACAACACCTTCATCGAGCAGAATGCCGATGCAGTAGGTCACGTGACCTCCCTATTGAGACTGCTGTTGTAGTTGACTGGGAAAGCTCACGCGCACGCTCATGGTCTCTACTCCGCCGCCGCTCCTTACCCCGCGCACCGGGCCGGCCTCGGCATAATCCAGTCCGACCGCGGTGCGGATATAGGCTTCGGTGGCGCAGGCGCGGTTGGTGGGATCGAACCCGACCCAGCCAAGATCCTCGAAATATGCCTCGGCCCAGGCGTGGCTCGCGGCATGCGCCTCGTGGTCCATCCCTTGGGTGAGATAGCCGCTGACGTAGCGGGCGGGAATCTCAAGCGCCCGGCAGACAGCGCAGAAGATATGGGCATGGTCCTGGCAAACCCCACTCCCCTGTTCCAGAGCCTCGGCGCCGGTGGTGTGCACGTGGGTCTCGCCTTTCTTGTACTCCACGGCATCGGCGATGCCGAGCATGATCTCGTGCGCCGTCGCGATCGTGTCGCGGTCGAGCGAGGGGCGGAAGCGCGCGGCGAAGTCGGCGATCGGACCGGTGGCAATCGTGTAGGGCGTGTCGCGGAGATAAAGCGCCGAGGGGAGCTCGTACTGGGCGATGCCCACCACGCCGTTGGTGTCGCGGGTGCGGACCAGGCCTGACACCTTGATCTCGAGCTGATCGACCGGCTCGGTCAAAGTAAGCGTGTGGCACGCATTGCCGTATTGGTCGTACCACGGCGTCGTCGTCGCGCCCGGGCAGGACAGCCGCCAGCTTTCGACCGCCTGGGTTCGTCCCGACAGCGGCGTCATGCGCAGATATTGCGTACTGGTCAACATCGGCTCGGAATAGGCGTAAGCCGTCGAGTGCTCGACCCTGATCATCATCATGGCGTTTACGCGGCTCCAGCCATGGCGGTCGGCGTCATCAGGAAATCGTCCTGAAGCTGCGCGCCGAGCGTGTTGTTGGAGGCGATGAAGTCGGTCAGGAACTCGTGCAGCCCGGACTTGAAGATCTTGTCGATGCGGCCGTATCTGAGCCGCGCATAGGTCTGGCCGGCGAGCCTGCGACATTCGAGCTGCTTCTTGCCGGCGAGCTCGTCGAGCGCGCCGATCACCACCTCGTAGCAATGATGCAGCGAGCGCGGCATGTCGGCGCGCAAGATCAGGAGCTCGGCGATGCGCCACGGATAGACCGTGTCGTGATAGACGCGGCGATAGGCGCGGAAGGCGCCGACCGAGCGCAGCAGTGCGCCCCATTGATAATAATCGACATAGCCGCCGACCTGCTCGGTCTCGGGCAGCAGCACGTGATATTTGACGTCGAGGATACGCGCGGTGTTGTCGGCGCGCTCGATGAAGGTGCCGAGCCTGATGAAGCGGAAGGCGTCATCATGCAGCATGGTGCCGAACACCACGCCGCGGAAGAGATGTGAGCGCTCCTTCACCCAGTCGAAGAAATCGCGATAACCCCAGCGCTTCAGCCCGTCGAAATCGAGGTTCTGCACCTGGAGCCAGGTCGAGTTCAAACTCTCCCAGGCCTCGCTGGAAATGGCAGAGCGCTGGGCGCGGGCGTTCTCGCGCGCGACGCGGATGAGCGACCAGATCGAGCCGGCGTTAGCGGGCTCGAGCGCGACGTAGCGGATAATGGTCTCGTGGGTGAGCTCGCCGAACAGCTCGTGGAAGCGGCCGTCGCCGGGCGCAATGGCAAGGATCGGCTCGAAATGCAGCGCCTGCTTGTCGATCGTCGACGGCAGCAGCGCCATGCGGAACGAGACATCGAGCATGCGCGCGCTGTTCTCGGCGCGCTCCATGTTGCGCGACATCCAGAACAGGTTCTCGGCGGTGCGGCTCAGCATGGCTTTGTGCTCTAACGCTCCAGCACCCAGGTGTCCTTGGTGCCGCCTCCCTGGCTCGAATTGACGACGAGCGAGCCCTTGCGCAAGGCGACCCGCGTCAGCCCGCCGGGGATCACGCTGGTCTCCTTGCCTGACAGCACGAACGGCCTGAGATCGACATGGCGCGGCGTGATCTCGCCGTCGACCAGCGTCGGCGCAGTCGACAGCGCGAGCGTCGGCTGGGCGATGAAATTGTCGGGGTCGGCCAGCACGCGACGTTTGTAAGCTTCGCGTTCCTCGGCGGTCGAAGCCGGCCCGATCAGCATGCCGTAGCCGCCCGAGCCCTGCACCTCCTTGACCACGAGATCCTGCAAATTGTTGAGGACGTGCTGGCGCTGCTTAGGATCGCGCAGCATATAGGTCTGCACGTTGTTGAGGATGGCGTGCTCGCCGAGATAGAACTCGATCATGCGTGGCACGTAGGTGTACATCGCCTTGTCGTCGGCGACGCCGGTGCCGAGCGCGTTGGCGAGCGCGACGCGGCCCGTGCGGATAACCGACAGCAGCCCCGGCACGGCAAGCACCGAATCGGGGCGGAAGGCGAGAGGGTCCATGAAGGCGTCGTCGACGCGGCGGTAGATCACGTCGACCTTGACCGGGCCCTCGGTGGTGCGCATCCAAACATAGCCGTCGCGCACGAACAGATCGCCGCCCTCGACCAGCTCGATGCCCATCTGCTCGGCGAGAAACACATGCTCGAAATAGGCGCTGTTGTAGCGGCCGGGAGTCAGCAGCACGACGACCGGATCCTCGGCGCCAGAGGGAGCCACCGCGCGCAGATTCTCGATCAACCGCTCGGGGTAGTTGCCGACCGGCGAGATGCTCTGGCCGGCGAAGGCGTCGGGGAACAGCCGCATCATGATCTCGCGATTTTCCAGCACGTAGGAAACGCCCGACGGCGTGCGGACGTTGTCCTCGAGCACGAAGAAGTCGCGCTCGCCGGTGCGGATCAGGTCGATGCCGGCGATATGGGCATAGACATTGTTGGGCGGGTCGACGCCGATCATCTCGGGCCGGAACGCTGAATTGAGCAGCACGAGCTCGGGCGGAATGAGCCCGGCTTTGAGGATCTCCTGGTCGTGATAGATGTCGTAAAGGAAGACGTTGATCGCCTTGACCCGCTGCAGGCAGCCCTTCTCGACCAGGTTCCACTCTGACCGGTCGAGGATGCGCGGGATGAGGTCGAAGGGAATCAGCCGCTCGGTCGAGCCGCCCTCGCCATAGACGGCGAAGGTGATGCCAAGCCGCCGGAACAGCTCCTCGGCGGCGTTCTGTTTGGTGACCAGGGAGTTGATCGAAAGATTGTCGAGCATGCTCGCAAGCTCGGCGTAAGCGTGCCTGACCTTGCCGTCGGGTGCGCGCATCTCATCGAAGAATTTGCGGGAAAGCTCCGAGGGCGCTTCCGGCCTCTCCTCGACACTCACCCTCTCAGCGGATTGCGGCAACCGCGCCCGTCCTGGCTCACTAAGCGACCCCTTACCCTAAGCTCGGCGCGCTTCCCTGGTATATTTTCGGGCATCTTAATCCCATGCCGTTGCAATGAGCAACGCCCTTTGCCCCGCGTCGTGCTTAATGGCTAAAGATGCTAGAATTGCTGCCCGCGCCCCCAGCGCCCGATGCCCCTGCCCCATGCTCGAAACCGCGCTCACCGCCTTCACCACCTTCTTTGCGGTCATCGGCCCGATCGACACCGCCGTGCTGCTCGCCTCGCTCACGCCCAATATGAGCCGGGCCGAGCGGCGCGCGATCGCGCTCAAGGCGGTATTCATCGCCACGGTGATCGTGCTCGCCTTTGCCCTGTTCGGCGGCCCGGTGCTGACCCAGCTCGGCGTTTCGCTCGCCGCGCTTCAGACCGCCGGCGGCATCATCCTGTTCGCCATCGCGCTCGAGATGACGCTCGCCAAGCGGCCGACCCCATCAGCGTTGTCGGCCAAGGAGAGCGAGGAGGCCGAGACCAAGGCCGAGCGCCACGCCGAAATCGCCGTGTTCCCGCTCGCGACCCCGCTGCTCGCAGGGCCCGGCGCGATGACCTCGGCCATCGTGCTCGCCGCCGGCACCAAGGGCGATCTCAAGCTGCTCGGCGCGGTGATCGCCGCCATCCTCGCGGTGATGGGCGTGACATTGATGCTGCTCCTGGTCGCGCAGGAGATCCATCAGCTGATCGGGGTCACGGCGCGCAAGGTGATCGTGCGCGTGTTCGGCGTGCTTCTGGCGGCGCTTGCGGTGCAATCGATCTTCAACGGCCTCGCAGCCACCCATTTATTTCACTGAGTCATAAGGAGCTTACCCCCCTCGGCAAAAACCGATCCCGCTCGCCCGCAAAAGAGCCTGAGCAAGGGGCGGGGCGTCAGCCTACTCGGCGGGGGCTGCGTGGGGCGCTTCGTGCGCTTTGGGCTTGGCGGCGAATTTGCGCACCACCACGTAGAAAACGGGCGTGAAGATCAGGCCAAACGCCGTCACCCCGAGCATGCCGCAGAACACCGCGGTGCCGAGCGACTGGCGCATCTCGGCGCCTGCCCCGGTCGCGATCATCAGCGGCAGCACGCCGAGGATGAAGGCGAACGACGTCATCAGGATCGGGCGCAAGCGGGTTCGCGCCGCTTCGGTCGCCGCCTGGAAGCGATCCTCGCCATGCTCCTCGTTCTGCCGCGCGAACTCGACGATGAGGATCGCGTTCTTCGCGGCCAAGCCGATCAGCACGACGAAGCCGATCTGGGCGAGGATGTTCACGTCCATGCCCCGCAGCAGGAGCCCGGTCACCGCGGCGAGCAGGCACATCGGCACGATCAGAATCACCGCTAGCGGCAGCGTCCAACTCTCATATTGCGCCGAGAGCAGCAGGAACACGAACACCACCGAGGCCATGAACACGAAGATGGCGGTGTTGCCGGCGAGCTTCTCCTGATAGGCGAGCTCGGTCCATGAGAAGGTATAGCCGTCAGGCATATTGGCCTTCGCGATCTTCTCCATGGCGGCGAGCCCGAAGCCGGTCGAGTAGCCCGGCAGCGTGCCGCCTTGCACGGCGGCCGACGGGAACAGGTTGAAGTGCTCGACGCGATAGGGGCCGGTGATGTCGCGGAACGAGGCGACCGAGGAAAGCGGCACCATCTCGCCCTTGGCATTGCGAGTCTTCAGATTGCCGATGGCGTGCAGGTCCTGGCGGAAATCGCCGTCGGCCTGCGCCGTCACGCGGTAGGTACGACCGAGGAAGTTGAAGTCGTTCACATATTGCGAGCCGAGAAACACCTCTAACGTCTGAAACACGTCGTTGGTGTTGACGCCCAGCATCTCGGCGCGCACCCGGTCGATATCGGCATAGACCTTCGGCGTCTTGGTACTGAAGGTGGTGAACACGCCGGCGAGGCCGGGCGTCTGGTTGGCCTGCCCCATAATGGCCGTGGCGACGCTCTCAAGCTCGGCCGGCTCGCCGCCATGCACGTCCTGCACCTCCATCTTGAATCCGCCCGTGGTGCCGATGCCGCGCACCGGCGGCGGCGCGACGCTGATGACGAAGGCTTCCTGGATCGAGGCGAATTGCTGGTTGAGCGCGCCGATCAGCGCTTGCGCGCTCTGCCCCTTCTCGGCGCGTTGCTTGAAGTCATCGAGCGGGGTGAACACCACCGCGGCGTTCGGGGCGGTGGTGAAGGTCGCGCCGTCGAGGCCGACGATCGGCACGGCGTGGGCGATGCCGGGCGTCGCCAGCACCATCTTGGTCACCTTGCGCGCGATCTCGTCGGTGCGCGCCAGCGAGGCGCCGGGCGGCAGTTGGATGATATTGATCAGATAGCCCTGGTCCTGCTGCGGGATGAAGCCGGTCGGCGCCTGCACGAATTGATAGGCGGTGAGCCCGATCAGCCCGAGATAGATCACCACCATGACTCCGGAAATGCGGACCAGCTTCCCGGTCAGCTTCCCGTAGCGCGACGAGATCCACTCGAAGGCGCGGTTGAAGCCATCGAAGAAAGCGAAGATCGGCCTGGTCGAGGATATTGCGCGTCGGATTCGGATCATGCGGCTTGAACAGGAGCGCGCAGAGCGCCGGACTCAAGGTCAGCGACACGATCAGCGAGATCACCGTCGCCGTGGCGATGGTCACCGCGAACTGGCGGAAGAACTGGCCGAGAATGCCGGTCAAGAAGGTCGAGGGAATGAACACCGCGGACAGCACCAGCGCGATGGCAACCAGCGCGCCGCCGACCTCCTCCATGGTCTTGTAGGCGGCGTCGCGCGGCGACAATCCCTCGCGGATGTTGCGCTCGACGTTCTCCACCACGACGATGGCGTCGTCGACCACGATACCGATGGCGAGCACCAGGCCGAACAGCGACAGGTTGTTCAGCGAGAAGCCGAGCGCGGCGAGCATGGCGAAGGTGCCGATCAGCGACACCGGAATGGCAACGATCGGGATGACCGACGCGCGCCAGGTCTGGAGGAACAGGATGATCACCACGACGACGAGGACCACCGCTTCCAGCATGGTGTGAATCACCGCGTCGACCGATTGCGAGATGAACACCGTCGGATTGTAGACGATGTCGTATTGCAGGCCGGTCGGGAAAGACTTCGACAGATCGGCCATCGCGTTCTGCACTAGAGCGGCAGTGGCGAGCGCGTTGGAGCCGGGGCGCTGGAAAATGCCCATGGGGATGGCTACTCGCTCGTCGAGATAGCCGCTGCGGTTATAGTCGGCGGCACCGAGCTCGACGCGGGCCACGTCGCGTACCCGGGTCACGCGGCCCTCGCTATCCGATTTGATGATGATATTGCCGAACTGATCCGCGTTTGTAAGCCGTCCTTGGGTCTCGACATTGAGCTGGAAAGCGCCGGGCTGCGGCACCGGCGGCTGGTTGATGACGCCGGCAGCAACTTGGACGTTCTGGGCTCTCAGCGCATTGACCGCGTCGCCCGCTGTCAGATTGCGCAGCGCAAGCTTCTCGGGATCTAGCCAGATGCGCATCGAATAATCGCGC
Organism: uncultured Alphaproteobacteria bacterium; assembly: GCA_963820005.1. Taxonomy (GTDB): domain Bacteria; phylum Pseudomonadota; class Alphaproteobacteria; order Rhizobiales; family Methyloligellaceae; genus Methyloceanibacter. Next base: position 558,224 of record CAWFYQ010000011.1, on the reverse strand, counting down.
GCGCCGAAGATGGTGACGTTGCCGACGCCGTCGATGCGGGCGAGCACGTCCTTCACGTGCAGAGTGGCGTAGTTGGAGATGTACAAGAGGTCGCGCGAGCCATCAGGCGACGAGAGGTGGATCACCATCATCAGATCGGGCGACTGCTTGGTCACGGTCACGCCGATCGAGCGCACCTCGTCCGGCAAGCGCGGCAGCGCGGTCGAAACGCGGTTCTGCACCAGGACCTGGGCGGTATCGAGATTGGTACCGAGCTTGAACGTGACGGCAAGCGACATGCTGCCGTCGCTGGTCGATTGCGACGTCATATAGAGCATGTTGTCGACGCCGTTGACCTCCTGCTCGAGCGGCGTGGCTACGGTCTTGGCGACGATCTCGGCCGAGGCGCCGGGATAGCTGGCGGAGACCGAGATCGACGGCGGAGCGATCTCGGGATATTGCGCCACGGGCAGGCTGAAATAGGCGACCGCGCCGACGATGGTGATGATGATGGAGATGACCGCGGCGAAGATCGGCCGATCGATGAAAAAATGCGAAATGTTCATTTCGGCGCAACGACCGGCGCCGCGGCGCCAGGCTGAGCGGGAGCTGCGCCGATCGTGCCCTGCTCGGGGGTGACCTTCTGGCCAGGACGCGCGCGGAGCAGCCCGCTGATGATCACCTGGTCGTCGGCGGTGATGCCGCTCCTGATCACGCGCAGATTGTCATCGGTGACCGGCCCGAGATCGACCGGCTTGGGCACCACGGTGCCGTCAGGGGCGACGACGAACAGGAGCTTCACCGATTGGTCGGTGACCACCGCAGCGTCGGGCACCAGCATGGTCGAGTGGTCCTGCGACATCGGCACGCGCACGCGGCCGAACTGGCCGGGCGTGATGAACAGATCGGGATTGGAGAACGCCGCGCGCACGCGGATCGTCCCAGACGAGCGGTCATATTGATTGTCGACGAAGTCGATGGTGCCTTTCAGCGTCCACTGCTTCTCGTCCATCAGCTGGCCCTGCACCTGGACCGAGTTGCTGCGCGCCGACTCGATCTCGCCCTTCTGCACCAGGCGCTTGTAAGTCATGCCGTCGCCCTCGCTGACATTGAAAGTGAGCCAGATCGGATCGAGCGAGACGATGGTCGTGAGCAGCGTGGTCGAGCCGGTGATCCCGCCCATGATGAGGTTGCCGACGCTCACCTCGTGCCGCCCCATGCGGCCGGCGACCGGCGCCGTCACGCGGGTATAGTCGAGATTGAGCTGGGCCTGATTGACCGCGGCGATCGACGCGTCGCGTGACGCTTGGGCGATATTCACCTGGGCGACGCGCTCGTCGTAAGTCTCCTTGGTGGCGTAGTCGTTCTTGCGGAGCTGGGCGGTGCGGTCGAGCTGGGCCTTGGCAAGGTCGAGCTGCGCCTCGGACTGGGCTTGCTGGGCCTTGGCGGTCTCGAGCGCGAGCTCGAATGGGCGCGGCTCGATGACGAACAGGAGATCGCCCTTCTTCACCAGCTGGCCGTCGACAAAATTGATGGATTCGAGGTAGCCGCTCACCCGCGGGCGCACCTCTACGGCCTCACGCGCCTCGAACTGGCCGGTGAAGTCGCTCCACTCCTGCATGTTGCGGATCAGGGGCTTGGCCACGGTGACGGCCGGCGGCGGAGGCGCGGTCTGCGCCGCCTGGTCTCCTTTCCAGAAGCCCCAATAGTAATAGAGCGCGGCGGCGGCGGCGCACACCGCGAGCAGCACGAGGACGCGTTTGACCGCTGGCCCGCTGCGCGACGGCGTGGCCCTGTGGGCCGGAGTAGGCTCGACCTTGCGCGTCGGCGCGTCTGGCGTCTTCAGGTCCGTGGCCGCCTCCGACGAATTTTCGTTGGCTTCGTCATCGCCTGGCTCATCGTCCCTGTCGCGACCTCTGCCGCCGTTACGGTTTCTCTGTTCCATTATGGCCGCATTGGTTACCGGCGCGCGCAAGACGGTCGCGCCTAATCAACACTACAAAACTCTCCTGCCTCGACGCTAGTCCAAAGCTGCCTACCAGCGCGAGGGTCAAGATCGAATAAGCACAAAGGATTACCAAACAAACTAGCCTGTTCAACGGGCATTTTACCGCCCTAATCACGGCAATGTGCGTCGCGCCGTGCCGCTCAGCCCGGCGCAGGCGAATCGCCCATCATTGGAACGGTCTCGCGCGGCTTTCGGTTCAGTTGACCAAGAGCGGATGCCCGGCAAAGGATCGACAGATGCACAAGCTGCTCATGACCTCCCTGTTGCTCGCGGCTGTCACGGTGGGGCTCGCGTCCTGTCGCGACGAGGCGAGCTTGCCGGTCAGCGCCGGCACCGGCCCGCACCCACAATTGCCGGAGCCGCGGCAGCGATGGATCCCGACTGTCGAGGTCGCGCATGCGACCGGTTGGCCTGAGGGCGTCAAGCCGGTCGCCGCCGAGGGCTTGGCGGTCAGAGCCTTCGCCGAGGGCCTGAACCATCCGCGCTGGCTCTACGTTTTGCCGAACGGCGACGTGCTGGTCGCCGAGACCAACACGCCGCCGCAGCCCGCCCAGACTGGTCTCATGGCCTGGATCATGGGAACGGTCATGGGTTGGGCCGGCGCCGGCGTGCCGAGCCCGAACCGGATCATTCTCCTGCGCGACGCCGACGGCGACGGCGTGGCCGAGACAAAAACGACGTTTCTCAGCGGGCTTAACTCGCCGTTCGGCATGGCGCTGATCGGCGACACTCTCTACGTCGCCAACACCGACGCGGTGCTGCGCTTCCCCTATCGTGAGGGCGATACTTCGATCGCCGCGCCGGGCAGCAAAGTCGCCGACCTGCCCGCCGGCGATTACAACTATCACTGGACCAAGAACATCATCGCCAGCCGCGACGGCTCCAAGCTGTTCGCGACGATCGGATCGAACAGCAACGCGGCTGAGAACGGCATCGACGCCGAGCGGGGCCGCGCCGCGATCGTAACGATCGATCCCGCCACGGGGAGCACGACTGCCTACGCGTCGGGTCTGCGCAATCCGGTCGGGCTCGCGCTGGAGCCAGAGAGCGGCGCGTTGTGGGTCGCGGTCAACGAGCGCGACGAGCTCGGCAGCGACCTGGTGCCCGACTACATGACCTCGGTCAAGGAGGGCGGCTTCTATGGCTGGCCTTACAGCTATTACGGCGACCATCTCGACCCGCGCGTAAAGCCGCAAAACCCAGATCTCGTCGCCAAGGCGATCGTTCCGGACTACGCCCTCGGTCCGCACACCGCCTCGCTCGGGCTCGAATTCTATGACGCCAAGTTGCTGCCCGAGCACTATCGCAAAGGCGCCTTTGTCGGCCAGCATGGCTCGTGGAACCGCGATCCGCGCAGCGGCTACAAGGTGATCTTCGTGCCGTTCGCCGGAGGGCAGCCGTCGGGTCAGCCTGAGGACGTACTCACCGGCTTTCTCAGCGAGGCGGGCGATGCGCACGGGCGACCCGTAGGCGTCGCGGTCGACAAGGCCGGCGCGCTGCTCGTCGCCGACGATGTCGGCAATAAAATATGGCGGGTGACGCCTGGCACGGCGGACAGCAAAGCGTCCAAGCCGTGATCGGCGCGTGCTAGAATCGGCCGCTGATCCATGAAGACAGTTCAAGAGGGAGAGGCGCATGCGCGCATTCGCAGCACTCATAGTCGCACTCTGCACGATCGGATTTGCGCTGCCGGCGCAGGCTATCGGCATGCAGTTCTGCGACGACATCAAAGACGACCAGGCGAGGATGGCTTGCCTGCAGCAGCATATCACGCATCTCGAGGAGACCATCGTCGTCCTCGCCGGGCGCCTCGCCGCGGTCGAGAACGCATTGCAAAAGACGATCGCGGCAGATGCGAGCTACAAGTTGAAATCGGTGGCCAAGGGCGATTGCCTTGGTCTCGTCGGCGAAAAGAACGATCAGCTGGCTCTGGTCTCCTGCGACAATCCCGATTCCTGGACGGCATTGAGCGGCGCGCCGATCAAGAAACCGGCAAAGACCCCTGCTCCCGCTGACGCTGGGGCCGCTGCCGGCGGGGCCGGCGCGACGCCGCAAGCCGCCGCGGGGGATCAGAGTACGGCAGGCGGGAAGGCGCCAAATCCATGCAAGGGGTTCCAGGAGACCGCGTGCGCCGCGAGAGCCGACACCTGCACGTGGAAGGCCGACAAGAACAAATGCGTGAAGAATGACAAGCAATAAGTGCGTGTCCGGTCACCCCAGATTGGCCAAAATCCATGCAATTCCGCTGCCCAAGAGCATTGTGGTGGCGAGGCTCGCGAAGCATGCTAGAACCCCGTCTGCAAATTCAAGAGGGAGCCGTGGATGACACGTCATCGGTCAAGACTTCCCATCGCTTTTGTCGTGATCTTGGGCGTCTGCGCGGCACCGTCCATGGTCTCGGCGGGCGCAGGCACTATCACCCCGGCCATGCAGAATAATTGCGCCAACGACTACAAGAAGTTCTGCGGAGACTACGGGCTTCAATCCAACGCTCTGAACCTTTGCATGAAGAAGGCGGGCCCGAGCTTGTCGCCGGGCTGCGTGCAGGCGTTGGTCGCAGCCGGCAAGGTCTCGCAAGCCGACGTCGATCGCATCAAGGCACAAATGAAGGGGAAGTAAGCGACCTGAGCGGCTTTCGCGCCGGACGCTCCCCCACCACTCCGATGAGGAACAAGGAATCCTTGATCATGAAAAGAATTCTCTGCTTGAGCGTGTTCGTGGCTATGACGCTGACGGGCAATGCCACCTTCGCCGCAGAAGAGTGCACCAAGATCGTTGCGACAGGCCATCCGCAATATCCGGTGATCGCCTTCAAGGACGGCGACAATATCGTCGGCGTGGCGCCGACACTGGTGGAAACCATTGCCACGAAGCTAAACGTGCCGCTTGAGTCGAAATATATGGGGACTTGGGAGGAAGCCCAAGCCGCGGCGCGCGACGGCAAGGCCGACATGATTTTCGGCATCTACTTCAATGACGAGCGGGCCACATATCTCGACTTCGTCCAGCCGGCCTTCACGTTCGACGACGTCGCGGTGTTCGTGGCCAAGGGCAAGGATTTCCCGTTCGCCGACAAGAACGATCTCATCGGCAAGAAGGGTGTCACCAATCAAGGCGAGAGTTACGGCACCGACTTCGATGCCTTCATGAAGGACAAGCTCACTGTCACCCGCACCGACGGCATCGACGCCGGCTTCAAAGATCTGCTGGACGGCAAGGCCGACTATCTCATCGCCGGCTATTATCCGGGCCTCGCCGAAGCGGCCAAAGAGGGTCTCAAGGACAAGGTCGTGGCGCTGAACCAGGCGCTGCTCAGCCAAGAGATGTTCGTCGCCTTCTCCAAGAAATCGCCGTGCCGCTCGCTGGCCGGCAAGTTCGGGGAAGCGATCCTCCAACTGACGACCGACGACAGCTACGACAAGATGCTGGTCAAGGCTCAAGCCGATTGGGAAAGCGCTCAGCAGCCCAAGAAGTGAGGCGCTGACGTCGCCGGGCTCGGCTGTTCGCCGCTGCCTTGTCGCCGCGGTTCTGCTCGTTGTGCTTTTCGTTGGGTTTAACGCGCCGGTCGAGGCGGCCTCTCCTGCCGTGCTCGACCGGGCGATTACGCAGCCTCTCGTGCTCGACGAGGCCCTGCTCAAGAGCAGCACAGGTCACCATCGAGGTCAATTTCGAGACCGGCGAGGCCCGGAAAAGCGGGACCTGTAGCGGCGTACCGCTCTGGTCCTTCGAAAAGGCCAAGACGATCGACGCAGCGGGAAAGAACGCCGCGCTGCTGCACACGCTGATCGTCACCGGGCGCGGGCGGAGCGTGCGGGATGGTGCGCGCATCGAAATCCGCTGAAGCGGAAGCCAAACGCAAAATCCCGTGGCATACTGACTCCCGGCTTGATCCGAATTGCGTTGGACGCGCTTTCGCGGGGAGACGGCATTATGGGCTATTCCCACTCGGTCGGCGGTCATACCTATAGCTTCGACTCGCTCAGGGATTTGCTGGCCAAGGCGACCCCTGCACGCTCTGGCGATTACCTCGCTGGCGTGGCGGCTGGCGACGACGAGGAACGCGTCGCTGCGCAGATGGCGCTTGCCGACCTGCCGCTCAAGGTGTTCCTGACCGAAACGGTCGTCCCCTACGACACCGATGAGGTGACGCGCCTCATCATCGACGAGCATGATGCGAAGGCCTTCAGGCCGGTCGCGCATCTGACCGTCGGGGGCTTCCGCGATTGGCTGCTGTCGGATGTGGCGACCGAGAGCGTGCTGACGAAACTCGCCCCAGGCCTGACGCCAGAGATCGTCGCCGCAGTCTGCAAGATCAGCCGCGTGCAGGATCTGATCCTGATCGGGCAGAAATGCCGCGTCATCACCAAGTTTCGCGACACGATCGGCGAGCGTAAGCGGATGGCGACCCGGCTCCAGCCAAACCATCCGACCGACGACCCGACCGGTATCGCCGCGAGCATCGTCGACGGGCTGATGTACGGCAACGGCGACGCCGTGATCGGCATCAACCCCGCGACCGACAGCATCGCCCAGGTCACCACGCTGATCGAGATGCTGGACGAGATCATCTGCCGCTACTCGATCCCGACCCAGTCCTGCGTCTTGACCCATGTCACCACCAGCATCGAGGCGATTAATCGCGGCGCGCCCGTCGATCTGGTGTTCCAGTCGATTGCCGGCACCGAGGCGGCCAATAAGAGCTTCGGCATCAATCTCGCCATGCTCCAGGAAGGCCGCGAGGCGGCGCTCTCCCTCGAGCGCGGCACGGTCGGCGACAACGTCATGTATTTTGAGACCGGGCAGGGCAGCGCGCTGTCCGCCAACGCCCATCATGGCGTCGATCAGCAGACGCTCGAGGCGCGCGCTTACGCCGTCGCCCGGAAGTTCAAGCCGCTTCTCCTCAATACGGTGGTCGGCTTCATCGGCCCTGAATATCTCTATGACGGGCGGCAGATCGTGCGCGCGGGACTGGAGGACCATTTCTGCGGCAAGCTGCTCGGCGTGCCGATGGGCGTCGACATCTGCTACACCAATCACGCCGAGGCCGATCAGAACGACATGGACATCCTGCTGACCCTGCTCGCGGTGGCGGGCGTCAGCTACATCATGGGCATTCCCGGCTCTGACGACATCATGCTCAACTACCAGACCACCTCGTTCCACGACGCGCTCTACGTGCGCAAGGTGCTCGGCTTGCGGCCCGCGCCCGAGTTCGAGGACTGGCTGAAGACGATGGGTATCTACGAGCAGGACGAGGCGGTGCGGCTCTCCGACAGCCTGCCGAAGCCGTTCCAGCGCGCGCTGGCGCATCTCGGCTGAGGCGTTCAATGGCGCACGAAACCCGAACGATCGTCGTCGCCGATCCCTGGACCAAGTTGCGGGATTACACGCCGGCGCGCATCGCTCTTGGCCGCGCCGGGACCAGCCTGCCGACCAAGCCGCATCTCGAATTCCAGCTCGCGCATGCCCGGGCGCGCGACGCCGTGCATCATGAGCTCGATGCGCCGCGCTTGCGCGACAGCCTGCAATCGCGCGGGCTCGAATGCGTTCTGCTGCACAGCGCCGCCAACGACCGGCCGATGTATCTGCAACGGCCCGACAAGGGACGGCGGCTCGACGCCGATTCACGCGCACGGCTCGAAGAGCTGCCGCGCCCACAAAAGCCTTATGATGTGGCATTCGTGATCGCCGACGGACTCTCCTCGCTTGCCATCGAGGAGAACGCGGCGCGCTTTCTCGACGCGATGATGCCCACGCTGAACGGTGCGGACTGGAACGTCGCCCCGCTTTGCATCGTGAAAGAATCGCGGGTCGCGCTCGGCGACGAGGTCGGCGAGATTCTCGGTGCGAAGATGGTGGTCGTGTTGATCGGCGAGCGACCCGGCTTGAGCTCGCCCGACAGCATGGGCATCTATATGACGCTCTCGCCCCGCATCGGCCTGACCGACGAGACGCGGAACTGCATCTCCAACGTCAGGCCGCAGGGTCTCAGCTACGAGCATGCCGCCTACAAGCTGCATTATCTGATGACCGAGGCACGGCGGCGCGGCCTCTCGGGCGTCAACCTCAAGGACGAGGCCGAGGCTCTGCCCAAATCAGGCCCGGCCCGCGGCGACAACTTCCTGACCGATTCTTAATTCTCACACGCTCGCGCCGCTTGCGAGGTTGAAGCGAGACTTGATCTTGGCGAACAGCTGACCGCGCAACGATCGGTAGGCGTCGAGGATCTGCTCGCGATTGCCGCTCGCGAGACTGGGGTCAGGCGTCGGCCAATATTCGACATCGACGGCGAAGCCGCTCACGATCTCGAGCGCCTTGTGGTGGGCCTCGGGCGCGAGCGTGACAATCAGATCGAAGGAGGTGTCGTGCACGCCGGCGAGCGACACCGGCTTGTGCTTCGACATGTCGATGCCGAGCTCCTCCATCACCGCAACGGCGAACGGGTCGGTCGCTTCGCCGGCGCGAACCCCTGCCGAGCCGGTAAACACGCGGGAGCCGGCGAGATGGCGCAGGATCGCGGCCGCCATCGGCGAGCGCACAGCGTTGCGGTTGCAGGCGAACAGGACCGCGCCCGGCGGATCGCCGCCTGCCGCCAAGGCATCAGCCTTTCCAGTGCAGCGCGCAGAGTAGCGTGAACAGGCGGCGTGCGGTCGGAAGATCGATGGCAACCTTGCCCTTGAGCCGCTCGAGCAGGAGCTGGCTGCCCTCGTCATGCAGCCCGCGCCGGCCCATGTCGATCGCCTCGATCTTGGAGGCGGGCTGGGTCTTGATCGCCTGGTAGTAACTCTCGCAGATCAGGAAATAGTCCTTAACCAGTCGGCGGAACGGCGACAATGACAGCATCACGTGCTGGATCGGCGCGCGGTCGGTGTCGCCGACGGTGAACACCAGGCGGTTGTCGGCGAGCGAGAGGTTGAGCGTGTAAGGGCCGCCGTCATGGCCTTCGAGGGCGAAGGAGTTCTTCTCCAGGAGATCGAAGATCGCGACCTCGCGCTCGTGGTCGACCTCGGCATTGTTGCGGCCGATCGAGGCCTGGTCGAGCGTCACCTCGACCAGCCGTGCCTGCTCCGTCCCTGCCGCCCCCTCCTCTTGCGCCATGCTAGTCCCTCGGATTGAGCCTAATGGCGACCGAGCGGCGATGCGCATCGAGGCCTTCGGCCTCGGCGAGCGCCATCGCGGCCGGCCCGAGCACCGCCAGGCTTTCGGCATCGAGCTTCAGGATCGAGGTGCGCTTCATGAAATCGAGGACCGAGAGGCCTGATGCAAATCGCGCGCTCCTTGCCGTGGGCAGCACGTGGTTGGTGCCTGCAACATAATCGCCAATCACCTCGGGCGTATAGCGCCCGACAAAGATCGCGCCGGCGTCGCTGACCCGCGCGGCGAGCGCGTCGGGCTCCTCCGTCGCGATCTCGAGATGCTCAGGCGCGAGGCGGTCGGCAAGGGAAGGCGCCTCATCGAGGCTCCCGACCAGGATCACCGCGCCATAGTCGCGCCAGCTTGCGCGCGCGATAGCTTCGCGCGGCAGGCAAGTGAGCGCCGCCTCGACCGCCTCGATCACGTTGCCGGCGAAGGCCGCATCGTCGGTGATCAGGATCGACTGCGCCGCCGCGTCGTGCTCGGCCTGGGCGAGCAGGTCCGACGCGATCCAGGCCGGGTCGTTCTCCCCGTCGGCGATCACCACCACCTCTGACGGCCCGGCCACCATGTCGATGCCGACCTGGCCGTACACCTGGCGCTTCGCGGCGGCGACATAGGCGTTGCCGGGGCCGACGATCTTGGCCACGGGCGCGACGCTCTCGGTGCCGTAAGCGAGCGCGGCGATCGCCTGCGCGCCGCCGATGCGATAGATCTCATCGACACCGGCGAGCGAGGCCGCCACCAGGACGAGAGGATTGAGTGCGCCCTTCTGGGCCGGCACGACCATGACGACGCGCTTGACGCGCGCGACCTTGGCCGGCACGGCGTTCATCAGCACAGAGCTCGGATAGCTCGCGGTGCCGCCGGGGACATAGAGCCCGGCGGAGGCGACCGGAGTCCAGCGCTGGGCAATCTCGACGCCGCTCGCATCGATATAGCGGTCGTCGGCCGGGAGCTGCCGCTTGTGGTGGTCGAGGATGCGCTCGTGCGCGAGCTCGAGCGCGGCAAGCGTCTTGGCGTCGATCTTGGCCCTCGCAGCTTCGATCTCGGCGGCTCCGACCCTGATGCCCACCGTCTTGAGATCGAGCCCGTCGAAGCGCTGGGTAAGCTCGATCAAAGCCGCGTCGCCCTCGGCGCGCACCTTGGCGATGATGGCGGCAACCGCGTCGTTCACGTCGACGGACTGCTCGCGCTTCATCGTCAGCAGCGCCGTGAAGCGGTCCTCAAAATCGCTGTCGGCAGTGTTGAGCCTAAGGGTCATGGCAGCGCGCTTAGGAGCCGCCGCCGGCCGGTTCGGGCTCATCGCCCGGGTGCTCAGGTCGCGAGCGGGTGCGCCAAACGAGCCCGAGGTCCTTGAGCTCGGCCTCGATGCACTCGACATCGAGCTGGATCGAGGCGTCGCCGGAGAAGGTCAGCGTGATACGGCCACCCGGGGCATCGCCCGGCTCGAAGCTCACGGCGAGCAGCGACAGGACGCTGCCGCCGGCAGGCTTGACGTTCTTGAGCTTGGCGCCGAACACGCGGTCGAATCTGAGCGCGGTGCGCTGCCGACGGTAGTCCTTCCCGTCGCTGCCCGGTTTCGCCGCCTTTTCCCAAACGAACCGGTTGACGATCGCGGCAAAGCGCTTCTGCGACGGCAGATAGGTCATGTCGGCGACCCGCACCACCGCGTCCTGGAGAAGGGAGGACACGACGGCGAGGTCCTCCTCGTCGAGGGCGATGAGTTTCAATTCGGTCATGGCAACAGGGGCTGCTTTCGGCATGGGCGTACCATGCTCCGGAATGACATGAAACTGTCAACTTGGGGAAGGCTCAGCTCGACAGCCGCTCGATATGCGCCCCGCATTTGCCGAGCTTCTCCTCGATGCGCTCGAAACCGCGGTCGAGATGATAGACCCGGCCGATCGTGGTCTCGCCTTGCGCGGCAAGCCCGGCGATGATCAGCGACACCGAGGCGCGCAGATCGGTCGCCATGACCTGAGCGCCGCGCAAGCCGCTGACGCCGGTGACGAGCGCGGTATCGCCCTTGAGGTCGATGCGGGCGCCGAGCCGCGCCAGCTCCTGCACATGCATGAAGCGGTTCTCGAAGATGGTCTCGCGCACCTCGGAGGTGCCCTTCGCCATGCACATCAGCGCAATGAGCTGGGCTTGGAGGTCGGTTGGGAAGCCCGGGAAGGGCTGGGTCTCGACCGACACGGCCTGAAGCCCTCCGCCGTTCCGCGCGACGCGGATGCCGTTCGGCTTCTCCTCGATCTCGACGCCGGTCGAGCGCAGGGTCTGGAGCGCCTCCTGCAACAGATCGCCGCGGGCGCCGTCGAGGAACACCTCGCCGCCGGTCATGGCGGCGGCCATGGCGTATGTCCCCGTCTCGATGCGGTCGGGAAGCACGGTATGCTCGGCGCTGTGCAACGTCTCGCGTCCCTGGATCCACAGTGTCGCGCTGCCGACGCCTTCGATCCGCGCGCCCATCTTGATCAGGCAATTGGCGACATCGACCACCTCGGGCTCGCGCGCCGCGTTCTCGATCAGCGTCTCGCCGCGAGCCAGCACCGCCGCCATCATGGCGTTATGCGTGGCGCCGACCGAGACCTTGGAGAGGTTGATCTTGTTGCCGGTGAGCCCGCGCGGGGCCCGGGCAATCACATAGCCGCCTTCGAGCTCGATCTCGGCGCCGAGCGCCTCGAGCGTGGTCAGGTGCAGATCGACCGGGCGCGTGCCGATGGCGCAACCGCCGGGCAGCGAGACTTTGGCCTTGCCGCAGCGCGCGACGAGCGGCGCGAGCACCCAGAAGCTCGCGCGCATGCGCGCGACCAATTCATAGGGCGCAGTGGTGTCGACGATGTCAGGAGCGGTGAGCCTGAAGGTCTGCCCGTCGGTGGTGCGCTGGCCGACCTTCTTGCCGGCAATGGTCACGTCGACCCCGTGATTGCCCAGGATCCGGGCAAGCATATTCACGTCGGCAAGGCGCGGGACGTTGGTCAACGTCAGCGTCTCGCGGGTCAAAAGGCTGGCAATCATCAAAGGCAGCGCAGCGTTCTTGGCACCACTGATCGGTATGGTGCCGTTCAGGCGCTCGCCGCCGACAATGCGGATGCGATCCATGGCATGTAACTCCCTCGCGCGCCCTGCCCGATTCGCGCAGCACTAGTCCCCGTATGCTTGCCGGCCCTACCTCCCTCAAGGCGAACCCGCAAGCTGTAAGCTTACTCCCCTAGACCTTGCCCTGTCCCCCTTCATCGCGGGGCTTTGGCGAGGCAGTTCTGGCGCGGGCCTGAGCCTTGCGTTTCAAGAGGTTGGCGCGCAACTCCTGCTCGAGCCGGGCACGGCGCGCCGAAGCAGCGCTCTCCCTCTCGCTCCCTCCATTCTCGCGCTTACCGCTCATCAGCCTGCTTCCCGGATAGCCTAGGCCAACTTTATCTACATCATGCCCATATTCCGGGCTGTCGCGACAAGCGCGGCTAGGGCTCAATGCTTGCAGGTGCTTTCCCGCTATGGCAGGGTCCGGCCGCGCGCACGAGGCAGCCAATTTTGGCCTCCCCAAGCGGATACCTTAGCCGCCGTAGCTCAGTGGTAGAGCACGTCATTGGTAATGACGGGGTCAGTAGTTCAATCCTACTCGGCGGCACCATTCTTCCCCACGGCTCGGTGGCTAGGCGGGGTTGGGCAAACGCCGCGCCGCCATCTCGCCGGTGAGCCGGCCGAAGCCATCGGCCAGTGTGACCAGACCCGCCTCCAGAGCCACCACATGTGCCAGCTTGACGCTGTAGTGCACGTGCGGGCCACTCGTGGAATTTAGCCGGTTGCATTCGACCTGCGCGCGGCCCTCATCCTCGAAGCTGAGAAGCTTGCCGTTGCGCATGACCGGATTGGAAGCGGCGCCAAACATGCTCTTGGCGCCCCGGTGAATCCAGACCGTGAAGGATTGAGTGTTGGCGTCCATTGTGGAGATCCCCCGATGCGATCTTCACCAACTCCGCCGAACCGGACCGGTTCCACCCTCAGAGTGAAATACCGAATTTGCCCAAGGTCCAGAGCATCGCGAGATAGAGCGCGACCGTAACCAGGCAGGCAAGCCCAAGCGACGTCCAGAAGCCGAGACCGCTCCGAAGCAGGGCCGGCAGCACTAGGAACAGCGGCAGCGAGGGCAGCACGAACCAGAAGGTCGACTGCGACAATGCCGCAACCCCCTCCGGGTCGGAGGTGTCTCGCCACAGCCAGATGAACGCGAGGATCGATACGAGCGGCAGGGACAGGATCACGGCGCCGAGCGCAGGGTTACGCTTGGCAGCCTCCGAAGCGGCGGCGACGATGATCCCCGACAACAGCGCCTTTATAGCTGAGTACAGCATGCCAGTGTCCGATGTCCCCCGAGCCGACATTAACCGATGCGGGATGCTTGTCACCATTCGGTGTCGCACCCTCTGATTTGATCGTCTATTTGTTGTACAGCGCGTAGGCCGCGTAGAAGAGCGTCACGGCTAGGATCGGCCTGAGCAGCTTTTCGGGGACCACGCCGGAGAGCCGTGCGCCGATGAGGATCCCGGGGATCGAGCCGCACAGCAGAGCGAGCAACAACCCGCCATCGACATTGCCAAGCCCGAGATGGCCCAGGCCGCCGATCAGCGTCAACGGCACGGCGTGCGCGACGTCCGAGCCGACCAGCCGCTTCGCCGGTAGCATGGGATAGAGCATCGCGAGCACCGTCACGCCGATGGCGCCCGCCCCGACCGAGGTCAGCGTGACCAGCAGGCCGAGCACCACGCCGAACAGCACCGTCGGTAGCGCGCGCACCGGCACGTCGCCGGTATCTTCGTGCGGCGCGGCGCGCGTGACGAAAGGATAAATCACGAGAGCGACGGCGCTGATGGGCAGCACCACGACGAGCCCCATCCTGATCCAATGGGCGAGCGCCACCATGTCGATGGGCAGGAAGCTGATGACGGCGAGGAGCAGGGCGGCGGCGGGCAGGCTGCCGGCGGCGAGCCTGAGCACGATCGCCCATTCGACGTGGCGGGAGACGTGATGGCGCCAGCTGCCCGCAGTCTTAGTGATGGAGGCGTAGAGCAGATCGGTACCGACCGCGACCTGCGGGCTCACACCGAAGCTCGAGATGAGCAGCGGCGTCATCAGCGCGCCGCCACCGACCCCGGTCAGGCCGACGAGCAGCCCGACGCCAAAGCCGGCCGCGATCAGCGGCAGCAGGGCGACAGCCCAGCCGAGGTCAACCATCGCTAACGACTCCCCCCTTCGCCCGTCGGGCGGGACCGGGCTTCTGTAGGCTTGTTTGTCGCCTTGCTACAGCTCGATCAATACCGGAACGCCGACCGAACGTAGCAGAATTGCCGTCTCCTGTGCGCGGCGGTGAAACTCGGCCTGATCGGCCGGGGAATTGCTGAGATCCGAGCAGAGCCCACGGGCCAGCAGCGCGCGGTTGAGCACGAGCACATTGTCGCCGACTTCCGGCGCGCCGGCTTGCGCCCAAGTAATCACGCCGCCGGCGACCGTCGCCCCGTCGATGGCGCTGACCAGGATGAAATTGCCGGTCAGCGGCAGCTCGCGGAACAGATCGAGTGCGGTCGAGCGGCCGAGCAGGATGCGGCAATCGGCGATGTCATTGACGGCACATGCATGCGCCGGCGCCGTTTGAAGCGTCTCGAAATTGACCAGCGCCGAGATGCTCATGCTGGTGACCGGCGCGAGATCGGTCGCGGTGCGGAGCAGATAGCCGCTCTCCGGATCGAACGGCGTCTCGGACAGCCAGACGAGCCGCGCTTCGATCACGTCGGCATTGACGGGACGGCGCGCAACTTCCGACATCACTGCGCCGCGCGAGATGTCGAGATCGGTGTCGAGCACTAGCGTGACCGCTTCGCCCTTGCCGGCATGGGAAAGGTCGCCGTCCATGGTTGCGATGCGCCTGAGCGTTGCGCCGAGCCCGCTCCTCGCATCGACGATCCTGTCGCCGACCTCGATCCGCCCCGAGCTGATCGTGCCGGCATAGCCACGGAAATCGCCCGAGGCGCGCAGCACAAGCTGGACCGGCATGCGGAACGGCGCATCCTCGGGCTCGACCTTGGGATCTACGTTTTCGAGATAATCGAGCAGAGTCGGCCCGCCATACCAGGGCGTATGCAAGGAGCGATGGACCACGTTGTCGCCGCTGAGCGCCGCCACCGGAATGGTGACGATTTCGGTAAAGCCGAAGCTCCCGGCCATGGCGGCGAATTCGCTCTCGATCTCGCGGTAGCGCGGCTCGGCGAAATCGACCATGTCCATCTTGTTGACGGCGAGGATCACCTTCTTGATGCCGACCAGATCGCAGATGGCAGCATGGCGGCGGGTCTGGCGCTTGGGCCCGTGGCGGGCGTCGACCAACAGGATGGCGATGTCGGCATGCGAGGCGCCGGTCGCCATGTTGCGGGTATATTGCTCGTGCCCCGGCGAATCGATGATGACGAAGCGCCGGCCCGGCGTCTCGAAATAGCGCCAGGCGATGTCGATGGTGATGCCCTGCTCGCGCTCGGCCTGGAGCCCGTCGAGCAAGAGGCTGAAATCGATCTTCTCGCCGTTGACGGCGCGGTTATGCGAGGCGAGCGCGATCGCCGCGCGCTGGTCCTCGGTCACCCCCGCCGCGTCCCATAGCAGCCGACCGATCAGCGTCGACTTGCCGTCATCGACCGAGCCGCAGGTGAGCAGCCTGACCATGCCGGCGCCGTGCGGCTCCGGGCCGGCCAAGCTTGCGGGAGAGATCGCCTCTTTCAACGCAGTAGCGACATTCATCAGAAATAGCCCTCGCGTTTCTTCATCTCCATGGCGCCGGCCTGATCGTGATCGATCAACCGCCCGGCCCGCTCGGACATCTTCGCCGCGAGCGTCTCCTCCACCACTTGATCGAGGTCGGTTGCATCCGACTCTATGGCCGCGGTCAGCGGCCAGTCGCCGAGCGTGCGGAAACGCACTTTGCGCATCTCCGGCTTCTCGCCGGGCTCAAGCCGCATGCGTTCGTCGTCGACGACGATGAGCTGGCCGTTCCGCGTCACCACCGGGCGCGTGTCGGCGAAATAGAGCGGCACCACGTCGAGCTTCTCCAGCGCGATGTAGCGCCACACGTCGCCTTCGGTCCAATTCGACAGCGGGAACACGCGCACCGTCTCGCCCTTGCCGAGCCGTCCGTTGAGCAGTTGCCACATCTCCGGGCGCTGGCGCCGCGGCTCCCAGCGATGGCCGGCGCTGCGGAACGAGAACACGCGCTCCTTGGCGCGGGAGGCCTCCTCGTCGCGGCGTGCACCGCCGAACGCCGCATCGAAGCCGCCGGTGTCGAGCGCCTGGCGAAGAGCTTGCGTCTTCATCACGTCGGTAAAAATCGACGGCGGATGGTCGAACGGATTCATGTTGCGCGCCAAGCCTTCGTGGTTGGTGTGCACGATGAGGTCGAGCCCGAGATCGCGCGCCATCTTGTCGCGGAAAGCGATCATCTCGCGGAACTTCCATGTCGTGTCGACATGCAGCAGCGGGAATGGCGGCTTGGCCGGCCAGAAGGCCTTGCGCGCCAGATGCAGCAAAACGGTCGAGTCCTTGCCGATCGAATAGAGCAGCACGGGCGCGCGGAACTGCGCCGCGGCCTCGCGGAAGATATGGATGCTCTCGGCCTCGAGCAGCTTCAGATGCGAGACGAGCGCGGTCATGCGGCCTTTCCCTTGCGGTTCGGATTCATGTGAATGCCGCACTCCTTCTTGTCCTCATGCTCCCACCACCAGCGCCCGGCGCGCGGATCTTCGCCGGGCTGCACGGCGCGGGTGCACGGCGCGCAGCCAATCGAGACGAAGCCACGGGCATGCAGCGGGTTGACCGGGATATTGTTGGCGGCGATGTAGGCGGTCAGCTCCTGCGAGGTCCAGTCGGCGAGCGGATTGACCTTGATCAGGGCATGCGCGTCGTCCCAGGCGGCGAGCGGGACATGCGCGCGGTCGGCCGAATGCTCGCGGCGGATGCCGGCGATCCAGCCTTGCGCGCCTTTCAGCTCGCGGTTGAGCGGGCGAACCTTCCTGATCCCGCAGCAGGCCTTGCGGTTCTCGATCGACTGGCGGAAGCCGAACACGCCATCGCGGGCGACGAGCTCCTGCACCTCGCTCGCCTCGGGCGCGATCAGGCGGATGCGCAAGCCGTAACGCAGCTCGGACAGCTCGACCGTCTCCAGCACCTCCGGAAACAGGCGCCCGGTGTCGAGGGTGAACACGTCGATATCGTCGATGCCCAACTCGGCGATGGCATGCAGGATCGCCTGATCCTCCAGGCCGAGGCTGGTCGAGAAGGCGATGCGCCCCTCGATTCTGCGGTGCACCTCCCTGATGCGGTCAGGCAGGGTCTTGATGCGCACCAGCCGCTGGTCGAGCTCGCCGGCCTCCTCGCGGGTGGCGTCACGGCGGAGCGGCAGGAGATTGCGGTAGCCTTTCTGGTAGTTGCGGCTGTAGCGCGCGAGCGACGCCTTCCAGGTCGAGGCCTGCTCGGGATCGGCGATCTCCGCGGTGTCGAAGCCGGAGCGCAGCAGGAACTGGGCGAGGTCGGGGATCAGATGGCCGACCGCCCTGATCTCGCCGGTAAAACCGTGCCGCTCGCGAAGCAGCACCGCGAGGCTGATGCCGCGCCCGTCACCGAAGGCGGGAAAGCGGATGGCGACCGGTCCGGCGTTGCCGGAGGCAGCAGCCGCGAGCTGAGCGGCATCGGCGGTCGGCTCGAGCAGCGTCGCGGCGTCGGGCGCCGCGGGCAGCAATTCGCCCGTCGCGAGATCAAGCAGCGCCATAAAGAGCCTCCTTGAACGGCTGCGCGCCCACGCGCCGCCACGTGTCGAGGAAGCTCTCTCCGTCGATGCGATTGGCGAGGTAGGTGCCGATAATCGTGTCGATGGCCTCGGGCACCGCCTCGGCGCGGAAGCCGGGGCCGATGATGCTGCCGATGGCGGCATCGTCCTTGGGGCTGCCGCCGAGCGAAATCTGGTAGAGCTCGGTGCCTTTCTTGTCGACGCCCAGGATGCCGATATTGCCGGAATGGTGATGGCCGCAGGCATTGATGCAGCCCGACATGTTCAGCCTGAGCGGGCCGATCTCCTCCTGGCGCTTCGGATCCTCGAAGCGCTTGGCGATCTCCTTGGCGATCGGGATCGAGCGGGCATTGGCGAGATTGCAGTAGTCAAGCCCCGGGCAGCAGATCATGTCGCCGAGCAAATCGAAATTCCCGGTGGCGAGGCCGGCGGCTTTGAGCTCGTCGTAAAGCGCGACGATGTCGGAGATCGCCACGTGCGGCAGCATCAGATTCTGCGTGTAGTTGACGCGAATCTCATCGTGACCGTAGCGCTCCGCGAGGTCGGCAATCAGCTCCATGGTCTCTGAGCTGGCATCGCCCGGCGTGCGCCCCGGCTCTTTCAACGAGACGACGACAGTGGCGTAGCCCGGCACGCGGTGCGGCTTGACGTTGTGCTTCTGCCAATTGGCGAACGCGGGATCGGTATTGCGGCGCTGGTCTAGCGCCTCGTCGCGGATCGGCCGGGGGGCAAGCTCGGGCGGCGCGAAATAGGACATGATGCGCTTGATCTCGTCCTCCGGCAGGTCGATCGCGCCCTTGGCGGTCGCTTCCCAATCGGCCTCGACGTCGTCGCGGAACCGGTCGATGCCGAGCTGATTGACGAGGATCTTGATGCGCGCCTTGTGGATGTTGTCGCGCCGCCCGTGCAGATTGTAAACGCGCAGGATCGACTCGATGTAGGAGAGCAAATGCTCCTTCGGGAGGTAGGCGCGGATCTCCTGGCCGACATAGGGCGTGCGCCCCATGCCGCCGCCGACCAGCACGCGGAAGCCGTTCTGACCGTCGGGACCACGCACGATCTTCAAGCCGATATCGTGGAAGGCGATTGCCGCGCGGTCTTCGGCAGCGCCCGAGACGGCGATCTTGAACTTGCGCGGCAGCCAGTTGAACTCTGGATGCAGGGTCGACCATTGGCGCAAGATCTCGCACCACGGCCGCGGGTCCTCGAGCTCGTCATTGGCGGCGCCGGCAAACGGGTCGGCGGTGACGTTCCGCACGCAATTGCCGCTCGTCTGGATGCAATGCATCTCGACATCGGCAAGTGCCGCCAGCACGTCGGGAACATCGACCAGCTTCACCCAGTTGAATTGCAGGTTCTGCCGGGTGGTGAAATGGCCGTAGCCGCGGTCCCATCTCCGGCCGATCATGGCGAGCTGGCGCAGCTGGCGCGGGCTGAGCACGCCATACGGGATGGCGATGCGCAGCATATAAGCGTGCAGCTGGAGATAGAGCCCGTTCCGCAAGCGGAGCGGCCTGAATTCGTCCTCGCTCAGCGCGCCGGATAGCCGGCGCTCGACCTGGTCGCGGAACTCACCGACGCGCTCGCGGACGAACGCGTGGTCGAACTCGTCATAGCGGTACATCGTACCAGTCCTTGGTCAGCGTGGTGCGGTGCGAGGCGCGGATGCGCTCGCGCACGGAAAGCGGATCGACCGCGCCGTCAACAAGCGCGACCTCCATGGCATAGACGGCGACGACCTTGCGCGCCTTGACGTCCTTCGCGGCTTCGTCCTCGAGCGCCTTGGTCTCGTCCTCGGTCGAGGCGATGCGCGCGCGGTCGAGCTGCTCGGTCCAGCCGCCGTCCTCGGCGAGATAGACGACGATGCCGTCAGTGAGGCGGTTGGCGGTGACGACGCTAGGCATAGACACGCGCGAGCTCCTCTAAAGCGAGAATGTCCTCGACCATGCCGTGCGCCGGCAGACCCGCCACCTCGCCGAAGATGAGGATGGCGGGGCTCTTGAGATTCAGCCGCTCGGGGTGGGCGGCGAGATCGGCGATGGTCGCAGCCACGCGGCGCTCGTCCTCGCGGCTCGCATTCTCCACCGCGATGACGGGCAGCGACGCGGCGAAGCCGGCGGCCAGCAGCTTGCTCGCGATCGCGCCGGCGGTGGTCACGCCCATATAGACGAGCAGCGTGTTCTTGCCGCCGGCGAGCGCTGCGAGATCGAGATGCTCGAAGCTTGGCTCCTCGCCGCCGGCCTCATGGCCGGAAAGGAACGTCACGGTGTGCGACATGTCGCGATGGGTCAGTGGAATTTGCAAGCTGGCGGCGGCGGCGATGCCGGCGGTGACGCCGGGCACGATCTCGATGGCGATTCCGGCTGCGCGCAGAGCATCGAGCTCCTCGCCGCCACGGCCGAAGATAAAGGGATCGCCGCCCTTGAGCCTGACCACGGTCTGACCCGCTTTGGCGCGCTCGATAAGGAGCGCGTTGATCTCGCTTTGCGGCACGCTGTGCAAGCCCTTGGCCTTGCCGACCGGGATCAGCTCGGCCTCGCGGCGCGCGTGATCGAGCACGCCCTCGCCGACCAGCCGGTCATACAGAATGACGTCGGCGGCTTTCAGCGCGCGCACCGCCTTCATGGTGAGGAGCTCGGGGTCTCCGGGCCCTGCGCCGACCAGCAGGACGCGACCCTGCGTTTGCGGGGCTTCAGCCGCCTTCTCGATGGCAGCGCCGATCAACGCTTTCGCCTTGGCCTCGTCGCCTTCGAGCGCGGCCTCGGCGGCGGCGCCCTCGAACACTGCCTCCCAGAATTTCCGCCGCGGCGTGCCTGACGGCACCTTATCGGCCACCGGACCACGCAGCTCAGCAGCAAGCCTCGCCAGAGCATCGAGCCGTGGATGCAGCTCCTGCTCCAGCCATGCGCGCAGACGCTGGGCGAGCACGGGTGACGTACCCGAAGTGCCGATCGCCACCGTCACCTCGCCGCGATCGACGATGGCCGGCAGCGCGAAAGTGCAAAGCTCAGGCCGGTCGGGAACGTTGACCGGAACGCCGAGCGCGCGGGCGATGGCCGAGACGCGGGCGTCTTCCTTGTCGTCCTCGGTCGCGGCGATGACGAGCGGCCGGCCGCGCAACTGATCGATGCCGGGAAGCGCGCCGATCAGCGCCACCTGCCCGGCCTCGGCGAGAGCGGCAAGCTCAGGCACCACCTGCTTCGCGGCGACGTCGACGACAGGTGCACGCTTCAGCAGGAGCCGCGCCTTGACGGCGGCAAGCTCGCCGCCGCCGACCACGAGTGGCGGCTTGCCCTCGAAGCTCACGAAGATGGGGAAGGTGCGCATCACCTAGCCTCCCATCACCAGCCGCTCTTGCGGCGTGTCGGCCAGGCTCTCGGGCGCGAGCTCGACCTCGAGCCCGTCGAGGTCCTTGGACATGATGATCTGGCAGCAGAGCCTCGAGCGCTCGTCGACCTGGAACGCGCCGTCGAGCATCTCAAGCTCCTCAGGCGACGGCGGCACGAGCTTGCCTAGCCACTCCTCGGCGACCCAGACATGGCAGGTGGCGCAAGCACACGCGCCACCGCATTCGGCCTTGATGGGCAAGCCCCAGTCGCGGATCACCTCCATAACGCGCCAACCCTCCAAGGCCTCGAGCCGATGGGTCGTGCCGTCTGGCATATGCACGGTGACGAACATGGTCAGGCCTTCGGGAGGGCTTGCGGCCCGCTGATGTACCGGAAATGCGGCGTGTTGTCAGGATGCAAGACGCGTGCGCACAAGCCCGATGGGCTCGCGCCAATGACGGCCGTTCTGCTGGAAGCCTGCCTGGCCCGCATCGCTCAACTCGCCCGTTTGCCCCGCAAGACACTGAGGTCAGCCGCATATAGGGTGGCGAAGCTTACTGGAAAATGATTTCGCCAGGAAGGCGCGTGCCGGGAAAAGAAGGAAAATCGTTCCTGTATGAACCTATTGGAAGAATTTTTTTCTATTTCTATTTGATGACGGCAGTTTCATTCTGCCGGAGGCCAAAGCACGCAAATGCATTTTTGTTAGGAGGAACGGCGCTTTCGGCGGGAATATGGCCGAACTGCACTGGCGCGTTCATCGAGCCCTTGGCCACGATCTCGGTCGACGGGGCGGATATCGATGGGTTCAGCCTCGGCGGCAACAAAGTCTCATTCGACGACCACGCCAATGTCAGAGGCTTGCGCGTCGGCACCTCCACCGAGGTGTGCCAAGCTCGACGTCACCTTCGGCCAGGATGTCGACGGCGTCGGCGGCAAAGCCGGCATGCGGGTGAGCTGGTAGGGGTCTCATACTTCGAGACGCCACTTGCCGCGGTTCCTCGGCATGAGGAACCCTCACCCTGAGGAAGCGCTCGGCGCTGTCTCGAAGGATGAGGCCAAGCGGTTCATACAGCCAACCACGGCGCGAAAGCCGCCTTTGGCTGCCCTTTGCCGAGCCCCGCAATCCAGCTTGATTTTGGCCAGCTTCGCGACCATTCTCCCGCAACTTGCGATGCGGAAGGAGCCTTATGGCGAAAGAAGAGATGCTCGAATTCCCGGGGGTGGTGACCGAGCTCCTCCCGAACGCCACGTTCAGGGTGAAGCTCGAGAACGAACACGAGATCATCGCCCACACGGCGGGACGAATGCGCAAGAACCGTATCAGGGTGCTTGCCGGCGACAAGGTTCTGGTCGAGATGACGCCTTATGATCTCACTAAAGGTCGGATCACTTACCGATTTAAGTAACAGGTTCCGGTTCAAGCGAGCCGAGCCTGTGAAAAAGGAGCCGGCGGCCGCCCCGTCGCGCCCCGGACGCACGCGCGTCGCGCCGAGCCGCTTCCGGCCGAAGCTGGTGCTTGCCTCGGCCTCGCCGCGCCGCTTGCAGCTGCTCGAGCAGGTGGGCATCACGCCCGACGCGCTCCGCCCGGCTTCGATCGATGAGAGCGTGACCAAGGGCGAGGTCCCCCGCCACATCGTGCGACGGCTCGCCCGGGCAAAGGCCGAGGCCGCGCGCAAGCTGATCCGCTCCGAGCCCGACCTCGCCAAGTCGTTCGTGCTCGCCGCCGACACCGTGGTCGCGGTCGGCCGCCGCGTGCTCGGCAAGGCTGAGCTCGAACACGAGGCCGGCGACGCGCTTCGCCTGCTGCGCGGCCGCGCCCATCGCGTGCATACCGCCATCTGCCTGCTCACGCCCGACGACAAGCCGCGCGAGCGCGTGGTCGAAACCCGAGTCCGCTTCCGCAATCTCTCCAACGAGGAGATCGGCAATTATCTCGCGAGCGGCGAATGGCGGGGCAAGGCCGGCGGCTATGCCATCCAGGGCATCGCCGGCGCCTTCGTCGTGAAGATGGTCGGCTCCTATACCAATGTCGTCGGCCTGCCGCTGACCGAGGTGGTCAATCTGCTCCAGGGCGAAGGCTTCCCCGTCAGCCAGCTCTGGCTCTCCAAGGCTGATGAGGTCGAGACCGAGTGAGCGGACGCGCACGCGGGGACAAGCTTCAAATCCCGCCTGGCAAGGCAAAGACGGCAGCGCGCAAGGCGCCGGCCTGTCCGATCTGCGGCAAGCCGGTCGCGCCGGAGACAAGTCCGTTCTGCTCGAGGGGTTGCGCCGATATCGACCTTGGCCGCTGGCTCGGGGGCCGCTACGCGGTGCCGGGCGAGCCGGTCGAACCGGGGGCGGTTTCGGGCGAGACGGAGCCCGACGAGGACGATGGACCGGATTTGGCGCGCCGCACTCGACAGGGCGGGGGCGATTTCCTATAAGCCAAGGCCTTGCGCGACGGGGCGCCACCACTTCCCGTTTGCGGGAGGGGACACGCCTCACCAGATTGCCGCAAAGGGCCCAGGTAGCTCAGTTGGTAGAGCAGCGGACTGAAAATCCGCGTGTCGGTGGTTCAAATCCGCCCCTGGGCACCATTTCATCTTGCCGTGCCAAATCCCCGCCATCTTTATCCCTGCCCATTCGGTTAGCGGCAAACATCGACTTGAGAGCGGCGGACAAAAAGCCGGTTGGTCTTTGCATCAAGTAATTTGCCCGCGCGTAAATGGTGAATTCCCGAAGGCTTGCAAGTTCGCGACGGACGATGCCATAACTTAAAACTACTTTTCGTCACAAAGATCAGTGGAGGTGTACAGTGGCGGGGAAATCATCGAAATCGGACGCCGAGTTGGTCGACCCCGTGGCCGCCGCGCAGCTGGGCAACGGTCCGCTTCCTGGCGGTGAAGTCGTGGGCGTGGACAAGATCCGCGACCTGCTGTTTGGCAACCAGATGCAAGATTACGATCGCCGCTTCTCCAAGCTGGAGGAGCGGTTTCTCCAGCGCTTCAAGGATGTCGAGGCCGAGACGGCGCGCAATCTTAGCGCCTTCGAATTGAACGCCAAGAAGCAGGTGGAGTTGCTCGTGAGCCAGCTCCGCGAAGAGAAGGACTTGCGCGCCGACGCCGACAAGGAGCTCGAGCGGACGCTGCGCGAGCATAATCAGGCGCTGGAAAAACGGCTTCGCGCGATGTCGGACCAATTGAGCCAGCTCGAGCGCGATATGGCCGACCGCCTGACCCAGGAAGCGCAGTCATTGCGTGAGGAGATCAAGCGCAAGAACGAGGATCTTCAGCACGCAATCGAAAAAATGTTTTCCGAGCTCAGCAACGTCAAGACCGATCGCAACCTCTTGGCCGGGCTGTTTGTCGAGGTCGCCAAGTGCCTGAACCAGGACGCGGCGAGCGTCGCCAAGAGCGGCATCGAGTTGTCGCGTGGCCGGGTGGCCAGCTAGCGCCGTGAGGTGAAAACCTCCTCCGATATTCTTGAGGGGCTGCTTCGCCCGCCCGCGGGCGAGGACGCCATCGATCGGAAAGCACTGGCCAGCCTGCTCGTCGAAATCGCACGGAGCCTGAAGCCCGAGGTACGCCCGGAGCAGAACGGCGTGCGCCCGGGCGATCTGCAGCTCGAACAGCTGCGAACCCTGCTGGTCGGGCGCGAGATCGAGACGTTGTCGCGCCTCGCCGGCATGGTGGACGATCCTGAGCGCTTGGCCGCAGTGATCGGACGCATTTTGCCGACCGCGATTGCCCAGGCGACGGCCGATGAGCGCATGGGACACGTGTTGGCGCCCGTCATGGAGAAGGCGGCGGAGAGCTCGATCCGGAACGATCCCGGAATGCTGGTCAACATCCTTTATCCCGTGATCGTGCCGGCAATCCGCAAATCGATCGGCGAGACAATCGACGAGACCTTCCAGCGGCTAAATCAGACCCTGAAATACAGCCTCACCTGGCGAGGACTCAAATGGCGCTGGGAAGCCTGGCGCACTGGATCGTCGTTCGCCGAGGTCGTGCTAAAACACACGCTGGTCTACCAGGTGGAGCACGTGTTCCTGATCCACCGCCATACCGGGTTGTTGATCGCGCACGTGGCGGCGGAGAATGCAGCGAGTCAAGACCCGCAGATCGTCTCGTCGATGCTGGTCGCAATTCAGGATTTTGTCCGCGATTCCTTCAGCGGAGCCGAACACCAGGGGCTCGACTCGCTGCGGCTAGGAGATCTGCGGCTATGGTCAGAGCCGGGACCGTTTGCAGCGCTGGTCGCGGTTATCCGCGGCGATCCGCCGGAGGGGCTGCACGATACGATGCGCAACGCTCTGTCGCGCATTCACGCCGAGCGGCATCATGCGCTCGAGAGCTTCAATGGCGATAGCGCCGGGCTCGGCGATGTCGAGGCGCGGCTGCGCGATCTGGTGGCTCTCGGCGAGCATGCGCCGCCCCGCGTCAGCTTGGCACGTATGGTCGTTCTCGCCTTCCTGTTGCTGCTTCTGTTGTTGGCCGGACTATGGACCGCTCGGTGGTGGCACAATCAAGAGCTTTGGGAGGGGTATCTGAACCGGTTACGGGCAGAACCCGGAATTGTGGTCACCGAAGCGGGCAAGCGTGACGGCATGTTCGTGGTATCGGGCTTACGTGATCCGCTTGCCGCCGACCCGCAGGCAGTAATGCGCGATGCGGGGGTTAATCCAGATCGGGTCATCGCCAGCTGGGTCCCCTACCAGGCGCTTGATCCGCAATCGGTGCTGAAACGGCTCGTGGCAGCGCTCGATCCGCCGCCAAGCGTGACCCTAGCGATCGCGGGTAACTTGATCGTGGCGCAAGGCTCGGCACCCCGTCCGTGGCTCGAACGAGCGCACGCTATTGCTCAGATGCTGCCAGCCGGGACACCCAGTTTTGATCTGGCTGGGGTAAGCAATGAAGATGAGGCGGATGAGCAGCGTAGCGAGGTGGAGGCACGGCAATGGCGGGCCTACGTGCAGCGGCTGCGGGCCGAGCCTGGCATCGTAATCACCCAGTCGGAAGCGCGCGGCGACAAGTATTTTCTTTCAGGCTTGCGCGATCCGCTCGCCATCGACCCACTCAAGCTCATGGCCGAAACCGGGATCGACCCGGCCCGGGTCGAAGCCCATTTTGAGCCCTATGAGGGGCTCGAGCCGCAATTCGTGCTCAAGCGGCTGCAGGCTTCCCTCAACCCACCGCCCGGCGTGACGCTCGCAGTCGAAGGCGACCGCATCGTGGCGCAAGGGTCGGCCTCATCACCGTGGATCGCGCGCGCGCGCGCGGCCGGTCGCCTGCTGCCGGCTGGGGCGCCTATTTTTGACCTGTCGGCCGTGCGCAATATTAGCGAGGGGCAGCTCGGCAAATTGCGCGATGCTATTCAGGCGCGCAGCATCCGTTTTGACAACAACGTTTCGCTACCGACAGCCGGGCAGGACACGATTCTCGATCAGCTAGCGAGCGAGCTGAATGAGCTCGCGACCTTGTCTTCGAGCCTTGACGTTGTCACCAGGGTAACGCTGACCGGCCATTCCGACGACAAGGGCGGGGGCACTTCCAACCTGTCGCTCAGCCTGGCACGCGCCGAGGCGGTACGCGCGCTGTTGTATAAACGCGGGGTCGATCCGGATCTGCTTGCAGTGCGCGGCGCGGGCCCGCTCGAACCGCTCGAGGACGACACGTCCGAGGCCGCCCGCTCGGCCAATCGCCGGGTTTCGTTCTCGGTCGGGATCGAGGAACAGCCATGACGGCGATGCTGCAAAAAAAAATCTGCATGCTCGGCGGCTTCTCGGTAGGCAAGACCAGCCTGGTCAAGCGGTACGTCCAAAGCGTGTTCTCGGAAACCTATCTCACCACCGTCGGAGTCAAGATCGACAAGAAGACTGTGGAACTCCCCGATCGAATCGTGAACCTCATATTATGGGACCTCGCGGGCGAGGACGATATCAACTCGTTCCGCATGACTAATATGCGCGGTGCTGCGGGGTACGTGCTGGTCGCCGATGGGACGCGCCCTTCGACTCTCAATGTAGCGCTTTCGCTGCGCCAACGCGTAGAAGCCGATTACGGTTCACTGCCGTTCGTGCTGCTGCTCAACAAGAGCGACCTCAAGGAGCAATGGGCGATCGACGACGCCGACATGGCGGAGCTGCGACAGAACGGCTGGTGGGTGCAGCCAAGCAGCGCGCGAACCGGCGAAGGCGTGGAGGATGCCTTCAAGGACCTCGCGGTCCGCACCGCGAGCTGAACCATGGAAGGCCTGCCAGCAAGCCTGGCCGAGCGGCTGCGAGAGCTGACCTATAACGAGCGGGCGGTCGCTTATCTGCAGGTCGATGCCGCACTTATCCTGGTCGGCGCCGGCGGGCATCTTGAGGATTACGGTCTGGCGGGCGTCCGCCTCGGTGAGCCTGCGGTCGAGCAGGTCTACTTCCTCGAAGGCCTCCTGCCGTTGGAGGAAACGCCCTTTTGCGTTCCCTCGGTCGAGCTCGATTGCGGCCGCGCCGCCGATCTTCATTGTCATCTCGACGCCGGCACCGTGTGGGTAATCCTGCTCGACGTCACAGCCTATCGCGATGCGGTCCGCCGTGTGCAGCAGAAGGCCTATGAAGTGACGCTGCTGGGGGAGCAGGAAGCCCAGCTCAATCGCCGCCTCGAGAGCCTGAACAGGGAGCTCGAGGCTGCCAACGATTTTCTCGTCAGGATATCGACGAAGATCTCGCACTATCTCGCGCCGCAAATTTACAAAAGCATTTTCAGCGGTCAGAAGGACGTGACTATTCACACCGAGCGTAAGGAGTTGACCATCTTCTTCTCCGACATAAAGGATTTCACCGCCACCACTGAGCGCCTGCAGCCGGAGCAGATTACGCTCCTCCTCAATGAGTATTTCACGGAGATGTCGGCGATCGCCCTCAAGCATGGCGGTACCGTCGATAAGTTCATCGGAGATGCGCTGGTGATTTTTTTCGGCGACCCCGAGACCAAGGGGACGGTGGAGGACGCCAGGGCCTGCATCAACATGGCAACCGAGATGCAGCGTCGGTTAGCCGAGCTCAATGTGCAATGGCGTCGCGCCGGTACGGAACAGCCGTTCCGCGTGCGTATGGGTATCAATACCGGCTTCTGCAACGTCGGCAACTTCGGCAGCGTTCACCGCATGGACTACACCGCCATCGGCGGCGAGGTTAATCTCGCGGCGCGTCTCCAATCGATCGCCGAACCTGGACATATCGTCATCAGCTACGAGACCTACGTTCTCGTGCGCGATGTCGTGGCGGCGCGCGCATTGCCGGAGATGTCGGTAAAGGGCGTCAGCCGCAAGGTTGTTCCCTACGTCGTGGAGGGTGTGCTGGACGAAGCGGGGCAGAAGGTTGAGATCTTTAGCGAACACATGACTGGCCTCGACTTCTACCTCGATCCCAGGGCCGTCGACGTGAATGCGCTGGAGCGCATTCGGGCGACGCTTAGAAATGCCGTTGCCGCACTGGAAGGGCGCACCGGCCCCGACGCTCCAACTGGGGTCTCGCGACCAGACCAACCGGACCCGGGGTCGTAATCCTCCTCCAATGCTAACGGGCCCTAAGCCTGAAAAACCCCGTGTCAGTGAGTTGAAATCGCCCTCCGCGCATCATTTTTTCCAGCCGCGGCGCTGTATGGTATAAATGTATCGGCGGCAGGCTAATTTGAGAGGACCCCATGGCAGACAATCCTTCCTTCGAAATTCCGCCGCAAATCCGCGAAATGGCCGAGAAGAACGTGGAGCAGGCGCGCGCGGCTTACGGTCAGTTCATGGACTTTCTCACCCAGGCCATGAACACCTGGGCCAAGTCGTCGCCGGGCGGTGGCAGGCCGGGTCTCCAGGCCGTCCAGGACCGAGCCGTTGGCTTCGCCAAGGAAAATGCCGAGCGCTCCTTCAGCCTGGCGAGCGAGCTCGCTCGCGCCAAGGACGTGCAAGAGGTGCTGACGCTACAGAGCCGCTATGCGCAAACGCAGATGCAGCTGTTCGCGGTGCAG
This sequence comes from uncultured Alphaproteobacteria bacterium, assembly GCA_963820005.1. Classification (GTDB taxonomy): domain Bacteria; phylum Pseudomonadota; class Alphaproteobacteria; order Rhizobiales; family Methyloligellaceae; genus Methyloceanibacter. The sequence continues at coordinate 528,962 of CAWFYQ010000011.1, read as the reverse complement.
GCGCAGCAGCTCAGCTGGCTGATGGCCGACGCCATGCGCGACTTGCAGTCGAAGGGCTGAGCGCGCGCTACCCTTAATCGATCTGCTTGCCCAAATAAGCCGCGACGTCATCGTGCATCTTGAAGACGGCGTCCTTCACATCGGCCTCCGGGGCCTTGTTGTTGATGGCGGTGACGACACCCATCCACAAATTTTCCGGCAGACCGATCTCACTCATGCGTGCCTGGATCACCCCGCCGACGCCCTGGTCCTCGCCTGGCTGGTACAGCAGGATGAGCAGGTTCGACTTGACCGAGACTTCGAACAGAGTGCCCGCGGGAGTGCCGAATTTCTGCCCGATCTCACTGCCGAGCGCGGCGCCATCGCCGGCGATCAGGTAGTGGATCACGTCGGCATAGGTCTGGGAGGAATCCGCCGAACGTGGCGGGAACGGCTTGATCTCGACCTGCATCGCCTCGGCTAACGGCTTGATGCCGGTTAAGAGTTCGGTCACCTTGTCCTCTTGGTTGCCTTGCGCGTAGAGGAGGCCGGCGAGGCTGAGCTGGTCGCCGAGCCGCCAGGCCGCGGCCTTGGCGAGGTCCTCGGGCGTGGCACCTGCCTCGGCATTGCCGAAGACGAGGAGCAGCGCTCCGGTGAGGACGAGGGTCAACATCCCCCTGCGGCTCAAGGCTTCAAACGGGGCCCATAATACCCTGACACGCAACGCCGCCTCCCTGGGTTAGGCTGAACTCGAGTTCGGTCATGCCAAGATACGCGAGCGCGCGGATTCAGTCGCCAAGATTGTGCAATCGCCGTTCTGCTCGCGCATCGAGCGAAACCCATCCAAATTGAACCGCGATTTCGCTCTGGAGCTTTGTCTGACGCATGCTCCTATCCGAGATTCCGCAACTTCGGGATCATGGATTAGCCCGCTTGACCAAAGCGTCCCTGATCTCCTCAAGCAGTTGCACCTCGCGCGACGCCGGCGGCTCGGCCGCGGGATCCGCCTCCTGCTTGCGGCGCAGCCGGTTCATGCCCTTGACCACCATGAACAGCACGAAGGCGACGATCATGAAGCTGATGATGTTGTTGATGAACACGCCGAAATTGACGGTCGGCGCGCCGGCCTGCTTCGCCTGGGCGAGCGAATTGTAATGCTCGCCGTTCAGCGCGATGAACAGGCTGGAGAAATCGACCCCGCCGGTAACCACGCCCATCGGCGGCATGACGATGTCGTCGACCAACGACCTGACGATGGTCGAGAACGCGGCGCCGATGATGATGCCGACCGCCATGTCGACCACGTTGCCGCGCAGCGCAAATTCCTTGAATTCGTTGAGCATTGCCCCTCCTCCTTCCGCCTCTGCCAGCCACCAGCATGCCATGTTTGCAACGCCAATGGTGCGGCTGGAGTTTGCAAGCCGCCCGCTTGCTGCTAACGCTTGGCGGGCCTCGCTAGACGGAGGGGGACAAAGTGGCGACTGAGGTTCCCGTTTCGGACAATCCCCCGCGCGACCGCCATCAGCTCACCACGCTGATCCTCGCGATCGCCGTCCTGTCGATCGCGCTCCTCGCCGTCTTTCTCGCCGTCACCACCGCCACCTTCCTCAACCAATATTGGTTCCTGCATTTTCCGCTCGGTTTCTATCTGCTCGCCCAAGGGGTGCTGATTTTCCTCGTCGCCGTGAGCTTCTGGTTCATCCGCATGCAGGAGCACATCGACCGGAGACGGGCCGAGAGCGAGGAGCTCGGCTAGGCTATGAGTGGCTCCTCCCGACTCCGCGCACCGAACCCGCATCTCGGCGTCTATTACGGCATCGTCACCAGCGCCTTCGTGTCGCTCGTCATCATACTCGCCATGCTCGAGCAGCTCGGCTGGAGCGAGATTTTCGTCGCCGAGACGATGGTCGGCGTGCCGCTTGTGCTCTATCTCCTCATCGCGGTCGGGGCGCGGACGATGACCATCGAGGATTTCTTCGCCTCGGGGCGCCGCGTCCCGCCGGTGTTCAACGGCTTCGTGCTGGCGGCCGTCGCCGTCGGCGGCGTCGGCTTCTTCGCCTATACCGGCACGGTGTTCTTTCTCGGCTTCGACGCGTTCGCGATCGGGCTCGGCCTGACCTGCGGGCTGCTGCTCGCCGGCGTGCTGTTCGGGCCGTATCTCAGCAAGGCGGGCTCCTACACGCTGCCTAGCTTTCTCGGCCAGCGCTTCCGCTCGCGCTACGTCCGCATGGCGGCGTGCGTGCTCCAGCTGCCGCCGACCGCGCTGCTGCTGATCGCCGAGCTGAAGCTCGCCGCCCTGATCGCTTCGCTGTTCCTGCCGCTGTCCTTCTCGCTCGCGGTGATCGTGATCGCGGCGCTGGTCGCCGCATGCGCGCTGCTCGGCGGAATGCGGTCGTTGACTTGGACCGGAGCCGCCCAGTTCTTGGCGAGCGCGGTCGGGGTCGCCGCGCCGCTGATCGTGGTGTCGATCATGCTGACCAATTTACCGGCGCCGCAATTCACCTATGGTGAGACGTTGTTGCCGCTGCACAACGCCGAGATCACCGCGGGGCTGACGCCGGTGCAGCCGGACGTGGCGACGCCGTCCCTCCCCGGCGCCCAGCCGATGCCCGTGACCAAACCGTTCCTGGAGCCGTTCGGCGTGCTGAGCCAGACCGATTTCGCCGTGCTGTTCCTTAGCATCGCGGTCGGCACCGCGTCGTTGCCGAGCCTGCTGGTGAGGAGCGGGGTGACCGGCTCGGCCGCCGACCAGCGCCGCTCGGTCGCATGGGCGGTGCTATTCGTGGCGCTGTTCGCCATGACCGCGCCCGCGATCGCAGCCTTCGCCAAGCTGGTCATGTTTCAAGATATCGCCCAGGCGCCGGCCTCGGCGCCGCCGGCGTGGCTCAGCGAACTCTCGGGACGGCATTTGCTGCAAGCCGGCGACACCAACGGCGATGGCGCCATCGGCGCTAGCGAGCTGCATATCGCGCGCGACGCGATCGCGATCGCGCTGCCGCTTGCGGCAAAGCTCCCTTACCTACTGACCGCGCTGATGGCGGCGAGCGGCATGGCAATCGCGCTCGCCGCTGCCGGCGCACATCTCTTTACGCTGGCCGGAAGCCTCGCCGAGGACCTCTACCGCGTGCTCGACCGGCGGCCGGCGGCTCTGTCGAGGCTGATCGCCGCCTGGGCGGCCATCGGGGCTTCAGCGCTGGCGTCCGCCGTGTTCCTGCTCATCGCCGATCTCGATCCTCTGCGCGCGGCATTGACCGCCCTGGCGTTCGCCGCCTCGACGTTCTTTCCCACGCTGCTGCTCGCCATCTGGTGGCGGCGCTGCACTTGGCAAGGTGCTCTGGCGGCCATGGGTGTCGGCTTCATCGCCATGGTGATCGAGACCGTCATAGGTGCAGCGAGCGCGGGCCATGCAAGCATCGCCACGGCGATGACGAGCCTGATCGGCGCGGGCATCGGGCTCGTCGCCGGAATCGGCGCAAGCTTAATCGGCCCGCGGCCATCGGAGGCCGAGGCGAACTATTGCGAGGCGATGCGCGACCCGGCGGGCGAGGCCATCTACGATCGCGCACAGCAGAAGGCGGCGGCGGCGGCGGCGGTCAGCTAGTGAGCAGGGGCAAGAGTATGGACCAGCAGCAGATGCCTCATCCCTCCCGCCTCACGCTCTATCCGGAGATCGTGCCCTATCGCACCGGACGGCTGAAAGTCTCGGATTTACATGAGATCTATTTCGAGGAATGCGGCTCGCCGGCGGGCAAGCCGGCGGTGCTGCTGCATGGCGGACCGGGCGGCGGCATCAACCCGGTCATGCGCCGCTACCACGACCCGCGCGCCTATCGCATCGTGCTGTTCGATCAGCGAGGCTGCGGCCGCTCGACCCCGCATGCCTCGCTCGAGGAGAACACCACCTGGGATCTGGTCGACGACATCGAGCGGCTGCGCATTCATCTCGGCATCGAGCGCTGGCAGGTGTTCGGCGGCTCGTGGGGCTCGACGCTCGGCATCGCCTATGCGGAGAGCTATCCCGAGCGGGTGACCGAACTCGTGCTCCGCGGCATCTTCACGCTGAGGCGCTCGGAGCTCGAATGGTTCTACCAGGACGGCTCGAGCTGGATGTTCCCCGACGCGTTCGAGGATTATCGGCGCGTCATCCCCGAGGCCGAGCGCGCCGATATGATCGCCGCCTATCATCGGCGCCTGACGAGCCCCGATCCCGATGTGCAGATCGAGGCAGCGCGCGCCTGGAGCGCGTGGGAGGGCAAGACCTTGTCGCTGCTTCCCGACGCCGACCGGGTGCGCCGCTTCTCGGAGGACCACTACGCGCTCGCCTTCGCCCGCATCGAATGCCACTATTTCGTCAATCGCGGCTTCTTCGGTAGCGATGACCAGCTGATCGAAGATGCCCATCGCCTCACCGACATTCCCGGCGTGATCGTGCATGGGCGTTACGACGTGGTGACGCCGGTGAAAATAGCGTTCGATCTCGCGCGCAATTGGCCGCAGGCGAAGCTCAGAGTGGTGCCCGACGCCGGCCACGCGATGACCGAGCCGGGCATCGTGCATGAGCTGATCACGGCGACCAGCGAATTTGCCCGCTAGACCCCTGGCTCAAGCTTCGGCGACGTGGCCGATGAAATTCAGCGCGATGTTGCGCCGATGCGGCGCGGCGCGGTGCTCGATCAGATAGACACCCTGCCAGGTGCCGAGCACCATGCTGCCATTCATGACCGGGATCGACAGGTTGACCGCGGTCAGCATCGCCTTGATATGGCTCGGCATGTCGTCGGGGCCCTCCTCGTGGTGGGCATAGGCGCCGCTCTCCGGCGCCAGGGCTTCCAGCGCATCGAGCAGGTCGCGCCGCACATTGGGGTCGGCATTCTCCTGGATGACCAGCGACGCCGAAGTGTGGCAGATGAACACGGTCAGGAGGCCGTTCTCGCCAGCGATGAGCTTTAGCCAGTCCGCCAGCTCCCGCGTGATCTCGGTAAAGCCCTTGCCGCGCGTCTGCACGGTCAGACGGTGGCTCGCCTGCACCATCTCAGCCATTGCGCTTCCCCCGGTCGGCGGTCTCGCGCATCGTCTTCCCCCTGCTGCAATTTGACAAGCGGACACCTTCCCGCCGCGCCCGCGCCGCGGCGTCTCGGCGCGCATGTTTGTCCCACAATAAGCCGCCGCTTAACGCAAAATTTACTCGGGCGCGCCACCGTGAGTTTCGACCGCTTCGTCGCGTGTCTCTCGAATTTTTGAGCCCCACGCCCGATCGGCCGCGCGATTTTTCAGCGGCGTCACACTCATGGGGACTGGGATGGCTTCGGAAGCAACTTGGCAGACCGGCGGCGGTCACCGAACCGGCGAGACGCCCGGCGACGGCCCCATGGACCAGCGCACCGTCGAGAGCCTGCTTCGGCGGCTCGTCGAGCGGGTCGAGGAGAGCGAGCGCCGCTACAGCGATGCACTCGATGAGCTGCATGCGAGGCTCGACCAGCTGTCGCAGACAACCGACGCCGCGCGAGCGGCCGGCGCGCCGGAAGATTCAGCCTCGCTCGACCGGCTGCATGAGCAGGTGAACAATTTGGCGCGGCGCTTCGAGCCGCAAACCGCTAATCCGCTCGATGATTTCGAGCGCCTGGGCAAGGCGCTATCGGCCAACCTCGATTTCACCACCGGCGGATCTGATGCCCTGTCGGGCGGCGCCGAGATCGGCAACCCGTTCGCCTCGTTCCCAAGCGCTTTGCCGTCGGCCCCAAGCGCCTTCGCGCCGCTCGCCGACACGCCGGCGCAAGGGCGTCCCGATTTCAGCTTCAAGGCGCCAGAGCTTTCCTATCCGGCGTCCTCGCTCGACTTGCCGCCACTCCAGGACGAAAGCGGCGCGATCGACAAGCGTGTGGTCGACATGGCGCAAAAGCTCGAGCATTCGCTCGGCGCGGTGATGCCGGCCGATACCATCGAGGCCTTGAATACACGGCTCGACGAGATCGCGAGCCAGCTCAGCCAGGCGCTCAGGCAAGCGCCGAAGCTCGATAATCTCGCTTCAGTCGAAAAGCAACTTTCCGAGTTGGGTCAACAACTTGGCCGCGCGGAAGCGCAGCTCGCACGGGTTAGCGGAATCGAGGACCAGCTCGTCAAGCTGATCGAGCGCTTCGATACCGCCCCCGATGTGCTCGAGGAGATCGCGAGCAAGGCCGCCACCGAGGCAGCCAAGCTTGTCACCGCTTCGAAGCCGGCCACCGAGGAGCGCCTCGATGCCATGCATCGCGACCTCGTGGCGATGAGCGACAAAGCCCGCTTGAGCGACGAGCGCCTGGCAAGCACGCTGCAAGCCGTGCACGACTCGCTGAAGCAGCTCGTGCTCCAGGCCGAGAAGGGAAGCGATGCCGCATTTCAGACGCCGCATAAGCCGCGCGCGCCCTTTGCCGACCGTGCCCGCGCCGAGCAAGGCTTCCCCCCGCCGCCCCCTGGCCTTCCGCCCTTCCAGCATCCCGGCATGCCGCAAGGTGCGCCAACCCGCAACGTAACCCCGCCGCAGGCGGGTAGCGCCGAGGCCAAAGACCAATCGCCGAAGACCAAGCTCGGCGGCGGCATCCCCGACTTCCAGGAGAGCGAGCCACCCGCATTCGGGCGCGGCAGGCGCGGTGCGCCCGACGAGAGCGCGGTCGATCTCGACGCGTCGGTTCCGCACCGCGCGCGGGCCGGGACCGGGCTCGACGCCGAGTTCGATCACGACGATTTGGTCGCCGCCGCGCGGCGTGCGTCCCAGGCCGCGGCGCTCAAGGCCGAGGAAAGATCGGCCAGCGGACGGGCGCGGCGCTCCTCAGCCACCGTCGCTCCGGGCAGCGTCCCTGGCGCCGATGTGCCGTCCAAGCGCAAGCGCTCGCTGCTGATGATCGCAGCGGCCATCTTGCTCCTGATCAGCGCCGCCCTGCTTTATGGGCGGCTCGGCTCGAAGCCGGAAACGTCAGGCACCCCGCCGGCGGCCGATGAAAGCGTTCCCGGCCCCGCCGGTCCCGACCAGATCACGCCTTTGCCCGACGGCTCACGCCACGGCACGGTGCAGCCCGGCGCCGAGATGAGCGCTCCGGCCCCGGTCCAACCCGGCACCGAGGCCGCGCCGGCCGCCCCATCCGGCGCATCCGAGCTCGATCCCGGCGTGCTTGAGGACGACTCCTCCGAGGACGCAGCCACCGGCTTCAATCAGGGCATCGACCCGAGCCCCGACGACGCCGCGCCGAGCGCGACCGCCGGCGGCTTCAGCGACGTCGCGAAGTCCTCCTACCGTGCACCGGCCGCCTCGACCTCGGCAGAAACCATGCCGCGGCCGCAGCTCGCCTCGCTTAAGTCCGAGACCACCGCGGCGCTGCCGCCCGGCGTGTCGCTCAGCCTTGAGGAGCCGACGCTTGGCGGCGGCTCGCAGAGCGCAGCTGTGCCCCTGTCGCTGCCGGGCAGGCTGCCGCTGCCACCCGAAGCGCTCGGCGCGCTTTCCTTGCGTCAGGCGGCGTCAGGCGGCGACGCGCGGGCGCAATACGTGATCGCCCTTCGCTATGCGCAAGGCCAGGGCATCGCCCAGGACCTGACCGAGGCGGCGCACTGGCTCGAGCGTGCGGCAAGTGCCGGCCTTGCGCCCGCGCAATATCGTCTCGCCTCGATGTATGAGCGCGGCCAGGGCGTCACCAAGGATCTCGGCAAGGCGCGCTCCTGGTATGGAGCGGCGGCGGTGAAGGGCAACGTCAAGGCGATGCACAATCTCGCCGTCAGCGCCAGCGCCGGTGACCAGGCCGATTACGTGCTCGCGGCGAAATGGTATGGCGCGGCCGCCGGTTACGGTCTCGCTGACAGCCAATACAATCTCGGCATCTTGGCCGAGCATGGGCTTGGCATGCCGAAGAATCTCACCGCGGCCTATGAATGGTTCGCGCTCGCCGCCAAGAACGGCGACGCAGAGGCCGCCAAGCGCCGCGACCTGGTCAAGGTCCAGCTCGATCCGAAGACGCTCGCCACCGCCGACCAGACGGTAAAGTCCTGGCAGCCCAAGCCCGCCATTGCGGAAGCAAACGAGGTCGCCCAGCCCGAAGATTGGGCGGTTCAGTCGGAGGCGCCAAACGGCGCGCTCATCGCCCGCGCTCAGAAGCTCCTCAACAAGCTCGGCTACGATGCCGGACCCGCCAACGGCCAACTCGACGAGCAGACCCGCGACGCGGTCAAAAGCTTCGAGCGCCGAAATGGCCTTGAGGAAACCGGCGAGATCTCCATCCCGCTCGTCACCAAGCTCGAGCAGCTGACCAGTTAAATCAGACTTCAGCGATCGGAACATCAGAAGTCGGTGGCGAGAGCCGCCGATTTCTGGTTTCTGGGCCTTAGATTCCTTCGATTTCCGGGCCCCGATGCTCCAGGTCTATCTGCCCATTGCCGAAGTCTCGGTGAACCTCTTGGTGATGCTGGGGCTGGGTGCGGCAGTCGGCTTCCTGTCGGGCATGTTCGGAGTTGGCGGCGGCTTCCTGCTGACGCCGCTTTTGATGTTCTCGGGCGTCGCCGCGCCGATCGCGGTCGCGACCGGAGCCAATCAGATCGTCGCCACCTCGGTGTCGGGCGCCGTCGCGCAATGGCGGCGCGGCAATATCGACCTTCGCATGGCCTATGTGCTGATCGCCGGCGGCGTGGTCGGGGCGCTCGCCGGCGTGCTCCTGCTCAGGCTGCTGCGACAGGTCGGCCAGGCAAGCCTGCTCATCTCGCTCACCTATGTCGTCTTCCTCGGCGGCATCGGCGCGCTGATGCTGGTCGAGAGCGTCCGTGCGATTCACAAGTCACGGTTTGGCAAGAAGCTGCCGGCGCGGCGGGCCAACGCGCACAACTGGATCCACGGCTTGCCCCTCAAGATGCGCTTTCCTCGCTCGCGGCTCTATATAAGCGCCATCCCGCCGCTCCTGATCGGCGCGGTGGTCGGCCTGCTCGCGGCGTTCCTCGGTGCCGGCGGCGGCTTCATCATGGTACCGGCGATGATCTATCTGTTGCGTATGCCGACCAATATCGTGATCGGCACCTCGATGTTTCAAATTATCTTCGTCACCGCGATCACGACGCTGCTGCACGCGACCTTCAACCACACGCTCGACGTGGTGTTGGCGCTGATCCTCGCCATTGGCGGGGTCATGGGCGGGCAGTTCGGCGTGCGCGCGGGACTGAAACTCAAAGGTGAGCAGCTCCGTCTCCTGCTCGCGCTGCTCGTGCTCGGCGTAGCGGCAAGGCTCCTGCTCGACCTCGTGCTGAAGCCTGAGGAGCTTTACAGCATCGTTCCTCTCTTCGCGGGCTCATGATGGGCACGCTCCGGCTCGCCGTCATTCTGCTCACGTCGTGGTGCACGGCGGCGCTGGCCGAGGAGCCGGCACCCCAGGAAACCATCCAGTCCGACATCTCCACCCGCGATATCTCGATCCAATCGAACTTCAACGGAATCGAGATCCTGATTTTCGGCAGCGTCGATTTCAGCCATACGCCAATGCCCGACAAGGGCGACTATGACGTGATCGCGGTCATCCGAAGCCCCGACGAGCCGATGGTGGTACGGCGCAAAGAGCAGGTGGCGGGAATTTGGGTCAACGGCGCCGGCGAGACGTTTCCCTCGGTCCCCGGCTTCTACGCCGTGCTCGCCTCGCATCCGTTCAGGGCGATTGCTACCGAGGAAACCCTGAAGGCGCTCGGCATCGGCTACGGTAATCTCGATTTCGCGCGAGGCGGCAACGACGACGCAAAGGAAGCTGCCTTCCGCTCTGCGGTGATCCGCCTGAAGCAGAAGCAGAACCTGTTCCAGGATCACGACGATGGCGTGAGCTTCATCGGCCGGAGCCTGTTCAGGGCGAGCGTCGATCTGCCGGTCAAGGTGCCGATCGGCCGTTATACGGCCAACGTCTATCTATTCCGCGACGGGGTGATGCTCAGCAAGAACCACAGCACACTCGAGGTGAGCAAAGCCGGGTTCGAGCGCGTGATTTATCTGCTCGCGCTGAAGCATCCGTTCCTCTACGGCCTCGCGGCGGTCGTTGCGGCCGTGCTGATCGGTTTGCTCGGCTGGGCGGTGTTCCGCCGCGAATAGACTGTCATCGACCGCATCATCTTATCGGAAAGCCGGTTGCCACTTTCCGATCATGCTAGTCGGAAATCAGCAGGCTGCCGAGCACGGGATAGACGTCGGCCCGTCCCATCATCCAGGCTTCGAGCCGGTGGCGCAGGAAGAGCTCGGCGAAGGCCTGGTCGAGCACGTTGAGACCGCCGGCATAAGCGCCGAACGCCGGCATCACCAAGCGGTTGCCGTCGGTGGCGAAGCAGCGGCGCCTGATCACCACGCCGCGCCTGGCGATGCGCGCGACCGGGTGCAGATGGCCGACGATCTCGCGGCTTGAGGCGATCTCGGTCGGCTCGTGGCGGAGCGTCACGCCGCAAATGGTGAGCGTGGTGCAGATTGTGCCGCCGATCGAGGGCGGCAGATGCGGATCGTGATTGCCGCAGATCCAGTACCATTCGCGGCCCTTTTGCAGGCGCAGCAAGAAGGCGAGATCGTCGGCGGCAAGGCTCTTTGCCGATGCGCTCCGATGAAAGCTGTCGCCGAGCGCGACCACCCGGCCTGGCTTGACCGCGTCGATCGCCTTCTCCAGGCGCTGAAGCGTGGTGCGCGTATCGTAAGGCGGCAGCAACATGCCGAGCGCGGCGAAGGCTGCGCCCTTCTCGAGGTGGAGATCGGCCACCAGCAGGGTGTCCTCGGCCTCCCAATAGAGCGCGCCGGCGGCGAGCGGCCGCATCTCGTGCCCGCAAACGGTGATGCGCTTGCGGAGCGAGGGCGCGGTCTCCGGCATGAGGTCAGGTTTGCCGCGCAGCATGTCCGCTTAAGGCCTCCGCGATGAGCTCTTCGACGGTCTCACGCAACAGCGTCTCGCTCGCCTCCCCGGGCACGCTCTCGCGACCGATCTCAAGCATGACCGGCACGGCGAGCGGCGAGACTTGGCTCAAGCCAATATGCCTGATTCGTCCGCTGATCCGTTGCAGGAAAAGATTGAGGCGGCCGACATCGATGAGGCCGGTTGCCGCATCGGCAAACGCCGCATGCAAGAGGATGTGCTCCGGCTCATGCTGGCGAAGCACGTCATAAATCAAATCCGAGGACACGGTCATCTGGCGTCCGGTCTTCTCCTGCCCGGGATGGCGACGCTCGATCAGCCCCGAGATTATGGCGCAAACGCGGAACGAGCGCTTCATCAGGTTGGATTCGGCAAGCCACGCGTCGAGGTCGTCGCCGAGCATGTCGGCATCGAACAGCCTGGCGAGGTCGAGCCGCCCGTCGCCGACCATCTCGCCCATGTCGTTAAGCGCCCAGATCGCCAGAGCATATTCGTTGGCGACGAAGCCGAGCGGACCGGCGCCGACGCGCTCGAGCCGCCGCGTCAGCAGCATGCCGAGGCTCTGATGCGCGAGCCGCCCCTCGAACGGGTAGCAGACGAGATAATAGCGGTTGCCGCGCGGGAAGGTCTCGACCAGAACCTCGTCGGGGCCTGGTACGATCGAGAACAAAGCTTGCAGGCGGAGCCAGTCCGATACCTGGTCGGGCAGCCGCGACCAATGCTCAGGGTCGGCCAGGAGCTTGCGCACGCGCTCGGCGAGATAGGTCGACAGCGGGAACTTGCCGCCCTCATAGGCCGGCACTTTGGGATCGGTCGCGTGCGCGCGGGTGACGATCGCGTCCATCTCGCGCAAGCCCTCGAAGCGCAGCACCTCGCCCGCGAACACGAAGGTATCGCCGGGGGTCAGTTGCTCGATGAAATATTCCTCGACCTCGCCGAGCACGCGGCCGCCCGCAAGCGCGTTGCCCTTCAGCCGCGCCAGCCTGACGCGGAGCATCGGCGCCTCGACGATGGTGCCGACATTGAGCCGATATTGCTGGGCGAGGCGGGGATGGGAGAGCCGATACTCGCCTTCCGGCGTCTTCTTCAGCTTGGCGTAGCGCTCGTAATTGGCGAGCGCGTAGCCGCCGGTCGCTACGAACGCCACCACCTTGTCGAAGCCCTCACGCGTCAGGCCCTGATAAGGCGCCGCACTCACCACCTCGCGATAGAGACGATCGGGGTGGAACGGCCCCGCGCAGGCGGTGCCGAGCACGTGCTGGGCGAGCACGTCGAGCGCGCCGGGCCGCGACGGCGGGGTGTCCTGCGCGCCTTCCGCCGCGGCCTCGAGCGCCGCCTGGCACTCGACCACCTCGAAGCGATTGGCCGGCACGAGCAGTGCCTTGCTCGGCTCATCGAGCCGATGATTGGCGCGGCCGATGCGCTGGGCAAGCCGGCTCGCGCCCTTCGGCGCGCCGACATTGACGACAAGATCGACGTCGCCCCAGTCGATGCCGAGATCGAGCGTCGAGGTGCACACCACGGCGCGGAGCTTGCCGGCCACCATCGCCGCCTCGACCTTGCGCCGCTGCGCCACGTCGAGCGAGCCGTGATGGAGCGCGATCGGCAAATTGTCGTCGTTGCAGCGCCAAAGCTCGTGGAACAGCATCTCGGCCTGCGAGCGCGTGTTGACGAACATCAGCGACATGCGATGCGCCTTGATCGCCGCGTAGATCTCCGGCAGCGCGTAGCGCGCGGAGTGTCCGGCCCAGGGCAGCTCGGCTTGGGATTTGAGGATGGCGATGTCGGCCTTGGCGCCCTCGCGCGCGACTACGATCTCGGCGAGCCGGGTAGAAGCCTGGCCCCTGTTCGCGACAAGGAAGGCGGCAAGCTCGGAAGGACGCGCCACGGTTGCCGACAGGCCGATCGAGGTGAGCTCGGGCGAATGGGTGCGGAGCCGGGCGAGATCGAGCGCGAGCAGATCGCCGCGCTTGCTGGAGGCGAGCGCATGCAGCTCATCGAGGATCACATATTTGAGCGAGCCGAACAGCTCGGCGGCGCCTTGATGCGACAGCATGAGAGCGATCTGCTCGGGGGTGGTCAGCAGGATATCGGGCGGCATGAGGCGCTGGCGGGCGCGGCGCGCGGGCGGGGTATCGCCGGTGCGCGTCTCCAATTTTATGGGCAAGCCCATCTCGGCGATGGGGGTGGCGAGGTTGCGGGCGATGTCGGTCGCGAGCGCCTTTAGCGGCGAGACATAAAGCGTGTGCAAACCGGCCCTCGCGTCCGGCTTCAGGGCAGGCCTCTGCGAAAGATCGACCAGGCTCGGCAGGAAGCCGGCGAGCGTCTTGCCGCCGCCGGTCGGCGCGATGAGCAGCGCGTCACGCCCCTGCCCTGCCGCGTCGAGCAGAGCGAGCTGATGGGCGTGCGGCTGCCAGCCACGCCCGGCGAACCAGGAGACGAACGGCTCGGGCATTGCGCGCGCGCGCGGCTCCGCCGGAACCCCCGCCGCGGGCACGCCCGCCGGGGGCGGATCGAGCCTCTTCCTTGCGCTTCTAACCATCACGTCCTGCTTGACCTTATTGGCCGCCAGCACCAATTCTGCTGCAATTCGAGTTGAAGCTTACGGTCTCTTCAAGGCCGGCGCCTCAAGGTAGCGCCTGCCTAGCGCGAAACGGAGCTATAGATGGAACGGTTCTTTGGCGGCAATCCGGCAATCGTCCTGGTCAGGCTCGTCATTCTATCCTTGATCGTCGGCGTCGTGCTCGCAGCGCTCGGCTTCAGCCCGTTCGACATCGTCGACAGTCTGCGCCGCCTCGCCCAGCGCATCTACGACATGGGCTTCGCGGCCATCGAGCGGTCGGCGCGCTATTTCCTGCTCGGCGCGGTGATCGTGTTCCCGGTGTGGTTCGTCATGCGCCTGCTGAAGATTGTCGGCCGGAGCGGCAGCACCGCCGTGGCCGACGCAAGCTCGCCCGGCCGCGAGGCCTAGGCTAGGCCACGAGCCAGTAGGGTGGGCAGGCTTCGCTGTGCCTACTCCCCAGCCTCAGAGTATCTCGAGAACCCGCTCGGGCGGGCGGCCGATCTCGGCCCTGGTCCCGCTCACCACGATTGGCCGCTCGATCAGGATCGGATTCGCCACCATCAGCCTGACCAGCTCGTCGTCAGACAGCGCGCGATCCTTGAGGCCGAGCTCGGAATAAAGCTGCTCGCTCTGGCGCATCAGCTCGCGCGGCTCGATGCCAAGCTTCTTCAGGATCGATTTCAGCTCGGCGGCCGAGGGCGGATGCTTCAGATATTCGACGACCTTCGGTTTGATGCCGCGCGCTTCGAGCAGCGCAAGCGTCTGGCGCGATTTCGAGCACCGCGGATTGTGGTAGATCGTAACGGTCATGGCTGGAGCGAGCGCTCGGCCCATTCGCCGGCGCGGGCGCCGATGAGAGGCTTCAAGTCGTCAGCGCCGGCGCGCTCGATTCCCTCGACCAGCGCCTGCTTGATGCGGCCGATCAGCCCCGGTCCCTCGAACACGAGCCCGGTATAGAGCTGGAGCAGAGACGCGCCCGCCGCGATCTTGGCAAGCGCGGCTTCGCCAGAATCGATGCCGCCCACGCCGATCAGCGGTAGCTTCCCGTCGATCAACCGGTAGACGCGCGCCAGCATGCGGGTCGAGCGGGTGAACAAAGGCCGCCCCGACAACCCGCCAGTTTCCCGCGCGAAGGCTGGATCCTTGAGGCCATCGCGCGCCAGAGTCGTGTTCGACACGACGATACCGTCGACGCCATTCGCGGCAATGACTTTGACCACTTCGGGCAGGTCGGCATCTGCGAGATCAGGCGCGAGCTTGACCAGGAGCGGCGGCTTGCATGGCAACGCTCCGCGGGCCGACTGCACGCGCTTGAGCAGGAGGTCGAGCGCCTCGGGTGCCTGGAGGTCGCGCAAACCTGGCGTATTGGGCGAGGAGATGTTCACGGTGAAGTAGCTCGCGACCGCGCCCATACGCTCGATGCCCGACACATAGTCGGCGATGCGATCGGAGCTGTCGCGCCCTGCCCCGATATTGACGCCGACGATCCCGGGCGGTCGGCGCTGCAATCGGGCGAGCGCGGCACCCTGCCCCTGATTGTTGAAACCGAGCCGGTTGACGATCGCACGATCCGCCGCAGACCGGAAAATGCGCGGTGGCGGGTTGCCGCTTTGCGCGCGCGGGGTCAGCGTGCCGACTTCGACGAAGCCGAAGCCCATGCCGAGAAGCTCGCGTGGCACGCGCGCATTCTTGTCGAAGCCCGCCGCCATGCCGAGCGGATTGGCGAAGTCGAGGCCGAAGATGCTTTGCGCCAGGCGCTTGTCGTCAGCGCCTGCGGGGCGCGGATAGAGACCGAGCTCGAGCGATTTGATGGCGAGATCGTGGGCGCGCTCGGGATCGAGCGCCTGAAGCAGGGCCTGGCCTAAGCCGAACAGCGCATTCACGTGACACTCCCCTACCCCCCCGCTTGCGAGCGCCTTGCGCTCGCGGTCAGCCGCGCCGTTGACGCTCGCCGCCTGAGGTCGATGACACTCCGGCCGGGAGACGGTGCTTGCCATCCTGTCCGAGCGGCAGCTCCTCGATGGAGGTCACCGCCGCAAGGTCGAGCGGGCCGTAGAGGTGGGGGAAGAGTCCCCCGCCGCGCGACGGCTCCCATTGCAGGCGCTCACCGAGACTTTCGCTGTCGACCGCGAGCAGCACGAGGTCTTCCTGGCCGGGATAATGCTTGGCGAGCGTGGCTTCAATCTGCTCGGCGGAGGACAGGTGAATGAAGCCGTCGCCGACGTCTTCGGCCGAGCCCTCGAAGCGGCCTTTGGCTTTCGCCTCGGCGAGGGCGGTGTGGCTAAGGACCTTGTAGATGATGCCATCCATGGTTTTCGACCGTGAGATTAGCCGCCCGATCGGCTCGCAACAAGGAATAGGTGTCTTCGACTTCGAAGCGCCTCTTCACTATGCTTCCGGGGTGCCCTAACAGGAGGACCATGCATGCGGATGATGCTGACGATCAATATCCCCACCGAAGCGGGCAATCGCGCCGTCAAGGATGGCTCGTTGCCGAAGATTCTCGAGGCCACGGTCAGCAAGCTTAAACCCGAGGCCGCCTATTTCCTCGCCGACAATGGTCTCCGCAGCGCGATGATCTTTTTCGATTTGCGCAACGCGTCCGATATTCCGGCCATCGTCGAGCCTTTATTCCTCGGGCTCGGGGCGGAGGTCGAGCTGGTGCCAGTCATGAACGCCGACGACCTGAAATTGGGGCTTGGCGCGGCAATAAAGGCAATGTGAGGGGCGAAGCCGGAACACAGTAGACGAGTAAGGCAGAAATAAGCCATAATTCCTATTGTTAGGTATATATTCCGATTCGCTGAAGCCGGGCTCGCACGCGCCCGTTAGATTGGAGGGTTCGGCCGCTTTTGGTGAACAGGCTTACCCACGCCAAGGTATGGTCCGCCATCGATGCGCTGGCGCGACGCTATAACCTGTCGGCCTCGGGGCTCGCCAAGCGTGCCGGGCTTGACCCAACCTCCTTCAACAAGTCGAAGCGCGTCACCGGCGAGGGCCGCGCGCGCTGGCCAACCACCGAGAGCATCGCCAAGGTGCTCGAGGCGACCGGCGCCAGCTTCGCGGACTTTACCGCGCTCGTCACCACTGAGCCGCGCGGCGAGCGCGGGCGGGCACAACCGATCCCGCTGATCGGGCTGACGCAAGCGGGCGGTGGCGGCTTCTTCGACGATGGCGGCTTCCCAGTCGGCCAGGGCTGGGACCAGATCCGCTTTCCGCGCGTCGACGATGAGAACGCCTACGCGCTGGAAGTGACCGGCGACAGTATGCAGCCGCTCTATCGTGACGGGGATATCCTGATCGTCTCGCCGAACTCCGCGCCGCGCAAGGGCGACCGTATCGTGCTGCGCACCACCGAGGGCGAGGTGATGGCGAAGATTTTGGTGCGGCGCACGGCGAAGACCGTCGAGCTCGCCTCGTTCAACCCGGCGCATCCGAATCTCGCCTTTCCCGTCGACCGCATCGACTGGATGGCGCGCATCGTCTGGGCGAGCCAGTAGCCTCAGCCGGAAATATGATCGGTGAGGCCCTAGAAAGGCCCGATCTTTGAGGTCTGATCGCCGGATCGGCCAACATTTCCTGGTCTCCGGCAATGGCACTTGCGTCCCGCATCTTCTCGATCCTGCTCGGGCTTGCCGCGGTCGTGCTGTTGCTCTGGCCCATCAACATCCCGCTCGGCTTCGGCCAGGCGTGGTGGGCGAGGGAAATTGCCACCAACCGGCAGGCCGCTGGCGGACCGGCGCAGGTGCCCGAGGTCACGGCGGCATTGCCGGAGCCTGCCAAGCCGCCGGCGGCGCCCTCACCGCCACCAGTGCCGCAGGCCGCGCCTGCCCCGCAGGCGCATGCGATCCAAGATCCCGCCGCGCCCAAGCCCACCCTGCTCGCCGCCGAGAAGGCCGAGGCCGAGCGGCTTGCGGCCTTGCAAAAGGACAAGGCCGACGCGGCCAAGCCGCCACCGCCGGCCAAGCTCTATTACAAGGTGCAGGTGGTCGATGCCGGCACGATCGAGGCGGGCGGCACGGTCATTACGCTGGCCGGCATCGTCGCGCGTGACGCTAAAGCCAAATGCAAGGATGGGCGCGGCAAGGATTGGGCCTGCGGCGCCGCCGCCCGCATCGCTCTAACCAAGCTGATCCGCTCCCGCGCCGTCAGCTGCACACTGCCCAAGGACGGCGAGCAGAAGGCGTTCGCCGCGCAGTGCAGCGTGGCCGGAACCGATCTTGCGACCTGGATCGTGCGCCAAGGCTGGGCAAACCCGAAAGACACACAAGAGCAGCAGCTAGCCGAGGCTGAAACCGCCGCCAAAAAAGACAAGGTCGGCATGTGGCGCGGCGGCGACGTCAGTCCCAAGCCGGAAACCGGAAGTCAGTAACGCGTCTAGCGTCTGGATTCCGCGCGTAGCCTTCTGTACCAAGGACGCATGCAACGCCTCGCCATCGCCACGCTGATGCGAACCCTCCTTGTCACCCTCGCTATCCTCGTCTTCGCCTACGCGACCGCGCGCGCCGATCCCGAGTTCGATCCGACCGCCGCCGAGCGCAAGACCATCGCCGATTGCCTCGAGCAGAGCGGTTCAGACGAGCTCAAGGCGATGAGCGCATGCATCGGGCTGATCGCCGATCCGTGCCCCGAAGCGCCGGGCGCCAACACCATGACGATCGTCGCCTGCCAGGAGCGCGAGGAGAAGATCTGGGACGGCTATCTAAACGATTGGTACGGCGAGGCGGTGAAGCGGCTCAAAGACGACCCTAACGCGTTAACCGCACTCAAGGACGCGCAGCGCACCTGGATCGTTTTTCGCGATGCGAAATGCGATTACTGGGAGAAGCGTTATGCCGGCGGGACGTTCGCCTCGATCGCCGCCGGCAACTGCATGCGCGTGACAACCGGCCAACGCGCCCTCGAGATGCGCGCCATCTTCGACGATTTGGACCACTAGCCTAAAAATTCGGACCACTAGCCAGACAAAAAACGCGGACCAGGCAGGGGGGCGCCGATCCGCGTCGTTTGGAAATGCTAACGCCGCCGAAGCGAGCGGCGTCGCAACGAGACTACGAGTTGTCGCAGACGACCTTGAGGTCGATATTGGCTTCATCCATGCTCGGATAGCCCTGCTTGCCGACCTGCATGCCGAGCTCGTCCTCGCTTACCACCTTCTTCTCGACGACGCGGCAATGCTGGTTCTTGTCCTTGATGATGATGAACTGGCTCGCGTCGGCGGCAACAGCGGCGCCGGCAAAGCCGAGAACGACAGCGGCGGCGAGTGCGAATTTCAAAGTCATTTGGGGTTTCCTCCTGGGTTGATGCCCAAGACATAGTCATAAACCCTCTAAGACGTGCTGAACCCGGTCCGCGCAAAATGCGACTAAGTTTCGAGAATTTCCCGAGAAGCTCAAACGCGCGCGGCTTCCGGAGCTTTCACCTCGTCGCTGACGACGTTGAACGAGGCGAGCCTGTGCGGGCCGAACGAGGTGGTGATGGCGACGTCGGTAGCATCGCGTCCGCGCGCGATCAGGATGCGGCCGATGCGCGGCTTGTTGTGACGGGCATCGAAAGTGTACCAGCGGTCGCCGATATAGGCCTCGAACCACGCGCTGAAATCCATTGGCGCCGGGTCGTAAGGCACGCCGAAATCGCCGAGATAGCCGGTGCAGTAGCGCGCCGGGATGTTCATGCAGCGGCAGAGGGTGACGGCGAGATGGGCGAAGTCGCGGCAGACGCCCTTGCCTTCAGTGAACGCGTCAAATGCCGTGCGGGTGACATCGGCATGCGGATAGCCGAAGGTGATGTGGTTGTGCACGAAATCGACGATGGCCTGCACCAGAGTCCAACCTTGCGGAATATTGCCGAAGGTCGACCACGCGAAACCCGATAGCTTGTCGGTCTCGCAATAACGGCTGCCCAGCAGATAAACCAAGGTGTCTACAGGCAGGGTCTCGAGCGAGGCTTGCGTTGCGTCGCGAGCGATCTCATCAGGCTCACCGCTATCGAGAATCCGAAATTCGGTTGAGAGCGTGATGCGTCCGGCGGGTGCCCGGATCACGTGACAGATGTTGCCGTAGCGGTCGGTATATTCGGTCGCCGGAACCTGCGGGTCGAGGCGCATCTGATCGGACGTGATGAGATCCCCGCGCCAACTCGGATGGACGCTCAAGGCCACGATCATCGGCGTCGGCTGCGGACAGTCATAGGAGATCGTGTAGCCTGCCCTAATTTTCATCACTGCCGCCTTTCCCGCGAAAACTTACCTAAAGAGGCCAAGCCCGGAGATGCGGCAAAGCCGCGGCACAGGCCGAATTTGGAATCGTCTCACCGCAACGCTCAACTCGCACAGAATGTTTCCAGCAACACCCATGCCAAATGGCTGCGCCGCGCGGGGTCTGCGCCGAGGCCTCGGTCAGTTGGCGGTGACGAGGTCGCCCTGCAAGGCCTTGCCGATCAAAGCGCGCGTCTCCTCGACGCCGTACAGCTCGACGAACGACCCGAAGCGCGGGCCTTGCGTCTGGCCGAGCAGAACCTCGTAGAGCGCGGCGAACCAGTCGCGCAACGGCTCGAAGCCGTGCTCCTTGCCGACGGCGTAGACCTCGCCCTGAATTTCCTCGGCGAGCACGGCTTTGGGCAGTTTGCCGAGCCGCGCGTCGAGATCGAGCAGCGCCGCGCCCTCCTTGTCCGATGGGGCGCGGTATTGCTTGTTCGGCTTCACGAAGTCGTGGAAATAGCGAATCGCGTAACCGACCAGCTGATCGAGCAAAGGATGGGCCTCCGGCGTCGCGTCCTGCTTGTAGCGGCGGATGAAGCCCCACAGTACTTGGCGATCCTCGGAATTCGAGGCACTCGCGAGGTTAAGCAGCAGCGCGAAGCTGATGGGAAGCTCGGCCTGTGGCGGCGTCCCGCTATGGATGTGCCAGACCGGGTTCATAAGTTTCGCCGCCTGATCTTCTTTGGGATAGGCGGCGAGGTGGCCGACATATTCGTCGACCGCGCGTGGGATCACGTCGAAATACAGACGCTTCGCCTTGCGCGGGCTCTGAAACATATAGAGCGCGAGGCTCTCCGGCGAAGCGTAGGTCAGCCACTCCTCGATGGTGAGGCCGTTGCCGCGCGACTTCGAGATCTTCTCGCCGTTTTCGTCGAGAAACAGCTCGTAGTTGAAGCCTTCAGGCTGCTGGCGGCCGAGGATGCGGCAGATCTGGCCCGACAGGCGCACCGAGTCGATCAGGTCCTTGCCGGCCATCTCGTAATCGATGCCGAGCGCCGCCCAGCGCATCGCCCAGTCAGCCTTCCATTGCAGCTTGCAATGGCCGCGCGTGACCGGGACCTGAGTGAGCTTGCCGGTGTCGGGGTCCTTGTAGGCGATCGAGCCCGAGGCGAGATCGCGATCGACCACCGGAACTTGCAGCACCTTGCCGTTGGTCGGTGAGATCGGCAGGAAGGGGCTGTAAGTCGCGCGGCGCTCGGGTCCGAGCGTCGGCAGGATCACGTCGCGGACCGCTTCGTAATGACGGAGCACATTGAGCAGCGCCGCGTCGAACCGCCCCGACGTGTAGCACTCGGTCGCCGAGAGGAACTCGTAGTCGAAGCCGAACGTATCGAGAAACGCCTTGAGCCGCGCATTGTTGTGCTGGCCGAAGCTCGGATGCAGCCCGAACGGATCGGGCACCTGGGTGAGCGGCTTGCCGAGATGCTCAGCCACCATGTCCTTGTTGGGGATATTGTCGGGGACTTTGCGCAAGCCGTCCATGTCGTCGGAGAAGCAGATCAGCCGCGTCGGCACCTTGTCCTCGGTGAGCACGCGGAAGGCGTGCCGCACCATGGTGGTGCGCGCGACCTCGCCGAACGTGCCGATATGCGGCAGGCCCGACGGGCCGTAGCCGGTCTCGAAGATGATGGCGCCGGTGGGCTTCGGGATACGCTTCAGCCGGCTCAAGACCTTGCGCGCTTCCTCGAACGGCCAGGCCTTGCTCACATGCGCGTGCGCCAGCAGCTCTGAATGAACCTCGATCTTGGCAGGGCGGGGCATGGCTCGTGCCGGGCTCGTCGAATTTCGGCGAATTTCGGGGTCCGAGAGATTTCACGTTTTACGACGGAGCGCCAGTGTTTCCCAACCGATGGCGCCACGTTCCAGCTCCTTCGCCCCGTTGGGGAGAGGGCGTTCCGCCCCGATCTTGCGCGAGCGACGCAGTGAGGCGGCGCTCGGCCGCAAGTCGCATGGCGGAGAGGGTTAGGGGCAAGAATCGCCGACGTTTAGCGCCCCTCGCCCGAGGAGAATCCCCGCTTGCCGGGCCTGCTGCAATTGCCTACGGTCGCGCCGCTTTGTACCTCAGCCAACAGAGGGAGCCTGCGCCATGACCGAGCCGCTCGACCATCACGCCGCGCTGATCTATGCGATGGTCACGATGTCGGCGGTGGACCGCACCATGACCGACGCCGAGCTCTCACGCATCGGCGAGATCGTCTCCAACCTGCCGGTGTTCGCCGATTTCGACCAGGAGAAACTGGTCAAGACGGCGGAAGGCTGCGGCGAGGTGCTGAGCGAGGACGGCGGGCTCGACCGCGTGCTGGTGTTGATCAAGAGCGCGCTGCCGAAGAAGCTCCGCGAGACCGCCTACGCCATCGCACTCGAAATCGCCGCCGCCGACATGAACGTGAAGCCGGAGGAAATCCGCTTCCTCGACATGCTGAGCGAGAGCCTTGATCTCGACAAGCTCACCACCGCGGCGATCGAGCGCGGCATCAGGGCGCGCAATACGGTTCCATAGGCGCAGTGGAACGCGACAGCCTATCCGGTCGTTTTGCGCTATGCTCGCCTATCGGCAGGCGGGCGGCGTTCGGCTTCGCAAAGGAGGATGAGGATCATGTGGAGTTTGGGAAGACCTGAGCGCAGCGGCTTGGCGCGGCTCAAGGATCTCGACATCGACGATCTGCACGACCAGATCGACACCCTGCGCGCTTATGTGAACCAGCTGACCGGAAGCGCAGGAACGAGCGCGAGCCGCCAATTCGGCCGCGCCCGCGACTACGCCTCCGGCGCCGCGCACGAGGCCGAGGACCTCATGAAGGACAATCCCGCGGCCTCGCTCGTGCTCGCTCTCGGGCTTGGCCTGGTGGTCGGCTATTTCATCCGCCGCGGCACCGAGTAGCTAAGCATCGCTGCGGCGCAGGGCTATCCATAGCCGAGCCAATGAAAAGCCAGCGCGAGAGCTGGGCTTTTCTTGTTCAGGCCAAGACGCCTTCGCTCATCACCGCTCAGTGAGCGAGCTTGACCGCGCCGGTATAGAGCGCGCCGCCGATCACGCATGGAATGGCGATCTCCGGCTGGCCGAGAGCGGTCGCCGCCACGCAGCCGGTGGCGATAGCGATCGAGCCTGCGGTCGCGCCCTTGGTCATGCCGGCCTCGTTGGTCATTTGAGCTTTCTGCGCGTCGGCGATGGCGCCGAACTGGTCCTTGCGCACCGTCTCGGATTCGAACGCTTCGGCGGCAACGATCACGTCGTTGAGCGGCTTGGCGATTGCCTCGGGCTGGCGGGAGGCTTCGGCGCGGTAGAGATTGAGCAGGTCGCGGTCACGCTCGGCATAGGAGGCTAGCGTCCATTTGGCGGTGCCGCCGGTCGTGATCTTTTCCACCGCACTCGGGTCGTTGCCCCAGCCGGAGAAGATCTTCTTGAAGGAGAAGCTGCTGTCGTCCTTGTTCCGCGACCATTGCAGCGCCTGCATGATGCGAACCACCGGCTCGTGCTGTCCGGTCGCGACGTAATAGCCCCACAGCGCATAAACACCGGGCGAGCCGCCCTCGGCGAGCGGCAGCTGCATCAGCGTCGGCCGCCTGCCTTGCAGGAAGTCGTCGATCAGCGGGCGCCGGAGCGGCATGCGTGCGGAATTCTTCTCGAGCAGCTCGCGCCAGTCGGGGCGCTCGGAATAGGCGATCGCCCTGATGATCACCGCCTGCTCCTTGTCGGGCATCGGGAACATGCGCGGGATCAGCGCCGGGCCGTCCTTGGGGTTGGTGCCGAGCACGCCGGCGATGAAGCCGATGCAGAACCACTCCTTCTCCTCGTCGGCGAGCAGTCCGTAGTCGAGCATGGCGTGAACGGCAGCGGGCACGCGCGAGGGGTTCGGATGCTTGCGATAGGTGGTGACCCATTCCATCAGCTTCTCCGGCGAAGAGAACGCGCCCTGCTGCTCGGCCGCCGCTTGCGGCAGGTCGGGCGCCATGGACATCGGCTGCGGGATGGTGGCGTAGAGCTGCTCGGGCGCCGGTATCACCGAAGCCGAAGAGTACGGCGCTGGCGGCGCGGCCGGAACGGGCGCGGCAACAGCGGGATCAGCCTGGGGCGGCGCGAAACGCTCGGGCGCTGCCTGCTTCGCAATGGAGACGGTTCTGGTCGTAACCGTCCCGCTCTGCGCGGCGCACGGGGTGGCTAACCCAGCAGCAACGCCAACGGCGAGCGCAAGAATGGCAAGTCTACGCATTTCATCAGCTTCCTCCCCCCAACCCCAGAAGTGCTGACGATACTCACGACATAGTTAACGCCCGCGTGGCTTCAGCCAAGCGGGAAACACATTGATTTTCAGTCGTTTCGTGGCTTTTTGAGGGCCAGGAAGCGTTAACCATAATGAAAGTTTAACGCCGCACCAAAGTCTGCTTTTCGGCCGCTCAGGACGCGAAGGTGCCGCTCTTGAGCGCCGGCGCCTGAAGCGCGTCGAGGCTCCTCGCCGCCGCGTCGGCCTGGCGCACGATTTCGGGCACCGCCGTGATCTCCCAGAGCGTCCCCTGGCAGAGCGGGCCGATGGCGAACAGGCCTTGGCTCTGCTCCCCACCCCGCCCGAGTACTTGGCCGTTCGGCTCGACTGCGAGCCCTAATCCGTGGGCGTCTTTGCGCGCGAGCCCGGTATCGATCAGGCGTTTGATCAGAGGCTGATCGAGATCGGGCCTGAAGCCAGTGCAATCGAACACGAGATCGGCCGCGATCGTCTCCGGAGCGTGCGCTCCACGCCGCAAGACTTCGAGCTTGAAGCCGTCGCCATTTCGCTCGACGCCGGACGCCGAACCGCGGACCAGCACGGCGCGTCCCCTGTCGAGCTCGGCCATCAGCCGCGCGTGAACCTCGATCGGCAGACGATGGCGATGAGCGTCGAAGACCGGACGGAGATGCCGGAGGAAGCGGGCCTGCTCGGCGACGGGAAGCGCAAGCCAAATGTCCTGCAACGACGAGCGCAAGCCGTTGATCACGGCCTGCCACGGCGCGCCGGCCTCCTCGGCCATCTCGCAGGCGATGCGGAGCGAAGCTTCGAGCATCGACACGCGCTTGGAGCGTGGCAGAGCGATCGGCAGCGGCACCACGCCTTTCGGCGCGTGCGGCCGCGGCAATTGTCCGCGCCGCGAGACGATGGTCACAACGCCCTGGAAGCCGTCGCGCCGCGCGCCGAGCAGAACATCGACCATGGTCAACCCAGACCCGACGAGCACAATCGACTTGGCTCGCGCGATGCGCTCGGCAGGCAACGCATCGAACGGCGCGAGTGCGCCTCGCGAGGATGCCGGCTGCACGCCATAGGCGGTGGCGAGCACAACCGCGTCGCACGGCACCGTCTCGTCGCCATCGCAGGAAATCGCATAGCGGCCGCGCTCGACACGAAGTTCGCGGGCCGCCCGTGGAACGACGGAGAACTCGACGTCAGGCCGCTGCTCGACCGTCTCGAACAGGCGCTGGCGCACATATTCGCCGAACAGCTGACGTGGCAGGAAAGTATGGGCGAGCGCATCATGGAGTCCGGCATGGTTCTCGCCCTGATCCAGCTGGCGAAACGCCCAGTTCAGAAAATCGCCGGGCTGGCCCACGCGGATCGAAAGATCGCGGGTGCGCACATTGAGGAGATGCAACGGGTGATGGCTGCCGTAAGCGACGCCCCGGCCGAGCGCCGGCGAGGGCTCGATCAGCACGAGGCGGAACGGCTCGCGCAGGCGCGTCAGGCAGCCGATCGCGATCGCCGCTCCGGTGAAGCCTCCCCCGATCACGCCAACGGTCAATGGCGCCGCACGCATGCCGCTTCCAAGCTCCTCGTAGTCGCGATCACGGCGTTACACAGGATTTTGGCGGCAATGAAGCCGTTCCGCCACAGCGCCCCTGCTCGCACCCGGCAAGAATTGGCGCAGGCATGCTCCTTCGAGCGAGGCGGTTCGCGTACGGGAGCGAACGGCGAGATCGGTGTGCTCCAGGCGAGTCGCGGCGCAGCGCGGTTATTGCTTCTTTGCGGTGGAAGCTCATTCAAGCGCCCCTCTCGCGACGCCGGTCGTTGGCGCCGCGAGAGTTAGAGATCCTCGCATCTCCTGCGCTCGGTGAAACCTATTCAGCCTCCTGGGCGGCGATCGCTCGGCCATTGGTGGTGCGATCCTCGCCGGACTGGCGGCGCGCCATGACGAAGGCGAAGTCGCCTTTGCCGAGCGCAAGCTGCATCCACAGCATCGCGAGCGGCTCGAGCAGCCGCGCGGCCTTGAGCTCGCCGGCATCGACCGCCTCGAAGCCGACATCGGCGACCAGCCTCAGCACGGCCTTCTTGTCGGGGCCGGCGGGGCCGGCGACGAACATGGCGGCCTTGCCTTCCTTGAAGTCGGGCCGAGCCATGACGCCGAAACCGGTCGAGTTGAAGGCCTTGAAGAATTTCGCCTTGTGCGCCTGGCTCTGGAGCAGCTCGGCGCCCGAGGTGAGGAAGCCGAGAGCGAGCCCGGTCATGGCAGGGTTGAGCGGATTGGTGGCGTCGATGACGATCTTGCCGGCAAGGTCGCTCGGCGTGCTCGCAGACGACTGATTCCGCCGCGGTCCACGGCGTTGCGAGGATCACCGCCTCAGCGCTCCTCACCGCCTCGCGGACGGATTTGGCGTTGCGCTCGTCGGACCGCGACGGTTCCTGCACGCCGTAGATGACCGTATGGCCTTTGGCCCTGAGCGCGGCGCCCAGAGTCCTGCCCACAGTACCGGCGCCGACAATGGCGATCTTCATGCCCCGCTCCTCTCTCGCCCGCGCGGCGTTTGCCACGCTTGGCGGGTTCGGCATTCGCCGATTGCTGTTGCCTTAATCATGAGCATTCGCGTATCATCAGTCCAATCGATGGGATCAATGACAGGTATTGATCACGCCAATTTAAGTAGGCTCGACCTGAATCTCCTGGTCGCGTTCGATGCGCTGCTCACCGAGCGGAGCGTCACGCGAGCGGGCGCCCGAATTGGGCTTGGCCAGTCGGCCATGAGCCACAATCTGGCGCGGCTCAGGACGCTGTTCGGGGACGAGCTTCTGACGCGGGGCGCCGAAGGTATGCGGCCCACCCCCCGCGCGCTCGCGCTTGCCGATCCCGTGCGTGTCACGCTCGCCCAGATTCAGGCGGCGGTGCTGCAGCGGGAGGACTTCGATCAGGCGACCGCCGAGCGGGTGTTTCGGATCGGTCTTGCCGATTCGATCGAGGTGGCGGTGGCGCCGGGCCTAATGGCGCGGGTCAGGGCCACCGCCCCGGGCGTCGCCGTGCGCTTCCGCTCGATCGACCGAATGTCGGTGCTCGAGGAGCTCGACACCGGGCGGCTCGACCTCGGCATCGGCGTGTTCAGCCAGGGCCAGATGCATCACAAGCGCCGCTCGTTCTACACCGACAACTTTCTCTGCCTATTCAGCCCCGAGCAGCTCAACCTCTCCCCGCCGATCTCGCTCGAAGACTATTTGCGCGTGCCGCACGTGCTGACGAGCCTCACCGACGATCCGCGCGGCGTCGTTGACGAGGCGCTCGCCAAGCGCAAGCTGAAGCGCACCATCACCATGACGACGCCGGGGTTTCTCGCCGTGCCGTTCGTGCTCCGCCGCGCGCCGGTCATCACCACCATGCCGTCACGGCTTGCGCGCTACTTCGCCGAGGCCTTCGGGCTCGCCACCAGCCCTGCCCCGATCGAGCTGCCGAGCTTCACCGTCTCGTTGCTTTGGCATGCAAGCTTCGACCAGGATCCGGGACATCTCTGGCTCCGCCAGACGGTGGCGGGGCTTGCCTCGGAGGTCGGCGCAAAGCTCTGAAGCGGTCTCCGCGGAGGGTGTGGACAAGTGCCAAAGAGCGCGTTTGCCGGAGCCTCGGATTGGCTTCATCATGGCCGATTATCGATTCGTTCCAAGGCTTTGGCCTTGGCTATCTGATCAACCTGGCTGATCGAAGGAGGAGGTCCCATGGCTGCGAGCACAGCATCCGGTAAAGGTCGCACCGACGCGCGCTGCGACGCAATGAGCGAGGTCTTGGCTGACGGCTGGTGGGCGGTCGGGCTCCGCGGCATCTTGGGCATCATCTTCGGCCTAATCTGTTTGCTGAACCCGGGCGTGGCCGTGCAGGTATTCGTCATCCTCTTCGCCGCCTACATGTTCGTCGACGGCGTGTTCGCCATCGTCTCGGGCATCAAGGCGGCGCGGCACGGCGAGCGATGGGGGCTGCTCATTCTCGAAGGCGTAGTCGACATCGCCGCCGGCGTCGTCGCCATGCTGTGGCCGGCTATCACGCTGGTCGCGCTGATCTGGATCATCGCCTTGTGGGCGACCGCCTCGGGCATCCTGATGCTCATGGCCGCGTTCAGCCTCAATATCGACCATGGACGATGGTGGCTGGCGCTCGGCGGCATTGCCTCGATCATCTTCGGCGTCCTCCTGATCATCGAGCCGCTGATCGGCGCCGTAGTGCTGACGATGTGGATCGGCGCCTACGCGCTCGTGTTCGGCGCGTTCCTGCTGGTGCTCGCCTTCCAGCTCCATTCGCGCAAAGAGGCGCGCGAGCGCTCCGTACCGGTCGCCGCGGCGAAGAAGGCTTAGCGAGAGAACCCACACAAAAAACGTCGTCATGGCCGGGACAAGCCCCGCCATGACGAACATCGTGAGCCATGTCCAAATCTATTCTTCCTGCCATCGCGCTGCCGTCGGGCGAGACGGTGCCGCAGCTCGGCCAGGGCACATGGCGCATGGGCGAGAACAAGCGCGCGTTCGACGCCGAAGTCGCGGCGCTCAAGCTCGGCCTCGATCTCGGCATGACGTTGATCGACACCGCCGAGCTCTACGCCGAAGGCGGCGCCGAGGAGGTCGTGGCAAAGGCCATCGAAGGCCGGCGTGAGGACTGCTTCATCGTCAGCAAGGTCAAGCCCGAGAACTCATCGCGCGCCGGCACCATTGCCGCCTGCGAGCGCAGCCTGAAGCGGCTCAAGACCGACCGCATCGACCTCTATCTGCTGCATTGGCGCGGGCGCCCCAAGCTCGAGGAGACGCTCGCCGGCTTCGAGGCGCTGCTCAAAGCCGGAGCGATCCGCTATTTCGGTGTCAGCAATTTCGATATCGACGACATGGAGGAGCTGTTCGCGCTCAAGGGCGGCAGCACCTGCGCCAGCAACCAGGTGGTCTACAATCTCCGACGCCGCGGCATCGAAGCTGGCCTCGCGCCATGGTCGCGGGCGCACGACGTGCCGATCATGGCCTATTCGCCGATCGAGCAGGGGCGACTCGGGCGCGACAAGACGCTCGCCGAGATCGCCGCGCGCCATGAGGCCACGCCGGCGCAGATCGCGCTCGCCTGGGTGCTCGTGCAGAAGGACATGATGGTGATCCCCAAGGCGTCCAGCGCGGAGCACGTGCGCGACAACCGCGCTGCGCTCGACATCGCGCTGACCAAGGCCGACCTCGCCGAGCTCGACCGCGCCTTCCCGCCGCCGAGCGGTCGCGGTCCGCTCGAGGTGTTGTGAGCACTGTCATCACCCCATCACGCAATTTCGCTGTTGAGTGGTCAAGGCGCCGTTCGCCGCGGCGATCGGCATCGCCTATTTCCGCGAGCCGGTCCCCGTATTCATGACGGCTTCGCTCGCGCTCGTCATCATCGGCGTGATCGGCCTCTCGCTCGCGGCGCGTCACGGCGACTGACGGCACGCCGCCATCCGCGCTACCATGCCGCCATGGATGGACTTTCCGGCCAGAGCGACGGCGTCATCCGCCTCGGCGTGTTCGCGCTGGTGTTCCTGGTCATGGCGCTGATCGAGCTCGTCGCGCCCAAACGGCGGCGGATCGCGCCGAAGGGACGGCGCTGGCTCACCAATCTCGGCATAAGCGTCACCGGCGCGGTGCTGCTCCGGCTGATGGCCATGCTCGCCGTGCCGGTCGCTGCCATCGCCGCCGCGGCTTTCGCCCAGGCGCATGCGATCGGGCTTCTGAACCGGCTCGATTGGCCGCAATGGCTGAAGATCGTAATCGCGCTGCTCGTGCTCGACCTGGCCATCTGGGCGCAGCATCTCGTCTCACACAAGATTGCGCTGTTCTGGCGCCTGCACAAAGTGCATCACGCCGATCGCGACATCGACGTGACCACGGCAGTGCGCTTTCATCCGATCGAGATCGGCCTGTCGATGCTGTGGAAAATCGCGGTCGTCATGGCAATCGGCGCCGCCCCGCTCGCGGTGTTCCTGTTCGAGGTGATCCTGAACGCCTGCGCCATGTTCAACCACGCCAATATCGCGCTCCCCGCCTGGCTCGACGCACCTTTGCGCCTCGTCGTCGTTACGCCCGACATGCATCGCGTGCATCATTCGGTGCTCCGGCGTGAGCACGATGCAAATTACGGCTTCAATCTCTCGCTGTGGGACCGGCTGTTCCGCACCTACATCGCCGAGCCAGAGGGCGGGCAGCTCGGCATGACCATCGGCCTCACGCCCTATCAGAGCGAGGCGCCGACGCGGTTCGGCTGGAGCCTTCTGTTACCGTTCGCGCGCGGAACCGCGGAAGCAGATCAGAAGAAGCTCATGGGGAAGTAGCGCAGGAACAGCTCCTCGTAGCGGCCCGAGGCGTGAACCTGCTCGAGCCCGTAATTGAGGATCTCGGCGAGCTGGCGGTTGCCCTTCTTGACGGCGATGCCGACGCCCTCGCCGAAATAGGTCGTGTCGAGGAACGGGCCGCCGCGGAACTCGCAGCAGCCTTCGCTGGTCACTCCGTTGATCCAGAAGGTAAGGCCGATGCCGTCGCCGAACACGAGGTCGATCGCCCCGTCCTTGAGCGCCTTCTGCGCATCGTCGGCGGTATCGAAGGTCGCGACCGCGGCATCGGGAAAGAATTTTTGCAGATAGGCCTCATGGCCGGTGCCTTTGGCGACGCCGATCTTCTTGCCCTCCAGCGCCTCTGGGCGGATGTCCTTCAGATCGCTCGACTTGCGTGCGGCGAAACGTGCTGGCGTCGCGTAATAGCGCGAGGTGAAATCCGCCTTCTCGAGCGCCTCGGCGGTGATGCGGATCGAAGCGATGGCCGCGTCGGCGTCACCCTTGTCGAGGCTCGGAATGAGATCCTCCCAGTTGACCGCATTCACCTCGCACTGCACTTCGAGCTCCTCGCAGATGGCCTTGGCGAGATCGACATTGAAACCGGTGAGAGCACCGACCTCGTCGTAATAATGGAAGGGCGGGTAATCGCTGTCGGTGACGAATTTGAGCTTACTCAGCCCGTGCATGTCGGGCTTGGGACGCAGCACGTCGCCGTGCCAATTGTCGGGCACGATGTCGTTCTTGGTCTGGGCCTGGGCCACCGCCCGATCAGGCGAAAAAGCGATGAGGGTGCCCAGCAAGGCGAACGCCAGCGGCGCCTGGCGCAAGCGTTGCCAACCGAATGAATGAATGAAGGACCGCAGCACAGCCTCTCATAACGCGGCTTGGGCTCTGGTGCCAAGTGGGGCAAGCAATTTAGAGTTGTACTATCGATTTATCCAACTCAGCATTGTAACACCGCGTTACAACTATAGATTGGCACAATCGATATTGCGCGTTTCCTTGAATCTGCAAATACTGGGTGCGCGAAGATGCTGGGGTTGTTCCCGTGTTGCTTGTGGCGGAGACGTCCGGACTCAAGCGTAGGCTCGCGCGTCTCGACGCGGCGCCAAGGCGTCTGCCCGAGCAGGAATACTGCTTTCTGCTCGGACGATTCATCGATTCCGCCACGCTCGCCCGTGCGAACACGATTGCCGCGCGCTGGGGCGTGCATCCTCACCAGGTGATGATTGCCAATGGCTGGCTGGACGCCGACGATTACTATCGCGCGCTCGCCGAAGCCTGCGGGACGCCATTCCATCAGAAGCTTCCGCCGTCGGAGGTGGCGCCTGCTTCTGGGGCAGGCCCGCGCCGCTGCCTCGCGAGCGGGCTGCTCAAGGAGCGCTCCCGCGCGCGGCGCTTCGTGTTCGCGCCGGAGGGACTGCGGCCAAATGCTTTGCGCGAGATGCTGGCGCGGCTCAGACCCCACGCCTTCTCGCTCGCCTCGCCGCATGTGCTCAGGGGCGCGATATGCCGTCACTTCGCCGGCAGTTTCGCGAGTGGCGCGGTCGAAGGCCTCGCTTCTCGCCATCCCGATAAAAGCGCGCGCTCCAAGACCGCGTTGTGGCAGCGCCTCGTTCTCGCCGGCGGTACATTCGTCTTTATTGCTGCGCTCGCGATCGCGCCAGCCGACGCCATCTGGCTGCTGACGCTCGCCCTCGCTGTTCTGTTCCTACCTGTCATCGCGTTACGGCTGATGGCGGCATGCCGGCTGATGCGCTTCAAGGCGCACGACGCGGCCCACGCTGGCCCGCGTGTCGGAGATGCCGCGCTGCCCATCTACACCCTGCTCGTGCCGCTGTTTCGTGAAGCGCATATGGTGAAGCCGCTGATCCACGCTTTGACCCGCCTCGACTGGCCGGCGGCAAAGCTCGACATCAAGCTCATCCTCGAGGCTGCCGACAGCCCGACCATCGCGGCCGCCCGGGCGCTCCGCCTCCCCGGCAATGTCGAGATCGTGATGGTCCCCGATCGTCAGCCCCGTACCAAGCCGAAGGCGTTGAACTATGCGCTGCCGCTCGCCCGTGGCGAATATCTCGTGATCTACGATGCCGAAGACCGGCCGGAGCGCGATCAGCTTCGCCGCGCCTTCGATGCCTTCAGCGCGGGCGAGCCCAATCTCGCTACGGTGCAAGCCAAGCTCAACCTTTACAACGCCTCCGACAATTGGCTGACGCGGCAGTTCACCATCGAATATTGCGCGCTGTTCGACGGGTTGCTGCCAGCGCTCGACGCTATGCGCCTGCCGATCCCGCTCGGTGGCACCTCGAACCATTTCCGCGTGTCGGCGCTGAAATGGCTCATGGCCTGGGACCCGTTCAACGTCACCGAGGACGCCGATCTCGGCATGCGGCTCGCACGCAATGGCTATCGCTGCGCCATGCTCGACTCGACCACTTATGAGGAGGCGCCGCGCACGCTGATGTCATGGCTCCGCCAGCGCACGCGCTGGCTCAAGGGTTATGTGCAGACCTGGCTCGTGCATATGCGCCACCCACGTCAGCTGTGGGGTGAGCTCGGGCCGCGCGGCTTTCTCGCCTTCCAGGTGGTGGTCGGCGGTACGGTGCTGTCGGCGCTGGTGCATCCCTGGTTCTATGCGCTCGCAGGCATCGAGATCGCGCAAGGGAGCCTGCTCGCGCGGCCCGGCAATTTCCTCGGCTGGCCGTTCTGGCTGATCGCTTGGTTCGACCTGCTGACCGGATATCTCGCCGCGATGGCGCTCGGCTTCCTCGCCGTGCGGAGGCGCCTCTACCGCGATCTCTACGCACAGGTCCTGTTGATGCCGTTCTACTGGCTGCTGATCTCGGCGGCGGCCTACCGCGCGATCTGGCAGTTCATAAGGGCGCCGTTCGAATGGGAGAAGACCGAGCACGGGCGCCCCGAGATCGCTCGCCAGCCCGCGACATGAACCGCTATCCTGCCGCCACATCGGGGGCGGCAGATGCAAGAGGGCGAACGCCAAAGACTGCTTACGACGCAAGGCGTCGTCGCCTTCTGGCTCGCCTTCGCGGTTTGCTTCGTGGCGCTGCATGACTTCGCCGTGCCGGGGCGCGCGCTGCAAGACGCGATCGAGGCGGAGCTGTTGCAAGGCCATCTCGCCGGCGGTTATCAGCTCAAGAACCCGCCCCTTTATGAGTGGTTGCTATGGGCCGTGCAGCTCGTGTTGGGCGCCGGTTCGCTTTCCTATCTCGTGCTCCGCTATGGGCTAATTGCCGCGACCGGCATCCTGTTCTATTTCGCGCTATTGCGCACGGTGAGCGATCGGCGCCTCGCCGCCTCGTTATCGCTGTCGCTCGTGCTGTTCTACTGGTTCGGCTGGGAATCGCACCACAGCGTCTCGCACTCGCTCGCGCTCCTCGTCGCCGTGCTCGCCTTCTGGCTCGTGGCGCTCGCTTACATCGACCGGCAGACCGTCGCGCGCGCCGTTGCGCTAGGTCTGGCCGTCGGCCTCGGGCTCATGGCCAAGTGGAGCTTCGTGCTCGTGGCCGCGAGCTTTGCCATTGCGCTCGGCTCTAGCCACGCGGGGCGGCGGTTGCTCGGCAATCCACGTTCCCTTCTGATATTGCCTGCCGCGGTGCTGCCGATCCTTCCCTTCGCGCTCTGGCTGGCCGGGATCGATCCCGCACTCATCGCGCTCCACTCGATCCGCTCGGGCTCGCCGCGGAGATTCTTGCACAGCGAGATGGCGCTGCTCATCTCGCTGCCGCTGCTGTTCCTCCCCTGGGCGCTGATCGTGTTGCCGCTCGCGTTACGCTTCAGGCGTGAAGGCGAGACGCAAACAAGCGCGGAGCTGTTCACGATCCGCCTCGCCCTGCTCTCGGCGGGGATCGCCACGGCGATCATGGCTCTCGTCGTCGCGCTCGTGAGCCTCGGCGCCGTACGCTGGCTCACCGCGACCGACTTCGCCATCCGCTATCTCTATCCATTTTGCCTGGTTGCCACGCTTGGCATCGCCGGCCTGATCGCACGCCGCGTCGCACCCGACGGTTTCGCCAGAGTCCTCGCGCTGATCTCGGTCGCGGCCAGTCTGGTCATCTTCGCCATCAAGCTCGGCAGCCTGCTCGTGGTCCCGGCGAGCGGCGACGCGGTGAACCTCATTCCTTACACAGGGCTTGCCGATGCACTCGCTAGCCGGGGCCTTGCCGAGGCGCAATTCGTCGCCAACTCGCCGCGCGATGCCGGCAACCTCGCGATCTACATGCCGAAGGCGCGGGCGCTGGCGCTGAGCGCCCGCATCGAGCCGCCGCCGCCCGACCCCGTGCTGGACCGCCCCTGCGTGCTGATCTGGACCGACGAGAACCACAAGGTCACGGCCGGGCAGCGATTTCTCGCGCTGCTCGGAGTGACGAAGGAAGCTCACGCCACCGAGGATGTCACCGTCGATTGGGCGGCGCCGCTGATCGGCACCAAACGGCAATCGGTCTGGCACCTCCTGCGCGGAAAAGCCGTTGAGCAAGCCTGCCGGCGCGTCGCCGCTCGCGGCGTGCTGTAGTGGTCCGGATGAAAATTCTCGCCTCAGCCTTCTTCGACCGACCGGCAGAGACAGTCGCCCGTGATCTGATTGGCAGCCGTCTGCATTGGCGAGTTGACGATCAGTCCCAGTCGCTCATGATCACCGAGACTGAAGCCTATATTGGCCCGCACGATCTGGCCTCTCATGCTGCAAAAGGGCGAACGAAACGCAATGAGCCGCTGTTCGGTCCTCCCGGGACCTTCTATGTCTACCTGGTCTACGGTCTCCACTGGATGCTGAACGTGGTCACAGGAGCCGTCGATTATCCAGCGGGGGTTCTGCTCAGATCGTTGGAAGGTGTCGAGGGGCCAGGACGGCTCACCAAAACACTTGGGATCACCGGCCAACTGAACGCGAAGGCAGCCAGCGAGCAAACCGGAGTGTGGTTCAGCGGGGGAGTAAGACCGCCTCGCAGACGGGTGATGAGGTCAGCAAGAATCGGCGTCGATTATGCCGGTCCCGTTTGGTCTGCGAAGCCTTACCGGTTCGTGCTCACCGAATGAAATCCAGATGGCAGGCACACACGGTTTTCGGTAACGGCTTACAGGTGACCTGAGGCGCTTGAAAAAATTGGAGCGGGTGAAGGGAATCGGACCCTCGACACGTAGCTTGGGAAGCTACTGCTCTACCACTGAGCTACACCCGCGACCTTGCGAGTCATATCACGGGTCATTGGCGGCAAAAAGCGCGACCGCCCTGGCTCGTTATGCCCTCGCTCCCGCAGGCCTCGCCACATCGTGAAAGAGAAGATGCGCTTCGTTACCAAGCGTTTTGGCCGATGTTTCGTATAATCAGCTAATGACCGATCTCGCCTTGGCAGATTTCGAGAAATTCGCCGATCCCGACTGGACGGCCAAGGGCGAGCGCCGCGCGCGCGTCGCGCTCGAAGCCTTGCGCACGCTGTGGATCAACACCGGCAGCCTGTGCAATATCGAGTGCCGCAACTGCTATATCGAGTCCAGCCCCGATAACGACCGGCTCGCTTATATGACTCGCGCCGAGGTTGCGGCTTATTTCGACGAAATCACGCAAGGCGGCTCGCCGGTGAGCGAGATCGGCTTCACCGGCGGCGAGCCGTTCATGAATCCCGCCATCATCGAGATGCTTGGCGACGCGCTCAGCCGCGGCTTCTCCGTGCTCGTGCTGACCAACGCCATGCAACCGCTGCTCCGCCCGCGCATCCGCGATGGCCTAGTGGCGCTCCGCGCTACCCATGGGCGTCGCCTCGTGATGCGGGTCAGCCTCGACCATCATACGCGCGAGCTGCACGACATCGAGCGCGGCGAAGGCTCGTTCGCCAAGACGGTCGAGGGCATCGATTGGCTGGCGTGCGAAGGCTTCGCGCTGGCGCTTGCCGGGCGCACCTGCTGGGGCGAGAGCGAGACTGATGCGCGGAAAGGCTATGCGGCGCTGATCGCCGCGCGCGGCTGGGACATCGATGCTTACGACCGCGCCGCGCTCGTGCTGTTCCCGGAGATGGATCTGCGCGCCGACGTGCCCGAGATCACCGAAGCCTGCTGGAGCATTCTGCATAAGAGCCCGTCCGAGCTGATGTGCGCATCGAGCCGCATGGTGGTGAAGCGGAAAGGCGCGGCCCGCGCGGTCGTGCTGCCCTGCACGCTGCTGCCTTACGACCCGGCCTTCGAGATGGGGGCGACGCTCGCCGAAGCCGCGCGCGCCGACGGTGGCATGTTCGCGGGCGGCGCGGTCAAGCTCTGCCATCCCCACTGCGCCAAGTTCTGCGTGCTCGGCGGCGGCTCCTGCTCGGCGTAGGCTACCTAGCTCAGCTTGAAGTGTTTGGACAGCTTCAGGCCTTGCGCCTGGTAGTGCGAGCCGATGCCCTGGCCGTAAATCGTGTCGGGGATGTCGGTAAGCTTGTCGTAGACCAGTTTGCCGACGATCTGGCCGTCCTCGAGGATGAAGGGAATGTCGAGGCTGCGCACTTCGAGCACGGCTTTGGCGCCTGGCGCCTTGCCTTCCGTGTAGCCAAAGCCCGGATCGAAAAAGCCAGCATAATGCACGCGATACTCGCCGATCAGCGGGTCGAACGGCGCCATCTCGGCGACATAGGCCGGCGGTACCGACACGCTCTCCTTGGAGGCCAGAATGTAGAACTCGTGCGGGTCGAGCACGAGGCGGTGGTCTTCGCCAAGCTGCACCGCCTCCCAATATTGGTTGACGTCATAAGCGCCGACCGCGTCGACATCGATCACGCCGGCATAGCGCCGGGCGCGATAGCCGACCAGGCCTGAGGGCGGGATCGGCGCGAGGCTGATGCTGAGATTGAGCCCTTCGCGGATGGCGGCCTCGCCCTCGACCAGGCCGACATCGGAATGGATCTCGCGCAAGCGCCGGTCGCCGACGCGGCCAGGCTGCTCACCGGCGTCGAGCTGCTGGCCGACCCGGCGGCGGAACCTGATCTGGTTGAGACGCGAGCCGTAGCGGACCTTGATCGAGAAGGTGCGCGGGCAAATCTCGGCGAAGAGCGGGCCCGAATAGCCCTCCTCGACCGCATCGAAGCTCTCCTGACGGTCGGCGATCAGCCGGGTGAACACATCGAGGCGGCCGGTCGAGCTTTTGGGATTGGCAAAACCGGCGATGGTCGAGCGGAGCTTGAGCTGCTCGATCAGCGGCACGAGATAGACGCAGCCGGCTTCGAGCACAGCGCCCTTGGTCAGGTCGATCTCGTGAAACTTGAGCGCCTCGAGCTTGTCGCGGACCGTGGCGTTCGGACCGGGGAGGAAGCTAGCGCGGATACGGTAGGCGACCTTGCCGAGCCTGAGATCAAGGCTCGCCGGCTGGATCTGATTGGCGTCGATCTCGGGCGCGCCCATGATCTCGCCGGCGGCGATCATGGCGCGGACCGCCTGGCAGGGCAGGATGCCGGTGCGCGCGAACACGCTCCGCGTCGGCTCGGGCGTCGCCGTCACGGGCAGGCTCTCGGGCAACGCGTCGAACAGCGGTTTGGCGGAGGACATGGCAGTGTTCTTGGCATGGTTGCGGCGCCTGGTCACCCTAAGCTCGGCCTTCTCCCCCGGATTCACAAGGGGCGGCCGCCTACCGGAGGCGCCCGGGAGACTTGACGGAAGGCCCCGAGAAGCGCGATGAATGGCCCTCGTGGTGATTTGGCCGGCCGGCTTGCAGCCACGTTAAACAACTCGCTAAAAGGCCGTGCGAGGCGATTATCTCGCCGATCCCGGTCTTTTGGCACAAGCCAAGGAGCGGGTTTTTTTGTGCCCGGGCCTCGGCTCCAGTCAAAGGAGTGACGCCCATGGGGGATGCAAACGACGATAAGAGCGCCTGGCGCCCGGCGACGCGGCTCGTGCACGAGGGCACGCTGCGCAGCCAGTTCGGCGAGACCTCGGAAGCCATCTTCCTCAACTCCGGCTATGTCTATGACAGCGCCGAGCAGGCCGAAGCTCGGTTTAAGGGCGATGAGGAGGGCTATGTCTATAGCCGCTACGCCAACCCGACCGTCTCCATGCTCGAAGGGCGCATGTGCGCGCTGGAAGGGGCGCCGGCCGCGCGCTGTACATCGAGCGGCATGGCCGCCGTCACATCCTCCCTGCTCTGTCACCTGAAGACCGGCGACCACGTGGTCTCGGCGCGGGCGCTGTTCGGCAGCTGCCGCTACATCGTCGAGGACCTGCTGCCGCGCTACGGCATCCAGACGACTTTGGTCGATGGGCGCGATCTCGACGCGTGGCAGAAGGCGGTCAGGCCGAACACGCGCGTGTTCTTCTTCGAGACGCCGACCAACCCGGTGCTCGAGCTGGTCGACATCGCCGGCGTGTCGGCGATCGCCAAAAACGCCGGCGCGCTGGTGGTGGTGGACAATGTGTTCGCCACGCCGCTGTTGCAGCGGCCGATGCAGCTCGGCGCCGACATCGTGGTCTATTCCGCGACCAAGCATATCGACGGCCAGGGGCGCTGCCTCGGCGGCGTCGTGCTCGGGCCCAAGGAGTTCATCGAGGAGAAACTGCATAATTACCTGAAGCACACGGGCCCCTCGCTCAGCCCGTTCAATGCCTGGGTGCTGTTGAAGGGGCTCGAGACGCTCACGGTGCGCGTCGACCGCCAATGCGCGTCGGCGGCGGCGATTGCCGATTTCCTTGCCGAACGGCAGGAGGTGGCGCGCGTCTATTATCCCGGCCGCGCCGATCACCCGCAGGCCGCTCTCGCCAAGAAGCAAATGGCGGGTGGCGGGCCGATGGTCGCCTTCGAGATCAAGGGCGGCAAGGAGGCCGCGTTCCGTTTCACCAACGCGCTCCGGATCTTCAAGATCAGCAACAATCTCGGCGACGCCAAGAGCCTGATCACCCATCCCGCGACGACGACGCATCAGCGGCTGACGCCAGAGGTGCGCGCCGAGCTCGGCATCTTCGACACCAGCCTCCGCCTGTCGATCGGGCTCGAGGACGTCGAGGACTTGAAGGCCGATCTCGTCCAGGCGCTGGCGCGACCAAGTGAGCGTCGCTTGTCTCTCCCCTGCCCGTGTGCCACCTTTTCGCGATCGAAGGCCGTTCAGCGAGGGCGTTCATGTGCCGAAACATCAAGATGCTGCATAATTTCAACCCGCCGGCGACCGACGAGGAGATCCATCTGTCGTCGCTGCAATTCGTGCGCAAGCTGTCGGGCTGCACGCGGCCGTCGAAGGCTAACGCGGCCGCCTTCGACCGCGCCGTCGACAAGGTTGCGCGCGCGGCGCGCGAGCTGATCGACTCGCTCGTCACCGATGCGCCGCCGCGCGACCGCGAGACCGAGGCGATGAAGGCCAAAGCAAGATCAGCCGAGCGCTTCGGCACCCACGCCACATAACCGGACACGGAGTTCCCTTGGCAGCTTCTTTAGAAACAGCGACGGAGCTGCTGACGGCGCTTGTCGGCTTCGACACGACCAGCGCCAACTCGAATCTCGAGCTGATCGGCTTCGTCGAGAGCGTGCTCAGGGGCCACGGCATCGCCGCGACGCGCGTCCTTTCGCCCGACGGCACCAAGGCCGATCTGTTCGCCACCATCGGCGGCGAGGGTGAAGGCGGCATCGGGCTCTCGGGCCATAGCGACTGCGTGCCGGTCGAGGGCCAGCACTGGACGTCAGATCCGTTCACGCTGACGGAGCGCGGCGGCAAGCTCTATGCCAGAGGCAGCTGCGACATGAAAGGCTTCATCGCCTGCGTGCTCGCCTCGGTGCCGCTGTTCAAAGCCCGCGCGCTGAAGGAGCCGGTGCACCTCATCGTCTCCTATGACGAGGAGGTCGGCTGCACCGGCGTGAGGCCGCTGATTGCCCGTCTCGGCAAGGATTTGCCCCGTCCGCGCGCGATCATTGTCGGCGAGCCGACCAGCATGGCGGTGATCGACGCGCATAAGCGCATCGACGCCTACCGCACGACCGTACATGGCCGCGAGGCGCATTCGAGCCTGCCCGCGCTCGGCGTCAACGCCATCTCGGCGGCGGCGGCGCTGATCGGCGAGCTCGACCGGATCGGCGCGGGTATCGCCAAGACGGAGAACGATCCCCGCTTCGAGCCGCCATTTTCGACCGTCAGCGTCGGCACCATCAAAGGTGGGACGGCGGCGAATATCGTGCCCAAGACTTGCGTCTTCCACTGGCAGGTGCGGAGCCTGCCTTCAGCCGCTCCTGCCGTGGTGCCGCGCGACCTCACGCGCTTCGCCGAGGAGGCGTTGCTGCCGCGCATGAAGCAGGTGACGGACGAGGCCGGGGTCGAGACCGAGAGCCTGAATTTCGTGCCGGCCTTCGTCGCGGGGAGCGCGTCGGAAGCCGTGGCGCTCGCGCTGAAGCTCACCGGCGAGACCAAGCCGCGGGCCGTGTCCTACACTACCGAGGCCGGGCTGTTCGAGCTCGCGGGCTGTCCCGCCGTGATCTGCGGACCCGGCGACATCGCCCAGGCGCATGCCGCCGACGAATATGTGAGCCTCGAGCAGCTCGAGGCGTGCCTCGCCTTCCTCGACGGCCTCGCGCAAGAGCTGAGCGCCTAGCTTAAGCGACTCCTCCGCCATGCCCGGCCTTGTGCCGGGCTCCAAGATTTCTAGTGCGAAAAGGAAGACGTGGATGGCCGGGACAAGCCTGGCCATGACAAGGATTGTGTTGCGGGTTGCGGCCGACCGCGCTTAAGCATCCGCGAAGGCGGCGGGGTCGAAGCTGTAGCGGCTGTTGCAGAACTCGCACGTCACCCACACCTCGCCGTCGACCACCATGTCGGCCAGATCCTCCGCCGAGAAGCGCTTGAGCAAATCCTCGACGCGGGCGCGCGAGCAGCTGCAATAGGTCTCGAGTGGGATGGCGCGATAGGCGCGCACTTGCTCCTCGTGGAACAGGCGATAGATCAGCCGGTCTGCCGGCAGCATCGGGTCGAGCAGCTCATGGTCCTCGACCGTTTCGGCGAGCGCGCGGGCGCGCGTCCAGTCCTCTTCCTCGAAGGCCGCCTCGCGCGTGCTGGCACGGCCGCCCTCGCGCGTCAGCTTCTGCACCAGCAGGCCACCGGCGCGCCAGGTCCAGGGCCGGCCGCTCGCCTTGTCGGCGCGATAATGCCGCGCCACGGCGAGCCTGATGAAGGTCGGCAGCTGCTCGGATTGGCGGAAATACGTATCGGCAGCCTCGGTCAGGCTCTCGCCTTCGAGCGGCACCACGCCCTGATAGCGCTCGGTTTCGATGCCACGGTCGATGGTCATGGCGAGATGGCCCTCGCCGAGAAGGCGCCCGTCGGGAGGAAGCTCGGCCAGCCTCTCGGGCGAGAAGCGCGCATAGCCGCGCAAGCCGCCCGGCACCTGATAATCGGCGACGAGCAGGTCGACCGGTCCGTCGGTCGATGCCTGGAGAATGAACTTGCCTTCGGATTTCAGCGAAGCGCCGAGCAGCGCCGTGAGGGCCACGGCTTCGCCCAACAGCCGCGACACCGCTTCCGGATAATCGTGGCGCGATAGGATGGTATCGACCGTGGGCCCGAGCTTCACCAGTCTCCCGAACACTTCGGCCTGGTCGGCCTGGAACGGCAGGATCAAATCGTCGCTCGGGATGCTGAGCTCGACCTGCGGCTCGCGCGATTGCTCGGTCATCGCGTGCCCCTACGCGGCTTGGTCTTCTTGCGCGGCTTCGCCTTACGCGACTTCGTGCTCGGCATCTTGGCGCCGAGGCACCAGGCGATGATCGCCTTCTGCACATGCAGGCGGTTCTCGGCCTCGTCCCACACCGCCGATTGCGGTCCGTCGATCACCTCGGCCGTCACCTCATCGCCGCGATGGGCGGGGAGGCAATGCATGAAGATCGCATCCTTGCCAGCTTTAGCCATCACCGCGCCGTCGACCTGGAAGGGACGGAGCGCGGCGTTCCGCCTGTTAGCGTCATTGTCGCCCATCGACACCCAAACGTCCGTCACCACGCAATCGGCGCCCCGCGCGGCCTCGAGCTTGTCGGTGCTCACCCCGATCTCGGCGCGCTGCTGCTTCGCCCAAGCGAGCAGTTCGGGCGAAGGCGCGAAATCCTTGGGCGCGGCGATATTGAGCCTGAAACCGAACCTCGCCGCAGCGTGCACCCACGAGGTCGCGACATTATTGGCGTCCCCGATCCAGGCAATTGTGCGGCCTTCGATCGGGCCCTTCAGCTCCTCGAAGGTCATGACGTCGGCCATCACCTGGCAGGGATGGGAGCGGCAGGTGAGGCCGTTGATCACGGGCACGCTCGCGTGGGCGGCGAGCTCGGTCAGAGTTTCCTGCGGCCCGGTGCGGAGCATGATCGCATCGACATAGCGCGACAGCACGCGCGCGGTATCGGCCACGGTCTCGCCGCGGCCAAGCTGCATGTCCTGCGGGTCGAGCACGATCGAGTTGCCGCCGAGCTCATGCATGGCGACCTCGAAGGAGACGCGCGTCCTGGTCGAGGGCTTCTCGAAGATCATGGCGAGCACGGCGCCGGCGCCGACGCCAAGCCCCTTCGGCGGCTTTCCCTTGATCCGCTTACGCTTGATGGCGGCCGCCTGATCGAGGATCGCGCGCAAGGTCCTGGCGTCCAATGCGTCGATGTCGAGGAAGTGCTTGGGCGGCATGGATTTGGTCTTTGACTTAAGTCAGGCCGGAGCCGAGGCCTTGGCCATTGCGGCGCAGGCGGCATCGAGCTTCGTGGCGGCAAGCTCGATCTCGGCCTCGCCGATGATCAGCGGCGGCAGCAAACGCACGACATTGTCGCCGGCCTGCACGGTGAGCATCTTCTCGGCGCGCAGAGCCTCAAGCAGTGCCTGGTTCGGCACCTTGCATTTCAGCCCCAGCATCAGCCCCTGGCCGCGCACCTCCTCAATAATGTCGCCATGCTCGTCCTTCAGCGCGGCGAGGCGCTGCTTCAGTCTGAGGCCCATCTGCGCGACGCGGTCGAGGAAGCCGTCCTCGAGCACGACGTCGAGCACGGCATTGCCGACGGCCATGGCGAGCGGGTTACCGCCGAAGGTCGAGCCGTGGCTGCCGGCGGTCATGGCCACTCCGACCGCCTCTGTCGTGAGACAGGCGCCGACCGGAAAGCCGCCGCCAAGCCCTTTGGCCGTGGCGAGAATGTCTGGCTCGATGCCGGCCCATTCGTGGGCGTAGAGACGCCCGGTGCGCCCCATCCCGGTCTGCACCTCATCGAGCAGCAGCAGAATGCCCTTCTCGTCGGCGAGCGCGCGCAGATCCTGGAGGAAGCGCCAGGAGACCTCGCGCATGCCGCCCTCGCCCATGATCGGCTCGATCAGGATCCCGGCGGTCTCATCGCCGATCGCCGCCTCGACCGCCTCAATATCGAGCGCTTCGACCTTGTCGAAGCCCCCGACCGGAGGGCCGAAGCCTTCGAGATGCTTGGCTTGGCCGCCTGCGGCGATGGTGGCAAGGGTCCGCCCATGAAAGGCGCCCTCGAAGGTGATCAGGCGATAGCGCTCGGGCGCGCCGTTCTTGAAATGATAGCGGCGCGCGGCCTTGATCGAGCATTCGACGGCCTCGGCGCCGGAATTGGCGAAGAACACCCGATCGGCGAAGGTTGCTGCGCAAAGTCGCTCGGCAAGACGCTCCTGCTCGGGGATGCGATACAAATTCGAGACGTGCCAGAGCCTGTTCGCCTGGCTGGTCAGAGCCGCGATCAGATGGGGATGCGCGTGGCCGAGCGCGGTCACCGCCACCCCGCTGGCGAAGTCGAGGTAGCGGTCGCCCGACGCCGTGTAGAGAAAGGCGCCTTCTCCCCGCGCGAAGCTGAGCTCGCTGCGGGCATAGGTCGGAAGGAGGGCCGACATGAAAGTTGAGTGTCCCTGAAACAAAATTGCCGCCGGGTGGGCGGCAGCAAGGAAACTCAGAGCATTAGGTCTCGCGCTTTGGCCTGTCAATCGGCGCCCACACGGGCTTATCCCACGCTTCTCCACGCTTCTATCAACTGTCACGTTTGTGTTCTTGCAGGAGAAGTGGCAAAATCCCCTTGTTCCGGTGGAAAACGGAGTCACAAGCGTGGCGGACGCTTGCCGGATTTTGCCGGATATAGTAGCGTAATAACCGCTCGGCTACCAGATTTCGTGGGTGCTGCGTTGCGCCCGGGCGGTCATTCTCACCCAGTAATTCCGAGTGTTGAAAGCGCCGTCTCTCTAGCGGGACGGGGGGATTCTGAGTCCAAACGAGGAGGCCAAACCATGGGTTGGACCGATGAGAGAGTTGAATTGCTTAAGAAACTCTGGGCTGAAGGTTTAAGCGCAAGCCAGATTGCGGGTCGTCTTGGCGGAGTGACCCGCAACGCGGTGATCGGCAAGGTGCATCGACTTGGGCTCTCGGGGCGGGCGACCAGCTCGCGCTCGTCGAGCCCGCGGCCGCGGCGCACCCATGTGCCCCGGGCCAATCGCGCACCGTCGCTGATGTTCGGCACGCGCGGGAACGTGGCTCTCAAGCCGCAATTCGAGACCGAGGTCGAGCCGATGCTCGCACCGATCCAGGAACTCGTCATACCGCTCGCCGAGCGGGCGAGCATCCTCACGCTGAAGGAAACGATGTGCCGCTGGCCGATCGGCGATCCCGGCGAACCGGAGTTCCATTTCTGCGGCCGCAAGAAATACGGAAGCGCGCCCTATTGCGAGCACCATGCGCGAATGGCCT
This sequence comes from uncultured Alphaproteobacteria bacterium, assembly GCA_963820005.1. Classification (GTDB taxonomy): domain Bacteria; phylum Pseudomonadota; class Alphaproteobacteria; order Rhizobiales; family Methyloligellaceae; genus Methyloceanibacter. Next base: position 484,077 of record CAWFYQ010000011.1, on the reverse strand, counting down.
ATCAGCCGGTGCAAATGCGCCGGCGCGAGAAGCGCTTCGCTGTGGGCTAGACTAAGGCTTCCAGGAGCGAACGACGAGAGGCGCCCGTTGCGGCGCCTCTTTTCTTTTCGGCACGGGCCCTATGCTTCCCCTCTCCCTTTGTGGGAGAGCGGGCGCAAGGCAGCATGCGCTCAGGCTAAGCGGGTTCTTCGAGCTTGTCGGAGAAGGCGTAGCCGGCGCCGCGCACGGTGCGCACCGGATCGTGCTCGTTGCCGCGCATCATCGCCTTGCGCAGGCGGCCGATATGCACATCGACGGTGCGCTCATCGACATAGACGTTGCGGCCCCATACGCCGTCGAGCAGCTGCGCCCGGCTGAACACGCGGCCGGGGCTCTGCATGAGGAACTCGAGCAGGCGGAACTCGGTCGGGCCGAGATGGACCTGGCGGCCGTTCCGCGTGACGCGATGCGACTCGCGGTCGAGCTCGATATCGCCGACACTGAGGACGGAGGCGATGCGCTCGGGGTTGGTGCGGCGCAGGATGGCGCGCACGCGAGCCATCAGCTCCGGCAACGAGAACGGCTTGACCACGTAATCATCGGCGCCGGTTGTGAGCCCCCTGATGCGGTCGCTCTCCTCGCTGCGCGCCGTCAGCAGGATGATCGGGATGTGGCGGCTATCCTTGCCGGTGCGCAGGCGCCGGCAAAGCTCGAGCCCCGACAGGCCTGGCAGCATCCAGTCGAGCACGATCAAATCGGGCGAGCCTTCGGCAATCGCCACCTCGGCTTCGTCGCCGCGATGCACCACGTCGACCGCGTAGCCCTCGGCTTCGAGGTTATAACGAAGCAGAAGCGCCAGCGGCTCCTCGTCCTCGACGACCAAGACCTTGGCTCCCGGGTTCATGACGTTCGTCTCAAGCATGGGCTAGCCCGCCGACCGCTTCAGCGCGACGGGTGTCGAGCTCGTGGTATCGCCCTTGGGGCGCTGGTCGGTGATGGCGGTCCCATGCACCAGGTAATAGACGTTCTCGGCGATGTTGGTGGCGTGGTCGCCGATCCGCTCGATGTTCTTGGCGCCGAACAGAAGGTGGGTGCAGAGGCCGATATTGCGCGGGTCCTCCATCATGTAGGTCAGCAGCTCGCGGAACAGCGAGTTGTACATCGCGTCGATCTCCTCGTCCTTGTACCAGACTTTGAGCGCGCGGTCGGCATCGCGCTCGATGAAGGCGTCGAGCACCTCCTTCAGCTGGCCAAGGGCGAGCTCGCCCATATGCTTGAGGCCGAGCATCAACTGCTTGGGCTGCTGCTCGCTGACCACGGCCACGGCGCGCTTGGCGATGTTCTTGCCGAGGTCGCCGATGCGCTCGAGATCGTTGGCGATGCGAAGCGCCGCCATGATCTGGCGGAGGTCGTAGGCCATGGGCTGGCGCCGGGCGATCATCACCACGGCCTGCTCCTCGATCTCCCGCTCGAGCGCGTCGATCGCCTCGTCCTCCTGGATGGTGGCGGCGGCGAGCTCGGGGTCGCGGCGCTCGAGCGCCTCGATCGACTGGCCGAGCACTTGCTCGGCGAGGCCACCCATCTTCGCGATCTTATTGTTGAGCAGGGAAAGTTCCTCCTCATAAGACCTGACAATGTGTTCGTGCTGCTTGTCCATGCGATCCGTCTCCTTGGCGCGCGGCGGGGCTAACCGAACCGGCCGGTGATGTAGTCCTGCGTGCGCTGCTGCTTGGGATTGGTGAAAATCTTGGTGGTGTCGTCGTACTCGACAAGCTCGCCGAGATACATGAAGGCGGTGTAGTCGGAGGTGCGCGCCGCCTGCTGCATGTTGTGGGTAACGATGGCGATCGTGTAGTCCTGTTTCAAGACGTCGATCAGCTCCTCGATCTTGGCGGTCGAGATCGGGTCGAGCGCCGAGCAGGGCTCGTCGAGCAGGATCACTTCCGGCTTGATGGCGACGGTGCGGGCGATGCACAGTCTCTGCTGCTGCCCGCCGGAGAGGCTGAGGCCGCTCACATCCAGCTTTTCCTTGACCTCCTCCCACAGCGCCGCGCGCCTGAGCGCGTCCTCGACGCGGGCATCGAGCTCGGATTTCGGCAGCTGATCGTAGAGGCGCACACCGAACGCGATGTTGTCGTAGATGGTCATGGGGAACGGCGTCGGCTTCTGGAACACCATGCCGACCTTGGCGCGGAGCAGGTTCAGATCCTGCTTCGGGCTGAGGATGTTCTGGCCGTCGAGCATCACCTCGCCATCGGCCCGCTGATTGGGGTAGAGGTCGTAGATGCGGTTCAGGATGCGCAGCAGAGTGGACTTGCCGCAGCCCGAGGGACCGATAAACGCGGTCACCTTATTCTTATAAAGATTGACGTTGATGTCGGCCAACGCGCGGTAAGCCCCGTAAAAGAAGTTCAACCGTTTCACCGACACCTTCTCCTCAAGACGAGCAGTCTCGTCCGGAACGGTCGAAGGTTCTTTCAACTCAGTTTGAATTGCGAGAACTCATAACTGCACCTTCTTGGAAGACAGGGACCGCGCCAAGATGCTCAAGCCCAGCACCGTGACCGTGATGAGCAGCGCGCCGGTCCAGGCAAGCTGCTGCCAGTCCTGATAGGGGCTCAGGGCAAACTGGAAGATGACGACCGGCAGGCTCGCCATCGGCGCATTGAAGTTCCAGCTGAAGAACTGGTTGTTGAGGGCGGTGAACAGCAGCGGGGCCGTCTCGCCGGTGATGCGGGCAACGGCGAGCAGCACGCCGGTGATGATACCGGCGCGCGCCGCCCGATAGGCGACATGCCGGATCACCAGCCATCGCGGCAGCCCAAGCGCCGAGGAAGCCTCGCGCAACGTGTTAGGAACCAGCAGCAGCATGTCCTCGGTGGTCCGCACGACGACCGGGATGACGATGATGGCGAGCGCCACGGCGCCCGCCCAACCGGAGAAATGCCCCATCTGGACGACCATGATCTCGTAGACGAACAGGCCGATGACGATCGAGGGCGCGCTGAGGAGAATGTCGTTGATGAACCGGACCACCATCGTGAGCTTGGAGTAGCGGCCGTATTCCGCCATGTAGGTGCCAGCCAGCATGCCGAGCGGCGTGCCGAATATGACCGCGAGCACGGTCAGGATCAGGCTGCCGACAATGGCGTTGAGCAGGCCACCGGCGCTGCCCGGAGGCGGCGTCATTTCGGTGAACACCGCAAGCGAGAGGCCGCCCACGCCCTTCACCACCAGGACGAGCAGGATCAGCACCAGCCAAGTCAGGCCAAAGACGGCGGCGCCGATCGATAGCGCCGTCGCCATGCGATCGCCGAAGCGCCGGCGATAAAAGCGGGGGGTCTTGGTCATGCTTGCCATGCTACCTCCCCGCTTTCCGCTCGATGCGCATCAGCATGAACCTCGCGCAGGCAAGCACGATGAAGGTGATCAAGAACAGGATGAGGCCGAGGGCGATCAAGGACGCGGTGTAGAGATCGCCGGTCGCCTCGGTGAACTCGTTGGCGATCGACGCCGAGATGGTGGTGCCGGGCGCGAGAATCGACGGCATGATGCGGTGGGCATTGCCGATGACGAAGGTCACCGCCATGGTCTCGCCGAGAGCGCGCCCCAAGCCCAGCATCACGCCGCCAATGATGCCGACCCGCGTATAGGGGATGACCACGCGGCGCATGACCTCCCAGCGGGTGCAGCCGATGCCGTAGGCGGCTTCCTTCAGAACCGGCGGGACAGTATCGAAAACTTCGCGCGTGATGGAGGTGATGAACGGCAGCACCATGATGGCGAGGATGAGACCCGCGGTCAGCATGCCGATGCCATAAGGCGGACCGGCGAACAGCTGGTTGAGAATGGGTATCTCGGCGAAGGTATCGATCAGGAACGGCTGCACGTGAACCTGGAACCAAGGCGCGAACACGAACAGGCCCCAGATGCCGTAGATGATGCTGGGGATGCCTGCAAGCAGCTCTATGGCGATGCCGATTGTGCGGCGCAGGCTCTGCGGGCAGATCTCGGTGAGGAAAATGGCGATGCCGAGGCTGACGGGAACGCCGATCAGCATGGCGAGGAAGGAGGTCAGCAGCGTGCCGTAGATGGCCGGCAGCGCGCCGAACTTCTCGGTGACAGGATTCCAGCTCTGCGAGGTGAAGAAGCCAAAGCCAAAGGCGCGCCATGCGGGAAGCGAGCCATGGACCAGCGCCAGCATGACGCCGGCCAGCAGCACGAGCACGGTGATCGCCGAGAACTGGGTAATCGCCTTGAAGGCGCGGTCGCCAATGGCGAACCGGCGCAAGGTCTTGGCGCGCGCCGCGTCTTGATGGACGAAAGCGAGATTTCTCTCGGCGACGGTCGCGTCCATCATCTCAAAGATTCCCACTCTCAAGCACGGTCAGCTTCCTCGAAAGTCGAGGATAGGGCGGCCTCGTGCCGCCCTATCCCCGTCAACAAGCGCGAACTCTAGTTCATCGCGAAGACAGGCTTGCCAGCCGTGTCTTTGATGTTCTTCCACGCCTCATGCACGAGCTCGACAACGGCGTCGGGCATGGGGATGTAGTCGAGCTCTTCGGCCATCTTGTCGCCCTTGCTATAGGCCCAGTCGAAGAACTTGAGCGCGATGGTCGAATCCTCGGCGCTGACCGGCACCTGCTGCATGAGAATGAAGGTGGCGGCGGTCAGCGGCCACGACTCCGCGCCGGCCTGGTCGGTCAAGATCACGCCGAAGCCGGGCACCGACTTCCAATCGGCGCTGGCGGCGGCGGCCGTGAACGACTTGATCTCGGGGGCGACTGTCTTGCCGTCCTTATTGACCATGCTGGTGTGGGTCATCTTGTTCTGCTTGGCATAGGCATACTCGACATAGCCGATCGAGCCCTTGGTCTGGGCCACGTTATTGGCCACGCCCTCGTTACCCTTGGCACCGATGCCGACCGGCCATTCGACCGAAGCGTCAGAACCGACCTTGTCCTTCCACTCCGGGCTTACCTTGTTCAGGTAATTGGTGAAGTTGAAGGTGGTGCCCGATCCGTCGGAGCGGTGCACGACGGCGATGGCGCTCGAGGGCAGCTTGGCCTTCGGATTGAGTTTCTTGATCGCCTCATCGTCCCATTTGGTGATCGTGCCCAGGAAGATACTGGCGAGCGTCGGACCGTCGAGCACGAGCTCGCCGGGGGCCACGCCCTCGACATTGATGACCGGAACGATGCCGCCCATCACCATCGGGAACTGCACCAGACCATTGTCGGTGAGATCCTTCTCGGCGAGCGGCTTGTCGGTGGCGCCGAACGTGACCGTTTTGGCCTCGATCTGCTTGATGCCGCCGCCCGAGCCGATCGACTGATAGTTCAGGCCGATTCCGGTCTCTTTCTTGTAGGCATCAGCCCACTTGGCATAAATCGGATAGGGGAAGGTCGCGCCTGCCCCTGAGATATCGCCGGCAACCGCCGTGTTGACGGTGAACACCGCGGCAAGCGCCGCAGCCGCCGCATAAGACATGAACCTCATATTCGCTCTCCCTTAGGGTGGAGAATAGCGGTCCGTACCAAACGGACCCCGCGATGGAGGACCCCTCCCCCATCGTTGGCGCGAGCGATAGCGCCGCGTAATAAACCTACTATGTCACTTACGCGACAGTTGGGTGACAGTCTGGAAAGTGGCGCAAACGCAAGCCAATGGGCTGTGGAAAGCCTTGATCCAATCCAACGCCGCGCGCCCATGAGACGTATGCCGAGGATTGACGTAAAGACGGTCTGTGGCCTACTTCGACATTTCGAGAATTGTGGAAATGAGGTCGGTACGCCCATGTCGCGCCAGATGCATGACCTTCCCAACGTCGTTGGCGAGGCGTTCGAATATCCAGATGTCGACCGGTCTGCACGGCTCGCTTCCCTCTCATTCGCCGCGGCTGCTTATGCTGTACGGCTCGCTCCGAACCCGATCCTACAGCCGCTTCTTGACCATGGAGGCCGCGCGGCTTCTGGAATCGCTCGGCGCAGAGGTTCGTATCTTTAACCCCTCCGGGCTGCCGTTGCCTGACGACGAACCTGCCGAGCACGCAAGAGTCCAGGAACTGCGCGAGCTATCGTCATGGTCGGAGGGTCAGGTCTGGTGCAGCCCAGAGCGACATGGGGCGATGAGCGGCATCATGAAGGCGCAGATCGACTGGATACCGCTGTCGCTCGGAGCGGTGCGGCCGACGCAGGGCAAGACGCTCGCGGTCATGCAAGTTAGCGGAGGGTCGCAGTCGTTCAACGCGGTGAACCAACTGCGTGTCCTCGGCCGATGGATGAGGATGATTACCATCCCGAACCAATCGTCAGTACCCAAAGCCTACGAACAGTTCGATGACGCGGGACGGATGAAGCCCTCTGCGTATTATGACCGTGTCGTTGACGTCATGGAGGAGCTCGTGAAATTCACGCTGCTGACGCGCGGCGTGTCGGCTTACCTGACAAGCCGCTACAGCGAGCGCAAGGAAGAGCGGGAGAAACAGCAGGCTGACGCTATCGTCAAAGCTATGTGAGCCTAGCCGGCGGCGGCGCCCCGGTCGGGGACCGCGGTCTTCACCTCGCTCAGCATCACCGTGAAGGTCGAGCCCTTACCCGGGGTCGAGGCGATGGCGAGTTCGCCCTTATGCCGATTCAAGATGTGCTTGACGATGGCGAGGCCGAGACCGGTGCCGCCCTTCTCGCGGCTCGAGGCGACATCGACACGGTAAAAGCGTTCGGTCAGGCGGGGCAGATGCTCGGGTAAAATGCCGGGCCCCTTGTCGATCACGGCGATGGCGTAACGGCCCGCCTGGCGGCCGAGCGAAGGGATATGCTTCGCCTCGATACGTACCTGGCCGTCCCGGTCGCCATATTTGATTGCGTTCTGCACCAGGTTCTGGAGCACCTGCACCAGCTCGTCGCGGTCGCCGCGCACCACCGCCGGCCGCGGGAAGCGCACGACGTCGAGGCGGAAGCCCATCTCGCGGGCGAGAGGATCGAGCGTGTCCTTGGCATGATCGATGACGTCGTTCAGATCGACGAGGTCGGACGGCGGCACGTGGGCGTTCATCTCGACGCGGCTCAACGACAACAGAGCGTCGATCAGGCGCGTCATGCGCGAGGCCTGCTCGGCCATGATCGGTAGGAAGCGCTCGCGCGCGCCGGGATCCTGCTTCGCCGAGCTTTGCAGGGTCTCGATGAAACCGCGCAGCGACGCGAGCGGGGTGCGGAGCTCGTGGCTCGCATTGGCGATGAAGTCGGCGCGCATCTGGTTGATGCGCTCGACCTCGGTCAGGTCGCGCAACAGGACGAGGATGTTACCGGCGCGGTCGGTACCGCGGCTGAGCGGGGCGACGGTGGCCGCCATGCGGCGGCCGACCGGCACGCGCTCGGCATAGGTGACGGTGACGGCGCGGCCGCGTTCCGGCGCCATGCTCACCGCGTCGAGGAATTCCGGCGTGCGGATGACCGACGAGATGTGACTCCCATGGCGCAAGGAGGCGAACAGGCCGCGCGCCGGCGCATTGCAGAACAGCACCTGCCCCGCCTGGTCGATCAGGATCACGGGATCGGGAAGCGCCTCGGCCATGACATTCATGGCGGCGGCAGTCCGCCCCGATGATGCCGGGCGCTTGGCATCGGCCTCTTGCGCCGGCTCGGCGTCATGACGCGGCAGCAACAGCACTGAGGCGACGAAGCTGGTGAAGGCAATCAGGGCGAAGGCCTTGGAGAGGCCGGCAATCAGCACCAAGGACACCATGATGACGGCGACGGCGACGATCTGCCAGAGCGAGGTCCAAAGCCGTGTGTAGAGCTCGCGAAAGCCGCGTATGACGGCGTTGACGGCCCGGCCGATAACACCCTTCGGCAGCGCCGGGACGCCGTGTTCTGCCTGATCGCTCAAGCGCTTCTCCCCGCGGCTTCGTCGAATCGACAGCCATTCTGTCGTACATGATTGCGCTTGGATTATCACGCTTTTGCGACATTCTTCCGCTGCCTCCGTGACGCATCCATGACGGGTGGGATGGCCCGCAATCGTCCTGCTATACTCGCCTGATGGGGAGACTGATGGAGGCTCGGGTTCCGACTTCGTCGCCACAACGTAGCCAAGCCCAACTCCCATCCCGCGAAAATCATTCCAATCGCAACGCAACACAATCGGGGGCTGCCATGCCGTGCCTAAAAATTCATGGGTTAGTCGCTGCTGCTGTCTGGTTCGTGTTGTCGCTGGCGCCGGCGCTCGCGTCCGAATGTCCGCCGTCGAGATCATGGACGACACCTGAGGATGAGGCCGGATTCGTCCTCGCCGGAGGCGCCGATCTGGTGGCTGAGCATATTGCGGGGCCGTTCGACATGCCCTGGTCGGTCGCTCTTCTGCCCGACGGTTCTTTCCTCGTGACGGAGCGCCCGGGCCGGTTGCAGCATTTGACACAGGACGGCGGCCAGCACGCGGTCGACGGCGTCCCGGGCGTCCTCTACTCCGGCCATGGCGGACTTCTCGACGTCGCGGTCGATTCCGACTTCGGGGCCAATGGACTGATCTACATTTCGTATCTGCAAGGCGAGGAGACGGCCTCGGTCGTCCGCGTGATGCGCGCCCGCTTCGATCCAAGCCGCGAGACGCTCGAAGACGAGCAGGTCCTCTTCGAAGGCAGCCCGGGAGCAAAGCCGGAGCTGCTCGGCGGCCGGCTTGCGCTCAGCGGCGACGGCTATCTTTTTCTTTCGCTCGGCGACCGCTGGGACGCCGACAAGGCGCAAGACCTGTCGGACACCGCCGGCACCATCGTGCGCATCCGCATCGACGGCTCGATTCCGGAAGACAATCCGTTTCGCTTCGAGGAGCGCGCGCGCCCGGAAATCTGGAGCTACGGCCACCGCAATCCTCAAGGACTCGCCTTCGACCGGGCGACCGGAGAGCTATGGTCTGACGAGCACGGTCCGCAAGGCGGCGATGAGCTCAATCTGATACGTCCCGGCGGCAATTATGGTTGGCCGGTCGCAACCTACGGCGTCGACTATTCGGGGCGACCCATCGCGATCAACAGCGAGCAGCCAGGAACAGTGCTGCCGGTGCGGTATTGGGTGCCTATCTCGATCGCCCCGAGCTCGCTTGCGGTCGAGACCAAGCCGGACCGCACCGCGGTCTGGATCGGGGCGCTCGCCGGTCAAATGGTGGTACAATTGAGCCTGACCGGCGACTGCGGCATCACCGAAGAGCACCTTTTCCGGAACCAGCTTGGACGTATCCGCGATGTCCGGCGCGACGCGGGCGGGTCGCTGTATATCCTGACCGACGGGCCAGAAGGGACGCTGTACCGGGTCGAGCTGCCGAATGCGCCCGCCGAGCGAACACACTTGTAGCCAATGTGCATCGCCGCCACAGCGAGGCGATCGACTGGTTTTCGAGTTTGACCGCAAGGACCGGAGTGCGCGGCAGGCGCTAGCGGCGTAAGCGATCAGCCAACGCAAGCGATCGTTAGAGGACCAAGACCATGCGCCATACGCAGGATGCGCTCAGCCTGCCGCCCTCAGCGGCGCCTATGCTCGACGATGCGCGCTGGGGGGCGGTGCTCGCGCGTGACGCGGCGTTCGACGGTCATTTCTATTATTCGGTCGAGACCACCGGCATCTATTGCCGGCCGTCCTGTGCGGCGCGGCGCCCCAAGCGCGGCCATGTCCGCTTCCACCACACCGCCGAGGACGCCGAGGCGGCGGGCTTTCGCCCATGCAAGCGCTGCAAGCCGAATGCGCCGTCGCTCGCCGAGGCCCATGCGAGCATGGTGGCCGATGCCTGCCGACTGATCGAGGCGGCGGAGGACGCGCCTAAGCTCGACGAGCTCGCGCGGCAAGTCGGCTTGAGCCGCTATCATTTCCATCGCATCTTCAAGTCGGTACTCGGCGTCACGCCCAAGGCCTATGCCATCGCCCACCGCAACAAGCGGGTGCGCGCGGCCCTGGCGAAACCCCAATCTGTAACCGAGGCAATCTATGACGCGGGCTTCAGCTCAAATGGCCGCTTTTACGCGACCTCCTCGGAGACGCTGGGAATGACTCCGAGCCAGTTCCGCTCCGGCGGCGCCAATGCCGAAATCAAGTTCGCGGTTGGCGAAAGCTCGCTCGGCTTGGTGCTGGTGGCATCGAGCGACAAGGGCGTGTGCGCAATCTTCTTCGGCGACGACCCGGACGGTCTTGCGCACGACCTCAGAACGTGGTTTCCGAACGCGCGGCTCGTCGCCGGCGACCCCGCCTTCGAGCAGCTCACCTCCACAGTCGTCGCTTTTATCGAAGATCCAACGATCGGGTTCGATCTGCCCCTGGACATTCGCGGAACGGCGTTTCAGCACCGCGTGTGGAACGCGCTCCGGCAAATACCCGTGGGCTCCACGGCAAGCTACGCCGAGATTGCCAAGATCATCGGCGCGCCCCAATCGACCCGTGCGGTGGCACGCGCCTGTGGGTCCAACAAAATCTCGGTGGCAATCCCCTGTCACCGCGTGATCGGATCTGACGGCTCGCTGACCGGCTATCGTGGCGGCATCGAGCGCAAGCGCGCCCTGCTCGCCAAGGAGATGAAAAGCTAGAACGCTATCGACCGCGATCGAATCACGGCGGCGCTCTAGCTGTTCGTTTTGAGCATGATGTTTTCGGAAAGCCGGTTCCCACATTTCCGGATCATGCTCTAGCGGGCGAGCTTCTTGGCGGCGAGGTCCTGCAGGTATTCCTGCCAGCGCGCTTCCTTGTGCTCGCCGAGCTCGCGCAGATAGGCCCACACATAGAGGCCGGTATCGTGAGTGTCGTCGAACACGACGCGCACCGCGTAATTGCCGACCGGCTCGAGCCGGAGGATGCCGACATTCTTCTTGCCGGCGACGGTCACGCGCTGCTCCGGCGAATGGCCCTGCACCTCGGCGCTCGGCGACATGACGCGCAACAACTCCGCCGGCAGCTCGACACGCACCCCATCGTCGAACGCGACGCTCAGCAGGCGGCGGTCCTTGCTGAGCTTGAGCTCGGTCGGCCAGGGCTCGGCCCCGGCCAGGTGCAACCTATGGTTCTCAGCCAAGGTCGATCTCGCCTTCGACGATATGATTGAGGTCGGTGCCCTTGGCGGTCAGGACCATTTTCATCTGGAGCTTCCCCTTGCCTTCCAGGCCCTCGTCTCGCATTACCTGCTCGATGGCCTGTTGCGAGGTGACGCCCACCTCCTTCAGATATTTCCGCATCGACATGTTGAAGCGTTGCTCGTCCATTTTGCCGCTACTCCTTGCGTCATGCCCTTTTCGCTCGCGCCAACCATGATATGGAAGGCCGGAAGCCCCATATTAGAGGGGAAAGCGCTCGGTGCTAAGGGTCGGAAGGTGGCGAAGCGGCAAACCGGTCGCAAGGTGACGGCGAAGAACCCGGTCAAGCGCCGGAGCGCCGCTGCTGCGGCACTTGGGAGCCCGATCTATCGCAAGCGCGTGGTCAAGAGCGCCAAGGCCTATCGGCGCAAGATAAAGACGCCGGCACGGGAAGGAGACGACGAGCAAAATGGCTAGCGGAGCAGACAGGCTGATCGATCGGTTCGGCCGAAGCATCAGCTATTTGCGCATCTCGGTCACCGACCGGTGCGACTTCCGCTGCGTCTATTGCATGTCCGACACCATGACCTTCCTGCCCCGGCAGGAGCTGCTCAGCCTCGAGGAGATCGACCGGCTGGCAAGCGCCTTCGTCGCGCGCGGCGTGCGAAAGCTCAGGCTGACCGGGGGGGAGCCGCTCGTCCGCCGCAACATCATGTGGCTTATCGAGGCTCTGTCGCGCCACCTCGGCAACGGGCTCGACGAGCTGACGCTCACCACCAATGGCAGCCAGCTTCAGCGTTATGCGCAAGCGCTCGCCGATTGCGGCATCGTCCGGCTCAACGTGTCGCTCGACACGCTCGACGCGGCCAAGTTCCGCGCCATCACCCGCTTCGGCGATTTCGGCCAGGTGATGGCAGGCATCGACGCCGCCGACCGCGCCGGGCTCAAGATCAAGATCAACACCGTGGCGCTCCGCGACGTGAACGAGGATGAGATCGTCGATCTGATCGGCTGGAGCCACAGCCGCGGCTTCGACCTCACGCTGATCGAGACCATGCCGATGGGCGAAATCGACGGCGACCGGACCGCGCAATACCTGCCGCTGTCTCTCGTCCGCGCGAGCCTCAACCAGCGCTTCACGCTTGAAGATATCGACCACCGCTCGGGCGGTCCGGCGCGCTACGCGCGGGTGCGCGAGACCGGCGGCAGGCTCGGCTTCATCACGCCGATGACCCACAATTTCTGCGAGTCGTGCAATCGGGTGCGGGTCACCTGCACCGGCACGCTGTTCATGTGCCTCGGCCAGGAGGATGCGGCGGATCTCCGTGCGCCGCTGCGGGCGAGCGCCAGCGACGATCTGCTGCATGCGGCAATCGGCGAGGCGATCGCACGCAAGCCGAAGGGGCATGACTTCGTCATCGAGCGCGGGAGCAAGCCGTCGATCGGCCGCCATATGTCGATGACGGGCGGGTAAGCTTCGCAACCTCGGTTAACCGATCGTTACGCGGCAGGCCCTCTTTGGGCCTAGACAAAGCATTGAACCGGCGGGCAAACCGTCCCGTCAGCCCTCGTTAAGCTCCCTGCTTACGGCGTTTTTAACTGATCGATCGATAAATTGCCGCGTTAATCGGGGACTCGGCGGGTCCTCCGGAGGCAACGGCAAAAATCGATGTCGGCTTTGGGTTCGCTTAAAAATCAGTGGCACTGGACCGGATTGGCGCTGCTCTGCGCGTTGATCGCGGTCACCGCCTTGGTTGCGCCCGCGCGCGTGAGCCAACTCGAGCTCAGGCGCGAGGCCGTGGTCGCCGCAGACCGCATCCGCGCACAAATGCTGAAAGAGCCGGACGCCGTGTTCGATGCTCTCGCGCGTCCGGGGCTTGCGCCGCAACTCGCCAACATCATCGAACGTGCCGGATACGCTCACCGCGTTCTCCGCTTCGAGCTCTACGATGAGAGCGATCGCCTGAAATTTACCAGCGGGATGTCCGGACTGAACCTGTCGAGCGCCGCCGTGGCGGGCCCGACGCCCGAGACGCCGGAGATCGCCTTGTACCAGAGCGCTGGCGAAGGCGGCGCGCCGACCAACTTCGCCGTGGTCACCCTGCCGCTCCAGTTGAGCGGCGTCCCCGACGGAACGCTCGTCGTTTACCTCAACCAGACCGACCAAGCGAGCGTGCTGTCCGACTATTTCGGCGTCATTGCCGCGATCACGCTAATGCTGCTCGGCGTCGGCATCGCCACGCCGCTCGCCTTCGCCTGGATGCGCAGCCAGGAGCGCCGCGAGGCCGAGGAGCAAGTGCGCTATCTCGAAAGTCACGATGCGCTGACCGGGCTTGCTAACCGCAAGGCATTCAGCGACGGCCTCGCCGAAGCCATCATGCGCATGAACCGCGATCACACGCATATCGCGGTGCTCTGTCTCAACATAGACAAGTTCAAGGAAATCAACGACTCGGCCGAGCCGGGCGGCGGCGATCAGGTGCTGCGCGAGATCGCCGCGCGCATCAAAACGAGCTTGCGCGAAGGCGACCTGCTGGCGCGGCTGAGCGCCGACGAGTTCGCCATCGCCCTGGTCGACATCACCAATCTCGGCGACGTGATGGCCTTCATGAATCGTCTGGTCGAGGCCTTGCGCCGGCCGTTTCAGGTGGGCGACAAGGAGGTGCTGTGCACCACCAGCGTCGGCATCGCGCTCGCCCCTGCCGACGGCGACAAGGCGTCGACCGTGCTGCGCCATGCGGCCATCGCGCTCGCGCGTGCCAAGGGCGACGGCGGCCAGCGCATGAGCTTCTTCGAGCCGAGCATGGACAAAGCGCTGCAACGCCGCCGCACGGTCGAACATGAGCTTCGCTTGGCGCTCGGCCGCGAGGAATTCGACGTCGTCTACCAGCCGCAATACGATCTCCTCACCGAGCGGCAATGCGGCTCCGAGGCGCTGATCCGCTGGCATCACCCGGTGCACGGCAAGATCGCTCCCGGGCACTTCATCTCGGTCGCCGAGGATACCGGGCTGATCGTGCCGATCGGCGAATGGGTGCTCAGGCGCGCCTGCAACGACGCCATGACGTGGTCGGAGCCTTTGACGGTCGCGGTCAACCTGTCGCCGGCGCAGTTCCGCGACGGCGATATTGCCGGGACGGTCGCCCAGGTGCTGAGGGAGACGGGGCTCGATCCGGCGCGGCTCGAGCTCGAGATCACCGAGAGCCTGCTCATCAACGACACCGAGGAAGTGCTCGGCAAGCTCAACCGGTTGCGCGATCTCGGCATCGCCATCGCCATGGACGATTTCGGCACCGGCTATTCGAGCCTGAGCTATCTCGCCCGCTTCCCGTTCTCCAAGATCAAGATCGACCGGCAGTTCATCCGCAACATGACGCGCGATCCCGCGATGCGGGCGATCGTCAAGACCATCATCGCGCTCGGCAAGTCGCTCGACGTGACGATCACCGCCGAAGGCGTGGAGACCGAAGAGCAAGCGGCGATGCTGCGCGAGTTCGGCTGCCCGCAAGTGCAAGGCTTCCTGTACGGCTATCCCGGCGCTGCCGAACAGCAAAGCAAGTCGCACCAGGACAAGGTCACCTCGATTACCTCGCGCAGCAGCGCCGCCTGATCACCGTCCTCTAGCGGGCATCGGCAGCCGACGGCGACGCATTGAGCAGCGACGTCCACGAGCCTTGAGCCGGAGTTTTCACGCTGGTGCGGCCGCCGGTTCCCTTGAACAGCGGCTTCCCCCGCGCCAGAATCGACTTCTTCTGCTGAGGCGCGCGTGCGGTCTTGGAGGCGGGCCTGAAGCTCTTCGCTCCGGCCTTGGGCTTCACCTTCTTGGCGGGCGCGGCGGAAGCGGCCGGCTTGCCGCTCAGCGGCGGCGCCTGCAAGCCGTCCTCGGGGGACGCATCTGGGCTGACATCCACGAGCGGCCTGCCGCCGGCGGCAGGAAGCGCAAAGGTCGCATCGTCGGCGGCAGGAAGCGCAGAGGTGGCATCGTCGGCGGCGTAATGCATCGAGGCGACGTCAGGCACGATTGGCCGCGGCGGGCCCTTCGCGTTGACATTGACCTCGATATTGACCGGCCTTTGCGGGTTGTGGCCGGTCCCCGGCAGGGTGATCAGGAGCGGCAAGAGGATGGCGATGCCGATGGCGTGGACGACGCCAGCGCCAATCGCGAAAACCGGTAATTTTGCTCGATCGGATCTGATCACGGCGGCTTATAGCGAAGGTTGCGTGGGGCACTCGCTACGCCTGAACCGAGTTAGCTGAGTTGGCTGCCTTTGAACAAGCCTCTAGTTTTCCATCACAATTTGTGGCGCAGCGCGCGCGGAACCCTTTTCGCGCTGCAACTCGGCGAGAACCCTGCCGGCGATCTCGCGATAGGCCTGCGCCGGCGGCGAGGTCGGATCGGTCGCCGTCACCGGCCGCCCGGCGTCGGATGTCTCGCGGATCGCAAGCGTCAGCGGCACCTCGCCCAAGAAGGGAACCCCGAGCCTCACCGCGTCGGCGCGCGCACCGCCATGACCGAATATGTCCGAGCGCTCTCCGCAATGCGGGCAGATGAAGGTGCTCATGTTCTCGACGATGCCGAGCACCGGCACGTTCACCTTGCGGAACATGGCGAGGCCCTTGCGCGCATCGATCAGCGCGAGATCCTGCGGCGTCGAGACGATGACCGCACCGGCGAGCGGGACCTGCTGCGCCATGGTGAGCTGGGCGTCGCCGGTGCCTGGCGGCATGTCGACCACGAGCACGTCGAGTTCGCCCCAGGCGACATCCTTCAACATCTGCGACAGCGCCGACATGACCATCGGCCCGCGCCAGATCATCGGTGTCTCCTCATCGACGAGGAAGCCCATCGACATGACCTTCAAGCCGTAAGCCTGCATCGGCTCGAGCTTGTTGCCGGAAAGCTGTTGCGGCTGGCCCTTGAGCCCGAGCAGGCGCGGCATCGACGGGCCGTAAACGTCGGCGTCGAGGAGGCCAACTCGCAGCCCCAGCTCCTTCAGCCCCAACGCCAAGTTGACGGCGGTGGTCGATTTGCCGACGCCGCCTTTGCCGGAGGCAACGGCGATGATATTGGCGACGCCCGGCAAGCCGCCGGGGCGATGTCGCGCGTCACGCGCGGCGCCCGGGCTAGTGAACGACGGCGATGGGCCGGCCGCGCGGCCGGCCGGTGGGGGAGCGGCGGCGCCATGGCCGTTGCCGTTGCTGCCTGTCCGCTGAGCCCCCGGCGAGCGGTCGGCGGTCAGCGTGACCGCAACGCCCTCGACCCCCGGCACGGTGGACACGGCCTTCTCCGCCGCCGCGCGCAAGGCTTCGAGCTCGCCGGCCCGCGCCGGGTCTATGGAGATGGCGAAATAGACCTTGCCATTGTGGATCACGACCTCCGAGACGAGGCCGAGAGAGACGATGTCGTCGCGAAGGTCCGGGCCCTTGACGCGCTTCAGCGCCTCGAGGATGCGTTCTTTGGTGAGATGTTCGGTCATGGACGTCTATTTATGCCTGCTTCGCGCCAACACCAACCGTCTCGTTGGCGACGGCGGGGTGGCGGCGGCAAGGCTAAGGCACGAAGCAGCTCTGGCCGGAGCAGTCCTTGAGCGCGTCGTTAAGGCTTCGGAGCGTGGCGAGGTCGGCCGCATAGGCTCCCTTGTCCGCCGCATTATGAAGCTCGTGCGGATCGACTTGCAGGTCGAACAGCTCCTCGAAGCCGCTCGCATATTTCACGTATTTGCGGGTCGCGGTGCGCACGCCGGTGAAGCGATTGTTCGGCTTCTGAAAGCGGTTGATCGGGCTTTCGAACCCGAGTGCGCTGCGCCACGGCGCATGCGCATCGGCGAGGAGTGGGGTGAGCGACTTGCCGTCGAGCGCATAGCCGGGCGCGGCAGCCGCGATCTCGGCAATGGTCGCGACTACATCGAGATTGTTGACGAGCCCATCGCGCGTCGCGTTCTTCGGGATGCCCGGACCGCGCATGACGAGCGGCACCTTGAGCGATTCCTCGTAGCCTGCCGACTTGCCGATCAAACGGTGCTCGCCGAACATGAAGCCGTTGTCCGAGGTGTAGATGATCACCGTGTCGTCGAGCTTGCCCGCCTGCTTCAAGGCCTCGACTACCGCCTCGACCAGATCGTCGACCGATTGCAGCGACTGGAGCTCGGCGCGGTAGCTCTTGATCAGTTCCTGCTCGGTCTCGCCGTGAATGAGCGGGGCCTTCAGGGCCTTGCGCGCGACGTCCTGCTCATTGAACGACGGCTTGAGAGGGAGACCAACATCCTTGAAGGCGTCGGCATATTGGGGCGCCGGTATCGCGCGTTTGCCTTGGGTGTGCGCCGCCTTGGTGGCGATATAGAGGAAGAACGGCTCGGGCTTGCCGGCCTCGTCGGCGATGAAGCGCACGGCGCGATCCTTCAGAACGTCGGTCGCGTAATCGACCGGGCGATGGCCGAAGCTCAGGATCGTGCCGTTCTCGTTGACCTCGTAATCGTAATAGCGGGCGCGCGAGCCGGTGAACGCGTACCAGAGGTCCCAGCCGGCCGGCACCCAATCCGCGGGATTGCCGATGCTCGGTCCCTTCAAGGCGATGTCGAGATAGTTGCCGGCCCAGGCGAGCAGCGCGCCCCATTTGCTCTCCTGGCCGTAGCGATTGAGATATTTGCCGAGCAGCGCCGTCTTGTAGCCAGCCTTATCGAGCCAAACCGGGAGCGCATTGTCCTCCTTGGCCTTGAACGCGTCCCAGCCGCCGCTGTCCTTGGGGTTGTTGGCCTTAATGCCGGTGTTGTGGGCGCCCTGGCCGGTGAAGAACGAGGCGCGGCTCGGCGCGCAGAGCGGCAGATTGACGAAGCTGTTGGTGAAGGTCACGCCCTGCTCGGCGACAAGGGCGTGCAGCTTCGGCATATAGGCCATCGAGCCCGTGTCCTCCTGGTCGTCGGTCATGATGACGACGACGTTGGGCGCGGCCTCTGACGCACTGACCGAGGCGAGCAGGACGAGAAGCGCAGCGCAGAGACGCATGGGCATGGACCTTCAATCCCCAAATTCCGGGATTGGCGTAGCGTGCGATTGGGGAAACATCCGGACCGGCACATGCGGTACCGCGCCGCACGCGAGCTCGGCGCCTCGCCGGGCGTGGGAGAACGGCACATGGCGGGGCGCTACTACCAGGTATCGTTTTGCAGAATTTCGCGCGGACCCTCCAGGCTGAACCCGCTGCGCGCCATCCAATAAGCCGACCCGAGACAGGCGGCCGCAACGATCAGAAACGAGACGCCGAGCCCGAGCATCCATCTGCTCTTGTCGCCGAGTTCGGCGGCGCGCGCCTCCTCGGATTTGACGCTGATGAGGAAGCGCTGGCCCTTGGCGCCCGACTCCGGGACCCCGATGCAGCGATCCTTGCCGACCACGCCAAGCACATAGATGTCGGCGTCGAGAGGAAGGTGCGTCTCCTTGTAGCGGAAGCCGAGCGTCCGATCGTCGGCGGTTCCGCCATTCAAAGCCGCCTGCATAAGGCTCGCATTTGCCGCCGCGTCATAAACATCGTAGCGGTCGACGGCAGCTAAACCTTCGACGATCGCCGCCTCGGCCGAGACCGCGGCCCTGCCGCTGTCGTCCTCGATCTCGAAGGGCGCAAAGACCGTGGTCGACTGCACGATTTCGGTCTTCCGCGCGCGGTAGGAGGTCTGATGTTTCGCGTCATGCTCCCAGACCTCGTAATCGCGCTCGACGGTGGCGACGAAATGAGCGCATGGGCTCTTCGACAGTTCCCCGGTCAACGGAGCGGCGCAGCGGAGCTTGCCCTTGACCTCGACCAGGCTTCCGCTGGGGAGCTTGGCAACGTCAACGGCGCGGGTCGTCTCGGTCGCCCGCATCAGGACCATATCGTTGCGGGAGCTTCGCCAGCTCCACAGCAGGAAGCCGGCAGTCGGGACCAGAACGATCCCGATCAATACAAGCCAAGCCACCATGTGCGCCTCCGCCCTCGCCCGGCACCCGGATTGTCCGGTTTTGGATGAATATATCCTTTTTGCCGCAATTTGGTTGAGGGCCGCTTTCGCGGGGCCTGCCCGCGAAAAATTTTGACAGACGCGTGAACCGAGTCGCAGCCCGGACGTTCGGATTCGGGGCATGAGCGCCCGGGGTTTGTCGGACGGGGGTCTGGCCCGGGCTCAACCAGGGATGCCGAGGCCGAAAATCGGCCATCTACCGGCAGAGGTCTTAGCGTTTGGCGTATCTCAAAAGGCCCGCGATCAAGCCTTCCTTAACCCTGTTCTTGCTATTCATGGCAAGCCACGGCCAAGCGCCATAGCGTCTGCCCGGCAGCCACTTCCACGAGACGAGGGGACAGAATGCACGTCGTGGCCGGTTCGGGAAGTTCGAGGGATTTCAAGCAGGCCGACCTCGATCGGCATAGCGAGATGGTGTCGCGCTTCATCGCGCGCATGCGGGACGCCGGCAAGACGCAGGCAACGTTAACCCTGATCTTGCGCTCAGCGAGCTCATGCCCGGCCAAGGCGCTGGTCGCCATGAAGGACGAGCTGATCGCGCCGCGATCGGCGCCAAGGCGATTCTCGCCAGGCTCGATCCCGCCGAGGATCTCCGCGAGCTGTTCGCGAGCCTCTCCGAACTGGCGCCGCGCGAGCAGTCAGGCGAATTGATTCGCTGGGCGCGCAATCCCCGCCTGCTCGACGCGCATGAGCAAGTCACCTACGGCGAGATAATGTGCTGGTCGGGCGACCCGATGCGGCGCGACGCTGACAAGCGAAACGCGCTCGCTCTGTTCGACGAAGGCGGCTCGGTCAGGGTCATGCATGGGCGGCTCGCCTTCGAGGCGCTGTGGGCCGCCTCCGCCGCAGTGCCGGAACGCCGTCTGCTCGGCCCGGCGACACTCAAGCCCTCGGGCGCCTATCAGTCTTCGCCGGAGACCCCGGTCGCGGCGCTCCGACCAAACCTTCAGGGCTGGCCTCTCGTTCGCCACTAGCAGCTGGCCCGTAGCCCGCAGCCCCTTGGCAGCCGATCTCTCGGCGCCAGGAAGAGGTATTCTTGCCTCCCTTTAACGTGACGCTTTCGCGGTTTTTCGCTAGGCTTGCGGCAATCGTATCCGCGTGACCGGCCGAAGATGACCTCAAGCGCCAGCCCCAAGCCTTGCCGCCCGGTTCCCGCGGCCGCGACACTTCCATCCGCTACGAATAGGAAAGGACGGCGATGAACCGGCGCGAGTTCGTGACATGCGCAATCTGCGCGGGCCTGGCGAGCACCGTGGCAAAGGTCGGCGCGTTCGCCGAAGATGCGCCCAACGGCGACAGCGGACCGATCACTGTCGGCGCCACGCAATACGCAAACCGCTCGGCGTTCTTCTCGAGCGGACGGCGCTGCGGCACGCCGCTGCCGACGCTCTACGACATCAGGCGCACCCAGCGCGTGCGCTCGGCGCTCCGCAGCAACAATATCGACTTCAATACCAAGACGGTGATCCCGGTCCACTTCCACGTCATCCATGACGGTGCGAGCGGCAATCTGCCGGACCGGCAGCTCCAGGCTCAGATCGCCCTGCTCAACCAAGTCTATGCGCCGGCGCTGCTCGAATTCCAGACGACCGGCATCGACCGCACCGAGAACGCGAAATGGTACAAGGTCGGCATCTCGACGCCGGAGGAAGCGACCATGAAGGCCGAGCTCGGGCGCGACACTCCCGGCTCGCTCAATTTCTACACGGCCGACCTGCCCGACGGGCTGCTCGGTTGGGCGACCTTCCCCTGGTATCTAGGGGCCTATCCGGTGATGGACGGCGTCGTCATCAACCAGATGTCGCTGCCCGAGTCGCGCCAGCGATCCCCCTACGATCTTGGCATGACCGCGGTGCACGAGATCGGCCATTGGGCCGGACTGTTCCACACCTTCGAGAACGGCTGCAACGATCCGGGCGACGAGATCAGCGATACCGCCTACGAGGCCGACTCGGCGGCGGGATGCCCGCTGGGCCAGAAATCCGCGTGCGAGAACGAGACCCGGCTTAACCCGGTCGAGAACTACATGGACTATTCCGACGATGCCTGCATGAAGCAGTTCACGCCGCTCCAGGTGCAGCGCATGAAGGACATGGTCGGCTATTACCGCTATGCAATGAAACCGCAGACGCAGCGCTCGGCGCTGCTGACGCGGCTCCGCGAAGAGTTGGATTGAGCGCGCTCCGCATCGCTGTCGCTGCCTTGGGCGTCGTCGCGTGCTCGGGCCAGGCGCTGGCATTCAAGAACCTGCAAGCTTGCGACATCGTCATGTTCGCGTCTGGCGCCGCGCCGAGCGAGATCGCGCCGGAGGCTTGGCTCGCCTACAGCGACGAGATGGTGGCGCTGTTGAGCGTGGCGCCGGTGGCTGGAGATTCCAACGCGACGCAAGGAATCGCCGACCGCGTGATCGAGGCGCAGAACAGCTTGCTCGCGCCGGTCACCGACTCCGACGGCTACAAGGATTATCTCGCCAGCGGCAGCTGCCTCGTGCTCAAGAGCCTGACCAGCGATGGCATCGATGCGGCTCTTGGCGCCGTCGCACCCGCGACGCCGCCGATCGCGGTGCAGAACGCCCGCGCGCTCGCCAACGCGGCGCGGGCACAGATGGACATGATTTCGCGCTCGGCGCGCTTCCGCTCGACGCTCGACCGCACGCTGCTCGCGGCGCGCTATTATTGCTTCGCCGCCGGCACGATCCAGGCGCTCGTGTCCCCGGAAAAGCAGAGCAGCATCAGCCTCGGCACTTACGGGACGACCGTAGGCTGCAAGGACGCGGGCAGAGTAGAATAGGCGTTCCGGGAAGCTCATGGAGGTCACGATGATCGTCAGACGTCTCGTTGTTGCCGTGCTGCTGCTTGCAGCGCCGGTGGCCAACGCCATGGATAAGGACCCCTATCTGTTCGATATGCTGAAGGCGCCGTCATACCTCGCCGCGTGGAAGGCGATGCTCAAGGGCGAGCAGGTGCCCTCATGGGTCGGCAGCTACGCCAAGACGTTTGACGGGCCATCGACGCCGTCGAAGACGGTTCAACTCGGCGGCCAGGCCTACCTGCTCGGCTATGTGTGCAAGGCGCACGACTGCGGCGACAATCAGCTGAACGTGCTGTTCGCGCCCGCGGGCAAGCAGGCTTGGGGCTTGCTGCACACCGGCTCCGCGGAAAAATGGCTCGGCAAGCCCGACGCCGACATCCAGGCGGCGATCAAGAGCAACCTCGATCAGTAGCCGGAAAGGAACTTGCTCGTGGACGAGGCTGAACCGCTCGCTCCGCTCTGCTTCGTGCTGATGCCATTCGGCAAGAAGCTCGACGCCGCAGGCCGCGTGACCAATTTCGATGCGGTGTACGAGAAGGTCATCGCGCCGGCGGTCGCCAAGGCCGGGCTCGAGCCGATCCGCGCCGACGAGGAGAAGATCGGCGGCACCATCCACAAGCCGATGTACGAGCGGCTGATGCTCTGCCACTACGCCGTGGCCGACATCACCGGCGCCAACCCCAACGTGTTCTACGAGCTCGGCATCCGCCACGCGATGCGGCCGCGCTCGACCGTGATCGTGTTCGGCGAAGGGACCGTGCTGCCGTTCGACATCGCTCTGGTGCGCGGCATCTCCTACAAGACCGACGGACTCGGCGAACCGGTTTCGCCCGAGACCACCATCGCTGCTATCGCCGGCCAGCTGGTCGCCGCGCGCGGCAACCCGCATGACGACAGTCCGATCTTCCAGCTAATCGAGGGCCTGCCCCGCGTCGAGGTCGATCACAGCAAGACCGACTCGTTCCGCGCGCAGCACGACTACTCGAAGAAATACAAGGACCGCTTGCGCGCGGCGGTGCGCGACGGCCCTGACGCCGTGCAGAAGGTCGCCGGCGAGCCCGCGCTTGCAAACCTGCTCGAAGTCGAGAGCGGCGTGGTGGTCGATCTGTTTCTGTCGCTCCGCGACGTGAAGGCGCACCGAGCAATGATCGAGCTCTACCAGCGTATGCCGTCGCCACTCCAGCGCGCCAAGATGATCCGTGAGCAGCTCGGCTTCGCGCTGAACCGCGAGGGCCGCTTCGCCGAGGCCGAGAAGGTGCTGACCGAAGTGATCGCTGAGTTCGGCCCGTCGAGCGAGACCAACGCGCTTCTCGGCCGGATCTACAAGGACCGCTGGGAGCTCGCCAAGACGGAAGCTCAGCCCGAGGCGCGCGCGCTATTGAAGAGCGCGATCGACGCATATCTCGCCGGCTTCGAGGCCGACTGGCGCGACGCCTATCCCGGCATCAACGCGGTAACGCTGATGGAGATGATGCCGAAGCCAGACCCGCGCCAGGCCGAGATCCTGCCAGTGGTGCGCTATTCGGCGGCGCGCAAGGCGGCTCGGGCCCCGGACTATTGGGACCATGCGACGCTGCTCGAGCTCGCCGTGCTCGCGCGCGACGCGGATGATGCCGAAGAGAAACTCGGCGAGGCGCTCGCCGGGGCGCGCGCGTCATGGGAACTCGAGTCCACGGCGCGCAATCTCGGGCTGATCCGCGCGATGCGCGAGGGCCGCGGCGATGACATGGCCTGGCTCAAGCGAATCGAAGACACGCTGCGAGAACGGGCCAAGCGCCTCGAAGCGCCCAAGGCCGCGGGGTGATCGAACATGCCTCCCTCAACCATGCAGGCGATGGTGCTCGACCGGGCCGGCACGCCGCTCAGGAACGCTGAGCTGCCAGTGCCGTCGCCCGGTCCGAACCAGATCCTGATCAGGGTTGCGGCGTGCGGGGTATGCCGTACCGACCTGCATATCCTCGACGGCGAGCTGACGCAGCCGAAGCTTCCGCTCGTGCTTGGGCACGAGATCGTCGGCCGCGTCGAAGCCCTGGGCGACGGCGTTGACGGCTTCGCTGTGGGGATGCGGGTCGGCGTGCCGTGGTTAGGCTATACCGACGGCACCTGCTCCTTCTGCCGCGAGGGCGCCGAAAACCTCTGCGACCACCCGCGCTTCACCGGCTATCAGATCGACGGCGGCTACGCCCAATATACCGTGGCCGATGCGCGCTACGTGTTTCCGATACCTGACGGCTATGGCGACGCCGAAGCCGCGCCGCTGCTCTGCGCCGGGCTGATCGGCTACCGCTCGCTGAAGTTCGCTGGTCCCGGCAAGCGCCTCGGCATCTACGGCTTCGGCGCGGCCGCGCATATCGTGGCGCAAGTCGCGCGCCATCAGGGCCGCGAGATCTACGCCTTCACGCGGCCGGGCGACAACACGGCGCAAAGCTTCGCGCTCGGCCTCGGCGCGGTGTGGGCTGGCGGCTCGGACGCTATGCCGCCGCAGCCGCTCGATGCTGCGATCATCTTCGCGCCCGTCGGTGCGCTTGTCCCCGCGGCGCTCAAGGCCGTGCGTAAAGGCGGAGTGGTGGTGTGCGGCGGCATCCATATGAGCGACATCCCGAGCTTCCCATACGAGATCCTGTGGGAGGAGCGCGTGCTCCGCTCGGTCGCCAATCTGACGCGCGACGACGCGCGCGAGTTCCTGGCGCTGGCGCCCAAGGCGAGCGTCAAGACCACGGTGTTGCCCATGCCACTGGGCGAGGCCAACGAGGCGCTGGAGCGCCTGCGCAGCGGCGAGCTGACCGGCGCCGCAGTGCTTATTCCGTAGCAATATTGTTTGTCATGCTGGAAAGGCGCGCGATGACAAACGCATCTAAGAGGGTCTAGCGGTCTTTCCCGATCTGGATGTCGACGCCCTTGTCCTTGCTGATCTCGCCCTGGAAGCCAGGCACGTCGATCTTCACCACGTCGCGATGCGTACGCTGATAATAGAGATAGCCGAGCACGATCCCCCCGAGCACGGCCGCGCCGAGCACGAAGGCGAGCACCGGGTTGATGCCGTTCTGGGTTGCCATAACAATCCCTCCAAAGCTGTCGCTCTGCCCGCCAACGTCTTGAAAGCGGCGGGGTTCCGCCGCCGCTCCCACGCCTTACATTTCGGCCCGTAGGTTCCGCTTGACGCAGGTCAAGGCAGAGGACCAGGATCAGCCCAGAAGAGCCAAAAAAGCGGCTGACGTCCAAGGGAGAAAACGATGCTTCATCAGGTCATAGAGACTTCTGAATGCCCGCGTGGCCCTCCGGTCGCGCTACGACAATTACATCGGCGGCAAGTGGGTGGCGCCGGTGGACGGCCAGTATTTCGACAATGTCAGCCCGATCACCGGCAAGCCGGTATGCCAGATCGCCCGCTCGCAAGCGGCGGATATCGAGCTTGCGCTCGACGCGGCCCACAAGGCCAAGGACGGTTGGGGCAACATGGCGCCGGCCAAGCGCGCCGAGATCCTGAACAAGGTCGCCGATCGCATGCAGGAGAATCTGTCGGTGCTCGCCGCGGTCGAGACCATCGATAACGGCAAGCCGATCCGCGAGACGAGCTTCGCCGACATCCCGCTCGCCATCGACCATTTTCGCTATTTCGCGGCCTGCGTGCGTGCGCAGGAGGGTTCGCTGTCGGAGATCGATCACGAAACCATCGCCTATCACTATCACGAGCCGCTAGGCGTGGTCGGCCAGATCATCCCGTGGAACTTTCCGATCCTCATGGCAACCTGGAAGCTCGCCCCGGCGCTCGCGGCGGGAAACTGCGTGGTGCTTAAACCGGCCGAGCAGACGCCCATGTCGATCATGGTGATGATGGATCTGGTCGGCGATCTGCTGCCGCCCGGCGTGCTCAACGTCGTCAACGGCTTCGGCGTCGAGGCCGGAAAACCGCTCGCCCAGAACAAGCGCATCGCCAAGATTGCCTTCACCGGCGAGACCACGACCGGCCGGCTGATCATGCAATATGCCTCTGAGAACCTGATCCCGGTCACGCTCGAGCTCGGCGGCAAGTCGCCCAACATCTTCTTCGCCGACGTGATGGCGAAGGACGACGACTATTTCGACAAGGCGCTGGAAGGCTTCACCATGTTCGCGCTGAATCAGGGCGAGGTGTGCACCTGCCCGTCGCGCGCGCTGGTGCAGAAATCGATCTACGACAAGTTCATGGAGAAGGCGATCGCGCGGGTGAAGAAGGTGAAGCAAGGCAACCCACTCGATGCCTCGACCATGATCGGCGCGCAGGCCTCAAACGATCAGCTCGAGAAGATCCTCTCTTATATCGACATCGGCAAGAAAGAAGGCGCCAAGCTGCTCACCGGCGGCGAGCGCCTGAAGCTCGAGGGTGAGCTCGCCGAGGGCTATTACGTGGAGCCCACGGTTTTTGCCGGCAACAACAAGATGCGCATCTTCCAGGAAGAGATCTTCGGGCCGGTCCTTTCAGTGGCCACGTTCGAGGACGAGGCTGAGGCGCTGTCGATCGCCAACGACACGCTGTATGGGCTCGGCGCCGGAGTGTGGACGCGCGACATCAACTGCGCCTACCGCATGGGCCGCGGCATCCAGGCGGGGCGGGTGTGGACCAATTGCTACCACCTGTACCCTGCGCATGCGGCGTTCGGCGGCTACAAGAAGTCTGGCATCGGACGCGAGACCCACAAGATGATGCTCGACCATTACCAGCAGACCAAGAACGTGCTGGTGAGCTACAGCCCGAAGGCGATGGGCTTCTTTTAGGCCCGCAGCGATCTTGCCAATAATTGGGACCCGGCCTGAATCAGGCCGGGTCCCTTTGTTTTGATTATGCAATGCGCTGTTCAGGCCGCTTATGGGCAGTACCAGAAGGCGCCGACCGCGATGCAGCCGAGTGTGTGGTAGTTATACGGACGGACGACGTAACGTTTGCCCCAGTAGCGATTGCCGTACCAGTATTTCCCGTTGGAGCTTTTGCGGAACTGGACGTGACCGTGGTGGTGATGGTGATGGTGGTCCTTTTTGACGTAATGGCTTTTGCCCTTACCTTTACCTTTGCTCGACACCTGCACCAGGTCGGTCGCGCCGCGCTGCGGAGCGCTAACCGTGCCCGGCAACGCCCAGGCCGCGGTGGTGACGGTAAGAAATACAATCGCGGTAGCAACAGCAAATTTCTTCATGTTGTCTCCTTCCTCAAGGGGACGGAACAAGCGAGCTGTCGAGATGTTCCCTCCCGACAGGGGGCATGCTCCTAACATCGCCGTTTCGTCAATATCGCGCGCACTGAATCAATTCGGGCTATAGTGCCTCGATGGTGGACCGGGTTCTTGCAACGGACGCTGCGCTCGATTTGATCGAGCGGCTCAAGCTAAGGCATGGGCCGCTGATGTTCCATCAGTCCGGCGGCTGCTGCGACGGCTCGGCGCCGATGTGCTATCCCAAAGGCGAGTTCCGCATCGGCGGCAACGACGTGCATCTCGGCGCCATCGGCGGCTGCGAAATGTTCATGGACGCCGACCAGTTCGATTATTGGAAGCACACCCAGCTGATCATCGACGTGGTGCCTGGACGCGGCTCGGGCTTTTCGCTCGAGGCGCCCGAGGGCGTTCGGTTTCTGACCCGAAGCCGCGTGTTCACCGACGATGAGGTGGATGCGCTCGCAAAGGGGCTGGCGAGCGCCCACGGCAAAGTGGCATAGTCCGCCCCGCTCTCTCCACGCGAGGATCGGCCACGTCCTCTCCCCTGCCGCCTACTCTGTCGCGCCGCGCGGCGCTCAAGCTCGGCGCGGCCTTGCCGCTTGCGCTCGCGCTGCCGGGGCTCGGCCTGCTCTACGCGGGGGCCGCGCAGGCCGATGGCGCGACGCTGAAGGTGCGCGACAAGGTCCCCGACCCCGAGAACGTATTTTTCGACGTGACGTTGCCTGGGAAGCCGCCGATCAGGCTCGCCGGCCATTTCTGGTACAACGCCGAAACCGCAAAAGCCGGCACCAAATGCCCGGCGATCGTCGAGTTCAATCCGTATCGGCGGCGCGACGGCACCATGATCGCCGACGCCAAGATGTATCCGTGGTTCGCCTATAACGACTATCTCTGCTTCCGCATCGACCTGCCTGGCTCCGGCGATTCGGAAGGCGTGCTCACCGACGAATATAGCGAGGAGGAGCTGCTCGCCTGCGTCCAGGTGATCAACCAGGTCGCCGGGCATCCCTCGTGCGACGGTAATGTCGGCATGATGGGCAAGTCGTGGAGCGCCATCAACGCGCTGATGATGGCGGCGCGTAAGGACCGACCACCGGCGCTGAAAGCCGTCATCGTCTGTGACGGCAGCGACGATCGCTACAACGACGACGTCCACTACATGGGCGGCGCCATGATGTTCGACAATTTCAGCTGGCCGTCATCGATGTGGGGCTGGATCGCGCAGCCGCCCGACCCCGCGGTGGTCGGCGATGCGTGGCAGGACATGTGGAAAGCGCGCATCGAGGGCGCCGATTTCTGGTTCAAGCAATGGGCGGGCCATCAGGCGCGCGACGACTATTGGAGAGCGACCGCGGTGCGCGACCATTACGGCGATGTCGGCGTGCCGGTGTTCATCATGTCGGGCTGGCAGGACGGCTACAAGAATCCGGTCGAGCACGTCGTCACCGGGCTGTCGGCGCTGGGCAAGCCGACCGCCGGGCTGATCGGCGCCTGGGGCCACAAATATCCGTTCAACGGCTATCCGGGCCCGCGCGTCGATTGGCTGAGCTATATCGTCACCCATTGGTGGGACCGCTGGCTCAAGGGCAAGACCCCGCCGCAAGAGACCGAATGGCCGCAACTCCCAGTCTGGCTCGGCGCGTCCAAGGAGCCGAGCAAATCGACCTGCGACGACGAGATCGGCAAATGGGTGGCCGAGGACGGCATGTGGCAATCGCGCGTCAAGGAGACCGTGCTTTATCTTCGCCCGAAAAAGCGGCTCGGCAGGAAGCCAGGCCACGCCACGCTCGCAAGCTCCGGCAAGCCGGTGCTCGACACCGAGATGCTCGAGACGAGCTCATGGGGCGAATGTGGCAATGACGATCTTCCCGGCAATCAGGCGCCGTTCGACAAGGAGTCGCTTTACTTCGACAGCGATCCGCTGCCCAAGGATCTCGACGTGTTCGGCGCGCCGATCGTGACGCTCACGGTCAGCGCCGACCGCCCGATCGCCGCGCTCGCCGTTCGGCTGAACGAGGTGAGCCCGAAAACCGGCGCCTCCCATCTCGTCTGCTACCGCTTCTGCAATCTCGCCGATCGTGGCGGCGATCTCGCCGCGCCGGAGCGCATCGAGCCGGGCGTGCCGTTCAGCTTCCGGGTCACCCTCAACATGATGGGCCACAGCTTCAAGAAGGGCTGGCGCGTCCGGCTCGCGCTGTCGCCGTCATTCTATCCGACGCTGTGGGAGTCGCCCGAACCCGTCATCGTCACGCTGCATATGGGCGAAGCCGAAGGCCTGGCGGCGAGTGCGATCATGCTGCCGGGGCGTGCACCGCGCGGCGACGACAAGCGGACCGCTGAACTCCTGCCGCTGAAATCGGCCGGCGCCTACGTCAATCCTGATGATTATCTTCCCACCCTCGCCGAGGCCAGGCCGGCCCAGACCACGCGCGAGGCAACCCCCGTCACCATCAACGGCAGGCCCGGCATCCTGACGCGGAAAGTGTTCGACTCCGGCCGCTATCAATATGGCGGCCCGCTGCAAGGCTTGTGGGTGGATCAGGTCGCCGAGGAAAATTTCGAGATGGTGATCGGCGATCCGCTCTCGCTCAAGGGCTTCACCAAATCGTCGACGACCTTCGAGCGCCCAGATCAAGGCTTCAAGGCGCGCTCCGAAACCACGACCAAGGTGTGGAGCGAGGCCAATGGCTCGGGCGGCTATGTGTTCCGCTACCTCGCCACAATCAACGCCTTTATCGGCCAAACATCGTCAGAAGATCGGCCTTTCCAAACCAAGACCGTCGAGGGTGTGATCGAGCGTACTTGGATTTGATCGGCTTGTCGGGTTTGACCGCGTCGACCGGCTTGGCATCGGCGGCCTGCCTGGAATCCTCGACCGCCACGGTCTGTCCGGTGGACGTCGTCCCATCGAGAGCTTTCGTCACGGTGCAGCCAGGGGCTTTGCCCTCCGGCACGCCAGCCTTTACGGCTGACGTGCCGGCGCCACAAAAGGGTTTGTTTCGACCGCCCTTTCATTCTTGGCGACGCATTGCTCGAGCCGGTCGAATGCAGCCGTGCTCTTGTCGAGCGGGACACGGATGGTAGCGCCGGCGGCGACCACGCTGAGCGCGCTTGCGCTGCGGAGCCCGGCGGCGAACTTCTTGTCATTCATGTCGAGCGACACCGAGCCTGACTCGGCGGCGACCTGCTCATCCAAGCTCACCGCGCCGAGCGCCAGCTTCACCGGATAGAGCTTGCCGCGATCGAGCTTCCAATTCGGTGATGCGAGCTCAAGCGTGAACCCGTCGCTCGTGCGCACGAAGGTGGCGACGATATCGTCGTCCAGCTTGCGCGCAATCGAGCAGCGATCGAACTTGTCACCCTTGAAGGTTGCCTCGATCTGCCAAGGCCCGATCGTATCGGTCTTGCTCTCGGCGGCGGCCTGGACGGCAGCCATCGGGACTGCGATTAAGGCAGCGATTGCAACGCTATAGGTAACGAGCCCGGAAATTGAAATCAGACCACTCTTGCGCATGTTGGCACCCCCGTGGCGACTGATGATAACAGAAAAACGAACAATCCCGGAACTAGTTCCTGACCCGATATTTCGCATTGCCGCGCGCGCGCTTGAAATGCTCTTCCAGCAATCGCGCATTTCTCCGGTTGGCCTTGAAGGCAAAATCGAAAATATCGCCGAACACCGGGATGACGCCGACCAGGAAATCGGCGGCAATGTTGCCGAGCATACGGGCTAGCGTCAGTGCCGACGCGCCGGTCTGCCAAGCGTGATGCACGATGAGGAGCGAGATGACGCTGGTCAACGCGTCACCAAACCCAGGGACAATGCCAATGATCGAGTCGAAGCCGAATCTGAGCCGTGTGCCGGGTACGGCGAAGCGGTCGTCCATCATGCGCGCGAGCCACTGAACCTGCTCGAGGCGCTGCTGATGCGTCATGCCGGCGGTGAGGCCGCTCAGATAGTCAAACGTGCTCTGACCCGGGATCTTCGTGCCCGGCGGGTAAATCTCAACGCGGCTGGTCATCGGTCTCTGGCTACCTCCAATGTTAGCGGGTGCGCATATGGTGACTATGGGTCGCGCATCAAGTGCAAGGCCAACGTCCGGACTCCGTTCGACGTTCCTCCGCCCCTGCTTGGTGCCCATCACGGGCTCTCACGCTGTTCTCGCTGCTTTGTGTTGATGGTGCCGCCGAATGTGTTTGCCCCGCCCCTCGCCTGATCCGACAATCTGGGCGCAAGACCGGCTTGAGGGGTGAGCGAGATGGCGGGCGAAGCCTATGACGTGGTGATCCTGGGCGGCGGCAATGCCGCGTTCGGCGTCACCGGACCGACGCGCAAGGCCGGGCTCAAGGTCATCATGATCGAGGACCGCGATCTCGGCGGCACCTGCCCCAATCGCGGCTGCACGCCGAAGAAGGTGCTGGTCGCCGCCGCACATGCGCTGCACGAGATCGGCCAGGCGCACGTCCATTGCATTAGCGTCGGCAGGCCCTCGCTCGACTGGGCTGCCCTGATCGACCGTGAGAAGGAGATGATATCGGGCATCCCCGACTCGCTCGCTGAGACGCTTCAGGAGCGCGGCGTCGAGCTGATCCGCGATCAGGCGAAATTCGTCGGCCCCAACACCATCCAGGCCGGGAGACGGACGCTCGAGGCCAAGCACATCGTCATCGCCACCGGTTCGAAGCACCGGCCGCTGCCGATCCCGGGCGCCGAGCTGATGATCACCTCGGATGAGGTGCTGAGCGAGCGCGAGCTGCCGGAGAGCGTGCTGTTCGTCGGTGGCGGGGTGATCGCGCTCGAATTCGGCCATGTCTATGCGCGGGCCGGCGCCAAGGTCACCATCCTCGAGGTTCTGCCCCAGCTGCTGCCGGCGATCGACGCCGACGCGGTCGAGCAGGTGCGCAAGGAAAGCGAGCGCATCGGCATCGAGGTGCATACCGGCGTCAAGGTGAAGCGCGTCGAGCGCACCAGCCGGCGCTTACGCACCGTGTTCGAGGTCGACGGCAAGGAGCTGAGCGTCAAAAGCGACCGGGTGGTGAACGGCGCCGGCCGCATCGCCAATGTCGATCAGCTCGATCTCGACGCCGGCAATATCGCCCATGAGGGGTTCCGCGTCGCGGTCGACGAGACGATGCGCTCGACCTCCAACCCGTCGGTGCATCTCTGCGGCGACGTGCTGTCGGGCCCGCCACAGCTGTCGCCGATCGCCAGTTACGAAGGAAAGCTCGTCGGCGCCAACATCGTCGAGGGGCCGAAGCAGACGCCTGACTATGCGAACTTGCCGACTTGCGTTTACACGGTGCCGGCGCTCGCCACGGTCGGTCTGTCCGAGGCCAAGACCAAGGAGAAGGGGCTCAAGACCCGCGTCCAGGTCAACGACATGGAATATTGGTTCTCGACGCGGACTTTCGCCGAGACGGTTGCCTGGTCGAAGATCATCGTCGATGAGGCGAGCGACGCGGTCGTCGGCGCGCACTTCGTCGGCCATTCCGGCGAGGAGCTGGTCAACATATTCGGGCTCGCCATGAAGCACGGCATCAAAGCGAGCCAGATACGCGATTTCATCTTCGCCTATCCGACCTTCTCGGCCGACATCAAGCATATGCTCTAGGCGAGTTCGCCGAGCATCGCCTTGGCGATCTCGTGCTCGCCCATCACCACGAGGGTGGCGCCGTGGCGGAGCAGATGCTCGCTCTCGGCCTCCGAGTGGGAGCGGGCGACGATCGGCAGCGTCGGGTTGATGGCGCGCGCCTGCTGCACCACCTGCCCGCCCTCGAAGGCGTCGGGAATAGCCACGAACAGGCAGCGCGCGTGACCGAGATTTGCCGCGGCGAGGATCTCGGGGTCGGCGGCATTGCCGGCGAGCGCCTCGACGCCTCCCTGCCTCAAGGTGGCGACCTTGTCGCTATCGTCTTCGATGACGAAGAGCGGGTTGCCGCCGCCGGCGAGCGCCTTGCCGATAAAGCCGCCAACCCGCCCATGTCCGACCAGCACGACATGGCCTGACTGGCGCGTCGGACGGATCGGCTCGCGCGCTATGGCTTCCTCTTCGGCGGGAACCGCTTCCTCGCCCCTTACCTTTTCCCGCTGCTCGAACCAACGATCGAGCGCAGCGAACAACAGCGGGTTCAACAGGATCGAGACGATGGCGCCGGCGAGGATGAGATCGCGGCCCTGATCGGGAAGCAGTAACAGGCTGACGCCGAGATTGGCGAGGATGAAGGAGAACTCGCCAATCTGCGCGAGCGATGCCGAGATGGTGAGAGCGGTCGAGGTCGGATAATTGAAGGCGCGCACGATGGCAAAGGCTGCGAGCGACTTGCCGAGCAGGATGATCAGCACAGTGGCGAGAACGGGCAGCGGCTCGCGTACGAGGATGGTCGGATCGAACAGCATGCCGACCGAGACGAAGAACAGCACGGCGAAGGCGTCGCGCAGCGGCAAGGTTTCCTCAGCCGCGCGCTGGCTCAGCGGCGACTCGCTCAGGATCATGCCGGCGAAGAAGGCGCCGAGCGCGAACGAGACGCCGAACAGCTCGGCCGCGGCGAAGGCCGCGCCGAGAGCGATCACGAACACCGAAAGGCGGAACAGCTCGCGGCTCCCGGTATGTGCCATAGCGTGCAGCACCCACGGAATGACCCGCTTGCCGACGATCAGCATGATGGCGACGAAGGCTACGATCTTGGCGATGGTGATGCCGACCTCGAGCGCGACCGAGGCGAGATCGACTTGCGCGGCGCCCTTCCCGCCCAACAGTCCGGCGAAGGCCGGCAGCAGGACGAGGGTCAGCACCATCACGATGTCTTCGACGATCAGCCAGCCGACGGCGATGCGCCCGCGCGTGCTTTCGACCAGCCGGCGCTCCTGGAGGGCGCGCAGCAGAACCACGGTGCTCGCCACCGAAAGCGCGAGACCGAACACCAGCCCTGCGCCGATCGGCCAGCCGAGCCAGTGGGCGAGAGCCATGCCAAGCACGGTCGCGCATAGAATCTGCACGATGGCGCCGGGAATGGCGATGCTCCGCACCGACAGCAGATCATCGAGCGAGAAATGCAGGCCGACGCCGAACATCAGCAGGATCACGCCGATTTCGGCGAGCTGGCTCGCGAGATTCTGGTCGGCGACGAAACCCGGCGTGAACGGTCCGATCAGGATGCCGGCGACCAGATAACCGACCAGCGGCGGTAGCTTGAGGCGGTGCGCGAGCGCGCCAAACGCCCAGGCGAGCGTCAAGGCGATGACGATGGTCGCGATCAGCGGCGAGTCGTGGGGCATGAATGGAGTTTAGCCAGCCGCCGGCTTGTGGGCCAGCACGGCCGTAGCCAGCGCCGCGACCTCGCCCGCGCTCCGCGCCTCCGCTGCGCCGCGATCATCGATGTTCTCGATCATGGCCTTGGCGATCTCGTGCTCGCCCATCACGACGAGATTCGCGCCGTGTTTCATCAGGTGCTCGATCTCGGCCTCGGAATGAGCCCGCGCGATGATCGGCAGAGCCGGATCGATGGCGCGCGCCTGCTGCACAACCTGGCCGCCCTCAAAGGCGTCGGGGATAGCGACCAGCAGGCAGCGTGCGCGGCCGAGATTGGCGGCGACGATCACATCCGGGTCGGCAGCATTGCCCGCCAGCGCCTCGACGCCGGCTTCCTTGAGATCGGCGACGGCGTCCTCGTCGTCCTCGATGACGAAGACCGGCATGCCCCGCTCGCGCAACACGCCACTGATGAAGCTGCCGACCCGGCCATGGCCGATCAGAACGACATGATCTTTGAGCGTGGTCGGGCGGATCGGCTCGCGCGTCGGCATGTCCTCCTCTTCCTCGGCCTCTCGCGCCACCTCCGCCGGCTTGTCGCGCTTCGCCAGTATCACGTCGAGCGCGGCGAACAGCAGGGGATTGATGAGGATGGTGATGATGGCCCCGGCGATGATGAGGTCGCGGCCCTGCTCGGGGAGAACCTTCAAGCTTAGTCCGAGCCCGGCCAAAATGAAGGAGAACTCGCCGATCTGCGCCAGCGAGGTCGAGATGGTGAGCGCGGTCGCCGGCGAGTGGCCGAACAGGCGGACGACGAAATAAGCGGCGATCGTCTTGGCGAACAGGATGATCAGAACCGTTGCGAGCAGCGCCAGCGGCGCCTGCAGCATGATCGCCGGGTTGAACAACATGCCGACCGAGACGAAGAACAGCACGGCAAACGCGTCGCGCAGCGGCAGCGATTCGGTGGCGGCCTGCTGGGAGAGCCGCGACTCGCTCAGCATCATGCCGGCGAAGAACGCGCCGAGCGCGAGCGAGATGCCGAACAGCGCCGCCGCCACATAGGCCACGCCGAGCGCGATGGCGAGCACGGCGAGGCGGAACAGCTCGCGGCTGCCGGTATGGGCGACGTAATGCAGGATGGCCGGGATCAGCCGCTTGCCGACCAGCAGCATGATGGCGACGAAGACGGCGAACTTGCCGAGCACGACGATGATCGAGAGCAGCACCTCGCCCATGTCGGGGTTCGCCTCGACGCCGCGAAACATGCCGGCGAGCGCCGGCAGCAGCACGAGCACGATCACCATGGCGAGGTCCTGGACGATCAGCCAGCCGACGGTGATGCGGCCCGCGCTCGGTCTCGACCAGGCGCCGCTCTTGCAGCAGGCGGAGCAGAACCACCGTGCTCGCGACCGACAGCGCCACGCCGAACACCAGTCCGGCGCCGAGCGTCCAGCCGAGCCACAAGCCGACGAGGATGCCGAGCGGGGTCGCGATCAGCCCCTGTGCGAGAGCGCCCGGAATGGCGGTGGCGCGGACCGACAGCAGGTCGTCGAGCGAGAAATGCAGCCCGACGCCGAACATCAGCAGGATGACGCCGACCTCGGCGAGCTGATTGGCGATGTTCTGGTCGGCGACATAGCCCGGCGTGAATGGCCCGATCAGAATCCCGGCGAGCAGGTAGCCGACCAGTGGCGGAAGCTTGAAGCGATGCACCAGCACGCCCAAGGCAAACGCCAGCACGAGGCCGATGGCGAGGGTGGAAACGAGCGGCGGGACATGCGGCATGTAAGGCGTTCTCGACCGTGAGCAGCTTGGTTCGCGAGGCGCATAGCCTGACAACGATTGCCGCCGCCGACAACCCTCTAGCACAATGAAACGGCAGCCAGTTTTTGCGCCGGGGGAGCGCTTGCCGCACCGGCCAAGGCTGGCCTCACCCCCCTCTCCATGCTTTAATGAAGGGGTGGGCGCGTTCAATTACAAAGCTCCTGCCGAGCTCTACGCAAGCTCGAGCAAAACCGGCAAGCGGCCGATGCGCTACACGCGCTTCAAGAGCGCCGCTGAGGCGATCAAATACGCCGTTGAGGTTCTGCCCCCTGAGCTCCTGCTCGGCAGCACGCTCGAGGTTAACGAGGAGCGATTCGACGGCTTCGGCATCCGCGCGCTGTATGACAGCACGCGTTACCCGTTGCGGCGGCGGAAAGCCGGCTAGGCAAGTTTTCCGCTCCGGAACAGCCGCGAAACCATTGAGATTCCTCGATCCTTAACGCTCGGTCACGCATCTTTGCTTGACATTGCGGCAACCTTTCCCGCATGGTCCGCGGACATCGATTGCTCGCGATCGCGCGCAGCTGCCGCAACCCTTGCGGCGCCTCGTCCCGAGACAATTCCTCTCTTCTTCGTCTGCCCTCAGATAAGCGCGTGGGGTGAGGCGTTAACGCCCCCGCTTCGAGCCCCGCATGACATGCGGCTGGTGGGCGAGGGCATATAAGGAAACGTAGTGACACCATCTTCTTTCGACGGCCTCGGCCTTGCCGAGCCCTTGCAGCTTGCGCTGAAGGCCGAAAATTATACCAAGCCGACGCCGATCCAGGCGCAATGCATCCCCCTTCTCACCGAAGGGCGGGATCTGCTCGGCATCGCGCAGACCGGAACCGGCAAGACTGCCGCGTTCGCGCTGCCCATTCTTCACCGCCTCTCGCTCGAACCGGCACACCGCGTACCAGGGTCGCCGCGGGCGCTGATCCTCGCGCCGACGCGAGAGCTTGCCCGCCAGATCGGCGAGCGGTTCACGGCTTACGGCCGCAAGCTGTCGCTGAAGTCGACCGTAATCTTCGGCGGCGTCAACCAGCACCATCAGGTGAACGCGCTGAAGGCCGGCGTCGATATTCTGATCGCCACGCCGGGCCGACTGCTCGACCTGTTCACCCAGCGTCACGTCAAGCTCGACAGGGTGTCTATCCTCGTCCTTGACGAAGCCGACCGCATGCTCGACATGGGCTTCATCCATGACGTGCGGAAGGTGGTCGCCGCCTGCCGCAAGCAGCGCCAGACCTTGCTGTTCTCGGCGACCATGCCGCCGGCCATCGCCAAGCTCGCCAACGACATCCTCAACAACCCCGTCCGCATCGACGTGTCGCCGAAGACGGTCGCCGTCGACCGCATTGAGCAAGGCGTGTTCTTCGTCGGCGCCAGGGACAAGCGCCAGCTGCTGGACGAGCTGCTCGTAGACCCCGCGTTCGACCGCGTGCTGGTGTTCACCCGCACCAAGCGCGGCGCCGACCGGGTATGCAAACAGCTGAAGCAGGCCGGCGTCGCGGTCGACGCTCTGCACGGCAACAAGGCGCAGAACGCGCGGGTGCGCGCGCTCGAAGATTTCCGCAAGGGCAAGGTGCGCGTGCTGGTCGCGACCGACATCGCCGCGCGCGGCATCGACGTGCCCAACATCTCGCATGTCATCAACTACGAGCTGCCGAACGAGCCGGAGAGCTACATTCACCGCATCGGCCGCACGGCCCGCGCCGGCGCCGGCGGCGCCGCGCTGTCATTCTGCGATCAAAGCGAGCGGCCATATCTTCGCGACATCGAATCGCTGATGAGGCACAAGGTGCCCGTGGTGGAGCATCGTTTTGTCGAGACGCCGTCCGAAGCCACGGTCGAAGCGCCGCGGCGCGGGCGGCCCCAGCAGGCCCCCAAGGGGCGGCGGCCGCAGCGCTCGCGAAGCCCGAACATTACCGAAATCCCCATGCTGGCGGCGCCGACCAACAGGCGCGGTCAGGTCTCTCGCCATTCCGGAGGAGGACATAGATGAGCAAGCCGACGTCCGGCGTCTCGGCCGCTAGGCGCAATGCCGAGGCGCTCCTCAACAAGACCAAGAAGCGTGAATCCGATTTCAAGATTGAGCAGGAGCGCGAGAGCGAGGCGATGGCGCTGAAGACGGCGCGGCTGCGCGAGCTTCGTCTCGCCAAGGAAGCCGCTGACCGGAGCGCCGCAGTGTCGAACCCTCCGGCCGCGCGGCGTCCCAAGCCGCGGCGATCGAAGCAAACCTGACCTCGGCACGAGGAAGGACAAGATATGGCTTTCAAACCAAACTACAACCAGCAGCGTGCGGACCGCGACCGGGCCAAGGCGCTAAAGAAGCAGGAAAAGCGCAAGCGTCTCGACGACGAGACCGCCAAGCGCAAGGCGGCACGCGGCGGGCCGGGCGACCCCGAACCCGACAAGGACCCGCAGGGCGCTTGATCGCGACGACACCGAGATCACGACGTTTAGATAAGGAGCCGATTCTCATGGCGAGGAGACAGCAAGCTCAACCGAGCGGCTTCGTGCTGTTCGACGTCTTCTATGAGGACGGATCGCAGACCTCCAACCGCAAGGTCCCAGCCACCGATCTCGGCGGGCTGGACGGCGACGAGCCGGCACGGACCTTTGTCGAAGTCCAGGATCGCAAGATCGGCGAAATGTCCGGCAGACCGCGCGGACGGATCAAGACCATCGCCCGCTCGCGCAAGGCCTAGCGGTTTTCATCCCCACCGGTTGACTGCAGGATTTGGTAAAAAGCGGGGCGCCGGCGGCGGTCAATTTCGGCCGCGCCGCCGTCCCACTACCACAAGCGCCTGGTCACCTCGCCGACGTGAACGGGCGGAGGCGCACCATCGCCGTCGATCCGAGCGTCTTTGGTCTTGATCAGATTGATGTCGGCGACAGCTCGTGCTGCTGGTGACGCGCGCCGTCTAGCGCTCGCTTGCGCGGTGTTGGCTCGGGAACTCCTTTCGGACGCCCGGCGTTTTTGCGTCGGCCTCAAAAGGAGTTCAGCCCATGGCACGCAAATATTCCAAGTCAGCGTCGCAAGACGTCGAGCGCGCGATGCATAAGGAGAAGCGCGGACAGCTCAAGAGCGGAGGAAGCGGAAAGACCGTGACCAGCCGCAAGCAGGCGATCGCAATCGGCCTGTCGGAAGCCCGCAAGAAGGGCAAGAAAGTGCCGAAGAAGAAGGCGAGCTAACCCGCTTTTCTTCCTTCACAACCTCCATACGCTGTCGGTGTTAAGGCCTCAGGATCAGCTAGAGCCGCGCGGCGAGTTGGACTTGACCTCGTAGCCGAACGCCGCCGCCGAGGCGGACAGCCAGCGCCAGAAGCTCTCCGACAGGCTGCGGAAGATGGCGATGTCGTAACTCCGCGTGTCGTCCATCTGCCAGATCTGCACGCCCATATGCGAGATGGCGCTGGTGGCGGCGCTGCCGAGCGGGAAGGCGCGCGGGTCGAGGTCGATGGGCAGGCCCTTGGCGAGAACTTCGCGGGCACGCCTGCCGCCGATGCGGAGCACCGTGCGCCCGCCGCTCTGGTCCGAAATCGAGGCGAGGCCTTGCAGCTTGTCCTGAAGGTCGCGTGCGAGCGTCTCGCCGGCGAAACTCTCGGAGACCGCGAGCCATTGTCCTGGTCCATAGCCGATGAAGCTTACCGCCGATCCTTGGGCGTCACGCCCTTCGGCGACGCGCGAACTCGCAGGCAACTGCGCGCCATAGGCGCTGGCGACCGCCGCCTTCAGCGCCTCAGCCTGGCCTTTGCGGGCGGCGACGGTGGCAAGTCCGAGCCCGATGCGCTCGCTGACGACGATGCCGGGCTCGCCATCCTTCCTGCCGTAGCGGCCGGGGACGGCGATGCCGGCAAGCGCCGATTTTGCCTGGAGCGGGCTAGACACGGAGCCGACCCCCTTCCGGATCGATGAAGCAGGGCGGGACGATTTCGGCGAGGGTGTCGCCGCCGCGCACCGGATCGTAGGCGCGCACGACTTCGCCCATGCGCTCCGGCCCGCGCGCGAGCAGGCCTAAGCCCAGCCAGTGGCCTAGCGATGGCGAGAAGGCGATCGAGGTAACGTAGCCCTGATCGTTCTTGGCAACGGCCTCGGTGTCCTTGGGCAGGAGATGGGCGCCGGCGCGGAGACGGCCTTCCGGCTCGACCGGCTTTAGCCCGACCAGAGTCGGACGCGCGGGGTCGGTGAGAGCGGGACGCGCCGCCATGAAGCGGCCGATGAAGTCCTTCTTGGTCGAGAGCAGCTTGGCGAAGCCGAGATCGTGCGCCGAGGTCTGGCCGTTCAGCTCGCCGCCGGCCGGGTGGCCCTTCTCGATGCGGAGCACGCCAAGCGCCTCGGTGCCATAGGGCGCGATGCCGAGCGGGCTGCCTGCTTCCACGATGGCGCGCACCAGAGCATCGCCGAAGCGGGCCGGCACCGCGATCTCATAGGCAAGCTCGCCGGAGAAGGAGAGACGGAACAGCCGAGCCCTCGTCCCGCCGCATACGCTCACCTCGCCGACACCGAGATAGGGAAAGGCGGCGTTCGAGATATCGTGCTCGGGATCGACCACACGCTGGAGCACCTCGCGGGCGCGCGGCCCGGCGACGGCGAACTGCGCCCATTGCTCGGTCACCGAGACCATCCCGACGTCGAGCGCGGGCCAAAGCACTTGATGGCAGAATTCGAGATGCTGCATGACGCGGACCGCATTCGCAGTGGTCGTGGTCATGAAATAATGGTCGTCCTTGAGCCGCGCGGTCGTGCCGTCGTCGAGCACAAAGCCATCCTCGCGCAGCATCAGCCCGTAACGCGCCTTGCCCACCGGCAGCGTCGAGAAGGTGTTAGCATAGACGCGATCGAGGAAGATGCCGGCGTCCTTGCCCTGTACGTCGATCTTGCCCAGGGTTGAGACATCGCAGATGCCGACATTGGTGCGGACATTGGCGACCTCGCGGTTGACCGCGTCTTGCGGTTCTTCCCCCGCGCTGCGGGTAATAGAGCGCGCGAAGCCAAGGCCCGGTCTCGACGAACACCGCACCCTGCTCCTCGGCCCATCGATGCGAGGGAGCAAGCCGCGCCGGGCGGAAATCCTGGCCGCGATGATGCCCGGCAAAGGCGGCGATGGCGACCGGTGTGAAAGGCGGACGGAAAGTGGTGGTGCCGACCGCGCCGATATAGCGCCCGGTGACATTGGCAAGCACAGCCGACCCGCTCAAGCTCGTGGTCTTGCCCTGGTCGGTCGCCATGCCGAGCGTGGTGTAGCGCTTGAGATGCTCGGGCACGCGGAAGCCTTCGCGCGCGGCGAGTGTCACGTCCGAGACCGCAACGTCGTTCTGGAAATCGACGAAGGCTTTGCCACGTCCGCCCTCAACCTGCCACACCGGGGTCGCGGCGAGATCCTCGTCCTTGGCGATTGGCACGGGCCGCCGGGCGGGCGTGAAACCGCACGCCTTGGCCGCCTCAGCCCCCGCCGCATCGCCGTCCGCCAAGCACGCGCCCAGCCGGAACTGCCCTGCCGCGGCACCGGCAACGCTCATGCCGGGCGGAAGCTTGCCCGGCAGCTGCGCCGCGAGCTTTTCGTCCCATACCGGCCTGCCGTTCAGATGGGTGGTGAGATGGATGGTCGGGCTCCAGCCGCCCGACATGGCGATCAGGTCGCAGTCGATGCGCTCGGTCTTCCCGCTCGCATCCTTGATCTCGACGCCTTTGACCGATTGGCGCCCGCGCACGGCCTGGATCACGGCGCCATCGAGATAGCGCGTCTTGGCCTGCTCGGCCGCTTGGCGCGCGAACGGCGAGCCGCCGCGCCTGGCATCGACCATTGCCGCCACTTCGACGCCCGCGGCGGCGAGATCGGTCGCGGTGCGGAAGGCATCGTCGTTGCCGGCGAATACGATTGCGCGGCCGCCGGGTGCCACGCCGAAGCGGTTGACATAGCTGCGCACGGCGCCTGCCAGCATCACACCGGGGCGGTCGTTATCGCCGAACACGATGGCGCGCTCGATGGCGCCGGCGCACAGCACCGCGCGCTTCGCCACGATGCGCCACAGGCGTTGGCGCGGCTCGTGCTCGGGCGGGACCGCGACATGGTCGTTGACGCGCTCGAGCGCGGCATAGGTGCCGCCGTCATAGACACCGACCACAGCGGTGCGCCGCATGATGCGGCAATCGGCAAGTCCCTCGAGCTCGGTCTTGGCGGCGGTGACCCATTCGATCGCCGGGCGGCCCTCAATCTCGCAGTGCTCGGCGAGCAGGCGCCCGCCAAGCCGGAAATCCTCCTCGCACAGGATCACCCGCGCGCCCGACCGCGCCGCGGCGAGCGCCGCCGCAAGGCCCGCAGCGCCGCCGCCGATGACCAGAACATCGCAGAACGCGTAGGCCTTCTCGTAGTGGTCGGGGTCGGCGACGCCCGCGCCGCGCCCGAGCCCGGCGGCGCGGCGGATGGCCGGCTCATAGAGCTTCTCCCAGAACGAGGCCGGCCACATGAAGGTCTTGTAGTAGAAGCCGGCGCCGAAGATCGGCGCAAACAGCTGGTTCACCGCGAGCAGATCGAATTTCAGCGACGGAAAGCGGTTCTGGCTCGCAGCGTCGAGCCCGTCATAGAGCTCGATGGTGGTGGCGCGGGTGTTCGGCTCACGCCGCGCGCCTGAGCGGAGCTCGACCAGCGCGCTGGGCTCCTCCGAGCCGGCCGAAAGGATGCCGCGCGGGCGATGATATTTGAACGAGCGGCCGACCAGGCGCACACCGTTGGCGAGCAGCGCGGAAGCAAGCGTGTCGCCGGGATGGCCGGTCATCTCCTCGCCGTCGAAGGTGAAAGAGAGCGAGCGCGTGCGGTCGATCAGGCCGCCGGTCTCGGTGCGATGGGCCTGTGCTTGCGCCATGCTCAAGCGCCTTTGTCGGCGAATTCGACGGCGGTGATCTCGTGCGTGGTCATGTCCCGCGTCACCACGAGCCAGGCATGGCAGCCTTGGCTGTGATGCCAATGCTCGCGATGGAGCCCCGCAGGGTTGTCGCGGAAATAGACGTAATCGACCCAAGGCTGCTCGGCGCTGGACTCGAGGCTCGTCGGCCTGCTGACCGTGGCGTCGCCGCGATAGGTGAACTCCTCGAGCGCCCGCTCACCGCAATAGGGACATGGGATCCGCATGGTCTCGGCCTCAGTGCAAATTGGGCTGCGCGCCCATGCCCTTCTCGTCGATCACCGCGCCGCGCGCGAAGCGGTCGAGACGGAAGGCAGCGGCAAGCGGATGCGGCTCGTCCTTGGCGATTAGATGGGCGAAGCACCAACCCGAGGCCGGCGTCGCCTTGAACCCGCCATAGCACCAGCCGGCATTGAGATAGAGCCCGTCGACCGGCGTGAAGTCGATGATCGGCGAGCCGTCCATCGTCATGTCGAGCAAGCCGCCCCACGAGCGCAGGATGCGCAAGCGCCCGATCAGCGGCATCAGCGCCATGCCGCCCTCGCAGACATCCTCGATGACGGGCAGATTGCCGCGCTGGGCGTACGAATTGTAGCCCTCGATGTCGCCGCCGAACACGAGCCCGCCTTTGTCGGACTGGCTGACGTAAAAATGCCCGGCGCCGAAGGTCATCACCACGTCGATGACCGGCTTCACGCCTTCGGTAACGAAGGCCTGCACGGCATGACTCTCGATCGGGAGCCTGAGCCCCGCAAGCGCGGCGACACGCGATGAATTGCCGGCGCAGGACAGCGCGACCTTCTTGGCGGCGATGTAGCCTTTGTCGGTCTCGACGCCAATGATGCGCCCGTTCTCGATGCGGAAGCCGGTCGCTGCGCAATTCTGGATGATGTCGACGCCACGCGTATCGGCGCCGCGCGCATAGCCCCAGGCGACCGCGTCGTGGCGCACCGTGCCGCCGCGCTTCTGCAGCAGACCGCCGCGGATGGGGAAGCGGGCATTGTCGAAATCGACGAACGGCACGAGCGTCCTCACCTGCTCGCGGTCGAGCAGATCGGCATCGACGCCGAACAGCCGCATGGCGTTGCCGCGCCTCGCGTAGGCGTCGCGCTGCGGGTCCGAGTGGAAGACGTTGAGCACGCCCCTCTGGCTGACCATGGCGTTGTAGTTCAAATCCTGCTCGA
The DNA here is from genome assembly GCA_963820005.1 of uncultured Alphaproteobacteria bacterium. Taxonomy (GTDB): domain Bacteria; phylum Pseudomonadota; class Alphaproteobacteria; order Rhizobiales; family Methyloligellaceae; genus Methyloceanibacter. The sequence continues at coordinate 439,915 of CAWFYQ010000011.1, read as the reverse complement.
AGCCCTCCCATAGCTTCATCGACCATTCGTAGAACGGCAGGTTGCCGGGGAGCAGATAGTTGGAGCGGACGATGGTGGTGTTCCGCCCGACATTGCCCGAGCCGAGATAGGACTTCTCGACCACGGCGACATTGGTGATGCCGTGCTCCTTGGCGAGGTAGTACGCGGTGGCGAGGCCGTGCCCGCCGCCGCCGACGATCACGACGTCGTAGGCCTGCTTCGGCTCGGGCTCGCGCCAGAGCGGTTTCCAGCCCCGATTGCCGGTCAGTGCATTGGTGAGCAGGCTGCCGACCGAGTAGCGCATGGACCACATTCTGCGCCGCCCGCTATGGCCTGATTGACATTTCACGACGCTTGCTTGACATTTTGCGCCATGGCTTCCGAGCAAAATTCGACACAGACGGTCGGCTTCCTGCTGGTGCCGGGTTTCGCGCTGATGTCCTACGCCGCGGCGATCGAGCCGTTACGCGCGGCCAATCTCCTCTCGGGCAAGGAGCTTTACCGCTGGTGGCACGCGGCGCCGGGCGGCGAGCCGGTCTTGGCCTCGAACGGCGTCGCCATCATCCCCGATTGCGGCACCGACAAAGACCGCGCCGCCGACATGGTGTTCGTATGCGCCGGCGGCAATCCAGCGACCTTCGACGACAAATCGGTGTTCGGCTGGCTGAGACGGCTGGCGCGGAAGGGCGTCGCCATCGGCGGCATCTCCGGCGGACCTTATGTCCTCGCCAAGGCCGGGCTGCTCGGAGAGCGCCGCGCCACGCTGCATTGGGAGCATCTGCCGGCCTTCCGCGAAGCCTTTCCGGACATCGAGGTGGTGCCGTCGCTGTTCGAGATCGACGGCAACCGCATCACCTGCTCGGGCGGCATCTCCGCGCTCGACATGATGGTCGCGCTGATCGAGCGCGATCACGGCCGCCAGCTCGCCGCCTCGGTCGGCGACTGGTTCCTGCATACCCATATCCGCGAGGGCATGGGGCCGCAGCGCATGGACCTCCGCTACCGGTTTGGCGTCGCCGACGAGACGCTGATCGGCGTGCTGCGGAGCATGGAGATGAGTCTGGAGACGCCGCAGCCCCGCGCGACGCTTGCCAATGAGGCCGGCATCTCGCTTCGGCAGCTCGAGCGGCTGTTCCAGCATCATCTCGGCCGGGGCATCCACCGCCACTACCGCTTCCTCAGGCTCGAGCGCGCCCGTCAGCTTCTGCGGGAGACCACCCTGCCCGTGCTCGACGTCGCGCTTGCCACGGGTTTTGCCTCATCGAGCCAGTTCGCCCGCGCCTATCGACGCGCCTTCGGCGAGCCGCCGAGCGCGACGCGGATGAGGGGCTAAAGCGTGCAGGCGTGGTGAAGCATCAGTCGGTCGTGCTAGTTTCGCTGGCGACTTGGCGGTGGCCGATGGAGGGCCGATGGTGACGACACGGCTGTCATCCAAGCAATTGCAGGCTCGGTCCGTTGCCAGACAACGGGCAGTTCGGCGCCGCCAAGCAGGCAAGGACCGTCTGAATGTCGATGTCGAGCAGCCCTACGCGACCGGCTCCAACGCGCCGACCACGGGCGAGCTCAAGCTCGAAGTCTCGATCGGGCGGCGGGTCAGGGTGCTCCGCCAGCGCCTCCAGCTCACCGCGACGGACCTCGCGTCGGTGGCGGGGCTTTCACCAGGCATGCTGTCGAAGATCGAGAACGGCGGCACCTCGCCCTCGCTGTCGACGCTGCAAGCTCTGGCTAGGGCGCTCAACGTGCCGATGACCAGCTTCTTCGCCGATTTCGAGGAGCGGCGCGACTGCTCCTATGTCCGCGCCGGCCAGGGCGTGCTGATCGAGCGGCGCGGCACCAAGTCGGGCCACCGCTACGAGCTGCTCGGCCATTCGCTGTCCGGCGACATCGTGGTCGAGCCTTATCTCATCACCTTGAGCGAGGATGCCGAGCCCTATGTGCTGTTCCAGCATGACGGGGTCGAGTTCATCTACATGCTCACGGGAAAGGTGGTTTACCGCCACGCCGACAAGCTCTACCCAATGTCGGCCGGGGACGCGCTGTTCTTCGATTCGGGCGCGCCGCACGGCCCCGAGGAGCTGCTGGAGCGGCCGATGACCTATCTCTCGATCATCATCTATCCGCGCAGTTGAGGCTGGGGATAACTTCACCCACAGGAAACTTTATTTCATGTGGGTTGACGGGCGGCGCGCCGCCGTAGCATGGTGAACGCCCATCTTACCCCGGAGCTTTCCTGCCATGTGCGGCATTGTCGGCCTGTTCCTGAAAGACCCCTCGCTCGAGCCACAACTCGGCAGTTTGACCGAAGCGATGCTCGCCACGCTGTCTGACCGTGGGCCCGACAGCGCGGGCTTCGCCGTCTATGGCGAGGGACGGAGCGGCGAGACCAAGATCACGGTGCGCGCGGCCTCGCCTGAGGCGGCCAAAGAGCTCGTCGAGCGCATCGGCAGGGCGTTCAGCGACGCCAATATCCTGCTGAACGACACGCACGCGGTGATCGGCATCGGCGACATCTTGGCCGGGCAGTTCGACGAATGGCTCGCCCGCGAGGCGCCGACCGTGGAGGTCGTGGGACGCGGCAAGCGCATGGCCCTGTTCAAGGAAGTGGGCCGCCCCGAGAAGGTGGCCGAGCGCTTCGGGCTCGGCGCGATGCATGGCACCCACGCCATCGGCCACACCCGCATGGCGACCGAGTCGGCGGTGACCACCGACGGGGCGCATCCCTATTCGACCGGCTCAGATCAGTGCCTGGTGCATAACGGCTCGCTGTCAAACCACAACAATCTCCGCCGTATCCTGAAGCGCGAGGGGCTCTCATTCGAGACCGAGAACGACACCGAGGTCGCCGCTGGCTATCTCACCTGGCGCATGCGCGAGGGGCTTTCGCTCGGCGATGCGCTGAAAGTGAGCCTCGACGACCTCGACGGCTTCTACACGTTCGTGGTCGGCACCGAGAACGGCTTCGGCGTGCTGCGCGACGGCATCGCCTGCAAGCCGGCGATAATGGCCGAGACCGACCGCTATGTGGCGTTCGGCTCGGAATATCGCGCGCTCGCTACGCTGCCGGGCATCGAGCAGGCGCGTGTGTGGGAGCCCGAGCCCGCCACGGTCTATTTCTGGGAACGCTAATCATGCCGGACGTCGATCTCGGCACGACGCCTCTGCGCACGCTGAACGCGGCGCTGCATGGGCTCCGGCAAGACACCAACGAGCGGCATTGGATCATCGACAACCCGGCAGGGCGCCACGCCATCGCCGCCGGACTCGATGCGCCGATCACCGTCGAGATCAACGGCCCGGTCGGCTACTACTGCGCCGGCATGAACAAGCACGCGACGGTGCTGATCCACGGCAGCGCGGGCACGGGGGTCGCCGAAAACATGATGTCGGGCTTCGTGCATGTGGCGGGCGATGCGAGCCAGTCGGCAGGGGCCACCGGGCGCGGCGGGCTGTTGCGCATCGACGGCAACGCGTCGTCGCGCTGCGGCATCTCGATGAAGGGCGTCGACATCGTGGTCCGCGGCTCGGTCGGGCATATGAGCGCGTTCATGGCCCAGGCCGGCAATCTCGTGGTGTTCGGCGACGCCGGCGATGCGCTCGGCGATTCGATCTACGAGGCGCGGCTGTTCGTGCGTGGCGCCGTCAAGAGCCTCGGCGCCGACTGCATCGAGAAGCCGATGCGCGAAGAGCACAAGCAGGCGGTGCACGACGTGCTCGGCCGCGCCGGAATGGACGGACAGATCGATGTCGGCGAGTTCCGGCGCTACGGCTCGGCCCGCAAGCTTTACAATTTCCACGTCGACCACGCCGGAGCCTATTGATGGAGTCAACGCCAAGGACCGTCCCTCGCCCGTCGGCGACGTTCGACGACGTCTCGCTGTCGGAGATCAGGCGCGCTTCGGCGACCGGCCTCTACGACATCCGCGGCTTCGGCGCCAAGCGCAAGGTGCCGCATTTCGACGATCTGCTGTTCCTCGGCGCGTCGATGAGCCGCTATCCGCTCGAAGGCTATCGCGAGAAATGCGCGACCGATGTCTGGCTCGGCACCCGCTTCGCCGAGAAGCCGATCCATATCAAGATCCCGATCACCATCGCCGGCATGAGCTTCGGCTCGCTGTCGGCGCAGGCCAAAGAGGCGCTCGGGCGCGGCGCGTCCAAGGCCGGGACCTCGACCACGACCGGCGACGGCGGCATGACCAACGAGGAGCGCGAGCACTCGACCATCCTGGTCTATCAGCTGCTGCCCTCGCGCTATGGCATGAACCCCGACGATCTCAGGCGCTGCGACGCGATCGAGATCGTCATCGGCCAGGGCGCGAAGCCCGGCGGCGGCGGCATGCTGCTCGGCCAGAAGATCTCCGACCGCGTGGCCGAGATGCGCACGCTGCCCAAGGGCATCGACCAGCGCTCGGCCTGCCGTCATCCCGACTGGACCGGCCCCGACGATCTCGAAATCAAGATCGAGGAGCTGCGCGAGATCACCGACTGGCAGAAGCCGATCTATATCAAGATCGGCGCCTCGCGGCCCTATTACGACACGACGCTTGCGGTCAAGGCCGGCGCCGACGTGGTGGTGCTCGACGGCATGCAGGGCGGCACGGCGGCGACGCAGGAAGTGTTCATCGAGCATGTCGGCCTGCCGATCCTCGGCGCCATCAGGCCAGCGGTGCAGGCGCTGCAGGATCTCGGAATGCACCGCAAGGTGCAACTGATCGTCTCGGGCGGCATCAGGAACGGCGCCGACGTGGCCAAGGCGCTAGCGCTCGGGGCTGATGCCGCCTCGATCGGCACCGCAGCCTTGATCGCGCTCGGCGACAACGATCCGGCGCTTGAGACGGAATATCGCGCACTCGGCACCACCGCCGGCTGCTACGATGATTGGCATGAAGGGCGCGACCCGGCAGGCATCACAACGCAAGACCCGGCGCTCGCGGCACGGCTCGATCCTGACCTCGCCGGGCGGCGGCTCAGCAATTATCTCGCCGTGCTGACGCTCGAGACGCAGACCATCGCGCGCGCTTGCGGCAAGAGCCACGTGCATAATCTCGAGCCGGAGGACCTCGTCGCACTCACGGTCGAGGCTGCCGCCATGGCGAAAGTGCCGCTCGCAGGCACCGATTGGATCCCTGGGTCGAAGTCATCGAACGGGGGGAGCGAGTAGAGTTTCAGGCATGATCATAGCGGGAAGCAAATTCCCCGATCGTGCGGTGTAAGCAAAAGGGGAATCCTATGGCGGTCGATCTTGCAATCGAGGCCCGCGAGCGCGGGATCAAATATTTTCTGATCTCCTATGTCGATCTGTTCGGCACGCTCCGGGCGAAGCTCGCCCCGGCCGCCGCCATCGGCGACATGGCACGGGACGGCGCAGGCTTCGCCGGCTTCGCCAGCTGGCTCGACATGACGCCGGCAGATCCCGACGTGCTCGCCATTCCCGATGCGTCGAGCCTGATCCAGCTGCCGTGGAAGCGCGAGGTCGGCTGGCTCGCCGCGGACCCCTATATGGGCGGCAAGCTGGTCGGTCAGGCGCCGCGCAACATCCTGAAGAAGCTGCGCGATAAGGCGGCGCAGGCCGGCTACCAGATGAAGACCGGCGTCGAATGCGAGTTCTTTCTGGTGTCGCCCGACGGCTCGGCGATCGGCGATGCGGCCGATACGCAGACCAAGCCCTGCTATGACCAGTCGGCGCTGATGCGCCGCTACGACGTGATCAGCGAGATCTGCGAACTCGATGCTCGAGCTCGGCTGGGCGCCGTACCAGAACGACCACGAGGACGCCAACGGCCAATTCGAGATGAACTGGCACTACGACGACGCGCTGGTCACCGCCGACCGCATGGCGTTCTTCAAATACATGGTCAAGGCGATCGCCGAGAAACACGGACTGCGCGCGACCTTCATGCCGAAGCCGTTCATGAATTTGACCGGCAGCGGCTGCCACGTGCACGTGTCGCTGTGGAAGGACGGCAAGAACGTGTTCGAGGACGGCAATGACGGGCTCGGCCTGTCGCGCGATGCTTATAAGTTCATCGGCGGGGTGATGGATGCCGCGAGCGAGCTCTGCGCCATCACCAATCCGACCATCAACTCCTACAAGCGGATCAACGCGCCGGTGACGATGTCAGGCGCCACCTGGTCGCCCAACACGGTGACCTATGCCGGAAACAACCGCACGCATATGATCCGCATCCCGGGCGGCGGGCGCTTCGAGTTCAGGCTCGCCGACGGCGCCACCAATCCTTATCTGTTGCCGGCGGCGCTGCTTGCCGCGGGGCTCGACGGCATGGCGCGCGGCGTCGATCCCGGCAAGCCGCTCGACATCGACATGTATACCGAGGGCCACAAAGCGCCGGCCGGCACCAAGAAGCTGCCGCTCAACCTGCTCGATGCGTTGCGGCTGACGGAGAAGTCGGCGCTGCTTCGCCGCGAGCTCGGCGATGAGTTCGTCGATTCCTACGTCAAGCTCAAGAACCGCGAGTGGAACGATTATTCGCGCCACCTGACCGAGTGGGAGCGCGCCGCGACGCTCGACTGCTAGGATCCTTTCACTCCCCATTTCGTATCGTGATGGTGCTGCGGCCGTGTTGCCGGCCATGGCACCCGAACCGACTCGGCAATAAACCCGGCAGAACCTGAACGTGTCCGCCAGCGTCGTTCCCCAGCTCAGCGCTCACGATCTATCCGTACTGATCGATTTCCTGCTGTTTGCCGCAACGCTTGCCGCGGTCGCGGTTTTTCACCGACATACCCTCGCCGTCGCCGTCACGGGTCTTTGCGTTATCATCGTTAAGAAGCTTCTCGGCACCGGCTTCAATGAGGGCGCGGGGTTCCCGGGCCTCTATGCGCATTTCGCACACGAATGGGTGCTCATCGCGAATCTATTCCTGCTCCTGATCGGCTTCGCGCTTCTTGCCCGCCATTTCGACGCAAGCCGCATCCCAGACTGGATGCCTGCCGCTCTGCCCGCCGATTGGCTCGGCGGCTTCGTGCTCCTGGTCCTCGTGTTCGTCATCTCCTCGTTCCTCGACAATATCGCTGCGGCGCTGATCGGCGCGACGGTCGCACGGCACGTTTTCAAAGGCGGCGTGCGCGTCGGTTACCTGGCGGCGATCGTTGCCGCCTCAAACGCCGGCGGCGCGGGCAGCGTCATCGGCGACACCACGACGACAATGCTGTGGATCGCCGGCGCGAGCCCCCTGTCCGTGCTTCATGCCTACGTCGCAGCGGGATTCGCGCTGTTCGTCTCAGGCATTCCGGCGGCGCGCGCCCAACAGCGATATGCGCCGATCGTCAAGGACCCGCCGTCCGGCTTACGCATCTCGTACCGACACTTGACCGTGGTCATCATCGTGCTCGGGGCGGCAATCGCCGCCAATGTCGGGGCGCATCTCTTCGACGCCCATCTTCTCGACGATCTGCCGCTGATCGGGCTTGCGGTCGCGGCGGCGCTCATTTTCACCATCCCGATTGCCACGCCGGATTGGGCCGTCCTTCCCGGAGCCGCACGCGGCGCGATCTTTCTCCTCGCCCTGGTCAGCGCCGCATCGCTGATGCCGGTCAAATCCCTGCCAGCCCCGAGCTGGGAAACGGCGCTTGGGCTCGGCTTCGTCTCGGCGGTGTTCGACAACATTCCCCTGACAGCGTTGGCGATAAAGCAAGGCAATTACGATTGGGGATTCCTCGCCTATGCCGTCGGCTTTGGCGGTTCGATGATTTGGTTCGGGTCGTCCGCCGGTGTGGCCGTTGCGGGTCTGATGCGGGAAGCGAGATCCGTTTCCAGCTGGATCAAGGAGGGTTGGCCGGTGGCAGTTGCCTATGTCGTGGGATTCTTCCTGATGCTCGCGCTGCTCGGCTGGAACCCTCAACGTCTTTGACGGGCTCACGCCGCGCCCGGCTGCCGCGCAAAAAAATAGGCCCGTCGGGAAGCTCTGGCTCCCCAACGGGCCGTTCCATGCGCGTCGTCTAGTAGTAGCGATCGATCGCTGACCGGGTTTCGTCGCCGCTGCGGTCGGCAGCCATATCGTCGGCAATCTCTGCATTCTCCTGGCGTGTCTGGATGATGTGCCAGCCGATCCAGAAGAGGATGCCTATGATCACCATGGCCACCTCCCATCCCTGGAAGGGGTAGATCGCGCCGACATCCTTGAGGTCGACGGCCCAGCTTGTCATTCCATTGGTCGACATTTTTGTCTCTCCTCTCGGATCTCTATTTGATCATCGCCTTCTCGGCCATGCCCACCTCGAGCACAGAGGCCTCGAAGGTGTGGTTGAGGGCAAAGTCGACACCCTCAAGCTCGACCTTCGCCGGCACGCGCAGCAGGCCCATGCTATTCATGATTTTGCAGGCGATCCAGGTCGGGATGAAGCCGAGAGCGAACATCAAGACAGCACCGGCGGAATTGCCGAGCGGATTGATATGCGCGAAGCCTTCATAAGGCGAAGACGGTTGTCCCCACAGCATGAAGCCCGCAACGACCACGCCGAGGAACCCGCCATAGCCGTGCACCGCGACTGCGCCGACCGCGTCGTCGATCTTGAACCTGCGTTCGACCCAATAGTGCAGCTTGTAGCAAACGACCGGGATCAGGGCGCCGATCAGCATGGCCTGGATCGGATGGTAGAGATCATTGCCGGCAGAGGTGGCAATGACGCCGCACAACCCGCACGAGAACGTCCAGTAAGGATCACCCTTGGAGATGATATAGCCAGCCAGCATACCGCCGGACAGCGACATCAGGAAGTTGAAGGTGATCGCCGATAGCGAGGTCGGAGCGAGGTAGATATTCGTCGCCGTCCACGTGGTGCCGGTGATCTGCCCCGCGATCGCTTCGGGGCTGATGATCGGAATGTTGCAGGCGGCGTAGAATCCCCAGAAGCCGGTGTAGATCAGAAACAGACCGATCGTCACGAGCCAGACATTGTGAGGAGGAATGTCGCGCGGCGAGCCGTCCTTCCGGAATTTGCCGATGCGCGGACCGAGCACGATCAAGAAGGCCAGGGCAGCGCCGCCGGCGATGGCATGGACGACGCCTGAGGCGTAGGCGTCGTGATAGCCCCAGAGCTTCACCATCCATCCCTGCGGGTGCCAGCCCCACGCCGCATCGAGGATCCACAACACCGAGCCGAGCAGCACGGCGATGACCCAGAATGCGCCCGACCGAGCGCGCTCGATGATCGAGCCCGAGACGATCGAGGCGGTGGTGATCGAGAACAGGAGGAAGGCGCCCCAGAACACACCATTGAGGCGATGCCAAATCAGGGCATCCGCAGCCGAAACGCCCTTCTCGCCGGGATTGACGCCGGAGAGATGCGCGGCCATCAGTGGGTTCCAAGGCTCGGCAAATGGCGCCGAAACCAACCCGCCGGTGATTCCCGGTCCGTTCGGGAACGCAAAGTAGATCCACCAGCCGAAGAAGTAGAACGTGACAGTCACGATCGGAATCGCGATCGCGTTCTTCATCAGGGTTTTGAGATGATTGCGTCGGCGAGACACGCCAACTTCGTACGTACAGAAGCCAACGTGGATCAAAAACATCATGACGATCGTCACGAAGTAGTAGAACTCCGTGAAGACTGTCGTCAGTGCATTCAGATTCCCATCCATTTTATGCCACCCCCTTTTCGCGATTTGCTCATGGATCGCCTCGCGCCAAGCGCGATCCGACCAGGCCCCTGATGGACGATTCGATTACACCCTTGCCTACCCCGTTCGAAGATGCGGGTAGCGGCGTCGCACGGCGACGTCCAAAGCCATGTTGTGTCAAGGGATCCCCCCCTTTAGCCCTAGATGCTAAGCGTCGGCCCGAACTCCGTCAACCGACATGAAATAACCTTTCCCCTCGGGAAATCTCCAATCGGGCCCGCACCAGTGGCTTTGCGGGAAGCGACCGAATGTCACGCCTCTCGTCAACCTCGCCGGCCAAGGGATTTCGACGTAGCCTGCCTCCATGAGACAGCGAGACCTGATGAAAGCCCGCGCGGCAGAAACGTTTCGCGACGACTTCCTCGCCTGGCAATGCCGTATCCGGCAAATCGCCATGCGTGCCGACGGCGGGCGCCCTTCGCCCGGCATGCGGCCGCGCGTGCTCGACGACGCGGGCGGCGAGCTCGCGCCCGCTCTGACCGTGCTGCTCGTGCCGCGGGAGCCGGAAGAGTCGACCGCCTTCTTCCGCTTCCAGGTGATGCGCTCGGCCGACCCGCGCGATCTCTATGAGCGGGGACTGGCTTACCTGCAGGCCGACTATTTCCATCGGCCGCAAGGTTTCAGCGACCGAATGACGGCGGTGCTCGAAGCAGCCTCGCCGCTCGTGGCAAAACTTCTCGCCGAGAAACAATGCGTGCTGGCGTTCGACCAATTCTCGCAAGGCTGGCGGCTGCCATGCACCGTCTCGCGGCTCGGCGCTGACGAGGCCGCGCGCGCGGCGAGCCTCTGGCATAACCGGATCTTCAATCCGTCGCTGCCCGACGATGCGAGCGTGCTTCAGTTCAGGCCCGACTGGGCGTCGGCCGAAATCGTGAAATGATCCCGGCGCGACGCCCTCCCGGATGCCAGTGCGCGGCTAAGTCCAAAAGATGAAATAGCCAGCGGCCGCAACGCCGATGCCGGCAGCGAGCGTCGCATAAGGCAGCATGCCTGCCTTGGGCGCGCTCAAAGTCTTACCGTCGGGCGACAGATCGGCCAGCATATCCGCGGGGAACTTGCCCTTGTCCTGCACGAAGTGCCGGTAGACGAACACCGGCACGATCAAGGCAATGGCGACGATGCCCGCCGTGAGCGTGCCCGCGCCCCAGACGTCGGCGCCCGCGCCAAGCAGGAAGGCGTTGACGAAGGAGAGCACGACACCGGCGGCGAGCAGCCAGTCCGGAGCCTTCCACGGCCGCTTCACATGCGCGTTGTCGATGCGGTGAATCCAGCCTGCGTTCAGGTTCAAGAAGTTGAACACGATGTAGCAGACGTTGGAGACCGCGAGCACGAACAGATAGTCCGACATCAACAACAGGATGAGATTGAAGGTGAGGTCGGTCCACATCCCGCGTGTCGGCGCGCCGTTCTTGTTGACGTGGTTCAGATAGCGCGGCAGCCAGCCGTCGACCGAGCCCTGATAGAGGGTGCGCGAGCTGCCGGCCATCGCCGTGGTGATGGCAAGCATCAAAGCGAGCAACAGCATCACCACCAAGAGATTGGTGATGAACACCCCTCCTCCCACCATCGAGGCCATGGCTTGCGCCACCCCCGATCCGTCGACGATGCCCGGAGCCATCACGCCGGCAAGGCCGAGAGCGCCCTGGAAGGCGAGCGGTACGAGGATGTAAACGGCGATGCAAAGCAGGCCTGAGTAGAGAATGGCCTTGTAGGTGTCCGTCGCCGGGTCCTTGAACTCGCTCGTGTAGCAAATGGCCGTCTCGAACGCGTAGGCCGACCACGCGGCGATGAACAGACCGCCGAAGAACAACACCCAGCCAGCCTTGTTCCACGCCGCGGTCGCCGGATCGGTGCCGGGAGCGAACGGCTTGAACGCGCTCATCGCCACGTCGCCGGTGATCAGCGGCACGATGCCGATGATCAGCAGCGGGAGCAGCACCGCCACGCCGACGATGGTCTGCACCTTCGCCGTCGACAGGATGCCGCGATGCTGAATGGCGAACGAGATCAAGATCAGGATCGCGCCGATGAAGAAGGTCGAGTTCAGGCGGAGTTTCAAGTTCTCCTTGAGGAAGCCGAGATCCATGAGCTGGATCTCCCACGTCCTGATCGCCGCCTCGGGCGGGAACAGAGCATTCAGGATGTAGCCCGCGGCGATCCCGCAGCCGATGGCAAGCACCGGCGTCCAGGCGAGCCAGTTGCACCACACCGAGAGCGGGGCGATGAACTTGGAGTAGCGCACCCAGGCAGCGGCGCCATAGACCGACGCGCCGCCCGATTTGTTGGGAAAGAGTCCCGCGATCTCGGCGTAGGTGAAGGCCTGGATGAAACCGAACAGGACCGACAGCGTCCATACCAGCACCGATGGGGTGCCGACGGTCGCAGCGATGCCGCCGATCGAGAACAGCACGAGGGCCGGCACGCCGCTCGCGACCCAGAACGCATCTTTCCAACCGATGACACGGTGTAGTTCGGACCGCGCCGTCGGAGCTATATTGGCAGTCTTAGCGGCAGCAACCATGGCCACCCCTCCTCTGTTAGAGCGCCCGATCGCATGCGCAGCTCGAGGGCTCGCATTTATGTTTCGATTTTGCTGATCGTGTTTGACGACGCGGATCGGCTCGCAGCCGATCGGACGCGTCTCGCGCTGCTCATCCGTCTGGAAGGCGAACGGCCGTCGAGGCTTCAATCAATCCGGAATCGAGAGTTGGGTCAAATCGACCGTCCGGCCACTCGATCGTCGCTTTATCGGCATTGATCACCCGCGGCGGCGGCGAGAAGGTCGTCACGCAGGCGGTTGCCTTTCGCGTGAATTCGGAGACGTAGTTTGACGTCGTGCGACAGTACAAGTCCGCGGCGAGGGCCGCTCGCCACTTGCCGCTTATCTGCACACGCTGCAGAAGGACTGCTGGCGTCGAGATTTGTCCTCTGCAAGGTCCCGCGCCGCGAACCCACGACCGTGCAGGCATCTGCGCGCTGCACTCTTTGAGGATTTCCAATTGATCCGCGCGTGGCCGTGCTTCGCCCGCAGTCGGAAACACAATCGCAATCGCGAGGAAACCAATGCCGAAAGCTCCAACTCGATGCAGGAGTCTTAGGCTTCGAGGTCTCCTTAGTGCGAATGCAGCCATCCGCTTAAAACTTTCGATAGGCCCTGTTCAAATCGTTCAGCGGATGGTTGGGCGAGGTCTGGAAACGGACCAGGAGCTCGCGTGCCAGCATATCGCGATCTTGCTGGTTGTCAGGCAGTTTCATCGCCTTCGGGATGCGCACCCAACCGTTGATGTTGCGATCGAAGATGGCGGGCTGGCCGGCCTCGTAGCCCATGTGCACGTCCTCGAGCCAGTTGAGGTCGTCCCAACCCATGAACTCCATATAGTCCTTGAGATAGGGGGTCAGCCGGTCGTAATCGGGGACGAGGTTGACGTCGTAGCGATAGCCGATGTGCTGGCCGATCTGCTGCTCGCGCGCGGTGTCGAGGCCAGCCGAGTCCTTCAAATATTTGTCGACGTCGCTACCGGGCTTGGCCTTCTTGACAACCTTGGCCAGCTTGCCGCTCTTCGCGCTCTTGCCGTTCTTGCTCTTGTTGCCCATCAGTCGCGCTCCACTCATCCGATCCGGTGATAGTCGTCGACGCCGACGGTGAAGTCGGTGCCGGCGAGCGGCACTTGCGCCATGGCTGACGCCTCCATGGTGAGCGCCGCCAGATCCTCTGGCTCCAGGCTATGCACTGAGGTCTTGCCGCAAGCGCGCGCCAGCATCTGGGCCTCGAGCGTGAGGGTATGCAGGAAGTTATAGACCCGCTCGGCGGCCGCATCGGGATCGAGGCGCTTCCTGAGCTCGGGGTCTTGCGTGGCGACGCCGACCGGGCAGCGGCCGGTATGGCAGTGATAGCAATAGCCGGCCGGGACGCCGATCTCGCCCTCAAAGTCAGACTCGGGGATTTCCTTGTTGCAGTTGAGCGCCATCAACACGGAATGGCCGATGGCCACGGCGTCGGCGCCGAGCGCCATGGCCTTGGCCACGTCGCCGCCGTTCCGTATGCCGCCGGCATAGACGAGTGAGATCTCGCCGCGCTTGCCGAGCTCATCGATGGCGCGGCGCGCCTGGCGGATGGCGGCGATGCCGGGTACGCCGGTATCCTCGGTGGCGATATGCGGGCCGGCGCCGGTGCCGCCCTCCATGGCGTCGATATAGATCGAGTTCAGGCCCGCATTTCACCGCCATGCGCACGTCGTCATAGACGCGCGCGGCGCCAAGCTTGAGCTGGATCGGGATCTCCCAATTGGTCGCCTCCCTGATCTCCTCGATCTTGAGCGCGAGGTCGTCAGGGCCGAGCCAGTCGGGATGGCGCGCCGGCGAGCGTTGGTCGATGCCGGCGGGAAGCGAGCGCATCTCGGCCACTTGGTCGGTGACCTTCTGGCCCATCAGATGACCGCCCAAGCCCACCTTGCAGCCCTGGCCGATGAAGAACTCGCAGGCATCGGCGAGGCGCAAGTGATGCGGGTTGAAGCCGTAGCGCGACTGGATGCACTGATAGAACCACTTGATCGAGTAGCGCCGCTCGTCCGGGATCATGCCGCCTTCGCCCGAGCAGGTCGCCGATCCCGCCATGGTGGCGCCGCGGGCGAGCGCGATCTTCGCCTCATAGGACAGCGCGCCGAAGCTCATGCCGGTCACATAGACCGGGATGTCGAGCACCATCGGCCGCTTGGCCTTGGGGCCGATCACCGTCTTGGTCTCGCATTTCTCGCGATAGCCCTCGATGACGAAGCGCGTCAGCGTACCCGGCAGGAAGGTGAGATCGTCCCAATGCGGAATTTCTTGAACAACGAGAAGCCGCGCATGCGGTAGCGGCCGAGCTCGGACTTCACGTGGATGTCGTTGATGACCTCGGGCGTGAAGATCTGGCTATGCCCGAGAATGAAGCGCTGCGCCTCGGCCGGAACCTTGGCTGCGCCGTTGCCACCCTTCTTGCTTTTTTTCATTTTGCCCAGCCCTTCGCGCTTACAGCACCAGTTTCTTCTCGGTCGGCTCGAGGTTGTCGTAATTCCACAGCTGCTTGCCGGCGACGATCTTGCGGAACGCGCCGATGCCGCCCTTTGGCATCACGTCGTACAGGCGGAGTTTTTGCTCCAGCCATTTGCGGTCGAAGTCGGTGACCTCGCTCCACACCGCATCGACGCCGAGGCTTGCCGGCTCGCCGCCGATATAGATCGTGCCGTCATACATCGAGTCGCCGAGATTCTTGCCGGCATTGCCGCAGATCACCATGCGACCCCGCTGCATCATGAAGCCAGTGAAGGCGCCGGTGTCGCCGCCGACGATGATGTTGCCGCCCTTCATGTCGATGCCGGTACGCGAGCCGACATTGCCCTTGCAGACGAGATCGCCGCCACGGATGGCTGCGCCAAATTGCGATCCGGCGTTTTTCTCGATGAGAATCGTGCCGCTCATCATGTTCTCGGCGCAGGACCAGCCGACGCGCCCGGAGATGCGGACATTGGGACCGTCGATCAGGCCGAGGCCGAAATAGCCGAGCGAGCCCTCGATGATGAGATTGAGGCGGTTGAGGATGCCGACGGCGACCGAGTGCTTGGCGCCGGGATTCTTGATGACGATTGTGCCGTAGCCGTCCTGCATGAGGGCCCTGAGACGCAGATTGACGGCATTCGCGGAGAGATCGGCGGCGTCGATCTCGCCCCGCTTGTTGAAATCGACATCGAAGGCGCCGGGCAGGGCAAAGCCGTGGCTGGTTTCGTTGAGGTCGATATCGAAGAATTTCTGGAGCGAGCGGCCGCCGAGCTTTTCGGTATGCATGCCCATCTCATGGGACATGAGCTCCTGCTCGGAAGGCGCCGACCGGATCAGCGCTGCCATACGCGAACCTCCTCGTCATACGGGTCCGAGGTGTCGATCTCGTGCGGAATCAAGGCGCGGATGGCGACCTCCTCGGAGGCGAGCGCGACCAGATCGTCGCTCTCGAACAGCACCATCGGCTTGGCCGCCATGGTGTCCTTGGCCATGCCGAGCTCGGAGGCGGTGGCGACCAGATAGGTGAACACGCCGTCGATGTCCTTGATCGAGGATTTGAGCGAATCCTCGAGGCTCGCGCCCTGCTCGAGATTGTTGGCGGTGTAGACCGCGAGCAGCTCGGAATCGCAATTCGACATGAAGCGGTGACCGAGACGCTCCATCTCGCGGCGCATGATCCAGTAATTGGTGATCTGGCCGTTATGGACGACGGCGATGTCGTTATAAGGATAGGCCCAATATGGATGCGCCGAGCGGATATCGACGTCGGACTCGGTTGCCATGCGGGTATGACCGATGCCGTGCGTGCCCTTGAAGGTGCCGAGCCCGTATTGATCGGAAACCTGGGTCGCGTCTCCCAAATCCTTGATCAATTCTAGCGCGCTGCCGAACGAGAGCACCTCTGCCCCTTCGATCTGCTCGATCTCGGCGGCGAGGTGGCGCGTATCGCCAGCATAGCGCAGCCGATAGCGGAAGGCGTAGGGCGTGGCCTCAGAGACCTCGATGGTCTCGGCGCCAATCTCGGCCAGGCGGTTATCGACCTCGGCCTGCCGCTCCCTGATCTTCTGGCGGATATGATGGTCCTTGGTCAGGTCCTCCGCTTCGGCGAGCTTCAGCCGCATGACGTATTCGTCGGGCGTGGATGAGCCGTAGATGGCAAAGCCGGTCGAGTCAGGACCGCGATGCCGCAGGCTCAGCAGCATCGCCGTCATCTCTTTGCCGACGCTGGTCGCGCCGTCGCGGTGAATGAGCCCAGCAATTCCGCACATTGTTCTTATTCTCCCTTTTTCCTTGCGCTACCGCTCCGCTACTTGAGCGCCTTTTTTGCGCTACCGCTCTGCTGCTTGAGCGCGCGGCGTTACGGCAGGCAGTCGAGATACGTTTTGAGGTCCCACTCGGTCGTGGTGTGCAGGAAGCGCTCCCACTCGTCGCGCTTATATTCGTCGTACAGGCGGTACATCTCCCCTGGAAGCGCCGAGCGGATGACATCGTCCTTCTCGAGCGCGGCGAGCGCATCGCCGAGCGTCATCGGCAGCTTGCGCACCTGCTTGCCGGCTTCCATCGCCTGATAGATGTTGCGCTCCTCGGGCGGTCCCGGATCGAGGTTGCGCTTGAGCCCGTCGTCCATCGCCTTGATCAGCGCGGCGGCCATGAGATGCGGGTTCACCATGGCGTCGACGGCGCGGTACTCGAAGCGGCCGGGCGCCGAGACGCGAAGGCCGGTGGTACGGTTCTGGAAGCCCCAGTCGGCGAACACCGGCGCCCAGAAGCCGGTATCCCACAGCCGCCGATAGGAGTTGACCGTCGAGCAACCGATAGCCGTCAGCCCGCCGAGATGGGCGACGATGCCGCCGATCGCCTTGAGCCCGACCTTGCCCGGGAGCTGGATATCGTCGGTGTCGGGCATGAAGGTGTTGTCGCCGCCTTTGCGGTAGACGTAGTTCTGCTTCATGCCGGGCAGCTTGCCCTCGTCGTTGCCGAGCGGCTTCACCTCGTCCTCGCCGCCGCGCCACAAGGAAATGTTGTGGTGGCAGCCATTGGCCGAGACGCCCATGAAGGGCTTGCACATGAAGCAGGCGATGATGTTGAACTCGCGCGCCACCTGGGCGCAGATCTGGCGGTAGGTCGCCAGCCGGTCGGCCGTCCGCAGCGCGTCGTCATAGGTGAAATTGAGCTCGAGCTGGCCGGGCGAATCCTCGTGATCGCCCTGGATCATGTCGAGGCCCATCTTGCGGCAATAGTCGATGACGCGGAGATAGACCGGACGCAGGCTCTCGAACTGATCGATGTGATAGCAATAAGGATTGGAATAGCCGCCGGCCGGCTTGCCGTTCTCGTCCTTCTTGAGCCACATCATCTCGGGCTCGGTGCCGTGCCTGAGCTCGAGCCCATGTTCCTGCTTGAACAGGTCGTGGATGCGGCGGAGATTGCCGCGGGCGTCCGCGGTCAGGAACGCGCCTGGCTCGGAGCGCTCCTCGCGGTTTCTGAACAGCGTGCACCACATGCGCGCCACCCGCTTGTCCCAGGGGAGCTGCATGAAGGTATCGGGCTCGGGGATGCCGATCAGCTCGGCGGCCTCTGGCCCGTAGCCGAGATACTCGCCGCGCCGGTTGACGAATAGGTTCATGGTGGCGCCGTAGACGAGCTGGAAGCCCTTCTTGGCGATGCTTTCCCAATGGTCGGCCGGGATGCCCTTGCCCATGATGCGGCCGGTCACCGACACGAACTGCAAATAAAGATAGTCGATGCCGAGCTCGTCGATCTTCTTGCGGACCTTCTTGACGAGCTCCTTGCGCTCGGGGTCCTCGACGAACTGCTCGATATCAGTCTCCCCAGCCTGACTCATGTCACACCCCTTTTACTCAGCTCCACGGGAACGGGCTGTGGGAGGTCGGGTGCAACTCGCCCTTGGCGAACCGCGTAAAGCGGAACGGCTCAAGCAGCGCGCTCTTCTCGCCCAACAGCTCCTGCGCCACCAGCTTGCCAACGCCGATCATCTTGTAACCGTGATTGGAGTCGGCGATGACGTAAACATTCTCGCGGAACGTATCGAACACCGGGAAATTGTCGGGCGTGAAACAGCCGAGCCCGCCCGAATTCTCGTGCTGCTTGTACAGCGAGATCTTGCCTTCGAACCGCTTCTGGCAATGCGCCAGCATCGAGCACCACATATGGATGAAGTGGTCGCCGACGACGAAGTCGGGCGAATCGGGACCGTAGGGATCGACCGCGACGCTGTCGGCGTCTTGATCGACCTTGTAAGGCGATGAGCCGCCCTGCACGCCGCCGAAATTGAAGTCGGGCTTGTAATACAGTCCCCACAGCTTGTCGGTGATCAGCGATCCGTCGACGTCGGAATAGAGCGGCGCATCGGTATCGACATGGATGACGGGCGGCATCCGGCCGTCATTGGTCTTGTGAATCTTTGGGTCGACGCCGAGAGTGCCTTCCTCGAGGCACCAATAGGTCCACATCGGCACGTCTTGGTGGACCTTGCCGTCGCGGCCCTTGACGGTGATGCGCTTCGGCAGATCGAGCATATTCCACACCCGGGAGACCCACGGGCCGGCGCCGATGACGACGTGGTCGCAGGCGATATTGCCCCGGTTGGTTATCAGCGCCGTCACGGCGCCGGAGTTCGAGCCGAACTCGAAGCCAAGCACCTCGACGCCGGTCAAGATGCGCACGCCTTCCGCCTCGGCCTTGGTGGCCAAGCCGTACATCGAGGCGGTGTTGTTGGCGTAGCCGCCGCGCTTCTCGTGCAGCACCGAGGTGATGCCTTTGGCCTGCCAATCGTCGAACAGGCCGGTCATATATTTCTGGCTATCGGCAGCGCCCTCGATGAACACCGATTCGTAGCCGATCGCCTTCTGCTGCTCGTAAATCGTGCCGACTTGATCGTGCATCACCTCAGGGCTGATCTGCATGTAGCCGACAGGATGATAACTGTAGGCCTTGGGATCGCTCTCCCAGACATCGACCGAATGCGCCATCAGCTCGCGCATCGCCGGCTGATAGTAATTGTTGCGCACCACGCCGCAGGCGATGCCGGACGCCCCTGCCGCGATCGCGGTCTTGTCGACGATGAGAATGTCGGCACCCGAGCCCTTGCCGGTCGCCTTAAGCCTCTCCGCGAGGTGGAGCGCGGTGCTCAGCCCGTGAATGCCGGCGCCGACGATGGCGTATTTCGCTGAGGCCGGGAGGCTCATGCACGACAGCCCTCTGACGCGGAATTGGTCCGTATGCGGGCCATATTTCGATACCAGATTGTTGCAATGGACCACATTGGTATGCCAACCTCGATTGAGACCTATTACCGCATGGTCGCGTACCGATTGTAAACCAATTTCTTCCATTTGGGCCCAAAGTGGCCCGTACTCGTTGCCCGCAGGAGGAGAACGATGAGCGATCCGCAAAGCAGAGCCGGCGATGCCGTCCTCGTCACGCTCGTGAAACCCAGCCGCGGCGTCGGCGCCATCTCGGCCTATCTGCAACGGGCGATCGAGACCGGCGCCTATAGCGAAGGCGACCGGCTGCCGCCGGAGCGGCAATTGGCCGCGACGTTCCAGGCGGCGCGAAGCACCGTCCGGCGGGCGCTCGACCAGCTCGAAAAGGCGGGATTGGTGTCACGGCGCCTCGGCAGCGGCACCTTCGTCGGCGCGACCGCCACGTCGAACCGCAAGGCCGCCGACCTCGCCGATCAGGTGAGCCCGCTCCAGCTCATCGAGGCGCGCATCGCCGTCGAGCCCTACACCACGCGGCTCGCGGTGCTGCACGCGACGCGGCGCAATCTCGACGACATGGAGGTGGTGCTGGCGCATGCCGAAGGGTGCGTCACCGACAAGGACGAATTCTCCAAGTGGGACGGCGAGTTCCATCTTTTGGTCGCACACGCGTCGGGCAACCCGCTGCTGATCAACGTCTACCGCCAGATCAATCACGTGCGGCTGCATGCGCAGTGGGACGCGATGAAGGAGAAGATCCTGACGCCCGATGTGATCATCGACTACAACCGCCAGCACCGCGCCATCTATAACGCGCTTCACGAGCGCGACGCCCAAGGCGCGCAAGCGCTGATCACCGTGCATCTGGAGAAGGCGCGCGACGACCTCGTCAGGGCGAACAGCCCTTAGCCACCCTCGGCGCAGCGCCGCTCGAGCGGACTTTGTCGGATCATTAACTAACAAGCTACACCTGTCCTCAACCCTCCTCCGGTCATGGTGCCCTTCTCGTCAAGGGGGACGGCATGTCGGTCAAGGGTAGCGCCGCCGCAGCGAGCGAAGCGGCAATACGCGACGGGGGCGCCAGCCAGACGCCTGCCGCCCAACTCCGCTCGCCGCTCGGGGAGAGCGAGGCCTTCCTTACCAGCCTGGTCGAGAACCTGCCCGCCGTCGTGTTCGCCAAGGATTCGGCGACCGGCCGCTTTGTCCTGCTGAACCGTGCCGGCGAGGAATTTCTCGGCATTCCGCGCGCCGCCATCATCGGCAAGACGGACCACGATTTCTTCCCCAAGGAGGAGGCTGACCGCTTCGTCGCCCGCGACCGCCGCGCGCTCCTGTCGCGCCAGCCGCAAGTGGTCGAGGAGGAGCCGGTCCACACCCCGCATAACGGCATACGCTGCCTGCGCACGCGCATCATCGCCGTGCGCGACGGCGCCGACCGGCCGCTCTATCTGCTCGGCATTTCCGAGGACATCACGGAGCAGAAGCTCGCCGGCGAGCGCATCAAATACATGGCGCATCACGACGGTCTGACCGGCCTCGCCAATCGCGCGCTGTTCCGCCAGCAGCTTGACGCCGCGATGGCCGAGTTCCGCCGCAGCGGGCGGCGGGTCGGGCTGTATTTCTTCGATCTCGACGGCTTCAAGAAGATCAACGACACGCTTGGCCACCCGACTGGCGACGCCTTGCTGCGCATGCTGGCAGACCGCTTGCGCCAATGCGCGGGAGACGGCGACACGGTGGCCCGGCTCGGCGGCGACGAGTTCGCAATTCTTCATGCGGCCGGACCCAATGCGAAGGATGAGAAGGCGCTCGCGCGCGAGCTGGTGCAGCGCATCTCCAAGCCCTACGACGTCGGCGGCAACCGGCTGAGCGTCACCGCCAGCATCGGCGTCAGCGCCTCGGGCGAGGCATGCCCCGACTCTGACCGCATGCTGCGCAATGCCGACGTCGCGCTCTACCGGGCCAAGGGAGACGGCCGCAACGCCTTCCGCTTTTACGACCCGAGCATGGACCATCATCTGGAGGAGAAGCGCGCGCGCGAGCTCGCGGTGCGCAATGCGCTGGCCCGCGGCGAGTTCGAGGTGCACTACCAGCCCTTCGTCAGCGTCGTCAACGAGCGCATCTGCGGGTTCGAGGCGTTGCTCAGGTGGCAGCATCCCGAGCGCGGCCTGCTGCCGCCGTCGGAGGTCATCCCGATCGCCGAAGATGCGGGATTCATCGCCGCTTTGGGCGAGTGGGTGTTGCGCAAGGCGTGCGAGGACGCGGCCACCTGGCCGGTCTATATCGGCCTTGCCGTGAACATCTCGCCATCGCAATGCGCGCCGGCCCTGACCCAGACGGTGATGAGCGCGCTTGCAGCCTCGCGCCTC
This sequence comes from uncultured Alphaproteobacteria bacterium, assembly GCA_963820005.1. Lineage (GTDB taxonomy): Bacteria > Pseudomonadota > Alphaproteobacteria > Rhizobiales > Methyloligellaceae > Methyloceanibacter. Next base: position 418,151 of record CAWFYQ010000011.1, on the reverse strand, counting down.
TCGCCAGGGCAACTTGAATTGGAGATCACCGAATCGGCCTTATTGCAGGACAGCAGCACCACCGTCTCGGTGCTGCATCAGCTGCGCGGCCTCGGCATCAAGATCTCGATGGACGATTTCGGCACCGGCTATTCCTCGCTCAGCTATCTGCGCAGCTTTCCGTTCGACAAGATCAAGATCGACAAGAGCTTCGTGCAGGACCTGCTCACCGACGGCAATTCGCTCGCCATCGTGCGCGCGGTGGCCGGGCTCGGCGCGAGCTTCGGCGTGCCCACGACGGCCGAAGGCGTGGAGACGGTCGAGCAGTTCGAGAAGGTGCGCGATGCCGGTTGCACTCACGTGCAGGGCTATTATTTCGGGCGCCCGATGCCGCTCGAGCAGGTGCACCAGGTGTTGCACAAGCGGCGCGCCGATATCCGCAAGCCCGGCTACGCCTAGCATTTCCGCCAGATTGGCGGGGGCATGCCCGGCCTGCGTCGCGACGGGTAGCGCGGCAAAATCTTTCAGGTTAGAACTCGTCGACTTCTTGGCACGAAGCGGCGGGGGCAATCGGTGTGGGGGCTTTGGATAATTGCGGCTGCGCGCCCCCAAGTTGCGCGGGAATCGCTTCAGATAAAGCCCCACTTGCCTGAGATGGCAGGCCGCGTTCCGCCAGATACGGAGCGGGCTTAGCCATGGCGCTGCTGGTCATTCTCGCCTGCACCGCCGTTCTGATCGCGCTTTCCGCGCTCGCCACCGTTCTCCATGCGACCACTATCGGCCGGGTGCTGGTCTATGGCGGCTCGCTTGTCGCCGCCGCTGCCGGGCTCGCCGTCGCGCTCTACGCCCTGCTCGGGCAGACGCCGACCGAGACATTGGTCCTGCCGGTCGGCCTGCCATGGATCGGCGCGCATTTCCGCCTCGACGTGCTATCCGCCTTCTTCCTAATCGTGGTCGATCTCGGCGGCGCGGCGGCAAGCCTGTACGCGCTCGGCTATGGCCGGCACGAAAAGTCGCCGCAGCGCGTGCTGCCGTTCTATCCGCTGTTTCTTGCCGCCATGAACCTCGTCGTCGTCGCCGACGACGCCTTCACCTTCCTGTTCACCTGGGAGTTCATGTCGCTGTCCTCCTGGGCGCTGGTGATGGCGCACGACCAGGTCAAGGAGAACGTCCGCGCCGGTTACATCTATCTGGTGATGGCGAGCTTCGGCACGCTCGCGCTGCTGCTCGCCTTCGGCCTGCTCGGCGGCCCGGACGGCGCTTACGCGTTCGACGCGATCCGCGAGAGTCAGAAGTCGTCGGGGCTCGCCGCGCTGGTGCTCATCCTCGTGCTGATCGGCACCGGCTCCAAGGCGGGTCTCGTGCCGCTGCATGCCTGGCTGCCGCTCGCCCACCCAGCCGCGCCGAGCCATGTGTCCGGGCTGCTCTCAGGCGTCATGACCAAGGTCGCCGTCTATGCCTTCGTGCGCATCGTGTTCGGCCTCCTCGGCAATCCCGAGTGGTGGTGGAGCATGGTGGTGCTTGCGCTCGCCGGCATCACCTGCGTCATGGGCGTGCTCTATGCGCTGATGCAGCACGATCTGAAACGCCTGCTCGCCTATCACACGGTCGAGAATATCGGCATCATCTTCATCGGGCTTGGGCTCGCGCTTGCCTTCCAGTCCTACGGCATGGCGCTCGGCGCCGCGCTCGCCTTCACCGCGGCGCTGCTCCATGTGTTCAACCATTCGCTGTTCAAGAGCCTGTTGTTCTTCGGGTCCGGCGCCGTGCTCAATGCCACCGGGGAGCGCGACATGGAGCGTCTCGGCGGGTTGATCCACTCCATGCCGATCACCGCCTTCGTGTTCCTGGTCGGCTGCGTCGCCATCTCGGCGCTGCCGCCGCTGAATGGCTTCGTGTCGGAATGGCTGACCTTTCAGGCGATCCTGCTCAGTCCCGATCTCCCGGCATGGGGTTTGAAATTCCTCGTGCCCGCGGTCGGCGCGCTGCTGGCGCTATCTGCGGCGCTCGCGGCGGCCTGCTTCGTCAAGGCGTTCGGCATTACCTTCCTCGGCCGCCCGCGCAGCGAGGCCGCCAAGCGCGCGCACGAGGCCGACCGCTTCTCGCTCGCCGCCATGTTCGCGCTCGCAGCACTCTGCCTGCTGGCCGGCATCCTGCCCGGCCTGTTCATCGACGCCCTCTCCCCGGTCTCGATCGCGATGGTCGGCGATAGCATGCCGGTCCAGCGTGACGTGCCGTTCCTGTCGATCGTGCCGATCGTGGCAAGCCGGAGCTCCTATAACGGGCTGCTGGTGTTCCTGTTCATGGCGATCTCGGGCTTCGGCGCAGCGCTCGTCATCCATCGGCTCGCCTCGAACAAACTCCGGCGCGGACCGATCTGGGATTGCGGCTATCCCGATCCATCGACCCGCACGCAATACACCGCGTCGAGCTTCGCCCAGCCGATCCGCCGCGTGTTCGGCACGCTCGTGTTCCGCGCGACCGAGACGGTCGAGATGCCGCCGCCGCTCGACGCGCGGCCCTCGCGGCTCGTCGTGCGGCTCCGCGACGTGATCTGGGACACGCTCTACGCGCCGATCGGCGAATTCGTCGAGGCCATCGCCGGCAAGCTCAACCGGCTGCAATATCTCAGCATCCAGCATTACCTCGGCTTCGTGTTCGTCTCGCTGGTCGGCCTCCTACTCATTCTGGCGATATGGCCATGATGCTCGACCTCGCGGTGCAGGCCGCGCAGATGCTGCTGGTTCTCGCGCTGGCGCCGCTCCTGCTCGGCTTCGTGCGCAAGGTCAAGGCGCGGCTCGTGCGCCGCCAAGGTCCGCCGCTGATTCAGCCCTATCGCGACTTGGTGCGGCTGATGCGCAAGGAGGTTGTGCTCGCCGATAACGCGTCCTGGCTGTTCCGCGCTCTGCCCTATCTCATCTTCGCCGCGACCTTCGTCGCCGCGGCATTGGTGCCGACGTTCGGCTTCGGCTTGATGTTCTCGTGGTCCGCCGATCTCATCGCCATCATCGCTTTGCTCGGCAGTGCGCGCTTCTTCCTCGCGCTCGCCGGCCTGGATGTCGGCACGAGCTTCGGTGGCATCGGCTCCTCGCGGGAGGTGATGATCGGCTCGCTCGCCGAGCCGGCCATGCTGATGATCGTGTTCTCGCTCGCGTTGCTCGCGGGTTCCACCCAGCTCTCGACCATGGCGAGCTATCTCGTCACCGGCGAGGCCGGCTTGCGCGTCTCGCTCGGACTCGCGCTGATTGCGCTTATCATCGTGGCGATCGCCGAAAATTCCCGCATCCCGGTCGACAATCCCGCCACGCATCTCGAGCTCACCATGGTGCATGAGGCGATGGTGCTCGAATATTCCGGGCGGCATCTCGCGCTGATCGACCTCGCGTCCGAGCTCAAGCTCCTGCTCTACGTGTCTTTGATCGCCTGCCTGTTCGTGCCGTGGGGCATCGCCCCGCACGGCGCGGGTCCCGAGGCGATCCTGATCGGCATTGTGACCTATCTCGCCAAGGTGGCGGTTGGCGGCTTCCTGCTCGCCTTCTTCGAGACGTCGATCGCCAAGATGCGCGTGTTCCGCGTGCCGCAATTCATGGGCGTGGCGCTCATGCTCGCGTTGCTCGCCACGCTGCTCTTGTTCGTGTCGAGGAGCCTATAGATGCAAGGCCTCACCTTCGACATCGCGCATCTGCTCGCAGGCTCACTGGTGCTGGTCAGCTTCATGCTGCTCTACCAGGATCGGCTCTATGCGCTGCTGAACGTCTACGCGCTGCATGCGCTGGTGCTCGCCGCGTCGGTGGCATGGCAGGCCTATGCGCAAGACGCGCCGCATCTCTACATCACCGCGGCGATCGCGTTGCTGTTCAAGGCGATCGTCATCCCGGTCGCGTTGCATCGCATCATCAAGCGCCTCGGCATCCATCGCCAGATCGAGACCGTTGGCGGCATCGGGCTCACCATGCTGCTCGGCATGGGTCTGGTCGCGCTCTCGATGGTGGTGATGCTGCGCGTGACCCAAGGCGCCGAGCCGCTCGCCCGCGAAGACCTCGCCTTCGCGCTCTCAGTCGTGCTGCTCGGCCTGCTGATGATGGTGACGCGGCGGAACGCGGTCAGCCAGGTGGTCGGCTTCATGTCGCTGGAGAACGGCATCGTGCTGGCCGCCACCGGCGCCAAGGGCATGCCGCTGGTGGTCGAGATCAGCGTCGCCTTCTCCATCCTGATCGCCTTCATCGTCATCGGCATCTTCCTGTTCCGCATCCGCGAACGGTTCGACACGGTCGATGTCGGCGCGCTCGACCTCTATCGCGGGGAGCACGGATGAGCTTCGATCCCGTCACCGCGCTTCTCGCCATCCCCGCCGCGGCGGCGCTGCTGATCGCGCTGCTGCCCGGAAGCCGCCTCAGCGCCTTTGTCAATGCCGGCGCGGCATTCCTCACGTTCCTCGCCGGATTGTCGCTGCTCTGGTTCCCGCGCCCCGCACCGGGGCCATACCTCCTGGTCGATGAGTTCAACACCATCTTCATCGTGCTCATCACCTTCGTCGGCTTCACCACCAGCGTGTTCAGCGCCACCTATGTCGCCTACGAGATCGACACCGGCCGCGTCGCGCCGCGTTTCTTGCGGCTCTACCACGCGCTCTATCAGGCGCTGATGCTGGCCTTCAATCTCGCTCTGCTCAGCAATAATCTCGGCGTGATGTGGGTGGCGATCGAACTCGCCACGCTCACCACCGTGGTCATGGTCGGCATCTACCGCACCCATGCTGCAATCGAGGCGGCGTGGAAATATTTCATTCTGGCGAGCGTCGGCATCGCGCTCGCACTGTTCGGCACCATCCTCATCTATATGGCGGCGGAACCGGTGGTCGGCGCGGGCGTCGATGCCATGGTATGGACCGACCTCATGGCCCACGCCTCTACCTTCGAGCCTGCATTGCTCAACCTCGCCTTCGTGTTCCTGCTGCTGGGCTACGGCACCAAGATCGGCCTGTTCCCGCTTCATGCCTGGCTGCCCGACGCGCATGCTGAGGGGCCGACGCCGATCACCGCGGTGCTGTCAGGACTCCTGCTCAATGTTGCGCTCTACGCGCTGCTCCGCTGCAAGATGCTGGTCGGCGGCAACGAGGGCGCGCTCGCGCCCGGGCCGCTGATGATGCTGATGGGCCTCGTCTCACTCCTGTTCGGCGCGTTCATGCTGTATCGGCGCCGCGACATCAAACGTCTGTTCGCCTATTCCTCGATCGAGCACATGGGCATCATCACCTTCGCTTTCGGCATGGGCGGGCCGCTGGCCAACTTCGCCGGGCTGCTGCACATGGCGCTGCATTCGCTGACCAAGTCGGCGATCTTCTTCGCCGTCGGCGACATCTCGCAGGTCAAGGGCACGCAGAAGATTTCCGAGATGGGCGGTCTGACCAAAACGAACCCGCTGATCGGCTGGGGGCTGGTGGTCGGCGTCGCCGCCATCGCCGGGCTACCGCCACTCGGATTGTTCACCTCGGAGTTCTTGGTGGTGAGCGCGACGCTCACCAACCACCCGCTGCTCGCGTTGCCGTTCGTACTCGGGTTGCTGATCGCCATCGGCGCGCTGTTCATGCAGTTGAACCGCATTGCCTTCGGCGAGCCCAAGGGCGAGACGCTGAAAGCGCGATGCTCCTATGTGCCGATGTTCGTGCATCTCGCGCTGGTGCTCGCCGCCGGCATCTATCTCCCGCCGCAGCTCGTCGCCTGGTTCGAGGCGGTGGCGAGGCTGCTCGGATGAGCAAGACCATGTCGCTGACCGCCATCGCCAGAAGCGGAACGAAGGCCGAAGCGCATCGGCCCTGGCCGCGCGTGACCGTCACCGCCGACGCATGGCGGCGCGCGGTGCAGGAACTGGTCGACGCCCGCGCCACTCTGCTCGGGCTGTGGGGGGATACCGGCGCCGTCCACATGGCGTTGATCGAGGAGCCGTCGGCGAACATCGTCGTGCTTACGCTGCTCTGCCCCGAAGGCAAGTTCCCTTCGGTCGGTGTGGCGCATCCGCCGGCCATCAGGCTCGAGCGCGCCATCAGAGATCTCTATGGGCTAAAGCCCACCGGGGCCGCCGATACGCGGACCTGGCTCGATCTCGGCTTCTGGGGCGTTTCGCACCCGCTCGGCGCGAGCAAAAAGAGCCGCAAAGCGCAGGAAGCTTATGCTTTCTTGCCGGTCGAGGGCGAGGATTTGCATCAGATCCCGGTCGGCCCCGTTCATGCCGGCATCATCGAGCCCGGGCATTTCCGCTTCACCGCCAATGGCGAGGCGGTGGCGCGGCTCGAAGCGCGGCTCGGCTATGTGCATAAGGGCACCGAGTCGCTGATGACCGGCGCGAGCATCGACAAGGGGGCGCTGCTCGCCGGACGCGTCTCTGGCGATTCGACAGTCGCTTACGCCTTCGCCTACGCGCAAGCGGTCGAGGCGGCGCTTCACGTCAAGGTGCCCGAGCGCGCCGTCTATCTGCGCGCTTTGATGGCCGAGCTCGAGCGCATCGCCAATCATTTCGGCGATATCGGCGCCATCTGCAACGACGCCTCCTTCACCATCCTGCTCGCCGACTTTGCCATCTTGCGCGAGCGCGTGCTGCGCACGGCCGACGCCTGCTTCGGCCACCGGCTGTCGATGGACCGGATCGTGCCCGGCGGCGTGGCGCACGACATCGCGCCCGCCGGCCTCGCGCAAATCCCCGTGCTGATCGAGGCCGTGCGCAAGACGTTTCCCGAGCTGGTCGCGGTCTACGACAACACCGCCTCGCTCCAGGACCGCACCGTGACCACCGGCTATCTGTCGCCGACACTGGCGCGCGCCTTCGGCGCCGGCGGCCATGTCGGGCGCGCCTCCGGCCGCGCCTTCGATACGCGCAAAGCGGTTGCTTACGCGCCCTACGACATGCTCGAATTCGAGGTGCCGGTGCGCGACGACGGCGACGTCAATGCGCGGGTGTGGATCCGCATCCGCGAGGTCGAGCAGAGCCTGAAGCTGATCGAGCAGATCGTGGCGCGCTTGCCCGAGGGGCCGATTCGCGCCGATCTTCCCAAGGCTGGAGCAATGCGCGAGGGCATCGGCCTCACCGAGGCGTTTCGCGGCGACGTGCTGGTCTATGTGCGCATCGGCGCCGACGGCAGAATCGAGCGCTGCCACCTGCGCGACCCGTCATGGTTCCAGTGGCCGCTGCTGGAGGCTTGCGTCGAGGGCAACATCGTCGCCGACTTCCCGCTCTGCAACAAATCGTTCAACTGCTCCTATTCGGGCCACGATCTCTAGGGGTCACGACATGCGTCTGGTGCTGCGAAACCTGCTGAATCGCCCGGTCACCGAGGCCCCCCCTTCAGCCGACGATGTCGAGATAGTCGAGCTTGCCGCCAAGCTCGACCGCGCGTCACGCCGGAAGCTCGGTCGCAGCCTCGCCATCCGCGAGGTCGATGCCGGCTCCTGCAACGGCTGCGAGCTCGAGATTCACGCACTCAACAACGCGTTCTACGATCTTGAGCGGTTCGGGCTGAAATTCGTGGCGTCGCCGCGTCATGCCGACGTTCTGCTGGTCACCGGGCCGGTGTCGAAGAACATGCGCGAGGGGCTGCTCCGCACCTACAACGCCACGCCAGACCCGAAATGGGTGGTGGCGGTCGGCGACTGCGCCGCCAATGGCGGCATTTTCGCCGGAAGCTACGCGGTGGAAGGCGGCGTCAAGAACGTGGTCCCGGTCGACCTGCACATCCCGGGCTGCCCGCCGACGCCGACCGCATTGCTGAAGGGGCTGATCGCCCTGGTCGAAAGTGCCTAAGCGCGTCTCATCTCGGCTTCTCGGCCTGTGGCACGATCTCGAGCCGCGCCGAGCAATTCTGTTCCTGATCAATATCGGGCTGCCGATCCTGGTCGGCGTTCTGAGCGGGGAAACGAGTGCGGCGCTGATCGGCGGCATCACCGGTCTGCTGCTGTCGCTCGCCGACAGCGAAGGTTCGCTCGCCAGCCGGCTCCGCCTGACGCTGATGGTCGCCGCGGGGATCGTCGCCGGCGGCCTGCTCGGCGCCTGGCTGAACACAGTTCGCCCGATTTTCTGGGCCGCCTTCTTCCTCGCCGTGTTCGCTGCCGGGCTGCTCAACCAGCTCGGCAAGGGACCGCATTTCGCGCTGCGGTTCGGGGCCATATCGCTCGCCGTGGTGGTCAGCCTGCCTGAGATCGCCCCCGTGGAATACGCTTATTTCGCCGGTACCGTTCTGTTGTGCCTTTTGTCGCGAACCGTCGACCATGCGATCAACGGGCCTCTCGCGTTTTCCGGGCCTTGGCTCGGCGCGGCCACGCTCGACCGGTGGGGCTGGACCCGCTTTGCTTTGGCCTACGCATTGTCGGCGACGGCGGGGCTGTGGATCGGGATCGAATCGCACAGCATCCGCGCGGTGTGGACCTCGGCCATAACGCTCGTGCTCATGGTTCCCGACGTGCGCGCCACATACTCGCGCGTGTTCGGCGGCATTGTGGGGACGGCGCTCGCCGTCACTATCGTATGGCTCGTGACCGGCATCAGCCACGCGCCCGCACTGCTCTGCGCGACGATTTTCCTGGCGGCCTTCCTGCTGCCCTCGCAGGTCACGCGCTTCTGGGCGTTCAGCGGCATGATCGCGGTCATCGTCTTGCTCGCCTGGGAACTGGCGAGCGGCGATCCGAGGCTCGCGCCAGCTCTCCTCGTCGAGCGGATGGAGGACATGGCGATCGGCGCGGCGCTGGTGCTGATGGTCACTGCGCTGTTGTTCCCGCAGGTGAGCTGGTCCTTGCTGGCTCGACCGCGCGAAGGGAAGTAAGCGGCTTACCGATCGGCGCTTGCGGCCGCCAAAACGCGAGGCAATGTCGGGACAGCCGAGTCTCACCAAGCCTAAACCAACCCACTATCGCAATCTGCGCGATTGGTTTGCACGTCGCGTGGCGCGGCGAAAGTTATGTGCCTGGACAGAAGGTAGCTGAGTCCCATGCCCGCTATCGCCCCCGCGGCGACCGCCAGAACCGGATAGGCACGCCAAATACCTCCTCCTTCCAGCACCAGAACTGAGAAGACGAAATAATTGATGCAAACCGTAAGCGCTTGGAAGGCGGCATACATCATCGATTGAGCAAAGGCAGGGCGCTGAGTACCGGAGCTGAACGTCCAATGTCGATGAAGTCGCCACGTGCATAATACCGCAACGGCTATCGACACGACGCGGGCGACCAGGGGGCTCCATGCCAGACCGTGGACTAAGGCGGCCAAAATACTCGCGTCGATAACAAACCCGAGCGATCCGACGATGCCAAACCTAACCAGATTGCTGCGTAATGCCCCGGAGCGGACGAGGGCGCGGCGGTCGGTCATAGGAGCCGCAGGACGATGGCGAAGATGATGAGCGGGATCGGGAGCGCGCCGGTGATCGCGACACGGCGCAGCAGCTTCTTCTGACGCGCTAGCGAAAGGGCCGGCGAGGCCCAGTCCGGCTCATGCGTTCCCCAGACGCCGAGCACGCCGCCCTTGCCTTCCGCCATGCCGAGGTCGCGCAGCGGCACGTGCGCGCGCGCCACGAGGTCGGCGACAAGCTTGGAGAAATAGTTGACCTCAAGCTGCGAGCCGATCGCGCGGTCCTCGAACAGAAAGATCAGCTCGCCGTTCTTGCGGTGTAGAACATAGGCGCGTTGCATCATTCCCATAAGCTGGCTGACATAGACCTCCTGCCGGGTCTCGATCGCCTCGATCTCGCTGTAGGGAATGCGCGTGTGCAGTTCGGGCGGATTATGGATGAGCGAGCGTCCCGTCGGCAGGTCGAGGACCAGCGCGTCCGGCTCCAGGACAACACGCAGCCCCCATTTGCCATGCAGGTCCTTGCCCACATAGGCGGTCAGTGCCGCCATGAAGCAGGCAAGAAGCGTGAAGAATGCGGCCACGCCCCAAGACTTCGCCACCAGGAGAAGGACAGCCATCGCCGTCATGAACACGACAATGCCGCCGATCGCGACAACGCCGAAGACCGAGAACAGGCGCGGGACGAGCGGCAGCCGGAATACCACGTTCTGTGGCTCGGAATGAAAGCCAGAGTGATTTTCGGCCCCTGTCGGCGCAGTCATGCCACGCTCCCGTGATGAACGACCCCACCCCAGCACGCCGCGCCAGGCAAATTATCACTCGCCCAGGGCCCCACAACTTTCAAACTGGCCCGCTACGCAGCCTCCCGAATTCCTCGCTGTCGGCGCGTTCTTTTTCGTACCGCGCGCGCTCACCCAGCTCGAGCAGGGTGATCTCGTCGGCTACTGCCCGCTGAGCGACGGCTGGTCGGCGCCCGAGTGCTTCCACTGGGTACTCTGGGAAGAGTGCTGCCCGCTATCTGCTCTTAAGTCGTTGATTTGAATGGCGCGCCCGAAGAGATTCGAACTCCTGACCCCCAGATTCGTAGTCTGGTGCTCTATCCAGCTGAGCTACGGGCGCGTCTTGCCATCCGATGCGGGGATGAGCCTATCACGGCGATCCGCCCGAACGAGGCGGCCGTGGGAGCCGGCGACAGGCCCGCCCTAACTAAGACCTTGGCGGTGCAAAGGCAAGGCTGGAACATCACGGAAAATTAGCCGTTTTGCTCTTACGTTGCGCGCCCCAACTGTCTGCACCTTAGGGAGAAACATCTCATGCACGCATCCACCGCTTTGCGCCGCGCCGCTTCCCTCATCGCCGCGGCGGTCATCGCCGTCGGGTTGTCGGGCGCCGCGCAGGCCGCGACCGACTTCGCCGGCACCTACCGGACAACCGACACGTTCGGCAAGCCGATGCAGATCACGCTCAACGCAAACGGCTCGGCCTGGGGGCTGCGCCCCGGCGAAGCCATGCGAGGAAGATGGGCGGCCGGCAAGAAATACGCGCTGATCAGCTGGACCACCGGCTGGAGCACCAAGATCGTCAAGCGCGGCGACCATTTCAAGAAGCTCGCCTATGGCAAGGGCCAGGATCCCAAGGGCAAGCCGGTCAACAAGGCGCCGGCAATAAAGGTCCAATAGACCGCCAAGCTCCAAGCGTGGCGCCTCTCTCCTGACGTCAAGGCGGGAGGCGCCGCCAATTCCTCCCTGAATGAAATCGCCACGAATCGGGGTCGGGTCAGCTCGCGATCTGAGCTTGGGCGGTGCTGGCGTCGCGCCAGCGGCCTGGCGTGCTGCCCGTCACGCGCTTGAAGGCGCGGTTGAACGCGGCCTCGGATTCATAGCCGACGCCCGCAGCAATGGCGGCGAGGCTGTCGTTGCTGTTGCGAATCCGCTCGGCGGCAAGCTGCATGCGCCAGCTGGTGACATACTCGATCGGCGCCTGGCCCATGAGCGCGCTGAACCGCTCGGCAAGCACCGTGCGCGAAGAGCCCGCCTCGCGCGCCAGCTCGTCGACCGTCCAACGCCGGGCCGGCTCGGCGTGCACGAATTGCAGCGCGCGGCCGACGATTGGATCGTTGAGCGCTGCGAACCATCCCTTGGCGCTCGCCGGTAGCTGCGCCGCATAGCGGCGCACCACCTCGATGAACAACAGCTCCATCAACCGGCCGAGCATCAGCTCGGTGCCGGGAGCGGCGGCGTCGGCAAGCGCGAGGATCTCCCGCACCGTGGCGGCGATGACGGCGCTCACTCTGTCGTCGCCGGGCCGATCGATCAACAAGGGAGGCAAGGTGCGGAACACCGGCGCAAACAGGAATTCCGAGGACTCGATGAAGCCGCAGACCATCCGGGTCTCGGCTCCCCCACCGCCGTGGTTGGCGCTCCACATGCCCTTGAGGCCGCTCGGACGAACCACGTCGTCGGCATGGGCCATTTCCACGTTCTCGCCGTTCCAGAATTTGTGCGCGTCGGCAAACGGCACGAGCAGAATGTCGCCGGCCAAGACCTCCCTACGCTCGCCTGTGGCGATCTCGATGGTGCAGCCGCCGGAGGTAATCAGATGAAAAATGGAGATGTGGCGCAGTTGCGCCATCGGCGTGCTCTCGTCGTATCGCTTGGGGCTGAGGATGCCGAACGGAGTGGTAAAGCAGGCGCTGAGAAACACCGATCCGGTCAAACGCACCGCGCGCAACGTCTCGGCCAGCACATCGCGGCCTTCGCTGTTGCTATCTAGCGTCGCGACCGGTGCCGGCATCATCCCAGCCTTTGAACGAGCGCCGCCATCACGCGCGACGGCGGGCCTGCTCGAGATCGACCACAGCGTCGGGAATGGTGACGCGGAAGGTTGCGCCGCGCTCGCCGCCGATGAGGTCGATCTCGCCGCCATGCGCCTGGACGAGCTCGGCGGCTATTGCCAGGCCGAGCCCGGTGCCGCCTTTGCGCGCCACGCTCTGGAACGCCTTGAACAGATGGGCGCGCGCCCGCTCCGGCACGCCGGGACCGGTATCGGCCACCTCGATGATCGTGACCGCGCCTTCCCGCCGCGCCGCGACCACGATCTCGCCTGAGCTGCCGCCTTCGCTTTCGAGCGCCTGCACGGCATTGCGGCAGAGATTGGCCAAGATGCGGAACAGCTGATCGCGGTCGGCGTCGACCTCGAGCGCCTCATCGATGTCGAGCTTCCAGCCGATCAGCTTCGGTCGCGGCAGGCCGAGCGCATCGCCCACCTCGCTGACGAGCGGGGCAAGCGGGAAGCGCATGCGCCGCGGCGGCACCTCCTGTGCCTGGCCGAAATCGAGCGTGCGGGCGCACAGCCTGATGGCGCGGTCGAGCGAGGCGATCAGCTTCGGCACCAGGCGCTGCACGGTCGGGTCCTTCACCGTGATCAGGCGGTCTGACAGGAGCTGCGCGCTCGACAGCATGTTGCGGAGATCGTGGCTGATCTTGCTCACGGCGAGGCCGAGCGCGGCGAGCCTCGTCTTCTGCGACAGCATATCGGCGAGCTCTTTCTGCATGGCCGACAGCTCGCGCTCGGCGGTGCCGATCTCGTCGCGCCGTTTCGATGGTTTGATGATCCTGGTCGGGTCCTCGGGACGCTCGCTGAAGCGCACGATATTCCAGGTGAGCTTGGTCATCGGCTTCACCAGGAGCGCGTCGAGCGAGAGATAGACGAACGAGGCGGTGATGATCGAGATGAGGATCGACAGCCCGAGAATGTCGAGCCCGTAGCGAATCATGGCCGCCTTGAGCGGCCCCTCGCCCATCACCACTTCGATGAACTCGCCGTCATGGAAGCCGGGCTCGCCGATGACGCGGATGACCCGGTCGTCGGGCGCGACATAGACCATCAACGCGTCGGCGATGAGCGCGAACCACGAGGCGTGGCGGAGGTCATAGGCCGCGTCGATATCGGCCGGCATGTCCATCTCGATGATGAGCACGCGCGACTCGGCGCGCTTCACCGCGATCGCCTTGACCTTGGCCTGCTTCAGCAGCTCGTCGCGCAGCATGGCGGGGAGCTGGCCGCCCGGCGCCGCCTCGGCGGCGAGCGAGGCGATCTGCGCCGCGGCAAGCCGCTCCATCAGCCATTGCCGGCGGAAATTGGACACCGAGGGCACGAACACGAGCACCTCGGCGAGCATGACGAACAGGATGGTAAGCAGCAGCAGCTTGGCGGACAGCCCGGGCACAAAGCGGGGCGTTCGCCGAGTTCCCCCCTCTGCGCTCACAGCTTCGTCCTTCACGTGAAGCACTCGTCCTAAACTTCCATGGCGGCCCGTGCCGCGAGCCGCTGTAATAGGGCAATCTTACCCGAAAGTTGCAACCTTCGGAAAGGAGGCCGAGAGGGGGTCAGCCGAAGCGGCGGAGCAGCCCAATGATGCTGCGCACCCAGCCTTTGGCCAAAGTCGGCTGATAATAGGTGAAGGCGACGCGCTTGGAGAGCTCGGACAGGGTCGGATAGGGCAGCACGAAGCTCGTGATATCGCCGAGCTTGATGTCCTTGGCCATGGCGACCACCCACATCTGGATCAGCTCGCCGGCATGCGCGCCGACGATGGTGCAGCCGAGAATGGTGCCGTCGCGCCGGGTGATGACCTTGATGAAGCCTTCGGTCTCGCGCTCGCACTGGGCGCGGTCGTTGTCGGCGTATGGCCAGCGATAGATGCGGATCGAGCGGCGGCGGAAGCGTTTGTGCGCCTCCTCCTCGGTGAGGCCGATCTGGGCAAGCTCGGGGTCGGTATAGACCACACGGGGAATGGTCGCAGCGCTGACATCGGGCTTCAGCCGGAACAGCGCGTTCTTGATGACGATGCTAGCGTGATAATTGGCGAGGTGGGTGTATTTCGGGCCGCCGATCACGTCGCCGACCGCGTAGATGCGGCGGTTAGAGGTCTTGAGCTGCTCGTTCACCTTGATGCCTTCTTCGGTATAGGCGACCTCGGCGCGGTCGAGGCTCAACGATTTCAGGTTCGGCTTCCGCCCCGTGGCGACGAGGAGATGCGTCCCCTTGATGATGGTGGTCTCGTTGTCCTTGTGGAAATGGACGGCGACGCCCTGCACCGAGCGCTCGACACGCTCGACGCGGGTGTTGGGGTAGAGCACGACTTCGGTGTCCTGGAGCTTCTTGACCAGGACGCGCGACGCTTCGGGGTCCTCGTTGGCGAGCAGGTTCGAGGTATCGAACACGGTGACATGGGAGCCGAGCATGCGGTGCGCCTGGCCGAGCTCGAGCCCGATCGGCCCGCCACCAAGCACGATGAGATGCTGAATGCGCTCGCTCACGTCGAAGATGGTCTCGTTGGTGAAATACGGCACCTCGTCGAGACCGGGGATCGGCGGGATGAGCGGCGTCGACCCGGTGGCGATGACAAAGCGTCGCGCGCGGACCAGCACGCGCCCGGCTTCGACCGTGAACTTGTCGAGGAAGCTCGCGCTCGCCTGGATGACCCGGACGCCCAAGCCAGTCATGCGCTCGATCGAATCGTTGGGGGCTATTGCGGCGATGACGCCATGCACGTGGTCGTGCACGCCGCGATGGTCGATCTGCGCCTCGATGACGTCGATACCGAAATTGGATGCGGTGCGCACGGCCTCGGCGCGCTTGCCGGCGGCGAGCAGCGCCTTGGAGGGCACGCAGCCGTAATTCAGGCAGTCGCCGCCCATGCGGCCCTTCTCGATCAGCACTACCGGCACGCCGAATTGGGCAGCCGCCGCCGCGACCGAAAGGCCCCCTGAGCCCGCGCCGATAACGCAGAGGTCGGGCTTCAGCACCTCTTCCATGGCAAACTCGTCCCCCCTTAGCCTTGACCTCTCAGGCCGCCCTCCGCCTGAACCACTTGACCACGACCGGCACGAGGGCAACGAGCCCAAGCGCCACAAGTCCGGCGATCAGCTCCGGTGTCAAAAGCGCCCCAGGATCGAGCGCATATGGGCAAGACTCTTGGCCTCCCGGTCCCATCTTGGCAAGGCAGGATTGGTGGGCAGATTGCTGCGCGGCGATAATACTGTCGAGGCCGTTGCCCGCGAGCGAATAAGCAAAAGTTCCCGGAATGATGCCGAGTATAGTGGTGATCAAGATAGGTGGCGAAGCTTACGCCGAGCAGTCCAGGGGCGAGATTGACCAGCCAGAACGGGAAGATCGGCACGAGCCGCAAGAACAAGAGATAGCTGAATGCGTCTTGCTTGAACCCCTCGCGGAAGCGGTCGAGCCAGGGACCGGCACGGGCGGCGAGCACCTCGCTCAGCGCGCTGCGGGCAATCACGAACACGACGACAGCGCCGAGCGTGGCGCCGATCACTGAGGCGATGCCGCCGAGCAACCAGCCAAACAGGAGGCCGCCAGCAAGCGTGAGCACGGCGGCGCCCGGCACTGAGAGCGCTACGGTCACCGCGTAGAGCGCGACAAAGGCGAGCAGCGCGAGAGGCAGCTTGGCGTCGATGAAGGCGCCGAGCGCGTCGCGGTTGCGGGCAAGCTCCCCGAGCGAGAGGTAACTCTGCCAGCCCATGGCGAGCACGATAGAGGCGGCGGAGGCGAGCAGCAGCAGCGGCCAGAGCCGCTTCAGCCACGACATCGTGCCGTGCGGCGTCTCGTGCGCCGCTCCTTTGCGCGAATTCGCTCCTTGGCGGGTGCTCATGGCCAAGACATTGGTCCTGGCGGGGACCGGAAAAAACGGTCCGTAGCGCCATTGTGATGCTCCGTCACCAGAGTTGATGCGGAACGACCCTGTTGTCGCATCTTGGCGATTCGGCATTCTTGCAAGACTGGTGAGACCCGGTGCGACGCCCGGCGTGGAGGGAGCCGCCTATGATTAACCGACTTTTGTGCATTGCCACAACAGCGGATGCTTGCAACCGCAAGAATTGAGGCTCGCCCGCAGGGCTCGGGGCGGCAGGACCGACCCCCTGAGCTGACCCGTGGCGGGCTTGCCCGGCGGCGCCGTCCTTCGACGCTCGCTCGCAAGGGATTGATTGAGCGCGGCTCGTGCCCTATAAGCCCGCAAAACCCTAAAGCCTTTCAGGATCGCGCCAAGCAGAAGTCGCTCTGGCCAGATCGAGCCAGGAGACGCCCCCGTGAAGCGCACCTATCAACCCTCGAAGCTCGTCCGCAAGCGGCGTCACGGCTTTCGCGCGCGCATGGCGACCAAAGGCGGCCGGCTCGTGCTGGCAAGGCGCCGCGCCAAGGGGCGGAAGCGCCTGTCGGCGTGATCGCCGGCGGGATCCTCGCTTTCCCGGTGACGGCAATCGGACGTCTCAAGACCCGCGCAGAGTTCCTGCATGTCCGCGGCGGCACGCGCTACGCGGCGCACTCCCTCGTCCTCCAGGCACGACAGCGCCAACCCGGCGAAGGCCCATCCCAGCACCTCGATCAGAAGCTTGCGCGATTCGGCTTCACCGCGACCAAGACGCTGGGCGGCGCGGTGGTGCGCAACCGGGCGCGGCGGCGGCTGAAAGAGGCGGTCAGGCTGACCGCCGAAAGCCACGCGATCGAGGGCTATGATTATGTTTTGATCGCGCGGTCGGGCACGGTACAACGGCCCTTCACCGAGCTGATCAAGGACCTCGAACGTGCACTTTCCAAGGTGCACGAGGGGAAGCCAGCAAAGAAGCGCTGAACGCCCTTAGACGCAACTCAACCTTCCTCCTCACCCCCCGCGGATTCGCGGGCACAGAGCGGCCCTTGAGCTGAAAGCCCCATGGACGAGAACAATCGCAATTTCATCCTAGCCATCGTGCTGTCGATGCTCGTGCTGTTCGGCTGGCAGTATTTCTTCGTGCCGAAGCCGAAGCCGCCCGCCGAGACGCCGGTGGCGGGGCAACAGCAGCAGCCAGCCGAGCAAGGACCGCCGCAGCCTGGCGGCGCGACCCCCGGCACCGCCGCGCCGCTTCCAGGCGCAACCCCGGCCGCGACGCTGACGCGCGAGGAGGCGCTTGCCGCTTCGCCCCGCATCGCCATCGACACGCCGGCGCTCAAGGGCTCGATCGCGCTGAAAGGCGGGCGGATCGACGATCTGACGCTGAAGGACTATCGCGAGACGGTTGAGCCCGACAGCGCGAACGTGGTTCTGCTGTCACCCGCGGGCGGACCCCATCCGTATTACACCGAGCACGGCTATGTCGGCGGAACCGGCGATCAAAACCTCTCGCTGCCCACCGCCGACACGGCGTGGACGGCATCGAGCCCAGCCCCGCTCACGCAGAGCTCGCCGATCACCCTTACCTACGACAACGGCAAGGGGCTCAAATTCACCCGCACCATCTCGGTCGATGACAAATACATGTTCATCATCGACGACAAGGTGGCCAATACCGGCTCAGACCCCGTCACGGTCTATCCTTACGCGCTCGTCTCGCGCCACGAGCTGCCGCTGGTGAAGGGCTACTACATCCTGCACGAAGGCCTAATCGGGGTGGTCGACGACGGGCTCGAGGAGATCAGCTACAAGAAGGCCGCCGCCAACCCGCCGCAGAGCTTCAAGAGCAAGATGGGCTGGCTCGGCATCACCGACAAATATTGGGCGGCGGTGGTCATCCCCGAGCAGGGCAAGCCGTTCCAGGCCAATTTCTCCGGCACGATGTCCGAGAACCATGACCGCTTCCAGGCCGATTATCTCATGGATGCGGTGAAGATCGCGCCGGGCGAGACGGCCGAGACCAAGGGCCAGGTGTTCGCCGGCGCCAAGGAGGTCAATCTCCTCGACGTCTACGCCGAGCGCTACGCGATCCCCAAATTCGACCTCCTGATCGACTGGGGCTGGTTCTATTTTCTGACCAAGCCGATGTTCTTCGCGCTCGACTTTTTCTACAAGCTGGTCGGCAATTTCGGCGTGGCCATCCTCATCGTCACGTTCTGCATCAAGCTCGTGCTGTTCCCGCTCGCCAACAAGTCCTACGTGTCGATGAGCAAGATGAAGAAGCTCGGGCCGGAGATGCAGCGCATCAAAGAGCGCTACGGCGAGGACCGCGCGCGCCAGCAGCAGGCGATGATGGAGCTGTACAAGAAGGAGAAGGTGAACCCGGCGTCGGGCTGCCTGCCGATCCTGGTGCAGATCCCGATCTTCTTCGCGCTGTACAAGGTGCTGTTCGTCACCATCGAGATGCGCCACGCGCCGTTCTTCGGCTGGATCAGGGATTTGTCGGCGCCTGACCCGACCAGCGTTTTCAACCTGTTCGGGTTGATTCATTGGACGCCGCCTGACTTCCTGATGATTGGCGTTTGGCCGTTGATCATGGGCGTCAGCATGTGGGTGCAGATGAAGCTCAATCCGGCGCCGCCGGACCCGGTGCAGCAGAAGGTGTTCGCCTGGATGCCGGTGTTCTTCACCTTCCTGTTGGCACGCTTCCCGGCGGGGCTGGTGATCTACTGGGCGTGGAACAACACGCTGTCGGTGATCCAGCAATCGGTGATCATGTCGCGGCAGGGGGTGGACATCCCGCTGCTCGAAAATCTCGGCATCAAGGCCAAGAAGAGCGCCAAGGGCGAGACCAAGAGCTAGCTCTGACCCCTACTCGTCGTGGCCGGGCTTGTCCCGGCCATCCACGTCTTAGTGCCGCTTGCGAGAAAAGCGTGGATGCCCGGATCAGGCCCGGTCATGATCGGAGGTGGGTTTGGTGGACGCTTCAACGACCGACTTCACGCCTGCCGAGATCGCCCGCGGCGAGGCGTTGTTCAAAGCCCCGTGCACCTTCGTCAAAGGCGTCGTCAGGATCGATGACCTGCCCACTGACGGGCGGGCCGAGATCGCCTTTGCCGGGCGCTCGAATGTCGGCAAGTCGAGCTTGATCAACGCGCTGACTGGGCGCACCTCGCTCGCCCGCGTCTCGGTCACGCCGGGGCGGACGCGCGAGCTCAATTTCTTCACGCTCGGCAAAGAGAACTGGATCTATCTCGTCGACATGCCGGGCTACGGCTATGCGCGCGCCCCCAAGGCTGCGGTGAAGGGCTGGACGCGGCTGATCCGCGACTATCTCAGAGGCCGGCGCGAGCTGAAGCGCGTGTTCGTGCTGATCGATGCGCGGCACGGCATCAAGCCGAACGACAAGGAGACCATGACGCTGCTCGACGAGGCCGCGGTGTCCTACCAAGTGGTGCTGACCAAGGCCGACAAGCCCAAGGCCGCCGAGCTAGCGGCGCTCAAGGAAAAGATCGCGGGCGAGCTTGCCAAGCACCCGGCAGCCTATCCGCGGATCGTCACCACCTCGGCGCGCATGAGCTCAGGCATCGACGAGCTCCGCGCGGCGGTAGCGATCGCCATCGACCCGTCCGTCTAGAGCGGCTCTAGCGCTTCACACCAGCTTCGCGCTCGAGCTCGCGGATGCGGCGCGTGTAGACGATCAAATAAGCGAGCAGGAAGAAATAGAGGTAGTTCTCGACCGTCTCGCTCGGCCGCGGCACGAGCTCGCCGACATAATGCTTCTGGAACAGGACATCGCTCGCCTTGAAGGCAAGCATGCCGAGCGCCGTCGGCACGACCGCTGCCGGCGGAAAGAACAGCGACAAGCGGCATGCCCTGAGCCACGGCGCGAAGCGGGCGGCAATCGGGATCAGCAACCCGCCGATGACGATGCCGATCTCGAGCACCGCTCGAGGAAATTTCTCGAAAATGGCGTAGGTGTTGTGCAGGTTGGTTTCCTTCTGCCGGTTCACCTCGGCCCAATATTCGGGCGTGCTCCAGTGGAAGAAATGCTGGCCCCAGCTCATCTCCTCGCCGGCGATGTAGAAGCAGGTCAGTGCGCCGATAATGGCGACCGCGAAGGTCAGCGGGCGGGCGCGCACGAACGGGTCGAACAGCAATCGCACGGCGAGCGCCAGAGCCGCGAGCGCCGTCAGGAACTGCGACATTTCGAGTACGCCATAGCCTTCGGGAATGACCCATCTCGCATAGAATTCAGGGCTCACCCGGTAGCTCACGATCACGAACACGGCGATGAGGATGGGGATGCCGAGCCACCACCACGCCTCGCTGCTGCCCGGATCGCTCGCGAACGGGCGGTATGGGCCGAGCGTGGCGGGGTCGGGAAGATGCGGGCGCTCAGGCTCGCCGCGTGATGAGAAATTCTTCGTCATTTGTCCCCCTGCCCCGATTAGTAACCGAACCGCGCCAGCAGCGCCGCGATCCATACCAGCGCGGCGAGCGCGAGCGCGAAGAACACCCCCGCCGAGGCGAGGTCCTTGGTGATGCGGATCGCCTCGTGCCGGTCGGGGTGGATGTGATTGCACAGCCGCTCGATCGCGGTGTTGAGGAACTCGATCGACAGCACGAACAGCAGGCTGCCGACGAGGGCGACCCAGGTCCACAGATCGCGGGCGATGAAGAAGGAGAACGGCAGGAGCAGGCAGGCGATCGCCGCCTCCTGCTTGATCGCCGATTCGGTGCTGAGACCTTCCTGAAGCCCGCCGAGCGAGTTCCAGAAGGCAGAGCTGATGCGGGCGAGGCCGCCCCGGCCCGGCAGTGCCGATTGGGTGCGCGGCAGCCCGTTCTCGACGGACCCGGACGGCCGCTCCGCTGTTCGCTTCTGACTCATGCGTCCTGCTCCGCTGCTCCCCTCATTCGACAGCGCTAATGACTCGATCCGCGCGAATTGTCACCTGGGGATGGCTCAAGCGCGGCCTGCGGCTTGGCCTTGTCGGAACCATAGGCGGCATTGGCGGCGGCAACCTCTGGCAGCTCGCTGACGTCCTGGCTTACCAGCTGGCCATTCCTGGCAAAGCGCTTCACCCGGTAGGAGCCTGGCTTGATCTGCTCGATCTCCATAAATCCTGCGAGCGCAAACGGCATCGTGCTGTTCATGAAGAACCGGTCGTCGGTGATGTCGGGTGTCTCGAGGCGGACGCCGAAGGACTGGGCGACGGTTTGCGCCAAATGATAGGTCGTCGGCGGCGACCACGATTTGAACATGGAGGCGACGGCGGAGTTGGGCCGGTTGGTCAACATCATCATCGGGACCATGGCGACGCGGAGGTCGGTAAAGCCGTGGCCCCAGCGGCCATTCTCGGCCATCAGCTCGTTGTGGTCGGACATGATGAAGATGTGCACGGTGCCGCGCCGTTTCAGGAACGGGTCGACCAGCGCCATCACCTCGCGGTCCCAGCACCTTAGCCCGTTGTCGTAGGCGGCGCGGCGCTGATCGTCGGCTGAGCCTGTCTTGGCCTTGAAGACGTACAGACCCTCGGGAGGCGGCGTGCCGCAATTCGTCGTGTACGGACTGTGGTTCGCGCGCTCATGCAGGAACACGAAGTTCTTTCGGCCATCCTCGGGCACCTCGCCAGCCAGCTTGGCGAGTCCCTCGTCGCTGGTCGCGATTTCGATCCGCTCGGCATTGGGCGCGCCACCGGCCGATTTCAGGAAATTCAGCGTCTGGGCGGTGAAATACCAGGTCTTGAAGCCCTGCTGGTGGGCGAGCTCGAACAGGTTCACCCCGAATTTCTGCGCCTGCACCGGCCAGTAGGCGGCGCGGATGAAGGCCGGCACGCTCGCATAAGTGTCGAGACCGCCGGAGAAGCCGATCTTGGGAATGAAGGTGAAGCCGTCAGGCGGGCCGTTACGCCACTTGGCGAGGCCGGGCGTGGTGTCCTCGCTGAAGCCATAGAGCGAGAGGCGCGAGGCATTGATGCTCTCGCCCATGACGAACACGATCGTGATCGGCTCGTCGGGAAGGGCTGCCGCGCTCTGCGTCTGCCCGCGGATGTTCAGCTTCGAGGCCGCGACCTTGGTTAGGCCGATGCGGACGGCGCCGACCGCCGCCTGATACGTCCCGTAAAACGAGCCGGTGTGCTTGCCGGGGAACGCGGCGTCGATCCTCGGATGGAGCATCCAGACCGCGGTCGCGGCAACGATGGTCGCGCAAAATACCCAGCCCGACACCCGCCAGCGTGCATGAGCGCCGTCGCGCCACTGCAGCATGACCAGAGCCGCAGCGATCGCCAACAACGCGAAAAGCCAAGGCAGGAACGACCGCCACTCGGCGAGCGCGCCGATCATGGTGTCGTTGGCCTCCTCCTGCACCAGGAACAGATGCTCCGGGCTCAGCGCCTCGCCGAAATAGACGATGTAGCCGGTCCAGATGATCTGGTTGAGCACGAGGAAGGCAAGTGCCGCCATGCGGAAGCTTCGTGACTTGGCGGTGCTCAGCAGCAGTGCGACGAAGCCGGCAAAGACAATGGGCTTAGCCTTGACGGCGGCCTCGACGGCGTAGCCGAACCAATGCAGCAGCGCGTCCGGCAGCACGAGCAGGAACCAGGTTGCCAGCCACAACCCGCAGAAGCGGGCGAGCGCGGGCAACGCACGGGCAAACTTGGTACCTTCCAACCGATCGTCCCCCGTCTTCCCACCGGTTTTGACGAATCTTTGGCGAAATGGGCCAAGCGCTTGCTTGTACCGCCTGCCCACCCGCCGCTATAAGCCGTTTGGTGAGCAAGACCAAGTCATCTCCTGCAAGAGCCAAGCCCGGCAACGCGGCGAAGCAGCACGCCCCCGCGAGAGACGCGGTTTCCGGGGCTGCGGCGGCCGATTTGCTCGCCTCGGTCCATGCCAACGCCACGGTGCTGTCGGAGGCGCTGCCCTATATGCAGCGCTACGACAAGCAGACCGTGGTGGTGAAATATGGCGGCCACGCGATGGGCGATCCCGAGCTTGCCGCCAACTTCGCCCGCGACATCGTGCTGATCAAGCAGGCCGGGGTGAACCCGATCGTGGTGCATGGCGGCGGCCCGCAGATCGGCTCGCTGCTCGAGCGGCTCAATATCAGGAGCGAGTTCAAAGGCGGCTTGCGCGTCACGGACCGGGCGACCGTCGAGGTGGTCGAGATGGTGCTGGCGGGCTCGGTCAACAAAGAGATCGTCACCGCCATCAACAATCAGGGAGGCAAGGCGGTCGGCATCTCCGGCAAGGACGCCAATCTGATGCGGGCCAAGCGGCTCGAGCGGCGGATGCGCGATCCCGACTCCAATGTCGAGGAGACCGTCGATCTCGGCTTTGTCGGCGAGCCGGTCGCGGTCGATCCGCATATCATCGAGGTGATCAGCAATTCCGACCTGATTCCGGTCGTGGCCCCGCTCGGCGTCGGACCCGACGGCGAGACGCTCAACATCAACGCCGATACGTTCGCCGCCGCGCTCGCCACCGCGATGAAAGCCAAGCGGCTGCTGCTGCTGACCGACGTGGAAGGCGTGCTCGACAAGAACGGGCAGCTGATCAAGTCGCTGACCACGGCGGAGGCGCAAGCCCTGATCGAGGACGGCACCATCTCGGGCGGCATGATCCCCAAGATCGAGAGCTGCATCGACGTGATCGCCGAAGGCGTCGAGGCGGTGGTGATCATCAACGGCCGCGTGCCGCATGCGGTGCTGGTCGAGCTGTTCACCGAGCACGGCGCCGGCACGCTGATCGAGCGGCGCCGGCCAAGAAGCAGCGCGCGGGGTCGGTGATGAGCGAGCAAGCCAGAACGCGAAGCGGCTTCGATCATGTCGAGGCATGGGTGTTCGACCTCGACAACACGCTCTACCCGTCTGACTGCAACCTGTTCGCCCAGATCGACCGGCGCATGGGCGAGTTCATCGCCGAGCATCTCGGGCTTGAGCTCGAGGCGGCACAGGCGCTGCGCCAGAGCTATTACTACGAGCACGGCACCACGCTCGCAGGCCTGGTGCGGCTGCACGGCACCTCGCCAGATGCGTTTCTCGATTATGTGCACGACATCGATCTCTCCGCGGTCGCGGCATCGCCCGAGCTCGCCGCGGCGATCGATGCGCTGCCGGGGCGGAAATTCGTGTTCACCAACGGCTCGCGCAAGCATGCCGAGGCGGTGGCCGCGCGGCTCGGCGTGCTCGGCCGCTTCGAGGACATCTTCGACATCCACGCGCTCGACTACATCCACCCCAAGCCGACCCGCGAGGCCTATGAGCGCTTCACGCGCGTCTGCGGCGTCGTCCCCGGACACGCCGCGATGTTCGACGACCTGCCGCACAATCTTGAGACTGCGCATGCGATCGGCATGACCACGGTGCTGGTGCACGGCGTGACCGAGCATCCCGAGCATCAGGCGATGGCCGGCTGGACCGAGCTCCCGGTCCATATCCACCACCGCACCGACGCGCTGCCCACTTTCCTTGCCGCCATCGGCGCCGAGCTCGGCAACGCGAGCGAGCGCAACCGACAGATCCCCTTCAACGCCCAGTTCTGCCTGACGTGACAACCGCCATGACCCACGACCATCTCAAGACGTTCATCGACAGCGCCTACGAACATGCCGCCGAGATCACGCCCGAGACCAAGGGCGTGGTGCGCGACGCAGTCGAGGAGGTGCTCGATCTGCTCGATAAAGGCGAACTCAGGGTCGCGGAGAAGCGCGACGGCGGGTGGATCGTCCATCAATGGCTGAAGAAGGCGATCCTGCTCTCTTTCCGCCTGCATGAACCGCACAAGGTCGAGGGCGGGCCCGACGGCGCGGCGTGGTGGGACAAGGTGCCAACGAAGTTCACCAAGTGGAAGGCCAAGGACTTCAAGGAGGCTGGCTTCCGCATCGTGCCGGGAGCAGTGGTGCGCCGCTCGGCCTATATCGCTCCGGGCGTCGTGCTGATGCCGTCTTTCGTCAATCTCGGCGCCAGGGTCGAGTTGGGCAGCATGGTCGACACCTGGGCCACGGTCGGCTCATGCGCGCAGATCGGCAAGAACGTGCATCTCTCCGGCGGGACCGGCATCGGCGGGGTGCTCGAGCCGCTCCAGGCGAACCCCGTGATCATCGAGGACAATTGTTTCATCGGCGCCCGCGCCGAGGTTGCCGAGGGGGTGATCGTCGGCGAAGGCTCGGTGCTGTCGATGGGCGTCTATCTCGGCCAATCGACCAAGATCATCGACCGCCAGACCGGCTTCGTGCATCAGGGCCGCGTGCCGCCCTACTCGGTCGTCGTATCGGGAACCATGCCGGGCAAGCCGCTCCCCGACGGATCGCCAGGCCCCTCGCTTTATTGCGCGGTGATCGTCAAGACGGTCGACGAGAAGACCCGCGCCAAGACCTCAATCAACGAGCTGCTCAGGGATTGAGGTCGGCCACGTAGCCGGAGGGCAAAAGGCGCCTTGGAACTGTGCCGCCTCCTCGCCATGCTCGCGACGGCCACCCTCATGCTCTGGCTGTTCTTGGAGATCGGCTTCAGGTGGGAAACGCAAGGGACTAATTGCTAAGGCCCCGATTCTCTCGAGGGGAAGCAGGGCAACGCAACACTCTGAGCCGGGCCGATGGATCTCGTCCAAATTCTCACTTCGCTCGACGGGCGCATCAACCGCGCCAAGTACTGGCTCGGCGCGGTCATCCTGACCGCGGCAAGCCTCGCCGGCACGCTCCTTGCCGTCGCGGTATTCGGGATCTCTCAAACGAGCGTCGTGCTGACGGTCCTGATCGCGCTCGCACTCTTCTATCCAACCTACGCACTGATGGCGAAGCGCTTTCAGGATCGCGACAAGCCGGGCCGCACCGCCGTTTACGGCCTAGCGCCAATCTATGCCGTCAATCTCATCCAGACCTTCGGGATCATCCCGATCGGCGGGCCCGGTCTGCTTCCTCGTCTGAGCGACGCGGCGGTCATCGGCTTGACCCTTTGGCTCGTGATCGAACTCGGCGTGCTGGAAGGCACCCAGGGTCCAAACCGCTATGGACCTGATCCTCTCGGCCAGAAGCAGGCCGACGCAACACTCTAGCGCGGGCCAGTTCCTCGGCAGCGCCGGTTCGGCTAGATTGCGGCGGGGCGGAACGCACATGCCGACCATCATCCTCTCATACCGCCGGGACGACACGGGCTCGATTGCCGGGCGCATCTTCGATCGTCTGGTCGGGCATTACGGGGCTGACCAAGTGTTCATGGATATCGACTCGATCCCGTTCGGGCTGGATTTTCGCGAGCATATCCAGGACACGCTGAAGCGCTGCGACGTGCTGCTGGCGATTGTCGGCAAGAATTGGGCTGCCACCGACGCAAGCGGTGCCCTCAGGATCAACGAGGAGAACGACTGGGTGCGCATCGAGGTCGAGGCGGCGCTCGCGAAGAACATTCCGGTGATCCCCGTGCTGATCGACAACGCCCTTTTGCCGGCGGCCGCCTCGCTGCCCGAAAGCTTGCGCAACCTCGCCTTCCGCCAGGCGGCTCCCGTGGATAGCGGGCGGGACTTTCATCCGCATATGGACCGCCTTATCAAGGCGATGGATCAGCTGCTCGCCAGGCCGGCAGCTGTGCCTTCCGCGGCGCCTGAAGTGGCGACCCCGAAGGTCGAAGCGAGGGTTTCTAAGCCCAAGGCTGAACCTGCCACACCGACAAAACGCCTCGACGTGCCGACCGCGGTCGACGATGGCGTCGCTGTGACGCCCGCCCTGCGGGCGAGACGCCTCCTGTGGTCGGGCCTCAGGTCACTGATGACGCCAGCGCGTGGACGCATCGACCGGAAGACGTTCTGGATCGCCGCCGCGGCAGGTGCCGTGCTCACGGTCGGTCTGTTCCTTATCTCGGCCTATGCTATTGGCGCCCTGCTCGGCGTCTCGGATCCTGCGATGGTGGCTGGGCCGGTCGTCATCGGTCTGGGCGCCTGGGCATGGTCTACGGCGGTGGCCGGCGGCAAACGGCTGCATGACCGCAACCGGAGCGCGTGGTGGATGGCCATTCCGATCGCGTGGCAGTTTTTGGTTGCATGGGCGATGATAGCCAAGTTCGGGGGTCGCGATTTGGACATCATCGGGACAACCATGCTTCTCGGATCGCCCATCGCGCTTTGGGTTCTAGTTGATCTCGGCATCATGCCTGGCACGCCGGGACCCAACCGCTACGGCCCCGATCCTTTGGAGACGCAAGGTCACGCAGCCTAGGGCTTTGGCCGCCATTTCGGCCGAGGCTGGCGGACTAAATCGTTTTGCGCCATGGGGCTCCGCATATCCCCTCTTCCGCAGGCGTGCCGTTCGGCCTTACAAGTGGTGGGGCGCGGGCGAAGCCTGGCCGCAAAAGGGAGGGGGCAGCACGATGGACTTCAAATATCTCTTCACATCGTTCGACGGGCGCATCAACCGGGCCAAATATTGGGCGGGCGTGGTCATCATTGCCCTTATCAGCATCGCGTTCGGTTTAATTATCGGCCTTGTGCTCGGATCGTCGATCTTCGGCGCCATCCTCGTGACACTCGTGACGCTCGCGCTGTTCTATCCGGGATACGCGGTGGCGGCTAAGCGCTTCCAGGACCGCGACAAGCCGGGCATCACCGCCCTCTACGGTCTGATTCCCGTCCTGATCGCGAGCCTGTTGCAGGCGTTCGGCCTGACCGGCACGCCGAACGAGCCGAACGCGCTCGGCTGGATCTGCAATCTCGTCACCATGGGGGTCGGGCTCTGGTTCCTGATCGAGCTCGGCATCCTCAAAGGCACGCCGGGGCCGAATCGGTTCGGCGGCGATCCCCTGGCCGCTGTGCGGTAATCCTCAACCCTTCATGGCGATGTTTCTCGCGCTCGACGCAAACAAGATCATCGCCACGATCGAATTGCTGAAGCAGCGGATCGAGCAGAGATTTCCCGGCGCGGGACTTGGCGGTGTCGCCGGCGATCTCCTCGCCGTTGCCCGCGACACCGAGGCGGAAGCCGCATCGTTGGCGCGGCCGAACCGCGTCATTCAGGTCGCGGTCGGCTTTCTCGCTGCCGCCTTCCTCAGCCTGATCGCCTTCGCGCTCATCAACATTCCGGCGCCGACCAACACTGAGGCGACCAACATCCTGCAGACGCTGGACGCGGTCGCCAATCTCGTGGTGCTGGCGGGCGCGCTGCTCATCTTCCTCGTCACGCTGCAGCGGCGGCTCGGCCGCCACAAGGCGCTGAAGGCGCTGCATCAGCTCCGCTCGCTGGTGCACGTGATCGACATGCATCAACTCACCAAGGACCCGAGCCTCGTGCTTGGCCACGAGCAGGATACCGCCGCCTCGCCCAAGCGGGTGATGACGCCATTTGAGCTTGGCCGCTATCTCGACTATTGCAGCGAGATGCTATCGCTCACCGGCAAGGTCGCGGCACTCTATGCCCAGGATCTCAACGACCCCGTGGTGGTCCAGACGGTCAACGATATCGAGATGCTGGCGACCAATCTCAGCCGCAAAATCTGGCAAAAGATCGCTATTCTACAGTCGGCAGTGCAAATGCGGACAAGGGTGCTGACGGAATGACCATGCTCGGCGAAAAGGCGGTGGCGCTGGCGCAAAGCCTGATCCGGTGCGAAAGCGTGACGCCGCGCGATGCCGGCGCCATCGAGGTGCTGGTGCAGACACTCAAGCCCGCGCGCTTCACCTGCGAGAAGCTCACCTTCAGCGAAGGCGGCGGCGAGCCGATCGAGAACCTCTATGCGCGGGTCGGCGACAGCCCGCCGCATCTCTGCTTCGCCGGCCATACCGACGTGGTGCCGGTGGGCGATGCCAAGCTCTGGCGGCACCCACCCTTCGCCGCCAACGTCCTGGGCGGAGTGCTGTACGGCAGGGGCGCCGCCGACATGAAGGGGGCGATTGCCTGCTTCGCCGCCGCCGCGCTCGACTACATCAAGTCGCGCGGTCGCGAGCTCGACGGCTCGATCAGTTTTCTCATCACTGGCGATGAAGAAGGCCCGGCCATCAACGGCACACGTCAGGTGCTCCGCTGGATGGAGAAGAAGGGCCAGCGCGTGGACCATTGCCTGGTCGGCGAGCCGACCAATTCCAAGCGCCTCGGCGAGGCGATCAAGATCGGCCGGCGCGGCAGCCTGAACGGCAGAATCAGGGTCGGTGGCGTGCAGGGCCACGTCGCCTATCCGCATCTTGCCAGCAATCCGATCAAGGGGCTGATCAGCGTGCTCACCCGCCTCTACGACTCCCCGCTCGATTACGGCAGCGCGCATTTCTCGCCGTCCAATCTCGAGGTGACGAGCGTCGACGTTGGCAACCCCGT
Source organism: uncultured Alphaproteobacteria bacterium (assembly GCA_963820005.1). Taxonomy (GTDB): domain Bacteria; phylum Pseudomonadota; class Alphaproteobacteria; order Rhizobiales; family Methyloligellaceae; genus Methyloceanibacter. Next base: position 388,866 of record CAWFYQ010000011.1, on the reverse strand, counting down.
GTCGAACATCATCCCCTCGATGGCGGAGGCGCGCTTCAACATCCGCTACAACGACCGCCACTCGCCGGACTCGCTCAAGGCCGCGTTGCACGAGCAGGCCACCGCCGCGCTTGCCGGCAGCGAGCTCTCGTTCACGCTCGAGTTCGAGGCGCCGAGCGAATCCTTCCTGACCGAACCAGGCCCGCTCGACGCGCTGCTCAGCGAGGCCGTGCGCGAGGTCACCGGCATCACGCCGACGCTCGCCACCGACGGGGGCACCTCTGACGCGCGCTTCATCAAGGATTATTGCCCGGTGGTCGAGTTTGGGCTGATGACCACGAGCATCCACAAGACCGACGAGCATGTCAGCATCGCCGATCTCGAGCAGCTCACTGCCATCTACCGCCGCTTCATCGAGATCTATTTCAAGACGTTCGGTGGGACCGATGCCGGGTGACCCCCGGCCGATCGGGGTATTCGACTCCGGCATGGGCGGGCTCACGGTGCTCCGGGCGCTGATCTCCCGGTTGCCGCACGAGCATTTCGTCTATCTCGGCGACACCGCGCGGCTGCCCTACGGCACCAAGAGTGCCGAGACGGTGCAAGCCTACGCGCTCCAAGCGACGCGGCTCCTGATCGATGAGGGCGTCAAGATGCTGGTGATCGCTTGCAACACGGCATCGTCGGTCGCGCTCTATCTTCTGCAAGAGGCGTGGGACGGCGTGCCGGTGGTCGGCGTGATCGAGCCCGGCGCGCGGGCCGGCGCCGCCGCCACCCGCAACCGCCGCATCGCCGTGATCGCGACCGAAGGCACGGTCAAAGGCGGCGCCTATGCGCGGGCCATTCAGCGGCTGCTGAGCGACGCGGTGGTGATCCAGCAGCCGTGCCAGGTATTCGTCGCGCTGGCCGAGGAGGGCTGGACCGATTCGCCCGTGACGCTCGCCGCCGCCGAGCGCTATCTCGCGCCTTTGTTCAGAGGCGAGGCGGCGCCCGACACGCTCGTGCTCGGCTGCACGCATTTTCCGGTGCTCGCAGCCTCCATTCGCAAGAGCGTCGGGGATGGTGTGGCGATCGTGGATTCGGCCGAGACCACGGCCGAGGCGGTCGCTTCGGCGCTTGCCGGCAAGGAGCTTGGCAGCGAGCCGGGACGGCTCGGCAGCGTGCGCTTCTTCGCCACCGATTTGCCTGAGCGCTTCGCCCGCGTCGGCGAGATCTTCCTCGGCCGACCGATCGATCCGCAATCGGTGGAGCTGGTCGATCTGCTCGCTCAGTAGAGCTTCGCATGGCCGGGTTCGCCCCGGCCGGACATGATTTTCACCCAAACCAAGACGTGGTTCTACTTGAAGCCTCACCCTAAGCCTTCGGCGGCGGGTCGTTGTCCGGCAGCACAGCAGAATCGTCGGTCGGGTCGCTCGGCTCGAGCATTGCCGGCTGGTCCTTCTCGGCCACAATTGTCACCTCGCGGAGCAGGCTCTTCAGCCACGGAACCCCGAGCAAAAGCAGGACGGCTCCCGCATAGACCACCGCGCCCAGCACGAACAGGATGCCGAGCGTGGTCTCGTCGCGGAAATGCGTGAGATGGGCGAGAGCGCGCTGGAGCGCGTAATAGCCGGCGGTCAGCGCGACGGCTAGCAGGGCGCCCGCGGCGAGCAGCTTCATCACCGGCTTGCCGATCGCCGCTCCCGAAACGGCAAAGCCCTGGCGGCGGGCGAAGAAGGCGAGCAGGCTCAGATTGATCCAGGCGCCGACACTGGTCGCCGCGGCAAGTCCAACCTGGGCGAGGTGGCCCATCAGCAGCACCTTCAGCAAGATATTGATGCTGGCGGCGAGCAGGGCCGCCTTGACCGGGGTGGCGGTGTCGCCGCGCGCATAGAACGGGGAGGTGAAGCTCCTGAGCAGCACGAAGGGCAAGAGCCCGAAGGCGTAGGCTGCGAGCGTGGCGCCGGCCGCGGCGGCGTCGGCGGCGGTGAAGGCGCCGCGGGCGAACAGCGCGCGCATGATGAGATCGGGGATGGCGATCGAGCTCGCCGCGCAAGGAATGGTAAGGAGGAGCGCGAGCTGGATGCCGCGCGCCTGCGCCGAAGCCGCGCCCTTCACGTCGCCGGCCGCGAGCCGTCGCGACATCTCGGGCAACAGAACGGTGCCGACGGCGATGCCGACCACGCCGATCGGCAGCTGGTTGATGCGGTCGGCGTAATAGAGCGCCGACAGCGCGCCGGTCGGGAGGTAGGAGGCGATCAGCGTGTCCGCGAACAGCGCGAGCTGAACGCCGCCGGCGCCGATGATGGCTGGTCCAAGCGCCTTCAGGAACCTGCGCGTCGGCTTATCGAGGCGCGGCATGCGGAACCTGATGCCGATGCCATGCATCTCGGCGTCGCCGCCGACCACCGTGACGATGAATATGCCGGCGACCAGCACGCCCCAGGCCGCGGCGTGGCCGGCATCGGGGAAGAACGGCGCCAGCAGAAGCGTGGCGATGATCGATACGTTGAGAAGAATGGGCGCGCCGGCGGCGGTGGCGAAGCGGTTATTGGCATTGAGGATGCCGGCGAACAGCGTTTCGAGCGACACGAGAGCGAGATAGGGCGAGGTGATGCGGGTCAGCGCCACAGCGAGGTCGAAACGGATCGGATCGTCGGCGAGGCCCGGCGCAAGCAGGCCGACGACTTCGGGGGTGAACAACAGCGCAAGGGCAAGCATCGCGAGGTTGATGACGATCAGAGCCGCGGCGATCTGGTCGGCGAACAGCTTGGCAGCGGGAAGCCCGGCTTGCTCCAGCGTGCGCGCGTAAGCCGGAACGAACGCTGCCGCGAAGGCGCCCTCGGCGAAGATGGCGCGGAAATGATTGGGCAGCCTGAAGGCGACGAAGAAGGCGTCGGCCATGGGCCCGGCGCCGAGCACCGCCGCCATGACGACATCGCGGATGAAGCCCGACAGGCGTGAGACGAGCGTGAGCCCGCCAACCGTGGCGATGCGTCTGATCATGCGGCGCTGGAAGCCTGGCGAACGGCGCTTTCGTGCAACTTAAGCCCCTCCCCGACCCCTCCCTTCTAGACAGGGAGGGGAAGCTCGCCAATGGTGGGAAGCTCCTAGCCCAGGGCGCGGGGCCTGTCCATGCGGCAGCCGGAACGCCTTCTGAATGAAGGCGCGGCATCGCGAAGCAGTCGGCCTAGTAATCAACCTTGACGAGATAGAGGCCTTGCGGCGGGGCGACCGGCCCGCAAGCGCCGCGGTCGCGGGCCTCCAGAGCGGCTCGCAGTTTATCCACACGCCATCTCCGCTCGCCCACGAGCTTCAGCGAGCCGACCATCGAGCGCACCTGATTGTGCAGGAAGGACCGCGCCGAAGCCTCGATGCGGATGATCTCGCCATGGCGGGAGACATCGAGCCGGTCGAGGGTCTTCACCGGCGACTTCGCCTGACATTCGGTCGAGCGGAAGGTGGTAAAGTCGTGGTTGCCGATCAGCGCCTGCGCGGCTTCGTGCATCGCCTCGGCGTCGAGGTCGCGGAACACGCCCCAGGCCCGCATCCGCTCGAGCGCGAGCGGGGCGCGGCGGTCGACGATGCGATAGAGATAGTGGCGGGCGACCGCCGAGAACCGCGCGTCGAAATCCTCCCGCGCGCGCTCGCAAGTGAGCACGCTGATCGGATCGGGCCTGAGCTGCGCGTTCAGCGCGTCGCGGATCTTGTCGGGCTCCCAGTCCTTGGCGAGATCCATATGCGCGATCTGGCCGAGCGCGTGAACGCCGGCATCGGTGCGGCCCGCCCCGCGCGGCACCGTCGCCTCGCCGCTGAACGCCTCGATGGCGCGGGCGAGCGAGCTTTGCACCGAGGGGCCGTTGTCCTGCATCTGCCAGCCGACGAAGGGCGTGCCGTCATATTCGAGGATGAGCTTGTAGCGGGGCATGGCGCTAACCGAGGAGAATGCCGGGCCGGAGCGCGGCACCGCGGAGGAAGTCTTCGGCGCTCATCGGCTTCTTGCCGGCACGCTGGACCTCGCTAAGGCTGATCGCGCCCTCGCCGCAGGCGATGGTAAGGCGATCGCCGAGCACGGCGCCGGGCGCGCCCGAGCCGTCGGCGAGTGTCGCGCGGAGCGCCTTGATGCGCTCGCGCTTGCCGTTGATCTCGAGCTCGAACCACGCGCCAGGATAGGGCGACAGCCCCCTGATGTGGTTGTGCACCTCGCGCGCGGGCCGCGACCAGTCGATGCGCGTCTCGCCTGGCTCGATCTTCTCGGCATAGGTCACGCCGTCCTCTGGCTGCTTGCGACAATCGAGCTTGCCGCGAGCCAGGGCAGCGAGCGCCTCGACCAAGAGGGCCGCGCCTCTCGTCGCGAGCGCGTCGTGCAGTTCGCCGGCGATCATGTCGGAGCCGATGGCTTGCCGCGCGGTGAGGCAGACCGGGCCGGTATCGAGGCCTTGGTCGAGACGCATGATCGAGGCGCCAGTCTCGCTGTCGCCGGCCATGATGGCGCGATTGATAGGGGCCGCCCCGCGCCAGCGCGGCAGGAGCGAGGCGTGCAGATTGAACGCGCCATGAAGCGTGCCGTCGAGGACCGGCTTCGGCAGGATCAGCCCATAAGCAACGACCAGCGCGGCATCGGCGTGCAGCGCGCGGAAGCGCTCCTGCTCCTCGGCGCTCTTCAGCCGCTCAGGGTTCCGCACGGCAAGCCCGGCATCCTCGGCCGCGACCTGAACGGGCGACTTGCGCAACGCCATGCCGCGCCCGGCGGCGCGCGCCGGCTGGGTATAGACGGAAGCGACCTCGTGGCCCGCTTCGAGGATCGCGCGAAGGCTCGGCACGGCGAAATCGGGAGTGCCCATGAAGACGATGCGCATCGGTGACATATGCCCTTATGTCACCGCCGGCGCCGCTGCGGCAATCAGGCCTTTTCCCGGTACAGACCCCAAACCGCATACAGCGCGCTCAAAGAGGCGATCAGAAACAGCACCGACAAAATGCCCTCACTCACGTTCCAGTGGAGCAGCCGGCCGAGATCGTAGAGCACATAAATCGCAAAGGTGAGCGCGAAGCCATAGAGATGCGGACGGCCCTCGAGCGCGCCGAGAATGGCGATAATTGCGACGGCGCACTCGACGACGATTGCGGCAATGAGCATCGAAGCTGACCTCTCTAGAGCGCGTCGGCGCGCTTGGCCTTGGTGAACTTCTTCACGATCCTGTCGCGCTTCAGCCGCGACATATAGTCGATGAACAGCACCCCATTCAGATGGTCGATCTCGTGCTGGACGAGTGTCGACCAGATGCCTTCGAGTTCGATCTCCTGCTTCTTGCCGGCGCGGTCGAGGAAGCTCACGCGCGTCTTGGCGGGGCGCTCGATCTCAGCGGTGAAGTCGGGGATGGAGAGGCAGCCCTCGTCGTGCACGCGCAATTCCTCCGACCGCTCGAGGATCTCAGGGTTAACCATGATCACCGGCGTCTTTGGCGCCTCGTCCTTGGCCGGGTCCATCACGATCAGCCGCCTCAGAATGCCGATCTGCGGCGCGGCGAGCCCGATGCCCGGCGCGTCGTACATGGTGGCAAGCATGTCGTCGACCAGACGGCGCAGATCGGCGTCGACGCGCTCGATGGGTTTCGCCTTCTTGCGCAGGATCGGGTCGGGAAGCGTGAGGATGGGACGGATGGCCATTTGAGCCGCTGAGATAAGGTTGCGGCGCGCACGGGTCAACCGCCAGCATTTCCGGGCCTCTCCCCACACTTATGTTCTCGTTTTGGTCTAAAAGAACGAATCGGGCTATACGTTCTCACCATGGCTCTTGCGCCGATCACCATCGGGAGCGTCACGCTCGATCCCGTCCTCGTCTTGCTGGCGCTCGCCGGCCTCGCCGTGCTCGCGCTGATCGCGCTCGCCATCACCCTGATCATGCATATGAAGGGGCGGCGGCGGGACACCGCGGCCCAGGCGACCGAGCTTGCCGAGCTCAAGGGGCGCTTGCAGAGCTTCGCCGAGATCAGCGTCGCGCGCCAGGGCGACGTCGCCCGCGCTGTCAACGAGCGGCTCGACCGCATGACGCATCGCGTCGGCTCCGACCTCAATGAGACGTCGCGCAAGACGCATGAGTCGATCGCCAAGCTGAACGAGCGGCTGGCTGTGATCGATACGGCGCAGAAGAACCTGACCGACCTGTCGACCAACATGGTCAGCTTGCAGGAGATCCTCGCCAACAAGCAGGCGCGCGGCGCGTTCGGCCAGATGCGTATGGAGACCATCGTCAAGGACGGGCTGCCCAAGGGCGCCTATTCGTTCCAGGCGACGCTGTCGAACGGCAAGCGGCCCGACTGCCTGCTGCACATGCCGAACACAAGCGCGGGCGTGGTGATCGACGCCAAATTCCCGCTCGAAGGCTTCGAGGCGTTCCGCACCGCGCGGCGCGACGAGGAGAAGAAGGACGCGGCGCGGCGCGTGCGGGTCGATGTCGGCCGCCATGTCGAGGCCATGGCCGAGCGCTATTTCATCGCCGGCGAGACGCAGGACACTGCCATCCTGTTCGTGCCGTCGGAGTCGATCTACGCCGACCTCGCCGAGCATTTCTCCGACTTGGTGCAGAAGGCGCACCGCGCCCGCATCGTGATCTGCGCGCCGAACATGCTGATGCTCGCGGTGCAGACGATGCAGGCGATCCTAAAAGACGTGAAGATGCGCGAGCAGGCGCATCTGATCCAGCGCGAGGTGGCCGTGCTGATGGAGGACATGGGGCGCTTCCGTGAGCGCGTGCTCGACCTCCAGCGCCATTTCGGCCAGGCCAACGGCGACATCGAGAAGATTCTGACATCGTCCGAGAAGATCGCCGCCCGCGGCCACCGAATCGAGAACCTGGAATTCGAGGAACCCGCTCCCGCCGCGGTCGAGCACCACAACGGCGCTGCGTCCTCGCCCTCATCACTGGCCTCTTCCCAAAGGGGGAACGGCGAGCCACGGCCGCGCGAGGCCGAGGTCAGGCGGAACGGAGGCGCGCGCGTGATCCGCCAGCCCGACCTGCTTGCCAAAGAGTCATGACCGAGCCTCTACCGCTGTGGCACGGCATCGTGCTCGAGCAGATGCTGGTCGGCACGGCGGCGAGCCTGGTCAATCTCATCATCCACGCCGTGCTGCTCGGCGCCGTGGTCTGGGCCGTTCGCGGCCTGGCGGCGCGCGACACGTTCGTCCCGGGCTTGGTGCAATACACCGTCGTCATCGTCGCAACCGGCACTCTGCTGATGGCGGGACATTTCGTCGAGGTGATGGTGTGGGCGATCACCTACGGCCTGGTCGGCATCGCGTCCCCGAGAGTGGAGCTCATCTATCTGGCTTTCGGCAACTACACGACGCTCGGCTATGCCGACTTGGTCGCCCCGGAGCAATGGCGGCTGCTCAGGCCGATGACGGCGCTGAACGGCATCATGCTGATCGGCTGGTCGACGGCGGTAATCATCGAGATTTTGCGCCGCGGCGGCCAGGCGGTGCCTTCGTAGCGGCGGCGGCGCGCTTCCTGGCGGCGCGTTTCTTCGCCGCCTGTTCGCCTTTCTCGCCGTAGCGCATGCCTTCGAGCTTCATGCCGTCGGGATCGAGGAAAAACACGGCGTAATAGTCGTCGTAATACTCAGCCGCGGGATCGACAATCGTGGCATCTTGCCGTTCCAGGAAGGCTTGCAGAGCATCGACGTCCTTCCGGCTGCGCAGCCGGAAGGCATAATGATGAAAGCCGATATCGCCCTTGCGGTATTTGTGCTTTCGCCCCTTGGCGTCGGCGGCGCTGATCCAGAACAGCGTCTTGCCGTTGGCCCAGCCCATCATGCCTGCATATTCGCCCTCGATACTGAAGCCGAGAAATTCCATCAGCGGAGCGTAGAACGCTTTCGATGTCTCGAAGTCGCCGACGCTGACCACCAGATGGTCGATCCCTGTAACGCGCACCATGCTGTTTCTCCTTTGTGTGCTCCCATAACGCACAGATCGCCTGGGCGACGCTCACCGAAAGACACAATTTACGTCATGGCCGGGCTTGTGCGGCCATCCACGTCTCTACGCGAGCCGGAAATCGTCGATCCCCAGCCCAAGGCCGGGCATGACGAATGGGGTTGGGATTGGTAATAAAGAATGATGGCGACGGGAGAGGGAACGGAAAAGCCGAGCTTCGGCCAGCGCATGGCGCGCGCGGCGGCCGTGTTCCTCGACAAGCGCGTCCTCATCATCCTGCTGCTCGGCTTCTCCTCGGGACTGCCGCTCGCGCTGTCGGCCTCAACGCTGTTGCTATGGATGAAGGATGTCGGCGTCGATCTGAAGACGATCGGCCTGTTCGCCCTGGTCGGCACGCCCTACACCATCAAGTTCCTGTGGGCGCCGCTGGTCGATGCGTTTCAAATCCCGGTGCTCGGCAGGCTGCTCGGCCACCGGCGCGGCTGGCTCGTATTCACTCAGCTCATGCTGATGGCGTCGCTGCTGTATCTCGGGGCGCAGGACCCGCTGTCATCGCCGTGGAGGGTGGCGCTCGCCGCGGTGATCGTCGCGACGGCCTCGGCGACGCAAGACATCGTCATTGATGCCTTCCGAACCGAGTATCTGCCGACCGACGCGCAAGCCGCCGGCATGGCCTATTTCGTCGCCGCCTACCGCATCGGCATGCTGGTCTCGACCGCCGGCATCGTCGCGCTGGTCGCCTATCTCGAGCTGACCAGCGTCGATCGGGGCCTGATCTGGTTCTATGGCTATGCCGCCATGGCGGCCTTGGTGCTGGTCGGGCTGGCCGGTGCGTTGCTGGCACACGAGCCGCAAGCCAAGACGCGCGCCGCCGAAGCGGGAGCGTTGGGCGAGGCCCCGAGCAACCCGCTGAAGCGATTCTTCGTTGCCGCCTACGCCGCCTTCGCTGATTTTCTCGGCAAGCGCGACGCGCTGCTGATCCTGTTGTTCGTCGTCCTGTACAAGCTGACCGATACCTTCGCCGGCGTGATGACCGGACCGTTCGTGCTCGATATCGGCTTCGACAAAGCGAGCTACGCGGCGATCGTCAAAGGCGTCGGGCTGATCGCCTCGCTGCTCGGCGGCGTCGCCGGAGGGCTGCTCGCTCGCGCCATGCCGCTGTCGCGCGCGTTGCTCGTCGCCGGCGTCCTGCAAGCTCTGGCGAATTTCGCCTTCTCGTGGCTCGCATGGCTCGGCGTCAACCATCTCGGGCTCGCCGTCGCGATCTCGACCGAGAATTTCACCAGCGCGATCGGCACGGTGGTGTTCATCGCCTATCTCTCGGCGCTCTGCACCAACCCGGCCTATACGGCGACGCAATTTGCGTTGCTCACCGCGCTGTCGTCGTTCGGCCGCACCCAGCTCGCGGCGATCACCGGGTTCGTCGCGACGGCAACGGGCTGGATCTGGTTCTTTGTACTCTGTGCCGCGGCCGCAATTCCGGGGCTTTTACTGCTCTGGCTGCTGACCAAGCGCGGCGACTTCGCCGAGATCGAGGCGCGGGAGCGGGCCGCGTCGGGGACGGGCGCGGGGTAACCGGCCGCTGGCGGCCGCACAACCTCAACGGGTTGCTTGATATCCATAGGCTTTTTCGGTCTCGGATATGACCGGAAACCACGCCTTTTCGGCCGCACGCCTCAACTCCCGCTTGCAATTTTTCCGCGATGACGTTTTGCTTGCGCCCAGATGCGGTTCTCGGGGGGCGCGCATGCCGCTGTCGTTTGAGACGCAAATGGTGCGCATTGGGGAGCTGTTCTCCGATGCGGACGTATTCGTCATGCCGCCGTACCAGCGGCCTTATTCCTGGGACGAGGAAACGGCGGCCCAACTTTACGATGACATCAGCTCGGCGATGGTGCGGGGCACGCCCGGTAAGCCTGGACGCAAGAACCGCCAGGAATATTTCCTCGGCCCGATCATCGTCACTCGGGGTCAGGCCTCGGGCGTCTTTGAGGTTGTCGACGGTCAGCAGCGGCTAGTGACGTTGGCGATCTTGCTCGCCGTGCTTAGGGATTCACTGCCACCCGAAAATGAATTTCGCGACGAGCTGCAACGTCTTCTCGTCCGGCCGGAACACCGGTTGCGCCGACTGGACGAACGTCCGCGCGTTCAGTTGCGGGAGATCGACCAAGATCAGTTTTTCAAGTGGGTGCAGTCGCCAGGCGGCACAAAAGATGTCTCTGAAGGCGAGGACGATAGCGACGCGCGCGGTCGCATTCGCGGAGCCATAGCGCGGATCGCAGATGACATCGATAACCCGCAAGAGAGCTACATCAAGCAGCTCGCGACATTTACATTGACCAACTGTTATGTGATCCAGATCACGGCGCGCGACCTCGACGACGGCTATGTATTGTTTCGCAGCCTGAACAGCCGCGGCCAGCCGCTCGACGAACTCGATCTGGCGAAGGCGGAGCTGCTCGGGGCCCAGTCGCCAGGCCAACAGATCGACATAAACGAAGCTGGCGGAGGATTGGACTCTCGCCGAGAGCAATCTGGGTCCCGACGAGTTCAAGGATTATCTCTTCTCAGTTCTTTCACTGATTGCCATAAGGCCTCAAGGGCGCGACCTACGCGACCTGATGCGCGAAGTGCTAGGCGATCCTCTGAAAGCTCGCCAATTCCGGATCCTTCTTGCTACCGTGCTTAGACATTCCACGAAACTCAACGACGGAGTTATGGAGTTCGGCCCGGACAGCGAAAAGATAAACCGCATTGTTCAGTGTCTCCGTCATTCCCCCATCCCCGAATGGAGGTCGGTGGCATTGCCATGGCTGGCTACCAACCCTTCTGCGTATGATTCGTTGCGTTTCTTCCAGGCTCTGGATTCGCTCTGCCTGGGTCTGCAAATTTTGGGGAAGAACAAGACTCAGAAACTCCGCAGGCTTAAAGCTGCCGCCGCGGAGGTGCTGGCGGAACGCGAGCGAGCGCTTAATCGCGCGGGCGCTCTTCGGTTCAGCGATGCCGAGCAGACACAACTCAAGTCGGTGCTGGCGAATCCGATCGGCGCGAAGAAGGCATTTTTGAAACCGCTGTTGTTGCGCTTGAACGTCGAAATGCTGGACGCTGCCATCCCGGCGTACTTCCCGAAGGTCACCATCGAGCATGTTCTGCCCCAGCGGCCGGCGGCCAATGGGCCCTGGCCCGCGAAGTATCCCAATGCGGCCAGGCGCAAAGTCTACACGGAGCTGCTTGGCAACTACGCGCTGCTGACCCATCCCATAAATGCCCGCGCCAAAAATCTGGATTTCACCGATAAGCGAAGGGTGATTTTTGCGGTAACGAACAACCAAGCCTTCCCTATCACCAACGACCTTACAAACTACGAGTCGTGGAGCGAGCAGGAGCTAATCCAGCGCCAGCAGAAACTGGTGAAGTTGGCCATGGGTATGCTCGGCCTCGCCCCAGCAATTGCCTGGCCGGCAGCCGCTGAATAGCCACCTACTGGCATTCACACCGGATGGCGAGGATGCGTTCGTTGAGATGCCGCCCAATCGCCAGGCCATGCGTAAGACGCGACGCGGCAACCGGTGGTGCGCGATGAGAGCGGGCCGCATGGCGCGACCCGCTCTCACATCGTCAAATTACCAATACCGACCGCAAGGCACGCGGCCATAACCGGGCGCCCAACACCGGCCGTAGCGGGCGCCGCTTCGACCCCAGCCCCAGCCGCTCCAGCCCCAGCGTGGTCCACCCCAATTGCCGTGCCGATGATGACCGTGCCAATGATGACCGTGCCAATTGCCATGACCATGACCATGACCATGACCGCCATGGCCATGATGTCCTGCCGAAGCGGGGACAGGCGCTAACGTTACCGACATCAGCGCCGCGGCGCCGAGCATGTGCATTAGGAATCTTTTCATGTTCGTCTCCTTGGGGAGGAAAGTTGAGGTCTCTCAAGTCTAATGAGTCAGGCGGCGCTTGGTTCCGACCGTAGGCCGGCGCTCGGAGTTACATCGCTTTGCGGGCCTTTACGGCCGCAGCGAGGGTGCCCTCGTCGAGATAATCGAGCTCGCCGCCGATCGGCACGCCATGGGCCAGGCGCGACACGGTCACGTTCGCGCCTCCGAGCTGGTCCATCAGATAATGCGCGGTCGACTGGCCCTCGACCGTGGCGTTCAGCGCCAGCAGGACTTCTTTGACCTGCGGATCGCTCGCCCGCTCGATCAGCTTGGCGATCGACAAATCCTCGGGCCCGATGCCGTCGAGCGGCGACAGCGTGCCGCCGAGCACGTGATAGAGCCCGTTGAGCACGCTGGCGCGCTCGAGCGCCCATAGATCGCCGACCTCCTCGACCACGCAGATCAGCGAGCGGTCGCGCGCGGGATCGCGGCAGAGCGTGCAAGGGCTCTGCGTGTCGATGTTACCGCATATCTCGCACGTAAGGATGGTGTCGCGCGTCTCGGCGAGCGCAGCGGCGAGCGGCGACAGCAGCTGCTCCTTCTTCTTGACCAGAGCGAGCGCGGCGCGCCTGGCCGAGCGGGGGCCGAGCCCCGGCAAGCGCGCGAGCAGCTGGATCAGCCGCTCGATCTCAGGCCCCGCCGCTACCCGCGCCATGCAATGCTCCAGTTCAAGAGGCGCGTTTGCTTGGCTAGGGAGCAGGGAGCTAGCAACACGTCGGTCAGCTTGACGGGCAGCATCAAAACAGCTTCAGCCCGGGAGGAAGCGGCAGGCCGCCGGTGAGCGATTTCATCTTGTCCTTCATCGCCTCCTCGACCTTGGCCTTGGCGTCGGCATGGGCCGCGACCAGAAGGTCCTCGAGGATTTCGGCTTCGTCAGGCTTGAGCAGAGACGGGTCGATCTTCACCTCTGCCATGTCGCCTTTGCCGTTCAGCGTGACCACCACCATGCCGCCGCCCGAACGCCCCTCGACGAGCGTGCGCTCCATCTCGGCCTGCATCTCGGTCATGCGGCCTTGCAGCTGCTGCGCCTGCTTCATCATCTCGGCGAAGTTCTTCATCTGCTCGTCCCGTCCTCTTTGCGCTCGTCGGTGTCGTCGCTCTCTTGGGCTCTGTCATCGTCGTGCTCGGGCGCGGCCGTGGCCCTCACCGCGGCGATGCGCGCATCGGGGAAATGCTGCAGCACCTCCTTGACCTTGGGATGCTCGCGGATCTGAGCGATCTCGCGCGCGGCTTGATCGCGGCGTTGGGCGCCGAGCGGCTCGCCACCAGGCTCATCGCTCACCGCTACGATCCACACCCGGTCGGTCCAGGCCTTGAGCTTCTTCATCAGGTCCTGGGTCAGGTCGCGCGGCGCTTGAGGCAGAGGGTTGACCTCGATGTTGCCGGGCTTGAAATGCACCAGCCGCACCTGCTCGAGCAGAGCATGCTTGAGCTTCAAGTCGCGCTTGGCCTCGGCAAGAGCCACCACGTCGTCGAAGCTGCGCAGCTCGGGCAGAGCGGCAGCGGCCCGTGGCGGGGTGGGGTCCTCGGACTGTTGCGGCTCGGCCACGACCGGACGCGGCGCCGGCGCCTGCACCTGCACCGGCGGCATCTCGGCTTGGGCCGGTTTGCGTGTTTGTTTCGGCGCGGCCGCGGACGATGGGCTCGGCCCCTTCTCGCTCGGCGGCGCGCCGTCACGCAAGCGCCGGGCAAGCTCGGCTGGCGGCGGTAGGTCGGAAGCATAAGCGAGCCTGACCAGCACCATGTCGGCTGCGGCGAGCGGGCGCGGGCTCGCGCGCACTTCCTCGTGTCCCTTTAGCAGCATCTGCCAGGCGCGGGCGAGCGCCGGCATCGACAGCCGCGCGGCAAGGTCGGTGGCGCGAGCGCGCTCGGCCTCGCTCGCGGCGGGATCGGCGCTGGCCGCCCCGGCCGCCTTAATCAGGGTGACGGCATGAACGGCGTCGCCGAGATCGGTAATCACCTGGCCGGGCTCGGCGCCGTCGCGATTAAGCTCTGCAAGCTGCGATAGCGCGCCGCCGGCATCGCCCTTCAGCACGGTCTCGAGCAGATCGAAAATGCGCACCCGGTCGGCGAGACCGAGCAGCCCGCGCACGGCGTCGGTCTCGACCTTGCCGGAACCGAAGGCGATGGCGCGGTCGAGAATCGACAGAGCGTCGCGCACCGAGCCTTCTGCCGCGCGGGCGATCAGCGCCAGTGCCCCCGGCTCGGCGGCGGCGCCTTCCTGATCGACCACGCTCGCCATATGCGCGGCAAGCTCGCCGCTCTCGATGCGTTTCAGGTCGAAGCGCTGGCAGCGCGACAGCACCGTGACCGGCACCTTGCGCGCCTCGGTGGTGGCGAAGATGAACTTCACATGCTCGGGCGGCTCTTCCAGCGTCTTGAGCAGGCCGTTGAAGGCCTGCTTGGACAACATGTGCACCTCGTCGATGATGTAGACCTTATAGCGCGCGGTGTTCGGCTTGTAGTGGGCGCTGTCGATCAGCTCGCGAATGTCATCGATGCCGGTATGGGAGGCCGCGTCCATCTCGACCACGTCGAGATGCCGGCTCTCCAGGATGGCGCGGCAATGGACACCCTCCCCCTCCATGTCGAGGGTCGGACCCGCGGCGCCGGGCGCCTCGTAGTTGAGCGCGCGCGCGATCAGGCGGGCGGTCGTGGTTTTGCCGACGCCGCGCACGCCGGTCAGCATGTAAGCCTGGGCGATGCGCCCGGAGGCGAACGCGTTCCTCAGCGTCCGCACCATGGCCTCCTGGCCGATCAGCTCGGGGAAAACCTTGGGCCGGTATTTGCGGGCGAGCGCGGCGTGGCTCTCTGGCGCGTCTGGCGCGGGACCGGCGCTTGCCGCCTTTGGCTTGGCGGTGCGCTTCGGCGCGCTGTTCTGCTTGTCTTCGACCTCAGCCATGGACGGACGGGACTTTCAACGCAAAGACCTTGCCGCGAACGGTCGCCGGTCGCGGCGCCCGAGACGCACTATAACGCTTTAAGGCAGGTGGGAGGCTGGACGAGCAACCCGCGAAACGCTCGTTAGGGCTGCTTCCTTCCGGACCTGACCCGGTTGGCGAGGCACGCGCCTGCTGCCAACCTCCCGGACAGAGTATATCGGGGATCGAGGCCCCGGTGGCAACCCCGTCTGGCTCTGCTGCAATCGGCCGGAGCGCCGGTAAAACAAAAGTAGCGAGAGCCGCCAGACGGCGATGAACTTAACTCGGTATAGACTAGTGGCGCTGAATGACAGTTCGGGCTGGTATCACTCAAGCCCGGTCATTGTTGACGCCATTGGTGGCGTAGCGGCCGAGCACCTTTTAAAGCGCGGCCACGGTCTGCAAGACAATCTCCTTCGAGGCGCGTTAGATCAACGAGAGCTTCATGAGTATGGTCGACAAAGCATTCAGCGGGGCGATTCCGGATATTTATGATCGATATCTCGGCCCGCTGATCTTCGAACCCTATGCGACCGATATCGCGGAGCGATTGGCGGAATTGGCTGGAACGCGCCTGCTGGAAACGGCGGCCGGGACCGGGATCGTTGCCCGGGAGCTGGCACGAAACCTCCCCGCGACGTGGCAGATCGTTGCCACCGACCTCAATCAGCCCATGCTCGATTTTGCCGCGGTCCGGCTCACTTCTCCCCGGGTAAGCTGGCGGCAGGCCGACGCCTCGCGTTTGCCGTTTGAAGATGCTTCCTTCGACGTCGTCGTCTGCCAGTTCGGCGTCATGTTCTTTCCCGACCGGGTTGGAGCCTATCGGGAGGTCCGGCGCGTTCTCAAGCCGAGGGGGCATTTTGTCTTCAATGTCTGGGACAAGATCGAGGAAAACGAGTTTGCCGCCTTGGTTACCGGCGCCATGATCGACCTGTTTCCCGACGATCCACCGCTGTTTCTGGCCCGGACGCCTCACGGCCACCACGACACCGAAACGATCCGCAACGAGTTGCAGGAGGCGGGATTCGCCCAGGCCGAGATCGAGACGATCGCGCGCCGGAGCCGGGCGGAGTCGCCGAGCGCGCCAGCCATCGGTTATTGCCAGGGCACGCCGTTGCGTCATGAGATCGAAAAGCGCGATAGGACTCGCCTGCATGAGGCGACCGAGGCGGCAACGCAATCGATTGCAGCTCGGTTCGGCAGCGGACACGTCGACGGCAAAACCCAAGCCCACGTCATCACCACGCGAAAGATCGCCGAGTGAGTTGGTGGACGACGAAAGGGCGCAAATCAGCTCTATTCGCCGCAATATCGGCGCCTTAAAGCCTTGCCATTTGGCGCCAGACTCTTCTGACGATCGAGGTGACGCCGCCCGGACCCATCATTCCAGCGCCTTGAGCGAGGCGCGGAACGGGCTCGCCTTGTAGGTACCGAGCACGATCACCTCGCTCGAGAAGAAATGCAGCTCTTCCATGGCGAGCTTGACCAGCCGCTCGTGGGGATGGCCCTCGATATCGGCATAGAACATCGTGGCGTTGAACGAGCCTTCGAGCTGGTAGGACTCGAGCTTGGTCATGTTGACGCCGTTGGTGGCGAAGCCGCCAAGCGCCTTGTAGAGCGCGGCCGGTACGTTGCGCACGCGGAACACGAAGCTCGTCACCACCGGGCCGTCGCTCGGGCGCGTCCGCGCGGGCTTGGCGGCGAGCACCACGAAGCGTGTGGTGTTGTGCTCGGCATCCTCGATGTCGGCGCGGGCGATCTTCAGCCCGTAGATATCGGCGGCGAGGCTCGAAGCGATCGCCGCCTGGGTGCGGTCGCCGCGCTCGCGCACATGGCGCGCCGCTCCCGCCGTGTCGGCCTCGATCACCGGCTTCAGCTTGAGCGCGGCGATCGCCTTGCGGCACTGGCCGAGCGCCATGATGTGGCTGTGCACCGTCTTGAGCTCCCCGAGCTTCACGCCGGGAAGCGAGAGCAGTTGGTGCCGCACCCGCTCGAAATGCTCGGCGACGATGTAGAGACCTGAATCGGGGAGCAGGTGATGGATGTCGGCGACGCGCCCCGCCACCGAATTCTCGATGGGGATCATGGCGAACTTGGCCTCGCCGGTCTTCACCGCGGCGAGCGCGTCCTCGAAGGTGGCACAAGGAAGCCCCACCATGCGCGGATAGGCGTCGCGCGCGGCGAGATGCGAATTGGCGCCGGGCTCGCCCTGAAAGGCGATTTTGTTGGAACGCGCTTTGGTCATGGTCTTCGGGACGCGGGCGAAGGTCAGCGGCGGGACTTGAGAAGCTCACGCGCCCGTTTGAGGTCGGCCGGAGTATCGACACCGAGCGGGACAGTGTCAACGAGGCCGACATGGATGCGCATGCCGGCCTCGATCGCGCGGAGTTGCTCGAGCTTCTCGCGGAGTTCGAGCGGCGAAGGCGGCAGCGACACGAAGCGATGCAGGGCCTGCCGCCGATAAGCGTAGATGCCGATATGGTGGTAGAGCGGGCCCTCGCCGTAAGGCGCGGTCGCCCGGGTGAAATAGAGGGCACGAAGCGCATGGTAGCCCTTGAGCGGCGTGCCCACGACTTTAACCACGTTAGGGTTGGTGCGCTCCTCCTCCCGGGTGATGACGGCAGCGATGGTGCCGATATCGCCGTCATGGTCGCGAAGCGCGGCGAGGCAGCTCCGCACCAGGCGGGGGTCGAGCGTCGGCAGATCGCCTTGCAGATTGACCACCAGGTCGAAGGCGCCCTTGGGATCGAACTTCTCGACGGTCTCGAATACGCGGTCCGAGCCACTTGCGTGATCTTCTCGTGTTATCAATGCGTTACCGCCTGCGAGCAGGACCGCGTCGCGAACCGCCTCGGCGTCGGTCGCGACCACCACCGGCCCGCAATCGGCCTCGACCGCGCGCCGCCAGACATGCACGATCATGGGCTCGCCAGCGATCTCGGCGAGCGGCTTGCCGGGCAGTCTGGTCGCCTTCAGGCGGGCCGGGATGACGATGAGACAGTCGGTCATGTGCAAAGTCCGTTAGCACGGGAAATTTTCCTAGGCGACTACTGCGCGCATGGCAATTGTCCGTGTTGCAACAGGCGCATACGCCCTATAGTGTCGCGCCGCGTCGCAAGAGCTGCCTAAAGTAGCCTTGCTCTGGGGGAATTGGATCATGAACGCTTATCGTTTCAATCAAATCGCCATGGCAGTGCTTGGGGCGCTGCTGCTGTTCTTCGGCGCGAGGACGATCATCAACATCGCCTTCGAGGAGCACGAGGAAAAGCCTGGCTACGACGTTCCCGGCACCGAGGCCGGCAAGCCCGAAGGCGAGAAGCCGGCGGGCGGAAGCGATCTCGCCACGCTGCTCGCCAAGGGCAATGAGGCGCACGGCGCCGAGGTCGCGAAGAAATGCGGACTCTGCCATAACTTCGAAAAGGGCGGTCCCAACATGATCGGGCCAAACCTTTATGGCGTGCTCGGCCGCAAAGTCGCTAGC
Source organism: uncultured Alphaproteobacteria bacterium (assembly GCA_963820005.1). Classification (GTDB taxonomy): domain Bacteria; phylum Pseudomonadota; class Alphaproteobacteria; order Rhizobiales; family Methyloligellaceae; genus Methyloceanibacter. Next base: position 370,624 of record CAWFYQ010000011.1, on the reverse strand, counting down.
CACGAAGGCTACGATTATTCCGATGCGCTGAAGGCCAAGGGCGGCACCTGGGACTACGAGTCGATAAACCACATGATCGAGAATCCGGCGGCCTATGTGCCGGGAACCAAGATGGCGATCTTCCCCGGCCTGCCCGACGCTCAGGAGCGCGCCGACGTTCTACTCTTCCTGCGCACCAAAAACGACAATCCCCCGCCTTTGCCCGAAGTGACCGCGGGCGCCACGCCGGCGCCTGCCGGCGGCGAGACCCCCGGAGGCGCGCCTGCCGCGCCTGCCACGGGAGACGGCGCTTTCATGGCGGCACTCGCTACCGCTGATCCGAAGGCGGGCGAGGCAGATGTTGGGCTTTGCAAGGTGTGTCACGCTTTCAACAAAGGCGGCGCTGCCGTGGTCGGTCCTGACCTTTACGGCGTCGTCGGGCGGAAGATCGCCTCGGTCGAGGGCTTCAACTACACGCCTGCGTTGAAGGCTCACGAGGGCAATTGGACCTTCGATAAGCTCGATGCATGGCTCACCAACCCGGCGGCGTTCGCACCCGGTACGGCGATGGCGTTCCCGGGCATTCCCGATACCAAGAAGCGCGCCGACGTGATCGCCTATCTCAATTCCAACAGCGACAGCCCGTTGCCGCTGCCGAAAGCCGGTGGCGCACCGGCGGAGAAAGCCGCTGAGACGCCAGCCGCACCGGCGCCAGAGGCTGCACCTCCTGCGGAGACACCGGCCGCGCCAGCGCCAGAGGCGGCACCTTCTGCGGAGACACCAGCCGATCACCAGCGCCAGAGGCGGCACCTTCTGCGGAGACGCCGGCGCCATCCGCGCCAGAGGCAGCGCCTCAGGCCGAGACACCGGCGCCATCCGCGCCAGAGGCAACGCCTCAGGCCGAGACACCGGCCGCACCAGCGCCAGAGGCGGCACCTTCTGCGGAGACACCAGCCACTCCTGCTGAACCCGCCCCGTCAAGCGAGACACCTCAGCAATAGGCACGTTGCGGGAGTTGACATCGGAAGGGGCGGCCGGGCATCAGCGGGTCGCCCCTTCTGTTACGATGCGAGCGCCGGATTTCTTGGAAATCCAGGAGACTGCGCGCCGCATGACCGATAATTCATTTGGTGCATTTGTGCGCCATGTTAAGACGCGAGCTCGCTTCAGAGGCGCCCCCCGAACCCCCAATATTCAGGAGCTTGAGCGCGTCAGCCATGAGTTCATCCCGCCTTCTCCTTGCCCTCCTTCTCGCCAGCCTCCTCCCCGCATGGGCGAACGCCGAGGACGCGCCGATCCGCCATCACGCGCTGTCGCTGATCGGCGAGCCGAAATATCCCGCCGACTTCAAATCATTCGGCTACGTGAATCCGGACGCGCCGAAAGGCGGCGTCGTGCGCATGGCCGACATCGGCTCGTTCGACAGCCTCAACCCCGTTCTCTACAAAGGCGAGGCGGCGGGAGGGCTTGGGCTCGTGTTCGAGAGCCTGATGGCCGACAGTCTCGATGAGCCCTCCACCTCTTACGGGCTGATCGCCGAATGGGCGAGCTATCCGGCGGATTATTCCTCGGTCACCTTCAAGCTCCGCGACGAAGCGCGTTGGCACGACGGCACGCCGATCACGCCCGACGACGTGATCTACTCGCTCGGGGTGAACAAGGACGCCAATCCGCGCATGGGCCTCTATTACAAGAACGTCTCGCGCGCCGAGGCGACCGGGCCGAACGAGGTCACCTTCTATTTCGACGTGAAGAACAATCGCGAGCTGCCCATGATCATGGGCCAGCTCACCATCCTGCCCAAGCATTACTGGACGGGGAAGGACGCGAGCGGCAATCAGCGCGACCCGATGAAGACCACGCTCGAACCGCCGCTCGGCTCCGGCGCCTATCGCATCAAGGACGTGAAGCCCGGCCGCTCGATCACCTACGAGCGCGTCGCCGACTATTGGGGCAAGGATTTGCCGGTGAACAAGGGTGCGTGGAACTACGACCAGATCCGCTTCGACTATTACCGCGACGAGACGGTCGCCTTCGAGAGCTTCAAGGCCGGCAGTCTCGACTATTGGCAGGAGGCGAGCGCCAAGAACTGGGCGACGGCCTACGACTTCCCGGCGGTGCGCAATGGTTACGTCAAGCGCCAGGAGGTGGCGATCAAGCGCACGCAGCCGATGCAGTGCTTCGTGCTCAATCTCCGGCGTCCGCAATTCCAGGATCGCCGCGTGCGCCAGGCGTTCAGCCTCGCCTTCGATTTCGAGTGGGCCAACAAGAATTTGTTCTACGGCCAATATGCGCGGGTGGGCAGCTACTTCCAGGGGAGCGAGCTCGCCGCCCCGGCCGCGCCACCGCAAGGGCGCGAGCTCGAGATCTTGAACGAGGTCAAGGACAGCGTGCCGGCTGAAGTGTTCACCGAGGTGCACAACAACCCGGTCAACGCCACGCCCGACGATGCGCGCGCCAATCTGCGGAAAGCCGCCGTGCTCCTGAAAGAGGCCGGCTACGAGATCAAAAACGGCCTATTGACCGACCCCAAAACAGGGCAGCCAATGAAGGTCGAGTTCCTGCTCGTCTCGCCGCTGTTCGAGCGGATCGTGCAGCCTTACGCCGCCAATCTCGACAGGCTCGGCATCAAGAGCACCATACGCATGGTCGACTCGGCGCAATATACCCGGCGGCTCAACGTGTTCGACTACGACGTCGTGGTCGGCAATTTCGCCCAGTCGGACTCGCCCGGCAACGAGCAGCGCGATTTCTGGGGCTCCGAAGCAGCCGGGCGCGAGGGCAGCCAGAACCTGATCGGGGTCAAGAGCCCGGCGATCGACAAGCTCGTCGACCACGTGATCTTCGCCAAGGACCGCGCCGAGCTCGTCTCGGCCACCAATGCGCTCGACCGCGTGCTGCAATGGAACGAGCTCGTCGTGCCGCAATGGTTCTCGCCCAATGTGCGCATCGCCTATTGGGACCGCTACGGCCAGCCCAAGGTGCTGCCGGGGCTGACGCCGGGATTCCTCCAGGTCTGGTGGTACGATCAGGCGCTCGCCGCCAAGCTGCCGGCGTCATCGAGTCAGTGACAATGCGGCGCGGGAGCAGGATGCGAGCCAAGGCCGGCACGGCAGCCCTGCTCATCCTCGCGCTCGCCGCACCTGCCGCCGCAAGCGAGGTAAAGTACGGGCTCTCAGCCTTCGGAGACCTCGGCTACCCCGCCGACTTCGCCCATTTCGCCTATGCCAATCCCGACGCGCCGAAGGGCGGCACGTTCTCTCTGGTCGGCTGGGGCGGAGTGGCGACCTTCAACAGCCTCAACAACTACATCTTGAAGGGTGATGCCGCGCAGGGGTTGGAGCTCCTGTTCAATTCGCTGATGACGCCTGCTGCCGACGAGCCCGACGCGGTCTATGGCCTGGTCGCCCAAAGCGCCGAGGTCGCCGACGACCGCATGTCGGTGACCTTCCATCTCAGGCCCGAGGCGCATTTCGCCGACGGCAGCCAGCTCACCGCCGAGGACGTGGCGTTCTCCTTCGATGCACTGAAGAATAAGGGCCACCCGCTCTATCACCAGATGCTCGAGGACGTGGTCAAGGCTGAAGCCGTCGATCCGAAGACGGTGCGCTACACGTTCAAGGGCGAGCTGGTGCGCGACCTGCCGCTCACCGTCGCGGCGCTGCCGATCTTCTCCAAGACCTATTATGCGAGCCGGCCGTTCGACGAGAGTACGCTCGATCCGCCGCTGGGCTCCGGCCCCTACGTGGTCGACAGCCTCGCGCAAGGGCGCACCATCGTCTATCGCCGCAACCCGAATTATTGGGCCAAGGATCTGCCCGTAAATCGCGGGCGGTTCAACTTCGACAAGATTCGCTTCGAATATTTCCGCGACCGCACTGCCGGCATGGAAGGGTTCAAGGCCGGCACCTACGATTTCCGCGAGGAGTTCACCTCGAAGGTGTGGGCCACCGAATATGACTTTCCCGCGATCCGCGACGGCAGGGTGAAAAAGGAGATTCTGCCGGACGAGACGCCCTCGGGCACGCAAGGCTTCTTCCTCAACACCCGGCGCGAGCCGCTGAACGACCCGCGCGTGCGGAGAGCGCTCGACCTCGCCTTCGATTTCGAGTGGACCAATCGCAACGTCTTCTACGGGCTCTATACGCGCACCGAGAGCTTCTTCGAGAACTCGCCGATGAAAGCCGAGGGGCCGCCGTCGGATGCCGAGCGGACGCTGCTCAATTCGCTTGGCGTGCCGGTGTCAGACGAGGCGCTTGGCGTCGCCTACGTGCCGCCAAAAAGCGACGGCTCGGGCCAGGACCGCAACCTCCTGGTCGAAGCCGGCAAGCTGCTCGACGAGGCCGGCTGGACCGTCAAAAACGGGATGCGCGTCAACGCCAAGGGCGAGAAGCTCAAGCTCGAGATCCTGTCCTTCGAGCAGGCGTTCGAGCGGCTGACCGCGCCTTACGTCAAGAACCTCAAGCTGCTCGGCATCGACGCCAAGATCCGCATGGTCGATCCCGCGCAATATCAGCAGCGGCTGAAGGACTTCGACTTCGACATCACCACCGAGCGCTACACCATGCGCAATACCCCGGGCGTCGAGCTCAGGAGCTATTTCGGCTCCGAGGCATCCAAGATGGCCGGCTCGCTCAATCTCGCCGGTGTGGCAGACCCCGCGGTCGATGCGCTGATCGAGCGGGTGATCGGCGCCAAGAGCCGCGATGAGATGACGACCGCGGCGCGGGCGCTCGACCGCGTGCTGCGCGCCGGCCATTATTGGGTGCCGCACTGGTACAAGGCGTCGAACAGCATCGCCTATTGGGACAAGTTCTCGCGGCCGGAGGTGAAGCCCCGCTTCGACCGCGGCATTCTCGATACGTGGTGGTTCGACAAGGACAAGGCCGCCAAGCTCGCGGCCAACGCCGCAGGATCGGGCGGGACGGGCGGCGCCGAGCCCCGGGGGTTCTCCAAGCTCTGGCTGGTGGTGGGCGCCCTTGCCCTCGGTCTTGCCGGCGTTTGGGCGGTGCGGTCTCGCCGCCGCAAGGTGAAGCCCAAAGCCTAGCCATTTTGCCCAGTCGCCAGCGCCACTATGACCCTCGATTGAGGCCAGTGTCGGGTTCCCACTACCGACAGAATCCAGTAAGCATCACGCAGCATGAATGAGCCGGGTCGCCTTGGGCGGGGCAGCTTCCGGCGCAACACGCGCGAGTGAGAATGGCTGCCTATATTCTTCGCCGCATCCTGCTCATCATCCCGACCATGTTCGGCATCATGCTGGTGACGTTCGTCATCGTGCAGTTCGCGCCGGGCGGGCCGGTCGAGCGCCTGATCGCCCAGCTGACCGGCACCGATCCGGGCGCGACCAGCATGATCAGCGGCGGCGGCGGCGATGCGACCGGCCCGAGGCCCGGTCAAGGCGGCATGCCGGGCGACGTCTCGGCGCCGTCCAAATATCGCGGCGCGCAGGGGCTCGACCCGGAATTCATCAAGAGCCTGGAGAAGCAATTCGGGTTCGACAAGCCGGCCTATGTGCGCTTCGGCATGATGATCAAGAATTATCTCCTGTTCGATTTCGGCCAGAGCTATTTCCGCGACACCAGCGTGCTGAAGCTGATCGCCGAGCGGCTGCCGGTCTCGATCTCGCTCGGGCTATGGATGACGCTGCTGTCCTACGCCATCTCGATTCCGCTCGGCATTCGCAAGGCGGTAGCCGACGGCTCGCGCTTCGACGTGTGGACCAGCACGGTGATCGTAATCGGCTATGCCATCCCCGGCTTCCTCGTCGCCGTGTTCCTGATCGTGCTGCTGGCCGGCGGCTCGTTTGTCCAGATCTTCCCATTGCGCGGGCTGGTCTCGGAGAATTGGCACGAGCTGTCCTGGCCGATGCGGATAGCCGACTATTTCTGGCACCTCGTGCTGCCGATGTTCGCCATGGCGCTGTCGGCGTTCGCTACCACCACCTTTCTCACCAAGAACTCGTTCCTCGAGGAGATCAGGAAGCAATACGTGATCACCGCCCGGGCCAAGGGGCTCGCCGAGAACCAGGTGCTGTACGGGCATGTGTTCCGCAACGCCATGCTGATCGTCATCGCCGGGTTTCCCGGCGCCTTCATCGGCTCGTTCTTCGCCGGGTCGCTCCTAATCGAGACGATCTTCAGCCTCGAAGGGCTCGGTCTGCTCGGGTTCGAGTCGGTGGTGAACCGCGACTATCCGGTCGTGTTCGCCACGGTCTATATCTTCTCGCTGCTCGGCCTCGTCATCAATCTCATCTCCGACCTGACCTATACCTGGGTTGATCCGCGCATCGATTTCGAGACGCGCGAGGTCTAGGAGCAGATGGACGCGCCGATCGACACCACGATCACCGAGGAGGTGGCGGCCCAGGGCATACCGGTCGTGCGCCCCTGGCTGTCGGCCTTGCAGCGGCGGCGCTACGACATTTTCAAGGCTAACCGGCGCGGGTTCTGGTCGCTGTGGATCTTCCTCGTCGTCTTCTTCCTCAGCCTGTTCGCCGAGTTCATCGCCAACGACAAGCCGATCCTGGTCAGTTACGAGGGCCATTATTATTGGCCGATCTTCAAATCCTACCCGGAGACCGCGTTCGGCGGCATCTTCGAGACCGAGGCCGACTATCGCGATCCCGCGGTTAAGGCCATGATCAAGGATGCCAACGGCTGGACGCTTTGGCCGCCGATCCGCTTCTCCTACAACACGCAGAACAAGAACCCGCCGATGGCGTTTCCGGTGAAGCCGACCTGGATGCTGACGCCGGAGGACTGCAAGCTCGCGGTCGAGCGCGGTTTCCACCCCTGCAACGACGAGCTCGAATGGAATTGGCTCGGCACCGACGACCAGGGGCGCGACGTGATCGCCCGGGTGATCTACGGCTTCCGCCTGTCGGTCCTGTTCGGGCTGGTGCTGACGCTGTTCTCTTCGGCTTTCGGCGTGGCGGCCGGCGCCGTGCAGGGCTATTTCGGCGGCTGGACCGATCTCCTGTTCCAGCGCTTCATCGAGATCTGGACGAGCGTGCCGCAGCTCTATTTGCTGATCATCGTCGCCGCCGTGATCGAGCCAAATTTCTGGATCCTGCTCGGCATTCTGCTTGCCTTCTCCTGGGTGGCGCTGGTCGGGGTTGTGCGCGCCGAGTTCCTGCGCGCGCGGAACTTCGAATATGTCACCGCCGCGCGCGCGCTCGGGCTCTCCAACGTCCGCATTATCTTCAAGCATCTCTTGCCGAACGCCATGGTCGCCACGCTCACCTTCATGCCGTTCATCTTGAACGGCTCGATCACCACGCTTACCTCACTTGACTTCCTCGGCTTTGGCCTGCCGCCGGGATCGCCGTCGCTCGGCGAGCTTCTGGCGCAAGGCAAGGACAATCTGCAAGCGCCGTGGCTCGGGCTGACCGCGTTCTTCGTCATCGCGCTGATGCTCTCTTTGCTCATCTTCGTCGGCGAGGCAGTGCGCGACGCGCTCGACCCGCGCAAAACTTTGGCGAGATAACATGCACGGGTCGCATACCCATAGTCACAGTCACGACCAAGCGCGGCATGGCCATGCGCATGGCGCTACGAGCCACGCCGACAACGAGCGGCGCATGGGGCTTGCCGCGCTTTTGACCGGCGCCTTCATGTTCGCCGAGGTCGCGGGCGGCATTGCCTCCGGCTCGCTCGCACTCCTCGCCGATGCCGGCCACATGTTGACCGACTTTGCCTCGCTCTCGCTCGCCTGGTTCGGCTTCAGGCTGTCGCGGCGTCCGGCCGACTGGCGGCGCACCTACGGCTTCGACCGCTTCCAGGTGCTGGTCGCCTTCGCCAACGGGCTCGCTCTGTTCGCGATCGCCGGCTGGATCGTCTACGAGGCGGCCGAGCGGCTGATGACCACGCCGCAAGTCTCGGGCGGCATCATGGTGATCATCGCCGTGCTCGGCCTCCTGGTGAATATCGCCGCGTTTTTCCTCCTCCGAGGCGCCGACCGCGACAATCTGAACGTGCGCGGCGCATTCGTGCATGTGCTCGGCGACCTGCTCGGCTCGGTGGCAGCGCTCGCCGCCGGCGCGGTGATCTTGCTGACCGGCTGGACGCCGATCGACCCGCTGCTCTCGCTTCTGGTTGCCGCCATCATCGTCAAGAGCGGCTGGCAGGTGGTCGCCGATGCCAGCCATATCCTTCTCGAAGGCGCGCCGGGCGAGCTCGACACGCGCGCGATTGGCCCTGACCTGATAGCCAATGTCGCCGGCGTCGAGGGCGTGCATCACGTCCATGTCTGGTCGATCACGCAGGCGCGACGCATGGTCACGCTACATGCCTGTGTCGGCGAGCGTGCGGATTCAGACCGGATCGTGCGCGACATCAAGGCCCGGCTCAAGGAGCGCTTCGGCCTCGATCATGCCACCGTCGAGATCGAGCGCGGGGAATGTGCCGACGGCACGCCCGCGAAAGCGAGCCCATGACCACACCCTTGATCTCCGTCGAAGACCTGTCGGTCGATTTCAGCTCGGGCGATCGCGTCACGCACGCTGTCAAGCATGTGTCGTTCGACATCGGCGACGCCGAGACCGTGGCGCTGGTCGGCGAGTCGGGCTCGGGCAAGACGGTGACCGCTCTCTCCTTCCTGAGGCTGCTCCCCTACCCCGCCGCCTCCCACCCGTCGGGCGCGATCCTGTTCAAGGGAGAGAACCTGCTCGAGCTGGCCCCGTCCGCGCTTCGTCATATCCGCGGCAACAAGATCTCGATGATCTTCCAGGAGCCGATGACCTCGCTCAACCCGCTGCACACGATCGAGCGGCAGATCGCCGAGGCGCTGAAGATTCATCGCGGCATATCGGGCGCGGCGGCGCGCGCGCGGGTGCTCGACCTGCTCGGCAAGGTTGGTATCGACGATCCCGAGGGGCGGCTGCAATGCTATCCGCACCAGCTCTCTGGCGGGCAGCGGCAGAGGGTGATGATCGCCATGGCGCTCGCCAACGAGCCCGATTTGCTGATCGCCGATGAGCCGACCACAGCGCTCGACGTCACCATCCAGGCGCAGATTCTCGACCTGCTCGCCAAGCTCAAGGCCGAGTTCAACATGGCCATGCTGCTGATCACCCACGATCTCGGCATCGTGCGCAAGATGGCCGACCGGGTATGCGTGATGAATGACGGGGCGATCGTCGAGCGGGGCGCGACGAGGGACATCTTCGCCGCTCCCCAGCACCCCTACACCAAGCATTTGATCGCCTCTGAACCGAAGGGCTCGCCACCGGCCGCCGATGCCAGCGCGAAGACCATCCTCGAGGCCAAGGATCTGCGCGTGTGGTTCCCGGTCAAGCGCGGCCTGATGCGCTCAACCGTCGGCCACATCAAGGCGGTCGACGGTATCGACCTCACCGTCAAGGAAGGCCAGACGCTCGGGGTGGTCGGCGAGTCCGGCTCGGGCAAGACGACGCTTGGCCTTGCGCTGCTCAGGCTGATCTCGAGCGAGGGTCCGATCGTCTATCTCGGCAACCGCATCGACGGCTACGATTCGAAACGCATGCGGCCGCTAAGGCGCCACATGCAGATCGTGTTCCAGGACCCTTACGGCTCGCTCAGCCCCCGCCTCTCGGTCGGACAGATCATCGAGGAAGGGCTTGCCATCCAGAACCCGACGCTGACCAGAGAGGAACGCAATCAGCGCGTGGCAAAGGCGCTTCAGGAGGTCGGCCTCAAGCCCGACGTCCGCGACCGCTATCCGCACGAGTTCTCGGGCGGGCAGCGGCAACGCATCGCCATCGCCCGCGCCGTCGTGCTCGAGCCGAAATTCCTCATCCTCGACGAGCCGACCTCGGCGCTCGACGTGTCGGTGCAGGCGCAGATCGTCGATCTTCTGCGCGAGCTCCAGCGCCGCCACAAGCTGGCATATCTGTTCATCAGCCACGACCTGAAAGTGGTGCGTGCGCTCGCCAACTCGATCATCGTGCTCCGTTACGGCAAGGTGGTCGAGAAGGGTCCGGCGCGGGAGGTGTTTGCCAATCCGCAGACCGACTACACCAAGGCGCTGCTCGCCGCTGCCTTCGAGCTGGAAGCGACCCGCGGCGATGTGGTGGCAACTTAGCGTGCAACCCGAACTCCGCCGCGGCGTACATAGGGAGAGCAATCCCTAATCGCCACGGACAACTGAACCACGCGCGGCGTGCTTCTCTGGCTGGTCGGCATCCCGATCCCGATCATCATCCTGCTTTATCTATTCCACGTCATCTGATCGGACTTAGCGGGCGGCTGCCCGACGCGCGACAGCCGCCGCACCCCAATCACCTCATAGCCGGCCTGCTTGATGCGCTCCTTGGCGTCGGCGAAGGGCTCGAGCGCGACGGCCATATGGTGGGCGTTGGCATGGAGCAGCTGCGTTCCGCTCGTCATGATGCCCACATGGCCGTCCCAGAATACGAGATCGCCGCGGCTAAGCTCGGCGCCCTCCGGCCAGGAGACCGGTTCGCCAAGCTCGGCGGCCTGCATGTCGGCGTCGCGCGGTGCGCTTAGCCCAGCGGCCTCGGCCGCAAGCTGAACCAGGCCGGAGCAGTCCAGCCCGATGCTGGTGCGGCCGCCCCACAGATACGGCGTGCCGACAAATGTTTCGGCGACGGCGACGGGGTCGTCCGCCGTCTCGCCGACCGGGAGCGTATGGCGGGCGACGACGTAGCCGCCGCCTTGCGAGCGCGAGGAACCTGCCCGCTTCCGCACGCGTGGTGACGAGCGCATTCAGGCTGAGCAGATCGAGCGTCGGCGATTTGCCGTCAGGCTCGGAATAGACGTAGCTCCTGAGCGCCGCGATCTTGTGCGTTGGCGCGACGATCTTTGGGCTCAGCCCGTCGCTCGGCATGTAGCCCACATAGCGGTCGCGATCGATCTGCACCCAGGCCCAGCCTTCGCCTTCGGCGTAGAGAATGACGGTCTCGCCCTTGAGCGCCTCGGTGTCGAGCGTCGAGTCGAAGCGCGGCTCGCGGCGAAGCGGCAGGGATGCCGCCACGACCTGGCGCGGCTCGCCCGTCACGAAGCGTTCGGCCTCGACCAGGCCGCGCAGCCGATCCGCGGCAAGGTCCGCGCGATAGGCGTGGAGGCGCCGATCGGGCAGGAGCGGCTTGCTCACGAGGTGCCGAGCTCTTGGCGGAAGAACTGGAACAGGGCGCGGGCGGCCTGCGGCTCGCCGCCTTGCGGCCGACCCGGTTGCTCGCGCGGCACCCAGCCAAAAATATCGAGATGAGCGAAGCGCTTGGCATCCGACACGAAGCGCTTGAGGAACAGCGCAGCGACCACCGATCCGGCGTAAGAGCCCTCGGCGATATGGCTTACATCGGCGATCGGGCTCTTCAGCATCTTGTCGTAAGGCGCCCAGAACGGCATGCGCCACATCGGATCGCCGGTGACCTGCCCGGCTGCGAGCAAGCCGGTCGCGAAATCCTCGTCGTCGCTATAAAGCGGCGGCAGATCGGGACCGAGCGCCACGCGCGCGGCGCCGGTCAGAGTGGCGATGGTGATGAGATAGTCGGGCGCCTCCTCGTCGGCGAGACTGATGGCATCGGCCAGCACGAGCCGACCCTCGGCGTCGGTGTTGCCGATCTCGACGGTCATGCCGTTACGGCTCGGCAGCACGTCGCCAGGCCGGAACGCGTTGCCGGAGATGCTGTTCTCGGCGGCGGGGATCAGCACGCGCAAACGTACCGGCAGCTTCGCCCGCATGACGAGGAGCGCGAAGGCGAGCGCGGAGGCGGCGCCGCCCATGTCCTTCTTCATCAGTGCCATGCCGCTCGACGGCTTGATGTCCAAGCCGCCAGTGTCGAAGCAGATGCCCTTGCCGACGATGGTGACCTTTGGCGCGTGCTCGGAACCGAAGCGGAGGTCGATCAGCCGGGGCGCACGGTCGCTCGCGCGTCCCACGGCGTGGATCATCGGGAAGTTGTCGGACAGGAGGCCCGACCCCTCGGTGACCTTGACGCTGCCGCCATAAGCATTGGCGAGCTCGCGCGCCGCGGTCTCGAGCTCGGCGGGGCCGAGGTCGTTGGCCGGCGTGTTGATCAGATCGCGGCCGAAATAGAGCGCCTCGGCGAGCGCCAGCACCTGGTCTCTGCTCGCGCCTTCGGGCCGGACGAGCCGCCTCGTCTTCGCGTCATTGCCGGTCTTGTAGCGGGTGAAGCGATAGCTCCCGGCGAGGAAGCCAAGCGCGGCAAGCTCGGGATCGGGAAGCGGCGAGGCAAACCGATAATCGCCTTCAGGCAGCGCTCCGGGGAGAGCCCCGGTCAGCAACGGGCTGCGCTCAGCCCAATCCTTGCCGCCGGTCCCGAGCAGGACGCCGCCGATACCGTGAGCCCCGCCGGGCAGAAGCAGGACCGCACCTTGCGTGGGCTTCCAGCCTTGCGCCGCGACCCAGCCCCTGTCGGCATCGCTCAAGCCTTCGAGAGCGGTATCGTCCTCCGAGGCGACGAGGTGGATGGGAAGCGCCTCGGCGCTGGCGTCCAGCAGCTGATCTTCCAGCGCGGCGCGTGTCGTCTCAAGCGTCATGGCTTTGGTGGTCATCGATTTGCGCGATTCGAACGAGGGGGTTGCCGGGGCCGCGCATTAATGGCAGGGGAGCGCTTGCATGACAATGGCGGATGGCGGACATGGCCGCGACCAACTACACGCTGGTAATCGGCGACAAGAACTACTCGTCGTGGAGCTTGCGGCCCTGGATCGCGCTGAAGACGTGCGGCATTCCCTTCGCCGAGGAGCGCGTGCGGCTCCGGCAGCCCGACAGCAAGGTCGAGATCCTGCGCAACTCGCCGTCGGGCAAGATCCCGGCGCTGAAGACCAAGAGCGGCATTGTGTGGGACAGCCTCGCCATCCTCGAATATCTTGCCGAGCGCCATCCCGAGCATCGTCTATGGCCGCGCAGCGTCGAAGACCGGGCGGCGGCCCGCTCGATCTCCGCCGAGATGCATTCGGGCTTCGTCGCGCTCCGTAACGACATGCCCATGGACCTGCTCGCGCGGGTGGCTTTCCCTTGGGTGAGCGATGCGCTCGATGCCGACATCAAGCGGATTGTCGCCATCTGGAAGGATGCGCGCGAGAGATTTGGGCATGGCGGCCCGTTCCTGTTCGGCGCTTTCACCAATGCCGATGCCATGTTCGCGCCGGTCGCGACCCGCTTCCGCACCTATGGCGTCGATCTGGCCCGCTTCGGCGACGACGGCGCGGCTGCCGCATACGCCGAGGCGCTGCTCGCCATGCCGGAGATGGCCGAATGGACCGAAGCGGCAGTCGCGGAGATGAAGCAGCGGGCGGCTGGCTGAGCCCGCGCCGTATGGTTAATACTTTTTTGACGCCTGTCCCACATCATTACAGCAGTCCAACAGGGAACGCGCCGACCGCCACGCTTGCGCTCGGTAAGGATTGCTTAAGTAATGTCTTACGCCACCAGCAAGCCGCATGGCCCGCGCCGCCGATTGGCGCTCGCCCTTCTCGCCACCACGGCGATGGCCGCCCTGCTTGGCGGCTGTAGCAGCAGTGACAAGCTGTTCTCTAAGCTCGGCGCATCTTCTTCGGACGAGGTTCAGCTGTCCGCAGCCGACGCGGCCGGCGCCGTCTCGCAATGGGGCTCGGCCTATCTCAAGAACCCGTCAGACCCGCGCATGGCGCTCGGCTACGCGAAATCCTTGAAGGCGATCGGATCGCGCGACCGCGCGCTCGAAGTGCTCAAGACCGCCTATCAGCAAAACACCGCCAATGGCGAGATCGCCGCCGAGCTCGGCCGGCTTGCGCTCGACATGGGCCAGCTCGATATCGCCGCGGTATCGCTCAAAACGGCGGATGCCCAAGGCATTCGCGACTGGAAAACGCTCTCGGCGCAAGGCACTCTGCACGCCAAGAAGGGCGAGTATGCCGAGGCGCAGCAATATTTCCTCGCCTCGCTTCAGGTCGAGCCCGACGCGGTGTCGGTGATCAACAATCTCGCGCTCGCCTACGCGCTAGATGGCAAGGCCGACCAGTCGGAAGAGCTGCTGCGCAAGGCGGTGGCGAGCGGGCATGAGGACAAGCGCGTGCGGCAGAACCTCGCTCTCGTGCTTGGGCTTCAGGGCAAGTTCGACGAGGCGCGCCAAGTCGCCTCGGTCGACATCTCGAAGTCCGAGGCGAAAGCCAACATGTCCTATCTGCACAATATGCTGTCGAGCCCGAACAAGTTCGCCGCCGCTGGCGCGCAGCCCTCGAGCAACGCCCAGGCGTCTGCGGGCGGCGACGACTGGCAGCCTTATGGCTCCCATTCGACCGCCGCCGGGGCTGCTTCAGTCCGCACGGCTGCCGCGACCCCGGCGCCCAAGCCAAAGGTGCAAGTGGTGACTCCCGTCGATGAGCTCGAAGCCCCCGCCGTGGCTCCGGCGCCGCCCCAGGCCAAAATCGCCTCGGCCGCGCCCGTCGCCTCCGCTCAGCCCAAGCCGGCCGCAGGCGCACCGACGCCGATCACGCCCAACGTTGCCGCCCAAGGCATGCTCAGATCCAATCTCGACTAGAGCGAAAATCGGAAATCTGACGTCTTAAATCGCCGGTGCCCTTCGCGCCGGCGATCCTTAGGCTTCGGATTTTCGATTTTCGATTCTAAGGCTTCGCTCAGTGCGTCATATGCGAGAACTGAATGAAGGCCGGCCCCAAGATGATAACGAGCAGCACGGGGAGGAAGAACAAAATCATCGGCACGGTGAGCTTGGGCGGAAGCGACGCAGCTTTCTTCTCGGCCTCGGCCATGCGCGTGTCGCGGCCCTCCCTGGCGAGCACGCGCAGCGCCTGGCTGATGGCCGTGCCGTAGCGCTCGGCCTGGATCAGGCTGGTGCCGACCGCGCGCACCCCCGGCAACCCGGTCCGCTTGCCGAGATTCTCGTAGGCCTGGCGGCGCTCGGGCAAATAGGACAGCTCGGCGGTGGTGAGGCTGAACTCCTCGGCGAGCTCGATCGAGCGCGGGCCGATCTCGCCGGCCACCTTGTTCATGGCCAACTCGATCGACATGCCGGCCTGGACGCAGATGAGCAACAGATCGAGCGAGTCCGGAAACACGCGCTTGATGGATTTCTGACGGCGGTGGATGAGGTTAGTGATGAAGATGTTCGGCAGATAGAAGCCGAAATAAGCGCCGCCGATCGACATGCCGAGGCGCGCCAGAATGGCGAGATGGTGGTCGTCGACGAAGAACAGATAGAAGAAGACGAGGCCAAAGCCAATCAGAGGCAGCGTCGCGCGAAAGAACAGAAAGGCGATCACTGGGGCATGGCCGCGGAAGCCAGCCATCTTGAGACGCTCGCGCGTGCCTTCGGTCTCCAACGCCTTGCGCAAGTTGAGCTGCTCAACCACCCGCTTCATGAAGCTCTTCGGCTCCTTGCGCAGCCTGCGTTGCTCATCGGAAAGTTGTATCAGCCGCTCAGCGCGCAGCCGCTCGCGCTCGCTTGCCACATATTTCATGCGCGCGCCAAGCCGGTCGCCCGACAGAAGCGGCATCACGAAGGTGGTGACGGTGGCAAAGGCGGCGACCGCAGCGAGCACCATGACGATGAATTGCGGGTCGAGCAGGTAACGCATCAGGGTGGACATCGCGGGCCTAAAAATCGAAATTGATCATCTTGCGCATGACAAGGACGCCCATCAGCATCCACAAGGCGCAGCCAATCAGCAGCACGTTGCCGAATCGCTCGCTGAACAACAGGCCCATATAGTCGGGCGAGACAAAGTAGATCAGCACGGTGGCCAATGGAGGCAATGAGCCGATGATCAGGGCCGACGTCTTCGAACTCGGCGCTATACGCTTTGACCTTGGCCGCCAGCCGGTAGCGGTCGCGCAGCACCTGCGAGAGATTGCCGAGCGCCTCGGCGAGATTGCCGCCGGTTTGCGACTGGATGGCAATGACGATGGAGAAGAAGCTCACTTCTTGCAGGGGCATCCGCTCGAACACGCGATCGAAGGCGCGGGCGAGCGGCACGCCGACCTTTTGCTGCTCGACGATGTCGATGAACTCGCCCTTGACCGGCTCCGGCAATTCCATGGCGATGATCTGCAAGCAGTCGGAAAGCGGCAGGCCCGACTTGATGCCGCGCACGATGATGTCGATGGCGTTGGCGAACTCGACGAGGAACTTGTCCTGGCGGCGCCTGATCATGCGCGAAAGAACGAAGCGCGGCAAACCGAAGGTGCAGACGAACGCGATGAGCAAGGCGACGACGCCAGGCGTACCGGTGAGGAGAGCAATCAGGCCACCGAGCAGCCCGGCCGCGGCGCTCAATAGGTAATATGTGCGCGGTTTGATGTGCAGCCCCGCCCGCATCAGCTTGGTGCGCAGATTGACCCGCTTCTGCGCCTTCTGCTTGGCCTCCAAGTCCTTGATGGTGTCCTGCACCTGCTTCCTGCGCATCTGCAGGGGCTGAGTGCTGGGACGCACCGGCGTCTTGGTCTGCCCAAGCGCCACGTTGGCTACGCGCTTCTCGACCTTGCGCTCACCGCTGAAAAACGGCATGGCGAGCGCGTAGGCCGCGCCGCCGACGGCGAGAGCCGCCAGCGCGATGGCCGCGATTTGCACGAGCTCAGGACTGAGCAAAGCGCTCTCCCAATGGCCGGCCGTTTTCGTCGAGCTGTTCGCCTGCCGCGAGAATCTCGGTGAGGCGCTTCTCCTCGCCGAAATAGCGCGCCTTGTCCCAGAAGTGCGGCCGGGCGATGCCGGTGGTGCGATGGACC
Source organism: uncultured Alphaproteobacteria bacterium (assembly GCA_963820005.1). Taxonomy (GTDB): domain Bacteria; phylum Pseudomonadota; class Alphaproteobacteria; order Rhizobiales; family Methyloligellaceae; genus Methyloceanibacter. The sequence goes on along the minus strand of CAWFYQ010000011.1, from coordinate 353,953 downwards.
CCCGCAACGCGGCCGCTCGCGTCCTCGCCATGCATATCGTACACGAACAGGTCTTGCAGCGTGACCACATCGCCTTCGATGCCGATCACCTCGGTCACGTGCGTGATCTTGCGTGAGCCATCGCGCATGCGCGAGGCCTGGATGATGATGTCGACCGACGACACGATCATCTCGCGGATGGTCTTGGCAGGCAGATTGTAGCCGCCCATCAGGATCATGCTTTCCATACGGCTGATGCACTCGCGCGGGCTGTTCGAGTGGAGCGTGCCCATCGACCCGTCATGGCCGGTGTTCATCGCTTGCAACAGGTCGAACGCCTCCGGTCCGCGCACCTCGCCGACGATGATGCGGTCGGGGCGCATACGCAGGCAGTTCTTGACGAGATCGCGCATGGTGACCTCGCCCTCGCCTTCGAGGTTGGGCGGCCGCGTCTCCAGGCGCACGACATGCGGTTGCTGGAGCTGCAACTCGGCCGAGTCCTCGCAGGTGATGACGCGCTCGTCGGTCTCGATATAGCCGGTCATGCAATTGAGCAGGGTGGTCTTGCCCGAGCCGGTGCCGCCGGAGATGAGGACGTTGCAGCGGACCCGGCCGATGATGGCGAGAAGGGTGCGGCCCTCCGGCGTGATCGTGCCGAGCTTGACGAGCTGATCCAAGGTCAGGCGGTCGCGCTTGAATTTGCGGATCGTCAAGGTCGGGCCGTCGAGGGCGAGCGGCGGGGCGATGACGTTGACGCGGCTGCCGTCAGGCAAGCGTGCGTCGCAGATTGGGCTCGATTCGTCGACACGGCGGCCGACCTGGCTGACGATGCGCTGGCAGATATTCATCAGCTGCGCATTGTCGGCGAAGCGGATCGCCGCGGGCTCGACCTTGCCTCTTACCTCGATATAGACGGTGCCGGCGCCGTTGACCATGATGTCGGCGATGTCGTCGCGGGCCAGCAGCGGCTCGAGCGGACCGTAGCCGAGCACGTCGTTGCAGATGTCCTCGAGGAGCTCCTCCTGCTCGGCGATCGACATCGCCACGTTCTTGATGGCGACGATCTCGGCGACGATGTCGCGAATCTCCTCGCGCGCGGCCTCCGGATCGAGCTTGGAGAGCTGCGTCAGGTCGATCGTGTCGATCAGCGCGTTGAAGACCGTAGTCTTGACGTCGTAATATTCCTCGGAGCGGGCGCGCTCGACCGGCTTGCGCTCGGCCTTGGGCGCTCCTTGGCCGACCGGCGCCTGGCCGACACCAGAGGGGCGCGCATCCGTCCTGCGGTCGGGGTCGGACGCGGCACCTTGAGTGTGGGAGGGACCGGAATCGCCCTTACGCGGCGCCGGAGGCGCGGCGGGCCGCGATGGCGGGTCGTCCGCAGAGTTGCTCCGTTTGCCGAACATGGGTGCTACGCGCTGGTCTTGGTTAACCTGAGACGGGCAAGGATCGGGCCGAGCAGAGATTGCCGCTCGCTCTTCTGCTCCGACCGGTCGGTGAGCAGGTTGGCGAGGCTGCGGAACGCCTCGGCCGCCTTGGATTTGTCGGACACTTCCTCGATCATCTGGCCGTTATTGGCGGCGGTGCCGAACAAGGCTGCGTCGAAATCGATGATGACCTTCGGCTCCAGATCGAGCGCCTGGCCGAAATCCTTGACGGGGATCTCGGGCCGCTTGGGCACGCCGACCTGATTCAGCACGAGGATCGGCGGGCGATCGTTGGGCCGCGTCGACTTGAGCTGATCGACCAGGTTCTTGGCGTTGCGCAAATTGGCGAGGTCGGGCGCCGCGGTGATCACCACGTGGTCGGCCCTGAGCACGACCTGCTTCGCCCAGGCGGTCCACAGATGCGGCACGTCGACGGCAATCCACGGCACGTTCTCGCGGACCACGTCGAGCACCGTCTCGCAGGCGCTGGGCTCGAGATCGTAAGGTCGGTCGAGCGTGCTCGGCGCGGCGAACAGGCTCAAATGATCGGAGCACCGCGACAGCAGACGGTCGAGCAGGACCTCATCGAGCCGCTCCGGAGAGGCGAGCGCCTCGACAAGGCCCTGAAGAGGATCCTGGTTGAAGTCGAGGCCGGCGGTGCCGAACGGCAGGTCGAAATCGGCGATGACGACGTCGCTCTTCAGCTGAGAGGCGATCGAGAAGGCGGTGTTGTGGCACACGGTGCTGGAGCCCGAGCCGCCCTTGGCGCCGACAAAGGCGATGACCTGCCCGACCGGACCGGTCTGCGGGTCGGTATAGATGGTCGAGATGCTCTCGATGATCTGGTTGACCTTGACCGGGGCGACCACATATTCGCTCACGCCGCGCCGCACCAGCTCGCGATAGACCAGCACGTCGTTGATATGGCCGATGACGACGACCTTGGTGCCGGGGTCGCACACCTCGGCGAGGCGATCGAGATCGGCGATCAGGGGTGTGCGGTCGAGCAGCGATTCGATGATGATCAGGTTGGGGGTCGATGCGTTCTTGTAGAACGCGACTGCGGCCTGTACGCCGCCCATCTGCACGGTGACATGGGCCTTGGCGAGGCGCCTGTCCTCGGCGGCCTTCTGGATCACCGCGGCGGTGTTCTGGTCCTCGCAAAAGGCCTGGATGTTGACGCGCGGGATCGGCCGGGCGCGCGGCGCCTCATGCGAAGGCTCAAGCGAGTGATCGTAAGCGCGATCGCTGTCCGCCGCCGAGCTCAGAGAGAATGCCGCATCCCCGATCACTGACTCGCTCCGATCTGCGAGACGTCGCTGGCATTGGCATGCTCCGAGGGAGCGCGCTGAGAGATGGTGGGCTGTCCGGCGATGTACTTGCCCCACACCACGTCGCGCCGCTCGCCCGGACGCGGCGTCTCGCCACGCGGCTGAACCAGGTCCTCGGGGTTGGCGACCGACACGGCGAGATTGCGCTGCGTGGCGCACCCCATGTTGGTCCAAGGCATGTTCTGAGGATCGCGGGCGATGTTCTCGGACCAATCGGGGCAGTCCGGCGGCTCGGCGACATATTGCAGATAGGAGACGCGCAGCGGGGCGGCGGGATCGCCGTTCGAGTAATATGGCTCGACAACGATCTCCTTGCGCGGGATGCCGGCGCCCAGCATCGTCTTACGAACCTGATCGTAGGCGTGCATGATCGCCGTCTCGTTGGGTCCGCCTGAGGGCGCCCTGATCAGCAGCGTCTCGACGCCTTGCTCTTTGTAGTCCCTGAGGAACGTATAGAGCTGCGCCCTCTGCGAGGGGTTGAGACCGGCCGAGCCGCGATTGACAGCGAGATCGAGCGAGACCTCGCCCTGATGCACGGCGATCGGATAGCGCTCATTGGCGTTGGCGAGGGTGAACGGCGCCTGGAAGCGCGGGCTCTTCAGGCAACCGCCGAGCGAAGTGCCGAGAAGAAGGACCGCGAGGAGGCTCAAGGCAGGCCGCGCGGCGCGCCTCAGCCCGGCCGATCCTGTGAGACTTGAAGCCATGAAACTCTTTCCCCCTCTACTCGACGATGAAGCCAACATCGCCATCGAACTTGCCGACCGGCGCCCGCTCGGGGTGGCGGCCATAGATGCGGTTCATTTGCCCAAGCAGGTCGGAGTTCACGTCTGACGCCCAACCGAAGCCCTGGTCGGGCTGGGCGAGCTGCGACTTGGGGACCGGCTTAACCACGTAGGGCGTGACCAGAACGACGAGCTCGGTCTCGTTCTTGAGAAAATCGCGGCTGCGGAACAGGGTGCCGAGGATCGGCAGGTTCTTGAGGCCGGGATAGCCGCTCAGCGCCTGCTTCGATTGATCCGACAACAAGCCGGCCATCACCAGGGAGCCGCCGCTCGGCAGCTCGACCACGGTCTCGGCGCGGCGCACCTTAAGCGCGGGGATGGCGATATTGGACAGGATCACCGCGCCCTCGTTGGAGAGCTCGCTGACCTCGGTCGAAACCTTGAGGCTGATGCGGCCTTCCGACATGACCACCGGCGTGAAGGCAAGGCCGATGCCGAATTTCTTGAACTCGACCGAGATGGTGCCGAGCTGCTGGGCGATCGGGATCGGGAATTCGCCGCCGGCGAGGAAGTTCGCCGTCTCGCCGGAGATCGCCGTCAAATTCGGCTCGGCGAGCGTATGCAGCAAGCCCTCTTCCTCGAGCGCGCGGAGCACGCTCTGCACGCGGCTGCCGCCGCTCTGCCATTGGCCGCCGAAGCCAGACTGGTTGCCGACGGTGGGATTGGAGGGCGGCGCGCTGGGGAACCCGGCATCGCTGCCGGCAAGGCCGGCCCCGGTGAGGAACGGAGCAAGCACGCCTTTGCCCGCAACGTTGATCGGAAAGGGAAGATCGCTGAGCGCGGCGAAGGCGAAGCTGCCGGAGCTGACCAGAGCGTTCAGGTCGACGCCGAACTGCTTGACGACGTTACGCTCCATCTCGACCACCGAGACCTTGAGCAGGACCTGCTCGCGGCCCTCGACGGTGAGCATGTTGATGACGTCGCTTGGGCCCGAATTGTCTGAGCCGCCGCCACCGCCGCCACTTGCGCTCGAGCTGTTGTTGATGGTGACCGCGGCGCCGCCGCCGCTCGAATTCGCCGTGCCGCCGCCGGAAGAGCCGCTCCCAAGGAAGCTCCTGACGATCTCGGAGGCGCGCGTCGAATCGAGCGGGCTCGTGACCGTGCCGGTCAGCACGACGCGCTCGCCGACGGTCTGGATGGCGATATGCGAGTTCGGCAGCAGCCGATTGAGCAGGTCGCCGAGCGCGGTCAAATCGCGCTCGATTGAGACCTCGAGCGTGGCGACCTGGTTGCCGTCCTTGTCGGTGAACAGGATGTTTGCCTCGCCCGGCTTCTTGCCGATCAGGTAGGCCCGCCGCGAGGATTGCAGCACCGCTTCGATCTGGTCCGGGTTGGAAACCATCACGTCGCGCACGTCGCGCGGCAGCTCGATGATCATCGACTTGTTGAGGCCGAGCTTGATCTGCTGCGAGGTGCCGGGCGCGCCGGCGCCGATGCGCAGGAACGAGCGATGCTGATCGTCAGCCAGGGCCGCTCGCGGCACGCCAAGCACGGCGAAGCACGCGGCTGCCGCCATGACCAGGGCGATGACGATATTGAGCTCAGAGCGACGCATCCGGTTGCCTTTTCGTTTATCGATCTTGCCGCGCATTCAGGTCCTCAGTTGATCCCCAGAGTGCGAGAGGGCACGCCGTATTTGAGGAACTTGACCGCACCGCCATTGTTGTCTCCGAGCTTGCCGACCGGTTCGGCGCCGTTCGGCGTCGCATCGGCGAGGCTGCGTAGGGACAGCGAGATTTCGCCCATCGACCGCGCGAGAGCGAGAATCTCGGCTTGGCGCGGCGTGAGCTCGAGCGTCGCAGTCTTGCCGGTGGCGATCTTGTCGCCCCCCTTGGTCTCGATCTCCTGACCGATGGCGAGCACGCGCACGTTGCGCAGCACCGCCTCGCTCACGGGCTCCTCCTTGGAGCCGACCTGCATCTTGTGCGACAAAAGGACGTCGACCCGATCGTTGGGCAGGATGAAGCCGCCGGCGGCGGTCTCCTCGGTGATCGGGGTCGAGATGGCGCGCATGCCGGCCGGCAGGATCGCCGCCATCACGCCGCCTTCTGAAATCTTGATCAGCTTCTGCTCCTTGATCGGCTCGCCGACGATGAATGGCGCGCGCGCAACGGCCCCGGCCAGCTTGTTGGGCGCATCGGGGTCGGCGTCCTTGGTGATAAGCCCCGGCGTGACGCCCTCGACCGGCCATTCCTGCCATTTGAGGTCGTCGGCCCTGATCGAATCGCCGAGATTGATGGTGTTGGCGGCGACCAGGACGTCGGTGGCGCCGACGGTCTTCTCGATCTGCTGCACCTCGCGCGGTCCCGAGACGATCTTCTTTGCGATCCAAGCCGCGCCGAGCGCAGCGGTGAAGGCGATGCCGAGCACGACGACTCTTCCTCTTTTCATGACCGACTCTCTCCCGCGAACGCCCACGTCCCGTGCCGATGGATTCACTGTGACGGCGAAATCTCAACGCGAAGTTAATACGCGTGCCAAATTGGCCGGGTATCAGCCGGCGCAAAATGGGCGGGGACGCCAGGGCTTATGCCCGGCGCCTGGATTTTAGGGCGAAAGTCGGGAGGGAGCGGCTAAGCGCCGAGCGCCGCCATGAACGGCGTGTCGGGATAGACCATGAGGCCGGCGATGGCGAGCGCAATGCCATAGGGCACGCCCTCGCGCGGGCTATGCAGCCTAACCAGCCAGCCTTGCGAGTTGAGCATCGCAGGCATCGGAAGCTTCCGCCAGAACAACAGGCCCAGCGTCAGCACGCCGCCGATAATCGCGGTGAGCATGCTGTAGTTGTAGATCGCCTCGGGGCCGAGCCAAAGGCAGGTGGCGGCAAATAGCTTGGCGTCGCCGCCGCCGATCCAGCCGAACGAGAACATCGCGAAGCCCAGCGCGAGCGCGGCAGCGGCCAGCGCGACGTGCAGCCCGATCTCGGTCCAGCCAAGCCCGACCAAGGGCGCGAGCAGGAAGAAGCCCGCTACCAGCACGAGGGCGATCCGGTTGGGTACCGTCATGGTGATCAAGTCCGTCGCCGCGGAAAAGGCCATGGCGGCCGGGAATATGGTGATGAGGAGGATGTCCTTGATCATGCGAGCCTGTGCTTGAGCTTGCGAGTCTTCAGCCGACCCGAGTGTTGCCGGTAAGCCTGAAGGCCGCGTTAACTCAGCTCTCGTTCGCCGTGGCGTGGCCGGGCCATCCAACTCGACACCGCCAGCTGAGCCTTGAAGGCGAGGAGCTACCGACCGCTGATGTTGGCCACGACCCTCTGCAGAATACCCCCGAGTTGGCCGCCGGGCTGGGCAGCGACCACCTGGACGATGGCGAGGCCGATCGCCGCGGCGAGAATCCCAACCTCGATGGCCGCGCCACCTTTATCGTCGGCAGCGAACCGAGCGACATGTGTAAGTTGCGTCTTCATTTCCGCATCTCCCTTGATCCAGGGGTGCTCACCACCCCGCCAGGCCGGGCTTGTTGGTCTTGTTCTTGGCAGCCCGAATGTCTTTGAGCCTAGAGGGGGCGCGTTACATGCAAGTTAAATCAAATCTGAGTCTTTCTCTGTGCTTAGCGAAGGGTATACGGCGAGGGAGCAAAGGTTACCGCGCGGCAAGACTATCGATATCGGCCCCCGGATTTATTCGGATATGCGCGGGAACGCTTGCATGGCCGCTTCAGCTTATCGAGATGGGCCTTCAGCTACGGCTCCAAATCGGGCCCGATCCGAACAGTCAAAAAAGCAAGCAGTCCCGGAAAAAGAACGCGCATTTGTGCCTCGCGCTGTCCCGTCTCGGCTCAGCCGTTTGCCAATCCTTCACCTTTTCCGGGTCTCATGGCTCAAGCTCAGCCTGCAGGAGAAGGCGCATCATGGTCGTTACACTCATTGCAAAGCGGACGCTCCGCGCGGCCACGCTCGCAGCAGCCCTCGCCGTCGGCGCAGCCTCTCCCTCCTTCGCCGCCAGCAGCACCGACCTGATCGACGTTCTGATCGACCAGGCCTCGCTCGTGAAGCTCGACAGGGCGGCGGCCGAGATCGTGGTAGGCAATCCGTCAATCGCCGACGTCTCGGTCCAGAGCGGCAAGGTGCTGGTGATCACCGGCAAGTCGTTCGGCGAGACCAACCTCATCGTGCTCGACGGCGACGGCAAGGTGGTCATCAGCAAGCGTCTGATCGTCTCGGAGCCGCGCACCGGGCTCGTCACGGTCTATCGCGGCCCCGAGCGCCAGACCTTGCATTGCGCGCCGTATTGCACGCCGCCGCTCGTCATCGGCGATTTGCCGGATTATTTCGAGGCCATCTCCAAGGAGATCAAAGGCAAGCAGTCGATCAGCCAGTCCTCTGCCGAAGGCACCAAGCAATCCGAATAGCGGCTCGGTCGTTCCGGCGGTTTCGCCGCAGCGGTGAAAGACGAGCGGTGGGACGCTCAGCCCCTTGTAGCGTTATCACAGCAACTCGATGCCTCACGCCTGACCTTCGCCGCGGCGGATGTCGGGGAAGCGATGGTGCGCGCCCATGACGCCCTGGCGGAGACTATGGAACGCTCTCGGCCCCGGACTAACCACCGGAGCTGCCGATGACGACCCAAGCGGGATCGCCACCTATTCGCAGGCCGGCGCCCAATTCGGCTTCGCGCTCACCTGGAGCATGCTGCTGACGCTGCCGTTCATGGCGGCGATCCAGCTCATCAGCGGCTATCTCGGCTGGCAGACCGGCTGCGGACTTGCCCGCAATATCTCGCAGCGCCTGCCGGCATGGGTTCTTTATATCCTCGTCGCGCTGCTGGTCGTCGCCAACACCATCAATATTGCCGCCGACCTCGCCGCAATGGGCGAGGCAGTGCGGCTCGTGGCCGGCGGGCCGGCGCTCGCTTATGCGCTCGGCCTCGGCGTGCTGTGCCTCGCCGCCGAGATTTTCATCCCCTACCACCGCTATGCCGGCTATCTGAAGCTGCTGACCTTCGTCCTCGTCGTCTATGTCGCCGTCGCCTTCACCATCGAGGTGCCGTGGCGCACGGTGCTCGTCTCGACGATTTTGCCTTCAATCACGCTCAGCCGCGACGAGATCCTGATGGTGGTCGCGGTGTTCGGCACCACGATCAGCCCTTATCTGTTCTTCTGGCAGGCCTCGCAGGAGGCCGAGGAAGCGCAGCTCAGCAACAGGCGCAAAGGCGGCAAGCAGGGCGCGGCCAAGGGCGATCACTTCCGGCAAATTTCTCTCGACACGTGGATCGGCATGGCCGTCTCGAACACGATCGGCTTCTTCATCATCGTGACCACCGCCGCGACGCTGCATGCGCATGGCGTGACGCATATCGAGACCGCGGCGCAAGCGGCCGAAGCCTTGCGGCCGATCGCCGGCGATTTGAGCTTCATATTATTCGCGCTAGGCATCGTCGGCACCGGCATGCTGGCGGTCCCGGTGCTGGCGGGATCGGCGGCCTATGCCGTGGCGGAGGCGTTCGGGCTCCGCGGCAGCCTCGAGCTTCCGGCCGATCGCGCAGTCGGCTTCTACGCCATCGTCGGCGCCGCGACGCTCGGCGGCGGAGCGCTCGCCGCGATCGGCGTCAACCCAATCGCCATGCTGTTCTGGACAGCTGTGATCAACGGCGTCGTCGCGGTGCCGATCATGCTCGCCATGATGGTGGTTGTCTCGATCGGGGGGCCCAAGGGACGAATTGCGTTGCCGCTTTGGCTCAAGCTGCTCGGCTGGCTCGCCACGGGACTGATGATGGTCGCCGTCGTCCTGCTCCTCGTCTCAAGCTTCGTCTAGCCGGCCCGGGCCAAGCGCTATTGCGCGATGCGGAGCTCACCCAGTCCTTGGGCGATGTCCTGGAAGATGCCCGCGAGTTGATCGTTGCTGGGCGAATTGTAGAACATGTCGGGTTTGGTGGCGCAGTTCGTCAGAAGCGTCTTGCTCGCCGAGCTCACCTGGAAGCCGATGGTGTAGAGCTGAATGCGCTTGTCCGGCGTGCCGGCGGCCTTGATGGCGTTGCACACTGCAAGAGTTCTTGTTGTCCAGAGTTGAGTTCGCGTTGCTGCCGCTGGTGTTGCCGAGATGGCCGTTCTTGGCATATCCAAAGGCGTTGTAGGACGATTTGTCGATGCCGTTGCTGGCTTGGTTCACATCGTTCTCGCCGTCGGTGAGAAGCACGATGGCCTTGACCCATTTCTCATCGTCATAGGCAGCGCCCTCGGTGAAGGGCGCGGTCGGCGAGATCAGCCGCCACCCCCACAACAGGCCGGCGGGGATGACCGTGCTGCCCTTGGCCTCGAGCGCATCGATGGCATCGTTGACCGTGCTTTGGGTGCTGGTCATTGCCGTGACGGCGGCGGGCGGGCAGTTGTAGTCGGGGCCGAGCGAGGTGCTGGACCAAGTCGCGCTCTTGTATTTGCCCGTGAAGCACTGGCGTTTGTCGTTCGTGCTGGTGCCGGTGACGCAGGAGGCGCTGCTATAACTGCCGTCGTTGATATAGGTGTTGTTGTAGCTCGTGCCCGATGCGGAATCCGGCTCATCTGGTGCCAGATACGGCACCCAGCGCGTCGCGGGGCTGCCGGAACTTGGCGCGTCATCGGTCAGCTCGTAGGAGCCGCCCCGTTCGCGCACGCAACCGGCCCAGGTCTCCTTCTTGAAGCCGGTAGAGCTGGGATTGTAGAGCTTCATCGTGCTGATGCCGGTTGTCTTGTCGATATCCTCGAAGGCGATCGGGTCGGCCGAGTTGTTGGCCGAGGTGTAAGTGTTCAAGTCGAACCATTCGGGGTTTGACGTGACCCGATTGGGGCCGACATTCACCGCCGCGGCAAAGGGCACGACTCCGACCTTTAGAGTTGTAGACGTAGATTGGCCGTTGAACAGGGTCTCAACCATCTTCTTGGCGGCGCTTTGCATGGCGGCAAGCTTGCCGCCCGAGCCCATCGACCCCGTGGTGTCGAGCACGAGCACGAGCTCGATGTTGCGCTGCTTCTTGTTGACGGTCGAGGCGGCGCCGACATCGAGAGTGTTGATGCTGGCGAGCTTCATGAAGGTCGTGTTTACGCTGCCGACCACGCTGACTTTGATGTCGTCGCCGGCGAAGGTGACGTTGAGCGTGCCAACGGTGCCAAGCGTCGACGGCGGATAGTTGGCATTGAAGAATTGTTGCGCCCGCGTCTTCAGCTGGTCTTGCGTCTGGTTCGTCCATGAACCGATGGCGAGCGCGGCGGCGTCGGCGGCATCGTTCATGCGCTCGCGCACGATCAGCGCCCGCCCATAGTCGACGGCGGCGCCCACGGCGATCAGGATCGGGATGAGCGCGAAGGCGAATAGGATCGCCACGTTGCCGTTAGCGCTTTTGACGAAGCTGCGAAGACGTCCTGGCGATGCTTGCAGCATGTGATACCTCCCGCTCGATGCAACGAGCACGCCGGCCCATGAGGCCGACATCCATTTCTCAGTTATGACCAATCTAGGATCAAAATTCTTACGTTTCGTATTCCGATTTACTCAAACAAGTCTCAAATTTATTTAAAACAGTCTTACCTAAATATTTACCCTATTTCGAATTCTAGCTCGGATATTCAATTGTTGTTAAGCACGTCTGTGTATAGCTCGAAACCATGCAATGGGCTCCGGACAACGGCGAGTGCGCAGTCGAGCGGCTGAGAGGGCAACGCCTTAGCCGGCTTTGTCGCGACCGATCGGGCGGCGCGGCCGTCGAGTTCGCCATCATCGCGATGCCGTTCATCCTCCTGCTTCTAGCCGTGCTGGAGGTTGGGTTGGTCTATTTCGCCAATTTCTCGCTGGAGAATGCCGCGGCCCAGGGCGCGCGGCTGATCCGCACCGGCCAGGCGCAAACCCAGAGCTTCGATGCCGCAAAGTTCAAAACCGAAGTCTGCAAGTACATCGCGCCGCCGGTGACCTGCAGCGGCCTCAAGCTCGACGTACGGCATTATGCCAATTTCAGCGGCGCCGGCTCGGACCTCACCAACCCGCTCGATTCCAGCGGCAATCTCAAGACTAATTTCAGCTACGACCCAGGCGCCGGCGGCGACGTGGTCGTGGTCAGGGCCTTCTACGAGTGGGCCTTGAAGCTGCCGACCGAAATCAGCTTCGGCAACATGAAGAACGGCGATCGCATTCTGGTGGCGACCGTCGCTTTCCGCAACGAGCCGTTCCAAAACACCACCACAACGAAGTAAGCGCGAAGAATGGCAGCCCTCCAATTCCTGGCGAAGATAAAGCGGCGAGTTGCCCGTCCACTGCGCGACCAAAGCGGCGCCTCGGCCATCGAGTTCGCGGTGATTTTCCCGGTGATGATCCTGCTCTATGTTGCGATCGTCGAGACCGGCACTCTGCTCACTATCTATCGGCGGACATCGGAAGTGGCCACGACGGCCGCGGACTTGACCGCTCAGGTCAAGCAAGTCTCCACCGCGGACCTCGGCGACATCGTTGCGGCGTCGAGCGCCATCCTCACCCCTTACCAGACGACCCCGCTCAAGATCGTGGTGTCGAGCGTCGTCGCCGACAACAATAACGCCGGCAAGGTGGCGTGGAGCTATGCAAGCAAGGGCGCAGGGCGCGCAACCAACAGCGCCTACGCGGTGCCCGCGGGATTGACCGAAGTCGGCAGCAGCGTGATTGTTGCCGAGGTCACCTACGGCTTCACGCCCATGGTCAACATGCCCACTTTCTTCAGCCCGGGCTCGTTCGACATCAAGCGCACCTTCTATTCGCGCCCGCGCAAGAGCCTGACTGTCACCAAAACAAACTGAGGGCGGCCGTTCGTCAGCCGGCGAGAATATCGGCGTCGGCTTCGACCCGCGTCGCCCAGAGGTCGTATTCGTCGGTGGCCTCGACCGTGACCTTCACGAGGTCGCCTGGCTTTACGCCGGTCTCGCCGTTCAGGAACACGCTCCCGTCAATCTCCGGAGCGTCCCAATGCGAACGGGCGATGGCGCCCTCCCCGTCAACCTCATCGACGATCACCTCGATGGTCTTGCCGACACGCCCCGCGAGAAGGCTTTGGCTGATCGCCTGCTGGTGCCGCATTAGCCGGTCGTAGCGCTCATGCTTGACCTCATCGGACACTTGGCCAGGGAGCGCGTTCGCGGCGGCGCCGTCGACGTCCTCATATTTGAAGCAGCCCACGCGTGAGAGCTTGGCCTCTCCGAGCCAGTCGAGGAGCAGGAGGAAGTCCTGCTCGGTCTCCCCCGGAAAGCCGACGATGAAGGTCGAGCGGATGGCGAGATCGGGACAGATGTCGCGCCAGCGTGCGATGCGCTCCAAGGTCTTCTCCTGATGCGCCGGGCGGCGCATCGCCTTCAGTACATTGGGCGCGGCGTGCTGAAACGGGATGTCGAGATAAGGCAGCACGCGGCCATCGGCCATCAGCGGCATCACCTGGTCGACATGGGGATAAGGATAGACGTAATGCAGCCGCACCCAGGCGCCGAGTGAGCCCAGCGCCTCGGCGAGGGCGATGAAGCGCGTATCGCGGGCTTCGCCGCGCCATTCGCTCGGCGCATAGCGCAGATCGAGCCCGTAAGCGCTCGTGTCCTGCGAGATGACGAGCAGCTCCTTCACGCCGGCGCCGACCAGACGCTCGGCCTCGCGCATCACCTCGCCGAGCGGCCGGCTCTTCAATTTGCCGCGCAACGAAGGGATGATGCAGAAGCTACAGGCATTGTTGCAGCCTTCGGAGATCTTAAGATAGGCGTAGTGGCGGGGCGTAAGCCGAATCCCTTGCGGCGGCACGAGATCGACGTAGGGATCGTGCGGCCGGGGCACCGCCTTATGCACCTCCTCGACCACCGCCTCGTATTGATGCGGCCCGGTGACGGCGAGCACGCCCGGATGGCGGGCGAGGATGCGGTCGGCCTCGACCCCGAGACAGCCGGTGACGATGACCTTGCCGTTCTTGGCCAACGCTTCGCCGATCGCCTGAAGCGACTCCTCCTTGGCGCTGTTGAGGAAACCGCAGGTGTTGACCACGACAGCGTCGGCGCCGTCATAGCTCGGCGAGAGCTCGTAGCCTTCGGCGCGAAGGCGCGTGATGATGCGCTCGGAATCGACCAGGGCCTTGGGGCAACCGAGGCTGACAAAGCCGATCTTCGGGACGCGCGGGGCAGAAGGCATGGCGCGCTTATAGGGTAGAGGATGGCGGGCGTCGACTGCGGAAGCTCTGGCAATTCTATTGCCGCTGGGCTTGACCTCTGGCCTTAAACAGCCATCGGTCGGCCCTTATACTTGCCGATCATGGGCGTTTGACGGGGCGAGGACAGCACGTGCCGGGATGTGGAAAGCCGAATTGGGGCGTCACGTTTTGCGCGGCGGCCTTTGCCGTGATGTCGCTGCTCGTTGCCGGCAATGCCGCCGCGATAGACGCGCAAGCGGGCGGCGCGGCTACTCCGGGCGCTGCGGTGCCGAAGCCGGCGGCGGCGCAGGATGCCGCCAAGACGGCAAAGGCCGCGCCGGAGGCGCCCAAACCTCAGGCGGCCAAGATCGCCGGCAATTTTGGCCAATGGGCGCTCGTTTGCGGCGAGGTCAAGGACGAGACCGGCAAGGAGCCGTGCTCGCTGGTGCAGGCGCTCATCGAGCACGATACGCAGAAGCTGGTGTTTCGCCTGACCGTGGCTTACGGACCCAAGGGCAATCTCGTGCTCAGGATCGACAGTCCGAACGGGGTCGCGCTTCAGAAGGGCCTCGAATTCTCCGCCGATGCGGTCAAGGTCTACCGCATGCCGTTCCAGACCTGTCTTGCGCAGGGCTGCAGCGCGATCCTCGTCATGGCCGACGATCTGAAGCAGGACCTGCAGAAATCGCCAAAGGGCACGATCACCGTCTATACGCTGAACGGGCAAGCCGTGCAGGCGGTGACCGAGCTCACTGGCTTTGCTGACGGGCTCGCCGCGCTGGACAACCGCCGGACCGGCAAACCCTAGCGACGGCGGCGCGACCTATCTTAGCCGCCAGCTTCCCGACTATACTTGCCGCCCCAGGCATCAGCGAGGCGGGGAACGACTTGGCGGACAAGAAGAAATCCGGAAAGGCTAAGGCTGCCACGGCGCGTGCCTCCTCGGCAAAACCCAAAGCGCAAGCGGAGCAAGAGGCACAGCGCAGCGCGGCCGCGCCGCCTTCAGCTGCGGCAGAAGCGACTCAGCAGGCCGCAGCGCCGGCAGACCACCAAACCAGCATCTCGACCTCGCGCGGCTTCGTCGATTTTCTCGCCACCAACCGCTTGAGCATCGCGCTCACCTCCTACCAAACCGGACAGCTGATGCTGATCGGCCCTCTTCTCGACGGCAGGCTCTCGGTGTTCCAAAGGAACTTTGTGCGCGCCATGGGGCTGACCGCCACGCCGCAGAGCATCCATATCGCCGCGATCGCGCAGATCTGGCGGCTGGAGAACGTGCTCGGCCCTGGTCAGCTCGCCAACCAGCAATCTCTGCATTACGAGCGGCTCTATGTTCCGCGCGTCGCCTACACCACCGGCGACGTCGACGCGCATGAGCTCGCCATCGACGGCCAAGACCGGCTCGTCTTCGTCAACACCAAATATTCCTGCCTCGCCACGCTCGATCCGGTGCACTCGTTCAAGCCGCTGTGGAAGCCGCGCTTCATCTCCAAGCTCGCGCCGGAGGATCGCTGCCACTTGAGCGGCCTCGCCATGAAGGACGGCGCGCCGAAATACGTGACGGCGGTGTCGCGCTGCGACGTGGTCGACGGCTGGCGCGAGCGGCGGCATGAAGGCGGCATTCTCATCGACGTCGAGACCGACCGCGTGA
Source organism: uncultured Alphaproteobacteria bacterium (assembly GCA_963820005.1). Lineage (GTDB taxonomy): Bacteria > Pseudomonadota > Alphaproteobacteria > Rhizobiales > Methyloligellaceae > Methyloceanibacter. The sequence continues at coordinate 338,689 of CAWFYQ010000011.1, read as the reverse complement.
TCACCGAGGATCTGTCCATGCCGCATTCGCCGCGCCTCAACGCCGGCACGCTGTGGGTGCTCGATTCGGGGCGAGGCTTTTTGTGCCGGGTCGACAGCGATACCGGCAAGGCAGAGCAAGTGGTGTTCTGCCCGGGATTTGCCCGCGGGCTGTCATTCTGGCGCGGCTATGCGCTGGTCGGCACCTCGCTGCCGCGCGATGGCGCGTTCAAGGGGCTCGAGCTCGAGGATAACGTCAAGGCGCGCGACGGCGAATCGCGCTGCGGCGCCTATATCGTCGATACCCGCCAGGGCGATATCTTGCATTGGATACGCTTCGATGGAGCAGTCCGCGAGCTGTTCGACGCGGCCTTCATCCCCGGCGTCAGGGCGCCGATGTGCGTGGGACTCGGCAATCCCGAGATGCGCACGCTGATCACTTTCGCCGGCGAGGCTTCCGGTTCGACTGCTGAAGCGGTGGCCTGACCATTCAGCGGAGGATGCGGTCGAGGTCGGGGTCGCTGGGCTCGTCGGGAGCACTGTCGCCGTCGGCGCCCGGCATCAGGCGCGGGCTCGGCCTGCTGGGCCGGCGGCTTGCGGGATTGCTTCTGCTTCGCCGGAGGCTCGGCTTCGCCGGTCTCCGCGTTGCCGTCGTTCCCGCCGCTGTTCGGGCCGATCCGCACCCCGCCTAGCAGACGGCCGAGCGCCTCGCCCATCGGCTTCCCCTTGAACTTCTTCTTGATGACCTCGCCGATCTGCTTGACTGTTTTGTTCGCCTGCTCGGGGCTCGCGAACATGCCTTTGATCTCCGGCTTGATCTTGGGCGCGTCCAGCGGGCCCTCGATCCTGATCGGCACGGATAGGCCGGCAAGGTCGTTGGCGCCGCCCTTGCCTTCGGCCCCGGCCACGATCTCGGGATTGGCGAGCAAATCGATGGTCGATTGCACGAGATCGACCTTGCCGGTCGCCACCACTTTCAGCAGCGGGCTCGTCATCGTGAGGTTGCTGGTGTCGACGATGCCGCTCGCGATGGTGAAGCTGCCGCCGAGATCGCTGAACGCGGTCTTGGCGCCTGGGCCCTGACGGAGGTTGGGGATCTGCCCCTCGCCGAGCGCGCTGATCATCGAGGTCAAATCCATGCCCTCGATCGCGCCGTCGCTGACGGCAAGGCTGCCCTGGCCCTGCAGCGAAGACTTGATAGCGTCGGAATCGTTGCCGGCACCGGTCAGGTGGAGGGCGAGCTTGGTGCGGCCCGAGAGCATGCTGAACTGTGCCGCGTCGCTCAACAGCGTCTTGGCCTCGACGCCATCAAGGCGGAAATCGCCGGTGAACGCCGGCACCGGCTTCGCCGCGTCGAGCACGAGCTTGCCGGTGGCTTGACCGTCGTAGAGCTCCATGCCGCCGAGCGTCGCGGTCAAGATGCCGTCGCGAAAACCGAGGCCGAGCGAGGTCGGCCCGAGCTCAAGATGCGCGACCCGCGTCTGGCGCACGTTGAGATTGACGTCGGCGTCGAACGCGGCGGGCGGCGCGACAGGCGCTTCAACCGGTGCAATTGGCGGGGTGCGCGGCCCTGTATCTTGGGTGGCGGATTGCTGGCCGGCCTCGCCGCCGGCTTCCGGTGCATCCGGTGAAGCCTCGGGGATTGCCTGCTCATCCGCTGTGGCGGTCTGATCGGCGCCAGGCGTGGTGGTGACCAAGCCCTTCTTTGCCGGAGCATCCGACGACGCCGGATCCGCACCTGAGTCGGCGCTCGGCGCCGCCTGCTCAGCCGGCGTCGCGGCGGCGGCGTGGCCCTCGTCACGCTGCTCCTTGGGTTTCTTTCCACCTGGGCCCGCGCCCGCGAGGAACGGGTTGAGATCGAGATGATCGAGCGCGAACGCCGCCCTGACATACGGCCTTGGGCTCTGCAAGGTGACAACCGCTTGCCCCTGCCCGCTCGCATGCTCGAGCGCGAAGCGCGCCTCGCTGAAGGTGACCTCCTGCTCGGTCCAGGACAGCTTGCTCGCGAGTTCGCCGTCGCCGATCGCGGTGGCCGCCGGCGGCCGCTCGCGCATCCAGGCGAGCAGAGAGGGAATGGAATGGACCTTGGCCGACAGATCGCCCTGACCGGAGAAGCTCGGCCTGGTCTGAATATTGCCCTCGAAGCGCGCGGCGATCGCCGGGTTGTCGAGTGAGAGCACGAGGCGCGCGGGGCGTTTCTCGCGAAGATCTGACGGCGTGGTCAGTTCGATGCCGAAGGCTACGGTCTGATCCTTCCAGTAGAATTTGCCGGTGCCGGTCAGAGGATCGGCAAGCGTCGGCATGCTGACGCTCGCATCGATATGCTCGACGCGGCGCTCGGTGCCCTTGTCGTCATAGACGATCTCGACCGTGCCGTCCTCGATCTGCACGTCCTTCAGCCTGATGTCGCGCTTCGGCTTGTCGTCGTCGGCGTCAGCCTTCACCACATGCTTGCGCTTCTCACCGGCATCGCTTCGCTCGGCGGGGGGCGTATCGTCCTTGCCGAGACGGAGCCTAAGCTTCGGGCGCACCAGCACGACGCGCTCGGCATCGACCTGACGGCTCAACAGCTGGCTGAAATTGAGATCGAGCACGAGCCTGTCGATGGCGAGGTCGGCGGTGCCGGCTCGCGCCTCCGGGTCGGTGATGGTCGCGTCGGTGATGACGACGTGGGGGCCAGGCGTGAACAGGAGCGCGGTGGTGCCGTTGACCTTGAGCTCGCGCCCGGTCTGCTCCTTGATCCGGGCGGCGACGCGGTCACGCACCCAATCGGCCGAGATCAGGAGATTGACGATAATCAGCGCAACGACGAAGACGCCGACGATGCCGCCGGCGATCTTGAGGAGAAGCTTGGTTCTTGGGCTCAGCGGGGGAAGTTGCGGAAAGCGCGCCCGCGCCGGCGCTGTATGGTTCGGCTGATTCTGCATGGGTCCCGGACTGGGCGAGATTAGCCCGAGAAATAAGGTGAGAATAGGAATTGGCGAGCCTGGGCAGGACGCCTCCGCCATAGCCCTCGGCAGGGGCTAGGGTCCTTACCGCACCAGGATCGCGTGGTTGTCCCAGCTATAGCCGGAAGACTGGCGCGCCATGTCGCCCTCGGCATCGGCCGTGACCAGCCAGCCGTCGCCGCTGGTCAGGAGGAAGCTCGCGCTGCGATGGGTCGGGGCGAGCCCGCACCCGTCATTCAGGTCGGACACGCCGAGATAGCGCCGGCTCGCCACGTCCCAATAGGTGATGAGCCCGCCCTTCGGAGCCGAGGCCGCGACGATGCCGCCGCCCTGATCGGCGGTGACCGAGCCGATATAGTTTTTCAAGCCGACTTGCGTCTCATCGGGCGCCGGCACGACGGCGAGCGGCTCACCGCGGCGGTGGAACCCGACGAGCGGGGGCGCGTCTTGCTCAGGGCCGCGATATTGGCAGCCGAAGGCGATGGTATCGCCGGACGCGATGGCGAGATGGCGAATCGAGATCTGATGCAGCTCGGCCGGAAGACGCTGCTCCTCGAGGAGATCGCCGGTCGCGACATCGACATAGGCGAGCGAAGGCTGCATGTCGGCGAGGTTCAGCTCATCGGCGTTCTCCGGGCGGGTGCGGATTCCGCCATTGGCGATCACCATGGTGCGGCCGTCGGCCAGGAGTTGGATGTCGTGCGGCTCCATGCCGTGGGCCGGGAACTCGCCGATCTGCTTGTAGCCGTCGGTCGCGTCGCGCACCCCGATCACGCCGCGCGCGCCGTCATAGTCGTTCTCGGTCGAGTAGAGCAGTCTGCCGTCGGCCGAGAAGGCGCCATGGCCGAAGAAATGGCGATCGGGCTTGCTGGCGAACCACACCGGCGGCCGCGCATCGACGGGGATCGCCACGCCGAACCGGCCCGGCCTCCGCGCAAACGCGACCCACTCGCCGCCGTCGGGCCGGAGCGTGATGTCGTGGCCGCGAGCCGGCAGCTCGACCGAGCGCATATCGCCGTCTTTCAGGCTGAACAAAGCGGCTGAGTAGACGCCGCGATCGTCCTTGCGCGCGGCAGCGAAGCATTCCTGCCCGAACGCTGCGGCGGCGCCCTTGGGAAGCGCCAGCATGGCGGCGCTACCGGCGAGGCTGATCAGAAGCGCGCGGCGGTCGATCTCCATCGGACTAATCTCCATCCATGGCGTTGAAGCCGAAGCTGAGCCCGGCGCTCCGGGCGATGATGTCGCCGGCGGTCTGGCCCGCACTTTTCAGCGACACGCGGAGCGCTTCGAGCTTGGCGCGCAGCGTCTCGTCGGCGGCCACCTCGGCGAAGGGCTTGTCCATGCCACCCAGCACCTCGATGGCGTGGTCGATGTCGAACAGGATCGAGTCCTCGACGCCCGGCGAATCCGCGGCAACGACCTGCGCGAAGCCGCCTTTCGAGAACAGCAGGCGCACGCCTTGCAGATTGCCGCTCATGTTGGCGAAGGCGAGATTGCTGCGCCAGAAAGCGGCGAGCTTCGGCTTGGCGACGGTCGGCGAGGTACCGAGCGGCTTGCCGAGCTTCTGGTCGCGCACCAGCTCGATGCCCGCGGCGAACGATTTGAACAGCTCGAGCGTGACCTCTTTCGGCGTGTGGTAAACGGGATTAGCAGGAGACGGTCCGATGAAAGCCTTCTCGTACTCCGACCCCTCCCGCCAGCCCTCCACGACATTCTTGGCGATGCGATCGATGTCGGTAGCGACGCTATTGGCATAGCTACAGCGAAAGGCGGCGTCGCTATTGATCGGCGTAACCGGCTGGATGTCGTCAACGACCCGAGCGTCCTTGCCCAGGGCGTCGGCGCCGTCGCCGTAAAGGAGATATTCGAGAGCCGGCAGCCCTTGGACCGCAACACTCTTCTTGGAAAGCTCGTAAGGCAGCGTGAAAGCCTGGTCATGCCGCGCGAGCGCGTCCTGCACCTGCTTCAAGCCGAGGCCTTTGGGATCGGGCCAGAAGAATAGGCGCTCGTAGCGTTGCTCCTGCGTGATCGGACCAAAGCGCAAAATCTCGACCTTGCTCCAGGCCGTGACCGTGCCGGCGAAGGCGTCCCTAGCGTCTTTCAATGCGGCTTCGGACGGTTTCTTGCATAATTGCCCGACCTTGCCACTGAGCGTGCCGGTCGCATTGCTCAGAGCGGCATAGCCAGGCCGGATCACCTCAGTCAGCGAAGCCTTGGCGATGGCCGCGTAATCGGTCTCGGCGCGGCAAGGACCGCTCCACATTAGCGATGCCAAAATGAGCGCGACCAGGAGACGGATCACATCACCCTCACAGCGAGTTCACGAAGGCGACGAGGCGGGCGCGGTCGGCCTTGGACAGCGCGGCGAACTTGTCGCGCGCGGCTTCGGCCTCGCCGCCATGCCACAGGATCGCCTCGGTGATGTTGCGCGCGCGGCCGTCATGCAGGAACAGAGTATGGCCGTTGACGATGCCGGTCAGCCCGATGCCCCACAGCGGCGCGGTGCGCCACTCATTGCCGCTGGCCTCGCTCTCGGGCCGATCGTCGGAAAGCCCCTTGCCCATGTCGTGGAGCAGCATATCGGTATAGGGATAGATCAGCTGATGCGACAAATGCGGCTGGCCCGGCGCATCGCCGGTCATGAATTTCGGCTTGTGGCAGCTCGCGCAGCCGATTTGATAGAACAGGGCCTTGCCCTCCAGCACTTCGGGATCGTCGGGCTTACGCCGCGCCGGCACGGCGAGGTTCTTGGAATAGAATTCGACCATAGCGAATAGATCGTCGCCGACCTCGACATTCTGATAGCGCGGCGACGCCCCGCTCGGCGCATCGAGGCAGGTCTTCTCCTTCTCGGTGCAATCGCCCGAGCCCTTTGGGATCATGGTCGTGGAGAGACCGATATCGCCGTTGAACGCCTCGGCGGCCTGCTGCGCGATGGTCGGGACGCCGGCCTTCCAGCCGAAACGCCCGAGCATCAGCCGGTCATGCTCGCGCGACCAGACCATGTTCGGCTTGCCGCGGATGCCATCCTTGTTGGCGTCGTCGGGATCGGCATTGCCGAGGATCTGATCCTCCGGCACGGCTTCGAGCAGGCCGAGCCCGATCATCTGCGGAGCGACGCGCGGAGAGATCATAATGTCGGGGCTGGCCGGCCCGTAATTGAGGTCGGCGAGTGAGTAGGTCGGTACGCGCAAGCTCACCGTCTCGCCGCCGGCGAGCTTCACCTTGCGCTCCTTGTAAGCGATCTTGAGCTTGCCCTCCGAAGCGAAGCCCTGAATGGCGAAGTCCTGGAGCTGGCCGCCATAGGTGGGATCGGGCAGCGAGTTCACCTTATGCGTTTCGAGCAGCGCCCTGTCGGCATCGGTCGCAGGCGACACCGACAAGCGAACCAGCATCGAGCCCGAATCGTCGGGCACGTCGGACGACAACGGCGGATGGCCGCGCCCGTCCTTGAGATGGCAGTTCTGACAGGCGCGTGAGTTGAACAGCGGGCCGAGCCCATCCGATGAGTCGGTCGAGGACGGCGCCGAGACCCAGTTCTTGCGGAAGATGCCGTTTCCGACCTTGAAGTCGAGCTCGCGCTTGAAATCCATGTTGCCCGACGACGCCGAAAAGGCGTTCGGCGTGTCGGTCGAGGCGCGCGAGGTGGCGCCACCGCCGGGCTTGGCCTCGCCGTCTTCGAGCTTGGTGAAGTCGGTGGTCGGCGCGAGCAAGGTGCTGAGCGCCGCGTCGGCATCGGCGCCGTAGGTCTGCCACGCGCCAAAGAGAAGCGGCAGAGCCCCGCCGAAGGCAATCGCGCATATGAGGGGGTGAAGCGCCCGCCTCGGCGATGCTTTCGTCGGCAGCTCTGCTACGCGTTCGGCAAATCTGGAATGGGGTAACTGCACGCGTCCTTCGTCAGAAACTGATAGTGGTGCGCGCCCCCAAAACCGTCGCGTCCGAGACACCGGGCACATCGCCCCCTGGCTGCCAGAAGTACTGAAAGTCCGGCTGTAGGATCCAGCCGGGTTTGAGTTGAACGGTGTAGCAGACTTCCAAAACTGCCTCGTAGTTCTGAAGAACGGGCAGGCCTAAATCGCTATCGAAGCCGCGGACCCGGTTCGAAATCCCGGTATAGGCAAAACCAATGCCGATGGCGTCGTCGCCCCGATTCGGCACCATGCCGGTAAAGGTGATCCCGCCCTCAGCATAGAAGTCGCCGAGATTCTGATCCGACGGTGCGCCCATGACCCGGCCAAACACACCAACGCCCTTCGGGTCTTCACTGCCGGGCAAGCGCCAAATCAGCTGGTCGATGATGCCGTAAATCGCCCAGTCGCCGTCGATGGGCCGCCCGAAATTTCCTGTCGCCGCAATCGGCAAGTTGCCCGAATCGAAGCGCTGGTCGGTGAAGGACCCAAAATGATTCCAGCCACCAATCTTTAGCACTCCCGGCAGCTGTCCGCTTTGATTGTATTTGTATCGACCCTCAATCATCATAAGAGCAGGGCTGTCGAGATTGAAATTGAGCCCATCGCTGTTGCAGACCTGGGGGTTCGGGTCAGGGCAATCGGGGTCGGCGGGATCGCCGTTGTAGACCCCGACCATAAGCTTCAATTGATCGGTGGGCTTAATCGATACGAGCACGCCCGGCGTGGCCAACGGATAAGCGGGTCCGCCGCTCGGCATGTCGGCCGCGGCGATCGACGGCCAGCCCCAAGTGCCATTCAAAAAAAACGAATAGCTCTCGGAGAGAATGAATTCCGTGTCTGCGGCGAGCTGACCGACTTTGATGGCAAGACGATCGTTGAAGAGGTGCTGCTCGAGATACATCTCGTCAAGACGGGTGGCCGGCGCTGCCTCCAGATTGGAAACCGGCATGAGAGCGCCGATATTGTCGGCGGTGATGCTGTGACCGTGGATCTGGAAAGCGTTCATGTGGAAGCAGAGCCCCTTCCACAGACCAAGCTTCCTCATGTCGGCATCGAGGTTCATATTCAGGACGCCGTCATAGGTGACGCCCTGGTTGAAGCCACCCCAATTGCCGAACGACTCGCCGAAATAGGTGCCGCTGACCATGACGCCGCCCTTGGCGAGGCCCTGGCGGAGACCCCCCGGATCGAGCTTGAAAGCGACCTCGCCGGGGATGCCGGTGTCGGTCACCCCGCAATCGGCTTTGGCCGCGGTCGGAGGGGAAAGGAGCGCGGCGGCGACCAGCGAGGCGGTGCCGACCGCCTTCCGCCAATTCGATCCGAGCCGCCTGATCGAGGATAATTGTCGTGCAAGGTCGCTAAGCGCGATCTGCCAGATGGACATTGTTGCAGCTCCCAAAGCTTATGCATTTTACTACAGTTCCAACAATGCCCAGTCTGTTATGTTATAACGTAAGGCGCCAGCGCCTTTCCGGCAACTCCCAACCCCCTTGACCGCGCTAAACTCGCCCCGCCGGCGTTAACCACCGCTCGCGGCCTTGTTCCCAGCTTCCACCTTCGGCGGATTGTCCAGGCTGTCTGAGCCTTCGAACTTGATCGACTTCAGATCGAGGGTCGCCACGGCGCGCTCGAGCGACTTGGTCTGGTCGAGCAGCGCGTCGATGGCGTGCTGCACCACGGCGTTGCCCTCGTCATTCCCCTCGCCGATCATCTGGTCGTAGGACTCGGTGGTCAGCGCGCGGAGATACAGCGTGTTCATCGCATTCATGGTGGCGTCGAGCTTGGCGCGCACTTCGGCATCGACCTCGGGCGACTTCGCCCTGACCAGGTCCGAGATGCTGGGACCGGTGACGATGCTGCGATCGGCGCGGCGATAGGTGCCGAGATAGACGTTGCGGATGCCGAGCGCGTCGAAGAAATGCGAAGCGTGGGTATTGTCGGAGAAGCAGTCATGCTCCTCCTCGGGATCGTGGATCATAAGCCCGAGTTTCATGCGCTCGCCGGCCAGCTCGCCGTAAGACAGGCTGCCGAGCCCGGTCATGATCACGGTCAGGCCCGCCTCATCGCTCCCGCCAGTGACCTTGTTCCGCGCCGACCCTCCCGGCCCCCATTGCGCCGCCATCCAGGTCAGGTCGTCGACGAGAAGATCTGTCGCCGTGCGGAGGTATTCGGCGCGGCGCGCGCAATTGCCGTTGGTGCATTTCTTGAGGTCGTAGTCGGTGGCCTGGCGATTGCCGTTACCCGGGCCGGTACCGTTAAGGTCCTGGCCCCACAGCAGGAATTCCACCGCATGGTAGCCGGTTGCCACGTTGGCCTCGATACCGCCGGCCTCTTGCAGCTTGTCGGCGAGAAGCTCCTTGGTGATCTTGGACGTGTCGAGCTTCTTGCCGCCGATCGTCAGCGACTTGTTGGCGATGACGTTGGCCGTATAGAGCTCGTTCTCCGCCGACTCGGTGCCGTAGGACGACGCCACGTAGTCGATCAAGCCCTCATCGAGCGGCCAGGAGTTCACGCGGCCTTCCCAATCGTCGACGATCGGGTTGCCGAAGCGGAAAGCCTCGGTCTGCATATAGGGGATGCGCGCGGCGATCCAGGCGGCGCGAGCGGCGCGGAGGCTGTCCTCGGTCGGGTGAGCGAGCAAGGCGTCGATCGCGAGCTTCAGCGTGCGCGCGGTGTCGGTCGAGTCGGTATAGCCGGCTTGCGCGATGTCGGCATAGGTCTTGAGCACGTCCTTCGGCGCGGACTCGGCGATCGCCGGCGATAGGAACAAGCAAGAGCCAATCGCAACTGCGGCGACCGGGCTGACAATCAAGAATCCTCGAAGCATCTGCACCCCTTATGCGTAGCAAGGTCGAGGGCAATCAGCCCAAGGCCCAGACTTGTCCGGAAACTCTCCCGTCAAACATGAAATTGCGACGGTCCTCCGGCGTGAGCCTTCGGACCGTCGCAGGGGAGGAAGCTCCCACGCTGTCGCTTGGGCGCTCCAGACACCCGGGCTGGGCAGCCAGGTGTCTTGTCAAAACACTAGCCCGGCGGCTAACATGCATGAAGTGAACTTTTCTCAGCAGAATACTTGCACGTCATGCACTTAAAAGAAGTCGACGCCAATCTCCTAGTGACGCTCGACGCGCTTCTCGTCGATGCGAGCGTGACCCGCGCCGCGGAACGGCTGGGCCGCAGCGCCTCCGCGATCAGCCATGCGCTCGCCAAGCTCCGCGAGATATTTGCCGACGAGCTGTTCGTGCGCGCCGGGCAGAAGCTGGTGCCGACCGCCAAAGCGCTCGAGCTGGCTCCGACCGTGCACGTCATCCTCGCCGGCATGGAAAGTTTGCTTAGGCCAAGCAAGCCGTTCGATCCGTCGCTTGCGTCGCGCGATTTCGCTGTCGCCGCCAGCGAGGCCGGCGAGCTGATCCTGGTGCAGCCGCTCCGCCAGCGGCTCGCGCAACTGGCGCCGAGCGTGCGTGCCGGGTGGATGCCACCGCATCGCGAGGAGAACACCGAGGCGCTGCGCAGCGGCCGGTGTCATTTCGTGGTCGACATCGAAGGCGAGCCGGTTCAGACGCCCGACATCCGCATGCTCAAGCTGTTCGACGACAAGCTCGTCACGCTCGCCCGCCCTGGCCATCCCCTCGCACGGCGACGACCCAAGACCGGGATGTTCGCCGACGCAGACCATATTCAGGTGGACTCGCTTCCTTCGATCGAGCTCATCGACCGCACGCTCGCCGCCGAAGGGCTGAGCTGCAGCATCGCCGCGCGCGTGTCGTCGGTGCTGGTCGGACTCCTGCTGGCGCTGAACAGCGATGCGCTGCTGACGCTCCCCGCCTCGCTCGCGTCGATCCTCGAGCAGCAATTCGGGGTGATCCGCATTCACCAGCCGTTCAACCCGATCGCCTTTCCGTTGAGGCTGCTCTGGCATTCGAGCTATGACCGCGACGAGTGCCATGAATGGGTGCGCGGCGAGCTCGCCAAGCTCGCGCGGGAGATCGAGAGCGCCGGTTAAGGAGTTTGCGCATGGGTCAGGCGTTGCGGCGTCCGCGTCTTGCCGGGCTTGCGCTGTTCGCCGCGCTCTGCCTGCTGCCGAGTGCTCTGGCTGCCGCCGATCCCGCAGGGCTGGCAGATGGTCTCACGGTCAAGATCGGCGGCGTCGCCAAGACGCTCACGCTTGCCGAGGCGATGAAAGCGCTCAACATTCAGGCGGTGAGCGTCGCGCTGATCGACGAGGACCGCATCGCCTATACACGCGCCTACGGGGATGGCGTGACACCCGAGACGCTGTTCCAGGCGGCGTCCTTGTCGAAATTCGTCGCTTGCGTCGGCGCGATGCGGCTGGTCGATCGGAACCGGCTCGCGCTCGACGGCGATGTGAACAAGGCGCTGACCTCCTGGCGCGTGCCCGCCAACGATCTCGACAAGGACCATCCTGTCACTCTGCGCGGGCTGCTCAGCATGACGGCGGGAATCGGCGTGCCGGGCTTTCTCGGCTACACCGTCGACGCGCCATTGCCAACGCTGACGCAAATTCTCGACGGCGCGCCTCCGGCTAACTCTCCGCCCGTCACGGTGATCGCGGTGCCTGGCAGCGCCTATCATTATTCGGGCGGCGGCTATCAGATCGCCGAGGCGCTCATGGTCGATGCCGTGCACGCGCCGTTCGCTGAGACGATGGACGCGCTGGTGCTCAAGCCGGCAGGGATGAGCCACAGCACGTTCGCTCAGCCTCTGCCAGACGCGCTGAAGGCGCACGCCGTCACCGGCCATCTCGCCGACGGCAGCGAAGTCGCCGGCGGCTTTCATGTGTTCCCCGAGCACGCCGCCGCCGGGCTGTGGTCAACGCCGACCGACATCGCCAATCTCCTGCTGCTGATGGCGCGAACCTGGCGCGGCGAGAGCGGGCTGTTTCTCAAGCCCCAGACTGTGCGCGAGATGTTCGCCGCGCAGAACGGCGGTCCGTATGGACTCGGCGCCGCGGTCGCTCAACAGGACGGGTCGCTGATCGTCATGAAGCGCGGGCAGAATGTCGGCTATCAGTCCTATTTCATCCTGCTCCCAGGTGAGGGCGCCGGCATGGTGGTGATGACCAACTCCGACAATGGCTCGATCCTGGCCGAGGCGCTGATCCGCAAGGCTGCGCAACTCCAAGCGTGGCCTCGCCTTCCGCCCTTTGCCGATTAAGGCAGAGCGGCCTCTGGTTTCCGTCACGAGGCTCGATTACGATAGGGGTCTTGCACCCGTCTGCCGAGGCGGGTCCCCCGGAGGAAACAATGTCCGCATGGTTACGCGCCGGCCTCGTTGCCGCGCTGTTCGTTGTCCTTGCCACCCCCACCGAAGCCGCCAAGAAGACCTACCAAGACGATGCGCTCGACGACGCGGCGATAACGCTCGAAGCCGACCTCAAGGATCAGGCCGGCACCGTCGACAAGCCGCTCATCAAGCTGAAGCAGCAAGGCGACACGCTGCTCAAGGCGCAAGACTTGGCCGGCGCCGCCGACGTTTACACGCAGATCGTCACGGTCGCCCCGACCGATGCGGCGGCGTGGCGAAGGCTCGCCGATATCTGGCTCAAAATTCCGGTCACCGACGAGGACGACGGCTCGACCCGCTTCGAGAACGCGACCACGGCAGCCTATATCTCCTATCAGCGCGCGACCGACGCCAAGGACGAAGTTGCTTCGCTGGTCACGCTCGCCAATGCTTACGGCAAGCGCGACGAGTGGCGCCCCGCGCTGAACGTGCTCAAGATCGCGCTTGCCATAAACGAGACGCCGGACTTGCGCGCGACATACGCATCGCTCCGCGAGAAATACGGCTTCCGCGTCGCGAATTTCAGCGTCGACTCTGATTCCGCCTCGCCGCGCGCCTGCTTCCAGTTCTCGGAGAGCTTGCCCAAGCGCACCGACTTTGCGCCGTTCGTCGCTGTCGTCGGTCAGGACAAGCCCGCCATATCGGTCGACTATCAGCAGCTCTGCGTCGAAGGCCTGGAACATGGCGAGACTTATTCGATCACTCTCCGCGCCGGGCTGCCCTCGACGGTCGACGAGACGCTGCTCAAGAACGCCGATTTCACCATCTATGTGCGTGACCGGAGCCCCTCGGTTAGGGTCGCGGGCAAGGCCTATGTGCTGCCCAAGACCGGCCAGCAGGGCATCCCGCTCGTCAGCGTCAATACCGACCTGCTCAAGGTCACGATCTATCGCATCGGCGACCGCAGCCTGCTCGACAACGTGCTCGGCTACGACTTCGAGCGCAATCTCCAGAGCTATTCGCTCGACGACATCGCCGACCAGAAGGGCGCGAAGGTGTGGACCGGCGAGCTCAAGGTCGAGAAGGAGTTGAACCAGGACATCACTACCGCCTTTCCGGTGACCGAAGCGATTCCGGCCATGCAATCGGGCGTCTATCTGCTCGCGGCCCAGCCCGCCAACGCCGCGGGCGACGACTACGGCGAGCGCGCCACGCAGTGGTTCATCGTCTCAGATCTCGGGCTGACCGCGTTCTCCGGCACTGACGGCATCCACGCCTTCGTCAACTCACTCGCCACCACCTCGGCGGTCGGTGACGTCGAGATCAGACTGATCGCGCGCAACAACGACGTGCTGGCGGTAAAGAAGACCGGCGCCGACGGCTCGGTCGCCTTTGAGCCTGGGCTTGCCCGCGGCGAAGGCGGCCAGGCCCCCGCCATGCTGGTCGCCTCTGGCGACGGTGGCGATTACGCCTTCCTCAATTTGACCAGCTCGGCCTTCGACTTGACTGACCGTGGCGTCGCAGGGCGCGAGCCGCCCGGTGCGCTCGATGCGTTCGTGTTCACCGAGCGCGGCGTCTACCGCACCGGCGAGACCGTCTACGTTACCACGCTGCTCCGCAATGCCGCCGGCGTTGCCGTTCCCGATGTCGATCTGACCATGGTGGTCCAGCGGCCCGACGGCGTCGAATACCGCCGCACCGTGGTGCCGGATCAGGGCCTTGGCGGCCGCTCGCTCAACGTGCCGATCGTCTCATCGGCGCCGACCGGCACCTGGCGGGTCGCAGTCTATTCCGACCCGAAACAGCCCTCGATCGGCGAGGCGAGCTTCCTGGTCGAAGACTACGTGCCGGATAGGCTCGAGTTCGACCTCTCCACCACGGCAACCACCATATCGCCCGACGCGCCGGCCCAGGTCGATCTCGATGGTCGCTTCCTTTACGGAGCTCCGGCCGCGGGTCTCGACATCGAGGGCGAGGTCACTGTGGTAAGGGCCGCGGAGCGCCCGGGCTATAAGGACTATGTGTTCGGGCTCAATGCCCCGGACGAAGGAGACCAGGACGAAGTATCGAGCGAGGCCATCCCGCTCGAAGACCTGCCGCAGACCGACGACGACGGAAAGGCCAGCTTCACCGTCGATATCGGCAAGCTGCCGTCGACGACGCGGCCGCTCGAGGCCAATATCGCCGTCAGGCTCGCCGAGCCCGGCGGTCGCGCGATCGAGCGCAAGCTGACGCTCCCCGTGGTGCCGGCGGCGAACATGATCGGCGTAAAGCCGCTGTTCTCCGGCAGCGCGCTCGGCGATCAGGATACCGCCAGGTTCGAGGTCGCGATGGTCGCGCCCGACGGCAAGAAGATCGCCGCTAGCGGGCTGAAATGGCAATTGCTCAGCGTCGAGTTCGAAATATCAGTGGTATCGCTCGAACGGCTATTGGAACTACGAGCCGGTCAAGGTGACGCGCCGCATCGCCGACGGCACGCTCGATCTCGCCGCCGACCAGACCGGCAAAATCGCGGTCCCGGTGACCTGGGGCCGCTACCGGCTCGAAGTGACGAGCGCGGACCCGCAAGGGCCGGAGACGACATACGGCTTCGATTTCGGGCTTCTACGCCGAGGCCTCCGCCGACACGCCTGACTTGCTCGAGATCGCTCTCGACAAGAAGGAGTATAAGCCGGGCGACACCATGACCGTTGCGGTAACGGCGCGGAGCGCGGGCAAGGTCACGCTCGCGGTGATCGGCGACAAGCTGCTCACCACCACCACGACCGACGTGCAGGAAGGCATCGTCAAGCTTCCGCTCACCGTCGGCACCGATTGGGGCACCGGCGCCTACGTGCTCGCGACGCTCAGGCGCCCGCTCGACGAGGCGGCGAAGCGCATGCCGGGCCGCGCCATCGGCGTGCAGTGGTTCGGCATCGACAGGGCCGCCCACACCATCGGCGTCGCCATGGACCTGCCTGAGCTGGTGCGGCCCGAGACGACGCTTCGCGTGCCGATCAAGTTCAGCGGGCTCGCGCCGGACGAGCAGGCGCGCGTGGTCGTGTCTGCCGTCGATGTCGGCATCCTCAATCTTACCAACTACAAGGCGCCCGATCCCGACACCTATTATCTCGGCCAGCGCAAGCTCTCCTCCGAGGTCCGCGACCTTTACGGCCAGCTGATCGACGGCATGCAGGGCACCAAGGGCCAGATCAGGACCGGCGGCGACGGCGGCGAGGCCGAACTGAACGGCAGTCCGCCGACCCAGCCGCCGCTTGCGCTCTATTCAGGCATCGTCAGCGTCGGCGCCGACGGGACGGCGGAGGTGAATTTCGCCATCCCCGCTTTCACCGGCACCGTGCGCGTGATGGCGGTCGCCTGGAGCAACGACAAGGTCGGCCACGCCTCGGCCGATGTGGTCGTGCGCGATCCGGTCGTGGTCACCGCCACACTGCCGCGCTTCCTGCTGATGGGCGACAAGAGCACGCTCCGCCTCGACCTCGACAATGTCGAGGGCGAGACCGGCAATTATCAGATCGCCGTCACCACCGATGGTCCGTTCACCGTCGAAGGCCCGGACAAGACTTTGCCGCTCGACGCCAAGAAGCGCGGCGGGGTCAGCCTGCCGATCTCGGCGACCAGTATCGGCGACGGTTCGGTCTCGGTCTCGGTCACCGGCCCGGGCGGCTTTGCCATCGAGCGGCAATACCCGCTGGCGGTGAAGCCAGCGACGCAGATCCTCGCGCGCCGCACGGTGAAGCCGCTCAATCCAGGCCAGAGCATCACGCTGACCAGCGATGTGTTCAGCGACCTCGTGCCGGGGACCGGCAAAGTCGCTCTGTCGGTGACGCCGACGGCGGCGCTCGACGTTGCCGGCCTGCTCGCGGCGCTCGACCGCTACCCGCTCGGCTGCAGCGAGCAGATCGTCAGCCGCGCGCTGCCGCTGCTCTATGTCAACGAGCTCGCGCTCGACGCCCAACTTGCCGTCGACAGCAGCATTGACGAGCGGATCGCCAAGTCGATCGAGATCGTGCTGGCGCGGCAGGGATCAGAGGGCTCGTTCGGGCTATGGTCGCCGGGCGGCGACGATGCGTGGCTCGATGCCTATGTAACGGACTTTTTGACCCGCGCCCGCGCGCGGAGCTTCTCGGTCTCCGACGATCAGTTCAAGCTCGCGCTCGACCGCTTGCGCAATTATGTGAGCACCGCCCCCGACGTCGCGACCGACGGCGGGCTCGCGCTCTCTTATGCGCTCTACGTGCTGGCGCGGAACGGCATGGCGCCGGTTGGCGACGTTCGCTATATCGCCGACGTCAAGCTCGACGATCTCGGCACGCCGACCGCCAAGGCGCAGATCGCCGCGGCGCTCGCCATGCTCGGCGACCGGGTGAGGGCGGAGAAGGCGTTCGATGCGGCGGTTGCGTCGCTGCCAAAGGACCAGCGCTTCGAGGGCGGCCGCATCGATTACGGCTCGCCGCTGCGCGACGCCGCCGCGGTGGTGACGCTCGCCGCCGAAGGCGACGCGCCGAAGCTCATCCTGGTCAGCGCCACCAAGAGCATCGACACGGCGCGCGACCGCGTGACCTACACCTCGACGCAGGACAACGCCTGGCTCATCCTCGCCGCGCGCGCCCTCGGCAAGCAGAACGTCAGCCTCACGGTCAATGACGGCGGCCAGCAGGGTCCGCTCTATCGCGACTTCGACGAGGATGAGCTCGCGGCAAGCCCGCTTACGGTGACCAATAGCGGCGACACGCCGCTCGACGCCGTAATCTCGGTGAGCGGCGCGCCCAAGACGCCGGAGCCCGCGGCAGACCACGGCTTCGGCATCGAGCGGAGCTTCCACACGCTGGCCGGCGAGGACGCCGACCCGACCCACGCCAAGCAGAACGACCGCTTCGTCGTGGTGCTCACGGTCACCGAGCCGCAGCCGCAATTCGCCCGCGTCTCGCTGATCGACTACGTCCCGGCAGGATTTGAGATCGACAATCCGCGGCTGGTCTCCTCGGGCGACACCGGTACGCTGAGCTGGATCGAGAATGCTGGCACGCCGTCCTTCACCGAGTTCCGCGACGATCGCTTCGCCGCGGCATTCGACCGGCGGAGCGGCGATGCCACGACCTTCTCGGTCGCCTATATCGTGCGCGCCGTGTCGCCCGGAAGCTACGTGCTGCCGCAGGCGGTGGTCGAGGACATGTATCGTCCCGACCGCTTCGGCCGCACCGGAACCGGAGAGGTCACGGTCGCGCCGGCGAAATGAGCACTGACGCCAACGAGGCACGGCCTCTTACCTCCCCCCTTGCGGGGAAGGTCGACGCTTCGTCGTTTGCGGCGAAGCGTCGGGACAGGGGTATTGCATCCTCCGCGCCTGAAAAGGTTGACTCGCCCTCCCCAACCCTCCCCCGCAAGGGAGGAGGGAGCGGGTCGGCCGCCTGGAAACGCCGAGCCATTTTTTGCAGCATCGGGTTGGTGTGGATCATGGCGGCGTTTGCCGGCGGCATGGCCGGGTTGTTCCAGGCGTTCGGTCCGGCGCCGCTCGGACGCGATCTCGAAGTCTCGACCATCGTGGTCGACCGTGACGGCAAGCTGCTGCGCGCCTATCTCACCAGCGAAGGCCGCTGGCGGCTGCCGGCGGCGCGCAAGGATGTCGATCCGCGCTTCCTCGAAGCGCTGCTCGCCTATGAGGACAAGCGGTTCTTCCATCATCGCGGCGTCGACCCCCTCGCCTTGCTGCGCGCGGCCTACCAGCTCGCCACGCATGGCCGCATCGTCTCGGGCGGCTCGACGCTCACCATGCAGGTGGCCCGGCTGATCGAGCCGCGCGAGAAGCGCTCGCTCTACGCCAAGCTGCATGAGGCGGTGCGCGCGTTGCAGCTCGAATGGGCGCTGTCCAAGGACGATATCCTGTCGCTCTACCTCACGCTCGCGCCCTATGGCGGCAATCTCGAAGGCGTGCGCGCCGCCTCGCTCTCCTATTTTGCCAAGGAGCCGCGGCGGCTCACGCTCGGCGAGGCGGCGCTGCTCGTAGCGCTGCCGCAGTCGCCTGAGTTTCGCCGGCCAGACCGCTTTCCGGTTGCCGCCAAGCGGGCGCGCGACCGCGTACTCGATCGCATCGCCGGGCGCGGCCTCTATGGCGAGGCCGAGATTGCCCGCGCCAAGGAAGAGCCGGTGCCTACCGAGCGGAAGCCCATGCCGCTGATCGCGCCGCATGCGGCCGACGAGGCTAACGCCGCATCGCCGAACGAGCGCGTACTCAGACTGACCATCGACGCCGGCTTGCAGAGAAGTTTGGAGAAACTTGCCCGCGAGCGGGCGCATGGGCTCGGCCCCGATCTCTCGGTCGCCATCGTCGTGGTCGACAACGCGACCGGCGAGGTGCTGGCGCGCGTCGCCTCTCCCGACTATTTCGATCTCCGCCGCGCCGGCCAGGTCGATCTCACCCGCGCGGTGCGCTCGCCGGGCTCGGCGCTCAAGCCGTTCATCTACGGGATCGGCTTCGAGGACGGGCTGATTCATCCCGAGACGCTGATCGAGGACCGGCCGATTCACTTCTCCGGCTATTCGCCCGAGAATTTCGACCTGACCTTCCAGGGCACCGTCACGGTGCGGCGCGCGCTGCAACAGTCCCTGAACACCCCCGCCGTCGCCGTGCTCAACGAGGTCGGCCCGAGCCGGGTATTCGCGCGGCTGGCGCAGGCCGGAGCCCCGCTCGTGCTGCCGAAGGGCGAAGCGCCTAGCCTCGCGCTTGGGCTCGGCGGCGTCGGCGTTCGGCTGACCGACCTCACAATGCTCTATGCCGGGCTCGCGCGGCAGGGCACCGTGGCGCCGCTGGTGGAGCAGCTCGGATTGCCGCAGCCGCAGCCCAAGCGGCTGATCGAACCGGTCGCGGCCTGGTATGTCGGAAGCGTCCTGCTCGGTACGCCGCCACCTGAGAATGCCGCCGGCGGGCGCATCGCTTTCAAGACCGGCACGAGCTACGGCTATCGCGACGCGTGGGCGATCGGCTTCGACGGCAAGCACACGATCGGGGTGTGGGCGGGACGGCCCGACGGCGCGCCGGTGGTTGGGCTTGCCGGGCGCGTCACCGCGGCGCCAATCCTGTTCGACGCCTTCGCGCGGCTCGGCCAGTCCTTGCAGCCGCTGCCGCCGGCGCCGAAAGGCGTTCTGATCGTCACCACCGCCAAGCTGCCGCCGCCGCTCAGGCGCTTCGCCGCGCGCGAGGCCGCTGGCGAAGCCATGACGCCCAGAGTGCAGATCGTGTTCCCGCCGAATGGCGCGAGCCTCGAGCTGTCGGGCGCGACCGGAGTGGCGCCGGACCCGATCGCCATCAAGATCACCGGCGGCACGCCGCCGCTCAACGTGCTGCTCAACGGCATGCCGATTGCCGGCAAGAAATCGGCGCGGACGCTGTTCTTCGAGCCTGACGGGCCTGGCTTCGTGCGGCTCACCGTGACGGACGCGACCGGCGCCGCTGACAGCGTGGTTGTCCGCCTACAATAGGGCTCGGCATGTCCGCTCCTCCCACCCTGGCAAAGCTTGCCGTGCCACTCGGCCTCGAACCGATGGAGGCCAAGCTCGTCAGCGAGCTTCCCGAGGGCCAAGGCTGGCAATTCGAGCCCAAATGGGACGGCTTCCGCTGCCTCGCTTATCGCGCCGGCAAGGACGTCGAACTCAGAGCGAAATCTGGCAAGCCGCTCGCACGCTACTTTCCGGAGATCGTGGCGATGCTGAAGACCCTGCCGCAACCGGAATTCGTGCTGGATGGCGAGCTCGCAATTCCCGTTGGCGACACGCTCTCCTTCGATGCGCTGCAGATGCGCATCCATCCCGCAGCGAGCCGCATCACCAGGCTCGCCGCCGAGACCCCCGCCATTCTCATCCTGTTCGACATGCTGCTCGATGCCAAAGGCAACAGCCTGATCGAGGCGCCGCTCGTGAAGCGCCGCACGGCGCTCGAAGCGTTCTACAAGAAGGCCGGCGAGACGAAGCAGCTCAAGCTCTCGCCCTATACACGCGAGCGCAACGAGGCGCTTGAATGGCTCAAGGATGCGCGCGGCGCGCTTGACGGGGTCGTCGCCAAGCGGAGCGACCGGGCGTATATCCCGGGCGAGCGGGCGATGCTCAAGGTCAAGCGGCTGCGCACGGCCGACTGCGTGGTCGGGGGTTTCCGCTACGGCACGGGCAGCCGCGAGGTCGGCTCGTTGCTGCTCGGTCTTTACGACCAAGAGGGTAAGCTCGATCATGTCGGCTTCACCTCGACCATCACCAACCAAGAACGGTCGGCCCTGACCAAAGTGCTCGAAGCTTTGATCGCGCCGCCAGGGTTTTCCGGCAACGCGCCGGGCGGTCCAAGCCGCTGGAGCACCGAACGCTCGGCGGAATGGCAACCGCTCAAGCCGAAGCTCGTGGTCGAGGTGCGCTACGATCAGGTGACCGGCGACCGCTTCCGGCACGGCACCAAGCTCATCCGCTTCCGTCCCGACAAGGCGCCGAAGCAATGCACCTTCGAGCAGATCGCGCCGGTGGTGCTTCCCGAGAATTTCAAGCTTCTGCTCGAGTGAGCGCAGTCGCGCCGCCGACTTCCGCGTTGGTCTTGGGGCGGCGCTTTTTTGTGAGCCCCGATCAGCTTTGTCGAGCGGGGAACAGACGGTAGCGGCGCGGCAGAAAGGCAATCTCGCGCGCAAGCTCCAGCCGAAAGTCGGCGGGGATCTCGATCTCGACGCGGCTGCTTTTCTCGCCAACCGACACTTCGACTCGCCGGGCACCCGCATGCCGCCGATGCGTCGTAATCGTTCCCCGCAGGGCATTCTGCGGATCGGCCACGATTTCGACGTCGTGCGGACGCAGAAAAAGCTGCGCGGGTCCGGAGGGAAGGCTGCCTTGCGGCAGGTCGAGCGGCCGCTCATCGAACCACACCTTGCCATCTTGCAGGCGCACCGGAAGCGAACTCGACTCGCCGATGAAGGAGAACACGAAAGGCGAATCCGGCCGGTCGTAGACCTCATCGGGCGTGCCGATCTGCTCGATCTTGCCGTGACTCATCACCACTACACGGTCGGCAAGCTCGAGCGCCTCCTCCTGGTCGTGGGTGACGAACACCGTGGTGTGCCCGGTCTTGTCGTGCAGCTCGCGAAGCCAGCGGCGCAGGTCGCGCCTGACCTGGGCGTCGAGCGCGCCGAACGGCTCATCGAGCAGAAGCACGCGCGGCTCGATAGCGAGCGCGCGGGCGAAGGCGACTCGTTGGCGCTGGCCGCCCGAGAGCTGGGCCGGATAGCGCTTCTCCAGACCGGAAAGCTGCACGAGATCGAGCAGCTCGAGCGCGCGGCGCTTGATCTCCTTGCTACTCGGGCGTCGCGCTGCCGGACGGACGCGCAAGCCGAAGCCGATATTGTCGAGCACCGTCATGTGGCGGAACAACGCGTAGCTCTGGAACACCAGTCCGACATTCCGCTGCTGCACGGTAAGCTTGAGCGCGTCCTCGCCGTCGAACAGCACGCGGCCGGAGGTCGGCACATCGAGGCCGGCCAAGATGCGTAGCAGCGTCGTCTTGCCCGAGCCGGAGGGACCGAGCAGCGCCACGAGCTCGCCCGAGCCGATGTCGAGCGACACGCCGTGCAGCGCAGGCGTCACCCCGTAGGTCCGCACGACATTCTCGACAGTGACCCGCATCGGCTTTTCCCACCGCGTCGTCCACGACAGCGGCCACGCGCCGCCGGCGGCGTTGATCTCATCTTGCACCCGAGCGTCCATGGCTTTCTCCTGACGGCGGTTAGTGGCGGCGTGAGGCGGCGATCTGGTCGGCATAGCGCCATTCCAGAGCGACCTTGATGACGAGAGTGACGAGGGCAAGCAGCGCGAGCAGCGAGGCAACGGCGAACGCCGCGGCGAAGTTGTACTCGTTGTAAAGAATCTCGACGTGGAGCGGCATGGTGTTGGTCTTGCCCCTGATATGGCCCGACACCACCGACACGGCGCCGAACTCGCCCATGGCTCGGGCGTTGCAGAGCACCACACCGTAGAGCAGCGCCCAGCGGATATTGGGCAGCGTTACCTTGAAGAAGGTCTTCCAGCCGCTGGCTCCGAGCGACAAAGCCGCCTCCTCGTCCTGCGTGCCCTGCTCCTGCATTAGCGGCACGAGCTCGCGCGCGACGAACGGGAAGGTGACGAAGATGGTGGCAAGCACCATGCCGGGCAGAGCGAAGATGATCTGGATGTTCTCGCTCTTGAGGAATGGCCCGAGATAGCCCTGAGCGCCGAACAGGAGCACGTAGATCAGGCCGGAGATCACCGGCGAGACTGAGAACGGCAGATCGATCAGCGAGTTGAGCAGGCTTTTGCCGGGGAACTCGAATTTGGCGATCGCCCAGGCGGCGGCGAGGCCGAACACGACATTGGCGGGAACGGCGATCGCGGCGATGAGCAGAGTGAGCTTGATGGCCGAGACAGCATCGGGCTCGGTGATCGCGGCGAAATAGGCGCCGAGCCCCGCTCTCAGCGCCTCGGCGAAAACCGAGACGAGCGGCAGGAACAGGAACACCACGAGGAAAACGATTGCGACGCCAATCAGCACATAGCGAACGAGAGGTTGCTCGGTGGTGACAGGCTGCGGCCGCGGGGCTGAGACGAGGAGTGGCGCGATGGCGGCGTCGGTCATTGGCCAAACCTCTTGCGGCTCCAGGCCTGCACCAGATGAACGAACAGCAGGATGGCGAACGAGATCATCAGCATCGCCGTGCCGATGGCGGCGGCCTGGGCGTAGCTGAACTCCTCAAGGCGAATGATGATGAGCAGTGGCGCGATCTCGGATTTGAAGGGCATGTTGCCGGCGATGAAGATCACCGAGCCGTATTCGCCGACGGCGCGGGCGAGAGCGAGCGCAAAGCCGGTGAGGATCGCCGGCATCAGCGTCGGCAGCATCACCATGAACACGGTCTGGCGGCGGCTCGCGCCGAGTGTCGCCGCGGCTTCCTCGAGCTCACGGTCGAACTCCTCGAGCACGGGCTGCACGGTGCGCACCACGAACGGCAAGCCGATGAAGATGAGCGCGACGGTGATGCCGATCGGCGTGTAGGAGACCTTGATGCCGAGCGGCTCGAGCCAGCTGCCGATCCAGCCGTTCGGCGCGTAGAGCGCGGTCAAGGCAATGCCGGCGACGGCGGTCGGCAGCGCGAAGGGAAGATCGACAAAGGCATCGAGCAGGCGGCGCCCGGGAAAGCGGTACCGGATCAGCACCCAGGCGATGACCACGCCGAACGCCGCATTGACGACGGCTGCGATCAGGGCGGTGAGGAAGCTCAAGCGCAAGGCCGCGAGCGTGCGCGGACCGGTCACAACGTCAGAGAAGCCGGACAACCCGAGAGTTGCCGACTTCAGCACGAGTCCGCCGAGCGGAATGAGAACGATCAGGCTCAGATACGTCAAAGTGAAACCGAGCGCCAACCCGAAACCTGGGATGGCGCTCGGTCTCTTCAACGCAAGGCCGCGGGCGCCGGCCATGGCGTTTTCCTCGAATTGTTGGTCGGCCGCCTAGTTGGTCGACTTGGGCTGATAGAGCTGGTCGAAGATGCCGCCATCGGCGAATTGCTTGGCCTGCGTCTGCGTCCACCCGCCGAACAGCGGATCGTCGATCGTCACGAGCTTCAGGTCGGGGAAGCGTGCCAGATCCTTAGGATCGGCGGCCTTCGGGTCGGTAGGACGATAATAGTTGTGGGCGATGATCTTCTGGGCTTCCGGCGTGTAGAGAAAGTTCAGATAGGCCTCGGCCACTTTGCGGGTGCCCTTGGCGTCGACCACCTCGTCGACGACGGCGACCGGCGGCTCGGCCTTGATCGACAGCGACGGCACGACGATCTCGAACTTGTCGGCGCCGAGCTCGTCGAGCGCGAGGAACGCCTCGTTCTCCCAAGCGAGCAGGACGTCGCCGATGCCGCGCTGGGCGAAGGTCGTGGTCGAGCCGCGCGCGCCCGTGTCGAGCACCGGCACGTTGGCGTAAAGCTTCTTGATGAAGTCCTTATCCTTGTCCTCGCTGTGCCCGTATTTCTGGTCGGCATAGGCCCAGGCGGCGAGATAGTTCCAGCGGGCGCCGCCGGAGGTCTTCGGATTGGGCGTGATGACCTGCACGCCGTCCTTCACCAGATCATCCCAGTCCTTGACGCCCTTGGGGTTTCCCTTGCGCACCAGGAAGACGATGGTCGAGGTGTAGGGCGAGGCATTGAGGGGAAGGCGCTTCTGCCAGTCGGCCTTGATCTTGCCGACCTTGGCGATCTGGTCGATGTCGGCGGCGAGCGCCAGCGTCACGACGTCGGCCTGGAGGCCATCGACGACCGCGCGAGCCTGCTTGCCCGAGCCGCCGTGGGACTGCTCGATCGCGACGGTCTCTCCGGTCTTGGCCTTGTAGTCCTTGATGAAGGCCTCGTTGACCGCCTTATAGAGCTCACGCGTCGGATCGTAGGAAACGTTGAGCAGTGTGGTGTCGGCGAAGACGGCGCTCGCTGTCAGCGTCGTAAAGATGATGACCGCGCCGGCGATCAGGGTGGTTCGAAATCTCATGGCTCGATCTCCTTGGTGATAACACCTTAAACTCTATCAAGTAGATAGTGTTTATCAAGGACGGACCGTTCCATAATTTTTGGCAGGGCGCGCCGCCCCTGCCAAAGAAGCCCCGGATAAGAGAACTCGTTTCCACGAGAGCGGGTGCACTTAAGGTAGGATTAGAAGAACTCGCCTAGTGGACGGCCTCTACGGCCCCGATTTGAGGGCTTTCCGGCCTGGCGATGGCGTCGGCAATGGTGGTGCGGTCAAGCACCTCGCGGGCGGAGTTGGCGACGGCGGCAAAAACGTGCCTGATCTCGCAATCCGCCTCGTTGCGGCAATCCGGGCAGCGCCGATAGGCGATGCGGCTGAGGCAGGGTAATGGCGCCAGGGGTCCGTCGAGGATACGCAAAACCTGGCCGAAAGTGATCTGGTCGGCGCTCATCAGCAGAGCATAGCCGCCGAGCTTGCCCCGCTTGCTCATGAGGATGCCGTGGCGCTTCAACTCAAGGAGGATCTGCTCGAGGAATTTGCGGGGGATGCGCTCTTGCGCGGCGATCGCGCCGATCATCATGGAATCCCCCGCGCGCGCCAGCGCGACAAGGGCGCGAAGAGCATATTTTGCTTTTTGCGAGATCAACTAGAGTCCCGATACCCTATCTAATGTGTCGGGTAGATAGCTGCTTCGCCCCCCTAAAGCAATGCAGGGTGACCCTTTATTACTTGCGTCCAGCCCTTGACGAGAGTAGCGCCGGTGCCCAACAAACAGGGGCGCGCCAAACCCCCACAGCAAAAAATGTCCAAGACGCTCCATATCAAGACTTTCGGCTGCCAGATGAACGCCTACGACTCCGAGCGCATGGCCGAGGCGCTCGCCCCGCTTGGCTATGCCTTGGAGGCCGACCAGGACCAGGCCGACCTCATCATCCTCAATACCTGCCACATCAGGGAGAAAGCCGCCGAGAAGGTCTATTCCGAGCTCGGCCGCGCCCGCCTTGCCAAGGAGGCGCGGAAAGCTCGGGGCCGCGAGACGATGATCGCGGTGGCCGGCTGCGTCGCGCAAGCCGAAGGGCAGGAGATCATGGCGCGGGCGCCGGTGGTCGATATCGTGGTCGGGCCGCAGAGCTATCACCGCCTCGCCGATCTGGTGGCCGAGGCGAGCGCGACGGGGCGCAGCGTCACCGCGACCGAGTTCCCCGCCGAGGACAAATTCGCCCATCTCCCTGAGCGGCCGAAAGCCAAGGTGAAGCCGTCCGCCTTCGTCACCGTGCAGGAAGGCTGCGACAAATTCTGCACTTTCTGCGTCGTGCCTTATACGCGGGGCGCCGAGTTCTCGCGCTCGCCGGCCGAGATCATCGCCGAGGTCTCTTCGCTTGCCAGCCGCGGTGCGCGCGAGATCACGCTGCTTGGGCAGAACGTCAACGCTTATCACGGGGCCGACGAAGGTGGACGATCGTGGTCGCTCGCGAGTCTGCTCGAGCGTCTCGCGCGAGTGCCGGGGATCGAGCGGCTGAGATTCACCACCAGCCATCCGCGCGACATGGACGATGCGCTGATCGGCCTGTTCGGCGATGAGCCGAAGCTGATGCCCTACCTGCACCTCCCGTTCCAGTCTGGGTCCAACCGCATCCTCGCCGCCATGAACCGCAAACACACGGCCGAAGACTATGAGGCGCTGATCGCGAAGGTGCGCCAGGCGCGCCCGGACATCGCGCTCTCGACCGACATTATCGTGGGCTTTCCCGGCGAGAACGATGAGGACTTCGCGGCGACCATGGCGCTCGCCGCGCGTGCCCGCTTCGCCCAGGCCTTCTCCTTTAAGTATAGCGCGCGCCCCGGCACCGGAGCCGCCGCGCTCGACGGCCAGGTGGCGGAAACGGTGAAGCTGGAGCGGCTCCATGCCGTGCAAACCCTGCTCGAACAGGACCGCCACGCATTCGACCGGGCGACGGTCGGCCGCAGACTTAAAGTGCTATTCGAGAGCGCCGGCAGGAAACCAGGACAGATCGGTGGGCGTTCACCTTATCTCCAGGCGGTGCATGCGGAGGGACCTCGGAGCCTGATCGGGGAGATCGTCGAGGTTGACATCCAGGGCGCCGGCCCAAACAGTCTTCACGGTGTCATCAATTTGGGGTTTGCATGGCGCGAGCCAGTTCAGGCGGCCGTGTGACCAAGGCCAGCGGAAGGAAAGCATCATTGGCGCGGGGGCGTGGAGCGGCACCGAAGCGCTCTGCCGCCGCGCATACCAATGGTGGTGGCGAGCCGACCGTCGTGTTCTTCGACGACCTGCGTCTCGTGCGCGATCTGCTCGGCGACTATGACGCCAATCTCGCGGTGCTCGAGGACCGTCTCGGCATCGAAGCGGTGGTCAACGGCAACGCGGTCAGCCTGCGCGGCCCTGAAGCCTCCTGCGCCACCGCGAAATCAGTCCTGGAGCAGCTTTACGGCAGGCTCGCGCAAGGCGAGATGATCGGGGTCGGCGAGGTGGTCGGCGCCATCCGCCATGCCAAGACCGTCGTGCCCGCGACGAGCGACGGGCCAGAAGTCGAGCTTCCCGACGCGCAGCAGATCCGCACGCGGAAGCGCCTCATCACCGCGCGCACACTGGCGCAGAGCGCCTATCTCGCCGCGCTGCAGCGGAGCGACCTTGTTTTCGCCAGCGGTCCTGCCGGCACCGGTAAAACCTATCTCGCCGTCGCCTTCGCCGCCGCGGCCCTGGAGAGCGGCCAGTGCGACCGGCTGATCCTGTCGCGGCCTGCGGTCGAGGCCGGCGAACGGCTCGGCTTCCTGCCGGGCGACATGCGCGAGAAGGTCGATCCTTATCTCCGGCCGCTTTACGATGCGCTTTACGACGTGCTGGCGCCCGAGCGGGTCGAGCGCGGGCTCGCCACCGGCGCGATCGAGATCGCCCCGCTCGCCTTCATGCGCGGCCGCACGCTGTCCAACGCCATGATCATTCTCGATGAGGCGCAGAACTGCACCAGCGTGCAGATGAAGATGTTCCTCACCAGGCTCGGCGACCAGAGCAAGATGATCGTGACCGGCGACCCGACCCAGGTCGACCTCCCGCCCGGCAAGGACTCCGGCCTGCTCGAGGCGATCGCTCTCCTCAAGGGCATCGAGGAGATCGAGCACATCGCCTTCACCCGCGCCGATGTCGTCCGCCGCGAGCTGGTCGGGAAGATCGTCGATGCCTACGAATCGGCGCCGCAGAAGGGTGAGCGCCGTGGCTGACGGTGGCCCTAGTCGCAAGAACGTGAAGCCGGGCGCGAGCTCTCGGCTCGAGGTCGCGGTCGTGCGTCACAGCGCTGCCTGGCGCGGCGCCGGCGTGACCGACGCGGCGCTCGCCCGCGCCGCCCGTGCCGCCTTCGCCGCGGCGCCTCCCCCCTCGCCCGGCGCCTATGAGGTCAGCCTCCTGCTTACCGACGATGCGGAGATGCGCTCGCTGAACGCGACCTGGCGCGGCAAGGACGCCGCCACCAACGTGCTGTCGTTTCCGGCGAGCGACACGCCCTCGTCCGATGTGCGCGAGCCCGGCCTTCTCGGCGACGTCGCGCTCGCCTACGAGACCACGCTCAAGGAAGCCCGCGAGACCAATATCGCGTTCGCCGATCACCTCGCCCACCTCGTGGTGCACGGCGTGCTCCATCTGCTGGGCCTCGACCATACGCGGGACGACGAGGCGGAGCAGATGGAGACTTTGGAAAAACGGACCCTCGCTTCGCTCGGCATTGCCGATCCTTATGCCGAGGATAAAGTGGCGCGGCCCGCGGAGGTATCGCCATGAGCAACACTCCCATAGCCGAGGACGAGCTTCAGGAAGCGCGTCAGACCGATGAGGAAGTGTCCTGGTTCGAGCGCCTGCTCCAGACCTTCGGTCTCGGCGAGGAGCCGGACCTGCGCGAGCTGATCGAGGATGCCCTCACCCGCAGCAAGAGCGACGCGTTGAGCGCGCAGGAGCGCAGCATGCTGCGGCGCATCCTTCACTTCGGCACGCTCACGGTCGAGGACGTCATGGTGCCGCGCGCCGACATCATCGCCGTTGACGACACTCTCACCATCGATGAGCTGATGCGCGTGTTCCGTCAGGCCGAGCATTCGCGGCTGCCGGTCTATCACGAGACGCTCGACGACCCGCGCGGCATGATCCATATCCGCGACCTGATGTCCTGGATCACGACCGCGGCCGAGGCCGGCGACGAAACGCGGATCGATCTCGGCAAGGTCGACCTCGCGCGGAGCGTCGCCTCGATCAACATCACGCGCCAGATCCTCTACGTGCCGGCCTCGATGGCAGTTATCGATCTCCTGCTCAAGATGCAGTTGACGCGGCTGCATCTGGCTCTCGTGGTCGACGAGTATGGCGGCACTGACGGGCTCGTCTCGATCGAAGACTTGATCGAGGAGGTAGTCGGCGACATCGCCGACGAGCACGACGTCGAGGACGAGCCGATGATCCGCACAGATCCGAGGCTCGGACTCGTCGCCGACGCTCGCATCCCGGTCGATGAGCTCGAGAAGCATCTCGGGCGCGAGCTGGTCTCAGAGGAGCAGGAGGAGGACATCGACACGCTCGGCGGGCTGGTGTTCTCCATCGCCGGGCGCATTCCCTCCCGCGGCGAGCTGGTGCGCCATCCGAGCGGCATCGAGTTCGAGGTGCTCGAGGCCGATCCGCGCCGCATCAAGAAACTCCGCATCCATATCCCGCCGGAGCCGGGCGACGCCGAAGGCAGCGCGTCCAAGCCCGAAAGCAAGCAGGCCTGATGCGGCCCGGCCGCGCGCGCTCCACTCCCCCCTTGAGGGGGCGACACGACGCGCCGTCATGACCCGCGCCGCGACATGGGTCGCGAGCCTCACTGGATGGCGTCGCGCTGCCTTTGCCGTCCTGCTCGGCGCGCTTTCGGTGCTCGCTTTCGCCCCGTTCCATCTCTGGCCGGTGCTGTTCCTTACCTTCGGGCCTCTGGTCTGGCTGCTGGACGGCTGTTACCGCGACCACGCCAGCCTGGCGCCGCGACTGAAATGCGCGAGCCTGATCGGCTTCTGGTTCGGCTTCGGCTATTTTCTCGCCGGTCTCTATTGGGTCGCGGAGGCCTTCCTCGTCGAGCCGTGGCGGCACGGCTGGCTGATCCCGTTCGTCATGACCGCCCTCCCCGCCGGCATGGCGCTGTTTTTCGTCGCGGCTTCGGCGCTCGCCATGCTGATGTGGCGGCCGGGAACCGGCCGGGCGTTCGCTCTCGCCATCGCCATCGGCCTCACCGAATATGCGCGCGGCCACGTGCTGACCGGGTTCCCATGGAACCTGGTCGGCTACGCCCCGCTCGGCAGCGGCGGCATGATGCAGCTCGCCTCGCTGTTCGGCGTGTACGCGCTGAGCCTGCTCGCCGCGCTGCTGTTCGTGAGTCCCGCGGCGATCTTCGCGCCGGCCGGATCGCCGGACGCGGGGTCGCGCGAAACGATCCTGCTCGCCGGCGTCCTCCTCATCGCGCTCGGCGTCGGCGGCTTGTGGGGCGAGCGGAGGTTGGCGACCGCCGCGAGCGCCGGCACCGGCATCCGGGTCAGGATCGTGCAGGCCGATATCGATCAATCCGAGAAGTGGCGTCCCGAGAACAGCGCCGAGATCTTCACCGACTATCTCGATCTCACCAAGTCGGGGGCGTCAGGGCTTGACGGCATCTCGATCGTGGTGTGGCCGGAGACTGCCGTTCCGTTCCTTCTCGCCGAGTCGTCAGAGGCGCGCGCGGCGATCGCCGCGGCTCTGCCGCAGGGCACTTCGCTGCTCGCGGGCTCGGCGCGTCTCGTCGAGGACCGTGACGCGCAAGGCAGTGTCACCGCGGAGCACATCTTTAACAGCCTGCTGGTGATCGACGACAAGGGCGAGGTGATCGACAGCTACGACAAGATCCATCTCGTCCCGTTTGGCGAATATCTGCCGTTCCAGGACGCGCTCGAGAGCTTGGGCGTCATGCAGCTGACCGGAGTGCGCGGCGGTTTTTCGGCCGGGACGGGCCCGCGCCTTCTGACCGTTCCCGGCGCGCCGCCGGTCAGCCCGCTGATCTGCTACGAGATCATCTTTCCCGACGATGTGGTCGAGAGCTCGGCGCGTCCCGGCTGGATGCTTAACGTCACCAACGACGCGTGGTTCGGATCGAGCGCGGGGCCCTATCAGCACTTCCATCAGGCACGAGTCCGCGCCGTCGAACAGGGCCTGCCGGTGGTTCGCGCCGCCAATACCGGCATCTCGGCGATGATCGATCCATACGGGCGAATTCTCGCCGAGATCGGTCTCGGCGAGAAAGGTGCAATCGATTCCGAACTGCCCAAAGCGGGCCCGCCGACGCTGTTCGTCACGGCGGGAATTTGGATGGAAATATCGGTGATCTTGCTTGCCTTCGCCGGCTGGCTCGCCTGCCGCGTGCAACCAATTCGGCCCATGGATTAATATCGATGTGTCGAATTGTTTCTGGCGGCGGAAGCATGCTTGACGGGGGTAAACCACACCCCTATGAACGACCAACGAAGGGGACCACTTTCATCAAGAAATTGAGTCAGCTTCTTTTTTTAATTTTCGATGACTCACACTACTTTTAACGAGCGAGCGAATGGCAGGCAAAAAGCCTAACCCGGTCGATCAACATGTCGGAAGCCGGGTGAGACTGCGTCGAATGCTGCTTGGCATGAGCCAAGAGCGCCTCGGCGAAAGCATGGGACTGACCTTCCAGCAGGTTCAGAAATACGAGAAGGGCGTGAACCGCGTCGGCGCGAGCCGGCTGTTCCAGATCTCGAAGATTCTCGATGTACCGGTACAGTTCTTCTTCGAGGAGGCGCCGAATATCGGCAACGACGGCACCCCGGTGCGCGGCATGGCCGAGCCGGACTCCGAGGCCTTCATTCTCGAATTCCTGAACAGCCGTGAAGGGCTTGAGCTCAATCGAGCCTTCGTCAAGATCGGCGACGCCAAGGTACGGAAAAGCGTCGTTGACCTGGTGCGGGCTCTAAGCGCGAGCTCGAGCGCTCCCTAACTCGAAGATCGCGAACCGGTGGACTTGACCGGCCGCGCTCCCTGTGGTTTGCGAGAACGGCCGCGGCGGTCCTACCGCCTAGCCTTTCGTCGCAACAGGGGGTGCCCAAGTGTCCCGCGCCAATTACGTCTTTACCAGTGAGTCCGTGTCGGAGGGTCATCCCGACAAAGTGTGCGACCGCATCTCCGACGCGGTGGTCGATCTTTACCTTGCCGCCGACCCGAATTCGCGCGTCGCCATCGAGACGCTCGTTACCACCAACCGCATCGTCATGGCGGGAGAGGTGCGCGGGCCCGAGAGCGTGACGCCGGAGATCATCGAGCAGGCGGCGCGACGCGCCGTGCGCGAGATCGGCTACGAGCAGAAGGGCTTCCACTGGAAGAACTGCGAGTTCCAATATTATGTGCATGAGCAGTCGGCCGACATCGCCCGCGGCGTCGATGCCGATGCCGACGCCAACAAGGACGAGGGCGCGGGCGACCAGGGCATCATGTTCGGCTACGCCTGCCGCGAGACCGAGCCGCTGATGCCGGCGCCGATCTTCTACGCCCACCGCATCCTGCATGAGATGGCTAAGGCGAGGCATACCGGGCGGACGCCCGAGCTCGGGCCCGACGCCAAGAGCCAGGTGACGCTCGCTTACGAAAACGGCAAGCCGGTGCGCGCCGATGCCATCGTAGTCTCCACCCAGCATGGTGAAGACGTAAGCCAGGAGCGCATCAGGGAGATCGTGCGGAGCTTCGCCGACGACGTGATGCCCGAGGGCTGGGTCAACGGCCACACCAAATTCTACGTCAACCCGACCGGCCGCTTCGTCATCGGCGGACCCGACGGCGATGCTGGCGTCACCGGGCGCAAGATCATCGTCGATACTTATGGCGGGGCTGCGCCGCACGGCGGCGGCGCCTTCTCCGGCAAAGACCCGACCAAGGTCGACCGCTCGGCGGCCTATGCCGCGCGCTATCTCGCCAAGAACGTCGTGGCGGCCGGGCTAGCCGACCGCTGCACGCTCCAGATCGCCTATGCCATCGGCGTGTCGCAGCCGCTCTCTCTTTATGTCGACCTGCACGGCACCGGCCAGATCGCCGAGGACAAGCTCGAGAATGCACTGCGCCAGGTGATGGATTTGAGCCCGCGCGGCATCAGGGAGCATCTTGGTCTGGCGCGGCCGATCTACGAGCGGACCTCGTCATACGGGCATTTCGGCCGGCAACCCGACAATGACGGCGGCTTCTCGTGGGAGAAGCTCGACCTGGTCGAGCCGATCCGCGCCGAGCTGACGTAGATCAGTTCGAGCCCAGAGCCTTACCGTCCGTCCGAACGAGACGGCGGCGGCGCTGGTGCCGACGTACGCCTATTGTGCGACGCTCAATCCTTTCGGATAGCCGGCGTCGCCTTTACAGCGCATGACCCATTTCAGGCAGCCGTGCTCGCCCCATTGGTCGCACATCATGATGCAGCTTTTGTCGATGACGGACTTCTTGGTCACGTCAAGAAGCAACGGCGAGCGATCAGCCGACCAAGTCGCGGTCTGGCCGCACAAGAGCGCAGCTAGGCCAAAGAGCAGAGTCCAACGCGAACGGTGCAGCACGGCTTCTCCTCCTCTATAAACGCGGCGATCATTTGGTGGACTTACGCTCAGTCCGCAATGAACGATCCGCCGGGTGCATGGGAGTTTAGCGCATTGCCGGAGGGTCGGGGAGAGGCGGAGGGACCGAAGCCGCTCAGGTCCTATGGCAGGCGCAAAGGCAAGCCCTTGAGCGCGAGAAAGGAAGCTCTGCTCGCCGAGCTGTTGCCGCGCCTTCGGCTTGATCTCGGGACGCCCGCTCCGGCAAGCTTGAGCGACCTCTTCACCGCCAAGGTGTGCGAGGTATGGCTCGAGATCGGCTTCGGTTCGGGCGAGCATATTCTCTGGCAGGCCGAGCACCATAGAGACATCGGCTTCATCGGCTGCGAGCCATTCGTCAACGGCATGGGGACACTGCTCGGCGCGATCGAGGACCGCTCCATTGCCAACATCAGCGTCCATGACGGCGACGCCCGCGACGTGCTCGCCTGGCTGCCCGACCGCTCGATCGCGCGTGCCTTTATCCTGTTTCCAGACCCGTGGCCCAAGAAGCGGCAGCTGAAGCGGCGGCTCATCTCGGCCGAGACGGTCAGCGCGTTGGCGCGCGTGCTCGTGGCTGGCGGGGAACTCAGATTTGCGAGCGACAGCAGCGATTACGCCGCGCAGACACTACGCCTCATGCGCAAGAGCGGCGCCTTCGCCTGGCTGGCCGAGCGGGCCGGCGACTGGAAGGAGCGTGGCGCCGACTGGCCCGAGACGCGCTACGAGCGTAAGGCCTTGAGCGAGGGCCGGAAGCCTGTCTATTTGACCTTCAGGCGGATCTAACCGGGAGATGATTATGCGCGCGCTGCTGGCTTTGGCGATCCTGCTGGTTCCCGCGGCGGCTTCGGCAGAAACCGACAGCATCGCCGCCTGCTATCAGACTTGCGAGGATCAGACGCACTCGAACCCCGAATACAAGGCTTGCGTCGCCCGCGCCGCCGACAAGGCCGATGCCGCGCTGAACCAGGCCTACAAAGTGGTGCAAGACAAGATCCGCGCCGCCGCGAAGGACATGGGCCAGCCGGCCGACCCCCAGCTTGGCGAGCTAAAGGACTCGCAGAAGCAATGGATCGCCTTCCGCGATGCCAATTGCACCCTGGAGGACAGCTTAGCTTTCGGCGGAACGGCGATCGGCGGCAATTACTCGTCTTGCCTCTGCGCGCTCTCTTATGCGCGCATCGCCGACTTCGAGCGGATGGCCAAACAGGTGATGGGCAGCCCGTAATTGCCGCTCTAAAGGCCTAACGGCGCTTGAAACCCCGGAAAAAGCTCGTATATTGCGCCTCGAACTCATGATTGGATTTGATCAGGAGTGGGCCGTTCGCCCGCTCCTTTTTATTAGGTCAAGCGCCTCCTTCGGCGGCTCCCTGTCAGGGCCCTACGCATAAATGTCGAGCCGTCCAGCGAACGCCGACCGCCGCTTCGTGCAAGAGACGGGACCGGCGCGATCGATCGCCGATCTCGCCGAGCCGGTACTCGATGAGCTTGGCTATCGGCTTGTCAGGGTCAAGGTCTCGGGTCGCGAGGGGGGCACGGTGCAGATCATGGCCGAACGCCCGCAAGGCGGCATGACGGTCGAGGATTGCGCCGCGATCAGCCGGAAACTGTCGCCGGTGCTCGACGCCTACGATCCGATGCCCGGGGGCTACCGGCTCGAGGTCTCCTCGCCCGGAATCGACCGGCCTCTGGTCCGCCCGAGCGACTTCGCGTTATGGGCGGGTCATGAAGCGAAGGTAGAGCTGAAGGAGCTGGTTGACGGGCGGAAGCGGTTCAAGGGCGTGATCGAAGGCGTGGCGAAGGACGAGGCGCGGCTCAGAATCGAGCTCGAAGGCAAGGACGAGCCGGTGACAATCGGCCTTCCCTTCGCGCTCATCAGCGAGGCCAAGCTCGTGGCCGATGTCGCGGGCCTCAAGAACGACCTTTCGGGCAAGAAGCCCGCTTAAGTGAATTTGACGCGGGCGCGCACCGAGCGCCGCCCAGCAAACGGACAAGGATTGGAGGACGATACGATGGCTCAGGCAGGCGTAAGCGCCAACAGGCTGGAGCTCCTGCAGATCGCTGACGCGGTCGCGCGCGAGAAGGCGATCGACCGCCAGGTGGTGATCAGCGCCATGGAGGACGCCATCCAGAAGGCGGCCAAGTCCCGCTACGGCAGCGAGAACGAGATCAAGGCCGAGGTCGATCCCAAGACCGGAGAGATCAGGCTGGCGCGGCTGCTCGAAGTCGTGGAGGCGGTCACCATGGAGGCGACGCAGATTTCGCTCGACGAGGCGCGCAGGCGCAATCCTGCCGCGCAGGTCGGCGACTTCATCGCCGAGCCCCTGCCGCCGCTCGATTTCGGCCGCGTCGCCGCGCAGAACGCGAAGCAAGTGATCGTGCAGAAGGTGCGCGAGGCCGAGCGTGAGCGCCAATATGACGAATACAAGGACCGGGTGGGCAGCATCGTGGTTGGCGTGGTCAAGCGGGTCGAGTACGGCAACGTGGTGGTCGATCTCGGCCGCGCCGAGGCGATCGTCAGGCGCGACGAGACCCTGCCGCGCGAGAATTTTCGCTATGGCGACCGCATCCGCGCCTATGTCTACGATGTGCGCCGCGAGCAGAGGGGTCCGCAGATCTTCCTGTCGCGCACCCATCCCGAATTCATGAGGGAACTCTTCAGGCAGGAAGTGCCTGAAGTTTATGAGGGTATCGTCACCATCCAGTCGGTGGCGCGCGATCCGGGCAGCCGCGCCAAGATCGCCGTGTCCTCGCGCGATAGTTCGATCGACCCGGTCGGCGCCTGCGTCGGCATGCGCGGCAGCCGCGTCCAGGCGGTGGTCAACGAACTCCAGGGCGAGAAGATCGACATCATTCAATGGTCGCCCGACGCCGCCACCTTCATCGTCAACGCCTTGGCGCCGGCCGAGGTGGTCAAGGTCGTGCTCGACGAGGACGCCGAGCGCATCGAGGTGGTGGTGCCCGACCAGCAATTGTCGCTCGCCATCGGCCGCAAGGGCCAGAATGTGCGGCTCGCTTCACAACTCACCGGGTGGGACATCGACATTATGACTGAGGCCTCTGAATCGGAGCGGCGCCAAGCCGAATTCGCCGAGCGTTCATCGACCTTCATGGAGGCGCTCGACGTCGACGAGGTGATCGCCCAGCTGCTCGCCTCCGAAGGTTTCTCCTCGGTCGAGGAAGTCGCCTTCGTCGAGCCGTCGGAGATCGCCTCGATCGAGGGCTTTGATGAGAACACCGCGGCCGAGATTCAGACCCGCGCGCGCGAGCACCTCGAGAAGATCGAGGCCGAGCTCGACGCCAAGCGCAAGACGCTCGGCGTCGCCGACGAGATTACCGAGATTCCGGGCGTGACCACCGCGATGCTGGTCGCGTTCGGCGAGAACAACATCAAGACGGTCGAGGACGTGGCCGATTGCGCCACCGACGATCTCGCCGGCTGGAGCGAGCGCAAGGACAAGGAGACCATCCATCACGATGGCATCCTGGCCGGCTTCAAGCTCAGCCGGGAGCGGGTCGAGAAGCTGATTCTCGACGCGCGGGTGAAGGCCGGCTGGATCGAGGAGGCTGCGCTCAAGCCGGCCGAGGAGACCGCGCTCGACGAGGCCGCCGCTGACGGCGCCGAAGCGGCCGAGACCTCTTCTGACGGCGCGGCATGAGGCGGGCGGGAGACATAAATCTTGCGGCAAGAGGCGGCGGAGCGAGAGCACGATAGCGACGCGGCGGAGCCGATCCGCCGCTGTGCTCTGACGCGCGCCACCCGCCCCAAGGAGGAGCTGTTGCGCTTCGTGCTTGGACCCGATGGAACCATCGTTCCGGATCTCAAGGAGAAGCTGCCGGGCCGGGGCGTGTGGCTGACCGCCGCGCATGACAGCGTCGCCGAGGCCGTCAAGCGCAAGGTCTTCGCCCGGTCGCTGAAGGTCGAAGCCAAGGTGCCGGAAGGGCTTTCCGACACGGTCGACCGCCTGCTCGCCGACGCCGCGCTTGGCGCCCTTGGGCTTACCAACAAGGCCGGCGAGGTG
The DNA here is from genome assembly GCA_963820005.1 of uncultured Alphaproteobacteria bacterium. GTDB lineage: Bacteria > Pseudomonadota > Alphaproteobacteria > Rhizobiales > Methyloligellaceae > Methyloceanibacter. The sequence goes on along the minus strand of CAWFYQ010000011.1, from coordinate 301,451 downwards.
GTTTTCGGCGCCGCCAAGGTCGAGGACGCAATCGGCAGGGGCCGCGTCTTGGCCCTGGTCCATGCCCGCGAGGCGGCAGACGACGGCTGCCGCAAGCTTGACGGCAAATTTCGCGGAATGGGGGCCGAGACGCCGGTGCCGGCGGTTCGCGTCTTCACCACGGACGAATTGGGTTTGGCATCGGGCCGGACAAATGTGATACATGCTGCCCTAATCCAGGGCGGAGCGGCTCTCAGATTTCTCGCGGCAGCCTCGCGCTTAGAGCGCTACCGCAACGGTAGTGTTGCATTCGCAACCCGAAATGGATCGGAAACGGACAAGGAATGAGTGAGACGAACGAGACTGAAGGCAAGGGCGCGCGAGGCGGGAGCAAGATGACGCTCAACGTGCGTCGGACGGTTGAGTCCGGCCATGTGCGCCAGAGCTTCAGCCATGGACGCTCGAAGTCCGTTCTGGTGGAGAAGAAGAAGCGCCGGGCGGTCGGCTCGACCCCCACCCCGCAGCCGGTCGAAGAGGCGGAGCCAAAGCCGAAGCCGCAAATTGCCGAGGTCGCCCAGAAGCCCAAGACCGATGATACGGCTCAACAGCGCTCCAAGGGCCAGGTGCTGCGTCAGCTCTCCGACGAGGAGAAGGATGCGCGCACCAAGGCGTTGTACGACGCCCGCCAGCGCGACGCCGATGAGCGGGCGCGCGCCGTAGAGCAAGCCGCCGTCGAGGTGGCGACCCGTGACATCCGGGTCAAAGAGGAGTCAGAGGAGAAGGTCACGGCCGAGCGCAAGGTCAAGGAGGACCAGCGCCACGAGGCCGAGGCCAAGGCGCGCAAGGTTGGCGAGGAAGCCGTCCGCAAGCACCTCCTGAAGGAGGAGCCCGAGGAGCCTGCCCGCACCCCAGACGCACGCCATAAGAAAAGCCCCGTGGCCCCGCGCCGCGGCGAGGAGCGCCGCGTTCGCGGCCGGCTCACCATCACCAACGCGCTCGACGAGGAGCAGCGCCAGCGGAGCCTTGCCTCGCTGAAGCGCCGCCAGGAGCGCCAGAAGAAGCAGATCACCGGACCCCAGGCGCAGGCCAAGATCCAGCGCGAGGTCATCGTTCCCGAGGTCATCACCATCCAGGAGCTCGCCAATCGCATGGCCGAGCGTGCTGTCGACGTCATCAAGTTCCTGATGCGCGACGGCGAGATGCGCAAGATCACCGACGTGATCGACGCCGATACCGCCCAGCTGATCGCCGAGGAATTCGGGCACACCGTCAGGCGCGTGTCGGAGGCCGACGTCGAGGAAGGCTTCATCGGCGAGGAAGACCACGCCGAGGACCTTCAGCCGCGCGCCCCGATCGTCACCATCATGGGCCATGTCGATCACGGCAAGACCTCGTTGCTCGACGCCATCCGCACGACCAATGTCGTGTCACAAGAGGCCGGCGGCATTACCCAGCATATCGGCGCCTATCAGGTGGTGACGCCGCTCGGGCACAAGGTCACCTTCATCGATACGCCGGGCCACGAGGCGTTCACCGCGATGCGCCAGCGCGGCGCCCAAGTCACCGATATCGTCGTGCTGGTGGTCGCCGCCGACGACGGCGTGAAGCCGCAGACGATCGAGGCCATCAATCACGCCAAGGCTGCCGGCGTGCCGATGATCGTCGCCATCAACAAGATCGACAAGCAAGGCGCCGAGCCGCAGCGCGTGCGCACCGAGCTGCTCAGCCACGAGATCGTGGTCGAGACGCTGGGCGGCGACACGCTCGAGGTCGAGGTCTCGGCGCTGAAGAAGATCGGTCTCGACAGATTGCTCGAGGCGATCGCGCTGCAAGCCGAGGTGCTTGAGCTTACCGCCAATCCCGAGCGCGCCGCCGAAGGCGTGATCGTCGAGGCCAAGCTCGAGCGCGGGCGCGGCCCGGTCGGCACCGCGCTGATCCAGCGCGGCACGCTGCATCTCGGCGATCTGGTGGTGGCGGGCTCGGCCTATGGCCGCGTGCGCGCCATGATCAACGAGCTTGGCGAGCATGTGACGACTGCAGGCCCCTCGGTTCCGGTCGAGGTGCTCGGCTTCGACTCAGCGCCTGAGGCCGGCGATCAGTTCGCCGTGGTCGAGAACGAGGCGCGCGCGCGAGAAATCACCGATTACCGTCAGCGCGAGCGGCGCAAGCGCCTGGCCGTGGCCGGCCAGCGCGGTAGCCTCGAGCAGATGATGACCAACCTCAAGTCGGCCGGCGTCAAGGAGTTCACGCTCCTGGTCAAGGGCGACGTGCAAGGCTCGGTCGAGGCCATCGTGTCGGCCCTCGACAAGCTTGGCACCGACGAGGTCAGGGCCCGCATCGTCCATGCCGGCGTCGGTGGCATCACCGAGTCCGATGTTGGGCTTGCCGCGACCTCCGGCGCCGTGATCCTCGGCTTCAACGTGCGCGCCAATTCCCAGGCCCGCGAGGCTGCCGAGCGCGATGGCGTCGAGATCCGCTATTACGCCGTGATCTACGACCTGGTCGACGAGGTGAAGCAGGCGATGTCGGGCCTGCTCGCGCCGACCCGCCGCGAGACGTTCCTCGGCAATGCCGAGATCCTCGAAGTGTTCGCCATCTCCAAGGTCGGCAAGGTCGCCGGCTGCCGGGTCACCGAAGGCAAGGTCGAGCGCGGCGCCCAAGTCCGGCTGATCCGCGACAACGTCGTGGTGCACGAAGGCAAGCTGTCCACGCTCAAGCGCTTCAAGGACGAGGTGCGCGAGGTGGTCGCCGGTCAGGAATGCGGCATGGCCTTCGAGGGTTACCAGGACATGCGCCAGGGCGACGTCATCGAGTGCTTCGAGGTCGAGCACGTCCAGCGCACGCTCTAGTCGGCATGACGCGGTCAAAGCCATCTGCCGCCAAGCCCCCGAGTCAGCGCCAGCTCAAGGTCGGCGAGACGATCCGGCACGCCCTTGCCGACATCTTCTTCCGCGGCGAAATCGTCGATGAGGTGCTGAGCCGCTACTCGCTGACCGTGCCGGAAGTGCGCATGACGCCCGACCTTAAGCTGGCTACGGCGTTCATATTCCCGCTTGGTGGCGAGGGCGCCGACGAGGCGGTCGAGCAACTCAACAAGCACAAGCGCTTCCTGCGCGGCGAGGTGGCGAAGCGCGTCAGCCTGAAATTCATGCCGGAGATCAGGTTCAAGGTGGACACATCGTTCGAAAGCTCGCGTCGGATCGACGAGTTGCTCGCCTCGCCTAAAGTCGCCCGCGACCTCGACGACTAGCAGAGGCGAGCAGATCCCATGGCGCGGCAGCGCAAAGGCTTGGCCGTCAGCGGCTGGCTCATCCTCGACAAGCCGCAAGGCATCACCTCGACCAAGGCAGTGACCAAGGTCAGGCTGCTTTACGGGGCGGCCAAGGCCGGTCATGCCGGCACGCTCGACCCGCTTGCGACCGGGGTGCTGCCGATCGCGCTCGGCGAGGCGACCAAGACCGTGCCGTTCGTGGTCGAGGGCGCCAAGACCTACCGCTTCACCGTGCGCTTCGGCGCCGAGACCGATACCGACGACGCGGAAGGCGAGGTCGTCGTGAAGAGCCCCGCCAGGCCTGAGACAGAAGCGATCGAGGCGATGCTTTCGCGCTTCACCGGCGAGATTGCCCAAGTGCCGCCGCGCTTCTCGGCCCTCAAGGTTGACGGCGCGCGCGCCTACGACCTCGCCCGCGACAAGGAAGAGTTCGAGCTCGAACCGCGCAACGTCTCGGTCGCGCGGCTCAGCTTGATCGATCGTCCGGACGCCGACCATTGCGTGCTCGAGGCCGAATGCGGCAAGGGCACCTATGTGCGCTCGCTTGCCCGCGATCTCGGCCGTGCGCTCGGCACGCATGGCCATGTAGCGGCGTTGCGGCGAACCCGGGTCGGCTCCTTCGGCGAGGACGCGGCCGTCACGCTCGCCGCGCTCGAGGCGGCGAAGGAAGGCGCGGCGGAGAGCGGCCTGCTGGCAGCCAGCCTAAAGCCGGTGGAGACCGCGCTCCGCGACATCCCGGCCCTCGCGCTGTCAGGCTCCGATGCGGCTAGGCTCCGCCAGGGGCAATCGGTATTGTTGCGCGGGCGCGACGCGCCGATCATCGAGGGAACGGTCTATGCCACCTCGCGCGGCATGCTGGTCGCCGTCGGCGAGATGCAGGAGGGCGAGCTAAGGCCCAAGCGCATCTTCAATCTGCCGCACTGAAGCGCGGCTCGTTTCGTCTTCGACCCCACGGGAGCCGCTCAACGTGCGCTTGGCTCCCAATGGCAAGTTGGAGGCACGCTCGCCAACGGTGCGCTGGCGCGCTTCACCGAATACAAGGACATACCAATGGTAAACCTTGCGACGACGTCGCCGACTACAAGATCAAGAAGGTAACAGGTTGGGCCTTCCGCGAGTTCGTCTCCCGCTACGGAGCGGTTTAATTCGACAAATACCGCTGGTCTCCCGCCGGATAATCCCTATATTCCGCTTGCGCATGCGGCCGTCGCGGCTCGCCAGCGCTTGAACCGACCGTGCTGGACGACATCCCGGCCCGGCCATGACAAAACCCCTAACAGCAAGGATCATCCGATGTCGATCAGCGCTGAGCGCAAGCAGACTCTTATCAAGGAATATGCGACCAAGTCCGGCGACACCGGCTCGCCGGAGGTCCAGGTCGCCATCCTGACCGAGCGCATCACCAATCTGACCGAACATTTCAAGACGCACGGCAAGGACAACCATTCGCGCCGGGGGCTGCTCAAGATGGTCAGCCAGCGTCGCCGGCTGCTCGATTACGTCAAGTCGTCCGATCAGGACCGGTATCAGAAGCTCATCAACCGGCTGGGCATTCGCCGGTGACGGCAATCTCCCGGAGGAGCCTGCAAATACTGAACGGGTCAGCCCCGTCGCAATGCGGCGACGGGTGCGGCCTCATCCTTCCCCACACAATGGGACACCCACATGTTCAATAAGCAAACTGTAGAGATCGAATGGGCGGGCCGCCCGCTCAAGCTCGAGACCGGGCGTATCGCCCGCCAGGCTGACGGCGCCGTGCTTGCCACCTACGGCGATACATCCGTGCTCGCCACCGTCGTAGCCGCCAAGGAAGAGAAGCCCGGCATCGACTTCTTCCCGCTGACCGTGAACTACCAGGAGAAGACCTTCGCCGCCGGCAAGATTCCCGGCGGCTATTTCAAGCGCGAGGGACGCCCGACCGAGAAAGAGACCCTCACCTCGCGGCTGATCGACCGGCCGGTGAGGCCGCTCTTCGCGCGCGGCTTCAAGAACGAGACGCAAGTCATCGTCACCGTGCTGGCGCATGACATGGAGAACGACCCGGACATCGTCGGCTTGGTCGCGGCTTCCGCAGCGCTCACGCTGTCGGGCATTCCGTTCCTCGGGCCGATCGGCGCCGCCCGCGTCGGCTATATCGAGGGCAAATATGTACTGAACCCGATGATCGACGAGATGAGCGTGAGCTCGCTCGACCTCGTCGTGGCGGGCACCGCCGACGCCGTGCTGATGGTCGAATCCGAAGCCAAGGAGCTGCCCGAGGAGGTGATGCTCGGCGCCGTCGTGTACGGCCAGAAGCACTTCCAGCCGGTGCTCGACGCCATCGTCAAGCTCGCCGAGCGCGCCGCCAAGGAGCCGTGGGAGCTGAAACCCAAGGACGAGTCCGATCTGGCCGCGCGCATGCGCTCGGCGGCCGAAGCCGGCTTGCGCGAGGCCTATGCGATTGCCGCCAAGCACGAGCGGCGCGACCGCGTCGCTGAGGTCAAGGCGGCGGCGATCGCAGCCTTGGTCCCCGCCGACGATGACGGCAAGGGAGCCGCCAAGGCCGCTTCCGCCTTCAAAGAGGCGGAGAAGGACGTGGTGCGATCGACCATCCTCGACACCGAGCGGCGCATTGACGGCCGCGACCTGAAGACGGTGCGGCCGATCGTGTGCGAGGTCGGCATCCTGCCGCGCACCCACGGCAGCGCGCTGTTCACCCGCGGCGAGACGCAGGCTCTCGTGGTCGCCACGCTCGGCACCGGCGAGGACGAGCAATATGTCGATGCCCTTCAGGGCACCTACAAAGAGACCTTCCTGCTGCACTACAACTTCCCGCCCTACTCGGTCGGCGAGGTTGGCCGCATGTCGTCACCCGGGCGGCGCGAAATTGGCCACGGCAAGCTCGCCTGGCGCGCGATCCACCCGGTGCTGCCCGAGCGCGAGCAGTTCCCCTACACGATCCGCATCGTGTCGGAGATCACCGAGTTCGAACGGCTCGTCGTCGATGGCCACGGTGTGCGGCTCCTCGCTTGCCATGATGGATGCGGGCATTCCGCTCAAGCGCCCGGTCGCCGGCATCGCCATGGGCCTGATCAAGGAAGGCGCCCGTTTCGCCGTGCTGTCCGATATTCTCGGCGATGAGGATCATCTCGGCGACATGGACTTCAAGGTCGCCGGCACGTCTGAGGGCGTCACCTCGCTGCAGATGGACATCAAGATCACCGGCATCACCGAGGAGATCATGAAGGTCGCGCTCGACCAGGCGCGCGACGGCCGCATCCATATCCTGAGCGAGATGAACAAGGCGCTCAATACGGCCCGGCCCGAGCTCGGCGAGTACGCGCCGCGCATCGAGACGATCCACATCCCGGTCGACAAGATCAGGGAAGTGATCGGCTCGGGCGGCTCGGTAATCCGCGAGATCGTCGCCGAGTCCGGCGCCAAGATCGATATCTCCGACGACGGCACGGTCAAGATCGCCTCGGCCAACGCCGAATCGATCCGCGCCGCGATCAACCGCATCAGGGGCATCACCGCCGAGCCCGAGGTCGGCGAGATCTATCAAGGCAAGGTCGTCAAGGTGATGGAGTTCGGCGCCTTCGTGAACTTCTTCGGACCCAAGGACGGGCTGGTGCACATCTCGCAGCTCGCCGATGGCAGGCCGAAAGCCGTGACCGACGTGGTCAAGGAAGGCGACAGCGTGTGGGTCAAGCTGCTCGGCTTCGACGACCGCGGCAAGGTCAAGCTGTCGATGAAGGTGGTCGACCAGAAGACCGGCAAGGAGCTGGAGAAGGCCGAAGCCAGCTAGGCTTTAGTCCCAGCTATTCGTTGCCAGCACTCGGGTCCGGCTTCGCCGGCCCGAGCAAAGGCCACAAAAAACGTGGATGGCCGGGCGCTCGCCCGGCCATGACCATTTCTGGGGTTAGACCGTCGTCGTCATTTGGTCGTGGGAGAGTTGCCCTTCTTCTCGCAGCGCCAGCCGATGACGAAATACTGGTTGTTGGCCTTCTGCCACGCGTCGGCGTTGTCGCCGGCTGATTTCAGGCAGCTCACGACATCGTCGGCGATGGCAGTGGGCACCGCCTGCTCGCTGCATTTGTCCGGGCTGGCAAGAAGACAGATGAGAACCACAAGCTGGGCCATGGCCCTTTCCTCCACTAACTTGACTGAAACTACTGAGCCGCTTCGCGCGGCGTTGCTTTCTCAACCGCGGCCTCGAGCTCCTCGGCTTGCTCCAAAGTCTTGAGCGCGCCGATATTGGGCATGGCGATGGTCGAGTAGCCGCAATCGACGAAATGCACCTCGCCGGTGACCGCCCTGGACAGATCGGACAGCAGATAGAGCGCGGCGCCGCCGACCTCATCGAGCGTCGGCGAGCGGCGCATTGGCGCATGGCGCTGCTGATAATGAAGCAGCGTGCGTGCCTCAGAGATGCCGGCGCCCGCCAATGTGCGCATCGGCCCCGCCGACAGCGCATTCACCCTGATCTCTTGCGGGCCGAAATCCGAGGCGAGGTAGCGAACCGAGGTCTCGAGCGCGGCCTTGGCCACGCCCATGACGTTGTAGCACGGCACCACCCGGGTCGCCCCGCCATAGGTCAGCGTCAGCAGCGAGCCGCCATTCGGCATCAGCTCGGCGGCGAGCTTGCATATCTCGGTGAACGAGAAACATGAGATCACCATGGTGTGCTCGAAATTCTTGCGCGTGGTGTCGGCGTAGCGTCCGCGAAGCTCGTTGCGGTCGGAGAAGGCGAGCGCATGCACGACGAAATCGAGCGAGCCCCATTGCTTGCGGATCACCTCGAATACATGCTCAACGCTCGACAAATCCTCGACGTCGGCCTCGACGATGATCTCGGCGCCGATGCTTTGGGCAAGCGGCAGGGCGCGGCGGCCGAAGGCGCCGCCCTGATAGGAGAAGGCAAGCTCGGCGCCCTGGCCATGCAAAACTCGCGCGATGCCCCAGGCGATCGAGCGATCGTTGGCGACGCCCATCACCAACCCCCTCTTCCCGGCCATCAGCGGCGCGGGCTCGGCGATATCTCTTGTTGTTGCCATGTTCGTTACTCTGTCGTCGGTTGACTGGCTAAGCTCCTATTCATTCACCCATCCACACGCTTGAACACGAGTGTGGCGTTAGTCCCGCCGAAACCGAAGCTGTTCGACATCACGGCGTTAATGGCGACGTTGTCCTCGCGCTTGCGCACGATCGGCATGTCGGCAAAGGCAGGGTCGATGGTCTCGATATTGGCGGATTCGCAGATGAAGCCATTGTTCATCATCAGCAGAGAGTAGATCGCCTCGTGCACACCGGCGGCGCCGAGCGAATGGCCGGTCAGCGACTTGGTTGCGCTGATCGGCGGGCATTTGTCGCCGAACACCTGGCGAATCGCTTCGATCTCGCGAAGATCGCCGATCGGCGTCGAAGTGGCGTGCGGGTTGATGTAATCGATCTCGTCGACATTCTTCATTGCCATGCGCATGCAGCGCGCGGCGCCCTCGCCAGAGGGCTGCACCATGTCGAAGCCGTCCGAGGTAGCGCCGTAGCCGACCAGCTCGCCGTAGAGCCGCGCACCGCGCGCCTTGGCGTGCTCAAGCTCCTCCAGCACCACGACGCCGCCGCCGCCGGCAATGACGAAGCCATCGCGGGCGATGTCGTAGGCGCGGCTCGCGACCTCGGGGCGGTCGTTGAAGTCCGACGACATGGCGTTCATGGCGTCGAACAGCACCGACAGCGTCCAGTCGAGCTCCTCGCCGCCGCCGGCGAACACGATGTCCTGCTTGCCAAGCTGGATCAGCTCGGCGCCGTTACCGATGCAATGCGCCGATGTCGAGCAGGCGGACGAGATCGAATAGCTCACGCCCTTGATGTGATAGGGGGTCGACAGCGTCGCCGAGTTGGTCGAGCACATGGCCTTGGGCACCTCGAACGGTCCGACCTTTTTCGGGCCCTTCTCGCGCGTGGTGTCGGCGGCCTGAACGATGGCCCGGGTCGAGGGCCCGCCAGAGCCCATGATCAGCCCGGTCCGCTCGTTGGAAACGTCGGTCTCCTCGACGCCGGAATTGCGGATCGCCTGCTCCATGGCGATATAGTTCCACGCGGCGCCCTCGCCCATGAAGCGGCGCACCTTGCGGTCGATCATCCCTTCCCAGTCGAGCTTCGGCGCGCCATGCACCTGGCAGCGGAACCCGAGCTCGGCATATTTGTCAGCCTTGACGATGCCGGATTTCGCCTCGCGCAACGAGGCCAGAACTTCCTGCACGCCGTTGCCGATCGAGGAGACGATCCCCATGCCGGTCACGACCACACGTTTCATGGGGTCAAGTTCCTTGGAAGCCCGCGCCGCTTTGCTGCAATGGATCAGACGCCAGCCGGCGCGGCTTCGCCCGCCTGGAACAGCCCGACCCTCAAATCCTTGGCCGTATAAATGGTCGCGCCGTCGGCTTTCAACCAGCCGTCGCCGGTGCCAAGGGTGAATTTCCGTCGAATCACGCGCTTCAGCTCGACGATATATTCGAGCTTCTTAATCGTCGGCAGAACCATGCCGGAGAATTTGACCTCGCCGACACTGAGCGCGCGGCCCTTGCCGGGCGCGCCGAGCCAACCCAGGAAGAAGCCGAGCAGCTGCCAGAGCGCGTCGAGCCCGAGGCAGCCCGGCATGACCGGATCGCCCTTGAAATGGCAGGCGAAGAACCAGAGATCGGGCTTCACGTCGAGCTCGGCAACAATGCGCCCATGCCCGTGCTCGCCGCCCTCCTCCTCGACATGCGAGATGCGATCGAACATCAACATCGGCGGCAGCGGCAGCTGGGCATTGCCGGGACCGAACAGCTCGCCCCTGGCGCAGGCGAGCAGATCCTCGTAGTCGAATTGCCCCCGCCTCTCTTGCATCGGTTTCTGCACTCTGGCTTGCCTCGACGAACGTGAAACTCGCGGGCGTTTCCTAACACAGACGCAGCGCTTCCAAAAGCCTCCGGGAGGCCCTTCAGCGCCGTCCCGCGCTGCCCCGATTTAGCTGCAATTCGCTGCGAACCGGGCGGGGTGGCACGGTCAAAGCCGGAGCGGACGACGCCGGGTCAGACCGATCGATTGATCTGGATCAGGGCGCACAACGTTGCGGTGTGAAACGCTTCAGCCTATATTCGCATACGACTCCGGCCTTTCAGGGTTGCCGGCGCGACCCGGGCTGCTGTTAAGGATCCTCACTTGCACACCGAGCCGAGAACGGGAGACGTGGCCAGACTGTTGCGCGGAGCCGGGTTAAGGCCGACTCGGCAGCGGGTTGCGCTTGCCTCGCTGCTATTCGCCGGTTGTGACCGTCACGTGACAGCCGAGGCGCTGCACGAGGAGGCGCAAGCCCGCAAGGTGCCGGTGTCGCTCGCCACGGTCTACAACACGCTGCACCAATTCACCGCAGCAGGCCTGCTTCGCGAGGTCGCGGTCGAGGGCGCCAAGACCTATTTCGACACCAACACCTCGAACCACTACCACTTTTTCTGCGAGCACTCGGGCAGGCTCATGGATATCGAGACCAGCGCGATCAAGATCGAAGGCCTGCCGGAAGCGCCTGAGGGAATGACCATCTCGCGCGTCGATGTGCTGGTCAGGCTGGTCGACAAACCTGCAAGCTAACCCTTCGTCACCCCCAGAACTCTCACTTGATCTCTTCGCCCTTGTAGACGCCCCAGAGCTGGTCCTGTTGGACGTAGCCCGAATAGTCGTCGACCGACAGCTCGCACCATTCGCCATCGCAATTCACGACATTTCCGAGCACGCCGGCCTGGAGCGAGGCCACGGTGCGCGCGCCGGTTGATGCCGACGAATACAGCGGCACGCTGGTCTGGTCCTTGGACCAGGGGGTTATGAGAACGGTCCGCCGCGCGCTCAGCAGGCTGTGGAACACCCAGCCGTCGGCGCCTTCGCTGTCGCGCACACGCCGCCAATTGTCGGATTCGGCGATCACCTCGACGGGAAGGCCGGCGCGCGAGAACACCCAGACGATCGACTGATCGGTGGCGGGGCCCTTGCGCACGTTCACCTTGTCGGACTTCAGACTTACGAAGCGCGGCACGGGCAGCGAGGTCTTGCCCGCCTCGATCGCCGCGTGCTTGGCGCTGTCGTCGGCCGCTGACGCGCCGGCACAGGCAAGCCACAGCGCCGCCGCACCGCAAATCACAATCGAAACAAGATGCCGCACGGCTCCAAGACCCCCGCCCCGGCGTCCGATAGTTAGGGCCCAAAGCCCCGAATCGCCTGCCTCCTGATGGACCAGAAAAGTGAACGGATCGTGGCCCAATGCCAAGATGACGCTTTATCTCGCAAAGCCGGTTCTGTTAGGAAAGGCGGCGCGCCCGGCAACTGGCGCCAATCCCCTGCGGGGAGTCCCATCCCCGCCTCCATCCTGGCTGGACCACTAATGGCTGAGCGACCAATCGTTATCGTCACCCGTAAGCTGCCCGACGTGGTCGAGACGCGGCTACGCGAGCTGTTCGACGCGCGGCTCAATCTCGACGATAGGCCGTTCTCGCGCGAGGAGCTGATCGAGGCGGCGAAGACCGCCAACGTGCTGGTGCCGACCGTCACCGACCGCATCGACCGCGCCGTGCTGAGCCAAGCCGGACCGGACCTCAAGCTCATCGCCCAGTTCGGCACCGGCGTCGACAATATCGACCTCGAGACCGCGCGCAATCGCAGCATCATCGTCACCAATACGCCGGGCGTGCTCACCGAGGACACCGCCGACATGACCATGGCGCTGATCATTGCCGTACCGCGGCGCCTCACCGAGGGCGCGACGATAATCAAAAGTGCCGATGGCGAGTGGCAGGGCTGGTCGCCGACCTGGATGCTCGGCCATCGCATCTTCGGCAAGCGGCTCGGCATCGTCGGCATGGGCCGCGTCGGCCAGGCCGTGGCCAAGCGGGCGAAGGCCTTCGGCCTCCAGATCCACTATCACAACAGGAGACGCGTCGCGCCGGAGATCGAGAAGTCGCTCGAGGCCACCTATTGGGACAGCCTCGACCAGATGCTCGCCCGCATGGACATCATCTCCATCAACTGCCCGCATACGCCGGCGACCTATCATCTGCTTTCGGCGCGCCGGCTGTCGCTGATGAAGGCCAACGCCTATGTCGTCAACACCGCGCGCGGCGAGGTGATCGACGAGAACGCTCTCGCCCGCATGATCGAGAACAACGAGCTTGGCGGCGCGGGCCTCGACGTGTTCGAGCACGAGCCCGCGGTGAATCCCAAGCTGCTCAAGAGCGACAAGGTGGTGGTGCTGCCGCATATGGGCTCGGCCACGCTCGAGGGCCGTATCGACATGGGCGAGAAGGTAATCATCAACATCAAGACCTTCCTCGACGGCCACGCGCCGCCGGACCGCGTCCATCCGGCGATGTTCTGATCCAGAATTGCCGATTTTTGCGTGCGTTCCGGGTACTGACTCACTGATCAATTCAGGTATAACAATCGCCCGGCGAGGGTTGTCTCGGAGCGGCGATTGGGCATGCTGAGATTGTTTGCGGCTTTGCTTGTGCTGGTCTGGTCCACCGCGGCCTTGCCGGCCAAGCACGGTAATTTCGATCAGCCCGACCGGCCCGACGCGAGCCATGCGGTGGATTCCGGCCCACTCGCGTCCGGCGCTCCCGAGGGCAGCGAGCCTGCTGCCGCCGGCTCCATCGCCAGCTGCACCACGGACAAGGAAGGTCTCGAGCAGGTCCTATCCTGTAGCAAGGCGACGTGGAATTTCGCTTTCGGCTCGGCCGAGCGGGCGATTGCTACTTTCGCGGGAATCCTCGCGGCCTCGACCCTGCTCCTTTGGTTCAACACGAGACGAGCGGCCAACGCCGCACGCATCGCCGCCGAGCAGATCCGCAGCGTCGAGCGAGCCTATCTGTTCGCCACGCCGACCAATGTCACGCTCGACGAGACGCGCACCGAAACCACCGTCCATATCAGGGTCGACAATCCGGGGCGAACGCCGGGCATCCTCACTCTGGTCTACGGCCAATTCTCCAAGAAGCCGCCGCAGGGCGAAAACCCCGTATACGAAGGCGGCGGCTCCAAAGCGTTCGAGCTCGTGGTCAACAGCAGCAACGGCGCCGGCGCACACGATCCTGCCGGCAATGTCATCCTGCCGGTGACATTCAAGATCGACTTCGCCGATCCGATCCATTTCTGGGGCTATGTCGAATATCTCGACATCCTCAAGAAGCCGCATACCACTCGCTTCTGCGCGCTGATCTATCCGGCGCAAGGCAAGTGGGAGATCGCCGGCGGCCGCGCCTGGAACGACTGGGGCTGAGGCGGTTAACTCTCGGGCGGGAGTTCGGGCGTGCGCACATGCTCGGGCCTGAAGCCGAGACCAAGCAGCAGCGCCGGGATGCGGCGGAGCACCGGCAGCCAGTCGAGCAGCTTGACGGCGAACGGCGCGCTCGGGCGCGTCGAGCGCGCGAGCACATTGCTGATGACGCGGTTCTGGATGAACAGCTGAAGCCGCTGCGTCGCGCGCGTCGGCCATTCGCGCCGCTCTTGCACCTTACGCAACACATCCTCGCTCACGGTCCCGGCGCGAAGCGGACGCCAGAGAATATTCGCCGCGGCGACCGCGTCCTGAATGGCAAGGTTGATACCTACGCCGCCGATCGGCGACATGGCATGAGCGGCATCGCCGATGCACAGCAAGCCTTGGCGATACCAGCGCTGCAAGCGATCGACGGTGACGGTCAGAAGCTTAACGTCGTCCCATGAGGCTATTCCCTGGGCGCGATCTTCGAGCTTGGGGTCGAGCGCGGCGACCGCCTTGCGGAACGCTTCCAGACCCTGGCGGCGCAACTCGGCGAAACCGCCTTTGGGGATCACATAGGCGCATTGCCAATAATCGCCGCGGTCGAGCATGACGAACACCACGCCCGCCTGGATGCGGCCGAGCGTCTGGCTGCCGTCATCGGGACGCTTGCCGAGGCGGAACCACAGCACGTCCATCGGCGCGCCGAGGTCCTCGACCTTGAGGCCTGCCTTCTCGCGTATGATCGAGTGCCGTCCGTCGGCGCCGATGACGAGATCGGACCTTACCTCGAGCCGTCCTTGCGGCTGCTTGGCGGTCAGCCCGACGATCGCCTCGCCGTCCTGCAACAGCCCATCGGCCTCGGCCAGCATCTTGAGCTTGAAGGACGGGTAGAGCTTGGCGTGCTCGGCGAGAAAATCGAGGAAGTCCCATTGCGGCATCAGGGCGATGAAATGGCAGTGGGTTGGGAGATGCGAGAAATCGGCGATCACCACGCGGTCGTCGCCGATCTGGCCGGCCAGCTCACGCACCTCCGAATGAGGCCGCTTGAGGAATTCGTCGAGCAGACCGAGCTCGTACATGATTTGCAGCGTCGAGGGGTGGATGGTGTCGCCGCGGAAATCGCGCAGGAAGTCGGCATGCTTCTCGAGCACCACGACATCGACGCCGGCGCGGGCGAGCAGGAACCCACACATCATGCCGGCCGGGCCGCCGCCGGCGATGACGCAGGACGTGGTGATGGTCTCGGTCGCCATGCTCAGCTATCGGCCTCGGCGGGGACCTTGCGGTGATGGGCGAGGTCGATGAAGCGGGGCTCGCGCCCGTTCAGCTTGTTGTCCGGGTCCCATTCATAGGCGACGGTCGAGAACCGCGCCTCGAGCGCGTCGTAGAGCAGCAGCCTGCCAATCAGCCCCTCGCCGATCCCGAGCAGCTCCTTCACCACCTCGACCGCCTGCAAGCAGCCGATCACACCTGAGACCGCGCCGAGAATGCCGGTCTCCGAGCAAGGCGGCACGGTGCCTTCGGGCGGCGGCTCGGGAAACAGGCAACGATATGACGGGCGCGGGTTGCCGTCGGCACCGCTCTCGAAGGCGCGGAAGGTGGTGAGGTGACCGTCGAACGGTCCGACCGCGGCGAACACCAAAGGCCGCTTGGCCAGATAGCATGCATCGTTGACCAGATAGCGCGTCGCGAAATTGTCGGAGCCGTCGGCGACGATGTCATGGGCGCGAATGATGTCGATGGCGTTCTCGGGCACGAGCCGCGTGGTGTAGAGCTTGACCTCGACATGCGGGTTGACGCGCTCGATGGCATCGGCGGCGCTTCGGGTCTTGAACTTGCCGATACTGTTCGTCTCATGCGCGATCTGGCGGTGGAGATTGTCGATGCTGACGCGGTCGTCGTCGATGACGCCGATCGTGCCGATTCCGGCAGCGGCGAGATAGAGCATCAGCGGCGAGCCGAGCCCGCCGGCGCCGACGATCAGCACGCGCGAGGCTTTCAGCTTCTGCTGGCCCTCGCCGCCGATCTCCTTCAGCACCAGTTGGCGCTTGTAACGGAGTATCTCGTCAGGGGTGAGCATGAGGGGAACTTATGTCATCAGCCAGCAGCCTGCCAGTGACGTAAGTCTTCATGAACGAGCTAACCGGTGGAGCCAAAGCCGGCGCCGCCGCGTGCCGTGGAACCGAGCTCGGCAACTGCGACAACCTCGACGTGGGTCACGGGCGAGACGACGAGCTGGGCAATGCGGTCGCCGCGCTTGATCAGGACCTGGTCGGCGCCGAGATTGATGAGGATCACCATGACCTCGCCGCGATAGTCCGCGTCGACGGTGCCGGGGCTGTTCAGCACGGTCACGCCATGCTTGAGCGCGAGGCCGGAGCGTGGCCGCACTTGCGCCTCGTAGCCTTCAGGCAACTCGAACGCCAAACCCGTTGGCACCAGCGCCCGGTCGCTCGACTCAAGACTGAGCGGAGCGTCCTCCGGGATGGCGGCAACGAGGTCGAGCCCGGCGGCATTTGCCGACTGATAGGACGGAAGCGGCAAGCCTTCGCCATGGGGAAGGCGCAAGATCCGTAGCGTGACGCTCATTCGGCGGCTGAGCGGCGCCCGAGAAGCGCCTCGGCGGCGCGGGCGAGCAGGCGCGCGGCCATCTCGTCCTTGCTCATCGGCGGCCAGTCCTCGACGCCCTGCTCGGTCACGAGATGGATTTGCGTGTGATCGCCGCCCATCGCGCCGGTGCCGGGCCAGACGTCGTTGGCGACGATCCAGTCCGCACCTTTGCGCCCGCGCTTGGCGCGGGCGTTCTCGATCAGATTATCGGTCTCGGCGGCAAAGCCGATGACGAGGCGGGGACGTTGCGGACTCGCCTTGGAGATGGTGGCGAGAATATCAGGGTTGAGGGTGAGCGCGAGCGTGGTCGCGGTGCCCTGATGCGGCTTTTTCAGCTTGTGCGGCGCCTCGTCGGCCGCGCGCCAATCGGCGACGGCGGCGGCGCAAATGGCGATATCGGCGGGAAGCGCTGCTTGCACGGCGGCGAGCATCTCATTGGCCGTGTCGACCTTGATCACGCGCACGCCTTCAGGATCTTGAAGCGTCACCGGACCGCTCACCAGGGTGACGTTTGCGCCGAGCGCTGCCGCGGCGCGGGCAAGCGCATGGCCCTGCTTGCCGGACGAGCGGTTGGCGATATAGCGCACCGGATCGATCGGCTCCTGCGTCGGGCCAGAGGTGATCAGCACATGCCGGCCCGCGAGCGACCGCAGCGGCGTGACTGAAGTGCGCGGCGACGCCGGCTCCCCTCCAAGCCGCATGGCGATGGCATCGAGGATCGCGGCAGGCTCGGCCATGCGGCCGATACCATACTCACCACACGCCATGTCGCCTTCATCAGGACCCACGAAGTGGGTGCCGTCAGCGCGCAGCGTCGCGAGGTTTCGCTGCGTGGCGGGGTGCTCCCACATGCGCACATTCATGGCGGGAGCGGCGAGCACATTCTTGTCGGCGGCGAGCAGCACGGCGGTGGCGAGGTCGTCAGCGAGGCCGTTCGCCATCTTGGCGAGCAGATCGGCGGTCGCCGGCGCGACCACGATCAGATCGGCTTCGCGCGACAGGCGGATATGCCCGATCTCGGCCTCGTCCTTGAGATCGAACAAATCGGTGAGCGCCTTCTCCCCGGTCAGCACCGACAGCGACAGCGGCGTGACGAACTCGGCGCCACCCTTGGTGACAATCGCGCGCACGCGTCGCCCCCCGCTCCTTCAAGCGGCGCACGAGATCGAGGCTCTTATAGGCGGCGATGCCGCCACCGACGATGAGCAGGATGCGCTTGCCTTGCACTTCGCCTTACTCCGTTACGGGCCGCAGCCATAGGACACCAGCGGCTGAAGCCGGGCAATGACAAGAAATAGGGTTAGCGGTCAACCCGCGCAACAGTGGCGATGACGAACCAGCGGCCCCTTGCCGCCGCCGCATCAACTTGGCGGCACGGGCTCGCTTGAGCGAGGTTGCCTCGCCAGTGATAGTATTGTGGCCCATCGAGGCTCAGCCATGGCTCGCCAACCGAAAATCATACGGCTCGTAGTGCTGCCTGCGCTGCTGGTGTTCAGCCTGGCCTCGTCCGCGGGCGCTGAAAACGGCACGGCCCAGTCCCCCGCCGATGCCGAAGCGATCACCAGGCCGCAGCAGCAGCCGCAATCTTCTGAGTCGCTTGCCGACCTGCTTGCCCGAAAGGCGTCCGCCGCGGAGCTTTTTGCCCATCCTGACTGGATCAAGGCCGAAAAGCTGGTTGACGGGCGCGCTGAGATAGAGACTGCCGATACTTACGCAACGCCCGAAGCAAAGGCCAAGCGCCGGTTCGTCTTCGCTGACGAGGAGATCATCGGTTACGACGCGGCGTTGCCACGCCTGGTCGCTGGGGCGAAGGCTTTTGCACCGGGAGGCCAAGTGGCAAGCGGCAAGCACGCCGTGTTGGTGATCGGCGCGCCAGGCTCTGGCAAATCCACCCTCGCCCTCAAGATCGCCACCCTGGACAGCGCCGGCATCGTCGACGCCGATCTCGTCAAAGAGGCGCTTCCCGAATATGCGGGCGGGACGGGCACGCAGGCGGTGCACCGCGAAAGCGTCGAAATCGCCCATTTGGTGGCCAACGAATTCATCCTGCGGGGCGAGAATTTCATTTGGCCGCGCACGGGCCACACCGCGGCGTCGATCCGGCGCATCGCCGAAACCCTGAAAGACCACGGCTATTCCATCGATCTGATCAACGTTGACGTGTCCGACGACGAGGCGGCGCGGCGCGTGGTAAAGCGTTTCCTGGAGACCGGGCGCATGGTGCAAGCCCGCTTCGTGAAAGAATCTCGAGAGCATGCCCACAGCAGCTACGAGGAGTTGAAGAGAGATGGCGTCGCGGACCGCTACGCGGAACTCGACGCGACCGGGCCGTGGCCGTGGCTGATCCTCCAAGACGGCGAAGCCGTATCTGGGCTCCTCGGAGGCAATGGAGCGGCATTACGATGAGGCGACCCTGAACTGGAAGCCACCCAAGCCGCAAAGCCCAAATCAATTGCGCTGAACCGGGGGCCGAACACATCAGAAGAGCAGCGTGAGCGCGATCACCGCGAGCGCGATCGCCGCGACCCAGATGCCGATGCGGCTCGCCCGGTTCTGGCGGCTTTGCGCCTCGGCCAGGCGCTCGACCGTATGCTCGTCGAGCCGCAAGCCGTCGTCGAACATCGCCGTGAAGGCGTCGGCCGTGCGCTCGGCCTGGCCTAACAGCTTGGGGATGTCGCTCATGAAGCGCCCGACGCTCACCGCCCCTTCTGCCGCAGCTTCGAGGCGCGCGCCGGCACCGAGCTGGCTTTCCATCCAGTCCTTAACCACCGGCTCGGACACGATCCACATATTCAGCTCGGGATCGAGGCTCCGCCCGACCCCCTCGACCACCACCATGGTCTTTTGCAACAGCAGCAGCTCCGGCCGCGTTTGCATGTCGAACACTTCGGTATATTGCAACAGCTGGC
Organism: uncultured Alphaproteobacteria bacterium; assembly: GCA_963820005.1. Taxonomy (GTDB): domain Bacteria; phylum Pseudomonadota; class Alphaproteobacteria; order Rhizobiales; family Methyloligellaceae; genus Methyloceanibacter. Next base: position 282,412 of record CAWFYQ010000011.1, on the reverse strand, counting down.
CGAGCAGCTGGGCCATCGAGATCTCGCTTGCCTTGCGGTCCATGATCGGCTCGCCGATGGCGCGCAAGGCTTGGGCGAATTGCGCCACCGAATGCTTGCGCGGCACGTAGCCCGCCTCGAAATGCACCTCGGCCACACGCCGATAGTCGCGCTTGAGGAAGCCGTGGAGGATCTCGGCTAGGAAGCGCCGCTCCTTAAGCCCCAGCCGGCCCATGATGCCGAAATCGACGGCGACGATGTTGCCGTCGGCATCGACGAACAGATTGCCCGGGTGCATGTCGGCATGAAAGAAGCCGTCGCGCATGGCGTGGCGGAGGAAGGCCTGCATCAGCTTTGCGCCGAGCGCCTTCACGTCGTGCCCGGCCTTGGCGAGCGCGGCGTGGTCGGCGATCGGAATGCCGTCGATCCACTCAAGCGTCAGAACGCGCCGCGCGCTCCGCGTCCAATCGACCACCGGCACACGGAAGCCTTCGTCGTTTCTGATGTTCTCGGTCATCTCCGAGATGGCGGCGGCTTCCATGCGCAAATCCATCTCGATGGCGACGGATTTGGCCAACGTATCGACCACGGCGACCGGGCGGAGCCGGCGCGAGCGGGGATTGAAGCGCTCGACCATGCGGGCGGCGAAGAAATAGCTGTCGAGGTCGCGCTGGAAGCGCTGCTCGATGCCGGGCCGGAGCACCTTGACCGCGACGGATTTCAGCGCGCCGTCGGACGCGCGGACCTTGGCCTTGTGCACCTGGGCGATCGAGGCGGCGGCGACTGGGGGCCCGAACTCGACGAACAGCGTGTCGATCGGGCTCCCTAGCGCATCCTCGACCGCTTTGCGCGCATCGCCTTGCGAGAACGGCGGCAACCGATCCTGGAGCGTGGCGAGATCGGCGGCGAGCTCGCGCCCGATGATGTCGTCGCGGGTGGCGAGAAACTGGCCGAGCTTGATGTAAGACGGGCCGAGCGAGGTGAGCGCGGTCGAGAGCTTGGCCTCGTTGCCGTTCTCGGCTGCGCCGTTGTTGCGGAGCGGCGCGGTCACCCGGCCGAACAGGACGAGCGGCGCCGGCAGGTTGATATCATCGGGCAGAACGCGCGCGCCCGACCAGGCAAGCACCGCGCCGGCCTTTGTCAATCGCGCCATGTCGGCGATCGCGTTCAATTCAATGCCTCTTCACAGTCGCCAGGCGGAGTGGATGGCGGCGATCCCGCCGGTGAGGTTGCGGTAGCGCACGCGCTCGAAGCCGGCATTCTCGATCAGCCGCGTGAAGGATTTCTGATCGGGGAAGCGGCGGATGCTTTCGACGAGATAGCGATAGGACGCGGCATCGCCCGCGACAAGCGAGCCGAGCGCCGGGATCGCGTTGAACGAATAAGCGTCGTAGAGCGTATCGAGCAGCGGCACCTCGACGGAAGAGAATTCGAGGCAGAGGAAGCGGCCGCCGGGCTTCAGCACGCGATAGGCCTCGGCGATGCCGGCCTCCATATGGGTCAGATTGCGCATGCCGAAGGCGATGGTGTAGGCGTCGAAGCTCCGGTCGCGAAAGGGCAACGCTTCGGCATTGCCCTGCACGAAGGCGAGGCGATCGCCGACCTCTTTGGCCCTCTCCCGCCCGGCCTCAATCATCTCGGCGCTGATGTCGCAGATCACCGCGCTCGCGCCTGTGCCTGAGGCTTCGAGCACCTTCCGCGCGATGTCGCCGGTGCCGCCGGCAACGTCGAGCAAGGCATAGGGAGTGGCGCTTTTCGGCGGGGCAAGCCATGACACGAAGTCGCTTTTCCACAGCCGGTGCAGCCCGCCCGACATCAAATCGTTCATCAGGTCGTAGTTGCGGGCGACCCTGGCAAACACCTCGTTCACCAGACCCTGCTTCGCGCCTTCGGCGACCGAGGCGAAGCCGAAGCTCGCCGAAGCCTTTCCGGCGCTTTCCTTGTCGAGGTCCTTTGCCATGCGAAGCGGACAATAGCCTAAGGCCCAAGATCAGGCTATTGTTGCAGCGCAACGGAGCTTATTCCGCACTGCGATATGGGCGATGCCAGAGCTTCCTGAGGTTGAGACCGTGCGAAGGGGCCTTGAGCCGATCCTGGTTGGGAACGCGTTCGCGCGCGTCGAGCAGCGGCGGAAGGATTTGCGCTTCCCGCTGCCCAAGCGTTTCGCCGAGCGCCTGACCGGGCGAACCGTCGAGGCGCTCGACCGGCGCGCGAAATATCTTTTGGCGCGGCTCGACGACGGCGAGGTGCTGGTGATGCATCTTGGCATGAGCGGGCGCTTCTCGATCGATCGCGCCAATGGTGAGGCCGAGACGCCGGGCCGCTTCGCGCACCCGCAAAGCGATGCGCCGAAGCACGAGCATATCGTGTTCCATCTGAAAGACGGCGCGGCCGTGCGCTACACCGATGCGCGGCGCTTCGGGCTGATGGATCTGGTGCGCGGCGACGCGCTTTCGAGCCACGCCCTGTTCAAGGGCCTCGGCATCGAGCCGCTCGGCGCGAGCTTTACGCCGGAATGGCTCGCAACCAAGCTCAAGGGCAAGAAGACCTCGATCAAGGCCGCGCTGATCGATCAGAGGCTGATCGCGGGGATCGGCAACATCTATGCCTGCGAGGCGCTGTTCCGCGCCGGCATCTCACCGCGCAAGCTCGCCGGCTCGCTCGCTACCAAGACCGGCAAGGCGACGGCGAAGACCAAAGCGCTCGTCGACGGCATCAAGGCGGTGCTCGAGGACGCGATCAGAGCCGGTGGCTCGTCGCTTCGGGATTACAGGCAGGCGGACGGCTCGCTCGGCGAGTTTCAGCACCGCTTCAAGGTCTACGGACGCGAGGGCAAGGCTTGCGCCAAAAAAGGCTGCGGAGGAACCGTACGCCGCATCGTCCAGGGAGGACGGTCGACTTTCTATTGTCCAACCTGTCAACACTAGGGGACTGACGCATATGTTGAATGTCTTTACCGCCAAGGAGCCGGGGGATGCGCCGAAAGGCAACGGCGCCTATGATACCATCCTCGTCTCGACCAAGGGCAAGGTCGGCATCATCACCCTCAACCGCCCGCATGCGCTGAACGCGCTTAATGCTGAGCTGATCGGCGAGGTCAATCGCGCGCTCGACGGCTTCGAGGCCGATAGCGGCATCGGCTGCATCGTCATCACCGGCAACGACAAAGCGTTCGCCGCCGGCGTCGACATCAAAGAGATGCACCAGAAGACCTTCGTCGAGGCCTATGGCAGCGACTTTCTCGCGCCGTTCGACCGCATTTCGAACTGCCGGAAGCCGATCATCGCCGCAGTCGGCGGATACGCGCTCGGCGGCGGCTGCGAGCTCGCCATGGCGTGCGACATCATCCTCGCCGCCGACACCGCCGTGTTCGGGCAGCCCGAGATCACGCTCGGCATCATGCCGGGCAATGGCGGCACGCAGCGGCTGACCCGCGCGGTCGGCAAGGCCAAGGCCATGGAGCTTTGCCTCACCGGGCGGCGCATCAAGGCCGAGGAGGCCGAGCGCTCGAACCTGGTGAGCCGGGTCGTGCCGGCGGCTGATCTGATGGACGAGGCGATGAAGGTCGCCGACAAGATCGCCAATCTCTCGCAGCACGCGGTGATGATGATCAAGGAAGCGATCAATCGCGGCTTTGCCACCACGCTCGCCGAAGGTGCGCGCTTCGAGCGCGGCCAGTTCTATTCGCTGTTCGCGACCGAGGACCAGAAAGAGGGCATGGCAGCGTTCATCGAGAAGCGCACGCCGGTGTTTACCAACCGCTAGAGCTGGGGCTTGGCCCCCTATTTGCCTACTGGGGTGGCGGGGCTTCTGTCGGCATCTGGCTTGCGCCCATCGACGGAGATGCGGGGTAGGCTTCGGCCGGCCCAGGCAACGCGTCGGCGGGGTAGCTCGAGGAAGCCGAGGCGCTTCCTTGTTGATCCTGGCCCCAGAACCGAGAAGGGTCGGAGATCACCGTCTCCTCTCGTGAAGGATCCGGCCTGGCGCTGGCCGTGACCGCATTCAGCGCTTCTTCGATCTTGGCCTTTGAGGTCTTATCGGGGTTAAGGGCAAGCGCCGTGGCGAAATCCTCCCGAGCGCGGTCGAAATCGTTCTTGGCGGTAAAGACCGCGCCACGGCTCCAGAACGCGTAGAAATTGCTGGAATCGATCCGGGCCGCTTCGTTGAGGTCGGCGAGGGCCAGTTCAAGTTCACCCTTCTGCATGCGGAGGAAGCCGCGATCGCTGTAGAGAAGGGAGAGGTTGCGCCCAACGAATTTGCCGGCGGCTATGGCGCGGTCGCAGGCGGCGAGCCCCTTATCACCCGGTGAGGTTTCGCAAGTCTGGTAATCGCCGTCGCGGCCGGCCACCCCCAAAGCCGCGGCCGACTGGCTATGCTCCTCGAGGACTGGCTGACCGCCAACGATCATCTCGTCGGACAACTCGGCGGAGGCAGTCTGCTGTTGAGGCTTCGGCTCCGGCTTGGGGAACCACACCGGCTTGGTGTCTAGCGGGTTGTCGGCCTGCTCGGTACGGTCAGGAACGGGCTCGTGCCTCGGCCAGAGCGCAACGCCTGCGCCAATGACGATTAGCAGTGCTGCCGCACCGCTCACGGGCCAAACCCATCGGAGCGTCGGTCTTGGCTTTACCTCGTTGTCGTGGCCGACGGATTTAGCAGGCTCGCTTTCCTGCCAAGCCAGCAACTCGGCAAGCCGGCCGATATGGGCGCTGAGCCTGCCTGGGAAGGCGTCGATCCACTGCGTACCGGAGATGAACAGTTCGAGCGACGGTGCCGGCTGGACGTCGGCGATGCGCACGGGAAAGATCGGCTTCTTCTTGCTGACGGCCCGCTCGACTTCGCGGGCGACGAAGCCCGAGTCGTTAGATGCCTTCGACAGCACCAGCACGAAGCTTTGCGCGCTCTCAATGCCCCTGATGATCTCGTCGCCATAGGCAGCGCCGGGTTTCACATCACGCGGGGCGATCCAGCATCTGAACCCCTTGGATTCGAGCGCCTTGGCAATCGCTTCGGCTTTCTTGGCATCGGCCTTGGCGTAGCTGATGAAGGCTGCGAAATTCGCCATTTTCGGCGTGTCTCCAACGGGCGATCGGCCTGCCGCCTCGTGTTCGTACAACTGCCGCGTCTGCCAATCGCCCGATACTAGCTTAGGACGTGAGGCAATGACCAGTCCGGCCGGCTTTGCTGTCAGACACGGTAATAATCGCGGTACCAGGCGACGAAGCGCTTGATGCCTTCCTCGAGCGTCGTCGCGGGCTGAAACCCGGTCGCCTGTTTCAGCGCCTCGACATCGGCATAGGTCTCTTGGGTGTCGCCGGGCTGGGCCGGGAGAAGGTCGAGCTCAGCCTTACGCCCGATCGCGCTCTCGATTATGGCGATGAAGTCGAGCAGAGCGACCGGCGCATGATTGCCGATATTGTAGATGCGATAGGGGGCTGAGGAGGTTGCCGCGTCGGGCGCTTCCGGGCGCCAGTCGGCATCCGGCGTGGCGACGGTTTCGAGCGCACGCACCACCCCTTCGACGGCGTCGTCGATATAGGTGAAGTCGCGCGAATGATGGCCATAGTTGAAGACCGGGATCGGCTCGCCGGCGAAAATCTTGCGGGTGAAGATGAATAGCGACATGTCGGGGCGCCCGAACGGCCCGTAGACGGTGAAGAAGCGCAAGCCGGTCGCCGGGAGCCCGAACAGATGGGCGTAAGAATGCGCCATCAGCTCGTTGGCTTTCTTGGTGGCGCCATAGAGGCTCAAAGGATGGTCGACATTGTCGCCGACCTTGTAGGGCAGCGCGCGGTTGCCGCCATAGACCGAGCTCGACGAAGCATAGACGAGATGCTCGACCTCGTGATGGCGGCAGCCCTCGAGGATGTGCAGGAAGCCGGCGACGTTCGAGTTGATATAAGCATGCGGGTGGTCGAGCGAGTGGCGGACGCCGGCCTGGGCGGCGAGATGCACCACCCGCGCTGGCTTCTCCTCGGCGAAGGTCGCCTCGACCGCCGTCCGGTCGCCGAGATCGGCCTTGACGAAGCGGAAGCCCTCGTGCCGCGCGAGCGCCTTGAGCCGCGCCTGCTTCAGCGTCACGTCGTAATACGGATTTAAATTGTCGAACCCGACCACCTCGTGGCCAAGCCCGATGAGGCGCTCCGCGGTGTGATAGCCGATGAAGCCGGCGGCGCCGGTAACCAGAATTCGCATGTGCTTGCTTCTTTGCCTCGCTCCGACGCCTGGTCCATGAAGGGCCGCGACAGGAGAGCCATCGCCGCTTCCTCATGTCAATTGCACGGCGTAGGCCTTATTCCCCGCGGTTGACGCTGCAAGATGGCCTCGCTATAGACGAGCCCAATCATCCGCTTATGTCAGCGCTTTGTTCGCCCCCCTAGAGGCCGAACGGCACCCCTCAAGGATCACGTCATGGCCAATACCAAATCGGCGAAGAAAGCCGCCCGACAGACCGTCCGCCGCACCGAGGTGAACAAGACGCGCCGGAGCCGGATGCGGGGCTCGGTGCGCAAGGTCGAGGAGGCGATCGCCTCAGGCGACAAAGAGGCAGCCCGCGCCGCGCTCAAAGAGGCCGAGCCGGTGATCGTACGCACGGCGCAAAAGGGCATGACCCATCGCAAGACTGCCTCGCGCAAGGTCTCGCGGCTTGCAAAGCGCATTGGCGCCATGGGCGCCCCCTAACACCAAAGCGCCATCTCCCGCAGAAAGCCACGGCCTGTTGCTCTAGAGCAACAACGCAAAAGCGCCGCTGCGCACTTCCGAACATGTCAATTCAACGAAGATATCAACTGCTTGACCTCCGGGTCAAAGTGCGGCCGGCCGGACGCTGCCGATCCTGACCTCCATCCGCAAAAAAAATCGTGTGACAGTTCACGCTTGCGAGTGCCGTCTTTTCCGTTCGGCGAGCTTGCTGCCCCACCGAATCAATGTTGCGCGACAGGTGCTTGGGTGCTGCGGATGATTGCTCAGTCTACGGGATATTCGCGGGACATTTGCCATCGCCCGGTCGCTTGATCAGCATGGGAGTGGTGTGTATAGTCCAACCATCCGAACGGGGAAGTCCCCTCCTTCACAATCGAGTATCTTGTGCCTGGTCGTTGCCGGGGCAGGTTTTCTTTGTCTCCGCAGCAGGGAGGGGTGGAAATCTTGTGGAATGTTGATGCGTAACCTGTTGGTTGTCGTGTCGTAATTTGTGCGAAGCCACCACCTATAGTGGTCCGCGCCAAATTTGTACTTACCTCGTGTTCAAAGTTTGAAGAGAGGAACGCTTGAATTGGGCGCATTTAGCGGCGATACCGCGGTGGACGAGGTGGATATCGGCACGGCCTGGGAAGGCCTCGTGTCGAAGCCTCGCGCGCAACTCGTCGACGTGCGGACGCGCGCGGAATGGACCTATGTGGGCATTCCGGATCTCGGGCCGCTAGGGAAGCGGGCCGTCCTTGTCGAGTGGCAGACATTTCCCGACCAGGCGGTGGATGCGCGTTTTGCCGAGCGGCTCGCGGGCGAGCTCAAGGCGCTCGGTGTCCAGCCTGAGGACGACCTCTTCTTCATTTGCCGTTCGGGAAGCCGGAGCATGGCTGCGGCCAGGGCGATGGCAGGAGCGGGGTACCGCAGCTGTCACAACGTCGCGTGTGGTTTCGAAGGACCGCTCGACGACGAGAGACATCGCGGCACGACCGCAGGTTGGAAGGCGGCAGGCCTTCCCTGGCAACAAGGCTAGGGAACGAGGCTCGCCGTAATGGACGGACATGGCTGTCCGCGTCGATCCAGTTGACTGCTCAAGTGTGAGGCGTGCGGTGCGTAACGGCGCGAACGATTCGAATGGGAAAGAGCAAGAACCGTGGCACAGCAAGAGCAGTGCGCGCCAAGCGATGCTTGGGCGAAGATCAAGAGCCGGCTACGCGCGGAATTAGGAGAGGACGTCTTTGCCAGTTGGTTCAGAGGTGTGGAGCTCGAGCAGGTGGACGACGAGGTCGTTCACCTCACCGTGGCCACGCGCTTCCTCCGCAACTGGCTCAGGACGCACTATTACGACTTCGTGCTCAGGCTGGCGCGCGCTGAATGGCCGTCGGCCGAGCGCGTCGAATTCAGGGTAAGGCAACCGCATTTCGGCACCGAGGTGGTGGGCGAGGCGCCGCGTCAGCGGCGGATGGGCGTGCTCCCTGCCCAGGCGGCGGCCGAAGCAGCCCCGCCGCTGCCAATGCCGCTCAGGACCGGCTATGGCGGCTTCGAGGGCTCTCCGCTCGATCCGCGGCTGAGCTTCACGAGCTTCGTGGTCGGCGGCACCAACCGCCTCGCTCACGCCGCGGCGCAAGAGGTGGCGGGCGCCTTCTCGACCCCGCAGCCGCTGTTCAATCCGCTGTTCTTCCACGGCAATGTGGGCCTGGGCAAAACCCATCTGCTGCACGCCATCTCCTGGGACGTGAAGCAGCGGAAGCCCGAGGCGGAAGTGCTCTATCTTACCGCCGAGCGCTTCATGAGCGGCTTCGTGCAGGCTTTGCGCGCGCGTGACGCGCTCGCCTTCAAGGAGAAGCTCCGCAAGATCGACATTCTGTTGATCGACGACATGGAGTTCCTGCAAGGCCCGACCATCCAGCAGGAGTTCTGCCACACGCTGAACTCGCTGATCGACGGCGGGCGGCAGGTGGTGGTCGCCGCCGACCGGGCGCCGACCCAGCTCGACAAGCTCGATATGCGCATGCGCTCACGGCTCGGCGGCGGCCTCGTCGCCGAGATCGGGGCGATGGACTACGAGCTCCGCCACAAGATCCTGCTCAGGCGCGCGCAAGAGGCGTGCGCCGAGACGCGCGGGCTCAACGTGTCTGACACGGTGCTGGCGTTCCTCGCCGAGCGGTTGACCGAGAGCGGGCGCGAACTCGAAGGCGCAGTGCATCGGCTGCGTGCGAGTTACCAGCTGACCGATGAGCCGGTGACAATCGAGACCGCCGAGCAGATCGTGCGCGACCTGATGCGCGGGGCTGAGCCGCGGCGGGTGCGCATCGACGACATCCTGCGCACCGTGTCGAAGCATTACGGCGTCAACCGCGGCGATCTCCTGTCGGGACGGCGCAACCGCTCGATCGTGCGACCGCGCCAGATCGGCATGTATCTCGCCAAGCTGCTCACCTCGCGCTCGCTGCCCGAGATCGGCAGGAGGTTCGGCAACCGCGACCACACCACCGTGCTGCACGCGATCCGCAAGATCGAGCAGCTCATGAACGACGACAATCAGCTCCGCGAGGAGATCGAGCTTTTGAAGCGCTTGCTGCGCGATTGAGGGAAGGGGCGGCGGGGGCTTGGGCGCAAGCCCGAGGCGTCCCCCGCCCGCTCTTGCAAATTGCCCTCTATCGCGTCAAGTTTGACCGGGAGTTCTTAGCGCTCATTACGCCTTGCCGAGCCGGTCTGGAGCCGTGAAAGCTTCAGCCAGGGCCGAACTCACCGGCAGAAGGCGACAATTTGGGGTACCGGTCCACATGCGGCTCACCATCGACAAAGCAGGCCTGTCAAAGGCTCTTGCCCATGTGGCGAGCGTGGTCGAGCGGCGAAACACAATCCCGATCCTGTCCAACGTCCTGCTCAGCAGCCGCAACAACGAGCTAAAGCTTACCGCGACCGACCTCGACATGGAGCTGGTCGAGACCGTGCCGTCGAGGGCCAAAGGCGAGGGCTCGACCACGGTTCCCGCCCATATGTTCTACGACATCGTGCGCAAGCTGCCCGAAGGGAACGAGATCGAGCTCGTGAAGGACGGCGAGCAGGGCCGGCTCGTGATCACCAGCGGGCCGGCGCAATTCTCCCTGCAGACGCTCCCCGCCGACGATTTCCCGGCGCTCAGCGTCGACGATCTCGGCCACAGCTTCCAGCTCTCGGCGGGAGACTTGAAGCGCCTGATCGAGAAGACGCGCTTCGCCATCTCGACCGAGGAGACGCGCTATTACCTGAACGGCATCTATCTCCATGCGGCCGAGGCCTTGGGCAAACCGACGCTGCGCGCGGTCGCGACCGACGGCCATCGGCTGGCGCAGGTCGAGCTGCCGCTGCCCTCGGGCGCCAAGGGCATGCCGGGGGTGATCGTGCCGCGCAAGACCGTGCTCGAGCTTGCCAAGCTGGTCGAGGATGCCGACGGTGAGGTGCGCGTCGAGCTATCGCCGTCGAAGATCCGCGTCTCGACCGCACGCGTGGTGCTGACCTCGAAGCTGATCGACGGCACCTTCCCCGACTACGAGCGCGTCATTCCGCAAGGTAACGACAAGCGCATGGAGGTGGACAACGCCGCCTTCGCTCAGGCCGTCGACCGCGTCTCGACGCTGTCGAGCGACAAGGGTCGCGCGGTCAAGCTCTCCATCAGCGACGGCAAGCTGACGCTCTCGGTCAACAATCCCGACTCTGGCAGCGCCACCGAGGAGCTTCCCGTCGAATACGGCTTCGATCCGCTCGAGATCGGCTTCAACGCGCGCTATCTGCTCGACATCGCCGGGCAGCTCGAAAGCGGCACCGCCGAGTTCCAGCTCGCCGATCCTGGCTCGCCCACCATGGTGCGCGACGGCAAGGATCTGTCCGCCCTCTACGTGCTCATGCCGATGCGGGTATGAGGGCCTCTCGTACCGGCAACGACGAGATCAAGATCGAGGCTGCCGGGGTGAACAGCCCGGCGCCCGTCCGTCTCTTCGTCGAAGAGCTCAAGCTCACCGATTTCCGCAACTATGCGAGCGCGAAGCTTACGCTCGGGCCCGCGCCGGTGGTGCTGGTCGGCGATAACGGCTCGGGCAAGACCAATCTGCTCGAAGCCGTATCTTTGCTCGGCGCGGGTCACGGCTTGCGCGCCCGCCCCTATAGCGAGCTTTGCCGCAAGGAGGGCGCTGGCGGCTTCGCCGTCGCGGCCAAGGTGGTGTCGAGCCAGGGCGAGGTCGAGATCGGGACCGGGCTTGCCGCTGGCGGCCGCGAGGAGGGTTCGGGCCGCGTCGTGCGCATCGCCGGCAAGGAGCAAAGCGCTGGCGCCCTCGCCGATTACGTCAAGCTGGTCTGGCTGATCCCGGCGATGGACGGGCTGTTCACCGGCGCCGCGTCGGAGCGGCGGCGCTTCCTCGACCGGCTGGTGCTCGCCGTCGACCCAAAGATGCGCACGCCAATCGGCCGCTACGACCGCGCCATGCGGCAGAGGAACCGGCTGTTCCAGATGCGCGAGGGGAGCCGCGCTCTGTTCGACAGCCTCGAGGAGCAGATGGCCGAAGCGGGCGTCGCGATCGCCGCCTCGCGTGTCGACGCAGTCGATCGGCTCGCGGGGTTGATCGAGCTGACGCGCGCGGCGCGCGGCCCGGACACGCCCTTCCCCTATGCCGCGCTCGCGCTCGAAGGCGTGCTCGAACAGGCGCTTGCGCTACGAGCCGGCGACCGAGGTCGAGGACGAATTCCGCCGCATCCTGAGCATCGGCCGCGAGCGCGACAGGGCCGCCGCGCGGGCCCTTGAAGGACCGCATCTGAGCGACCTAATAGTCACTCACGGCCCGAAAAATGCCCCCGCCGAGCACTGCTCATCAGGCGAGCAAAAGGCGCTTCTGATCGGGCTCATTCTCGCCAAGGCCGAGCTGATCAAGGATATCGAGGGCGCGGCTCCTCTCGTCCTCCTCGACGAGGTTGCAGCCCATCTCGACGAGGCCCGCAGAATGGCGCTTTTTGGGGAAATATTGCGGCTCGGAGCCCAGGCCTGGATGACCGGGACCGACCGCGACCTATTCGCTCCAATCGCGCAAGACGCGCAAATCTTGGCGGTGAATCGGGGTAATATCAGCGCCTGATTCTGAAGCGCGGTTTCGGCCGCCAAAAGACCAACAACCGCCTGCCAAGGACCCCATGACACCAGCTTCCAAACGTAAAGCGACAGCCGCCGCCGAATATGGCGCCGAGTCTATCAAGGTGCTGAAGGGGCTCGACGCCGTGCGCAAGCGGCCGGGCATGTATATCGGCGACACTGACGACGGCTCGGGCCTGCATCACATGGTCTACGAGGTGGTCGATAACGCCATCGACGAGGCGTTGGCCGGCTTCTCCGACGAGATTCTGGTCACGCTGAACGCCGATGGCTCGGTAACGGTCGAGGACAATGGCCGCGGCATCCCGACCGAGATTCACAAGGGCGAAGGCGTCTCGGCGGCCGAAGTGATCATGACGCAGCTCCATGCCGGCGGGAAGTTCGACCAGGACTCCTACAAAGTGTCGGGCGGCCTGCACGGCGTTGGCGTGTCGGTGGTGAACGCGCTCTCCTCCAAGCTCGACATGACCATCTGGCGGGCCGGCAAAGAGTATTTCATGCGCTTCGCCGACGGCGTGCCGGTGGCGCCGCTCAAGGCGATCGGCGATGCGGAGGGCAAGACCGGCACACGCATCTCCTTCGTGCCGTCGACGGCGACCTTCACCATGGTCGAGTTCGATTATGCAACCGTCGAGCATCGCCTGCGCGAGCTCGCTTTCCTCAATTCAGGGGTGCGCATCATCCTGTCGGATCACCGCGGCGTTGAGCTGAAGGTCGAGGAAATGCATTACGAAGGGGGGCTGCGCGCCTTCGTCCGCTTCCTCGACCGCACCAAGCACCCGCTGATCAACGAGCCGATCGTGGTCGAGCGGCAGCAGGACAAGATCAGCATCGAGGCGGCGCTGTGGTGGAACGACAGCTACCACGAGAACGTGCTCTGCTTCACCAACAACATCCCGCAGCGCGACGGCGGCACGCATCTCGCCGGCTTCCGCGCGGCGCTGACCCGCACCGTCAACACCTATGCGGCGGAGTCCGGCATCGCCAAAAAGGAAAAATTGGCGCTGACCGGCGACGACGCGCGCGAAGGGCTGACCTGCGTGCTCTCGGTCAAGGCGCCCGACCCGAAATTCTCGAGCCAGACCAAGGACAAGCTCGTCTCCTCCGAGGTGCGCCCGGTGGTCGAGAGCGTCATGGCCGAGGCGCTGTCGCAATGGTTCGAGGAGAACCCGGGCGAGGCGCGCAACATCGTGCAGAAGATCGTGGAGGCGGCCGCCGCGCGCGAGGCGGCGCGCAAGGCCCGCGACCTCACGCGCCGCAAGGGCGCGCTCGACATGGCCTCGCTCCCCGGCAAGCTCGCCGATTGCCAGGAGCGCGATCCGGCCAAGTCCGAGCTGTTCCTGGTCGAGGGCGACAGCGCCGGGGGCAGCGCCAAGCAGGCGCGCGACCGGGCCTTCCAGGCGGTGCTTCCGTTGCGCGGCAAGATCCTCAACGTCGAGCGGGCGCGCATCGACAAGATGCTGTCCTCGGCCGAGATCGGCACGCTGATCACCGCGCTCGGCACCGGCATCAGCGACGAGTTCGATCTCGCCAAGCTCCGCTACCACAAGGTCATCATCATGACCGACGCCGACGTCGACGGCTCGCATATCCGCACGCTGTTGCTCACCTTCTTTTATCGTCAGATGAAGTCGCTCATCGAGCAGGGACACCTGTTCATCGCCCAGCCACCGCTTTACAAGGTGGCGCGCGGCAAGTCCGAGCGCTACCTCAAGGACGAGAAGGCGCTCGAGGACTATCTGATCGGCGAAGGGCTCGAGGACGCGCTGCTGACGACCGGCGACAGCGCGAGCCGGGGCGGCGCCGATCTGCGGGACATCGTCGACACCGCACGCAGAATCACCGCGATCCTCAAAGGCCTGCACAGCCGCTATTCGCGCTTCATCGTCGAGCAGGCGGCGATCGCCGGCGCGCTCAATCCGAAGGTGCTGAAGGACGGCAAACACTCCGAGGCCGCCGCCGCCTATATCGCCAAGCGGCTCGATGCGCTGTCGGAGGAGACCGAGCGCGGCTGGCACGGCGAGGCGCTGCCCGAAGGCGGCTTGCGGTTCTGGCGCGAGCTTCGCGGCGTGATGGAATCGCATCTGATCGACGGACCGTTCATCGCATCCGCCGACGCGCTCAAGCTCGACTCGTTCGCGCCGCATCTCCAGGAGGTCTACGCCAAGCCCGCGACGCTCAAGCGCAAGGATGCGAGCCTCATGGTGCATGGACCGAGCGAGCTGCTCGATGCGGTCATGGTGGCGGGGCGCAAGGGGCTGACGCTGCAGCGCTACAAGGGGCTGGGCGAGATGAACCCTGACCAGCTGTGGGACACGACGCTCGATCTCGACACGCGCACGCTGCTCCAGGTGAAGATCAAGGAAGGCGAGGACGCCGACGATGTCTTCTCGCGGCTGATGGGCGATGTGGTCGAGCCCAGGCGCGAGTTCATCCAGGACAACGCGCTTCAGGTCGCCAATCTCGACGTTTGAAGTGCCCTCCGCTTGGTGCGCCAATCCTTTAACATTGTGTCAATCCGGAACGCCTAGGCTTGGATTCCAAGGCTTTGGCGTCCGGACCCGCTCGGCTTCCGGCGCAAAGGCAACCATTCGTTTGTCCTCTAGGCGCGGGAACATCGATGCAAGGCGCGCGGCGGAGCGTGAGGCCCGGCGGCAAGGGACAAGGCCGCGTCGAGCCCGCGTTCGGCGCGCGCAAAGGCCCGCCCAAGCGACGGCGTCCCCCGACACGCGTCGCCCGCAGGCCGAGACGGCGGCTCAGGCGCGTGGTGGCGCGTCATCCGCTGCTCTACAAGGCGCTCCGCTTCACCCTGCTCGCGGCGATCTGGGGCACCATCGTGCTTGGGCTCGCGGTGGTCTATTTCATCGCCAGCGTACCTGACCCGATCATCGCCGCGCTCGACGACCGGCCGCCCAACGTCACCATCCTCGCCGAGGACGGCACCGTGCTTGCCGAGCGAGGCCTGCGCCGCGGCCATGTCCGGCTCGACGTACTGCCGCCTTACCTCGCCAAGGCGGTGCTCGCGACCGAGGACCGCCGCTTTTACAGTCATTTCGGCATCGACCCGCTCGGGCTGGTGCGCGCGTCGCTCCGCAACGCCTCAGCCGGCACCGTGGTAGAGGGCGGCTCGACCATCACCCAGCAGCTCGCCAAGAACCTGTTCCTATCGCCGAAACGCACCATGACGCGGAAGCTGGAAGAGGTGATTTACGCCATCTGGCTCGAGCAGCGCTTCACCAAGGACGAGATCCTCGAGCTCTATCTCAATCGCGTCTATTTCGGCGGCGGCACTTACGGCATCGAGGCCGCGGCGCGGCATTATTTCGGCCGGTCGGCGCGCTCGGTCACGCTGCCGCAGGCGGCGCTGCTCGCCGGCCTGCTCAAGGCGCCGTCGCGCTATGCACCGACCAGGAGCGTGCGGCTTGCAAGCGCCCGGGTCGACGAGGTGTTGGAGAACATGGTCGAGGCCGGGTTCTTGACGGCCGAGGAAGCCCGCGCCGCCGGTCAGCAGCCGCTCAGACTAACCGCCAAGGGCGACGAGACCGGCTACCCCTACCCGGTCGATTGGGTGGCCGAGCTCCTGCCTGAGTTCGTCGGCGAGAACGACGGCGATCTGATCGTCGATACCACCATCGATGCCGGGCTCCAGCGCGAGGCGCAAATATCGCTCCGCCAGATGCTCGACGACGAAGGCGGCGAGGTCGATGCGAGCGAGGGCGCCGTGGTGGTGCTCGATCCGCTCGGCGGCGTGAAGGCCCTGGTCGGCGGGCGCTCTTATTCGACCAGCCCGTTCGACCGCGCGCTCAAGGCCGAGCGTCAGCCGGGCTCCGCCTTCAAGCCGTTCGTCTATCTGGCTGCGCTCGAGAGCGGCTACACGCCGGACTCGATGGCCTATGACGGGCCGACCACCGTCGCCGGCTGGTCGCCCAGGAACTATACCGGCACCTATCGCGGCGAGGTCTCGCTCAGAGATGCCATGGCGGAGTCGCTCAACACCGTGGCGGCGCGGCTCGGCGCCGAGGTCGGCGGCTGGCGCGTGGCGCGCACGGCGAGGCGGCTCGGCATCCATTCCAAGCTGCACGACCGGCCGTCGATCGCGCTCGGCACCGCGGAGGTCAATCTGCTCGAGCTGACCGGCGCCTATGTGCCGTTCGCCAATGGCGGCCAGGGCGTGATGCCGCACATCATCCAGAGGGTGCGGAACGGCGACGGCAAGGTGCTCTATCAGCGCCAGCGCTCGACCACCGGCCAAGTCGTGGCGCTGCCATACGTCGCTGCCATGAACGACATGCTCAACGCGGTCGTCATGCGCGGCACGGGAAAGCGCGCGGCGATTCCAGGTCAATTCGCCGCCGGCAAGACCGGCACGACGCAGAACTCCCGCGACGCCTGGTTCGTCGGCTATACCGCGCGCTACGTGGCCGGCGTGTGGATCGGCAACGACGACGGCTCGCCGATGCGCAAAGTGACCGGCGGCACGATGCCGGCGCTGCTGTGGCACGACATCATGACCTACGCGCATCAGGACAAGCCGCCGCTGCAGCTCCCCGGCGCGCGGGCGCCGGCGCTCGACGGCGTGATGGCGCGGCTCCCCTGGCAGTCGCCGCAAGCGACCGGCGACGATAACGCCGGCCAGCCGCTCTATCGCCGCGTGTTCGGCATATTCGGCGGCAACGGCTAGGCTTCTCGCTGCTTCGCATGGCACTCAACCGCCTGCTCTCCCCTCCCCCCGGATCGGGGGGTCGAACTCGAGCTCAAAGCACAACCCCTCCGACCTAGCAGGCGCGGTCGCGCTCCCCCGCAAGGGGGAGCGGGGGAGCATTCGCCTGAATTAGCCGCTATTCGATGCTGCGCTTTGGCGAGGTGCCGGGCTGCGAGGGAAGCATCCCCTCGGCGCCGTAGAGGTGCAGGCTGGCGCCGTGCTTACGCAGCCAGGTCCTCGCCTCCTCGAAGCGCGGCATGGTGCGCTCGACCAAACCCCAGAAGCGGGGCCCGTGATTCATGTGGCCGAGATGGGCCACCTCGTGCGCGGCGAGATAATCGAGCACGAAGGGCGGCGCCAGCACGAGCCGCCAGGAGAACGACAGCGCTCCGCTCGTCGAGCATGAACCCCAGCGCGTGGTCTGGTCGCGCACATAGATGCGCTTGGGCTCAAGATCGAGGCGGCGCGCATGCAGCTCGACGCGCGTCTTGAGATCGAGATGCGCTTGACGCTTCAGCCAGTCGAGCAGCCGGCGCGGCGCATGCTCTTCCTCGCCCGAGACGTAGAGGCGCGGCAGACGCCGGACCGACACGCGCGCGCCTTCCGGCCAAGCGGGAGCCGCCTTGGCATCCTCGGGCTCCTCGATCCACACCACGCCGCGCCGACGCACCGCGCCTGCGAAGCGGAGCGCATGCGCATAGCCGCGCAACGGCACGATCGCGCCATGCGTGAACGGCACCGGCTCCGACAGTCCGGCGACGCGCTCCTTCAGCCAATCGAGATGGCGCGACAGAAACTCATCGGCGTCGGCGAAGCTCGAATAGACCGGCATGGTCAGCACCGCGCCGCGGCGCGCTTCGCTCACCTGAAGGCTGAACCTTCGCGCGCGCGCGCTTCGCCTGAGAAGAATGGGAATGCCGAGCCCGCGGACCTTGACCTCGATGGTCTCGCTGCGACCGAAATTGAGCCGCTTAAGCATGATTACGCTCCCTACCTGCCGCCGGGCGTGCCGCACGATTCGGCGGCGGGTACAGTAGCACAGGCTTTTGGGGGAACGCTCGCCTGTGCTTTAGGCAGCGCGGCCGAAGGCTCTCGCCAGAATTCCCCTACGGCGTTGATGTGTCTTGATAAAATCGCGGATTTTCGGGGCTATTTCGCCGCGGAAGCGCGATCCGTTGAATACGCCATAATGGCCGACGCCAGCCTGCGTGTGATGTGCGCGCATCGAGGCGGGAAGCGACGTGCACAAAGTTTGTGCAGCATAGGTCTGCCCCAGGCCGGAAATGTCGTCCTTCTCCCCTTCGACCGTCATCAGGCCAACGCGGTGGATCTTGCCGGGGTCGACCAAAGTGTTGCGATGCACCATCAAGCCGCGCGGCAGCTTATGCTCCAGAAACACCGTCTCGATGGTCTGGAGGTAATACTCGGCCGTCAGGTCCATCACCGCCAGGAACTCGTCGTAGAACTCGCGGTGCTTGTCGGCCGAATCTCCGTCACCCTTGATCAGATTGTGGAACAGCTCGCGATGGGCGGTGACGTGGCGGTCGAAATTCATGCCCATGAAGCCGCTGAGCTGGAGGAAGCCCGGATAGACGAGCCGCATCATGCCCGGATAGGGCCACGGCACCTGGGTGATGACGTTGTGGCGGAACCAGTTGAGGCTGCGGCCGTTCGCGAACTCGTTGACCGCGGTCGGGCTCTCGCGTGCATCGATCGGGCCGGCCATCAGGATCATCGAACGCGGCACGGCGGGGTCGTTCATGCCTTCCATCAGCGACACGGCGGCAAACACCGGGACGGTCGGCTGACAAACGGCCATGATGTGCACGTTTCCCCGGAAAAACCGAAGAAAATCAACGATATAGTCGATGTAAACGTCGAGATCGAAGGGCCCGTCGTTGCGCGGCACGAAGCGCGCGTCCTGCCACTCGGTCATGTAGACCTCGTGGTCGGGAAGGAGATCGCGCACGGTGCCGCGAAGCAGAGTGGGATAATGCCCGGCGAGCGGGGCGACGATCAGGAGCTTGGGGTCTCTGTGGCGGCGCCAGGCCGACACGTCGCGCTCGAAATGGATGAGATTGCAGAACGGCTTGCTGAGCACCGTGCGCTCATGCACCGCGACTTTCTCGCCGCCGACCAGGGTATCAGCGATGCCCCATTCGGGCTTCCGGTAGCGGCGCGTGGTGCGCTCGAACATCTCGAGCACGGCGGCGGCGCTCCGGCCAAGCGGCGTATAGGCCGCCGGGTTCAGCGGATTGCGAAACAATAGCCGATAGGCGTCAGCCGCGGCCCGTGCCGGGGTCAGCGCAGCCTGGTTCAGCTCGTACAGATGGTAAAGCATGGATCAACCTCCCGCCTACGATACACCAGAATGCTGCATCGCGGAATCACATGGTGATTCTATGTTGCAGCGCAATGACCGTTTGACGCGGGGGCCGATCGGCCGCACGTTATAGGTAACGGCGGAGCGCCTCGGTTATCTTGGCAGCCGGGGTACCATAGGCAAAATGCGTGATGTAATTGCCGTTTTTATCCATAAAATACACAAGTGAAGAATGGTCAATAGTATAGTCTCCGCTCGTCTTATCTGCCTGAAATTTGGAGTAGACGATCCTATAAACTTTGGCTGCTGCGGCGATTTCCTCCGGTGAACCTGTCAGTCCGACGAAGCCTGATCCGAAATTCTTGACATAGGCGGCCATCACCGCAGGCGTGTCGCGCTCGGGGTCGAGGGTAATAAAGACGGGGACAATTTCATCCCGCTCCTTCGGCGAAAGGGCTTCGAGCGCCGCCGCCATCACCTGAAGCTCGGTCGGGCAAATGTCGGGGCAATGGGTGAAGCCGAAAAACACCAGCATGTAGCGCCCGCGGAAATCCTGGTCGGTGACCGGCTTCCCGGCCTGATCGATGAGGGCGAAGGGACCGCCGATCAGTGCCTTGCCGCTGGTCTCGACCGGCGGGACCGGTGCGCCCTTGGTGAGCAGCAGCGCCACGGCGCCGCCAACCGCGCCGAGCAGGAATCCCAACAGGACGATGAGGAGCAGGCGGCTTCGCATCTATTCGCCGAGCTGGACCAGGGTGCCGTTGACCCGCGCGCTCTCCAGGAACCGGCTGAAGGTCAGATAGCCGGCGAGAAGATAGACGGCATTGAGCGACAGCGCCCACCACAGCTCGTTCGGGTCGAAGGTGTTGTGCAGGAGGATCGAGCGCATGCCCTCGAACACATGCGTCGGCGGGAGCGCGAGCGCCACGACCTGGAGCCAGCCGGGCAGCACCGACACCGGATAATAGACGCAGCAGAGCGGCAGCAGCACGAACGCGAGCGACCAGGCAAGCTCCTCGGCGCCAAGGCCGTAGCGCAGGATCACACCGGCCGAAATCAGCCCGAGCGACCAGCTCGTCAGCACGAGCACGACGAAAAACGCCACCAGCGGCAGGCCGAGGCCGAGCAGGTTGAAGCCGAAGATGAAATAGGCGCAGAGCGCGACCGGCACCATGCTGACGCCGAGCCTGATCACGCTCCACAGGCTGAGGGCTGCGACCAACTCATAGGCGCGCAGCGGGCTGGTGAGCAGATTGCCGAGATTGCGCGACCACATCTCCTCGATGAAGGTGGTGGAGAAGCCGATCTTGGAGCGGAACAGGATGTCCCACAGCAAGACCGAGCCGATCAGCACGCCGGCGCCCTGCGCGAGCGGGCTCGTGGTCCCGGCGAGATATTTCTGGAGGAATCCCCAGGTGATCATTTGCAAGAACGGCCAGTAAATGAGCTCGACCAGCCGCACGCCCGAGCTGCGCAGGAGATAGATATAGCGTTTGACCAGTGCGCCGATCCGGCGGAAAGAGGCGGCCCAGCCGTTCGGCGGCAGGATGATCGGCTCGGCGCCGCTTGCCGTTGCCGAGAGCGTGGTCATGACGCCTTCCTTGCCGGAGCGATCTCGCTCTCCGGCCTCTCGGCCTCTTGCTTGGCTCGGCCGCGCACCACGTCGAGGAACACCTCCTCGAGCGTCTTGCGGCCGAAGGTCTCGATCAGAGCGCGTGGCGTCTCGTCCTCGAGGATGCGCCCCTGGTCGAGCAGGATGACGCGGTCGGCGAGGCGCTCGACCTCGGTCATGTTATGCGAGGCGAGCAGCAGCGTCGCGCCGCGGCTCCGGGCATAGTCCTTGAGCTTCCGCCTGATCCAGTCGGCGGTGTCGGGGTCGAGCGAGGCGGTCGGCTCGTCGAGCAGCAGAAGCTCCGGCGCATTCAAAAGCGCCTTGGCGAGACCGACGCGGGTCTTCTGCCCGGCCGACAGCTTGCCGGTCTCGCGGTCGAGCATCGGCACGATCTGAAGATCTTCGGCGACATAGGCGATGCGCTCAGGTCCATTGGCGATGCCGTACAGACCGGCATAGACGGTGAGGTTCTGCCTGACGGTGAGCCGGGCCGGAAGGTCGACATAGGGGCTTTGAAAGTTGAGCCGGTGGGCGATCGAGCCGCGCTCCTTGCTCATATCGGCGCCGAACACCCGGACCTCGCCCGAGGTCGGCACCACGAGCCCAAGCAGCATGGCGATGGTCGTGGTCTTGCCGGCGCCGTTGCCGCCGAGCAGCGCCACCGTCGAGGCCGGCGCCAGCGTGAAGCTGATATGGTCGACGGCCGTGACGGCGCCATAGGTTTTGGTCAGGTCGCGCACCGCCACAGGGGCGACCGCGGGCGCTGCGGCGGAGCTTGTCACTCTCTGGTCCATGGCGTTTGCGCTGCGCGTCCGCTTTGTCCGAATTATGGCTCTTCCAGCTCGTGCTAGACTTGAGGTATGGCCGCCCAACACAAGAGTTCAAACCAGCCGCTTCGAGAGCGTCCCCGAAGGCTTGAGAGCCGGCGAAAGCCGGCTCAGGCTGCAGACCATCGTGCGCCTGCGCTGGCTCGCCGTGCTCGGCCAGAGCCTCACGGTGATTGGCGCCTATTGGGTGCTCGGCATCGACCTGCCGATCGGCTGGTGCCTGGCGGTGATCGCGCTCGCGGCGTGGCTCAATGTCGCGCTCCGCATCCGCTACCCGGCGAGCCAGCGTCTCAAATCGAGCTACGCGTTCGCCATGCTCGGCTTCGACGTGCTCCAGCTCGCGGCTCTGCTCTACCTCACCGGCGGGCTTGAGAACCCATTCGCCTTCCTGCTGATCGCCCCGGTCGCGGTGTCGGCATCGACCTTGCGGCTCAGGGTCACCGCAGCGCTCGGCGCGCTCGCCATCAGCGTGGCGACGGTGCTGACCAGCTTCCATCACCCGCTGCCGTGGTTCCACCATTCGAGCCTGCTGCTGCCGTTCCCCTACGTCATGGGGATTTGGGCGGCACTGGTGTCGAGCATCCTGTTCATCGCCTTGTATTCCTGGCGGACGGCCGAGGAAGCACGCCGCATGGCGGAGGCACTGGCCGCCGCCGAGATGGTGCTGGCGCGCGAGCAGAAATTGTCGGCGCTCGACGGGCTCGCGGCAGCGGCGGCGCACGGGCTCGGCACGCCGCTCGCTACCATCGCCGTCGTCACCAAGGAGCTGATGCGCGATGCCAAGCCCAGCGACCCGCATTACGAGGACGTGGTGCTGCTGCGCGCCCAGGCCGAGCGCTGCCGCCATATCCTGGCCGAGCTTGCCGCGCGCGGCGAGCAGATCGACATCATCGTATCGCGGCTGCCGGTGAGCCATCTGATCGAGGAGGTGGTCGCCCCGCACCGGCTGGTCGCCGTGCCGATCGAGGTTCGCACCGGACCGGCCGTCGACGTGGTGGCGGGAAGCCCGAGCGCGATCGAGCCGATCACCGAGCGCAACCCCGGCGTCCTCTACGGGCTCGGCAATCTGCTGGAGAACGCCGTCGACTTCGCCGCCACCAAGGTCGAGGTCGACGCGCATTGGTCGAAGGACGAGGTCAGAATCGTGATCGCCGACGACGGCTCGGGCTTCCCGCCTTACGTGCTCGAGCAACTCGGCGAGCCGTTCGTCACCACGCGCCCGGCGCAGAGCTTCCGCCAGGAGGCGCCCGACGAGCATATCGGCATGGGGCTCGGCTTCTTCATCGCCAAGACTCTGCTCGAGCGATCAGGCGCGACGCTCGCGCTCGCCAACCGCCCCCAGCCGCACGCCGGCGCCCTGGTCACCGTGTCGTGGCCAAGGTCGCGCTTCGAGCGGATGTCGGAAGAAGCCCAGTTCAGACCCGAGCCTGCGGCACTTTAGCGAGCACCCGGGCGCCGTTTTCGGCCCGGTTCCCCTGTTGTCGGCGTCCGGCAATGGCCACATTACGAGCAGTTCATTTCGTGACAGCCTCATACTTTGGTAGCCTTGCCGACATTCGCAGAGTGATCC
The DNA here is from genome assembly GCA_963820005.1 of uncultured Alphaproteobacteria bacterium. Taxonomy (GTDB): domain Bacteria; phylum Pseudomonadota; class Alphaproteobacteria; order Rhizobiales; family Methyloligellaceae; genus Methyloceanibacter. Next base: position 259,593 of record CAWFYQ010000011.1, on the reverse strand, counting down.
ACAAGAGACCTCCTCTATCCAAGAGACGCTTACGCCGTCGGGGTTGGGCAGGAGCAATTGATCAGGAGCTCGGACATGGAAGCGCATCAGGACTCGCCGACGCCGTTCGAAGGCGAGCGCGTGCCCCACGAGAACACCCTTTTGATCGTCGATGACGATCGCGCCTTTCTGGCAAGGCTCGCACGGGCCATGGAGACGCGCGGCTTCGAGGTCGAGGCGGCTGCTTCGGTCGAGGAAGGTTTGTCGTCGCTCAGGCGTCGGCCGCCGGCTTTCGCGGTGGTGGACATGCGCCTCGAAGACGGCAACGGCATCGACGTCATCGCCGCGCTGAAAGACGTGCGTCCCGATTCGCGCGCCGTGGTGCTGACCGGCTACGGCAATATCGCCACCGCCGTCACCGCCGTTAAGCTCGGCGCGGTGGACTATCTCGCCAAGCCGGCCGACGCCGACGACGTGTACAACGCGCTGGTCGCCTCGACCACGGCCAAGGCGCCGCCGCCGGAGAACCCGATGTCGGCAGACCGGGTGCGCTGGGAGCACATCCAGAGGGTCTATGAGCTCTGCAACCGCAACGTCTCGGAGACCGCGCGGCGGCTCAACATGCATCGCCGCACCTTGCAGCGCATCCTCGCCAAGCGGGCGCCGAAATAAGACTCCTCATGCTGAGGAGCCGCCAAAGGAGGCGTCTCGAAGCATGAGCCACACCCTTCGAGACGGCCGCTTGAAGCGACCTCCTCAGGGTGAGGCCGCGGCGTGTCACTAAAACTCAAACCCGCAAGCGGGGTCGAGGTGGCGCTGCAGCCTGAGCGCCGCGGCGCGGGCGAAGCACAGCATCATCGCCTTGCGGCGCGCGGCTGACAGGCGCTCCATCAATCCTTCGCGCACCAGCTCGGCGCCATAGCGATCGGCGAGGATGAGGCCAGCCTCGTGCGGGATGACCTCGCGCGGGAAGTCGGCAGTGACGGCGAAAAAAAGCCGGTCGCAGAACGCGAGATAGTCCTGCCACTTGCCGTCGGTGCGGTAGTCGAGCAGGCACGACTTGATCTCGACGATCGTCACGTCGCCCGCCGGCGACAGCCCGACCACGTCGGCGCGGCGCCCATTGGCAAGCGGAAGCTCGGTGACCACCGACAGCCCAAGCGCGCGGAAAGCCCGGCACACGCCGCGCTGGAGCTCGGCGGCGATCTCAGACTGGCGACCGTCGAACGCCAGGACGGGATCGTCTTTCTTGGCAGCGGATTCCCGCATCGAAAACTCCAACGAAAATCAAATCGCGCTCACTAGATTGTGCATGGTTGAGCATTTCATGAGGCGGAACAAGCTGGTAAATCTGGCGTTCAAAGTGCTCAGCGAAGTTGGCTCGGGATTCCCGGGCTTTTTTCACCATAGCCCGAGCCGACGGAGCCTGACATGAGACTGAGGACTGCCCTCGCCGAGCCGCAGCCGAGCCCCGAATCAGAAGCAGCTTCGCTCGGCGACCGCCTGATGGCCACGCGGGCGCTCTCGACCGAGCTCGCGAGCCCGCTCAGCGACGAGGACCAGGTCGTCCAGGCAAACGAAGATGCAAGCCCGACCAAGTGGCATCTCGCGCACACCACATGGTTCTTCGAAGCCTTTCTGCTGAACCGCTTCCTGCCGGGCTACCACGTGTTCGACGAGCGCTTCGAATATTGCTTCAACTCCTATTACGAAAGCGTGGGCCCCCGCCACCCGCGGCCGAAGCGCGGCCTCCTGACCCGCCCCTCCGGCGATGAGGTGCGCGCCTATCGCGCCTTCGTCGATGAGGCGCTGGCGCGGCTCTGCGGTGGCGCGCTTGCCGACGAGGCGGCCTCGCTGATCGAGCTCGGCATCAACCACGAGCAGCAGCACCAGGAGCTTCTGCTCACCGATAGTCTCGCGCTGTTCGCCGCCGAGCCGTTGAAGCCGGCCTACCGCCAGGCGAGCCCGGGCATCGCCGTCGGCGAGACCGTGCTGCTCGACTTCGTTGCTTTCGACGGCGGCATCTTCGAGGTCGGCCACGAGGGGCAAGGCTTCGCCTATGACAATGAGGGCCCGGCTCACGAGGTGTTGCTCCGCCCATTCAAGCTCGCCAATCGCTGCGTGACCAACGGCGAGTGGATCCAGTTCATCGAGGACGGCGGATACGCCACGCCGACGCTCTGGCTTGCCGATGGCTGGAACACGGTCAAGACGCAGGACTGGCAGGGCCCGCTTTATTACGAGCAAGGCGATGGCGGCTATCTCCAGATGGGCCTCCAGGGCTTCCGTCCCGTCGATCCCGCCGCCCCGGTCACGCATGTCAGCTATTACGAGGCCGACGCGTTCGCGCGCTGGGCCGGGTGCCGGCTGCCGACGGAGTTCGAGTGGGAGGTCGCGGCGGCGAGCGTGCCGGTCGAGGGCCGCACGCTTGGCAAGGGCCATCTTCGCGCCATGCCCGCCAAGGCCGGCTCGGGCCTCCAGCAGATGTTCGGCGATGTCTGGGAGTGGACCGGGAGCGCCTATCTCCCCTACCCCGGCTTCAAGGCCGCGCCCGGCGCCGTCGGCGAGTACAACGGCAAGTTCATGTGCAATCAGTTCGTGCTCAGGGGCGGCTCCTGCGTGACCCCGGAGGGTCATGTGCGGCGGAGTTATCGCAATTTCTTCTATCCCCATCAGCGCTGGCAGTTCATGGGCCTGCGCCTCGCGGGCGATGCGTGATGGAGGGCGACGTCTCGCTCCAGCTGCCGCACGGCTCGCCCGCTCCGGCTGAGAGCGCCCGCGCGCGGCCGGCGCCTGCTCACAGCGAGTTCGCCGAAGCCGTGCTGTCGGGCTTCGCCCAGCGCCAGCGGAGCATTCCCTGCCGCTTCTTCTACGACGCGGTCGGCTCGGAGCTGTTCGAGGAGATCGTCAAGCTCGAGGAATACTACCCCACGCGGGTGGAAGCCTCCCTGCTCGAAACCCATCGCGCCGAGATCGCCAGCGCGGCCAGCGATGCGCGCGTGCTGGTCGAGTTCGGCTCCGGCTCGAGCCGCAAGACGAGCCTGCTGCTCGGCGCGCTCGCCCGTGTCAGCGCCTATGTCCCGATCGACATCGCCGCAGAGAGCCTTCAGGAGGCCGCCACGTGGCTGTCAGAGCGGCACGAAGGACTCGCCATCGTTCCGCTGATCGCCGACTTCACCAAGACACGCGAGCTTCCTCCGGTCGCACGGAGGCGAAAGCGGCTCGGCTTCTTCTCGGGCTCGACGATCGGCAATCTGACCCATGACGAGGCGCGCGGATTCCTCGCCAGCGCCGCGCGTCTGCTCGGCAAGGGGAGCGGCTTTCTGATCGGCGTCGATCTGAAGAAGCCGGCCTCGATTTTGATCCCCGCCTACAATGACCGGCGTGGCATCACCGCCGCCTTCAACCTCAACCTGCTCGCGCGCATCAACCGCGAACTCGACGGCGATATCGACCTTGCGCGCTTCGCCCATGACGCGGTGTGGAACGAGACTGACGGCCGGATCGAGATGTATCTCGTGAGCCGCGTGCGGCAGACCGTGCATGTGCAGGGGCACGCCTTCGCCTTCGCCGAGGGCGAGCGCATCCATACCGAGAACTCGCACAAATACACGGTCGCCGAGTTCCAGGCGCTTGCCGGCGCGTCAGGCTGGCAGCCGGTCAAGGCCTGGACCGACAAGGACCGGCTGTTCAGCCTGCATCTCTTGCGGGCTTGACCTCAGCTCTCCGGCCAATCGGCGGCTTGCGCTCGGTCCGGGCTCCAGGGCATTCTCCGCGCGCTTCATGAACCAGGAGTGCGCACGTGACCGATCTTCTTACCGGCAATGCAGTGATCGGCCAGTCCGGTGGGCCGACCGCGGTCATCAATCAGTCGCTCGCCGGGGTGGTCGAGGGGCTCGGCGCCGGGCTCGTGGCCTCGGGTAAGGTGAAGCGCATCTTAGGCATGCGCCACGGCGTGCGCGGGCTGGTCAAGGCGGACGGCGACGGGCTGGTCGATCTCACGGCCATCGACAAGGCCAAGCTCGAGGCGGTCGCCCGCACGCCCTCTGCCGCGCTCGGCTCGACCCGCGACAAGCCGGACGACGCCTATTGCGAGAAGATCCTGGCCGGCGCGCGGGCCAACGACGTCCGTTACTTCTTTTATATCGGCGGCAACGACTCGGCGGACACCTGCCGCATCGTGAGCGAGAAGGCGGAAGCCGCCGGCTACGAGCTCCGCTGCTTCCACGTGCCGAAGACGATCGACAACGACCTGCTGGAGAACGACCACACGCCGGGCTTTCCGTCAGCCGCGCGCTACGTCGCAATGGCGTGTGCGGGAGACGCGCTCGACAATGCGAGCCTCGGCGGCATCAAGATCAACGTCGTCATGGGGCGGGGCGCTGGATTCCTTACCGCCGCGGCGTCGCTCGCGCGTGGCCAGGCTGCGAACGGCGCTTCGCCAGCCGACCGGCCAGCGCCGCATCTCATCTATCTCCCCGAGGTGCCGTTTTCGACCGACGCCTTCTTGGCCGATGTCGAGGCGGTCTACGCCAGGCTCGGGCGCTGCCAGATCGCGGTCAGCGAGGGCATCCGCGACGAGACCGGCGCGGAGATCGCACCGAAGCTGATGCGCTCGGGCGAGGTCGACGCGCACGGCAATGTGCAGCTCTCGGGGTCGGGCGCGCTCGGCGACGGGCTCGCCGATCTGGTGAAGACGGGACTGACGCCCAAAGGCGGCAAGGCCCCGCGCGTCCGCGCCGACACGTTCGGCTATATCCAGCGCTGCTGGCCAGAGCCGTCGCCGGTCGATGCGGCCGAGGCTCGCGCTGTCGGCCGCTATGCCGCCGAGTTGGCAGCGCGCGGCGATCGAAGCGCCTCGGTGATCATCGTCAGGACCAGCAACGCGGCCGACGCCTATCGTAGCGAATGCGCTCGCGCCGACCTTAAGGCGGTTGCCCGCCGCACCCGCCACGTGCCGCCAGAGTTCATTTCGGGCTCCAACGACGTGAGCGCGGCGTTCCACGCCTATTGCCGGCCTCTGGTCGGCGAGCTTCCGCTCCTCGCCCGCCTTTAGGCCAACTCGACCAGGTCCTGGATGTAGGTCGGCAGGGCAAAGGCGGCGACGTGCACGTCGGGACGCCAGTAACGCGTCGGGAACGCGCCCGCCCGCTCGTAACGCCGGGCGATCTTCCGCCGTTTGTGGCGCCTGAGCTTGGCGTTGTCGGTCGCCCAGCCATAGGACATCGGCCCGCCGAAATAGCTCGGCGTGTTGGCGAGATACGCGCTCGCGTCGCCGAACAGCTCGCGGAAATAGCCGACGCTCTGCTTGAGCTCGGAGGCCTGGAGGAACGGCAGTCCGTTCTGGGTGACGAGCAGCCCGCCCGGCGCGAGGCAACGCTGGCAGCCGGCATAGAACTCGCGCGTGAACAGCACGGCGCCAGGCCCGACCGGATCGGTCGAAATCGATCATGATCACGTCGAAGCGCTCGTCGGTCTCGGCCACGAATTTGGTGCCGTCGGCAATGACGATCCTGGTGCGCGGATTGTCATAGGCGCCGGCCGAGATGTCCGGGAAGTGCTGGCGGCAGAGATCGATCACGCCGCGATCGATCTCGCACAGCGTGACCTCTTCGAGCTCGGGATGCCGCAAGGACTCCCTGAGCACGCCGCCGTCGCCGCCGCCCACGATCAAGGCTTTGCGCGCCTTGCCGTGGGCGAACAGCGGAACGTGCGACATCATCTCGTGGTAGATGAACTCGTCCTTGGTCGTGAGCTGCACGATCGAGTCGAGCATCATGACGCGCCCGAAATCGGCGTTTTCGAAGATGATCAGACGCTGGTGCTCGGTCTCACTATCGAAGAGGACGCGGTCCGCGCTCAGGCGGACACGGAAGCCACGGTGGAGCGTCTCTTCGACCCAGCGGTCCATCGGTTCATTTCCTTGCCACGCAGATGCTCTTTGACCACCACCCTGCGAGGCGAGAATGCCTCCTTCAGGACCTCGATAGCCGCCCGCGGATTGGTTTCACCGCACATGAACACGTCAAGCGCGGCGTAGCCGTATTCGGGCCAGCTGTGGATCGAGATGTGCGATTCAGCGAGAACCGCAACACCCGAAACACCCCCGTTAGGGGTGAAGTGGTGAAGGTGGATGTGTAGCAGCGTGGCGCCTGCGACCTCGATGCACCGTCGAAGCGTCTGCTCGATGTGCTCTAGGTCGTCGAGCCGCTCTGCCCGAACGAGATCAATGATGAGATGGGTGCCCGCATAACGGACCCCATCGCGCTCACAGAAAAAGTCCTTGCGTTCCTCGTGAGAGGCGCACAGGGAATGCTTTTCTTCCGTTTGGGCGGTGCTTGAACCATGATCCAAGTCCATCCCCAATTGGAAGAGGGCGTCACTGGACATGGCGTCCTCCCCAACCAGCAGATGTCTATTACAAACGAGGCGCTATTTACACCCGCGTTCGAGCGATGCAAGAGGTTTTTGCCCTCATGAGACACATTGACCATGAAAAAGTTTCCAGGACCCTTCACGCGAGACGCTCGCGGCGGTCGGAAAGCCAGCGTGACGCTGTCCTGAAGCTGCCGAGGAGGAGCGCGCGCACGAAGCTGACGACGACGACGCGAGCGGCTCACCTCTCGGCCGCGATGTGCCTCGCTGCCGCGCTCACGCTTCTCTCTCACCGGCCGCTCGCAGCGGAAGAACTGCCCAAGCTCGGCGCCGACATCGCCGCGACCTCGGTCTCGGGACTGTCGTCGGGCGCGTTCATGGCCGTGCAGATCGAGGTCGCTCACTCCAAGGACATCAAAGGCGCCGGCATCGTGGCCGGAGGGCCTTACGCTTGCGCCGAGTCGGCGGCGAGCCTGCAGGTCCCGTTCTGGCCGTCCGCAGTGTTGCAGAACGCCCAGCAGGCGCTGAATGAGTGCATGCAGACCACTGCCGGGACGCCCGACCCGAAGGCGCTCGCCAAGCGCGCCGAGGAGCTGGCCAAAGACGACCAGATCGATCCACTCGCGGGTCTCGCCGACGACAACGTCTATCTGTTCTCCGGCAACGAGGACCAGACCGTGACGCGCCCGGTGGTCGAGGCGGCTGCCGCCTTCCTCAAGGAAGCGGGAGTGAAGGCTACCAACCTCACCCTGGTCGAGAAGGAAGGCGGCCACGCCTTCATCACCAAGCAGGGCGGATCGGCGTGCGGCATCACCGCCACGCCTTACGTCAGCGACTGCGACTACGACCAGGCGCTCGCCATCCTCGGCTGGATCTACGGGCCGCTCGCCGCGCCGTCGGCCGAGCCCAAAGGTCACTTCATCGTGTTCGACCAGCAGCCATTCTCCGACCCGGGCGACGGTTTCGCCGACGAGGGCGTGGTCTATGTCCCTCAGAGCTGCAGCGAGAAGCCCGGCTGCCGCATCCATATCGCGCTGCATGGCTGCGAGCAGTCGCGCGAGACGGTCGGCGACGACTTCATCAAGGAGTCAGGCTACGCCGAGATCGCCGACGCCAATCGGCTCGTCATCCTGTTCCCGCAGGCGAAGTCGATCACGGGCATCAACCCGCAAGGCTGCTGGGACTGGTGGGGCTATACCGGCCTCGACTATCTCGGCAAGGACGCGCCGCAGATCGCCGGCATCTGGGCCATGGTCGAGCAGCTCGCCAAAGGGTCGTGAGCAATGAAAGCGGGCGGCGCGGGCTGGATCGTGGTGATCGAGGCGCCACTCGGCTCCGACCTCTACCGCAAGTCCCTGGCGCTCCGCGAGGCGGTGCTGCGCCAGCCGCTCGGGTTGCATGTGACCGAGGACGAGCTTGCAGACGACGCGCGCCGCCGGCATTTCTGCGCCGTCTCGCATGGCGCGGTGGTCGGCTCGGTGTCGCTCAAGCCGCTTGGCGCCGATACGGTTCAGCTGAAGCAGATGGCTGTCGCCGAGGACCGGCGGCGCGAGAGGATCGGCGCGCAGCTCCTCGACCATGCCGAGCGCTTTGCCCAAAGCGAAGGCTTCCGGCTGATCGTGCTGAACGCGCGGCTCGCCGCCGAGGGCTTCTACGCCCGCCACGGCTACACCGGCGAAGGCGAACCGTTCGACGAGAATACCATCCCGCATATCCGGATGACGAAGCGGCTCGGCTAGAACTGGCCCTTTGGCACTTGCTGGGGAATCAGCACGGGCGGCTTGCAGTCCGGCTCCATGGTTCCCAGAGGGCAGTGGCAGTTCGTCCCGATCCTGCCGTCGGGACACGGCTTCAGCACGCTCTTTAGCTTGCTGTTCTTCTCGATCATCCCTGACGACGAGCTTGGCGTACTGCAGTGTTGGCCAGGCTTCGGCGGCCGCTCGAGTTTCACCGTGCCCGGCGGGCATGAGCAGTTGGGCTGCTCGCCGACCATGTCTGAGGGACAAGGATCGTAGCAATCGGCCGGCTTCGGCTCGCCGCGTGCGCGCGGTGGGCAGGGCGGCGGTTGTGGATCGCGCGCGGCTGCCGGCATGGCTACGCCCGCCAGGATCAAGAGCGTGCAAGCAAGCGCCAGCCTGCGCGCCATGGCAATCGACGATCCCGTTCCGCCTCGGGGCTGTGCCATCGTCCTTGCAGCATAGGCCATCCGCCGAGCCGGCGCACGCGCGGATCGGCAGTCAGCGAAAAAAGGCGTTCAGGCGGACCGAGAATCCGACTAGTAAGCTTCAGTTGCAGGCCCCGACCGCAGACCGTCCAGATCGTGCGCCCCGGCCCGCCCTTGGGGGACGAGATCGCATGATCCGCTCAATCCTGCTTTGGCTTCTCGTGCTGCTGTTTGCGATCGACACGGTCGCCGGAGTGTTCCGCGACGAGTTGTCGATCACCGCGCTCGGCCTCGTCGTTCTGGTCGCGTTCGTGTTCCTGCACGGCGCGCAGCGCTACGGCGCGATCGGGATCGCTATCTTTGCCGCCATTTGCCTCGTGGTCAGCAATGGATTCGAGAACATGGGCGTCGCCACGGGGTTTCCGTTCGGGTTCTATCATTACACCGACGCGCTCGGACCAAAGCTGCTTCACGTACCGCTGATGATCGGGCCGGCCTATCTCGGCGTCGGCTACCTGGCTTGGACGCTTTCGAGCATCCTGGTCGGCGGCGTCAGGCGCGATGCCGACACGCTGACGACGTTCGCCACCCCGTTCATCGCCGCCTTCATCATGGTGCTGTGGGACCTCGCCATGGACCCCGCGTCGTCGACGATCCAAAAACTGTGGATCTGGGAAAAGGGCGGCGGCTTCTTCGGCGTGCCACTGTCGAATTATGTGGGCTGGTTCCTCACCGTCTATGTGTTCATGCAACTGTTCGCGTTCTATCTGCGGGCACGGGGACCCGAGGTCGATCCGCCGCAGCCGAGGGCCTATTACGCGCAAGCCATCGCCATGTACGCGATTGTCGCCGCCAACTACGTGTTGGTTTATCGCGCGAGTGCCTCCACGCCGGTCAGTGACGCCACTGGAGCTGTGTGGCAGAGCGGGGATATCTTCCAGGCGGGAGCCATCATTAGCCTGCTGACGATGGCCTTCGTGGTGGCGCTGACGGCGTTGACCGTCGCCCGGAGCAATCCGGCGCAAAGGAGTGACGCATGAGCGTCGAGGTTGGCAGCAAGGCACCCGATTTCACCCTGCCGTCTGACGGCGGCGGCAAGGTCTCGCTCAAGGCGCTCAAGGGCAAGGCGGTGGTGCTCTATTTTTACCCCAAGGACGACACGTCGGGCTGCACGGCCGAGTCGTGCGCCTTCCGCGACGCGCTGCCCAATTTCTCCAAGGTGAAGGCGGCGATCGTCGGCATCTCGCGCGACTCGGTCGCGAGCCACGACAAGTTCAAGGCGAAATACGGCCTCACCTTCCCGCTCGCCGCCGACGAGGACGGCACAGTGTGCGAAGCCTACGGCACGTGGGTCGAGAAGAGCATGTATGGGCGGAAATATATGGGCATCGAGCGGTCGACCTTCCTGATCGACGCCAAGGGCGTGGTGCGCAATGTCTGGCGCAAGGTGAAGGTGCCCGGCCATGCCGAAGAGGTCCTGGAGGCTGCTTCGGCACTGACATAGGCGTGCGATGGGAAAGCGCAGGGCGGCTCTACTCCTTTTTCTTGCCGCGGTCATCGCCGCCTGCGCCCTCCTCGGCACGCGCCTCTACCGCACCGCCCTGCTCGGCTCGGGCGTCACCGCGCAGATCCTATGCGCCGGAATGTTCGTGTCGGGGCGCGACCCGCAATCCGTGCTCGCCGAGGATCTGACCGGCAAGGGTTACGAGCTGCTCAGCTACTTCCAGCACGAGATCGATCGCGACGGCAAACGCGTGAGCGCCTCGGCTTACGGCTTGGCGCGGCAGACGGCGATCTATCGTCAAGGACTCGGCTGCACGCTGCTCGACGGCAAGAGCGAAACCGAGCTCAGGTCTGAGGACCCGACCGTCTTTTTGTCGCTCAGAGCGCGCAATCCCGAGATTCTGTGGCCCGAGGGCGAGCAGGTCGCGCTCGGCACGCTGCCTGACGGGGTCGACGGAGCAGCACTTGCCGCCGCCGTCGAGGCGGTCTTTGCCGAGCCCGATCCGGCCCATCCGCGCCGCAGCCGGGCGCTGGTGGTGGTCTATGACGGGCGCATCGTCGCCGAGCGCTACGCCGAAGGATTCAATGCCTCGATGCCGCTGATCGGCTGGTCGATGAGCAAGAGCGCGGTCAACGCACTCGTCGGGCTGAGAGTGAAGGACGGCAAGCTCGCGGTGAGCGACACCGCGCTGATGCCGGAATGGCAGGGCGAGGACGATCCGCGCCGCGCCATCACGCTTGACCAGTTGATGCGCATGACGAGCGGGCTCGCTTTCGATGAGACCTATGGCGGCACGCAGAGCGACGTGGTGCAGATGCTGTTCGTCAAGGGCGACAAGGCAGCGTTTGCCGCCGATCAGCCGCTCGCCTACCCGCCCGGCACGCATTGGGCCTATTCGAGCGGCACGACGACGATCCTCTCCGCCATCCTGCGCCGGAGCTTTGCGAACGAGCACGACTATCTCGGCTACCCGCTCGAACGGCTGTTCGGGCCGTTAGGGATGCGAAGCGCGGTGCTCGAGCCCGACGCATCGGGCACGTTCGCGGCCTCGTCGTTCCTGTACGCCTCGGCGCGGGATTTCGCGCGGCTCGGGCTGTTGTTCATGCACGATGGGGTGTGGGAGGGGACGCGGCTCCTGCCCGAAGGCTGGGTCGCCTACAGCCGCAAGCCGACCGTGCTGTCCCCGCGCGGCGAGTATGGCGCGCATGTTTGGCTGAAGCTGCCGGAGTCAGCTCTAAGCGGCAAGCTGAGGATGCCGGCCGACGCCTATTACATGCTCGGTCACGACCAGCAGATCATCGCCGTCGTGCCGTCACGCGATCTCGTCATCGTCAGGCTCGGCCTGACGCGGGAGGACGGCGATTGGGACACTACGCGCGAGCTTGCGCCGATCGTCGATGCCTTTCCGGTGCCCGCGCAATAAAGAGCGACCCGACCGCGAGCGCCGAAGCACGCGCGGCCGGGCCGGAAAGCTCGATGCCTACTGAGCCGGCGGCGTTGCCGGCGGCGTGGCGGGCGGCGTCTCAGCCGGAGCTGCGGGGGCGGCGGCCGGAGGGACTGCCTCCTCCTTCTTCTCGCCGCTGCAGCTATTGGCCGACAGGCCGACAAGCGCGATCGCGCCGATCGCTGTCGCGATAAGAACTCTTCTCATGGTGATCTCCTCTGTTGGCTCAAAACTTCCGCCAGGCGCGAATGCGAGGCCTCGATTTTACTCGAAACGAATGGCCTCTACCTCATCTAAGAGGCTTCTGCACGCCCTTGATGACAAGTCATCGAGACTATCCCCATCAGCGTTGCCCTCGTCGGGGACTTTCTCAGCGCACGGCGTTACAACGCAGTTCCCCGCGATTTCGCTGCGTGGCTGGCGTGAATTTCAAAAAGCCTAGCTTTTACAGACGGGTATCCTCCAGCGTTTGACAATCAATAACCCATTGGTTATTGATTTTCATGCCGTCCAAAGAGCTTTTCAGCAGCCTGGCCGACCCGACTCGGCGTGCAATTTTCGAGCGGCTCTGCCGCGACGGCGAGCTGACCGTGCGTGCGCTCACCGACCAGGCCGGCGTTTCGCAGCCCGCCGTCTCCAAGCATCTCGGCGTGCTCAAGCTCGCCGGGCTCGTGCGCGACCGGCGCGACGGGCGGAACACTCATTATCGCGCCGACCCCGAGGGTCTCGCGCCGCTGATCGACTGGCTGGACCATTACGGCGCCTTCTGGCGCAACCGGTTTGACCGCCTCGAAGACCTATTGAAGAGGATCGACCAATGACCGAAACGTCGACCGAGACGCGCTCCGTGGTTATCGAACGCGAGATGCCTTATCCGCCGGAAAAGATCTGGCGTGCGCTTACGCAACCACACCTGATCGAAGATTGGCTCATGAAGAACGACTTCAAGCCGGTCGTCGCCCACCGCTTCAATCTTCGCGGTGACTGGGGCGCTGTCGACTGTCAGGTCCTTTCAATCGAGCCGAACAAGACGCTGTCCTACACGTGGGCGGCCATGGGCCTTGAGAGTGTCGTCACGTGGACTCTCACCCCGACGAGCACGGGGACTCACCTGCGCATGGAGCAGTCAGGCTTCCGGCCGGATCAGAGCCAAGCCTACCAGGGCGCCAAGTTCGGCTGGCAGAAGTTCTTCGCAAGCCTGGAGCAGGTCGTGGCGCGGATCACCTAACGCCGCTCAGCGCAGGCCTTCCTCGATGATCGATTCCTCCGTCACCTTGGCGGTCTCGCGGTCTTCCTCGGTCAGCTTTGTGGTCTTCCACGAGCCGCGGGCGAACCAGCCGAGCGAGACCAGGGCCACCAGGACGTTGGTGACCGGGAAAGACCACCACAGCCCATCGGCGTGCAGCGTCGTGTGCTTCGACAGGACATAGGCCAGCGGGAACTGGATCATGAATTGCGAGACGAGCGCGATGACCATGGCCATCAGCATGTTGCCTGAGGCCCGGAAGGTCGCAACCACGCAGAGCTGAATTCCCATGCCGCCCCAGGCGAGGCACATGATGCGGATGAAGCGTGCGCCCTCGGCGATGACGTCGGCGTCGTTGGGCACGAAGAACGCCACGATCCAAGGCGCGAAGGCAAAGGCCACGGCGCCGACGAGCGTCAGAATGCCGAAGCCCAAGGCGACGCCGAGCAGAGCGATGCGCGAGGCGCGCTGAATGTTGCCGGCGCCGATGTTCTGGCCGACCAGAGTCGACACCGCCATCGACAGGCCCATCGCCGGGATCATCACCACTTGCAGGATGGTCGAGCCGACGCCGTAGGCGGCCATCGTCAAGGTGCCGAAGCTCGCCACCAGGAAGGACATGATGATCAGGCCGAGCCCCCGCGTCGACAGCTCGACCGAGCCTGGGAAGCCGAGCAGAAAGGCGCGCTTGATATAAGGCGGGTCGGGCACGAGCCCCCGCCAGGAGAGCTCGATGCCATGGCGGCCGGCGAGCAGAATGATCATCCCGATCAGAGCGGCCAGAGCTTGCGTGACCAAAGTGGCGATGGCCGCCCCCATGACCCCGTACCCGGGCACCGGCCCCCACCCGAAAATGAATAGCGGGTCGAGGATGAAGTTCAGCAGCACCGTGCCAAGCACGATGATGAGCGGCAGGCGTGTCTCGCCGATGCCGCGCATCAGCGCCTGGAACATGGCGTAGAGGAACACGAAGATGATGCCGACGAAGGACACGCGCATGAAGCCGAGCGCGCCGGCATAGACGTCGGGGGCGACGCCGAGGAGCTGGAGCAGATAGGGCGTCACGATATAGCCGAGCGAGCCCAGTACGATCGAGCTGATGGCGACCATCACCATGGTCTGCGCCGCAACGTGGTTCACCATGTCCTGGCGACCGGCGCCCATATATTGCGCGATCAGCGTGGCGCCGGCCATGGCGAGCCCGGCGCCGAGCGCGATGACGAGAAAGGTGACTGGAAAGCTGATCGCGACTGCGGCCACGGCGGCGGCGCCGAGCCGGCCGACCCAGAACGCGTCGGTCAGCTGATAGCCGGACTGGAGCGCGTTGCCGAGAATGATCGGGATCGCAAGCGTGATCAGCGCCGGCGCGATCGGACCTTCCAACAGCCGGCGGCGGCGCTCGGCGACAATGGCATTTCGTTGCTGCAAGGGCTGATCTTTCCGGAAAAAGGGGGGGTCAGGGCAACGTCATCAGTTCCGAAAGTGGCCAGCGCGCGGCGCGATTGGGGTCTTTTCGCTTAGGTGCGCTCGATTTCCTCGCGCAGCATCTCGAGGCGGAGCCAATCTTCTTCCGCCGCGGCAAGCTCGGCCTGGAGGTTGGCGAGCTCGGCCCCTACCGCGGCGAAGCCGGTCCGGTCGCGGGCGTAGAAATTGGCATCGGCGAGCTGGCGTTCGATCTTCCGGATCCGATCGTTGAGCGCCTCGATCCGCGCCGGAGAGGTCTTCAAGGCGTGCTGCTCGGTCGGGCTCAGCCGCTTGCGCGGCTCGGACGCGCGTGACGCACGTTGCGCCGACCGCGCCGCCCCCTTCGCCGCCGTCTTCACGCGAAGGAGCGCGCCGACGCCATGGCCGCGCTGCGCCACCATGTCGGAGTAGCCGCCGGCATATTCGATCCACTTGCCGTCGCCTTCGGAGGCGATCACCGAAGTGACCGTGCGATCAAGGAAGTCGCGGTCGTGGCTGACCAGGATCAGCGTGCCGGGATAGGCGGCGAGCATCTCCTGCAACAAATCGAGCGTCTCGAGGTCGAGGTCGTTGGTCGGCTCGTCGAGCACCATGACATTGGAGGGCTGCGCCAGAGCGCGGGCGAGCAGCAGCCTGCCGCGCTCGCCGCCCGACAGCGCCTTGACGGGGGTCTGCGCCTGCTCGGGCTTGAACAGAAAGTCCTTCATGTAGCCGATGATGTGGCGCGACTCACCGTTGACGATCACCGCATCGCCCCGCCCGCCGGTCAGGGTGGCGGCGACCGACATGTCGGGGTCGAGGCTCCCGCGCCGCTGATCGAGCGTGGCGATCTCCAGATTGGTGCCGAGCTTGACGACGCCGGCGTCGGGCGCGAGCGTGCCGGTCAGCATGTTGATCAGCGTCGTCTTGCCGGCGCCGTTGGGACCGACGATGCCGATCTTGTCGCCGCGGTTTATCTTGGTGCTGAAGTCGCGCACGATCGCGAGGTCGCCATAGCTCTTGGCGATGGCCCGCGCATCGATCACCTTCCGGCCGGTCTCGGTCGCCTCTTGCAGCGTCAGTTTCACGTCGCCTTGCGGGCGCGCAAGCTTCTCGCGCCGCCGGTCGTCTCTGAGCGCGACGAGCCCACCGAGGCGGCGCTGGTTCCGCTTGCGCCTGGCGCTGACGCCGTAGCGGAGCCAATGCTCCTCCTGAACGATGCGGCGGTCGAGCTTGTGGCGCGCGGTCTCCTCTTCCTCGAGGATGGTGTCGCGCCAATCCTCGAACGCGGCGAAGCCTCGGTCGAGCCGGCGCGTGATGCCGCGATCGAGCCACACCGTGGCGCGAGAGAGGTTTTCCAGGAAGCGGCGGTCGTGGCTGATCAGCACGAACGCCGAGCGCGTGGCCTTGAGCAAATCTTCGAGGCCCTCGATCGCCGTCACGTCGAGATGGTTGGTCGGCTCGTCGAGCATGAGGATGTCGGGCTCTGGCGCCAGCACGCGGGCAAGTGCTGCGCGCCGGCTCTCGCCGCCCGACAGCCGGGCCGGCTGCTCCTCGCCGGTGAGCCCGAGACTTTCCAGCAGGAAGCGCGCGCGGTTTGGATCGTCGCCCGGTGCGAGCCCGGCCTCGACGAACGCCCCGGTGGTGGCGAAGCCGGCAAAGTCGGGCTCCTGCGGCAGATAGCGGACGGTCGCCGACGGCTGGAGGAAGCGGCTGCCGCGATCGGGCTCGATGAGGCCCGCGGCGATCTTGAGCAGCGTCGACTTGCCCGAGCCGTTCCGCCCGACCAGGCACAGCCGCTCGCCGGGCGAGATCGACAGCTCGGCGCCGTCGAGCAGCGGCGCGCTGCCGAACGTGAGATGGATGTCCTTGAGCAGAAGGAGCGGCGGTGCCATGGGTGAATTCGCTATTCGATGCACGAGACGGCTGGCCGCTTCACCGCGCTATTTCGCCCAGGGCCGTAGCGGCACCACGCTGATCGCGTTGGCCGGCGAGCCGTTGATGATCTTCGAGCTGACGGCGAGATAGATCAGGATATTGCGCTTCACGTCTGGGATTCGATAGATGCGCGTTGCCTTGAAGAAGATGCTGGTCTTCTCGGTGAAAGCCTCTTCCTTCTCCGGCAGCTTGGAGAGGTCGGCCGTGATCGGCCCGGTCTGTCGGCAGGCGACGGAGAAATTCGACGGGTCCTCGTTCAGGCCGAACGGCTGACCCCATCCGCCGGTACGCGCCTGCGAGATGAAGCAGGTGACGCCCGGCACGTCGGGGTCGTCGAAATCGCTGATGCACACCTTGTCGTTCGGCGACAAAAGATTGAAGGTGGTGCTAACGCAGGGCAGATCCTCGGCCTGCGCCGCGCCCGACCCAAGGCTCGATAACCCAAGCACCATCAAAACGGCCGCAACAAGCATCCTCATCTTGGTCTCCATGTCTCAGGGGCAGCGGAAAGCCGCCGCGCATAGCCTGCAAATATAGTGATTGCAACAAGGTGTCATGGCGCAATCTCCAGCCAGCTGATGCGATCGCCGCCAAGCGTAAACGGCTGATCCGCAGCGAACGCTTTCGACATGATGCCCTATGACGCATCGACGTTTTGGTACAATGAGTTACGCTGCTTACCGGGGACTACATTAGTCAGGTTACCTGCTTCGAAAACCAAATGGGCCGACGCCCTCTTTGTGACTGATCGTCTGCGGGATATCGGCACGTTGCAGGACCAACCATCATCGCGCGCTCGACGGCTTAGGGTAAGCCGTCTTGGTTTTGTCCTGTTAGCGGCAACCGCGCTATGCCTGATCAATGCGGGGAGTGTCCTTCAACGCACGTCCTCGTTTTCCCAAACGTCACCCGAGATCTTCGCGCTGCAAGCCGTCATTGAGGTGGCGCTGCTATGGTGCACCATGGCCGTATTGATATTGCTGGCCGCCTTCAACAACCGCATTCTAAAGATCTGGACGCTTGTGCTGGTGAGCCTGGGCTTCATCGCCAGCTATTATGTCGCGCGGCTTAATGTCGGCATCGACATGTCCGTTATCCGTTCGATCCTCTCGACTGATCAGGAAGAGGTGGTCGAGTTTATCGATCCCTTGAGTGTCCTACTGCTTGTTGCCGTTGTCGGCATGACGGCAGCGGCACTTGCGCTGACCAGCATCGTCCCTAGGCATCAACTGACCGGCAAGATCGTTTTGGCGCCGCGCCCAATCGGCGTTCTATCCCTCGCAGGCGCGCTAATTCTACTCGTCGTTTCCAGCCATCATGCGTTTGGACAGGTCGATGCCACGCAGTTTTTCAAGACTGGTCTGGCCCGCTACTCACCGCTCAACCTGCTGGTTTACGGCGCCAAGTACAGTCGGCACGCTTGGCGCACACGCCAGGTGATTGTGCAGGACATCTCTCCGCTGTTCAGCCTGGATGACAAACACCGCGGCGGCGAAGTCGTTGTTATCGTGCTCGGCGAAAGTGCACGATCGGCCAATTTCCAGTTGGCAGGCTATGATCGACCAACCAATCCGCGCTTGTCGCGCGAGTCCGACTTGGTCTTCTTCAAAGACGTCACTGCGTGCCGTACCCACACCGCCGAAGCAATTCCATGCCTGCTCACGCGGTTCGGAAGCGCCAAACTGTCTTTCCCCATTACTGAAGTTTCGCTGGTCTCGATATTCAAGCGGCTTGGGTTTCAGACCAAATGGTACAGCATGCAGGCCAGTCTCGATTACGACATTTGCCAGGAGGCCGACATTTGCTTGGCTTCAATCGGCACCGACGGAACCCAGGGCTCCAAGAACGCGCTTGGCGGAAACGTCGACGAGAAATTGCTGCCGTTCCTCAAGAAAAGCCTGGCCGAGCGAAATCAAGGCCGCTTGTTGATCGTGCTGCACATGTTAGGCAGTCATTCGGTCTATTCAGAGCGCTACCCCCGCGCCTGGGCACAATACCAGCCGGAATGCACGGGAGCTGCTTACACTTGTCCTGCCCTGGATGTCGTCAACAGCTACGACAACAGCATACGGTACACCGACTACGTGGTGAGCCAGGCCATCGAAATGCTTCGCGCCGAAAATGCGATCCTCTTTTTCACCTCGGACCACGGAGAATCTTTGGGCGAGCTTGGGGTTTATGGCCACGGCTGGCCGACGAGCGTTGCACCCAAAGAACAGATGAAGGTGCCTCTGGCAATTTGGGCATCCCCCACGTTTATTGCCGACCGCAAGGACGAATGGGCTGGCTTGCGCGCATCGGCGTTGCAGGCAGCGGCGTCAAAGAGCGTCACGCACGACTATTTCTTTCATACAGTGCTGGGGTGCAGCGGCGTGCGCTCGTCACTTTTGCGCTCGGATCTCAACCTGTGCGCCGATGACGCGGAGCGGAGAGTGTCGCTTCTGGGAAACCGGAACCGCTCGGCAAACCCGAACTGAGATTTGATTTAACCGGATTTCTTTGCGAGGACTTGGGCCATCGGCTCGGCTGTTCGAAGCGAAATGGCGCACCCGACAGGATTCGAACCTGTGACCTCTGCCTTCGGAGGGCAGCGCTCTATCCAACTGAGCTACGGGTGCTTGGTCGCGCGACCCTAAACCAAAGCATCGCGATTAAGCAACGCTTCGGCCATTCGCCGTACATCGAAAATCACCTTGGTCGAGATAATCGTGCCAATTCCGCGCCCGCCTTCGCCGCCGAACTCGGGTGGCAGGGCGTCGCCGGGCAATACGCGAACTGGACGGAGACCCACAGCGTGTAAAAATAAGGACGCGATCCGGTTCCTGATCGCCTGGGCGCTGTTCGAGGGCGTCATGGTGTTCGGCGGCTATTCCGGCGCTTCCCGTCATAGGCCTTGGCCTCGGCTTCATCGGCGCGCTCGCGGTGATCGCGGTGTCGTCGCTGCGGTGACCTTGGATTGGGCACGTCCGCTCCGTTATGCCGGAGAGCACTCGATCGTAGTCATTCTCGCGCGGCATTTACCGTCCGCATCCGACACCAGCATCGTCCACCGAACATGATCGGCTTGCCGCCGCCTCGTCGCATTGCGCCGAATTTGCCGAAACTTGAGCAATCGCGCGACTTGACGCAGTGCAGCATTGGCGTAGGTATGCGCGTTGGCACGATTGGGGCTCGGCATGCTCATGGAGACTAAGGCCATGGCCAAGAAGAAGGTGCTGGTGATCGGCGGCGGCTTCGGCGGGGTGTTCGCGGCCAAGGCGCTCGAGAAGCTCGGCCGTGGCGGCACACTCGACGTCGAGCTCGTCAACGCGACCAACTATTTCGTGTTCCAGCCGCTCCTGCCCGAGGTCGCAGCCTCCTCGATCCATTCCGCCGACGCGGTCGTGCCGCTGCGTCAGCTATTGAACCGGCTGCAGGTGCGGCAGGCCGAGGTCATGGGCATCGACTTCGACGAGAAGAAGGTGATCGTCGTCCAAGGCACCAGGCGCATTCCCGCGAATTTGCACTACGACGAGCTGGTCATCGCGCTCGGCACCGGCGTCGACCTCAACCGGTTCCCGGGATTGCCCGAGCACGCGCTCACCATGAAGGACTTGGCCGACGCGCATCGCTTGCGCACCCACGTGATCGGCTGCCTCGAGACGGCTGACGTGACCGAAGATCCCGCCATCAAGCAGCAGCTGTTGAGTTTCGTGGCGGTGGGCGCCGGTTTCTCCGGCGTCGAAACCATCGCGGAAGTTCGTGAGCTGGTCCGCCGTGCGCTGAAATATTATCACAACATCAAGCCGGCGGAGATCCGTTTCTACCTGATCGAATATGCGTCACGCATCCTGCCGAGTTTCCCCGCCGACCTCGCCGAGTACGCGACGCAGCGGCTCACCATCCACGGCATCGAGGTGCTGACCGGCGTCGGCACCAAATCGGCGACCGGCTCTGCTGTCGAGCTGACCGACGGGCGCATCATCCCGACCTCGACCATCGTCGCCACCATCGGCAACGGACCGCATCGGTTGGTGTCGACGCTCGGTCTCGACCTGCAATGGGGTCGCATCAAGACCGACCAGTTCATGCGCGTGCCCGGCCGTGACGGCGTCTGGGCGTTGGGCGATGCGGCTCTGATCCCGCTGATCGAGCATCCAGGCGAGGATCCCGCCCATTACGCCACCCAGACCGCCCAGTTTGCCGTGCGCGAGGGCAAGCAGATCGCCGCCAACATCTTCGCCAAGACCGAGGGCAAGGAGCTGACACCGTTCGCCTATACCTCGAAGGGCTCGCTCGCCTCGCTCGGCATGAGCAAGGCGGTCGCCGACGTGTACGGCGTGAAGCTGTCGGGCACGCTCGCGTGGCTGCTGTGGCGCGGCTTCTATCTGTCCTTCCTGCCGGGCTTCACCGCCAAGCTCAGGGTCGGCGCCAACTGGCTGCTGAACAGCGTCATGCCGCCGAATATCGTGCAGATCCAGTCGACGCCGCCGGCGACCCGCTACATCCACTACCGCAAGGGCGACAAGGTGTTCGAGCCCGGCATGCTGATCGACGGCTTCTATACCGTGGTCAAAGGCTCGTTCCAGCTCACCATCGACAACCCCGAGACGGGCGAGCATTTCGCCAAGCTGTTCAAGCCAGGCGACCATTTCGGCGAGCGCGTGCTGCTGAAATCGGCGCTCCGCACCGGGCTCGTCGTGGCACTCGAGGATTCGGTCGTGCTGTTCATCGCGCAGAAGGACTTCACGCGCTTCGCCCGGGCCTTCCCCATCCTCGACACCTATTTCCGCGAGTACATCGAGAAGACCTTTGGCGGCCCTGAGAAGTCGTTCGCAGCGGGCAGCGCCAACCACCAGCACGAGCTCGAGACCCTGCCTTAGGGAGTTGCGTCGAGCGCCTCCGGGCCTCACCCTTCCATGAGGCCCCGAACAAGCAACGGTCCGGTGGGGAGAACCACGCCACGACCGCTGACGAGGCGCCCCGCAATCCCTATATTCCCTCCATCATGGCAATACAGAAGAGCAGCAGTCCCTCCGGCAGGACGGTGGCAAAGGGCGATCACGTCTATCTGATCGACGCCTCGGGCTACATCTTCCGCGCCTATCACGCGCTGCCGCCGTTGACCCGCCCCTCAGACGGGCTTCCCGTCGGCGCGGTGCACGGCTTCTGCGGCATGCTGTGGAAGCTGCTGCGCGAGACCGGCGAGCTCGCCCCGCCGACCCATCTCGCCGCCATCTTCGACCTGTCAGAGCATACGTTCCGCAACGATCTGTTTTCGGACTACAAGGCGAACCGCTCGGCGCCGCCCGATGACCTCATTCCCCAGTTCCCCCTGATCCGCGACGCGGTGCATGCGTTCAACGTCGCCTGCATCGAAAAGCGCGGCTACGAAGCCGACGACCTGATCGCGACCTATGCGCGCGAGGCCAGCGCGGCCGGCGCCGAGGTGACCATCGTTTCCTCCGACAAGGATTTGATGCAGCTGGTCGGTCCCGGCATTCGCATGTACGACACGATGAAAAACAAGATGATCGAAGAAGCCGAGGTGATCGAGCGCTTCGGCGTGCCACCGTCCAAGGTGATCGAGGTGCAGGCGCTGATCGGCGATTCGACCGACAACGTGCCGGGCGTGCCGGGCATCGGGGTGAAGACCGCGGCGCTGCTCATCAACGAGTTCGGCGACCTCGAAACGCTGCTCGCGCGGGCGTCCGAGATCAAGCAGGACAAACGGCGCGAGAACCTCATGCAGTACGCCGACCAGGCACGGCTGTCGAAGACGCTCGTCATCCTCGACACCCACGTGCCGCTCGACGTGCCGCTGGCCGAGACCGCGGTCCGCCAGCCCGACGCCGAGGCCCTGACCGCGTTCATGCGCAAGCTCGAATTCACCACGCTGCTGCGCCGTGTCGCCGAAGGCTTGGGCGCCGAGCTGCCCGAGGGCATGACCCCTTCGCCGACGCCGCAGCGGAAGAAGAAGGACGATTACGATCACCCGTTGCGGCGGAGCCCGCGCGGCGATTTCGTGGCGGCGCGCCCCTCCGGCGAGCCGGTCAAGAGCGCGGCAAGCTCGCCTGCCCAGCTCGCTGTCGCACGCGCCGGCGCGCTCGAGGCGATCCCCTTCGACCGCGCCAATTACGAGACGGTGACCGAGGTTTCGCGGCTTGCCGATCTGCTCGACGCGGCGCGCTATCAGGGCCATTTCGCCTTCAGGGTGAAGCTGACCTCCTCGGACCCGATGCGCGGCGAGATCGCCGGCATCGCGCTCGCGCTGGTGCCGGGGCACGCGGCCTACGTGCCGCTCGCGCATCGCGCCTCAGACGGGCTCGATCTCGGCGGCGAGACCGTGGCGCAGATCCCGATGCGCGCGGCTTTGGACCTGCTCAAGCCCATTCTGGAGGACGCGAGCGTCCTGAAGATCGTGCAGAATGCCAAGTTCGACATGGTGGCGCTCGCCCGCTACGGCATCGCGCTTCAGACCATCGACGATCCCTGCCTGATCTCCTACGCGCTCGACGCCGGCCGCGCCGAGCATCTGCCCGGCCAGCTCGCCGGCAATCTGCTCGGCTACACCTGTCTCACCGAGAAAGAGGTGGTCGGAACCGGCCGCGCCGCCGTCAGCTTCGACCGCGTGCGCATCGCTTCCGCCACCGAATATGCCGGCGAGGAAACTGACATCGGCTTGCGGCTCTGGCTCGTGCTCAAGCCGCGCCTCGCGGCCGAATCCGTGACCACGGTTTACGAGACGCTCGAGCGGCCGCTCGCGCCGGTGCTGGCCGAGATGGAGCGCGCCGGTGTCAGGGTCGAGCGGGCGACGCTCGCCACGCTGTCAGGCTCGTTCGCCCAGACCATCGCCCGGCTCGAGGACGAAATCAGGGCTTTGGCCGGCGAGGATTTCAATATCGGCTCGCCCAAGCAGCTCGGCGAGATTCTCTATGACAAGATGAGCCTTGCCGGTGGCAGGCGCACCAAGACCGGCGCGTGGAGCACAGACGCCGCCGCGCTCGAGGAGCTGGCGGCGGAAGGCCACGAGCTGCCGCGCAAGGTGCTCGACTGGCGGCTGCTCGCCAAGCTCAAGAGCACCTACACCGACGCGATTCCCGCCTACATCCATCCCGACACTGGACGCGTGCACACGACCTACGCGCTTGCCGCCAGCACCACGGGGCGGCTGTCATCGGTCGAGCCGAACCTGCAGAACATCCCGGTGCGCACGCCCGAGGGCCGCGCCATCCGCAAAGCGTTCGTCGCCGACAAGGGCAAGAAGCTGATCTCGGCGGACTACAGCCAGATCGAGCTTCGCGTGCTCGCGCACATGGCCGATACGCCGACGCTCCGCCAAGCCTTCGCCGACGGGCTCGACATTCACGCCATGACGGCTTCCGAGATGTTCGGCGTGCCGATCGAGGGCATGGACCCCGGCGTCAGGCGGCGAGCCAAGGCGATCAATTTCGGCATCGTCTACGGCATCTCGTCGGTCGGCCTCGCCGCCCAGCTCGGCATCGGGCGGAGCGAGGCCGGCGCCTATATCAAGACCTATTTCGAGCGCTTCCCCGGCATCCGCGACTACATGGAGGCGATGAAGGTCGAGGCGCGCCGCCAGGGCTACGTGAAGACTTTGTTCGGGCGTAAGGTGCATTACCCCGAGATCAACATCAAGAACCCGTCGCTGCGCGGGAATTTCGAGCGCGCCGCGATCAACGCGCCGATCCAGGGCTCAGCCGCCGACATCATCCGCCGCGCCATGATCAGGATGGGGCCGGCGCTCGCCGAGGCCGGGCTTTCGGCGCGCATGCTGATGCAGGTGCATGACGAGCTGGTGTTCGAGGCGCCCGAGGACGAGGTCGAGGCGACCATGGAGGTGGCGCGGCACATCATGGAGAAATCGCCCGAGCCCGCGCTCAAGCTGCGGGTTCCGCTGAAGGTCGACGCGCGCGCCGGCGACAACTGGGAAGCCGCGCATTGATGCGCTTTGGTCCGGGGGCAGGCCCGTCCATCCACGCAATGACTTGTCATTCCCGATAAAGCGGGAATCCAGTAAACACTGAGGCCAGAATCCTGTGAACGCCGTGATTGCTGGATTGCCCCGTCAAGCCGGGCAATGACAGTTTCAATGGTAGGAGAACACCCGATGGGCAAATGCGTGCAATGCGGCAACGACTACGACCGCAGCTTCTCCGTCACCATCGACGGGCAGACGTTTGTGTTCGACTCATTCGAATGCGCCATCGCCGCGCTCGCGCCGGTCTGCCCGCATTGCGGCTGCCGCATCATCGGCCACGGCGTGCAGCACGCCGACACCATCTTCTGCTGCGTCCATTGCGCCAAGCATGAAGGCGTCAAGGGCCTGCGCGACCGCGACTGAATGAGGCCGTCAAATGCTGCCTCGCCCTGAGGAGGCCGCGGTACGCGGCCGTCGCGAAGGGTCGGGCCTCATGCTTCGAGACGCGCCTTCGGCGCTCCTCAGCATCAGGACACTGCGTATCAATGCTGGGGCTTGACCACGGCGATGACATTGGTCTGCACCACGCCTTCGACCTTGGCGATGTCCTCGACGATGGCCTTGGTCCCGTCCTCAGGCGTCGAGCAGTCGAGCTGGGCCACCAGCTTGTCGTAGGACAGCACCACCACATTGGCGAACTTGCAGTTCGCAAGGCTCAGGCTCTTGATATGATCGGCGACGTCGCCGGCGCTTGCCGCGCGCAACAGCTCGATGAAGAGATAGATGTTCACCACCATCGGATCGTCCCTCCCTTGCGCTATTTGCGCTCCCGGCCTTTGGCCTATTTGAGCGCTATCGAGGCGCGCACCGCTACTTGGGCGCGCACGGAGTGAACGCCGAAGTCCAGCCTGGAGGTTCCAATGCGGCGGCTTTTATCGATTTCCGGCCTGCTCCTGGTGCTGCTCGCGGCGGCGACCACTCCAGCGTCGGCCCTGCCCGCGCCGATGTCCGATGCCGACCTGCTGTCGAAGAGCGACCTGGTCGCGCTGGTGCGCGTGCTCTCGGTCACCTGCACGGCCATCACCCATGACGATTTCACCAAGCAGGACATCGCCAACTACAGCGCCAATGTCGAGCTGATCGAGGTCATCAAGGGCGACGTGGCGAAGGGCAACGACGTCAACATCACCTTCCACGAGATCCCCAAGGGGCTGCTCGGGCCGTGGAGCGTGTTCTACTACCCTGGAGAGATGGTGTGGACCCATCTCGTCAAGGAGGGCGACGGCTACACCACGACGTGGTGGAACGGCCGCGGCGAGCCGGTGCATAAGGCGACCATCACCACGCTGCCGACCAAGCCCGGCGAGAGCGTCGCGATCAAGCGCTCCCGCGGCGAGCAGCCATCTCAGGACTAGGACGCGGCGGCGCTGTCGAGCCAGGTGTTGAACAGGCTCTTTCCAGCGGCGCAGGCGGCGGGCGCATAGCGCGCGGTGGTGGCGCGCAGCTCGGCGAGATCGACCTTGGAGTTGGAGAGCTCGAGCGTGTGGCCGATCAGCCATTTCTCCAGATCGCGCTCGGGCAGCTCGACATGGAATTGCACCGCGAGCACCTTCGGCCCGTAGGCGAAGGCCTGGTTCGGCGTGATCGAACTCGAAGCGAGCCTGGTCGCGCCTTGCGGCAGATCGAACGTGTCGCCATGCCAGTTCAGCACGCGGACGCCGTCGATAGCGCCAAGCGGCGAGGCCTTGCCTTCAGCGGTCAAAGTCATCGCGTCCCAGCCGAGCTCCTTCTGCTTGCCCGGATAGACGCGCGCGGCGAGCACGGCGGCGAGAGCCTGGCAGCCGAGGCAGATGCCGATCACCGGCGTGCCCTGCTTGACCGCGGCCTCGATGGTCGCGAGCTCGCTTTTGATGAACGGATAGCGGTCGGTCTCGTAGATGCCGATCGGGCCGCCGAGCACGACGAGGAGATCGGCATCCTTGGCGGGAGCGAGATCGTCGACGCCGGCTTCGAGATAGCGAAGCGCGATGCCGCGATCTTCGAGCACGCCTTCCAGCGTGCCGGCATCCTCGAAGGCGACATGGCGTATGGCAATTGCGTTCTTCATGATGCTTCCCTCCGACTCCGGCTATTTTCGCGCCTCACGACTCCGCCCTATCAGCAATTAGCGACGCCTAGTTGACAGTTTGCGACATTGGCGGCGGCGTCACACCACGAGAGCTATGCCCTGGCGGCGCGGATCGCCGGCGCCTTCGACACCGCCCGTTTGTTTGCGGCGCGCGGCGTGGACTCCGCCGAAGAAGAGATTTCGCTCCGGCCACGCATGCGCCAGCTCGCCGAGCCCAAGCAGAGCGCGCTCCTCGCGCTCGGAAAATCCCGGCTCGAAGCTCGTCTTGCCGTCACGCTCGACATGAAGCCGCGGTGCCTCGACGGCAGCCTCCAGGCTCATGTCATGGTCGAGCAGGTTGACGGCGACCTGAAGGATCGCGGTCCTGATGCGGTTCGAGCCGCCGGTGCCGAGCGCCGTCACCGCGCCGTCGGCCTGCAAAATAACGGTCGGCGCCATCATCGAGGAGAGGCGCACGCCCTCGCGCCAATCGCCGAGCCCGCCCGAGGTCAGGTCCTCCTCGCCCAGCATGTTGTTCAGCATGAAGCCGAATTTGCCGACGATGAAGCCGTTGCCCTCGCCGTTGGAGAGGCTGATTGCGGCGGCATTGCCGTCGGCGTCGATCACGCTGACATGGGTCGTGCCGCGATGAGCGGCCGGATGGCGCGCAGCCTGGCGCAGCTCCTTCGCCAAAACGCCGTCTGCGAGCCGCGCCGCGAGCGCATCGCCATGCGTCGCGCGCGCTTGGTTGGTGGCTGCCATGGCGGTGCGAAGCGCAAGCGCATCGAGCGTGCCGCCATGCTCGACGAGCTCGTCCAGAAGAGCGAGGCCGAAGGCGATCAGCGCGCCGCTCGCGGCCGGCGGGGGATTGAGCGCAACCGACGCGCCGGCGTGCGACCAGTAAAGCGGCTCGCGCCGCTCGACGCTATAGCGCTTGAGATCGTCATGGGTGAGATAGCCGCCCGCGCGGCGCCTCCGCGACGATCGCTTGGCCGACATCGCCGTCGACGAACAGCCGCGCGCCGTCCTCGGCGAGCCATTCGAGCGTCTCGGCAAGCTCCTCGTTGCGGAACGTCGCGCCGGCCTGCATCGGCTTGCCGCCGGGGGCGAAGATGCGCGCGACACTCTCGCTCGCGGTCAGGATCGGCGCGATGACGGTGAACAGATAAGCCTGGAAGTCGGTCAGCGGAAAGCCTTGCCGCGCGGCGCGCACGGCGGGCTCGACCAGGCGCTTCATCGGCAGGGTACACAGCGCCTCGTGCAGCGCGAACAGGCCGGGCACCACGCCAGGCGTGGCGCTCGAGCCCGGTCCGATATGGAACTCCTGCTTGGCCGGTCCGAAATCGGCGTCGATCGGAAAGAAATCGATCTCGCTCGCCGGGCGGCGCTTAAGCGGCGTCTCGGCGAAGAAGTCGAACAGAGTGGCCGAGTCCTTGTCGGCGCGCCGCGCCATGAGGAAGCCGCCGCCGCCGGGAGAGGCGAACACCGCTTCGGCCACGAACGTCATGAACGTGGCCGCGAGCGCGGCATCGAAGGCGTTGCCGCCGTCCTCGAGAATTTCCGCGGCGGCTTGCGCGGTCAGTGCATGTCCCGCCGCGACGACGCCTTTGCTCTTGCTCATGCGCGTGGCTTAAGGTGAAGCGCTTGGGCCGGCAAGAGTTTGGCTCCTCGCTCTCGGCGATTCCGTCATGCCGGCCTCGTGCCGGGCATCCACGATTTTTTAGTGAGAGAGGTGAAGACGTGGATGGCCGGGACAAGCCCGGCCATGACGCGTCCGTATTGGAGCGGCTAGCCGAGCCGCTTCTCGAGAGCGGAAAGTTCCTCGTTGAGTGCCTTGGGGAGCTTGGCGCCGAACGTGGCGAAATGCTCCTTGATCAGCGGCAGCTCGGCCTTCCAGCCTTCCTTGTCGACATGCGTCAGCTCCTTGAGATCGTCCGGAGCGACCTTGAGCCCGCTCACGTCGATCGCGCCTTCAGCCGGCAGCTTGCCGATCGGCGTATCGACCGCCTTGGCCGTCCCGTCGCAGCGCTCGAAGATCCATTTCAGCACGCGGCTGTTCTCCGCGTAGCCCGGCCACATGAACTTGCCGGCATCATTCTTGCGGAACCAGTTCACGTAGAAAATCTTCGGCATCTTGGCGCCGCCCTTCTCGCCCATCTTCACCCAATGGGCGAAATAGTCGCCCATGTGGTAGCCGCAGAACGGCAGCATGGCCATCGGGTCGCGGCGAAGATCGCCGATCTTGCCGGCGGCGGCCGCGGTCTTCTCCGACGCCATGATCGAGCCGAGGAACGTGCCGTGCAGCCAGTTGAGCGCCTCGGTGACGAGCGGCACGACGGTCGCGCGCCGGCCGCCGAACAGGATGGCGTCGATCGGCACGCCCTTGGGATCTTCCCATTCCTTGGCGATCACCGGGCATTGGCTGGCGGGCGCGGTGAAGCGCGCATTCGGGTGCGCGGCGGGCCGCCCAGACGCCGGCGTCCAGGAGCGGCGCATCCAATCGACGGTGTGCTCAGGCGTCGTGCCCATCTGCTCCCACCACACGTCGCCGTCGTCGGTCAGCGCGACGTTGGAATAGATGCAATTGGCGGTGAGCGTCTTCATGGCATTGAGATTGGACTCATCCGACGTGCCGGGGGCGACACCGAAGAAGCCGGTCTCGGGATTGATGGCGTACAACCTGCCGTCAGCGCCGAATTTCATCCAGCAGATGTCGTCGCCGATGGTCTCGGCCTTCCAGCCCGGAACGGTCGGGTTCAGCATGGCGAGGTTGGTCTTGCCGCAGGCCGACGGAAAGGCGGCGGCGATGAACTTCGACTTCCCTTCCGGATTGGTGAGCTTGAGGATCAGCATGTGCTCGGCCATCCAGCCCTCGTCCCGCGCCTTGACCGAGGCGATGCGGAGCGCATGGCACTTCTTGCCGAGCAGAGCGTTGCCGCCATAGCCCGAGCCATACGACCAGATCTCGCGCGTCTCGGGGAAGTGCGAGATGTATTTGGTCTCGTTGCAGGGCCACGGCACGTCGGCGGTGGTCGGCGTCGACAGCGGATAGCCGACGGTGTGCATGCCGCGCACGAAATCTTCGGAGTCGCCGAGCGCCTTCCATACTTTGTCGCCGACACGGGTCATGATGTGCATATTGGCGACGGCGTAAGCGCTGTCGGTGACCATGACGCCGATGCCGGCGATCGGCGAGCCGACCGGGCCCATCGAATAGGGCACGACGTACATGGTGCGCCCGGCCATCGCGCCGTCATAGAGCTTGGAGAGCTTCTGCTTCATCTCGGCGGGATCGAACCAGTTATTGGTCGGGCCGGCGTCTTCCTTGTTGTTGGAACAGATATAGGTCTGGTCCTCGACGCGGGCGACGTCCTTGGGATCAGACCGCACCAGGATCGAGTTCGGCCGCTTCTCGGGGTCGAGCCACATCGCCGTGCCGCCATCGACCAGAGTCTTCAGGAGATGCTGGTATTCGTCCTTGGAGCCGTCGCACCAAACCACCGCTTCCGGCTTGAACAGCGCCTTTGCCTCCTCGACGAACGCAAGCACCTTGGGGTTGGTCGTCTTGGTACCTTGAGGCACAAATTTCGACTGAACGCTCATGCGGTGGGATCCCCAGCTCGAATTGATGGATTGGACGGAAATTGGCTGCTTCTAGCTACCACTGAAGCTGCAAAGCTTTCAAGGCACGGCGCAGGACCGCGCAACGCCTTATCAAGCGCCCGTCCGCGCACCTCATCCGTGCTGGCCGGACCGCAAGGATTTGCTGATGCGGGTCACGATCGGATCCCAAAGCGCCTTCTCCCGAGCGGGATAGGTGATGTGGAAGCAGTTCAAGATATCGTCGTTGTGGGGCGGGAAGTTGCACCGCTCATAATAGATGTCGGCGCCGCTTAACCCCGAGATGGCATAAAACTGAGGGGTCACACGCTTGTAAGCCGCGCCTTCAAACCCGTCGGTATTCGCCACATAGCTTTGCGGCGTGTCGTTTTCGACATTGTAGGCACCATAGATGGAGAGGTGCGCGCGACCGTCAGCCGTGCGGAACGATGCGCCGTCCCCATTCTCGGGGGGAGGATCCTGCACGGTCAAGAGATCGGCCGGGTAGTCGGCGATCGTGCCGAAGCGGGGGTTGGCATAGGTCGTCCAGCGATCTAGCGCCGGAGCGGCGCGAGAGACGGCGATCAATCCGACCATCACGGCGACAGCAAAACCACCGAGCCGGCGTCGAGCGATCATTGCTTCACTCCCGAAATGCAGCAGCAGAATGCGATGCACGCATCCCAAAGAATATACCTTTCTCCACGTCGCTGCCTCTACCAGACGCGGTGGACCGTGGCCGGCGCCATCGGAGTGCCCAGCTTGCAGGCGAAAGCCTCGCGAAACGGCAGCATGTTCATGAGCACGCCGTTGACCCGATACTTGCCCGGAGCGTGCGGGTCGGTCTTGGCGTCCTCCTTGGCGGACTTCTTCGGTTTGGTGCTCGCACCACCCTTGCGCGTAGCTGAGGAAGAAGCGCCGAGCAGGCGAATAGCCGAGACCGTCAGGACCGTCCTTGGCGCCTTGCGTGGCAAGGAAGGCTTCGTAAGCGAGCCGGATGCCGCCATTGTCAGCCGTGTTCTCGCCGAGCGTCAGCTCGCCATCCACCCGCACGTCTTTGGCTGGATTGGATTTGTCTTTGACGGCGACGAAACCATTGTACTGGCGCACCAGTCCGGCGGCACGCGCTTCGAAGGCCTTGGCATCTTGGGGCGTCCACCAATCGCTCAAGTTTCCCTTCGCGTCGTAGTGGCGGCCTTCGTCATCGAAGCCATGCGTCAGCTCATGACCAATCAGCGAGCCGAGATTGCCGTAGTTGGCAGCATCATCGGCATTTACATCGAAGTTCGGCAGCTGAAGCGCGGCTGCGGGCACGGTGATATCCACCATCTGCTCGTCGTAATAGGCGTTGTTGGTCGGCGCGCTCGTGCTCCATTCGGTGCGGTCGGTCGGCTTGCCGATCTTGGCGAGGTCGTACAGCATCGCGAAATCCGCCGCACGCTCCAGGTTGCCGAGGGCGTCGCCACGCACGACCTCGAGTTTCGAATAGTCGAGCCAGGAGTTCGGATGGCCGACTTTGTAGATCACGCTGTCGAGCTTTTCGAGCGCGCTGGTCTTGGTCGTTTCGCTCATCCAGTCGCGCGATTTGATATCGGCCCGCATGGCCTCCGCAATCGCATGCATCATCGCCAACACGCGTTGCCTCGACTTCTCTCTGAACTCGCGGTCGACATAGGCCTCGCCGAGAGCGTCGCCGAGCTGATCGTCGGTCGCGGCAACGCAGCGCTTCCAGCGGGGGGAAATCTCGGCCTGGCCGTCGAGCATGGCGCCGAAAAAGGCGAAGTCCTCGTCGACGAGTGCTTTCGGCGCCACGGACACCAGCCCGTGAATGAGCGACCAGCGGAGATAGGCCTTCCAGTCCCCGAGCGGCAGAGACTTGAGGGGTAGCTCAAGCCCGCTGAAGAAGCCTGGATCGGCAACATCGAGAGAGCTGAATGGCGGCGCGCCCGCCGCGGCGAGATAGGCTTTCCAGTCGAACGACGGAGCAAGCTCGGCGAACGCGGCGAGCGTCATCTTGTGGTGGATATTTTTGGGCTCGCGCTGATCGACCAAGCTCATTGCCGCTTTCGCCAGCGCGGTCTCGACGCGCATCACGGCGCCGGCCTCGGCCGCGGCTTCTTGGGGATCGTCACCGAGCAGCCGGAACATGCGCGTCACATGCGCATGATAGGCGGCGCGCTCGCCCGCGAACGCCTCGGTCAAATAATAATCACGGTCGGGAAGTGCGAAGCCGTCGTCGTCGGCAAGCGCGATCATGCTGCCCGCGTCGGTGTAGTCCGGTGTCGATGAGAAAAAAAACAAGGGCGTCGCGCCGATGCGTTGAAGGTGCGCGATCGCCGCGGCGAGATCGGCCTTGGTTTCGATCGCGGCGATGCGCTCGAGCTCGGGCGCAAATGGCTGCAATCCCTTTGCCTCGATGGCGGCCGCGTCGAGGCACGAGGCATAATAGTCACCGATCTTTCGGCGCTGCTCTGCCTTCACCCCCTGGCCTAGGGCCGCCTCATCGAGAATCGCCGCCAGCACACCGAGCGTATGCTCGTCGAGATCGCTGAAGCGCCACCAGCTCGATTGATCGCGCGGGATCGGATTCGCCTTCAACCATGCGCCGCAGGCATATCGGTAGAAATCGGTGCATGGCGCGATCGCATGGTCGATCGCCGCGGGGTCAAACACCGGCGGCAGCGTCGTCTGGAGCGCCTCGGCCGGCGTCTCGGCTCGCGACGGTGACGCCAGCAGCACCAGACCCAGCGCGATGATCGTCAGGGAGTGCCGCCGCATGCCGTCCTATTGCCGCCCGGCGCGGGCCTCTGCAACCAGCCTGACCAGCTCCTTGCGCGCCTCTGCAGGGGTGGTGATCGGCTCGGCGAACAGGACGCGCCGCGCTTGGCCGTCGAGGGCGATATCGAAGCCTTCGGGATCGACGCCGGTCATGCGCCAGGGACCCGGCGAAGCGTCGGCAAGGGCGGTGGCGTAAAGCTCGACCGCATCGGCATGGTCTGAGTTCATGTGCTCCACGATGCCGGCCTCGCCCTCAATGAGGCTTGTGGCGGCCTCGACCGGCACCAGAAGCTCGTCCGGGTTAAGATCGAAGATGCGCCCGAAGCCGCCGATGTAATGGGCGCCCTCTACAGCCAGGCGGAAGAACGCGAAATCGGGGAAGTCGGCATAGAACGCGGCGTCAGGGTGGCGCGCCAGGAAGCGCCGCCTGACCCCCTCCTCCGCCGTCCTCTCAACCTTGCCATGGAGGGTGATGCGGGCGCCCTGGAGCGGGTCGGCCAGTGCTCCGGTTCCGTCGACCATGATCGAGGCACGCGGGTCCTTGGCGAGGTTCGCCGTGTGCCGGGCAAGGTTCGAGATGAGAAAGGTGGGAGCGCCGGGAGCGTCGGTGGCGAGGGTAATCAGCGAGGCATAGGGGTAGCCGTTCCGCGCATCGATGGTGGCGAGCGATCCTTTGAAAGCACGGCGTACAAGGCTCCTTGCGGCACCGGCGATCTCCTCGCGCGAAGGCATGGGTTGAGACTTATTCACTTGCGCCACAAGGATAATTGTTGCATTGCGGTATAGCTGGGTGGCGAGCCGCGCCCCAATCCTGCCACATTTGGCGCAGCCCCTGAACCCTTAACATCCCTAAACCAGCTATCGCCGCAAGGGCCCCCCACAATGCCAACAATCGCACTTGTCGACGACGATCGTAACATCCTGACCTCCTTGCGCATGGTGCTCGAGGCTGAGGGCTATAAGACCCAGACCTATAATGACGGCGCAAGCGCGCTCGACGGCTTTGCCGAGAGCCCGCCCGACCTCGCCATCCTCGACATCAAGATGCCGCGCATGGACGGCATGGAGCTGCTTCGCCGGCTCCGCCAGCGGAGCGAGCTCCCGGTCATCTTCCTGACCTCCAAGGACGAGGAGATCGACGAGTTGTTCGGCCTCAAGATGGGGGCCGACGACTTCATCCGCAAACCCTTCCCGCAGCGGCTCCTGGTCGAGCGGGTGAAGGCGGTGCTCCGGCGCGTCCAGCCGCGCGACGGCTCGGCTCCGGTGATCGAGGACAAGTCCAAGGTGCTCGAGCGTGGCAAGCTCAAGATGGACCCCGAGCGGCACACTTGCGTGTGGGACAACCGCCCGGTGACCTTGACCGTGACCGAGTTCCTTATCCTGCAGGCGCTTGCGTCCAGGCCCGGCGTGGTGAAAAGCCGCGACGCGCTGATGGATGCCGCCTATGATGATCAGGTCTATGTCGATGACCGCACGATCGACAGTCACATCAAGCGGTTACGCAAGAAATTCAAGGCCGTCGATACGGGCTTCGACGTGATCGAGACGCTCTATGGCGTTGGCTATCGGTTCAAGGAATAACGGGTCCGGCCGATGACCGTTGAGGCCGACAGGTCCTGGCAACGGCCTGACGCCGCCGCGATCAAGGAGCGGCTTCGCCGCGCCTTAAGGGTGACGCTGTCGCGCACTCGCAGAGCCTATCGCTGGCTCGCGCTACAGCTCCCCTTCAGGCACGGCTTCTCCAGCCTGACGCGGCGCATCGTCGTGCTGAACCTGATCGGCCTTGCGATCCTGGTCTCCGGCATCCTCTATCTCAACCAGTTCCGCGCCGGGCTGATCGATGCCAAGGTGCAGAGCCTGTTGACCCAAGGCGAGATCATCGCCCGCGCCATCGCCGCTTCCGCCGGCGTCGACACCAACGAGGTGCAGCTCGATCCGGAGAAGCTGCTCGAGACCGAGCAGGGCCAGAGCGACGACGACGCGCTTGGCGGCTCGCTCGAATTCACCATCGACCCGGAGCGCGCCGCCCCGATCCTTCGCCCCCTGGTCAAGCCGACCGGGAGCCGCGCCCGCATCTATAACCGCGACGGCGCGCTGATCCTCAACTCCGACACATTCTATTCACGCGGCGAGGTGCTGCGCTACGACCTGCCGCCGCCCGATCCCGAGAAGCCGGACGCGCTCAGCTCGTTCTGGCAAGCGGTCAAGACGCGCATGCGCCAATACGACCTGCCGCTCTACACCGAGATCGGCGGCGCCAATGGCAAAGCCTATCCTGAGGTCGCCACCGCGCTGACCGGCACGTCCGTGCCGATCGTGCGCATCAACGACAAGGGCGAGCTCGTGGTCAGCGTCGCCGTGCCGATCCAACGCATGCGCGCGGTGCTCGGCGTGCTGCTGCTGTCGACCCGCGGCGGCGACATCGACAACATCGTCACCGCCGAGCGCTGGGGCATCGTGCGCGTGTCGCTGTTCGCGGCCGCCGTCACCATCGTGCTGTCGGTGATTCTCGCCAACACCATCGCCGGCCCGATGCAGCGGCTGTCGGCGGCGGCCGAGAGGGTGCGCCACAGCGTCAAGGCCCGCGCCGAAATCCCCGACTTCACCGACCGCTCCGACGAGATCGGGCACCTGTCTGGCGCGCTTCGCGACATGACCAAGGCGCTCTATGGGCGGATCGACGCCATCGAAAGCTTCGCCGCCGACGTGGCGCACGAGCTCAAGAACCCGCTCACCTCGCTGCGCAGCGCGACCGAGACCCTGCCGCTCGCCAAGACCGACGAATCCAAAGAGCGGCTGATGGACATCATCAAGCACGACGTCATGCGGCTCGACCGGCTGATCAGCGATATTTCCGACGCGTCCCGCCTCGATGCCGAGCTCGCGCGCGAGGACGCGACGCCGGTGGACATGGCCGAGCTGTTGCGCACCACGGTGTCGCTGTTCAACGACATCCATCGCGACGACACGCCCGAGGTGGTATTCGACATCGCCTATGCGCCTGGCGCGCGGCCCTATTGCGTCACCGGACATGACAGCCGCCTGGGCCAGGTCATCGTCAATCTGCTCGATAATGCGATCTCGTTCTCGCCACCCGGCTGCCGCGTCGCGGTGGTCACGCGGCGGATCGGGCCAGAGATCCAGATCGCCATCGAGGACGAGGGGCCGGGCATCCCCGATGAGAATCTCGAGCGCATCTTCGAGCGCTTCTACACCGACCGACCGCAAGAGAATTTCGGACAAAACTCCGGGCTCGGCCTCAACATCTCGCGGCAGATCGTGGTCGCCCATGGCGGACGGCTATGGGCGGAGAACCGCCCGGCCGCCGGGCTCGGACGCGGCAAGGGCGACGCCGGAACAGGCAAGAGCGGCGGTGCGCGCTTCGTCATCCGCTTACCCGCGGCTTAGGCAGTGAAAGATGCGCGGGAGCTCGTGCACGCCACCTGTGTGGCCCTCGGCAAACGCGCCGCCCTGCTGCGCGGTCCTTCCGGCGCCGGCAAATCCGATCTCGCGCTGCGCTTTCTCGCCCTGCCCGGCGACGGCGAGCATCGCCCGCTGCTCGTCGCCGACGATCAGGTGTACGTAACGCCGAACGGCAACGGCGAGCTTGTCGCCGCGGCGCCGCACACCATTGCCGGCAAGATCGAAGTGAGAGGGGTCGGGATCGTCGAGGTGCCGTCGCTGGCACAAGCGGAAGTCACCCTCGTTTGCGACCTCGTCGGCGCCGGCGATGTCCCCCGATTGCCGCCCGAGCCGTGGGAACGGACCGTGATCGCCGGCGTGCGGGTACGCAGGCTGAGCCTCGATCCGTTCGAGCCTTCGGCCCCTTTGAAGCTCAAAATGGCGCTCTTGTGGGCAGACGGCGATATTCCCAAGTAAGATCGAAGGAACGCACTTGCGCAGAGCCCCGCTCGTGACAAAGATAGCCGGCTTTCGCCAGGTGGCGGTCACCCAAGGATCCAAATGATCGGCGTCGTCATCGTCACCCATGGCCGGCTCGCGCACGAATTCCGGGCCGCGCTGGAGCACGTGGTCGGTCCGCAAGAGCAGATCGAAACCATCTCGATCGGTCCCGACGACGATCTCGACGAGCGGCGGAGCGACATGCTGACCGCGCTCGCAAGGGTCGATACCGGCGGCGGCGTGGTCGTGCTCACCGACATGTTCGGCGGCACGCCGTCCAATCTCGCCATCTCCGCCATGGACCATGACAATGTCGAGGTGATCGCCGGCGTCAATCTGCCGATGCTGGTGAAGCTCGCCAGCGTGCGCGGCGAATGCGGGCTCGACGAGGCGATCACTCAGGCACAAGAGGCCGGGCGCAAATATATCAGCGTCGCCAGCCAGATCCTCGCGGCGAACTGAGAGTGGGCAAACCGCGCGACAAAGAGGGCGAGCCGCGTGAAGGTCTCTGCTTCGCCGAGGTGGTGATTCCCAACAAGAAGGGGCTGCATGCGCGGGCCTCGGCCCAGTTCGTGCGCTGCGCCGCGCGCTTCACCGCCGACGTGCGGGTGACGCGCGAAGGCCACACCGTCGGCGGCACCTCGATCATGGGCCTGATGATGCTCGCCGCCGGCCAAGGCCACACCATCCTGATCGAGACCGACGGCAAGGAGGCGAGCGAGGCGCTCGAAGCGCTGGTCGCCCTCGTCGAGTCGGGCTTCGGCGAAGAGGACTGACTAGAGCGGCCGCTTGTAGCCGGTGACCATGGCGCGGGCAAGGTTCTCGCGATGCACGAAGCTCGCGAGCA
Organism: uncultured Alphaproteobacteria bacterium; assembly: GCA_963820005.1. Lineage (GTDB taxonomy): Bacteria > Pseudomonadota > Alphaproteobacteria > Rhizobiales > Methyloligellaceae > Methyloceanibacter. The sequence goes on along the minus strand of CAWFYQ010000011.1, from coordinate 222,344 downwards.
CCACTGCGGCGACATGGATGAGCACCAGCGCGAGCGTGACATTGGCGATCAGCTCGTGCACCTCCTCGACCGCTTCGCCGGTGTCCTTGGTGAACATCCCCCCCAAAGGTCCAGCCTGCTGATCTCCGCCATAGACCACGAGACCGGTGGCGACGGTGGCGGCGAGAAACACAAGCAGCACCACGACCATGGCGCCGCCGCCCGGGCTGTGGCCGAGATAGCGTTTGGCCTTGAACAGAAGCAAGTCGCGCACGTAGCGAAAATCGGTTGCCGGCGCATAGACGAAGTCAGAAAAGCGGGCATAAGGCGGCCCAGCGAAGCCCCAGACGATCCGCGCCAGGACCAGAACGCCCACCACATAGCCCGCCCAGACATGCACCTTGAGGACGTCCTCATCGGTCAGGACGTACGCAACGGCAAAGGCTATGGCCAAGGTCCAGTGGAATAGCCGGATAAAGGGATCCCACACATAGACTTGGCGGACTTCGCGCGGCGACGCGCCTTGGTCTGAACTTGGCATTAGAGTCCCCACCGTGCCCTAAGACGCAGACCTTGAGCCGCATCAAAGGAAATTGCTATAGGCTGAACCGGCGGCCTAGACCATATCGCCCCCGACCGTGGATTGCACAATGAGATCTGCCAGCATCTGCCTCGCGCTCGCCATCGCCGCCGCCGCGGGCTGTCTTTCAGGACGCACGACCGCCGAGCCCACGCCACAGGACGCCGCGTCCGCCGCGAAGCTGTTCGAAGCCGGAAAGTTCGCCGAGGCCGGCGACATCTACGCGCGGCTCGTCGCTCAAAATCCCATGGACCAATCCGCTGTCGTCCAATTGGGCCGCATCGCGCTGCTCGCTAACCGTCTCGACGATGCGAAGCAATGGTTTCAGCGGGCGCTGGCGCTCGAGCCGGACGACACCGACGCCAAGATCATGCTGGCGGAGGCGTTCTATCGCAGCGACGATTTCGACAAGGCAGCTTCCGCGCTCGACGGCGTCGATGTCGCGACCAACAAGCTGGTGATCGAGCAATATCCGACCTTGAATGTCGCCACGCTGCGGAGCTTCAAGGGCGAGACGCCTTATGAAGTGCAGGGCGACGGACAAATCACGCGGCTCAAGTTCGTGAACACCACCGGTCCGCTGCCAGTGGTCAGCGTGCGCGTGAACGGCGGCGAGGAGGTCACCTTCTTCATCGACACCGGCGGCTCGGAGCTCGCGCTCGACACCGACTTCGCCAAGGAGCTCGGCCTTGCGCAATTGGGCGAGGTCCAGGGCACGTTTTCCGGCGGCGAGCACGCCAATGTCGGGCAGTCACGCATCGACACATTCACCGTCGGCGACTGGACGGTCCACAACCTGCCGGTCTCCACCCTAGCACTCCGCCAGCTGTCGGCAGGGCTCGGGGTGAAGCGCATCGACGGGGTCATCGGCACCACGCTGCTTTACCATTTCCTGGCGACGCTTGATTATCCCAAGGGCGAGCTCGTGCTGCGCCGGAAAGGCGCTGACAGCCTGAGGGAATTCGCGGCGGAGTTGTCGGACGATCGCGTCGCGGTTCCGTTCTGGATCGCGAGCGACCACTTCATGGTCGCCTGGGGCCGCGTGGAGACTATGCCGCCGACGCTCCTGTTCGTCGACACCGGGCTTGCCGGCGCCGGCGTGAAGCTCGCCGAGTCGGTGATCAAGGAGGCGGGGATCAAGCTCGAAGAGGACAAGGCTTACGAGGGGTCGGGCGGCGGCGGAAAGCTGAAGATCGTGCCCTACACGGTGGGCCAGGTTTCATTAGGGGACGTGCGGGAAGACAACGTGGCGGGTCTCTACGACGGACCGTTTCCGTGGCAAACGATGTTCGGCTTCCAACTCGCCGGCATGGTCGGCCACGATTTCTTCAAGCCTTTTGCTGTGACCTTCGACTTCGACACGATGCAGATCTTCCTGCAATAAAGCCGGCGCAAACCCAAGCGAGCGAGACCGCTACCTCTATTTCGCCGGCAGCATGCATGCAGCCGGATGAGCGGATTCCGCTCACGACCTCAACCAACGCCAGCACCGTCAGTCACTCCGGCGCGAGCTTGGGGTCCGGGTTTTCAGCAAGAACGTCCGATCGGCAGCAATTTGCCCCGAGCGGGCGACTGGACGCCCTAATAATTCTCGTCAGACCCACGAATTTTTCGAATGCGCCGGAGCCACGCGAGCGGTTCCGGCGTTACCCCAACGACCCCCACCGAAGTCCTTCAGGCGACTTCAGCGCAAACCGTCTAACCAAGCGAGACCTCGCATGTCGACTTACGTTGCCCGCCCCACCATCCTCGCGCTGCTTCTGCCAAGCCTCTTCGCGCTAACCACGCCGTCCTATGCCGAGACGACCGCAATCGACTTGCCCGGAGACAATGCCTATCCCGAGAGCATTTCCGCCGGCTCCGACGGAATCCTCTATGTCGGCAGTCCCTCGGTCGGCGGAGTTTGGCGTATCGACCCTAAATCGTCCGCGGTCGAACAGTGGATCAAGCCAGGCGCGTTCGGCACTCGATCGCTGCTCGGCGTGCTGGTCGACGCCAAGGCGAACCGGCTCTTCGTCTGCTCCAACGATTTCTCTTCGTCCGGGATTCCCGGCCCAAGCGCGGTCGCCGGCAGCTTCGTCAAGGGCTTCGATCTTGCGACCGGCGAAGTCAAGGTCAGCGCAGCGCTGCCCGGGAAGGCTGCGCTCTGCAACGACATGGCGGTGGGTCCCGACGGCTCGCTGTTCGTTACCAACTCGCTCGCGCCGCAGATTCTCCGGCTGAAGCCTGGCAGCTCCGAGCTCGAAGTCTGGCTGGAGAGCCCGACCTTCGAGCAGCCGCCGCAAGGGGCGCCCGGCCTCGACGGCATCGCGTTCGGCGGCGACGGCAATCTTTACGTCAACACGTTCGCCCCGGGAGGCTTTTTTCGCGTCGAGGTGACGGACGGCAAGGCCGGCACCGTCACCAAGCTCACGCCGTCGCGCCAACTGAAATTCCCCGACGGGCTCAGGTCGGTCGGTGGACAGTCCTTCGTCATGGCCGAAGGCGGCGGGAGCGTCGACCGCATCACCGTCAACGGCGACCGCGTCGACGTCGAGACCATCGCGGACGGCATCGCCGGCCCGACATCGGTGGTTCCGATAGGTCAAATGCTGTGGGTCACCGAGGGTCAGCTGCCGCACCTGTTCGAGGCGGCGACAAGCGGACCGCCCCATCTCCCGTTTCGCATCGTCGGCGTGCCGTTTGGCGATGCTGATCAAGACAGCGCGGACAGCAAGTAAGGAGCGTTGCAATGACATCTCGCCAAATGATTCTCGCAGCCGCACTCGCGGGCCTCGCTCCACTTTCGGTTTTGCTCACAAGCGCGATCCCCGCATCGGGCGCAGAGCAGGCATGCGACGCCGACGCCGGGCTAAGCTTGCCCGAGGGATTCTGCGCCACCATTTTCGCCGACAAGGTCGGTCATGCCCGCCACCTTGCCGTGACGCCCGATGGCACGGTTTACGTGAACACCTGGAGCGGCGTCTATTACGGCAACGACAAGCCGCATGACGGCGGATTTCTGATCGCGCTCAAGGACACCAAGGGCACCGGTCATGCCGACCTCAATATGCGCTTCGGCCCGACCTTCGCCGAGGGCGCGCATGGCGGCACCGGCATTTGGCTGTACAAGAATTGGCTGTACGCCGAGCTCAACGACAAGATCGTCCGCTACGCGCTGAAGGACGGCGAGGCGGTGCCCACCGGCAACGCCGAGACCATCCTGAGCGGCATGCCGATCACCGGCGATCACCCGATGCATGGCTTCGCCATCGACGCGGACGGCAATCTGTTCGTGGAAATGGGAACCGCGACCAATGCCTGCGAGAAGCAGAACCGCATGCCGCGCTCGCCTGGCATCGATCCTTGCACCGAGCTCGAGACCCGCGGCGGCATCTGGCGCTACGACGCCAACAAGACCGACCAGGTGTTCTCGCCCAAGGAGCGCTATGCGAAAGGCCTTCGCAACGGCGAAGGCTTCGACTTCGATTCAGCCGGGCGGCTCTACGTGACCCAGCATGGCCGCGACCAGCTGCATGAGGACTGGCCCAAGCTTTATACCGCGGCGCAAGGCTACGAGCTTCCTTCGGAGGAGGTGGTGATCCTCAAGCAGGGCGGCGATTATGGCTGGCCCTATTGCTATTACGACCCGGCGCAGAAGAAACTCGTGCTCGCGCCCGAATATGGCGGCGACGGCGGCAAGAAAGTCGGCCGGTGCGACAAGCTCGACCCACCGGTCGCGGTTTTCCCGGCGCACTGGGCGCCGAACGACCTCAAGATCTACAAGGCGGCGCAATTCCCCAAGGCCTACCAGGGTGGTGCCTTCATCGCCTTCCACGGCTCATGGAACCGCGCGCCTGCACCACAAGGCGGATACAACGTCGTGTTCCAGCCGCTCGCGGACGGCAAGACGTCCGGCGACTATGTCGTCTTCGCCGATGGCTTCGCCGGTCCGAAGAAAGAACCCGGTGCCGCCTTGCATCGTCCCTCGGGTGTCGCCATCGGACCCGATGGCGCGCTGTACATCACCGACGACAAGGCTGGTCGCATCTGGCGCGTGACCTATAACGGCGATCCGAACGCTCCGGTCGAGGCAGCGCCTGCACCGTCAAACCAAGCCGAAGCCTCGCCGGCTGCGCTGCCTCCGGAGGGCGTCCATCAAGACGCTGGTGCCGAGCTGCCGGTGCCGCCCGGGTCCACCGCGGAGCAGGTCGCGCTTGGCAAGAAGATTTTCCATGGCGAGGTTGCCGGGGCGACTTGCGCCGGCTGTCACGGTGCCGACGGCGTCGGCACGCCGATCGGCGCCGACCTCCAAAGCGGCACATGGCTGTGGGGCGACGGCAGCCTCCGGAGCATCACCGAGACGATCAAGAATGGCGTGCCCACGCCTAAGGACCATCCAGGCGCAATGCCGCCTTACGGTGGTGTGGAACTGTCCGACGCCGACCTCGCGGCAGTTGCCGCCTATGTCTGGGCCATCGGCCATCGGCAGCCTCCTGCCTCAACGGCGACGGGGTCGGCGCAATAGGACACAGTCTTCAGGCCGGGCGATTTGCCGGTCGGCGGCGCGCCTCACACGACGAATTCGGCATGACATGCCTCGCAGCGAAGCCGGTCGCCGACCTCCTCGCGCGCGACGAAAAAGAGCTGCGCGCTGGCGCCTTGCACGACCCAGCAATTCGGGCAGAGAAACGCGTCGGCATCGTATGCCTCGACGGGTGCCGGGCCCGCCGCCTCGCGGGCAATCCTGTTGGCGATCGCTCGCAACTGGACCTTGTGATCGACGTTCATGAGCACAGTGTATCGCCCCCTCGCCTTTCGCGCGAGAGGGTGATCGCCCCGGAGGAAACCCGCAAAACGAGCCTGCCCGCGGCCCTAGCCGGGCATTTCACGAGGGGTTGGCGTGCCCTTTGGCGTTGGCAACACCCTGAAAAAGGTATAAGGACTTCTTTATATCTTTATCAGTTCGAGCGGGAGTGAGGCTGCATGACCTACCATGTGAGAGACATCGGGCTGGCCGAGTGGGGCCGCAAAGAGATCGCCATCGCCGAGACCGAGATGCCGGGGTTGATGGCCGTGCGCGAGGAATACGCCGCCCGGCAGCCGCTCAAGGGCGCGCGCATCGCCGGCTCGCTGCACATGACCATCCAGACCGCGGTCCTGATCGAGACGTTGAAGGCGCTCGGCGCCGACATCCGCTGGGCCTCGTGCAACATCTATTCGACCCAGGACCACGCCGCAGCGGCGATCGCCGCCGAAGGCATCCCGGTGTTCGCCTTCAAGGGCGAGAGCCTCGAGGAATATTGGGACTACACCAACCGCATCTTCGAATGGGCCGACGGCGGCACGCCGAACCTGATCCTCGACGACGGCGGCGACGCGACCTTGCTGGTGCATCTCGGCCTGCGCGCCGAGAAGGGCGACACGGCCTTTCTCGATGCAGCCACCAACGAGGAGGAGGAGGTGCTGTTCGCCTCGATCAAGGAGCGGCTGAAGCGCGAGCCCGGCTGGTTCGCCAAACTTGCCGCCAACATTCGCGGCGTGACTGAGGAGACCACGACCGGCGTGCACCGGCTCTACGAAATGCAGAAGAAGGGCACGCTGCTGTTCCCCGCCATCAACGTCAACGACAGCGTCACCAAGTCCAAGTTCGACAACCTCTACGGCTGCCGCGAGAGCCTGGTCGACGGCATCCGCCGCGGCACCGACGTGATGATGGCCGGCAAGGTGGCGATGGTCTCGGGCTTCGGCGACGTGGGCAAGGGCTCGGCCGCAAGCCTGCGCAATGCCGGCTGCCGCGTGCTGGTCGCGGAGATCGATCCGATCTGCGCGCTGCAGGCCTCGATGGAGGGCTATGAGGTCACCACCATGGACGACGCGGCGCCCCGCGCCGACATCTTCGTCACCGCGACCGGCAACAAGGACGTCATCACCATCGACCATATGCGGGCGATGAAGGACCGCGCCATCGTCTGCAATATCGGCCATTTCGATTCGGAGATTCAGGTGGCGGGCCTGCGCAATTACAAGTGGCACAACGTCAAGCCGCAGGTCGACGAGATCGAGTTCCCGAACGGCAAGCGCATCATCCTCCTGTCGGAGGGCAGGCTGGTCAATCTCGGCAACGCCATGGGCCATCCGAGCTTCGTGATGAGCGCGTCGTTCACCAACCAGACGCTGGCGCAGATCGAGCTGTGGACCAATCCGGGAGCCTACAAGAAAGAGGTCTACACCCTGCCGAAGCGGCTCGACGAGAAGGTGGCGCGGCTGCATCTGGCAAAGGTCGGCGCCAAGCTGACCGAGCTCAGCAAGGACCAAGCCGACTATATCGGCGTGCCGGTGCAAGGCCCCTACAAGCCGGACGCCTATAGATACTGACGCTCGGGTCTCATGGCCCGCTTCGCAGGCTTTTCGCCATGAGCAGGTAGCGCTCATCCTGAGGAGGGCCAAAGGCCCGTCTCGAAGGATGAAGCCCGCGCCGGGGTTAACCAAAGTGCTCGCGGCTGTGGGCAACGTCCCGCGATGCAGCTAATCTACGGCTGATTCGCCTTGATGTTCGCGTGGGGCTGAGGGAGCCCCGCGTTCAGTCTGTGGCAGCGTTGGTGGCGCGAGGCGAGGCCATGGACGGCGGCGTGGAGCACAACACAACCATGCGGAGCGGCGGGGGCAAGGCTGCACCTTCATCAAGGTGGCCAGAAATGCTGTTCCGCGTCGTTATTGTCATTGTCACCCTCGTGCTGCCCGCCACCAGCGCCTTGGCAGCGACCGACCCGACCGCATTCGACGCGCGCACGCTGCTGACGCTCGGCATCAATCTCGGCGTCATCGCCTTTGCCATCGGCACGGCCATCGCCTGTCTCCGCGCCACGGAGCGTGCGCGGGGCGCGGCAAGGGCCTCGGCGGAGGAGGCCGACCGCTTCCGGCAGAGCGAGCGCACCCTCGACACGGTGCTCGCCGCCGAGCCCCAGGCGCTCCTGATCGTTGCCGAGAGCGGAGCGCCAGAGCTGCTGGTCGCCAACTTGGCAACGGGGCTCGGCGTGCCGCGCGATGCCGAGACGCTGCTGACGTTCGAGGTCTGGCTCGACGCGCCGTCGGCCTCGGCGCTCGAGCTTGCGCTCCAGGCCCTCGCCGACCGCGGCGAGGCGTTCAACCTCATGCTATCGACCCTGCGCGACCGGTTCATCGAGGTCGATGGCCGCGTCGCCGGGCGCACCATCGTGCTCAAGGTGCGCGACCTGTTCGGCAGGCGGCTCGAGCTTGCCGAGCTTGCTGCCAAGCACAGGCAGCTCGAGGACCAGGTCGCCTCGCTCCGTGCCCTGCTCGACACGCAAGCCGCCATCGCCGAGCGCGCGAGGTCCGAGAGCAAACCCGGCGTGGAGGCGCGCTTCAGGAGCTTCGACCGGCTGGCGACCGCCTTCGCCGTGTTCGACGCCAGGCAGCGCCTGACCCATTTCAACCAGGCCTATGTCGAGCTCTGGCAGCTCGATGCGGAATGGCTCGAAACTCGTCCCCGCGACGGCGAGATCCTCGATCGGCTCCGCCAGGATCGGCGCCTGCCCGAGAAGGCCGACTACCGCGACTGGAAGAAGAGCTGGCTCGCCTCGTACGGCCTGAACGCCCAGATTGAGGATCAATGGCACCTTCCCGACGGGCGCACGCTGCACGTCATCGCCGACAGCGAAGGCGCGGGCGGCGTGACCTATCTTTACGAGAACGTGACCGAGCGGATCGCGCTCGAAAGCCGCTACAACGCCCTGATCCAGGTACAGCGGGAGACGCTCGACACGTTGCGTGAGGGCGTCGCCGTGTTCGCGCCGAGCGGGCGGCTCAGGCTCTACAATCAGGCCTTCGCGGCGATCTGGCAGCTCAATCAGCGCCAGCTCGACAAGGAGCCGCATATCGAAGAGATCATCGCGTGGTGCCGCGTGCTGTACGACGCGCCCGAGGAATGGGAGCGCATCAAGGCGGCGGTCACTGCCATCGTCTCCGAGCGGCGGTCCTATGAGCAGGAGATCGACCGGCTCGACGGCAGCGTGCTCGCTTGCGCCGCGCTGCCGCTACCCGACGGCGGCACGCTGCTCACCTATAACGACGTGTCGGATGCGAAGCGCGTCGAGCGGGCGCTGATCGAGCGCACCGAGGCGCTCGAGGAGGCGCACCGGCTCAAGACCACGTTCGTCTCGCACGTCTCCTACGAGCTCCGCACGCCGCTCAACTCGATCCTCGGCTTTGCCCAATTGCTGGCAACCCCCGCCTTCGGGCCGCTCGCCGACAAGCAGCGCGAATATGTGAACGACATCTTGGCTTCGGGGCTGACGCTCCGCGCCCTGATCGACGACATTCTCGACCTGACCACGCTCGATGCCGGCACGTTCGAGCTCAACCTCTCGCCGGTCAGCGTGCGCGAGGTGATCGATGCGGCGGCGAACGGCGTGCGCGAGCGGCTGAAGCAGAGCGACATGAGCCTCGACATCGCCATCGAGCCCGGCATCGACCAGCTCGTCGCCGATGGCGCCCGGGTCACGCAGATCCTGTATAATCTCCTCTCCAACGCGATCGGCTTCTCGCCGGCAGGCGGGCGGATCGCGCTCAACTGCCGGCGCGAGAATTCGATGGTCGCTTTCAGCGTCGAGGATCAGGGCGTGGGCATCCCCGAAGACTATCAGCAGGCCGTGTTCGATCGGTTCGAGAGCCGGCCGCACGGCTCGCGTCACCGCGGCACCGGTCTCGGGCTGTCCATCGTCAAAAGCCTGGCCGAGCTGCATGGCGGCACTGTTACGCTTAGCTCGGCGCCGGGCAAAGGCACGCGCGTCCAGGTGCTGCTGCCGCTCACCCAGGAGCCGACGACAGAGGCGCCGAAGGGCGAGACCGCCGATCAAGCTCCGCCACGTTTCAAGTCAAGCCTCGCTGGATGACCACCAGCTGGACTCTGGAGGATGTCGACCTGGTCAGGCTCGACATCGTCGCGAGCCGGCTTGCGCTCGTCCTGAAGCCTGGCGACGCGATCGCGCTGTCAGGCCCGCTCGGCGCCGGCAAGACCACCTTGGCCCGGGCGCTGGTCGGCAGGCTGGGCGGCGAGGACGAGGTGCCGAGCCCAACCTTCGCTCTGATGCAGCGCTACGAGACGCCGCGGCTCGTCGTCACCCATTGCGATTTCTACCGGCTTGCGCCCTCTGAGCTCGGCGAGCTCGGCCTCGACGACGCGCTGGCCGAAGGCGTGGTGCTGGCCGAGTGGCCCGAGCGCGCCACAAGCTGGCTGCCCGGGGACCGCCTCGACATCGCCATTGACGAGACGGCGACCCCGAATATGCGCCGCATCGTCATGACCGGCCATGGCGGCTGGGCGGACCGGCTCGCCCGCCTCAGGGCAATGTCGGACTTCCTCGACAAGACGCCTTATGCCGATGCCGGTGCGCATTATCTGCAAGGCGACGCCTCGACGCGCTCCTATGCGAGGCTCGTGCTGCCGCACCGGAGCGCCATCCTGATGAACTCGCCGCGCCAGCCCGACGGGCCGCCGATCCGCGACGGCAAGCCCTACTCGGCGCTCGTGCATCTTGCCGAGGACGTGACGCCGTTCGTCGCGGTCGCCGGCGCGCTTCGCGAGAGCTCGCTCATGGCGCCGGCGATCTATGCCTTCGACCTCGACCAGGGCTTCATCATTCTCGAGGATCTCGGAGACAGGGTGTTTGGGGCCGAGATCGCCACGGGCCACGACACGGAACCCAAGATGGCTGAGCTGTGGGGCGCTGCGGTCGATACGCTGCTCGCCATCGCCGAGGCGCCGCCGCCAGAACGTTTGCCGATCGAGGGCCACTCGCCCTACCGGCTTCCCGCTTTCGACGCCGACGCCATGCTCACGGAAGCCTCGCTCATTATCGACTGGTTCTGGCCGGCGCTGCATGGGAAACCGATGCCGCAAGCCTTGCGCGATGAGTTCGCGGCGCTGTGGCGTCCGCTGCTCGCCAAGGCCGCCACATCCGATTCCGGCTGGGTGTTGCGCGATTACCACTCGCCAAACCTGATGTGGCTGCCTACTCGCGAGAGCGTAAAGCGCGTGGGACTGCTCGACTTCCAGGATGCGCTCAAGGGCCCGCTCGCCTACGACCTCGTTTCGCTGCTCCAGGACGCCAGGCTCGACGTTCCGGAAGCGCTTGAACGGGAGCAACTCGCTCGCTACTGTGCGGCCCGAAACGCGCAAAGCCCGCATTTTTCGAGCGATGAGTTCCGTACGCTCTATGCAATGCTTGGCGCCCAACGCAACTCGAAGATCCTCGGCATCTTTGCCCGACTGGCGAAACGCGATGGCAAGCGCGGCTATCTCGCTCATATCCCGCGGGTCGCGCGCTATCTTGAGCGCGACCTCGCCCATCCTGCGCTCGCGGCTTTGCGCGGCTTCTATGCGCGCGAGTTCCCGAACGCGGCTGAACTCAGCAAGCTTGCGCTGTAAGAAGGCGTCATGCTCATGACCGAGGCGAGGACCGCCATGGTGCTGGCAGCCGGCAAGGGCGAGCGCATGCGCCCGCTCACTCTCAGCCTGCCGAAGCCGCTGGTGCCGCTCGCCGGGCGGACTTTGCTCGACCACGTGCTCGACCGGCTGGCGGCGGCCGGCGTCAAGACCGCGGTGGTCAACGTGCATTATTTGCCCGATCAGCTCGAAGCGCATGTCGCCGGGCGCAACGGCAGGCAGCCGGAGCTGATCGTCTCCGATGAGCGCGGCGTGCTGCTCGACACTGGCGGCGGCGCCAAGAAGGCTTTGCCGCTGCTCGGGCGCGGGCCATTCTTCATTCACAACGCCGACTCGGTGTGGAGCGAGGGCGCGGCGCCGGCGCTGTCGCGCATGCTGAAGAAGTGGAACCCCGCGACGATGGACTGTCTCATGCTGCTCGCGCCGGTCACCACCAGCATCGGCTATGCCGCCAAGGGCGATTTCGCGATGGCGCCGGACGGACGGCTCGCGCGCCGCGGCGAGGGCGAGGTCGTGCCGTTCGCCTTCGCCGGCGTCTCGCTCTGCGACGAGAGGCTGTTCAAGGACGCCCCTGACGGCCGCTTCTCGCTGAACCTGCTGTGGGACCGCGCGCTCGCCAAGGGCAAGCTCTACGGGGTCAGGCTCGACGGGCGCTGGATGCATGTCGGCACGCCGGAAGCGCTGGCCGAGGCCGAGACCAATTTCGAGCGCGAAGGTGCCTGAGCGCTTATCAGCGGGGCAAAACCTCTACACGATCCCGCCTTCGGCGCCGTTCTTGACGACGCTGGCGCGCGCCGTGCTCGCCGGCGACCTGCCGCAAGCGGGCGGACCAAAGCCGGACCCGCTCGCGCTTCCCCTAACCACCATCTATCTCCCGACCCGCCGCGCGGCGCGCGCTTTGCGCGAGGCGTTCCTCGCCGAGGCTGACAGCGACGCTCTGCTCCTGCCGCGCATCAGGGCGCTCGGCGATCCCGACGAGGAGGCCGCGCTGGTGTACGGCGCGGAGGATGGCGGAGCGGAGGGCATCGCCGGGGAACCGGCGATCGGCGAGCTGCAACGCCACACCGCGCTGATGCGGCTCGTGCTCGCCTTCGGCCGCATGCTTCCCAAAGCGCTCGACGGAGCTTCCGGCCTGGAACCGGTCACGCCGGCGCAAGCGTCCTCGCTCGCCGCCGACCTCGCTCGCCTCATGGACGATGTCGAACGGGAGGAGATCGATTTCTCCCGCCTTGCCGGTATCGTGCCGGAGGCGTTCGCCGGGCACTGGCAGCTGACCGTCGATTTCCTCAAGATCGTCACCGAGAATTGGCCGGCTTACCTCGCTGCGAACGGACTCGTGTCTCCCGTCGCGCGGCGGAGCGCGCTGATGCGGCTCGAGGCCGAGCGTCTGGCCAAGGGCTCGGTCCATCCCGTGATTGCGGCGGGCTCGACCGGCACGGTGCCGTCGACCGCGCGCCTGCTCAAAGTCATTGCCTCGCTGCCGAACGGCGCTGTGGTGCTGCCCGGCCTCGACCGCACCCTCGACGATGAGGACTGGGCGAGCCTTGGCCAACACCCTGAGCACCCTCAGGCCGGCATGGCCGAGCTGTTGCGCAAGCTCGGGGCGGCACGAGACCAGATCGCCGATGTACCGGGAAGCGCACCTGACGCCATCCAGCGCGCACGGCTCAATCTGGTGAGCGAAGCGCTCCGCCCTGCCGAGAGCACCGAGCGTTGGCAGAGCTTTCTCGCCACCGGCGACCTCCTGTCGGACGGGCGCGCGAGCTTCGCCAACGGGCTTGCCGGCATCCGCCTCGTCATCGCCCCAAGCGCTCATGACGAAGCGGAAGCCATCGCGCTGATCCTCAAATCCTGCATCGAAACTCCCGGCAAGACCGCGGCGCTGGTCACGCCGGACCGCGTGCTGGCGCGCCGCGTTGCCGCGCGGCTCAAGCGCTACGACCTCGCGATCGACGATTCGGCCGGCATACCCGTGGCGCGGACGCTGCCCGGCGCCTTCCTCGATCTCGTGCTCGGCGCGGCTGAGAGCAATTTCGCCCCGCCGGCGCTCATGGCCCTGCTCAAGCACCCGCTCGCCCTGCTCGGCCGCAGCCCGTTCGAGATGCGGAACGCCGCGCGGGCGCTCGAACGCGGCGCGTTCCGGGACATCTATGTCGGTGAGGGCCTTACCGGCGCGCGCGAGGCGCTCGAAGCGGCCCCCGACCAGGAGCAACGCCGGCCCCGTGCCGCACGGATCAGCGAGGTCGAGCAGACCAATGCGCTTGAGCTCGTCGCCGATCTCGAAGCGGCGTTCGCCCCGCTCGCTGACCTGTTCGCCGGCGGGGTCGAGCACCAAGCATCGCGCCTCGCCGACGCCCATGCGGCGGCGGCCGAGGCCATCGCGCGCGATGGGAGCGGCGCATCCTCGAGGCTCTGGCAAGGCGATGCCGGCGAGGCCTTGACGACGCTCCTTGCCGAGCTGATCGATGCCGGCGAGAGCCTGGCTTTCCAGGCGCGTTTCTATCCGGGCTTCTATCGGAGCCTGGTGGCGGGCGAGGTGGTCCGTCCGCGCGCCTCAGCCCACCCACGGCTGTTCATCTGGGGACCGCTCGAAGCGCGCCTTCAGCAGCCCGATGTCGTGATCCTCGGCAGCCTGAATGAAGGTGTGTGGCCGCGCCCGCAGGAGTCTGGCCCTTGGCTCAGCCGCCCGATGCGCGCGGCGCTTGGCCTTCCCGCGCCTGAGCAGCTGACCGGCCGCTCGGCGCATGACTTCGCGCAGGCGCTCGGCGCCGAGACGGTCTATCTCACCCGCGCGCTCAAGGTCGAAGGCGTGCCGACCGTCGCCTCGCGCTGGCTGCAACGGCTGCTCGCCCTGGTCGAGGCGGCGGAGCTTAGTCAGCGCATCGTGCCCGACCAGCCCTTCGTCGAATGGGCACGAAAGCGCGATTATGCGCCGACCTTCGAGCCGGTCGGTGCCCCGCGCCCCTGCCCTCCCGTCGATGCGCGACCGAAGCAACTCAGCGTGACGCGTATCGAGCGATGGATCGCCAACCCTTACGAGATCTTCGCACGCGACATCCTCAGGCTTCAGAAGCTGAAGCCGCTCGGCACCGAGCCCGATCCCGCCCTGCGCGGGCAGATCGTGCATCGCGCCTTGCATGATTTCTCGCGCGCTTTTCCCGACGCGCTGCCGGACGACATCGAAGCCGCGCTCACGCGCATCGCCAACGAGCATTTCAAGGCGCTCGGCGGCTCGCCCCTGGTCGAGGCGTTCTGGCGGCCGCAACTCCGCCGCTTCGCACGCTGGTTCGCGGTGACCGAGCCCCGCCGCCGCGAGGGCGTGGCGCGCATCCTGACCGAGGTCAGCGGCGCGCTCGGCCTCGGCAACGACTTCACCCTCACCGCGCGGGCCGACCGCATCGACGTCGCTGACGGCGGCTCGGTCGTGATCTACGACTACAAGACCGGGAAGCCGCCGGTGCAGAAGCATGTCGATGATCTCTACGCGCCTCAGCTCTCACTCGAAGGCGCGATCGCTGAAGGCGGCGGCTTCGAAGGGCTGGCGCGAGCAAAGGTCGAAGGCCTCGTCTATATCCATGCCTCGGGCCGCAATGACGGAGGCGAGGAGCGCGCGGCGGCAAAGGCCGAGCCGTCGACGCTTGCCAAGGAAGCGCTGGCGAGGCTCTGCGATCTGATCGCGCATTATGCCGATCCTTGCGTGCCCTATGAGGTGAAGCGCCGGAGGGGCCCGTTCGCCCGCGCCTACGACTACGATGATTACGAGCATCTCGCCCGCGTGAAGGAGTGGCTCACGCAAGAGGCCGAGGAGGATTCCCGATGAGCGCGCAGGACGCCCTCCCCGAGGAAGCCGACCGGAACCAGGCGCGCGCCTCGGACCCATCCGCCTCGGCCTGGGTGTCGGCCAATGCCGGCACGGGCAAGACCGGCGTTCTGGTCAAGCGGGCGTTGCGGCTGCTGCTCGCGGGCTTCCGGCCGGAGTCCATTCTCTGCCTGACCTACACCAAGACCGCGGCGGCCGAGATGCAGAACCGCCTGCTCAAGGTCCTTGGCGAGTGGGCGACGATCGAGGACGCCAAGCTGCGCGCCGCGCTCTCGGCTTTGATGCAGGCCGCGCCCGAGGACAGAGATGTGCGCAACGCGCGGCGTCTGTTCGCCCTGGCGCTGGAGGCCAAAGGCGGGCTCAAGATCCACACCATCCACGGCTTCTGCGAGCGGCTGTTGCAGCGGTTTCCACTCGAGTCGCGCGTCACGCCGCATTTCTCCGTGCTCGACGAGCGCGATCAATTGCTGCTGCGCCGCGGCGCCTTTGACGCCACGGTGGCGGCGGCGGCCAAGCATGGCGACAGCGTGCTCGGCAAGGCTCTCGCCAAGGTCGTCGGACTGACCTCCGGAGATTACATCCGCCAAGTGATCGACACCGTGCTCGGCAAGCGCGCCGAGCTTGCCCGGATGGTCGCCTTTCACGGGTCAGGAGCGGACTGGTCCGAGGCAGAATGTGAGGCGCTCAAGCGCCTGTTCAATGTGGCGGAGCACGCCGAGGATACTTTGCTCGAGCGGCTGGCCACCGTCCTTTCGGACGAGGAGATCGACGCCGCGATTGCCGCTCTTGCCGAATTCGGGTCGGCAGCGAAGGACGGGGAGGCAGAGGCCGCCCTCCGCGCGGCGCGATCAAGCGCCGGCGAGAGTCGGGTTACGGCGCTGACGGTGGCGTTCCTGACGCAGGAGGGCAAGCCGCGCGCGCAGATTTGCAGCAGGGCAGTCGAAAGAGGCGCGCCGTCGATCTGCGCACTTCTCGCCGCCGCGCAAGTCGCCTTCGCCGGCCTCACCGACAAGCTCGCGCATCTACGCCTCGCCGAAGCGAGCACCGCGGTGCTCGCTCTCGCCGACGCCGTGCAGGCCGATTACGAGCGACGCAAGCAGGCGGAGGCCGCGCTCGACTATGACGATCTGATCGTCAAGACGCAGAACCTCTTGTCGCGTGCCGACGCGGCCGCCTGGGTGCTGTATAAGATCGACGGCGGCATCGACCACATCCTGGTCGATGAGGCGCAAGATACCAACCCCGCGCAATGGAGCATCGTCGAGGCGCTGGCGGCGGAGTTCTTCGCCGGCGCCGGCGCAAGCGAGAAGCTCCGCACGCTGTTCGCCGTCGGCGACGAGAAGCAGTCGATCTACTCGTTCCAGGGCGCGGACCCGGTGCGGTTCGGCGCGGTGGGCCGCGCCTTCAAGCAAAAGGCCGAAGCCCTCGGTCTCGCCTGGCACGAGGTGCCGCTCACGCTGTCCTTCCGCTCGACCGAGCCGATCCTGGAGGCGGTCGATGCCGTGTTCGGACGCGCCCCCGCCTCAGAAGGGCTGACCTGGCAGGAAGGCGCAATCATCCAGCACCACGCGTTCAGGACCGGTCAGGCGGGGCTGGTCGAGCTGTGGGAGGCGGAAACCGAAGATAAGTGGGCCGAGACCCCGGCGTTCGAGCCTTGGAGCGAGGAGCCGGCCGGCGCGCGCTCGGTCGAGGCGCTGTGCAAGCGGATCGCCGCCACGATCAAGGCATGGCTGGACAATGACGAGCCGCTCGCCTCGAAAGGTCGCCCCGTGCGAGCGGGCGATATCCTGATCCTGGTGCGGCGCCGCGATCCTTTCACCACGCCGATGATCCGCGAGCTGAAGCGGCTCAACGTGCGCGTCGCGGGCGCCGATCGCATGAAGCTCACCGATCAGCTCGCGGTGCAGGACCTCGTCGCACTTGCCGATTTCCTGCTGATGCCCGACGACGACCTGACGCTCGCCGTCTTGCTCAAGAGCCCTCTATTCGGCTTCGACGACGACGATCTTTTCACCCTCGCGCATGAGCGGAAGGGCTCGCTGTGGTCGGCGCTTCGGGCCAAGGCGAATGAGGATGCGCGCTTCGCCGAAGCTGCCGGATTGCTTTTGGACTGGCTTGTGCGCGCTGAGGCGATGCCCCCTTACGAGTTCTTCTCTGAGCTGCTCGGCGCCGACGGGCAGCGATTGCGCCGCGCGATGCTGACAAGGCTCGGGCCGGAGGCTGCGGAAGCGATCGATGAGTTTCTCGATGCTGCACTCATCTACGACCGCGACGCGGCGCCTTCGTTGCAGGGCTTCGTCGATCAGCTCCGCGAGGGCGACGTCGACATCAAGCGCGACATGGAGCAAGGCCGCGACGAGGTCCGCATCATGACGGTGCACGGCGCCAAGGGCCTGCAAGCGCCGATCGTGTTCCTGCCCGACACCTGCATGCGCCCGCGGCTGCAAGGTGTGCGGCTTTATGCGCTACCGCGCGCCGGCGAGCCGCCTGAGGAGGTCGACCATCTCATTTGGCCGCCCGCGGGCCATTCGAAGCTTGCCGGGATCGAGGGCAGCAAGGCCTCGGCCGAGCGGGCCGAGCGGGAGGAGTATCACCGGCTGCTTTATGTCGCCATGACACGCGCCGAGGACCGGCTCTACGTCTGCGGCTGGGAAGGGCTTCAGAAGCGCGAGGGGGGCGTCTGGTACGACCTTGTGCGGGATGGGCTCGGCGGGCTTCTCGGGCCTGTGAACGGCAGCGCGGGCGTCAGAAGGAGGGAGAGCGTTCAGACGAAAGAGGCGAAGGGCGACAAGCGCGAGCCTGAGCGGCGCGATATCCCGCCGCTGCCCGATTGGGCGCTCACCCCGGCGCGGCCAGAGCGCGCCCGGCGGAGACTGACGCCGTCGCGCCTCACGCCGCCGCCTGACGGGCGGGCGGAAGGCGCCTCGGCCTGGCAGCCGCCGCTCGGCCCCCGCGCGCTCAGCGCCAATCACAGGTTTGCGCGCGGCCGGCTGGTGCATGCGCTGCTCCAGCATCTGCCTGAGATCGACCCCGAACACCAAGAGCGGGCGGCACGCTCATTCGTGTCTGCACGGGGCTCAGGCCTGGCGACTGAATTGAAGGAGGAGATCGTCGCCGAGACGCTGGCCATTGCTCGGAACCCAAGCTTCGCGCCGCTGTTCCGCCCCGGCAGCCTCGCCGAGGTGCCGGTCGTGGCCAAGATCGGCGATGGCGAGGACGGCTACGAGCTCGAGGGCCAGATCGACCGACTTGCCATCCTCGAAGACGGGCTGCTGATCCTCGACTACAAGACAAACCGCCCGCCGCCCAAAGTGGTCGAGGACGTGGCGGAGGCCTATATCGACCAGCTCGCGGCCTATAGGCTCGCGCTCAAGCGGCTGTTTCCGAGACGTTCCTTGCGCGCCGCGCTGCTCTGGACCGATGGCGCCCGGCTCATGGAGATCCCTTCAACTTCGCTTGATAGCGCCGAACAGCGCATCCTCGCAGCCCCCGCCAAGCCTTGACGGGGTAGGGGTGCATACCTAGTTTCGGGGCCTGAGACTCAAGACCGGCCGTTCGACTGACGCTGCCGGCGATTAGGAGAAGCAAATGGCGACTGAGAAAGTATCCGACGACACATTCGAGACCGAGGTACTCAAGTCCTCGACCCCCGTGGTCGTCGATTTCTGGGCCGAGTGGTGCGGTCCATGCCGGCAGATCGCTCCCGCTCTCGAAGAGATCGCCAAGGAGATGAACGGCAAGGTGCGCATCATCAAGCTGAATATCGACGAGAATCCGCGCACCCCGTCGCACTACAATGTGCGCGCGATCCCGACGCTGATCCTGTTCAAGGACGGTGAGGTGCTGGGCACGCTCAAGGGCGCTTATCCGAAGAACCACCTCGCCGCCTGGATCAACGGCGCCGTCGAGGCCTAGGTCTCGCTTCAGTCAACAAGCGTCATCGCCGGGCTCGTCCCGGCCATCGATGTCTTTGCGGGCAAGTGATGTCAGGCGCCGCCGCAGGAGTGCTGCGAATCGGGCGCTTCCCAGCTCTCGCCGGTGCGCAAATTCGAGGCGCTATAGATTTTGCCGCGGTCGTCACCGGGCGGGCAGTCCTCGGGCAGGCTGAGGAGGCAGAGCTTGACCGGATCGCCGACGCGCGAGCGGTGGATCTCGGGGATCGTGTCGTAGGACACTTGCGACCCGCCATTGGCGTAGCTGATCGCGCTGCCGCTGTCGGGGTCGCCGAGCCGGTAGCCGATATCCTCGATGGTGGTCTCGCTGCACGCTCCGACTTCGGTCGGCAGCGCATCGGCCCGAGCGCGCTCGCCCTTGGCGGCGATGACGACAACAAGCGCCAGAGCAGCCGCAGCTAACAGACATCGTCGCATGCCACCCCTCCTCTAGCCGTGCAGCTTGAGCACGTGGCCCGCGAGATAGAGCGAGCCGCAGATCAGCACACGCGCCGGCTCGGCAATCGCCGCACGCGAGCGCGCGAGCGCGTCGGGCACGCTGTCGGCCTCGACCACATCGAACCCTTCGGCCGCGGCGATCTCGGCGAGATCGGCGGCGGCGAACGCATTCGGCTCATCGCGAATCGGCACCGTGTAGATGCGTCCGACCAAGCCCTTGAACGGGGCGATGAAGGCGTGCGCGTCCTTGGTCTCCATCATGCCCCAAATGAGATGGACGGGGCGCGGCACGCGCTCGTCGAGCTCGGCCAGAGCCTGCGCGATCGCCTGGCCGCCGGCGGCGTTGTGGCCGCCATCGAGCCAAATCTCGGTGCCGTCAGCGACATAGGCATGTAATCCGCCGGCTGCGAGCAGCTCGAGCCGCGCCGGCCATTGCGCATGCGTGAGCCCGTGCTCGAGCGCGCGCATGTTGAGCGCATCGCCGAACACGATGCTGGCCGCGGCAATCGCCAAGCCGGCATTGTCGATCTGATGGCGGCCCTTGAGCCTTGGCAGCGGCAGATCGAGCAGGCGCGATTCCGTCTGGAACACGAGCCGCCCTTGTTGCTCGTAAGCGTCGAAGTCGCGCCCGGCGACGTGGAGCGGGGCACCGATCGCCTCGGCGCTGCGCTCGATCACCTCGAAGGCTTCGCGGACCTGGCGGCCGACCACGCAGGGGACGCCCGGCTTCAGGATGCCAGCCTTCTCGCCGGCGATGGCAGCGATGGTGTCGCCTAAGAACGAGACGTGGTCGATCGAGATCGGCGTGATGGCGGTGAGCAGAGGTTTCGCCACCACGTTGGTGGCGTCGAGCCGGCCGCCCAGTCCCGTCTCGAGCAGCAGCAAGTCGGCGGGCACCTCCGAGAAGGCGAGGAAGGCAGCGGCCGTGGTGATCTCGAACAGGGTAATCAGCTCGCCGCCATTGGCGGCTTCGGCGCGGGCGAGGCAATCGACGAGATAGTCCTCGGCGATCATGCTCGCGCCATGGGGCCCGGCAAGCACGATGCGCTCATGGAAATTGACGAGATGGGGCGAGGTATAGACGTGCACGCCCTTGCCCATTCCCTCGGCGGTCGCGCGCAGGAAGGCGAGGAACGAGCCCTTGCCGTTGGTGCCGGCGACATGGACTACCGGGGGCAGCTTCTGCTCGGGATGACCGAGCGCGGCCAGCAGGCGCTCGATCCGGCCGAGCGACAAATCGATCGATTGCGGGTGCAGCTGCTTCAGGCGCTCGAGCAGCGTGTCGCTTGACGAGGCCCGGGGGCGGGGCGCAGGGCGCCCGGCGCTGTGCGGAAATGTGGACAAGGCCTTGAAGCCGGTCAGTTACTTTGCGGTTGGTTCGGATTAGCGCCATTGCTGGCGCTGCCCGTCAAGGCCTCATCGTCGTCATCGTCGTGGTGGCCGACCGTGGTGTCGAGACCGTTGCCGCTGAGATGGGTGGTCGAGGGCGGCGATTGCACGGCCGCATGGCCGTCGAGCTCACTTGCCACTGCAATCTCAGTGCCGGGCTTGCGATAGGTCAACAGGTTGCAAATGCGGACGAGCGTGCCGCGGAGCGCGTGGCGATGCACGACCATGTCGACCATACCGTGGGAATAGAGATACTCGGCGCGCTGGAAGCCGTTCGGCAATTGTTCACGGATGGTCTGCTCGATGACGCGCGGGCCGGCAAAGCCGATCAGCGCGCCAGGCTCGGCGATATGGATGTCGCCCAGCATGGCATAGGACGCGGTCACGCCGCCGGTGGTCGGATGGGTGAGCACGACGATGTAAGGGAGCTTGGCCTCGCGCAGCTCCTGCACCGCGACGGTGGTACGCGGCATCTGCATCAGCGACAGGATGCCCTCCTGCATGCGCGCGCCGCCCGACGCCGCGAACAGGATGAACGGCGTCTCGCGCTTGACCGCCGCGCGCATGGCGGTGATTACCGCTTCGCCCGCGGCCGTGCCGAGCGAGCCGCCGAGGAAATCGAAATCCTGCACCGCGGCGACAACTCTCTGGCCGTTGAGATGGCCGGCGCCGGCGAGCACGGCATCGGCCATGCCGGTCTTGCTGCGGGCATCCTTCAGCCGGTCGGTATAGCGGCGCTCGTCGCGGAACTTGAGCGGATCGGCGGGGACCTCGGGCAGCGGCAAGGCTTCGTACTCGCCGTTGTCGAACAGGAACTTGAGCCGCGCCCCTGCGGTCATCCGCCAGTGAAAGCCGGAGCCCGGCACCACGAACTGGTTCGCTTCGAGGTCCTTGTAATAGATCATCTGCCCCGTCTCGGGGCACTTGACCCAAAGATTGTCCGGCATCTCCTTCTTGCGAAGGATGCTCCTGATCTTCGGCCTGACGACGCTGTTGATCCAGTTCACGGTTCTACGTCACTCTCAATGAAACCATCACTCGTATTACACGACCTAAAGCGCGGCAGCTTCAGCCGGATGCCGTAGTGCTGCTGCAAGCTTTGCCACCAGCCCCAGCACCTCTCCCTTGGTGGCGCTCGTCGCGTGACCGTTCTGATCGAGGCTCTGCGCGAGCGCGCTGACAAGTGCGGAACCGACCACCACGCCTTCGGCGATGCTGCCGAGCGCGCTCACCTGCGCTTCGCTCTTCACGCCGAAGCCGACCGCGATCGGCAGATCGGTATGCGCCTTGATGCGGCCGACATGCGCCTTGACCGCGCCGATGTCGGGCGCCGCCGTGCCGGTGATGCCGGCGATCGATACGTAATAGACAAAACCAGAAGTATTGGCGAGCACCGCCGGCAGACGGTTGGCGTCGGTCGTCGGCGTGGCAAGCCTGATGAAATTGAGGCCGCCTTCGCTCGCTTGCGGGCGAAGCTCGGCATCCTCCTCTGGCGGCATGTCGACCACGATCAAACCGTCAACTCCAGCAGCGACCGCGTCGGTGACGAAACGGTCAACCGGATAGACGTATATAGGGTTGTAGTAGCCCATTAGCACTATGGGAGTGGTGTCGTCGGACGCCCGGAAGGCGCGCACCATGGCGAGCGTCTTCTGCATGGTGTGGCCCGATTTGAGCGCGCGCTGCGACGAGGCCTGGATCGCCGGACCGTCTGCCATCGGGTCCGAGAACGGCATGCCGAGCTCGATGATGTCGGCGCCCGCTCCCGGCAGACCCTTGAGAATGGCGAGCGAAGTATCGTGATCGGGATCGCCGGCGGTCACGAATGCGACCAGGCCCGCGCGCCCCTTGCGCTTCAGCTCGGCGAATCTTCTGTCGATCCGAGTCTGCCTCATGTGCGGCGCGCACCCATCGTCAGTTTGTCCCTCGCGCTTTGGCGCTCAGATAGCTCGCGACGGAATCGAGGTCCTTGTCGCCGCGGCCCGAGACATTGATCACCATCAAATGGTCCTTCGGCTTGGTCGGCGCGATGTCGAACAGGCGGGCGAGCGCGTGCGCCGGCTCGAGCGCCGGGATGATGCCCTCGAGCTTGCTGCAAAGCTGGAACGCAGCCACCGCCTCGTCGTCGGTCGCCGAGAGGAATTTCACCCGCTCCACATCGTTGAGCCAGGCGTGCTCGGGCCCGATGCCCGGATAATCGAGCCCGGCCGAAATCGAATGCGCTTCCTCGATCTGGCCGTCGTCGTCCATCAATAGATAGGTCCGATTGCCGTGCAGCACGCCCGGCCTGCCGCCGGCGATCGAGGCGGCGTGCTTGCCGCTGTCGAGGCCGTGACCGGCCGCTTCGACGCCGTAGATCTCGATGCCCGGCTCGTCGAGGAACGGATGGAACAAGCCCATGGCGTTGGAGCCGCCGCCGATGCAGGCGATCAGCGAATCCGGCAGGCGGTTCTCCGCCTTCAGCATCTGCTCGCGGGTCTCGCGGCCGATGATGGACTGGAAATCGCGCACCATGGCCGGATAAGGATGCGGGCCCGCCACCGTGCCGATGCAATAGAACGTGTCGTGCACGTTGCCGACCCAATCGCGCAGCGCCTCGTTCATTGCATCCTTCAGCGTCTTGGAGCCCGAATTCGACGGCTCTGACCTCGGCGCCGAGGATCTTCATGCGCAGCACGTTCGGCTTCTGCCGCGCCACGTCCACCGAGCCCATGTAGACGACGCAAGGGAGACCGAACTTGGCGCACAACGTTGCCGTCGCGACGCCGTGCATGCCGGCGCCGGTCTCGGCGATGATGCGCGTCTTGCCCATGCGCAAGGCCAGCATGATCTGGCCAAGCACGTTGTTCACCTTGTGCGCGCCGGTGTGATTGAGCTCCTCGCGCTTGAAATAGATCTTGGCGCCGCCGCAGTGCCGGGTGAGCCGCTCGGCGAAATAGAGCGGCGACGGTCTCCCCACGTAAGTCGCGAGATGACCGTCCATCTCGGCCTGAAACGACGGATCGGCGCGCGCGTCGGCGTAAGCGCGCTCCAAATCGAGGATCAGCGGCATCAGCGTCTCGGCGACGAAACGGCCGCCATAGAGGCCGAAATGGCCGCGCTCGTCAGGCCCGGTGCGATAGGAATTCCGCGGCGGAAGGGACGTGCTCATGACGCCTTGGCCCGCGGTTGGGCGCCAGCGGATTTGGCGGCGCGAATGAAGCTGGCGACGAGCTTGGCATCCTTCTCGCCCGGCGCCCGCTCGACGCCAGATGAGACATCGACCAGCGTCGCGCCGGTCACTCTGATGGCTTCGCCGACGGTCTCGGGCGTCAGCCCGCCAGAGAGCGCGAACGGCGGCTTGGCGCCGGCAAGAATTTCCCAATTGAAGGCGACGCCGTTGCCGCCGGGGAGAGTCGCATCCGGCGCGGCCTTGGCATCGAACAGGATGTAATCGGCTGAGCCTGCATAGTCGGCGGCGGGCAGCAAATCTTCCGGCGCTGCCACGGCAACGGCCTTCATCACCGGGAGGCCGGACAGCGCCTTGACGGCCGACACCCGCTCCGGCGTCTCATTGCCGTGGAGCTGGAGGAAGTCGGGACGCACGCGCTCGACGACGCCAGCGATCAGCTCGTCATCGGGATCGACCATGACCGCCACGCTACCGATCCTGCCGCGGGCGATCGCGGCGAGCACGCGGGCCTCTTCCAACTCGACATAACGCGGGCTCTTGGCAAACAGGACGAGGCCGATGAAGTCGGCGCCAGATTTGGCCGCTTCCTCGATGATGGCAGGCGTCCGCACGCCGCAGATTTTGACCTTTACCGGCACTTTTCGGCTCTCGGGTGAGGGTCGGCGGCTCAAAAGGGCTCGCGCGGGGGCCACCCTATGCAAAAGGCGGCTCCAAGTCCACCGCAGTGCAGCATTTTCAGGCGGCGCTAGTCGGCCGGGAGGCGGGCGCGGGCGCGGCCGGCGTCAACCCCTTCAAGCTCTTTTTCCAGCCGGTCGGCCTGACGGCGCCAGTCACGCGCCTCACGCACCCCTTCGCGCGCGATCTTGCGCCATTTGCCCTGGCTGAACCAGGTGGCGATGCCGCCGACCAGCAGCCCGAAGGCGAACGCGCCAAGCAGCAGCAGAAACAGCGGCGCCTCGAGCCCGACGGTCGGATCGAGCGCGCCGAACGGATCGAGAGTGAGGCCGACGGGCTTCCGGTTGGCGACGGCGAGCGCGATCAGCACCACACCGAGCGGAACGACGATGAAGCCGAGAACGAGCTTACGCCACACGGGCCGCTCCTCAGAAATCGCCTAAGGCTGGACGCGAGTCAGAGCCCGCGCGCTTCAGGGGTTCAGCCGCTCGCGCAGCTCCTTGCCGGTCTTGAAGAAGGGCACGTGTTTGTCCTCCACGAAGACCGTATCCCCGGTCCGGGGATTGCGCCCCTGGCGCGCTGCCCGATGCTTTACCGTGAAGGCGCCGAACCCGCGCAACTCCACCCGGTCGCCACGCGCGAGCGCACCCGTGATCTCATCGAGCACGATGTTGATGATACGCTCCACGTCGCGATGGAAGAGATGCGGATTAGCGCCCGCTACCTTCTGTATCAACTCAGACTTTATCATGAGACGCCCCACCCGGCTGCGCGGGTCTTCCCCCGCTTCTGCCGTACCCCCCGCTAACTGGATGCAGGGTGCCAAACGGAAACAAGACCGTCAAGCTTGAGGGTTGCGGTGACTTGGCCCACCCAGCCCAGAATTCGTTCAGATAGGCCGAAAGCGCCGCTCATGGAGTGGAATAGCCAGCCGAACATGCCGCTGCTTTCCTGCTCGGGCTTCCAATCGACGATCTTCAGGCCGGCTGGAACCTTGCGTTCCTTGCTGAGCCAGCTGGTCGCTGCCCGCTCGTCGCCGATCTGGTCGACCAGCTTGAACTCGACCGCCTGACGCCCTGAATAGATGCGCCCGTCGGTGAGCCCCGGGACGGCGCTCGGGTCGATCTTGCGGCGGTCGGCGACCAGGCCGACGAACCAGGCCTTGGACTCCTGCACCATCTCGTCGGCGAGCGCGCGCGCTTTCTCGTCGGTCGGTTCGAACGGGCTCGGCACCGCCTTCAACGGACCGCTTTTCACTTCCTCGACCTTGACGCCGAGCGTATGCAGCAGCTGGGTCACGTCGACCCATTGGAAGATGACGCCGACCGAGCCGGTGATGGTGTTGCCGTAGACGAAGATGCGGTCGGTGGCGAGCGCGACGATATAGGCGGCGGAGGTGACGAGCGTGCCGCCGACCGCGACCACTGGCTTCTTGGCGGCAAGCCGGCGCACGGCGTCGTACATGGCCTCGCCGCCGGTCGTGGTGCCGCCGGGGCTGTTGATGTCGAGGATCACGGCCTTGACCTGGTCGGACTTGCCGACCTTGTCGAGCAGCTCGCTCATCTTGCGGTCGTCGGTGATGATGCCCGAAATATCGACGCGGGCGATGTGCGGCAGAAGGCCGGCAGTGCCCGGTCCGCTCTGGCCGCTCAGCACGAGCACGCCGAGCAACAGAAGCGCGAACAGCACCGCGGCGATGCGCCAAGCGGTAAGCCGCCGCTTGAGGCGGCGACGGTCGATCACGCTTACGGCGTCGAGAGCCATGAATTCCTCGCTCAAAGATTGCGCGCTTGAGGGCGCCAAGCCGGTCCGTCAAAAACGCGCACGACGCTGTTGTCTAATCTTCGGACGCTGCGTCCTGCTCGGCGTCGTCGTCGTCCTTGGCGGCACGCTTCCGCTTCGGCTTGGCTGGCGTCTCGTCGCCCTCCTCGCCCTTGGCCTTGTTCAACGCCGCACCGAGAATGTCGCCGAGCGAGGCGCCGGAGTCGGTCGAGCCATATTGCGCGACGGCCTCCTTCTCCTCGGCGATCTCGAGCGCCTTGATCGAGACCGAGACCTTGCGCGCCTTGGCATCGACCTGCGTCACCACGCCATCGAACTTCTCGCCCACGCCGAAGCGATCGGGCCGTTGCTCGGAGCGGTCGCGCGACAGGTCGGAGCGGCGGATGAAGGTGGTCAGATCGTGGTCGATCAGCTTGGCCTCGATGCCGTTCTCCTTGACCTGGAGAACCTCGCAGGTGACGCGCATGCCCTTCTTCAGCTTGGAGGACGGCGCGCCGGACGCGAACGGATCGGCGGATAGCTGCTTGATGCCGAGGCTGATGCGCTCCTTCTCGGAGTCGGCCTCGAGCACCACGGCTTGGGCGGTGTCGCCCTTCTTGTAGTCCTTGAGCGCTTCCTCGCCGGGCTTGGTCCAGTCGAGGTCCGACAGATGCACCATGCCGTCGATGGCGCCATCGAGCCCGATGAACAGGCCGAACTCGGTGATGTTGCGGATCTGGCCCTCGATGTTGGTGCCGGGCGGATGGTTGGCGGCGAACGCGACCCACGGATTTTCCTGGGTCTGCTTCAGGCCGAGCGAGATGCGGCGCTTGTCGGGATCGACCTCGAGCACCTGCACCTCGACCTCCTGGCTGGTCGAGATGATCTTGCCCGGATGGATGTTCTTCTTGGTCCAGCTCATCTCCGAGACGTGGATCAGGCCCTCGACGCCGGGCTCGAGCTCGACGAAGGCGCCATAGTCGGTGATGTTGGTGACCGTGCCCTTGAACCTGGAGCCAACCGGATATTTGGCGGCGATGCCCTGCCACGGGTCGGCCTCGAGCTGCTTGATGCCAAGGCTGATGCGCTGGGTCTCGGGGTTGATGCGGATGATCTGCACCTTGACCGTATCGCCGACATTGACGATCTCGCTCGGATGATTGACGCGCCTCCACGCCATGTCGGTGACATGCAGGAGCCCGTCGATGCCGCCGAGATCGATGAACGCGCCGTAGTCGGTGATGTTCTTGA
The DNA here is from genome assembly GCA_963820005.1 of uncultured Alphaproteobacteria bacterium. Lineage (GTDB taxonomy): Bacteria > Pseudomonadota > Alphaproteobacteria > Rhizobiales > Methyloligellaceae > Methyloceanibacter. Next base: position 194,879 of record CAWFYQ010000011.1, on the reverse strand, counting down.
CCACGCCGTCGATCACCTGGCCCTCTTCGAGGCGGGCGACAATCTCGCTCCGCTTCTCGGCTCTCGTCTCCTCGAGCACCGAGCGGCGCGACACGACGATATTGCCGCGGCGGCGATCCATCTTCAGGATCTGGAACGGCTGCGGCACATTCATCAGCGGGCCGACGTCGCGGATCGGGCGGATGTCGACCTGGCTGCCGGGCAGGAACGCCACGGCGCCGTCGAGATCGACGGTGAAGCCGCCTTTGACGCGGTTGAAGATCACGCCTTCGACGCGCTCGTTGGCCTTGTATTTCTCCTCGAGCCTGGTCCAGCTCTCCTCGCGGCGCGCCTTCTCGCGCGACAGCACGGCCTCGCCGGCAGAGTTCTCGACCCGCTCCAGATAGACGTCGACCTCGTCGCCGACCGACATGTCGTGCGAGCGGCCGGAGACGCCGAATTCCTTCAACGGGATGCGACCCTCGGTCTTGAGTCCGACATCGATGACCGCGACGTCCTTCTCGATTGCGACGATGGTACCCTTTACGACACTGCCTTCCTGAAGCGCCGTTCCGCTGAGCGACTCTTCAAGGAGAGCGGCGAACTCATCGCGGCTCGGATGGCTAACGCTGGTCTGCGGCTCGATCATCTAGGCTCCTACTCGCCGTCCCGTCATAATTATGCTCCTCGTTGCATCGTTCGCCCGAAAACGGGCTACGACCCGAATTTTGTCACCGCGGCAGCGGTCGCAAGCCCGGTCGAGGATAGCCCGTTCACGGCCACCCGCCTCCGCTTGCTCGCCCGCGGAAAACCTCGAAAAAGTGGTGCGCAAATGCAAAATGGGCATGAGCCTCAAACGGCCTGCCCGGCACGCGCAAGCGCAGCATCGATCAACTCGATGGCTGCCCTGAACGCGGCGTCTATATCCAAATTCGTGGTGTCGAGCAAGACCGCGTCTTCAGCGCGGACCAGGGGAGCGGCGGCGCGGTTCCCGTCGCGCTCGTCGCGCCGGCGGATATCGGCCAGGACTTCGGCCTCCGTGACAGGGGTTCCGATCTGCTCGAGCTCGCGGAATCGGCGGCGCGCGCGCTCCTCGGGGGTGGCGGTGACGAACAGCTTCACGTCGGCATCGGGGCAAATCACCGTGCCGATGTCGCGGCCGTCGAGCACGGCGCCGGGATCGCGGCGAGCGAAGCTGCGCTGATAGCAGAGCAGGGCCTCGCGCACCTCCGGATGGCGGGCAACCACCGATGCCGTCTCGCCGAGCGCCTGGGCGCGCAGAACCGGATCGGCAAGGGAGACAGGGTCGAGAGCGCGCGCCGCCGCCGCAGCCGCGCCGGCATCGGTTGGATCGGCGCCGCGCGCCAAGGTATCGCGCGCCACCGCGCGATAGAGCGTGCCGGTATCGAGATGGGCGAGGCGGTAATGAGCGGCGATGCGCTTGCCGAGCGTACCCTTGCCTGACGCCGCCGGTCCGTCGATGGCGATGATCATCTTGGCGCGCTCAACTGAACTTGGCTCCAAGCTTGGTCATCAGCTCTACGAAGCCGGGGAAGCTGGTGGCGATCATGGTGGTGTCATCGACGGTCACCGGCTTCTCGGCGCCAAGCCCGAGCGTGAGGAAGGCCATGGCGATGCGATGGTCCATATGCGTCGCCACCACGCCGCCACCCCGCACGCTGCCGCTTCCTTGCACGATCAGGTCGTCGCCCTCGGCGCGCGCTTCGACCCCGCAAGCCACAAGTCCGGCGATGGTGGCGGCGAGCCTGTCGCTCTCCTTCACCTTCAGCTCCGACAGTCCTTCCATGCGCGTCTCGCCCTCGGCGAACGCGGCAAGGCAGGCGAGCATCGGATATTCGTCGATCATCGACGGCGCGCGCTCGGCCGGCACAACGACGCCGCGAAGCGCGCTCGCTCTCACGCGCAAATCGGCGGCCGGCTCGCCGCCCTCGTGGTGGAGATCGAGCAGCTCGATATCGGCTCCCATCTCGCGCAAGGTGTCGACGAAGCCGGTTCGGGTCGGGTTCATCAGCACGCCCTCGATGATGATGTCGGAACCCTCCGCGATCAGCCCGGCGGCGATGAGGAAGGCGGCAGAGCTCGGGTCGCCTGGCACGGTGACAGCCGCGCCGTGCAGCTCGGCATCGCCGCAGATGGTCACCGAGCGGCCGCCGGTCGCATTGTCCTCGGCGATGAGCTCGGCACCGAAATGACCGAGCATGCGCTCGGTGTGATCGCGGCTCGGCAGCTTCTCGACCACGGTGGTGCGGCCCGGCGCGTGCATGCCGGCGAGCAGGACGGCGGACTTCACTTGCGCCGACGGCACCGGCAGATCGTAGACGATGGGGATGAGGTCGGCGGTGCCGCGCACCTTGAGCGGAAACGTCACCCGCGCATTTTCGACGGCAAGGCCCATCAGGTTGAGCGGTTGAAGCACGCGTGCCATGGGCCGGCGGCACAGCGAGGCGTCGCCGGTGAACTCGGCCGCGATGTCGTGCCCGGCGACCACGCCCAGCATCAGGCGGCTGCCGGTTCCGGAATTGCCGAAGTCGAGCGGGGCGCGCGGCGCGAGCAGTCCGCCGACGCCCTGGCCGATCACCTCGACGCTGCCGTTTGAGCGCGTGACCTCGGCGCCGAGCGCGGCCACGGCCTGCGCCGTCGCCACCACGTCCTCGGCATCGAGCAGGCCGGTGATGCGGGTGCGCCCCGTGGCCAGGGCCCCGAGAATGAGCGCGCGATGCGAAATCGACTTGTCGCCCGGCACGCGCGCGCTTCCCCGTAGGCGCGCGGAACGGCTGGCGGTCAAGGGCTGTTGCATCTTCTGTCGTTTTTTCGCGCTTTTGCGGTGCTCGATAGCTTTTGACAGCACCGGTCGGGCGTGGCAATGGGGAGCGAACCCTAGCAAGCATCGAGGAGTGTCAATGTCTAAACCCGCACGGGGAAGCAAGCGCGTTTGCCCGAGCTGTGGGGCGCGGTTTTACGACTTGAACCGCACGCCGATCACGTGTCCTGCCTGCCAGGCGGTCTATCAGGTGACACCCCCCAGTTCGCGGCGCGGAGAGCGCGCGGCGCCGGTCGAGCCGAGAAAGGTCGTCGTGCCCGAGCCCGACGTCCCGGTGATCGAGGCCGTAGAGGTCATCAGCCTGGAAGAGGTCGAGGAGGCGGGCGCCGACGTGCCCGCCGAGGAGGACGAGGAGATCGTCGACCTCGGCGACGACGCGCCCGAGATTCCGGCTGCCGGCGACGACGACACTTTCCTCGAGGAAGAGGAGGAAGGCGAGGCCGACGTGTCGGGCATCGTCGGGACTCCAGGCGAGGAGACTTAAACTACCAGACCCACCCCGGGGCGCTCGCCCGGCTCCCCTCGCCTTGCGTCGCATTTCTCTTGAACCGAAAAGTCGCCGGGCCTAAGTCAGTGGCCCGGATCGGGAAGCGGGCGGAACTGTTGCGATAACCGGTTTCGAGCTTCTCGCTTCTAATGTCCGGACAAGGGGCCATAGCTCAGTTGGGAGAGCGCGTGAATGGCATTCACGAGGTCGGCGGTTCGATCCCGCCTGGCTCCACCAAATCCCACTCGATGATTTAGAGGCCAGGCACTTCTCGCCGGCCCTGCGCATAGTAATCACGGAACGACCGCTGCATAGCTCTTGACGAAGTCCGATGCTTGGGGCGCTCGCGTCAGCGGGATCGAAGTCTTGAGAATTTCGGCAACCGTATCGATGCGGACATGATAAAACGCATCTTCCCCTAACGGCAGTCGTCGAAGGAACTCAAGCGAGCGCTCGGGCAAACGAATTGACCGAATTCGTCGCGGCCTGATGGGATAGGCAATGCGCTACAACCGCCCTTCATCTCGCCTAAGCCAGAGATATCAGCTGCTCGAGCTGCCGCCGGTCGGCGCGCCGTCGGTGGCGATCGGCGCGCTGGCGCTCGGCGCCTTGGCTGTTGGTGCGCTCGCCATCGGCGCGCTGGCCATCGGCCGTTTGCGCATCTTGCGCGCCGACGCCGATAGAGTGCATCTCGGCGCGGTCGAGATCGACGATCTGACGGTGAGGCGGCTCCGCGTGATCGAGCACGCCGGCGAGGAGCCGTCCTAGCCGCCGATCACCGCCACGGCGATACTGGCGGCGCGCGCCGCGCCGACCCGCGCCGGCAGGTCCTGGTCGTAGGCGCCGGGGGCGATCAGGACGGTGTCGCCGGGGGATGCCGCCTCGACCGCGCGGCCGAGCGACCTGAAGGAGGTGGCAAGGCTTCGGCCATCGCCTGTATCGCTGCCCTGTTTCGAGCTCACATACCAGATCATTGCGCCATGGATCCGCACGGAAAGTTGAAGCGAGGCGGAGCTTAGTCGAAGGCCGGGCGCGGCGGAAGGCGGTGGATCGGCGCGGCCCTTCTGCTTGAATTGGCCGTGGATTTTCCCCATATGCGAAATCGAGTTGAGTTGCTCGGCGCCGCGGCGGCCCGGGCATGACGCTTGAGGCGCCGTAAGGGCCTCGAACCGCTAGACAAGGCGCAGCCGCTTATGAAAGGGCGTTCGCCTCTAATGTCGCGCATGACAGTTCTCGACGGCAATCTCTGGCTCAGCCTCTCGGCCGACCGCCAAATGCGCGGCCAGACGAAGGGTGCCGAGTCGGGCTATCCGCCCTACAATATCGAACTGTTAGGAGACGGCGATGAGCCCGCGGCGTTGCGCATCACTCTAGCCGTCGCAGGTTTCACCCGCGACGAGCTCGAGGTCAGCGTCGAGGACGGCGGGCTTACCGTGCGGGGGCGGCAACGCGACGACGAGCCGAAGGACTATCTTCATCGCGGCATCGCCGCGCGCCAGTTCAAGCGGACCTTCGCGCTGGCCAACGGCGTTGAGGTCAGCAAGGCCGAGCTGAACAACGGGCTGCTCGCCATCGAGCTCCGGCGACCACGCAAGGAGAAACGCGTGCTGAAAGTCGGCATCCTTGCCGCCGACTGAGACTTGAAGTTTGGACGTGCCTTCGCCAAACCCTCGTAAGGAGGAGCAGAAGTTGAAGAACGAATACGAAAAAGAAGACCTCGCGCTCGCTCCCATGAGCCGTCGCGAGCTCGCGCAACTTGGCGATGGCGAGGTGGCCTATATCAAGCAGCTCGATCCCGAGGTGGCGGAGAAGCTGTTCCCGGCGCTGCAATCGACGCCTAAAGGCATCGACCTGTTCGCCGTGCTCGGCGCCGACGGCACGCCTCTCGCGCTGACCGACAGCCGCAACGCGGCGATCGCCAACGCCATCGAGAACGACCTCGTGCCGGTAAGCGTGCACTAGAACGAACTGCGCCTAGCCGCGACCTCGAGGGTTGTGCATAGTGCCGCCGTCAACGACAGGAGACGGCGCGCCATGGCTCATCACGGATCGTTCAGGATGTTGCGGGTCGCCGTTGTAACGGCGGTCCTCGGCATAGCCGTAGCGGCGAGCCCGAGCGCCCGCGCCGACGCCCTGCTTGACGAGATGGTCGCGTTCACCGGGCAGATCTTCATCATCGACACCAAGGTGCCGGCGGTGGTGATCGGCGCCGTGCGCGACGGGCAAGTGGCGGTCGCTGGCTTCGGCGAACGCGCCGGGCCCGGCAGCCCGGCACCCGACGGCGACACGGTTCTGCGCATCGGCTCGATCACCAAGGCCTTCACCGGCGACGTGCTCGCCCATATGACCGCCAAGGGCATTGTCGGGCTGAGCGATCCGCTGACCAAGTGGCAGCCCAGCCTCGGGCCAGGCGTGAACGGCGATTTCGATCGCGTCACCCTGCTCAATCTCGCCACCCATTCGGCCGGCTTCCCCCGCGAGGTCCCGCATGAGGCGGGGCCCGACACCGATCCGTTCGCTACCATCACGCCGGAAGCGTTCGCCGCGTGGATCAAGAAGGAGCCGCTCCTGTTCGCGCCGGGCTCCTCGGTGCTTTACTCGAATTTCGGCTTCGACCTACTCGCCATGGCCCTGTCGACGGCGGCCAAGAAGCCCTATCCCGAGCTGCTCAAGGAGGAGATCACCGGGCCGCTCGGCATGAACGACACCACCTTCGCCCTGACCGATGAGCAGAAGAAGCGGTTCATGCCGGGCCACGGATTTGACGGCGGCGAGATGCCTGACGTGCCGACCGGCTCGGTCATCGTCGGCTCGGGCGGAATCTACTCGACTCCTAACGACCTGCTCAAATGGATGAAGTGGCATCTCGATCGCTTCAGCCCGAACGACGCCGAGGCGCGCAATCTCGATCACGCGCTCTATCTCAATCGCGATGGGCTGAAGACGGTGTCGGGCATGGACGAGTCCGGCCACATGGACGCGCTCGGGCTCGCCTGGATCGGCATGATGGCCAAGGACGACCGCCCGTTCATCCTGCAAAAGGCGGGCGGCCTGCAGGGCACCTTCACCTATATCGCCTTCGCGCCGGCGCGGAACACGGCCGTGTTCATCGCCATCGACAAGTTCGATTTCGGCGCGGCCTTCGCCATGGCCCAGTTCGCCAACGGGCTGCTGGAGCAGCTCGCCCCGCGCTAGGCGGCGTGGGAGGCGGCTTCCTCGGTGAGCACCGCATAGAGCGCCGCGGCGTCCTTGGACGCGCGGAGCTTGTCGACCGCGCTGCCCTCGCGCAGCAGCCGCGAGATGCGTGCCAAGGCCTTGAGGTGATCGGCGCCGGCGCCTTCAGGCGCGAGCAGCAGGAACACGATATCGACCGGGTCGCCGTCGACGGCGTCGAAGTCGATCGGTTCGGCGAGGCGGGCGAAGATGCCGACGATGCGCTTGAGCCCGGCGAGCTTGCCGTGCGGCGTAGCGATGCCCTGACCGAGCCCGGTCGAGCCCAGCCGCTCGCGCTGCAACAGCACGTCGAAGATGTAGCGCTCCTCGAGCCCGGTGAGGCGCGCGGCGCGGGCTGACAGCTCCTGGAGGAGCTGCTTCTTGTTCTTGGACTTGAGCGAGGGAATCACGGCCTCGGGTGAGATGAAGTCACCTAAATGCATTGCCTTACCCATCTGCTGATTGGGGAACGATAGGGAACTCGTTGCCGCTAGCGCCCAACGCGCGCTTTCTTGGCTTTGGAACGCGTACCTGCTCCGCTCGTCGAGCGCAGCTCAGCCGCAGGATCGATCCAGCCGATATTGCCGTCCTCGCGCCGGTAGACCACGTTGATCTCGCCGTGGCTCGCGTTGCGGAACAGAATGAAAGGCTGGTCGGAAAGGTCCATCTGCATCACGGCGTCGGCAACCGCCATCTCGTGTAACGGGGTCTCGGCTTCGGCAATGATGATCGGATTGTCCTCATCGCGTTCCTCCTGCTCCTCTTTCGAGGCTTGGATGACGTAAGACGCAGCCTGCGTCTCTTTGCGTGGGGTCTCCCCTCCCCCGTGCCGTTTCAGCCTACTTTTGTAACGGCGGACCCGTTTCTCGAGCCGCTCGCAGGCACGATCGGCACTCTGATAGGCGTCGGACGCGACGCCGTGGGCTTCGAGACTCATGCCCTGCCAGAGATGGATCGTGCAATTGGTCCGGAACCCCCCGTGCTCCTTCTCGATGCGCACGTGCCCGGTAGGCTCGCGCCCGATGAACTTCTCGACGGTCTGCACAACACGCTCCTGGACGTAACTGCGCAACGCCTCGCCGACGTCCAGGTTCTTTCCGGTAACTTGTATTGTCATCGCCCTAGGGAAGACTTGCAAAAGCCCCTTTACAACGCGCTTCCCGGGACTGCCGCTTCTTCGGGAGCCGATCTCGCCGGCGTGTAACGCCTAAGCGCCCTAACTCGTTCGGTCTCCACCCAAGGGGGCGGAAGCTAGACCGCTGCCCGTGAGGTGTCAAACCATCTATTTCGCACCCCGGTCTTTACATGATTCGCGTGTTTCGCCAATGCCTTAGCCTGCCATCAGGGGCTCGCTCCAAGGGCGATTCGCTTCAGGCGGCGGCGCTGCACCGAAGACGGTATGCGCAGCGCCTCGCGGTACTTGGCAACCGTGCGCCGGGCGATGTCGACGCCGTCGCCCTTGAGCCGCTCGACGATCTTGTCGTCTGACAGCACATCGCTCGCCGGCTCGCCGTCGATCATCTCGCGAATGCGGTGGCGCACGGCCTCCGAGGAATGCGCGTCGCCGTCGGCGGTCGCGGCGATCGAGGAGGTGAAGAAATATTTGAGCTCGAACAGGCCGCGATTGGTCGCCATGTATTTGTTGGCGGTCACCCGGCTCACCGTCGATTCGTGCATCGAGATGGCGTCGGCAACGGTCTTCAGATTGAGCGGGCGCAGATGCCTGACACCGTAGGTGAGGAAGGCGTCCTGCTGGCGCACGATCTCCTGCGCCACCTTGAGGATGGTGCGGGCGCGCTGGTCGAGGCTCTTGACCAGCCAGTTGGCCGTCTGGAGGCAATCGACGAGATAGCTCTTGTCCTCCTTACGGGTGGTCGACTTGGACACGGTCGCGTAATAGGACTGGTTGACCAGCACGCGGGGTAGCGTGTCGCTGTTGAGCTCGACATGGAAGCTGCTGTCGGGGAGCGCGCGCACCATCACGTCGGGAACGATCGGCTGGCTTGGGCTCGTGCCGTATTTCAGCCCAGGCTTCGGGTTCAGCCGCTTCACTTCGTTGATCATGTCGCAGAGGTCCTCGTCGGACACCCGCGCCACGCGCTTCAGCGCGACGAGATCGTGCGCGGCAAGCAGATGCAAATTCTCGATCAGGGCCGCCATCGCCGGGTCGCAGCGGTCCTGCTCCTTGAGCTGCAGCGTCAAACATTCGCGCAGGTCGCGGGCGAACACGCCGCAAGGCTCGAAGCTCTGCATCACGCAGAGCGCCTCCTCAACCAGCTCGATCGGCGCGCCGAGAAGCTCGGCGACACCGATCAGATCGCCGCGCAGATAGCCGGCCTCGTCGGTCATGTCGATGAGATGCTGGCCGATCAACCGCCGCGCCGGGTCGGCGAAGGCGAGCATCAGCTGCGAGGTGAGATGATCGCGAAGGGTCAGTTGCTCGGCGACGTAAGCCTCGAGGTTCGACTCTTCGCCGCCGCCTGCGCCTTGGCCCTGGCCGAGCGTCGCCCAGCCCGAATCCTTGATCGCGCCGGGCGAGAAGCCGTCGGCTTCGGGGAACACATCTTGCGGCTCGGCGTCCATCGCATCGCTTCCGGCGGCGCTCGGCGTTTCGAGATCGACGAAGTCGTCGCTCTCGAACGGCTCGCCGTCGGCGGCTTGAGTCTCGCCCGAAGCGGCGGCAGCCTCCTCGCGCTCCTCGTCCTTGGCCGCAATGGCGGGCGGGTCGGCAGTAGGCTCGCCGGGACCGGGCGTGCCCTCCTCGGACTCGGCGCGCTCGAGCAGAGGGTTCCGCTCAAGCTCGGCCTCGACGAAGCTGGTCAGCTCGAGATTGGAGAGTTGCAGCAGCTTGATCGCCTGCTGCAATTGCGGCGTCATGACCAGGCTGTGGGTCTGACGGAGTTCGAGCTTTGTGTTGATCGCCATTGTCGAACTCACTCGCGATCAGCCGCTCAGATCCTGAATTGGTCGCCGAGATAGACGCGCCGGACGTCCTCGTTATTGATAACCTCATGCGCGGTGCCGTGGGTGAGCACCATGCCATCATGGATAATATAGGCTCGACTGACGAGGTCGAGCGTCTCGCGCACGTTGTGGTCGGTGATCAGCACGCCGATGCCGCGCTGGGTCAGGTGGCGCACGAGCGCGCGGATGTCGCCGACGGCGATCGGGTCGATGCCGGCAAACGGCTCGTCGAGCAGCATGAAGGAGGGGCGGGTGGCGAGCGCGCGGGCGATCTCGACGCGGCGCCGCTCGCCGCCCGAGAGCCGCATTGAGGGCGAGGTCCTGAGCCGGGTGATGCGGAATTCCTCGAGCAGGGCGTCGAGCTGAAGCTGGCGCTGCCGCTTGTCCGGCTCGACCGTCTCGAGCACGGCGAGGATATTCTCCTCGACGGTCAGGCCGCGGAAGATCGAGGCTTCCTGCGGCAGATAGCCGATGCCGAGCCGGGCGCGGCGATACATCGGCAGCTTGGTCACGTCGTGGCCGTCGATCTTAATCGAGCCTTCGTCGGCCGGGATCAGCCCGGTGATCATGTAGAACACCGTCGTCTTACCGGCGCCGTTAGGCCCGAGCAGGCCGACCGCCTCGCCGCGCCGCAGGTCCAGGCTGACGCCGCGCACCACGGTGCGCTTCTTGAAGGCCTTGACCACGTTGCGAACCGTGAGCCAGCCGGTCGCGGTGGTATCGGCCTTGGTCCCGGGGGCCAGCGCTCCGAGCGCCGGTGGCCTCGGCGCGGGCGCACCTGGGGCAGGCGCACCTGGGGCAGGCGCACCGGGGGCAGGCGTCGCCGGCCGGCGCTGTTCAGCTTGCGCCGGAGCGGCTTGGGTGGCGTTGGCCTGGCGGCCTGGGAATGACAGCAATTTGCCCACTGACCTTTCCGCTCCCTTAGTTGAAGCGTTGGCCGGTTAATATCCGATACCGTACTTCAAATCGCCTACTGGGCGACACCCGGGATGAGGGACCACGGCTTGTCGTCCTGGGCAGCCGGTTTAGGGCTGCTCGGCGCCGCATCGTCTGCCGGCGATGCCGCGTCCTGCGACGCCGCGGCAGGCTCGGCATCGGCCGCATCTGCTCCAGGAGCCGCCACGCCGGACTTTGCCTCTTTGGCGTCGGCAGGCTTGGCGTCCTTCGTCTTGGCGTTGGCATCGGCCTTCGGCATGAACAGCGCACGGATACGGCCCCCGGCCGGGGTATTCCCTGGATTCTCGAATCGGCTTTCGCCCGTCTTGAGATCGATGACCAGCCGGTCTCCCTTTAGCACATTCTGACCTTGGGTTAACACCACATTGCCGCCCACCGTGACCATCTGCGCCGGCACGTCGTAGAGCGCCCAGTCGCTGGTGGTCGTCTGGTCCTGCTCGCTGTTGATGATGACGTTGCCCTTGGCCTCGATCTTGGTGATCTTCGCCTCGGGGCTATCGTCGGCGGGCGCCCCGGCGTCGCCGCCGGTCGCCTTGGCGGGGAGCGCTTCAGCCGTGCCCTTGCCGAGGGCGAGCTTGTCGCCGCCGCCCACATAGTGAACGTCGAGCTGGTCGGCGCGGAGCGTGGTCGTTCCCTGCACAGCCTTAACGCTGCCCTTGAAGGTCGCGTATTTCTGCTGGTCGTGCACCACGAGCACGTCGGACTCGATGTCGATCGGGTCCTTGGAACTCTGCGACAGGCCGCCGAACGAGTTGGTGAGCGTCTGCGCATCGAGCGGTGTCGCGAGCAGGAGGGCCACGGCAAGGCCGGCCGATCCCGCCCTGAGATATCTGGAAAACAAGCTGAGCTCGGTCATTGCGACACCGCCGGCAGGTCGGGCACCTTGGTGTCGGGCGCGGCGCCGGAAGTCTCCGGTGCTTGATCGGAAGCTACGCCGTCAGCCGGTTGCGGCGCCTCGACCTTGACCTTCTTCGGCTTGGCATCGGCCGCGTTTGCGTCGGCGGGCTTCTCGGGCTTGACGATGTGGACCAGCACCTTGCCGCGGAAGGTCAGCGTGTGCGTCCCGGAATTGAAGGTGAGTGCATTCGCCTTGACGGTGCCGTTGGTCAGCTCGAAATGCACCCGCTGATGGGCGCGAAGCGTCTGGTTCTCGGTATCGAGGCTCGCATGACTGAGCTCGCCGGTCACACCCGAACTGGTGGCCACGGTGATCTTGTCCTGCATCACCAGCCGCCCGGCCTTGGAGTCGAACACGCCGCGCACGGCCTGCATGCGCGACCAATCGCCGGACGGGTTGGAGAGATCGGCCTTGATGTCGTGCAGCCTGATGATGTTGGGGTTCTTGAGGTCCTGGTCGGCATATTCGGCGGCGATGACGTAGGCGCCATTCTTCTTGTCATTGCCTTGCAGTTTCGGGTTGGTCATGCGCAGCGCGCCGTTGGTCACCTGGATGCCGCTGATGCTCGCCGAGACGTCACCGACCGTGATGCTCATGCTGGAGGAGATGAAATAGCTCGCGGTCACGAGCACCGCCACTGCGGGGAGCACCTTGCGCAGGATGACCACCTGCTTGCTGTGACGGAGCGCGATGCCGAACGCGCGTTCGTTCTCGGCCTTGGTGCGTACGCGATAGCGCTGGCCGGCCGTGGCGATATTGGCGTCAACCGTCATTTTCCCCGCCTGAGGCTTGTTGCAACCCGAGGCTCCTCAACCGACCGGCAAATCGCCGGTTCGACAACTAGCCGCATGACTTTGCTCACATTGCGACGGCGAGCGCCCGTGGCCGAGCCCGGCGACAAGGCCAAAACCCTTGGGCCGCAAGCCCTAATGGGCGAAGGGATCGATCTCCGACCAGCCTGCAAGATCGAGCTCGGCCCTGACGGGCAGAAACTCGAAGCAGGCGCGGGCAAACCCTTCCCGCCCCTCGCGCCGCAGCATGGCGTCGAGTTTCTCTCTTAGCGCGTGCAGATGCAACACGTCGCTCGCGGCATAATTGAGCTGCTCCTGGGTGAGCTCGGGCGCCCCCCAGTCAGAGGATTGCTGCTGCTTGGAGAGGTCGATGCCGAGCAGCTCACGGCACAGGTCCTTGAGGCCGTGGCGGTCGGTGAAGGTGCGGGCGATCTTGGAAGCGATCTTGGTGCAATAGACCGGGCTCGCCATGATCCCGAAATGATGCCTGAGAACGGCCATGTCGAAACGGCCGAAATGGAACAGCTTGAGTGTGTTTTCGTCGGCCAGGAGCCGCTTAAGCTCGGGAGCCTCGCGGCTGCCGTCGATCTGCACGAGCGCGGCGCGGCCGTCGCCGGCGGAGAGCTGAACCAGGCAGAGCCGGTCGCGATGGGGGTTCAAGCCCAGCGTCTCGGTGTCGATCGCGACGCTGCGGGCGCCGGCGAAGCGTCCCTGCGGCAGATCGCCCTGGTAAAGCTCTAGGATTGGGGGCTGACTCAAGCTGTTTAGCGCTCCTCTGGCGGCCGCATCATGGACGCGAGCGCTTAAGAAAGCGGGAATGGTGCCCAGGAGAAGACTCGAACTTCCACGCCCTTTCGGGCACTAGCACCTGAAGCTAGCGCGTCTACCAGTTCCGCCACCTGGGCTTGAGCGCCTGAAGTACGATCCGTACCCCGCAAAGTCAATCGCGGGGCGGCTTCCCAGGGTTTGCATCTCTCGTGTATTGCTGACCGGCAGACGGCGCATGTGAGCTTCATCAAAGCGGGCTATGACAAGCTGCGGTAGGGATGAGCAATGGCGATCACTCTCAATAACCGGGCGCTCATCACCATCTATGGCGGTTCGGGTTTCATCGGCCGCCATGTGGTGCGCGCCCTCGCCAGGACCGGCGCGCGCATGCGGATCGCCGTCAGGCGGCCTGAGCTTGCCGGCTTCCTCCAGCCGCTCGGCAGTGTCGGCCAGATCAACGCCGTGCAGGCGAATGTGCGCTATCCCCAATCGCTGCTGGCGGCGGCCGAGGACGCCGACGCCGTGGTCAATCTCGTCGGCATCCTGTTTGCGTCCGGCAAGCAGACCTTCAAGTCGGTGATCGACGAAGGCGCGGGCCATGTCGCCGAAGCCGCGCGTCAGGCCGGAGCGCGCACCCTGGTCCATGTCTCGGCGATCGGCGCGAGCGCCAAGGCGCCGTCGATCTATGCCCGCAGCAAGGCGGCAGGCGAACAGGCGGTCAAAGCGGTATTCCCCGACGCCGTCATCCTCAGGCCCTCGATCGTGTTCGGACCGGATGACGACTTCTTCAATCGCTTCGCCGCGCTCGCGCGCATCGCGCCGGCACTTCCGCTGATCGGCGGCGGCAAGACCAAGATCCAGCCGGTGTTTGCCGGCGATGTGGCAAAGGCGGTGATCGCCGCGCTGACCGGCAAGACGGCAGCTGACGCGCCTTACGAGCTCGGCGGGCCCGAGGTGCTCACGATGAAAGAGATCATGCAGCGCGTGCTCGCCTACACCATGCGGAAGCGCCTCTTGATCAGCGAGCCGTTCTGGCTCGCCAAGCTCCAGGGCGCGTTCCTGCAGATGCTACCGACGCCGATGCTGACCGTCGACCAGGTGAGGATGCTCGAGACCGACAATGTGGTGAGCGACGAGGCGACGCGCGCCGGGCGCACGCTCGAGGGCGTGGGAATTGAGCCGATCGCCGTCGCGAGCGTCGTCCCGGATTATCTCGAGCAGTTCCGCCCGCGCGGCCAGTTCTCCGTCTATCGCCCGGAGCCGTGATTCGGCGCCAGGGTCTCGAGTGCGGCATAAATCGCGGGAGCCGTTGCCGCGGCAGCATTGTTGCTAGGACAGCCGGGCGGCGGCGGCGGCGCAGGCGCTAGCTGCATCCCATAGACGTAAACAAGCACCAGCAGGAAGCCGCCGAGCGCCATGCGGTAGAGCACGAACGGCAAAAAACTCACGCGTTTCAAGACGGCCATGAGAAAGGCAATCGCGATCAAGCCGGCGATGAAAGTCAAGGCCGCACATTCGATTTCGTCGAGCGTGATTCTTTGGCAGTTGTGGAGTGCTTCGATCACTTTCAGCAGTCCCGCCGATGCGATCGCCGGAATGCCAAGCAGGAAGGAGAAGCGCGCCGAGTCTGGCCGGGTGAAGCCGAGGAATCGGCCGGCGGTCATGGTGACGCCGGAGCGGCTGGTTCCCGGGATCAGCGCCAAGGCCTGCGCCGTGCCGATCAGCAGCGCGCTGCCGAGCGTCACGTTGGCGATGGTCTTCTGCTGCGGCCCCACCATGTCGGCTATCATCATCAGGACGCCATACAGGATGGTGTTCCAGGCAACGACGGTGACGTTCCGCTCGAGGTCGGGTACGTTAAGCTTCTCGAGCACGAGGCCGAAAGCGACCGCCGGGATGGTGGCGAGCAGGATATAGATGGCGAGCCGGCCGTCGTCGGTGACCTTCCCCGTGAACAGGGCAAGCGTGCCTCCGATGAGCCGCCATACGTCGCGCCAGAAATAGATGAGAATGGCGAGCAGCGTGCCGAGATGCACCATCACATCGGTGAATTGGCCTTGATCCGGCCAGCCCGTCAGGGCCGGAACGAGGATCAGATGCCCGGAGGAGGAAATCGGCAGGAACTCGGTGATGCCCTGCACCACCGCGAGCACGATGATCTGCTCTATCGTCATGACCCCTCGTCGCCCCGCTTGTTCCGCGCGCGAGCAGGTTCTATACCGAGGCTCTAGCCCGCGCGATTCTTTTTCCACCGCATGGCCACCGAACGGGTCGATGGCGACACTCCTGCACTACCCACTCGATGCATTCTCCCGGTCGATCCGCCTGGCCCTTGCCGAGTGCGGCGTCGAGGTCGAGCTTGTCGAGGAGAAGCCCTGGGAATGGCGGGGAGAATTCCTCCAGCTGAACCCGGCCGGCACGCTGCCCGTGCTGATCGCCGACGAGCACGGCCCGATCGTGGGCGCCTATGCGGTCTCGGAATATCTCAGCGACATCATGTCCGAGCGGGACGGCCGCGAGGGGGCGGGGTTTCAGCTGTTCCCGGGCGACGCCAAGGCGCGGGCCGAGGCGCGGCGGCTGGTCGAGTGGTTCCACCGCAAGTTCCACGACGAGGTCACGTCCTATCTCGTGGAGGAGAAGGTGTTCCGCCGATACGGGCGGCAAAGCTCCTCGCCCGACATGGAGGCGATGCGCGCCGGCCATGAGAACCTGCGCTATCACCTCGCCTATATCGGCCATCTCGCCGAGACGCGGAGCTGGCTCGGCGGCGATGCGCTGAGCTTCGCCGATCTCGCCGCGGCAGCCCATATCTCGGCGCTCGATTATCTCGGCGAGGTGCCGTGGGAGGAGCATGAGGCGGCCAAGAACTGGTACGCGCTGCTCAAGTCGCGGCCCTCGTTCAGGCCCCTGCTCCAGGACCGGCTGCCCGGCTTCGTGCCGTCGGGCACCTACGCCGATCTCGACTTCTGAGGCCCCTCCCCGGCGGTTTTCCTGTTTGATCGGCGGTTACTGGATTCCCGCTTTGGCGGGAATGACGTATTAGGAGGGGCGATGTCAGGCACCCTCAAACAAATCCTCACCGCGCAAGCCAAGGCGCTTGGCTTCGACGCCGTGCGCTTCGCCACCGCCGATCCCGTGCCGGGCGCCGGCGCCGCGCTCGATGCCTTTGTCGCGGAGGGGCGGCAGGGCGACATGGGCTGGCTCGCCGACACCGCGGAGCGCCGCAAGTCGCCACGCGCGCTGTGGAATGAAGCGAACGGCGTCATCATGCTCGGGGTGAATTATGGACGGGGCGGCGATCCGCTCGCGATCCTGCAAGAGCGGTCGCGCGGCGCCATCTCGATCTACGCGCAAGGCGCCGACTATCACGATCTGATCAAGACCAAGCTCAAGCAGCTCGCGTCCCAGGTGCAGGCGCTTATCGGCGGCGAGGTCAAGAGTGTTCGTCGATACCGCGCCGGTGATGGAGAAGCCGCTCGCCGCCCGAGCCGGGCTCGGCTGGCAGGGCAAGCACACCAATCTCGTGTCGCGCGAGTTCGGCTCGTGGCTGTTCATCGGCTCGATCTTCACCAGCGCCGCGCTCGACCCCGACGCGCCCGAGCAGGATCATTGCGGAGCTTGCCGGCGCTGCCTCGACGTCTGCCCGACCGGGGCGTTCACGGCGCCCTATCGGATCGATGCGCGGGCGTGCATCTCTTACCTCACCATCGAGCACAAGGGACACATCGCGCCGCGATACCGCGCGGCGATGGGCAACCGCATCTTCGGCTGCGACGATTGCCTCGCGGTCTGCCCGTGGAACAAATTCGCGCAAGGCGCGCGCGAGGCGAAACTCGCGGTCAGGGAGGCGAGCGACAACCCGCCGCTTGCCGAGCTGCTCGTGCTCGACGATGCGGCGTTCCGCACGCGCTTCGCCGGCACGCCGATCAAGCGCACGGGGCGCGACCGCTTCCTGCGCAATGTGCTGATCGCCGCCGGCAATTCCGGCGATGCGGCATTGGTCCCGCTCGTCGAGGCGCGGCTCGACGACGGCTCGCCGCTGGTGCGGGCCATGGCGGTGTGGGCGCTCGCGCGGCTTGCACCCGATCGCTTCGGTGCCTTGCGCGCACGTGGCGCCGCCGACCCCGACGCTATCGTCAGGGGCGAATGGATGGATCAGGCGGCGTGAGCCGGCTGTTCGCCTTCGGTCTCGGTTTCTCGGCGCAGGAGCTTGCGTCGCGGCTCGCCGGGCGGGGCTTCGAGATCGCCGGCACGGCGCGCGATGAAGCCAATCTCGCGCGGCTCGCAGCGCGCGGCTACGACGTGACGCGGTTCGCCGGCGAGGCGGGGAATCACGACGTGACGCGCCTGCTGCGCGGCACGACCCATCTCGTTCATTCGATCCCGCCGGGCGCCGAGGGCGATCCCGTGCTGAAGCATTACCGCGACCAGATCGCGACGGCCGGCACGCTGCAATGGATCGGCTATCTCTCGACCGTCGGCGTCTATGGCGACCAGGAAGGGCGCTGGGTCGAGGAGACGACGCCACCCAAGCCCAACAGCGAACGGACCGAGGCGCGGGTCGAGGCGGAAGCCGCCTGGCTTGGATTGGGCGATGAAATCGGCGTGCCGACGCACGTGTTCCGTCTCGCCGGCATCTACGGACCGGGGCGGAGCGCCTTCGACAAGCTGATCGCCGGCACGGCGCGGCGGGTGAAGAAGGACGGCCAGGTATTCAGCCGCATCCATGTCGAGGATATCGCGAGCGTGCTCGAAGCCTCGATGGCGCGGCCAAACCCCGGCGCGATCTACAACGTCGCCGACGACGAGCCGGCGGCGCCCGACGCGGTGGTCGCCTATGCCGCCGAGCTGCTCGGCGTCGAGCCGCCGCCGGAGGTGCATTTCGACGACGCCGATCTCTCGCCGATGGCGCGGAGCTTCTATGAAGGGAGCCGGCGCATCGGCAACGCGCGCATCAAGTCGGAGCTCGGCGTCAAGCTGCGCTATCCCACCTACCGCGAGGGCCTGCGCGCACTTGTGCCGGTGCATGGGTCATGAAGGTGCGCGAGGGCCATCAAGCTCATCGAAGACGATGGATGGCATCTGTTGCGACAAAAGGCAGTCATCGCCAATACCGCCATCCAGAGAAACAAAACCGGGCCGTGTTACCATAGCCGGAAAAGCATCGGCCGATCTGGCCCCTGGCACCTTGAACAGCATCTTCAAGCAGGCCGGACTTAAGGAGAAGGAATGATGCGTTACGCCGTGGTGATCGAAAAGGCGAATGGGAACTATTCCGCCTATGTCCCGGACCTGCCAGGTTGCGTGGCTACCGGCAAGACCGTCCAAGCCGTCGAGCAGGAAATCGGCGCCGCGATCCGCTTTCACATCGAGGGACTGAGGGCAGACGGGCTCGACGTTCCAGCTCCCACCAGCATTGCCGACTACGTCGAGGCCTAGTCTTACGGGAGAAGCGCGGCCACGGTGGCCTCCAGGCGGCGCAGATCTTCGGGGCGCGACTGGCGATGGTCGCAATCCTTGATGAGGGTGAGCTCGACATCGCCGCAGCACAGCAGATCGAGCAGGTCGAGCGCGTGGCCCCACGGCACGTCGGGATCGCACATGCCTTGCAGGATGCGCACCGGCAGATCGAGATGCAGCGTCTCGACGCCGATCAGATGATTGCGGCCCTCCTCGATCAGATGTCTGGTGATGGGGTAAGGCTGCCCGTAGAGCGAAGGCTCGTAGTACACGCCGTCGCGCTCCAGCACCGCCTTCACCTCTGGCGGCATGCGGTGCCACATCAACCGCTCGGTCATGTCGAAGGCCGGCGCGATCAGCACGAGCGCCGGCGAGGCGGTCGATCTCGCCTGCCCGCAGCAACTGCCGGGCGAGCAGGAGCGCGATCCAGCCGCCCATCGAGGAGCCGACGACGAGGGTGCGGCGTCTGCCGAGAAGGCCGAGCATGGCCGAGGCCTCTTCCAGCCAATCGCCGATCGATGCCTCGAGCAGATTGCCGGGAGAGAGCCCGTGCGCCGAATAGTCGAAGCGCAGCATGGGTAGGTGGCGGGCACGCGCAAATTCGGCGAGGGCAAGCGCCTTGGTGCTCGCCATGTCCGACAGGAAACCCGGCAGCCAAAGCAGAGCGAGGTCGGAGCTCGCCGCTGTGTCGGTCAAGCGATAAGCGAGGCGGCGGCGTTTGCCGGCCGCGCCCACGTCGAGAAATTGCGGTTCTTGATGGTCCATCTTTGATCTAAGAAGCGCTACGCACCGCACCTTTCACACATGAAACTATAGTCCATGGCAACGGTGACCATATTGCAGGTCGTGCCGCGCCTCGATACCGGAGGAAGCGAGCAGGCGACCGTCGAGATCACCGAGGCGCTCACCCGCGCGGGCGCGTCGGCCCTGGTCGTCACCGCGGGCGGGCGCCTGACGACCGCGGTCAGGCAGGCGGGCGGCGAGGTCATCACCCTACCCGTCGCGAGTAAGAATCCGTTCACCATGCTGGCGAATGCCCGGCGCCTGCAACGCCTGATCGTCGAGCGTGGCGTCGATCTCGTGCATGCGCGGAGCCGTGCGCCGGCCTGGAGCGCGTTGCTCGCCGCGCGCCGCACCAAGCGGCCGTTCGTCACCACCTATCACGGCGCCTACGGCGATCCCGGGCCGCTCAAGGCCGCCTATAACAGCGTCATGGCGCGCGGCGACCGCGTCATCGCCAACTCGCTTTACACCGCGAAGCTGATCGCCGAGCGCATGCCCGCGGCAACGGCGAGCATCCGCATCATCTATCGCGGCATCGACAGCGCCACGTTCGATCCTCTGGTCGTGCCGCCGGGCCCGGTGGCGAAGCTCAGGGAGCGCTGGGGGGTCAAACCTGGCACCAAGATCGTGCTGCATGCCGCGCGCCTCACCGGGCTTAAAGGCCACCGCCATACGATCGAGGCGGCGGCAAAGCTCGCTCACCAGGGCGCGCTCGACGGCGCGGTCGTCGTGTTCGTGGGCGACGCTGCGGGCAAGGCAGCCTACCGCCAGGAGCTGATCGATCTCATTGCCCGGCGCGGCCTGCAACGGAAGGTGCTGCTCGTCGGCCATTGCGAGGACATGCCGTCGGCCTTTCTCGCCGCCCATGTCGCCATTCTGCCCTCGCTCGTCGCCGAAACCTTCGGCCGCACCAGCATCGAGGCACAAGCGATGGGCTGTCCGGTCATCGTCAGCGATCTCGGCGCGCTGCCCGAAACCATCGATGCGGCGGATCGCGACGCTTCGGGCTTCACCGGCTGGCTGGTGCCGCCTGGCGATTCGGACAGTCTCGCCGAGAGGATCGCCGCCGCGCTCGAGCTGACCGGCGAAGAGCGGTCGAAGATCGGGGCGCGCGCGCATGCGAGGGTCAGCGCGCTGTTCGAGCTCGCACAGATGCAGTCGAAGACGCTTGCCGTCTATGACGAGCTGCTCGGCACCGACCTCGCCCGGCGGTTCGCCCATCCGCCGGCGCTCGAAGCCGCGATTGGACCCGAAGATGGCGCTTGAGAGGTGGGGATTTCGGCACCACATCGAACGACAGCTTGACTTTGCAACGCCGCCCCCATGCTGTACAACGTGTTGGGTTTAGCAACATCTGAAGAACGTTAGTGCCTCGCCGTGAAGCGGGGATAGCGGCGTTCCGGCAGAGGAGAACGAGACATCGTAAGACGGCCGACGAAGCTTGCTCCCGAAAAGGGCGGTCCTCGCATCAACGAGGGCATCGACATCCCCAACATCCAGCTCATCGACGCTACCGGCAATAATGTCGGCGTGGTTGCCACGTCCGAGGCCCTTGCGCGTGCGGTCGAGGCGGGCCTCGACTTGGTCGAGATCTCGCCCAATTCCGAGCCGCCGGTATGCAAGATCCTGGACTACGGCAAATACAAATATCAGGCGCAGAAGAAGGCCGCCGAGGCGCGCAAGAAGCAGCGCACCGTCGAGATCAAGGAGATCAAGATGCGGCCGAACATCGACGTCCACGACTACGACGTGAAGATGCGCTCGATCCACCGCTTCTTCGAGGAAGGCGACAAGGTCAAGGTGACCTTGCGCTTCAGGGGCCGGGAGATGGCGCATCAGGAGCTCGGCGCCAAGCTGCTCGACCGCGTCAAGCTGGACCTCACGGAGATCGCCAAGGTCGAATCCGAGCCGCGGCTCGAAGGCCGGCAGATGGTGATGATCCTCGCGCCGCGCTAGCGCGGTGTCTCAGGCGATTCGGCGCGATTTGGCCTCGGAGGTGGCACGTGCCACCGTCGCGGCGATGGGCTCGGGGCGTCCGAACAGATAGCCCTGACCGGTCTCGCAACCGAGTTTTATCAGCCGATCGAGCGTGTCTTGCGTCTCGATGCCTTCGGCCGTCATTTGCAGACCTAGCGCGCGGCCAAGGCCGATGATGGCCTCCACGATTCTGCCATCCTCCTGGTTCGCCACCATCTCGCTGACGAAGGAGCGGTCGATCTTGATCGTGTCGAGCGGCAGCTCGCGCAAATGATGAAGGCCCGCATAGCCGGTGCCGAAGTCGTCGAGCGCAATCTTGACGCCAAGATTGCGCAGCGATTGCAGCGTGACTTTGGCCTCCTCGAGCCTTTGCACCACCGCCGTCTCGGTGATTTCGATCTCGAGCCGCTCCGGCGGGAAGGCCGATAGTTTCAGCGCGCTCAGGATTTTTTGCGGCAGCAAGGGATCGGCGAACTGCCGCGGCGAGAGATTGATCGAGAGCAGCTGATCGTTTGGCCAAATCTTGGCGTCCTTGGTGGCCTGGGCGAGCAGGGCATAGGTCATATCGGCGATTGCGCCGGTATCTTCGGCGATCGGGATGAAGACACTGGGCGCCAGCGTGCCTCGTATCGGGTGCTGCCAGCGCGCCAGCACCTCATAGCCGATCGTGGCTCCGGTCTTGAGATTCACCAATGGCTGGTAATAGGGAACGATCTCGCCTTTGCCGATCGCGCTCTTGATCTCGCGCTCGAGCTGCACCCGCTCCTGCAGCCTTTCGTCCATGTCGCGATCGAAGAAGCGATACATGCCGCGGCCCTCGGTCTTGGCGCGGTACATCGCCATGTCGGCTTGGCGGAGCGCCGTCTCCACCGCACTGCCGTCGCGCGTGGCGAAAGTCGCGTTGCCACAGATGGTTCCACCGACGCTTACGCCGACCTCGACGGACAGCGCGGCGAGCGGAATCGGCCGCGCTATGTCGTAGACCATGCGGCGCGCCAGCCGCGCGGCCGCATCCTCGCCCTCACGGCACCGCAGCAGAATGCCGAACTCGTCGCCGGCGAGACGCGCGACGAGACCGTCGGCGCCGACAATCTCGGTCAAGCGGTTGGCGACGACACGCAGCACCTCGTCTCCCAGACGGTGGCCGTACAGATCGTTGACGGGCTTGAAATGGTCGAGATCCAGCACGAGCAGAGCGCAGACCTCATTATCGGTAAGGCGATGCGCCCATTCTGGAAATTCTTCGAGGAAGCGCCGTCGGTTCGGCAACCCCGTCAGGACGTCGTGGCGGGCCAGCTGATGCGACTCCCACTCGGCTCGCTTCCGCTGGGCCATCTCACCGCGCAAGTCGGCAAACCTTCGCCAACCGAAGGCCATGGCCGCAAGGCCGAGGCAAAAGACGAGAGCGATGAACTCATCGAGCTGCCAGCTCTCGTGCTGGCGACTCCACGCATAGGTGAGGTCGAAGGCATCGACGACGCAAAGGAAAACATAGACGGGGATGGCGACCGCGGCGATCACCGCAAGGTCGATTTGGCTTTGCGTCCAGCCTTTGAACCAATACGTCATCGCCAAGGTCAACCTCTGCCTAATTTCAGGCACAGCCTTAGGGTGAGAATCGCAAGCAACCGTTAAGGAGCGTGGTTAAGCTTTCGGCTAGGCGCTACGGCGTATCCCGTCCCGGGCTTCGCGGAGCGCGGTAGTCGTCGCGGTGGCCGAGGCCGGCAGGCCGAACAGGTCGCCCTGACCCGTGTCGCATCTGAGCCGCGTCAGCTGCTCGAGCACGGCCTTGGTCTCGATCCCCTCCGCCGTGGTTTGCAGGCCGAGCGCGTGGCTGAGGCTCACGATGGCTTTGACGATGCGGGCTTCCTCGGGCCGCTCGAGCATCTTGGTCACGAAGGAGCGGTCGATCTTGATGACGTCGAGCTCGAGCTCGCGCAGATGGTAGAGGCCGGAATAGCCGGTGCCGAAATCGTCGAGCGCGATCCGCACGCCGACATTCCGCAGCGACCGGAGCACGGCTTTGGCCTCGTCAAGCCGCTGCACCACCGCGCTTTCGGTTATCTCCATGACCAGGCGGTTCGGCGGGAATGCAAGCTTGGTGAGAAGCTTGAGGATTCTCGGCGCGAGATCGGGATCGGAGATCTGCCGGGGCGAGAAGTTCACCGAGACGAACAGGCGGTCCGGCCAGGCCTTGGCGTCGGTCATCGCCTGCTCGATCAGCCGGTCGGTCATGTCGCCGATGTTGCCGGTGTCCTCGGCGATGGGGATGAAGACACTCGGCGACAGCACGCCACGCGTCGGATGCTCCCAGCGTGCCAGCACCTCGAATCCGATGATCTCGGAGGTGTTCAGATCAACCAGTGGCTGGTAATAGGGAACGATCTGACCGGCAGCGATGGCGTTTTTGATCTCCATCTCGAGCTCGACGCGCTCCTGCAATTTTTCATCCATGGTCCGGTCGAAGAAGCAGTAGCGCCCTCGTCCCTCGGTTTTGGACCAATACATGGCCATGTCGGCTTTGCGGAGCGCGGTGTGAACGGGAGCGCCGTCTCGGTCGGCCATGGTCTGATTGCCGGTGATGCCGGGAACCGAGGTGGCGACGCCGACGCTGGCACCGACCCTGAGCGAGAGCGAAGCGAGTAAAATCGGCTTGCCGATCTCATGCACGATTTGACGCGCGAGGCGCTCGGGAGCGTCGCTGTCGCGCTGATAGTGCATGATCATGCCGAACTCGTCGCCGCCGAGCCGCGCCACCGCGCAGCCCTCGGCGAGGTGGCTCAACCGCTTGGCGACGACGCGGAGTACTTCGTCGCCGACCCTGTGCCCGTAGACATCGTTGATCGGCTTGAAATCGTCGAGGTCGAGGACGAACAGCGCGCAGGCCTCGCTGCCATGTGATTGGCAATTCCACCGGTCGAACTCCTCGATGAACCAGCGCCGGTTGGGCAGACCTGTCAGAACGTCCTGGCGAGCGAGTTCGTGGGCCTCCGCCTCGGCGGCGCGCCTGCGCTTCACCTCGTGATGCAGGTCAATCGTGCGGCGAATCGAGATGATCTTGGCGGCGATGCCGAGAAAGACAAAAAGGATGATGAGCCAGTCGATGGCATCGCTGTCGGGCTCGTTGGTGAGCGCGAGGAACTTGTCGAAGGCGTCGTACCAGACCGCGAGCAGGTAGAGCGGGAACCCGATCACGCCGAGGACGACGAGATCGCGCGTGGCACGGCTCAGGCCTGCGAACCAGGTTCGAAGCCCGAGCAAGCGTGCTGACAAGTCCGCCATCGACGTCCCCGATGCGCCGGCGCAAGTCTCAGTCGGGTGACCGAGCAGGCCGGGCAAGCTCTCGCCACCAACGCTAGCCCACAACCCCGCAAGCAACGGTTAAATGGGATGGTTGATCATCGGTTTCGGTCCTGATCGCCGCGTTTAAGCGTCCGAGCTTCAATCAGATTCGAGACGTGTCAGGGTCCC
Organism: uncultured Alphaproteobacteria bacterium; assembly: GCA_963820005.1. GTDB lineage: Bacteria > Pseudomonadota > Alphaproteobacteria > Rhizobiales > Methyloligellaceae > Methyloceanibacter. Next base: position 170,289 of record CAWFYQ010000011.1, on the reverse strand, counting down.
CGCCTCAGCTGGCGAAGGCGCCTTCTGCGTCTTAAAAGAAGCGCGCGACCGGATCATGCGCGTAACGCGTGTATCCTGAAAACAGGTTCGCTTGCGGTCGCGCCATGCGGGCCTCCTAGCGAGGGTCGTATCGCCTCGTGTGGGATAAACGCCCGGCCGCAAATCTCGCTTAGGCCGGGAGAGCAAAACGCGCGGAGCCTGGAAAAGCCTTGGCGCCCTTGCATGTGGGCCCAAATCCACCCTATAAGGCGCGCTTGAGGAGCCGCCCGGCGGGGCATGCCGTGGCGGCTCGCATGCTTTCATAACTGTCGAACTCTTTGCCCCCGTCTCCTCTGGAGGCTCGCGCGGGCCCATGAAAAGGAAGCCAAATGCCCAAGATGAAGACCAAGAGCGGTGCCAAGAAGCGCTTCAAGGTCACGGCTACAGGCAAGGTCAAGTGCCAAGCCTCGCGCAAGCGTCACGGAATGATTCAGCGCCCGACCAAGTTCATCAGGAACGCGCGCGGAACCATGGTCCTTTCGGACGAGGACGCCAAGATCGTGAAGAAGAATTTCCTGCCTTACAGCCGCTAGCGGCCAAGGCCTAGCTTCGAAGGAGCACTGTTATGGCCCGTGTAAAACGCGGCGTTACCTCCCATGCCCGCCACCGCAAGGTGATCAAGCAGGCCAAGGGTTATTACGGCCGCCGCAAGAATACCATCCGCATCGCCCGCCAGGCGGTCGAGAAGGCCGGTCAATACGCCTATCGCGACCGCAAGGTTCGGAAGCGCACCTTCCGCGCGCTGTGGATCCAGCGCATCAACGCCGCGGCGCGCGCCAATGGCCTCACCTATGGCCGCATGATCGACGGCCTGAAGAAGGCCGGCATCGGTCTCGACCGCAAGGTGCTGGCCGACATGGCCGTGCACGAGCCGGAAACCTTCCAGGGTCTGGTCGAGGCCGCCGCCGCCGCAGCGCGGGCTTGACCCCCCTCCCCGGGGGGTTGCCCGGGCATGGGAGCGGGACGCCATGAGCGCGGGAGAGCTCGACAGCCTCAAGACCGAGCTGCTTGACGCGATCGCGCGGGCGTCCGACCTCGGCAAGCTCGAAGAGGTGCGGATCACAGCCCTCGGGCGCAAGGGCCGCGTCTCCGAGCTGATGGCCGGCTTGGGCGCGCTGCCGCCGGATGAGCGCAAAAGCTACGGCCAGGCGGTCAACAGCCTGAAGGCAAGCGTCAGCGAGGCGCTCGAAGCGAAGCGCGAGGTGCTGGCCGGGGCCGCTCTCGGAGCGAAGCTCGCCGCCGAGCGCGCCGACGTGACGCTTCCGGTGCGCGACGGCCCGCTCGCGCAAGGTCGCATCCACCCGGTGAGCCAGGTCACCGACGAGATCACCGAGATCTTCGCCGATATGGGCTTCTCGATTGCCGAGGGGCCGGACATCGAGACCGACTTCAACAATTTCACCGCGCTCAATATCCCGCCCGAGCATCCCGCGCGGCAGGACCACGATACGTTCTATTTCGCGGAAATGCCCGACGGCACGCGCCCGGTTCTCCGCACGCATACGAGCCCGGTGCAGATCAGGACCATGCTGAGAGAGAAGCCGCCGCTGCGCATCATCGCTCCGGGGCGCGTCTATCGCTGCGACTCCGACCAGACCCACACGCCGATGTTCCATCAGGTCGAGGGGCTGGTGATCGACGAAGAGACGCATCTCGGCCATTTGAAATGGGTGCTCGAGGAATTCTGCAAAGCCTTCTTCGAGGTGCCCGAGGTGAAGATGCGCTTCCGCGCCAGCCACTTCCCGTTCACCGAGCCGTCGATGGAGGTCGATATCGGCTACGCCAAGGTCGGCGATGAGATCAGGATCGGCGAAGGCGACAAGTGGCTCGAGATTCTCGGCTGCGGCATGGTGCATCCGAACGTGCTCAAGAATGTCGGGCTCGATCCTGAGCGCTATCAGGGCTTCGCCTTCGGCTTAGGCATCGACCGCATCGCCATGCTGAAATACGGCATGCCCGACTTGCGCGCGTTCTTCGCCGGCGACCTCCGCTGGCTGAAGCATTACGGCTTCCCGCCGCTCGCCATACCCACGCTGGCAGGGGGACTGTCGTGAAATTCACGCTTGGCTGGCTCAGGGAGCATCTCGACACCAAGGCCAAGGTGGAGGAGATCGCCGAGACGCTCACCCGCATCGGCCTCGAGGTCGAGGAGGTGTTCGACCCGGCGACCGCGCTCGCGCCGTTCACGGTGGCGCAGGTGCTGAGCGCGGCGAAGCACCCCAACGCCGACAAGCTCCAGGTGTGCGAGGTCGATACCGGCACCGAGCGTCTTCAGGTCGTGTGCGGAGCGCCGAACGCGCGCGCCGGGACTGAAAGGCGTGTTCGCGCCGGTCGGCAGCTACGTTCCCGGCATCGACCTGACGCTCACCAAGGCGAAGATCAGGGGCGTTGAGTCCAACGGCATGCTGCTGTCTGAGCGCGAGCTCGAGCTGTCCGACGAGCACACCGGCATCATCGAGCTTTCGCCCGATGCGGAGATCGGCAGCCCGGCGGCGGCCGCGCTCGGCCTCGACGATGCGGTGATCGAAATCGCCGTCACGCCGAACCGGCCCGATTGCCTCGGCGTGCGCGGCATTGCGCGCGATCTCGCCGCAGCGGGGCTCGGCAAACTGAAGAAAGATAGGGTCGAGCCGGTCAAAGGCGGCTTCGCCAATCCCGTGCCGATCGAGCTCGACTTCGACAAAGAAAGCGAAACGGCCTGCCCGATCTTCGCCGGCCGCGTCGTGCGTGGCGTGAAGAACGGGCCGAGCCCCGATTGGCTCCAAAGGCGGCTGAAGGCGATCGGCCTTCGTCCCATCAACGCCCTGGTCGACATCACCAACTACATCGCTTACGACCGCGCCCGCCCGCTACATGTCTATGACGCCGACAAGCTCACAGGCGCGATCCGCGCGCGGCTCGGCAGGCGAGGCGAGCAGCTCGCGGGTCTCGACGGCAAGAGCTATGACATCGACGCCGACATGTGCGTCATCGCCGACGACCGCGCCGTGCTGGGCTTGGGCGGGGTGATGGGCGGCGCCGACACCGGCGTCACCGAGCAAACCACTAACGTATTCATCGAGTCGGCCTATTTCGATCCGAAGCGCACCGCGCGCACCGGGCGGCGGCTCAATATCCAGTCCGATGCGCGGTTCAGATTCGAGCGCGGCGTCGATCCGGACTTCGTCGTGCCCGGGCTCGAGCTTGCGACGGACCTCGTGCTTCAGCTCTGCGGCGGCGAAGCGGGCAAGGTCCAGATCGCCGGTAAGGCGCCCAAAGCTAACGCCCCGTTCAAATTCGATCTCGGCCTCGTCAAACGCCTGAGTGGGCTCGATCTCGACGCCAGTGCCATCAAGCAGATGCTCGAAGCGCTCGGCATCGCGCTCGACGGCAAGGGCAAGCATAGCGAGGCGGCGCCGCCGTCCTGGCGCCCCGACATCACCGGTCCCGCCGACCTCGTCGAGGAGGTGGTGCGGCTGGTCGGCGTGGCCAATGTGCCGGCGACGCCGATGACGCGCGCTGCCGGCGTGGCGCGGCCGGTGCTGACCGAGGCGCAGAAGCGGCAGCGGCTGACGCGCCGGCTGCTCGCCGCGCGTGGCCTGGTCGAGGCGGTCACCTGGTCGTTCATCGCGCCAGAGCACGCGACGCTGTTCGGCGGCGGCGCGCCCGAGCTTGTCTTGAGCAACCCGATCTCGTCCGAGCTTGCGGTGATGCGGCCCTCTCTGCTGCCGGGGCTGATCAATGCGGCGCAACGGAACCGCGACCGCGGATTTGCCGACGGCGCGCTGTTCGAGCTCGGCCAGGCCTATCGCGGTGCGCTGCCGGAGGATCAGTTCGTCGCCGCTTCGGGTGTGCGCTTCGGGCACTCGAATTTTGCCGGCTCGGGACGGCATTGGTCCGGAGAAGCGCCGCCGGCGAGTGTGTTCGCCGTGAAGGAGGACGCTATCGCGGCGCTCACGGCGCTCGGCGTCGCTCAAGCTAATCTCACGGTCGCCCGCGACGCGCCGGCCTGGTTCCATCCCGGCCGCTCGGGCGCGCTCAAGCTCGGGCCCAAGACCGTGCTCGGCGTGTTCGGCGAGTTTCACCCAGACCTTCTCGCCAAGCTCGGCGTCGATGCGCCGATTGCCGGCTTTGAGCTTTATCTCGATGCGATCCCGCCCGCGAAGCGCAAGGGCACGGCCAAGCCGGCGCTCGATGCGTCAGACCTGCAAGCCGTGCGCCGCGATTTCGCCTTCCTGCTCGACCGCGACGTGGCGGCGGGCGAGGTGGTGCGGGCAGCTTCGAGCGCCGACCGCGTGCTGATCGCCGGCGTCAATGTGTTCGACGTATTCACCGGCCAAGGCGTGCCCGAGGGCAAGAAGTCGCTGGCCATCGAGGTGACGCTCCAGCCGCGCGACAAGACCCTGACCGACGCCGAGATCGAGGCGGTCGCCGCCAAGATCGTCGCCGCCGTGAGTCAAAGCCACCGGCGGCGAGTTGCGCGGCTAGTCGGAGCAGGTCCGGTTTCCCAAAGCGTGTCATCGCCCGGCCTGACCGGGCGATCCCGTAGCCCCTGTCATCGTTCCCGATGTAGGGCAGTGGCTACTGGATGCCCGCCTACGCGGGCATGACCCCCGAAGATGTGGCGCCGCCGCTAGAACTGCCGCAAGTCCGCCGAAGGGGAACGGCGAGGGTGCGTCAGGGCGCGAGGGGCGCGGCACGCGTCGCTTGACGGTGGCGGGCTTGCCGTAGAACGGCTTGTCCTCGCACGCGTCGGCGATCTTGTCGGCGATCGGCTTGTCCGGCTCAGCCGCGGGCAGCCAGCCCTGGCACAGCGTGCCGATCTTGCCGCCGAGAGCGGCGGCGCCGTCGGCGCAATAGAGCCCCGAGCCGTCCGACTGCGGCGTGAAGCGCACGCCCTTGGCCCCCTTCCCCGCATCGTCGAGACCGCCCGAGAGATGGTTGAGCGCGTAGATGCGGGTCTCGGCGTCCTTCGCGGCAAAGCGCTCGGGCTTCGTTTGCGTGTCGGTGAGCGGGATCGCCTCGATCGCCTCGACACGCCAGCTGCCGTCGATGCGGGCGAGGTGCACCTTGGCCATCAGCCCATAGTCGCGGCAGATGCCGAAGCGGGTCATCTCCGCTGTGCCGGGATGCAGGAAATTGCCGAGGCCGTAGAAGATCAGCGACTTGCCGTCGATCTCCACGCCTTGCGCCACGTGCGGGTGATGGCCGACGATCAGGTCGATGCCTTTCTCTCCGGCGGCAAAGCCGCGCCAGTCGTCGCGCTGCCTCTGGTCGGGAACAACGCGGCCCTCGAGCCCGTAATGGATCGAGAGGATGCGGTAATCGGCCGGCAGTGCAGCGAGCTTGTTCACCACCGCCTCGAAATCCGCGCGCTGGCGGTATGACGCCTGGCCTGGGCTGTCGGCGGTCGCGCGATATTGCGGCAGATCGCCGGGGATGATGCCGATCGCGTCGAAGCCGATGCGCGTGCCGTCGAGATCGAGACAGGCGGGTTTGATCGCTTCATCGAAGCTGTCGCCGAGCCCGGCATAGGCGATGGCGCGCTCGGTATTGGCGACAGCGAGGTGATAGAGCGTCTCCTCGACGCCCTGATCGCCGTAATCCATCGCGTGGTTGTTGGCGAGCGAGAACAGGTTGAAGCCGACATCGATGAGCGCCTCGAGGGCGGCGGGGTGGCTCCTGAAATGGAACGGCGCTTCCTGGCCGCTGCCCTTGCTCTCGGGCTTGAGGTCGTTCCGGTCGGTAACCACCGTCTCGAGATTGACGAAAGCGAGGTCGCCGTCGATCTCATGCGCGATGCCCGAGGTCATATCCTTGAACGGCGTGACCGCCCTGCCCTTGTGCAGGCCCTTGGCGTCGACCGCGGCGTCGGTCGGGTTGAAGCCGGCATCGCCCACCAGCACGATGGTCATGCGGTCGAGCCCAGGCCCGTTGGTTGGGCTCTCGCCGATCGAGGCGGTAAGCTCGGTCGTATCGCACGGCGCGGCACGGGTCGCGGCGTAGAGCATGGCGGCGGGGAGGAGCGCGAGTGAGGCCGCTCCGATCCCAATCAGCCTGAGCGAGCGGCGCTGCATGGTCAGCCGGTCCTCATGACAGGGCCTGGTCAGCCTCGCGATGGAGGCGCGTCACCGCATCGAAGCCGAGATTGCGGTCGCGGGCAAGATGCGCCATGGCCCGCTCGGCGAGGGCGGTGATGGTCAGCAACGGGTTGACCCCGATCGAGCGCGGAATCACCGAGCCGTCGCAGACGTAGAGCCCGGCATGCACGGATGTCTCGCCCTTGCCGTCGAACACCTGGCATTTGTGGTTGACCACGCCGCTGCCTGCATCCTCGCCCATGCCGCAGCCGCCGAGCGGGTGCGCGGTGGCGGGCTTTACGCCCATGCTGGTCGTGGCGAGCGGGCTTTTGATGTAGCGCGCGCCAACCGCCTCGGCCGCCTTGGTCAGGGCTTCATCAACCCTGGCATAGACCGGCTCGGTGCCGGCGCCCGGCCATTCGATCTTGGCGCTGCCATTGTCGAGCTTGATACGGCCTTGCGCGTCGTCGTGCGAAACGACGAAGAAGGTGTGCAGATGCGACAGCGGCCCATGATAGACGCCCTTGATCAGGCTCTGCGCCGCGCCGAGCAGCCTGCCGCCGGCGATGAAGAATACGGGCAGCAAAGGGGCGAGCGCCGACGGCAGCACGCCCTCCTGCACGATCATCGAACGGTCGAGATCGCGCGCATCGGGAAGCTCGATCTGGCCGGCGACGGCAGCGCCAACGGCGTCGCCAATATATTTGGGCGGGAAGCCGACGCCGATCCCGTTCACCCGCTCCCGGCCGCCAAGGGCGAAGGCGATGATGTCGCCATTGGCCGAGAAGCTCATGCCGAGCCGATCCGACAGGCCGAGCCCGCGCTCACGCGAGCGGAGCAGGATCTCGGTCGAGCCGAGCGTGCCGGCGGCCAGCACCACGGTCTTGGCGTCGACGAAGCTCGAGGTTCCGTCCTTGGCGTCGGAGGGGGCGTAATGGATGCGCCAGAAGCCGTCGCGCTTGTCGATATGGCTCACCGACAGCTCGGTGAAAATCTCGGCGCCGTGCGCGTGTGCGTCGGGGAGATAGGTCATCGCCACGGTGTTCTTCGCGCCGACATTGCAGCCCGAGCAGCAATCGCCGCAAAGCGTGCATGCGGGCTGCGTGACGCCGGCCGGATTGACCGTCTCCTCGAAGCTCACCAACACTGGCGCCGCGACCGGAGCCTTGGCGAGACCGGCGCTCGCCGCCTCGAGCGCGCGATATTTGGCGAGCTCTTCGGCGCGCGCGTATCGCGTCGGTCGCAGCATGGTCGCCGCCCGCTCGAAGCCCTGCGCCAGCAGCCCGTCGTCGCGGACCTCGTCGGGCCAAACGGGATCGGCGAACACGCGGGCATCGGGCTTGAGCGCGACGCCGGCATTGATCAGCGACCCGCCGCCAAGCCCACAGCCGACCAGCACATGGATGTCGGCGCCGAGCCTGAAATCGAACAGCGCGGTGCGCGAACCCGAGCGCATCGTGCCGCCGTTCAATTGCAGCTCGCGGCGAAGCTCCGGCAGCCGGCTCGGAAACTCCCCGGTCAGGAACTCCTTGCCCTTCTCGATGACGCAGACGCTTTGGCCGGCGCGCGACAACCGCGAGGCGGCGACGCCGCCGCCATAGCCGGAGCCGACCACGACGACGTCATAGGCCGGCCCGATCGCGCCGATGGGTGAGGACAGACGCTGTTGCATGGCTCTTGAATAGCCCAAACGAGCGAGGCTGCCCAAGGGCTTATCGGCGGCCCGCGGCCATCAATTCATTTCACGGTCGCGCGAGAGGCACTATGCCAGCACCCGGGCGCCGCTTAGGGTCACGCAAAACCCAAGCTGGAGAGGCCTTATGATTGCGAGATGGATCTGCGCGGCGCTGACGGCCGCTTTCCTCGCGGCGCTGGTGATCGCGCTCGGGTCGCCCGGCACGCATGCGGCAGAGTCCAAGACGGCGATCTTCGCCGGCGGCTGCTTCTGGTGCATGGAGGCGGCGTTCGACGAGGTCGACGGCGTCACCGAGACGGTCTCCGGCTATGCCGGCGGCACCACGCCCAATCCGACCTATGGCAATCACGAGGGCTACAAGGAAGCGGTCAAGGTGACCTACGACCCGGCCAAAGTCACCTACGCGGCGCTGCTCGACCATTACTGGCGCAATATCGACCCGTTCGACCCTGACGGGCAGTTCTGCGACAAGGGCAGCGCCTATCAGAGCGTGATCTTCACCGGCGACGACGCGGAAAAGACGCTCGCCGAGAAGACCAAGCAGGAGATCGCCGATCGCTTCAAGCAGAAGGTCGCGACCGCGGTCACTCCGACCACGACCTTCACCGCGGCGGAGGACTACCATCAGGATTACCACAACCAGAATCCGGTCGCTTATAAGTACTACAAATGGGGCTGCGGCCGCGCCCAGCGGCTCGAGCAGATCTGGGGCAAGCCGTCGTAGTCTCCACACACATTCCAACCGCGCGGGCGCACCGTAGGGGCCATGGAGAAACGCGAAATCATCTATCGCCATTCGGGCGCGGTGCGCATCACCCACTGGCTGAATGCGCTCGTGCTGCTCGTCCTGTTGATGAGCGGCTTGCAGATCTTCAACGCTCACCCCGCGCTCTATATCGGATCGAAATCGACCTTCGACGATCCGCTGCTGGCAATGTCCGAGGTTGACGAGGGCGACAGCACCAAGGGCGTCACCACCATTCTCGGCCACGACTTCGACACGACGGGCGTGCTCGGGGCCTCGATCGACGCCGACGGCAGCGCCGATGAGCGCGGCTTCCCCTGGTCGGTGACGCTGCCGGGCCATCGCGACCTCTCGATGGGGCGGCGCTGGCATTTCTTCTTCGCCTGGTTGTTCCTGGTCAACGGACTGATCTACCTCGCCTGGAGCCTCTTAAGCGGCCATCTTCGCCGCGACCTCGCCCCGACCGGCGAGGACATCAAGCATATCGGCAGCTCGATCGCCGAGCATGCGCGGCTCAGGTTCCCCAAGGGCGAGGAGGCCAAGCGCTACAACGTGCTGCAAAAGCTCACCTATCTCTTCGTTGCGCTCGTCCTTCTGCCGCTGATGCTGATCACCGGGCTCGCCATGTCGCCGGGCATGGACGCAGCCTTCCCGCTCCTTCTGGACATTCTCGGCGGCAGGCAGACGGCGCGCACCATTCATTTCATCTCTGCGAGCTTCATCGTGCTGTTCGTCGTGGTGCATCTCGTCATGGTGCTGATCTCCGGCGTCTGGAACAATCTTCGCTCGATGATCACCGGCCGCTACGAGATCGAGCCGGCGGAGGAGAAGCTATGAGCAGCGGCCATCCCCTCGACCGGCGCGGCTTTCTTGCTCGCGGGCTCGCCGCAGCGGGCACGGCGCTGCTCGGCGGCTGCGACGATCTCTCCAACCAGCCTTGGGTCAAGCGCGCGCTGGATTCGGCCGAGACCCTGACGCGGGTCAGTCAGCGCGCGCTGCTCACGCCGCAAGCGCTCGCGCGCGAATACAGCGAGGCCGATCTCTCCAAGGCGTTCAAGGCGAACGGCTCGACCAATCCGAAAGAGGCCGATTATGTCGCCCACGTAAAGACCGGCTTCGCCGACTGGAAGCTCGAGATCGCCGGGCTGGTCGAGCAGCCGCTCGCGTTGTCGCTCGATGAGCTCCGCGCCATGCCGTCACGCACCCAGATCACGCGGCACGACTGCGTCGAGGGCTGGAGCTGCATCGGCAAATGGAAGGGCGTGCCGCTCGGCGCGCTGCTGGACAAGGCAAAGCTCAAGCCGAACGCACGCTACATCGTGCTCTATTGCGCCGACAACGTGTTCGATACCGGCAAGGAGAAGGACAAATATTACGAGTTGATCGCGCTGGTTGACGCCTTCCACCCGCAGACCATCCTCGCTTACGAGATGAACGATCAGACGCTGCCGGTGGCGCATGGCGCGCCTCTCAGGCTCCGCGTCGAGCGCCAGCTCGGCTACAAGATGGCGAAATACGTGATGCGGATCGAGGCGGTGGACGAGATCGCGACGATTCGCGGCGGCCACGGCGGCTTCTGGGAAGATCTGGGCTACGAGTGGTACGCCGGCATCTGAACGCACGAAGCTGGAGGCGACCCGCTGAGCCAAGCCCGCGCGGGTCGCTCCAATCGTCAAATCGGTTGAGGCGCTAGCGCCTACTTACCGAACAGATGATGCTTCTTGTGGGCCTTCTTGTAGGCCTTGTGCACCGCCTTGCAGTGCTCCTTGTAAGCCTTGCGGGCCGTCTTATCAGCCGGGAACTTGGCCTTCGCGGCCTTGTGACAGGCGGTACAGGCCAGCGCAGGGGCCGACGAGACTGTCATCGTGGCGCCGGCCAAAATGAGTGAGACTGCCGCGGCCGAAAACACTTTCTTAAGCATACGGTTACTCCCGTGAATGATTACGCAACGTAACGCGGGTCGATAAGGCCCTAGCGAGGAAAATTCGTCAACCCGGAACTTCCTGTTTGCGACGCGCTGTTGCTTTCAGTTTGATCAGCCACGCCTTGAGGGAATTGTTGTCCTTCAACACCTTAGACCGTACGCGACGAGCGCGATGTCGCAGCCGCGAAAGTCGGGCCCGAGGGTATTGCGGGGCGCCCATCCTGAAAGGGAAAGGGGCCGGAGGGCCCCTTTCGACAATCGAAATCTGCCAGCGCAGAAAACGTCAACTAGGCCTTGGTGGCCTTGTTGGCGGCCTTCCAAGCGGCCTTGCAGCCCTTCTTGTAGGCATGGCGCTCTTTTGAGTCGGCCGGATACTTGACCTTAGCCACTTCCTTGCAGGTCATGGCAGCCTCGGCCGGGGTGAACTGAACCGGCAGAGCGACGGCAGCGACCAGCGCGGTCGCGAGAGCGGCAAACAGCATCTTCTTCAGCATAACGCCTCCGTTGAATTCCAAGATTCGTCCAACCAGGAACGTCTAGAATCGAACCGCTACCACAATGAGGCGGTTGCGCCCACCGTTTCGCCGTAATTTCTAGACGTGCCGCGCTTGACCCTGAGCGCCATGCTCCCGTACCAAGCCCGGCATGAGTGATCAGCAGGTTCCGCCGCTTTCCCGCATCCGCAACTTCTCAATCATCGCCCATATCGACCACGGCAAGTCCACGCTGGCAGATCGGCTGATCCAGCTCTGCGGCGGGCTCACGGCGCGGGAGATGAAGGAGCAGGTGCTCGATTCCATGGATATCGAGCGCGAGCGCGGCATCACCATCAAGGCGCAGACCGTGCGCCTCGACTACCGCGCCAAGGACGGGGAGCTCTACGAGCTGAACCTGATCGACACGCCGGGCCATGTCGACTTCGCCTATGAGGTGAACCGCTCACTCGCCGCCTGCGAGGGCTCGCTGCTGGTGGTCGACGCGACTCAAGGGGTCGAGGCGCAGACGCTCGCCAACGTCTACCAGGCGCTCGACAACCATCACGAGGTGGTGCCGGTCCTCAACAAGATCGACTTGCCGGCGGCGGAGCCGGAACAAGTTCGCCGGCAGATCGAGGACGTGATCGGGCTCGATGCCCATGACGCGCTCGAGATCTCGGCCAAGACCGGCAAGGGCGTCGAGGAGGTGCTGGAAGCGATCGTGCATCGCCTCCCCGCTCCCAAGGGCGACGCCAACGCGCCGCTGAAGGCGCTCCTGATCGACAGCTGGTACGATTCCTATCTCGGCGTGGTGGTGCTGGTGCGCATCATCGACGGCAGCCTCACCAAGGGTCAGCGCATCAAGCTGATGCTGACCGGCGGCGCCTACGGAATCGACCGCGTCGGCATCTTCCGCCCCAAGCAGGAGATGCGCGACCGATTGGGTCCCGGCGAGATCGGCTTCTTCACCGCCTCGATCCGCCAGGTGGCCGACACCCGCGTCGGCGATACCGTCACCGATGAGAAGAAGCCGGCCGCGGCGCCGCTCGCCGGCTTCAAGCCGGCGCAGCCGGTGGTGTTCTGCGGACTGTTTCCGGTGGACGCGAGCGAGTTCGAGGCGCTGCGCGAGGCGGTCGGCAAGCTTCGCCTCAACGATGCGAGCTTCACCTACGAGATGGAAACCTCCGCCGCGCTCGGCTTCGGCTTCCGCTGCGGCTTTCTCGGGCTGCTGCATCTCGAGATCATCCGCGAGCGGCTCGAGCGCGAGTTCAACATCGACCTGATCGCCACGGCGCCTTCGGTCATCTATCGCGTGCATCTGACCGACGGCACGATGATCGAGCTGCACAACCCCGCCGACATGCCCGAGCCGCAGAAGATCGCCAAGATCGAGGAGCCGTGGATCGAAGCGACCATCCTCGTGCCCGACGAATATCTCGGCGCGGTGCTGAAGCTGTGCGAGGACCGGCGCGGGCGGCAGAAGAACCTGACCTATGCCGGCAGCCGCGCCATGCTGGTCTACGAGCTGCCGCTGAACGAGGTGGTGTTCGATTTCTACGACCGGCTGAAATCGGTCTCCAGGGGCTATGCCTCGTTCGACTATCACATCATCGGCTACGAGGCGGGCGAGCTCGTCAAGATGTCGCTCCTGGTCAATGACGAGCCGGTCGATGCGCTATCGATCATCGTCTATCGCGGGCGAGCTGAGGCGCGCGGCCGGGGCATGGTCGAGAAGCTCAAGGACTTGATCCCGCGCCACCTGTTCAAGATCCCGATTCAGGCCGCGATCGGCGGCAAGGTGATCGCGCGCGAGACGATCAGCGCCATGCGCAAGGACGTGACCGCCAAATGCTATGGCGGCGACATCACCCGCAAGCGCAAGCTGCTCGACAAGCAGAAGGCGGGCAAGAAGAAGATGCGGAGCTTCGGCCGCGTCGACATCCCGCAAGAGGCGTTCATCGCCGCGCTCAAGATGGACGCCGATTAGGGGGCCTATTCAGCTGCCGACTGGCTCCGGTGTTTCCGCCGCACCTGGTCGTAGAGAAATTCAGGGGCAAGATCGGCCTCGCTTGGCCAAAAGATCGCGGAGCGCTCGGGATACAGCTCGAACTGCGCGAACAGGGCTTTGTCTTTCAACGGCTCGAACACCGGTCCCCAAAGCTGCGATTCAAGGTCGATTTCGCCTTCGACGCCGTCGACGAAGCGGAACCAGATGCGGTAATCGCCCGCGTATCTCGCCTCGGCAATTTTTGGCGTTATCGCTTTCATTCAAGTGGCTCGATCGCATTCAGGCGCTGGTGGGCCTGAGCCAAGTTCCAATCTTCAATCAAGTACGCCATTTGCGTACCAGGGCCAAAGCTCGGCGCGGCAACGCACCTTCGAGCACCTTACCCGTCTCAATCTCGATCTGAGCGATCTCATCGCCGTACAAAGCATGAAAATGCGCCGGCGGGTGCTCACTGTAGTAGATGCGAATTGTGATCCCATAGAAGTAGCTGATACGCGGCATGGCTTAGCTTGTGCCACCACAAGCCTGGCGGCAATCGCTCTCCATCCCCCGCCGATTGTCGCTCCTCCACCTGGAACCCCGGCGTGCTGAGCACGTTAACCTGTGCCAACCTGCTCACCTGCCTTCCGGTAGGGGCAGGTCTGGTGCAGGGGAAACTTCAATCGGTGCAGCTTAAATGCTGTAACGTTGAAGTTTTCGTTGTTTTGCGATAAGATAAGCCACGGCCTTATTCTTGCCTATATGCGAAAGATTCTGGCCAACTCGTGGCAATACCAAGGTCTTGTCGTGAAGCTCCCGACTGATACTTGACAGCGGCCAGAATATCACATTCCATCGCCGACAGAGGGATAGCAGCACGACGGGGGAATGTCGGGCGCTCATCGGCCCGCGAACGCTCCTCCGCAAGCATCATCACATTGCTGCATCAGGCATCGATCCGTCAGCGCGCGCCGGGTTGATGCGTCAGTCCGTGCGTCACGCGCGCCGAAGAGGGAAGTGTCATGCGTATTGCCCTCGCGTGCGGACTTTGTCTGCTCGCCCAGCTCATAATGAGCGACACCGCGGTCGCGGCGTCCAAGGCCAAGGACGAAGCCAAGTCCCCGGCGAAGACCGAGGTCGCGGCCAAGACCGACGCCGGGGCCACCCGGACATCCGACAGCGTGCGTGAGAATTATCGCTCACGCATGAACGAGAACGTCGTGACGATCATGGCCGGCAGCTCGACCGGCACCGACCTTGCCGTCGTCCAGGACATCGCCGAGGTGCTGAGCGGAGTCCAGGGCATGCGCATCGTGCCGATGGTCGGCCGAGGCCCTGAGCAGAACATCAAGGATGTGATGTTCCTGCGCGGCGTCGACATGGGCATCACTCAGGCCAACATCCTCAAATATTACGCCAAGACCGGCGAGCTCGGGCCGAACTTCATCGACCAGATCGCCTATGTCGCCAAGCTGTTCAACGAGGAAATGCACATCCTCGTGCGCGAGAACGTGAGCTCGGTCGCCGAGCTGAAAGGCCGGCCGGTCAATTTCGGCGCGGAAGGAAGCGGCACCGAGATCACCGGGCGGCTCGTATTCGAGGCGCTCGGCATCGACGTGAAGCAGGTCCATCTCAGCGACGCCGAAGCACTGCAAAAGCTGAAATCGGGCGAGATCGCCGCCACCATCGTGGTGACCGGCAAGCCGGCGCCGGTGCTCGCCAATCTCAGGGACACGAGCGGGCTCAAGCTGCTCGCCGTGCCCTACGCCAAGGAGCTCGAGGACAGCTACTATCCGGCGACGCTGACCCATGACGACTATCCCGAGCTGATCGGCGAGGGACAGCGGATCGATACGGTCGCCGTCTGCGCCGTGCTGGTGTCGTTCAACTGGACCGACGACGGCACGCGCTCGCGCAAGATCGGCAAGTTCGTCGACGCCTTCTTCGACAATTTCGATCAGTTCCTGAAGGCGCCGCGTCACCCCAAATGGCGGGAGGTGAATTTTGCCGCGACGCTCGAGGGCTGGCATCGCTCGCCCGCGGCGCAGAGCTGGATCGACCAGGCGAAGCGGACCGTGGCCGAAGCCGGTAACGGAACTGGCGGCGATGCCGAACGCTTCGACACGTTCCTGGCGCAGGCGTCGCCGGCGAGCGGCGCGCCGCTCTCCGATGCCGAGCGCGCCGATTTGTTCCGGGCGTTTGTCCAATGGAGCAAGAGCCAAGCTGCCAATAGGGGCAGCAACTGACGCTAGTCGCTGGCGGCCGGTCGGCCGTCCAGTCCCTTTGTTTCGAGTGTATCGCGTAGGAGGGTGCCATGGGCCAATGGGCGCTCAGTCCATCTGAACTGGCGAAGCCGCGACGTCTCGCGGATCGTCTCGCCACCGACGTCCGCACGGAGATTAGCGGGGAACCAAAGCAAGGGGGCGAGGCGACCGTGTCGTCGATGGCCGAGCGCTTCGCCCCCGAGGCGCAGAAGGGCTTCGCCGCCGGCGCCGGCGAGCCTCTGATCGAGCCGACGGTGATTCTCCAGCGAACCGCTGAAGCCCGCCGTGACCCATCGGTCAACCGTTGGGTGATCACCGCTCTTAGCGTCGTGTCGCTCATTCCGGCGGCGCTGCTGCTGATGGTGCTGTGGCAGAGCGGGATGAGCTTCCCCGGTCTGACCGCTCCGGTCATTGCCGGTGACGATGCTCGAGCGCCGAAGAGTCAGCAGGCTTCAGTCGCGGCAACGCCGTCGATTCCCAAGACGACCAAGCTAGTCGAGCCAGACATCGCGCTGACCGCTCCGGTCAAGCTGGTGGCGAAGGCCGGCGAGGAAGTCGCGTTCGATGTGACGCTCGACACCGACGAGGTGCTGCCGTCGCGGAGCGTGGTCGCGATCCGCGCCATGCCCGAAGGCGCCACCTTCTCGCAAGGCCGCCCCTATGGCGAGAGCGAGTGGAGCCTCAGGCCCGACGAGATCGGGGACTTGCGCCTTCGCGTGCCTCCGGGCGCCACGGGGGCCTCGGACCTCCATATCGACCTTGTCGCCGCCGACGGGACAATCCTGGCGAGCGCCATCACCCGCCTCGACATCGCGCCCGACCCGAAACAGGCGCTGATCCTCCGTGCCAGCGAGAGCGGGCGGATCGACGATCTGATCGCCCATGGCCAGAAGATGATCGATGTCGGCTACTTCGCCGGGGCCCGCGCCTACTTCAAGCGTGCGGCAGAGGCGGGTAGCGGGCAGGCTGCTCTGATGGTCGGGGCGACCTACGATCAGGCGTTCATCGATAAGATCGGCGCGCAGGGCATCAAGGCCGACCCTAAGGAGGCGATCGCCTGGTACGAGCGCGCGAAGCAGCTCGGGGTCGATGACGGCGATACCAAGCTGGCCGAGCTGCGCGATCAACTGGCCAACCACTCGGCGCCTCAACCGGGCCCCTCACTTGAGCCGGCCGCCTTGGCCCCGGTGGCTGAGGCGACGCCCGCGCCTGACCCCGCCCTGCCTGCGGTAACGGTCTCGGGCGCTCCCGATGGGGCGTTTGTCGGCAAAAACGAATGGGTCGCCATGTCGAGCTACGCCAATCTGCGGATCGCGCCGTCATCGACGGCCGAGACCGTCAAGGTGGCCGAGAAGGGCACCAAGCTTCGCGTCGCCAGCCGCAAGGGCAATTGGGTGCAAGTCACAGATCCTGCCACGTCTGAGACGGGCTGGGTGTATTCGCGCTACGTCGAGGAAACGCCTAGTCCTTAGCGAGACCTGGAGCAGGCGCGCCGGAGAGAGGCCCGGCGTCCTGCTCCAGCGTCTTGCGCTTATCAGCTGCTGCGGATCATCCAGGCGAGAAAGGCGAGCGCAGCGCCCTCGCAAATCAGCTGAATGCCGAGCAGCACGCCGAGCACCCATTCAGAGCTGAGCGGCATGTTCGTCCACAAATAGGCGCCCAGCAGGATGCCGATCACGCCGCTGAGCAGCACGAAGACCCAGCCCGTGACCGGCCTGATGTTGAGGGCGAAGATGATCTTGGAGAAGCCTTCGACGATGAAGAACACGATCAGCAGGATGGTCATGACCAGCAATCCGGCGTTCGGATTGCGCAGCAGCATCACGCCGATCACGATCGCCAGCACCGCCGAGATCAGCTGAAGCCAGAAGTGCGGCACCTCCTTGGCGCCGATCAGGCCGATCGCTTGCAGCACGCCGCTGATGATGAGGATCCAGGCCACTAGCAAGACGAGAGTCACGGACGCGATGTAGGGAAACACCAGCGCGAGCACGCCGGCGATCACCAGAAACACACCCTCAAGCAGATACCAGGTCGAATAACGCTTGACCGTTTCGCGCATGGCATCGCGCATGGCGGCCGATGCTTGTGCCATTGTCATCGCCATTCGATGTCCTCCCAGAGCAGTTGGCGTAGGACGCCATTGTAGCTGATTCTGTTTCGGATCGGGGCCCGGTCTCGCCGCGGCCGCTGGGGCGAGGCGATTTTAGAAAGAGCCAAACACCGTGCCCAAAATGATCACGGCAGCGAGCGCGACCAGCGCGCCGACGATGGCGACCATGAAAATATCGAGATAGCCATCACGATGGTTCACGCCACAGACCGCGAGCAGCGTCACCACGGCGCCGTTATGCGGCAGGCTGTCGAGCGTGCCGGCGCTCATCACGGCGACGCGGTGGAGCAGAGCGGGCTCGATGCCGTGCTCGGCGGCGAGACGGAGATAAGTCTCGCCCAAGGCGTCGAGCGCGATGGTGAGGCCGCCAGAGGCAGAGCCGGTCAGCGCCGCCAGGATATTGGTGGCGATTGCGAGCGAGACGAGCGGCCCGCCTTCGATCGACAGGACCCATTCCCGCACCAGGGTGAAGGCGGGCAACGCCGCGATCACGGCGCCGAACCCGACCAGGCTGGCGACGCTGATCGCCGGCAGCACCGAGGCGTTGGCGCCAGCATCTACGCTTGCCCTGAGCGACGGCAGGCGGCGGTAGTTGCAGGCGATCAACGTCAGGATGGCTGCGAACAGCGCGACCACCACGGCCCACACCCCGCCGACCGCGGCGAGCGAAGTAGCGCCCCAGCGTTCCTCGGCGAGAAAGCTGGTGTCGAGCCGCGGCAGCACGACGATGCTCATGATGAGATTGACGAGAATGACCACGAATAGCGGCAACAGGGCGAGGAGGATTCCCGGCGGCGCCTTCGCGTGTTGCCCGCGGGGAATTTCCGCCGGATCGAACTCGCTGGCGACCGTGGCGCGCTCGCGGAGCTGCTGGTCGTCGATCGGCATCTCGGCGCCGTGCGCAGCATAACCCTCGCCCGCGCGTCGCGCCGCGCCCTCGGCCCGTCCAAGCCACCACAGGCCGAAGCCGAGCATGATGGCGCCGGCAATGATGCCGAGACCGGGCGCGGCGAACGGCGTCGTGCCGAAGAACGGCATCGGGATGGCGTTTTGCAGGGCGGGCGTTCCGGGCAGAGCCGACATGGTGAAGGTCATGGTGCCGAGCGCGATCGCCGCCGGCATCAGCCGCTTCGGAATATCGGCCGTCCTGAACAGACCCTCCGCCATCGGCGCGATGACAAAAATCGCGACGAACAGGCTGACGCCGCCATAGGTGACGATCGCGCCGGCCAAGACGACAGCCAGCACGGCGCGGCCGGCCCCGAGCGTCTCGGTCATGAAGCGGGCGATCACCTCGACCGCGCCGCTATCCTCCATGAGCTTGCCGAACAGCGCGCCGAGCAAAAACAGCGGGAAGAATTGCGCGAGGAAAGCCGCCCCGCCGCCCATGAAGGTCTGGGTCCAGTGGGCAAGCAGCGGTTCACCGGCCGCGGCGGCGGCGATCAGCGCCGCAACGGGCGCCAGGATGAGGATGCTCCAGCCGCGAAAGGACAGCCACATCAGCAGCCCAAGCGCGATGAGTATGCCTAGAAGTCCCATCACGGGTCAGACTTGGTCGGCCAACGCGTCGAGATCGAGCGTCGAGCGCACGCCGAGATCGCCTCCATGCGCGGCCAGGAACGCGTCAGCCGATTTGCGGCCCTCGTCGCGCAGCATGGTGAGGAACGGCCATTCGGCGTTGAGCTTGGAAGAATAGCCAAGGCCGGTCATCATCTCGCTCGCGACGCGGTGGATGCGCATTCCCGCCCACCGCACACCCTCGCTGTTGCCCGGATCCGACACCTGGCGGAGCAGCGCGATCATGCGCAGTTCCTTCAGCAACGTCGCATTGAACGACACCTCGTTCACGCGGTTGAGAATTTCCTGGGCGGTGCGCGGCGTACCCGGCCGGTTCACCGGATTGACCTGCACCAGGATGGTGTCGCTCGAAGCGCATTCGCGAATGAGCGGCGTGATGGTCGGATTGCCGGCGAAGCCGCCGTCCCAATAAGGTTCGCCGTCGATCTCGATCGCCTGGAACATCGTCGGCAAGCAGGCCGAGGCGAGCAGCACGTCCGGCGTCACCTCTGCATTGCGGAACACCCGTCCCCGGCCGCTGCGTACATTGGTGGCGGTGACGAACAGCTTCATCGGGGCTTTGGCCATGCGCTTGAAGTCGATGCTCTCGGCGAGGATGCCGGTCAACGGATTGACGCCGCGCGGATTGAGATCGTAGGGCGAGAACACCCGCGCCATGAGGTCGAAGGCGAGGAACACCGGCGACGTGTCGAGCGTCCAGCGCCCGAGCAGCACGTCGAGCGGACTGCGCCGGAACGGGCTGAGCAAAGCCGCGTCGGAGACGGCCTTCCAGAAGCGCTCGAGCCGCGCCCTGGCGCCGGCAGCTCCGCCTTCGGCAAAGCCATCGACGAGCACGGCGGCGTTCATCGCCCCGGCCGAGGTGCCGGAGATGCCCTCGATGCGGAGCCAGGGCTCCTCGAGCAGCCGGTCGAGCACGCCCCAGGTGAAGGCGCCATGCGCACCCCCGCCTTGCAGCGCTAGATCGACAAGAACGGGGGAGCGGTTCATCAAGACCAGCCGTCACCAAGCCCTGATCGGTTTACTTTGCGGGCCAAGTATACTCTATCGGCAAGCCGAAGGCTTCGCGCCATAGCCCGCACCAAGCAGCAACGCCATAGACGACAAAATTGCTAACTTCATCGTTCTACCTTACTCCGCCTGTGCATTTCCTCGTCTAGCCTAACGCCAAGGGTCCGGTTGACCTCTTGAGTTGCATAAGGGGGAGCTAAGGGAAAGCAGATGGACCAGGATCAGGCGGCACGAAGCGCCATCGCCAAGGCCGCGCGCCGGCTGCTGCCGTTTCTCATCCTCTGCTACGCGGTGAACTTTCTCGACCGGGTGAATGTCGGGTTCGCCGCGCTCGCCATGAATGAAGATCTCGGCTTCACCCCGACCATCTTCGGGGCCGGCGCCGGCATCTTCTTCATCGGCTATCTGCTGTTCGAGGTGCCGAGCAATCTCGCGCTGCAGACAATTCGGCGCGCGCATCTGGATCGCGCGCATCATGATCAGCTGGGGGCTGATCGCTTGCGCCATGGCTCTCGTCAGCGGGACGACGAGCTTCTACGTTATGCGCTTCCTGCTCGGCGTGGCGGAAGCGGGCTTCTTCCCCGGCATCATCCTCTACCTCACCTATTGGTTCCCGGCGCGCGAGCGGGCGCGCATCGTCGCGCTGTTCATGGCGGCGGTGCCGCTCGCCACGATGGTCGGCGGTCCAGTCTCTGGCGCGCTGCTCGAGCTACACGGTCTCGGCGGGCTAAAAGGCTGGCACTGGCTGTTCCTGATCGAGGGATTGCCGGCTATCCTGCTCGGCATTGTCGCGTTGTTCTTTCTCGACGATGGGCCTGAGCGCGCGGGCTGGCTCTCGGCCGACGAGCGTGAGGCGCTTGCCGGCGTGCTCGCGGCAGAGGCCAAGGCGACGCGCGAGACGGGCTACCATGAGCTCGGCGACGCGCTCACCAGGCCGCGCGTGCTCGTTCTCGCCCTGCTCTATTTCTGCATCGTGGTCGGGCTGTACGGCATCGGCTTCTGGATGCCGCAAGTGATCCAGGCGTTCGGGCGCACGCCGCTGCAGATCGGCTTCCTCACCGCCATCCCCTATCTCTTCGCCGCGATCGGCATGGTGCTGTGGGGCCGGCATTCGGATGCGACCGGCGAGCGCATCTGGCACATCGCGATACCTTTGATCGTCGGCGGCGCGGCGTTCGCCTGGTCGGCGGCGAGCCTGCCGCTCAGCCTGACGATGGTCGCGCTCACCTTCGCCGCGCTCGGCATCTATTGCGCGATCGGCACGTTCTGGTCGCTGCCGACCGCGATCCTGACCGGCACCGGCGCGGCGGCGGGGCTCGCGCTCGTCAACTCGGTCGGCAATCTCGGCGGGCTGGTGGGACCGACCATCGTCGGCATCATGAAGCAGGGATCGGGCGACTTCATGGGCGCGCTTCTATTCCTCGCCGGGGCGCTGGTGCTGGGCGCCGTGATCGCTCTCCTGTTCGGCTCTGCGGCAAGCAAGCGCGACATCGCAGCCAATGCCATGACCCGCCGAGGCGGGTAATCAGTAGACCAAACGTATCGCCACAACCGGCATCCTGGGGTACGGGATTGCCGGGCAGAGCCCGGCAATGACGATGAGGGACACGATGCACGATGAGACCGAGCCCAGAGCAACCCGCCGCACGCTGCTTGCCGGCATGGCGCTGATGGCGACGTCAGCCGCTTTTCCCGCCCGCGCCGAGACCGCTAGCGCCGGCGCCAAGCATGTCGTGCTGCTCGGCGACTCGATCTTCGACAACAAGCGCTATGTCGGCGACGGGCCAGACGTGATCGAGGAGCTCGCGCGCGATCTCCCCGCCGGCTGGACGGCGAGCCTGAATGCAATCGACGGCTCGACCACCCAAGACATCGCCGGCCAGATCAAGCGGCTCCCGCCTGACGCGACCCATCTCGTCGTCAGCGTCGGCGGCAACGATGCGCTGAAGCACAAGGACATGCTGGAGGAGAAGGCGAGCTCGGTCGCCGGCGTGCTCGACAGGCTCGGCAAGATCAGGGGCGAGTTCCAGGCGAACTACCGCGCCATGCTCGACGGCCTGCTGGCGACCAAGCTCCCGGCCGCGGTCTGCACCATCTACGAGGCGAACTATAGCAATCCCGATACGCACAGGGTCGCGGCGACCGGGCTTGCCGTGTTCAACGACATCATCACGCGCGAGGCGTTTGCCAGGGGGTTGCCGCTGATCGATCTTCGGCTGATCGTCACTGACGATGCCGACTACGCCAACGAGGTCGAGCCGTCATCGGTCGGCGGCGGCAAGATCGCGCGAGCGATCGCCACGCTCGTCACCACCGCCGACTTCAAGCAGAAGCGGTCTGTGGTTTTCGCGGGGTAGCGGGCTTCTTGCCGGACTTGGGCGCGGTGTCAGGCGGAGGCGCGAGCGGCGCAGTCTCCGAGCGGAGGGGCAGGCGCGGAGGCGCGCGCGCAGTCTCCGACAGAGGCGCGGGCAGCGCGGCGGCGGCAGGCGGCGGGGCCGCGCGCAGGTCGACCGCGGCCACCTCGTCTTTCGTGGCGTGCTCGCCCTTGGCGAAGGCGATGCAAAGTTCGACCGCCTCGGGCAGAGAGGTTACGTAGGCGTCGGCGTCGGCCGTCTCCAGCACCGCCTTGAGCGAGGCCGGCGCATCGCCCTCCGACCAGAGACAAACGACGATCGCCGTGCCCTTGGGCAGGATGCGCCGCAAGCGCCGTACGATATAGCGGATCGCCGCCGGTCCGTTGCCGATGTCGAGCAGCGAGAGTGCGACGAGCTTGGCCTCGGTCTGCACCAGAGAGGCGATATGCGCGGCGGAGATCGCCTCGGCCGGCAGCGCCTTGGCGCCCAGCCCGCGCTTTTTCAGAACGCCCGCCAGCATGGCAGCCGCCGCCTCGTCGAGCGGGCCGCGCCCGCCGATGCACAGCACCGGCTCATCGACCACCCAGCCGGGCGCGAGCTCGGAGCGCTCGACCAGCTTCACGCCACCGGCGTCGTCAGTCTCCTCGGCGTCCTCGGCGGCTTGGAGCGAGGCGATGCCGCCGCCGGCCTCACCTTCCTTGTCGTGGTTTGGTTTACGCCTCAGCTTGGCGAACCAGCGGCGCGGCTCGAACTCCGACAGATTGTCGAGCATCTCCTTGACGGTGGTCGCCACCTTGTCGGTCTGCTCGGCATCGAGCGAACCACGGGTTGCGTCGCGTTCGGCGACCTTGAGCGCGGGCAGCACCACCGTGTTGAGATAGGTTAGCAGGCTCTCCTCTTTCAGCGCGAGCTCGGCCTGATAGGTGACCTCGGCGGCATCGCCGGCGAGCGCGCGATGATAGAAGCGTTGCTCGGGCGTGAGCGCAGGCTCATCGCCGAGCAATACGTCGAAGAACTCGAGCCCCTCGACATGGCGGCCGAGCACGGCGAGGCACACGGTCATGGGCATGGCGAGGATCAGGCCGAGCGGACCCCACAGCCAGGTCCAGAATACGGTCGAGATGATCACGGCCATCGGCGACACGCCGGTGCCGTGGCCGAACACCAGCGGCTCGACCACCTGGCCCATGGTCAGCTCGCCGACCGCAAAGATGCCGAGCACCCAGAAGAAGCTCGACCAGTCGGGATCGACGGCGGCGGCGACGAGCATGGGGAGCGCCGCAGCGATGAACGCGCCGACATAGGGCACGAAGCGCATCAGCATGGCGAGCAGGCCCCAGGCGATGGAACTCGGCATGCCGATCATCCAGAGGGCAACGGCGATGAGGGTGCCGTAGGCCGAATTGATCATCACCTGGCTCAAGAAATAGCGGCTGAGCCGCGTCGCGGCATCGGTCAACGTGGAGGTCGCGCGCTGCGGGTCGTTGGAGCCGAACAGCCTGATCAGCCGGTCGCGCAGATCCTCGCGCTGAAGCAGGATGAACACCACGATCAGCAATACGATGCCGGCAGTGGCGAGCGGCGGCAGCACGCGGCTGGCGATCGACTGGTATAGCTCAAGCCCGCTCGGCTCGTGATTGCGGACGATGACCTCCATCGGACGGTCATCCGGCCTCTCAGCCGGCGTGCCGACTTCCGGCGCGGGCGGGGGCGACTCCCCGTTGATCGGTCCGAACATCTCGCCTTGCAGGTTGGAAAGAACTCGGCCGGCTCTGGTCAATACCGGCGAGCTCGCGGTCGAGTCGCGCAGGCTCTGGATCTTGTGCGACAGCGTCGTCTGGTAGACCGGCAGGTCGGCGGCGAGCTGCGTTACCTCGCGAGAGATCAGCCAGCCGAGCCCGGCAATGATGAGGAAGGCGAAGCCCACCAGGAGGCCGACGGCGAGCACGCGCGGCACCTTGAGGCGCCGGAGCAGAAGGAGTGGCGGGGTGAGCACGAAGCTGAGCAGAATGGCGAGGGCGAGCGGCAGCAGGATCTCGCTGCCGAAATAGAGCGCGCAGATCACGATGGTCGCGATCAGCAGGCCCTGCAGCGTCGCAGTGCGCGCATCTGACGAGGAGGAGGAGAAGAACGGTAAGGACGAGCGGGGCGGCATCTCGAATCTCCCGGGCGCCGGTGTGTCTCCCGGCATAGCAAGATGCCCGAAGCTCCGATAGGGGCTTCGGCGCGAGCCGCTCAGCTCATCGTGGCCGAGCAGCGCCATAACTGGCGCTGCGGCGCTATAGTTCCATGCAGGGGGCCGCGACGCTCCCGCGGGGGCCGGGTGGTAAAACAAAGGCCCCGGAGGGTTGCCCCGGGGCCTTCGGCTTGGCCATAAGGCGCCGTACTTGGCTACTGCTCGGCGCCAGAGGCCTGCTTGCCGCTCATGAAGGTGGCGGAAATGTCGACGATCGGCTGCTCGGATTCCATCTTGATGGTCCGTACCGCCCCGTTCGCCGCGGCGACCGCCTTCGTCAGATCGATTACGCGGATCGTCTGGTCATCATAGGTCTTGAAGTACCAGCGGAGATTGTCGGTGTCAGACACCGCGGTCCACTGGGTCAGCTCGAGATCGCCGTTGGTCTTGTCGCGAACGCTGCCGCGCGGGATGTCGAACTGGTTGAGAATGTGGAAGGCGGCGAGCACGGCATCGCCCGCGTTTGCCGACGGCATCTCCGACTGGGTAAAGGCCACGGCGCGGATGAAGCGCGACGGCGGGGTGAAGTCGCCGGGCAGCCCATGCATGCCGGCGCCCTCGCCGAGCTGGGTAAGCTTGATACCGTCGAGAGCGAGCGGCGGCACGTTGGTGACGCTGAGGTTGAGATAATTGCGCAAATTGGTGAGGTGCCAGTCATAGGCCGGCGCATTGGTCACCACGCCGAGCGGCGCATCGAACACTTTCAGGGTGCCGCCGAGCGGCTCGACGACGATCGACTTGCCCGATTTGTCGCGCAGGAAATAATGCGACGGGCTTGAGCCGAAGCCCGGCGCAGGCGTATCGACCACAATTCCAGCGCCGTCAGCGAGCGCTGCCTTCACCTCATCGACGTCGGCAAAATTGCCGAGCGCCCAGGCGCCGAACTCGAACGGGGCCATGGCCTTGGCGGAATTGGCGGGCGTGGCGGCTGGATATTCGGCGAAGCCCGGAAAGTAGAACAGCCCGAAGCTCAGTCCCTGGTCGTTCATGCCATCGAGGATCACGGTCTGGCCGACGGCATTGGCGCCGACCATGGAATATTTGGTGGTGAAGGCGATGCCCGGCCTGCCGTCGGGCAGCGTGCCGGCAAGGGCTGTGCCGGCCGGAACGACGATGACGTTCGATGACAGCGGGAAGCCGAACTCCATGGTGCGGCCCCTGATCATGGCGCCGTCCTTGGCGTTCAGGCTGATGCCGGTGCAGGCAAAGCCCGGCGCAGTGGCGAGAGCAAACGCGCCGGCCAGCGCGTAGGTGGCGATTTTGCGGATCATGGGACTGCCTCCTCCAGCTATTTCGATGCTTCTTTCACCACGGTCGTGCCCGCCGAGACATTGGCGATCGGCTGCTTGGTGGTTTCCATCTCGATGGTCGAGATCTTGCCGCCCGCGGCGGCGAGCGCTTCCTTGAGGTCGACCATGTGGATCGACTGGTCGTCGTAGCTGCGGAAATACCAGCGTAGATTCTTGAGGTCGGCGACGCTGGTCCACTCGGTGGTCTCGTCCATCTGCTGGCCGCCGGCAGAGTTGACCACCGAGCCTTTCGGAATGTCGAACTGGTTCAGGATGTGGAACACCGCGAGCACGGCGTCGTCGGCCGTCGCGTTCGGCGGCGCCGCCTGGCTGTAGATCGCCGCGCGCACGAAGCGCGAGGGCGGCGTGAAGTCGCCGGGAAGGCCGAGCAGCCCGGCGCCGGCGCCGAAGGCGGGGAAAGTGACCGGCCCGATCTTGACGGACTCGATGTCCTTGACCGAGAGGTTGATGTAGTTGGTGAGGTTGGTCATGTGCCAGTCATAGGTCGGCGCGTTGGTCATCACGCCGAGCG
This sequence comes from uncultured Alphaproteobacteria bacterium, assembly GCA_963820005.1. Taxonomy (GTDB): domain Bacteria; phylum Pseudomonadota; class Alphaproteobacteria; order Rhizobiales; family Methyloligellaceae; genus Methyloceanibacter. The sequence goes on along the minus strand of CAWFYQ010000011.1, from coordinate 143,989 downwards.
GCGCGTCGTGCACCTTGAGCGTGCCGTCGACCGGCTCGACCACCAGCGACTTGCCGGACTTGTCCTGAAGGAAGAAATGCGCGCCGGCGACCGCGCCTTGCGGGCTGCCGAGGCCGGGTACCGGCGTCGGCACCAGCACGATGCTCTTCACTGCTTCCCTGACCTCATCGACCGTGGCGAAATTGGCGAGAGCCCAGATGCCGAACTCCTGCGGCGCGAGCGCGTGGCTTGCGTTGTCAGGCGTCACGGCGGTGTATTTGGCGAAGCCCGGGAAATAGAACAGACCGACCGACAGGCCCTGGTCGTTGATGCCGTCGAGAAGAACCGGCAGGCCAAGCGCGTTGGCGCCGACAATGGCGTAGCGACTCTTATAGATGAGCCCCTTGCTGCCGTCGGGCAGCGTGCCGCTCATGTCCTGGCCGGCGGGAACGACGATCACCTTGGACTGCATCGGAAAGCCGAATTCGAGCGTGCGGCCGCGGATGGCGGCGCCATCGCCCGCTTTCAGGCTGATTCCGGTGCAGGCGAAGCTCGGCGTGGTGGCGAAGGCGAAGGCGGCTACAAGCGCCGCAGTCAAGATCTTGCGGATCATGGGAGGTCTCCTCCGGAGTTGTGTCGCGGAAATCGTTGGCCGGACTCTCGGAGAAAACCCTGAAGGCGGCATTAAGCATGGAGCCGCCATCGCGCGGCCTGCTTAAGCCCGCGTCGCCATGCTCTCGACGATTTGCGGCAAATCCGTCCGGGCCCTAGGCCGGGATAACGGGCGGCGGCGGCGACCTCCCCCTAGGCGGCCGATTTCTCGGACCGCCGGCGCTCGAGCGTGGTTTTTATGGCGCGGCCCTAGATCAGGTTGACCTTGCCGGTGCCGATATCATAGACGCCACCCGAGATCGCGATCTTCTTGGCGGCAAGCGCGTCAGAGATGATCGGCGTATCCTCGATCAGCCGTTTCACCCCGAGGCGTACGTTTTCCTCGATACTGGCCGCCACCAGATCGCTTGGATGTTTCGCGTGGGCGGCAATGACTGCGGGCTCGATCGACCCGACCAGCTCCGGCAGATGACCCGGCAGCTCCGCGTGCTCGGTCACGACCTTGACCGCCGCCGCGATGGCTCCGCAGTTCGTGTGGCCGAGCACCATGAGTAGTGGCACGTTCAAAATCTTGATCGCATATTCCATGCTCGCCAGCCCATCGGTGTTGACGAAATTGCCGGCGACGCGCACGACAAAAATGTCGCCCGGTCCCTGCTCAAAGAGAAGCTCGGGCGACACTCGGCTGTCGGAGCAGCTGAGCACCCCGACGATGGGGAATTGCGCGCCCGCACGCTCGGAGCGGCCGGCAGAGAAGTCCTTGCACTCGGTCTCACCCGCGGCGTAGCGGGCATTGCCCTGCATCAATCGTTCGAGCGCCTCGGCGGGGGAAATGGCGTTCTGCGGCGGCGGGGAGGATCCCGCCTCCTCGGCGTAGGCGCGACTAAAAGGCAGAGCACTCGCGGCAAGAAGGGCGGCGCTCCCCGCCATCACGTTCCGCCGCGACAGATGCCGCTGATGATGATGAAGCGGGGAATCACATTTCTCGCACATGGGCCTTCCTCCTCGTGGTTGTCGAACTAAGGCCCGCGTAGCGACCGCTCGGGCTCATGCGGCTTTCGGCTTCTCCAGGATCAGGCGATAGCAATCCAGATTGCGGGTTAGGAATTCGTAAGTGGCGCCCCACAGATAAAGCCTAAACTTGCGGAACTCGAACTCGCCGAAGCTGCGCGTCACATAATCCCGGTTGGCGTCGAGGTTCCGCGCCCATTGCCGGAAGGTGAGGAAATAGCTCCAGCGGTCGTTCTGCACCTCCATCAGCTCGAGATCGGTTTTGGCGAGCTTGTTCAGAAAATCGTCGAGCACGAGGAAGGAGTGGTTGCCGGGATAGATGTGCCGCACCATGAAGGTCGACAGCTCGTATTTCTTCCTGGCGGCGCTGCCGTCGAGAAACACGCGGCCGCCGGGCTTCAACAACCGCTCAAACTTCCTCAGCACGCGCTCGTAGTCGGGCAAATGCTCGATCACGCCCATGATGACGATGGCGTCGAACGGCTCCTTCGGCTCGTAATCGTAGAAATCGGTGAGCACGATGTCGAAGCGGTCGCCGAAATTGGCGAGCTTGCCCTTGAGGTAGGATTGCGAGACCTCCGAATTGGTGATGCCGGTGAAGCGCACGCCCGATTGCAGAGCGTGGCCGGCGAACGCGCCCCAGCCCGGTCCGATCTCGAGCACCGTCTTGCCCTCACCGATCCCGGTCTGCTCGATCGCCCAATCGAATTTCCGCTCCAAGGCCTTGGCCAAAGTCTCGTCGTCACTGGCGTAGACCCCCTGGCTGTAGGCCGGGAAGATCGGGTCGAGGAAGCTCAGAAACAGCTTCGGATCGGCGTTGTAGTGCGACGAGATCGCCTTCTTGTTGGTGTAGACCTGCCCGAACAGCAGCGGCTGGATGAAGCGCCAGGCGAGCACCAGCGGGTGGCTGTCGTCGAGATGGGCGCGGAGCGCGAACGGCTTCAGCATGTCGCCCTCGATGTCGATATCGCCTTGCAGATAGGCCTCGGCGATGTCGCCCTCGTCCAGCGTACGCAGCGCGCGCATCGCCCGATCGTTGCGCAAGCCGACCGAAAATTCCGGCGACCCCTCGCCGAGGTTGCGTTTCTCGCCGTTAGGCAATTCTAACGAGAAGGGCGTGGTGACCCCGCCGACGCGGTTGATCAAAGCATCGATCGTGCTGGTCGCTGATGACATCGTCATATTCCCCGACTTCCAGGCGCACGGCTCGGCCCTGAGCGGGCCAAACCCGGCGGTCATCTTGCAATTTTGCCCCGGAAACATCGAGATTGAAATGGGGAGCTGTTGCCGAATTGTCGGTTGTTGACGCTATCATCGCCGTCGTTGGCATCATCGGGGGGATCAGCATGCGTTTAGCCGTAGACCGCTTTCAGCTCTTGGCCTTGGGCCTATTGGCGCTTTGCTCCGGCCTTTGGTCCGCCAGCCTGGCCGAGGCAGCCGAACTCAGGACCGGGGTCGATCGTCAGGGTCTGGCCGCTCGACGGCGGCGGACCGAGCGGCGCCGGCAGCACGGCGTTCCGTATTCTGTACCGCTCGACCGGGCTCGACGGCGAGCCGATCGAGGTCTCCGGCGCGATTTTCATCCCCCCCGGCACGCCGCCTGCCGGCGGGCGGAACGTGATCGCCTGGGCGCATCCGACCAGCGGGGTGGTCGAGTCCTGCGCGCCGTCGCTGATGCCGGACCTTTCCGGCACGATCTGGGGACTGGCCGACATGATGGCGCGCGGCTACGTCGTGGTCGCCACCGATTATCCGGGGCTCGGCACGCCCGGCATCCACCCTTATCTGATCGGCGTGAGCGAGGGGCGCGCGGTGCTCGACAGTGTGCGCGCGGCGCGCGAGTTGCCCGATACCGGTGCGTCGGACCGCTTCGCCGTATGGGGCCACAGCCAGGGCGGCCACGCTTCGCTCTATACCGGCGAGCTCGCGGCGAGCTATGCGCCGGAGCTCAAGCTCGTCGGCGTCGCCGCGGCGGCGCCCGCCACCAATCTGATCGAGCTGTTCGACGCCGACAAATCGAGCGCGACCGGCAAGGAGCTCACCGCCATGGCGCTCTATTCCTGGTCGGAGCTTTATCACGATCCGGCGTCGAGCCTGGTCGACCCGAGCGCCATGCCGGTGTTCGAGCAATTGGCGCATGACTGCATCGAATCGATCGCCGAGTTCGCCGCCATCGAGAACGCCGAGAAGCCGCTCAACCGCGAGCAGTTTCTCAAGGCCAACCCGACTCTGATCGAGCCTTGGCGCTCGGTAATGCAGAAGAACACGCCCGGCCAAGCGGCCGCCGGAGCGCCGGTCTTCCTCGCGCAAGGGACCGCCGACACCACCGTCAGGCCCGAGATCACCAAGCAGTTCGGCGAGGCGCTATGCAAACAGGGGACGCGGGTCGATTTCGTCCTGCTGCCCGGCGTCAGCCACACCTTCGCCGCCAAAGACAGCGTTGGCCAGGCGCTGGCCTGGATGACCGAGCGCTTCAGGGGCGCACCCGCGCCCTCGGTCTGCGAGTGACGGCGCGCGCGGTCAGAACACGAGCCGGTTGGCCGAGATCGCCAGAATGACGATCACGATGAAGATGATGAGGAAGATGAAAAACAGCACCTTGGAAATCTTGGCCGCGCCGCGCGCGACGCCGGTGAAGCCGAGCGCGCCGGCAACGAACGAGATCAACAGGCAGATCAACGCCCATTTCAAAAGAGTCATGCGTCCCCCCCGTTGACGGGCGCTCCGGACGAGAGCCCGCTGGTCCCCCCAAGTGCGCGAGTGCTCGCGCCGGTTCCAATATTAGCACGAGAGCCGCTAGCGGGCGAGGCGGCGCAAAGCCGAGCGGCGCGGGCTAGTAGCCGATCTGGATGAGGGTGTTGCCGGCGCCGTATTGCTTCACCAGCGAATAGAGCGCGGCGGCGTTGGCGGGATGCAGCCTGACGCAGCCATGCGAGGCGGGGCGTCCGAGATATTTGGTCTCGTAGGAGCCGTGGATCGCGTAGCCGCGCAGGAAGAAGATCGAGTACGGCATGGGCGAGCCGCTATAGATCGTCGAGGCGTGGTAGCGCACCACGGCGGTCGGCCTGAACGTGCCGGTCGGGGTGCGGTAAGGCGGGCGCGCGGTCGATACTGCCCAGTTGTAGCGCGGCGCGCCGTCGACGAACACGTCCATGCGCTGGCTCGAGATGCTGATCTTGGCGACGATGCCCGCCGAAGCGATGCCGGGCACGATAAAGGCCAAGCCGAACAGAGCAGCCAGCAGCATCAATCGTCGCATGGGTCCCTCCCCCGATCGGCGCAACTTGTGCCGGCTCAAGCTGTCGGCTTACGCGGCTCGCAAATCAAGACGTTGACACACTGTAGCGGCGCTCGTCTGAACCGCGCCTGAACGGTGACGGCGGTTAGGTTCGAATTCCCGCCATCATTTGTGCTAGGGTTTGGGCTCCTTTGAGGGGCGAGGGCTCCTTCGGGGCCCGGGGAAGCGGGTCGAGGGTTGATGCGAAGGCTGAGCTTGAGCCTCCTGCTGATGCTGTGCTGTGGGACGGTCGCGGCCGAGCAGGTCACGAGCGGCCCGGCGAAGACTGCCACCACCACGCCCGCGCCGGCGAAGCCTGCCGCCAAAAAGCCGCCGCCGCCCAAGCAACCGCCCGCCCGCGATCTGTTCGGCGCGGCAACGTCGCCGGCGCCGCTCGAGGCGCGCTCGATCGGCTCCTACGCCAAAGGCTGCCTCGCCGGCGGCATAGCGCTTCCGATCAACGGCCCCGACTGGCAGGTGATGAGGCTGTCGCGCAACCGCAATTGGGGCACGCCGCAGCTGCTCGACTATTTGGAGCGGCTGGCCAGCGACGCACGTGCGCTCGACGGCTGGCCGGGGCTGCTCGTCGGCGACATGTCCCAGCCCCGCGGCGGTCCCATGCTCACCGGCCATACCAGCCATCAGGTGGGGCTCGACGCCGATATCTGGCTGACCCCAATGCCCGACCGCATCCTCACCCCGCAGGAGCGCGAGGACATGAACGCGATGTCCATGCTCAAGGACCCGTTCAGCGTCGATCCCGCCATCTTCACCACCATGCAGATGAAGCTGATCAGGCGGGCCGCCTCTTATCCGCAAGTCGCACGCATCTTCGTGCACCCGGCGATCAAGAAGGCGCTGTGCGAGCATGCAAGCGAGATCGGCAAGGACACGGCTTGGCTTGGCAAAGTGCGGCCGTGGTGGAACCACCATTATCACTTCCACATCCGCCTGGTCTGCCCGCCCGGCTGGGACAGCTGCGAGAACCAGAAGGAAGTAAGCGGCGACAACGGCTGCGGCCAGGAGCTCACCAACTGGTATGCGATGATCACGAAGGCGGCGATTGCATCGGCAACGACGAACCCGGTGCCGCCTGGGACCAAACCCTGGACCGGCAAGCCGCCTTTGACCATGGCGCAGCTGCCGCGGGAGTGCGGGACGGTGCTGACCGCCGGCGGGTTCGTGCCGCCGGCGCTCGGCGACGACAAGCCCGAGGCGGTGCTCAAAGCGATGGCCGCCAAGGATGCCGGACCGCCGCTCCCGGTCCTCACGCCCGATCAGGCCAAGGCGTTGACCGCGTCGAAGGCCGACAAGACAGCCGCCGCAGGTGCAGCAGACACAGCGGCGATGCCGCTGCCGGATCGCAACCCTGTCCGCTGAGGCTTCACCTCCGCCCAGGGATCGGGCAATATCGTCGTCATGCAGGAGCGGCGGGCAAATCCCCTAGAGGGCCAGAAGAACGTCTATGGCGAGCCGCTCAAGAGCTGCTCGGAGCGGCCGCTGACCGGATTCTTCCGCACCGGGTGCTGCCACACGGGGCCCGACGATTCCGGAATGCACACGGTCTGCATCGAGGTGACGGCGGAGTTCCTTGCCTTCTCCAAGGCGCGCGGCAACGATCTGTCGACGGCGCAGCCCGATTTCGACTTTCCCGGCTTGAAGCCTGGAGACCGCTGGTGCCTGTGCGCCCAGCGCTGGCGCGAGGCACTGGAGGCGGGGAGCCCGCCGCGCGTCATTCTCGGCGCGACGCACGAGGCGACGCTCGAGGTCGTCGCGCTCAAGGATCTGAAGCGCTACGCGATCGATCTCGCCTGACGGCCCACCCAATGGCCAAAAAGAAGCAACCTGCCGAAGCCAAGACTCAAGCGCCGGCCCCCGCCAAGCCGCGAAAGAAGCGGGAGATCTTCGCCGAGGGCCACAAGCGGAAATTCCTCGTGGTGGTCGACGAGACCCCCGAATGCGAGAACGCGCTCGCCTTTGCCGCCAGCCGCGCGCAGCGCACCGGCGGCCATCTCGCGCTGCTCTACGTGATCGAGCCCGGCATGGAATTCCAGTATTGGCTCGGCATCGAGGAGGTCGCGCGCGAGGAAGGGCACAACAAGGCGCGCGCCGTGTTCCGGCTGTTCGGCCGCAAGCTCAAGGCGATCGGCTTCGAGCATCTGGTGCCGGAGGAGATCGTGCGCGAAGGCGTCAAAGCCGCCGAGATCCTGGCGCTGACCGAGGAGGACCAGGACATCGGCGTGCTGGTGCTCGGCGCCTCCAAGGACCCTGCCGGACCCGGGCAGCTGGTCACCGCCCTCACCGGCGCCGCCGGACACATGGGCACCTTCCCCGTGCCGATCACCGTGGTGCCGGGTCACCTTTCGGTCGAGGAGATTTTAGCTCTGGCGTGACCCGCCAAAATTAAGCAGATTTGCCTGTGGTCTTCGGCCGCAATTTGAGCCGTTTTTCGGTTTAGGCGGTAAAATGCGGTTAAGGACTGTCAAGGACCAAGACCTGCGAAATCCAGGGAGCGGGGAATGAGGCCGATCGCATTGGGGCTGATTTTGGCGGTTTCGTTCAGTCTGCCGGGATTCGCGGCTGAACCTGACGGGCCGGGCGAGCTGATCAACCAGAAAGAGGCGGTCAGGATCGCCATCCAGAGCCGGCTGTCGCCCAAGGCCAATGTCCGCAAGGCGGCGCAAGGCGCGATGGTCGAGTATTACTCGGTGCCGGACCAGCCGCTGCTGTGGGTCGACGAGAAGGGTGTGACCGAGCGTGGTAAGCTCGCCATGGCCGAGATCGGCAAGGCCGACGATTACGGTCTGCGCGCCGCCGATTACACGCTGCCCAAGCCCGATTCATTCAACGCCGCCGACGCGAAAGCGAGCGACTGGCTGGCCGATGCCGAGATCCAGATCAGCTATGCGGTGCTCGGCTACGCCAATGACGCGCGCGGCGGCCGCCTCGACCCGCAACGCTTGAACGAGAATCTCGATCCGACGCTTGCTCTGCCCGACCCGGCAGAGGTGCTGGGATCGATCGCCATCCGCTCCGACCCGGCCGCCTATCTCAGGAGCTTTCAGCCCGACCAGCCGCAATTCGAAGCGCTGCGCCAGAAGCTGCTCGAGGCGCGCGGCGGCGGCAAGCCGGCCGAGCCGGTCGCCGCCAAGCCCGAAATCGTGACCATCCCCGACGGACCCCTGCTCAAATACGGCGTCATCGACGATCAGGTGGTGCTGCTCAGAACGCGGCTCGAGGTTCCGGTCGAGGCCGGCGGCAACGAGAAGCTCTACGACAAGGCCGTGTTCGATGCCGTGCGGCGGTTCCAGCTCGCGCATGGCGCGGCGCCCGACGGATTGGTCGGCTCCGGCACGCGGCGCATGCTGAACAGCGGACAAGACGACGCGCAACCGGCACGCCCGGTCACCGGCCAGGCCAGGATCCAGGCGCTGCTGATCAACATGGAGCGCTGGCGCTGGCTGCCGCACGACCTCGGTCCGTATTACGTCACGGTCAACATCCCGGAGTTCATGCTGCGCGTGGTCGAGGACGACAAGGTCGTCCACCAGACCCGCGTCGTGGCCGGCAAGCCCGACAAGCAGACGCCGATCTTCTCCGACGAGATGGAGGAGATCGTGTTCAATCCTTATTGGAACGTGCCGAACTCGATCAAGGTGCAGGAGATCGCGCCCTACCTCCAGCAAGGCGGCGGCTTCTTCGGCGGCGGATGGGACACTTCGGTGCTCGCCCGGCATAATTTGCGCATTCGCGGCGCGAGCGGCCGGGAGATCGATCCCAACTCGATCGATTGGGGCCGGGTCGATATCCGCAATTACGAGCTGTTCCAGCCGCCCGGACCCGACAACGTGCTCGGCACGGTGAAATTCGTGTTCCCCAACAAGCATGACGTCTACATGCACGACACGACGCAGAAGAATTTGTTCGCGCAGTCGGTGCGCGCCGAAAGCCATGGCTGCATGCGGGTGCAGAATCCGCAACAGCTGGCGCTGCTGTTGCTGCATCACGATCAGGGCTGGTCGCAGGCGCAGATCGAACTCGGCGCTGAACGGCGAGGACAACCACATCGCGCTCAAGACGCATATTCCCGGTCTACATCACCTATTTCACCCTCAAGGTGAACGACGACGGCTCGGTCTCGGCCTATAACGACATCTACGGCCACGATTCCAGGATGGCCGCGGCGCTGTCCGGCAAGCCGATGATCTACGAAGAGCCGACCGGCAGCACCGACAGCGACGTGGTGGCCGGCCAATGGAACCAGCGCGGGCCCGCCGTCAGGCGCAGCCGCCAGCGCGAGGCGCTCGACAACGACTTCACCCGCGCTCTGTTCGGGTTCTAATCGCGCTCAAGTAGCGAAGCGATAGCGCGTCGGACGAGCGGGTCCGAGTGAGAGGCTTTCTCCTCGCCCTTCGTCATGGCCGGGCTTGACCCGGCCATCCACGTCTTCTCGCGCAAATCTTATCCCCGGCCTCGCAATCCGCATTTATCCTCCTTCCACCTCGTCCACTGAGGGGCGCTTTCATGAGGCGTCGTGAGGCGGGACGAGGTGCGGCGCCCGCGGGCTCGTTCGCAAACGAGCACTCGGGCGGTTTCGGAGCTCCCTCCGGGGCCACTAGGAGTCCCCGCCAGGAGCTGGCTGAAAGTCGCAGGCAAGTTTACGCCTGTAGATGAAGCAGGGCCCGCTACCGAGCAACGCCGCATATGGCGCGCCGAGAGGCGCCCGCGCGATCCCGCAAGGATCGCGAGCTACCAGTTTGCGCTTTTCGGCGCGCCATCCCCTCGCCTTCGAGACGGGCCTTCGGCCCTCCTCAGGATGAGGGCAACTGAGTAAAGTCCGGACGCTGGAACGCGTCGCGGAAAGGATCGCGCATGTCTGCTGTAACGAAAGCCACGGTCTCCCCGCTCTCCCCTTGTGGGAGAGCACGACTTCGCCTTTGCGAAGTCGGTGAGGGGTCAGCGGCAAAGCCGCGTCGGAAAGGAATCACCCCTCACCCTTCCCGCCATGCGCCTTGCGAGCTTCGCCGCAAGATCGCGGCGGAAAGCCCTCTCCCACAGGGGGAGAGGGGATCCGAACGGGGGCGACCGACCGGTGCGCCTTGACTTTCGGGGCTGTGAGGCCAAGTATCGGACTAGAACCATTCTAAGCTGTAGGCCGAGACTTTTACCGCCTCGCGCGTTACCAAGCGGTACAGAAATCAGGCCTGTCGCAAGAGAGCGAGCCATGTTCATCCAGACCGAAGCAACGCCAAATCCCGCCACCCTGAAATTCATCCCCGGCCGCGCCGTGCTCGACCAGGGGACGCTGGAATTCACCGATCCGGCCGAGGGCAAGGATTCGCCGCTCGCGGCGCGGCTGTTCGAGATCGACGGCGTCAAGGGCGTGTTCTTCGGCCCCGACTTCATCAGCGTCACCAAGGGCGACGGCGAGTGGCAGCATCTGAAGCCCGCCATCCTCGGCGCCATCATGGAGCACTACGTCTCGGGCGAGGCGGTCACCGTCGGCGAGCCGACCGGGTCGGAGAGCGCCGAGAGCGAGTTCTACGCGCCGGAGGACGAGGACACGGTCAAGACCATCAAGGAGCTGCTCGAGACGCGCGTGCGCCCGGCGGTCGCCCAGGATGGCGGCGACATCACCTTCCAGGGCTATCGCGAGGGCATCGTCTACCTTCACATGCGCGGCGCCTGCTCGGGCTGTCCCTCCTCTACCGCGACGCTCCGCCACGGCATCGAGAATCTGCTCAGGCATTTCATCCCAGAGGTGCTCGAGGTTCGCCCGGTTTGAGCGCCAAGCTCCCCGCAACCTGCCTGGATCAGCTGTTCCACGCCGCGCGCACGCATAATGCGTGGCTGGACAGGCAAGTGCCCGACGCGCTGCTGCACGAGCTGGTCGATCTCCTGAAGCTCGGACCGACATCGGCGAATTGCAGCCCGGCGCGGCTCATCTTCGTGAAATCGCCCGAGGCCAAAGCGCGGCTCAAGCCGCTGCTGTCGGAAGGCAACCGCGACAAGACCATGAAGGCGCCGGTCTGCGCCATCATCGGCTACGACCTCGATTTCTATCTTCACCTGCCGAAGCTGTTCCCGCACGCCGACGCCAAGAGCTGGTTCGAGGGCAACGACAAGAAGATCGCCGAGACCGCGTTCCGCAACGGCACGCTGCAGGGCGCCTATCTGATCATGGCGGCGCGGGCGCTCGGGCTCGATTGCGGACCGATGTCGGGCTTCGACAATGACGGCGTCGATCGCGAATTCTTCGCCGGCACGCAGACCAAGTCGAACTTCCTCTGCGCGCTCGGCCATGGCGATGGCAGCGGGCTGTTCCCGCGCTCGCCGCGCTTTGACTTCGACGAGATGGCGCGCATCGTCTAGCGCTGTTTGCGCATGATCTGTTCGGAAAACCGGTTTCCACTTTTCCGGATCATGCTCTAGACAGCCTGCCATGAACATCCTCGCGCTCGACACCAGCATGGGCGCCTGCTCGGCGGCGATCTTGCTTGGGCAGGGCGACGCGCTTCGTCTCCATGCGCGGCAGGAGGCGATGGCGCGCGGCCATGCCGAGGCGCTGATGCCGATGGTCGCCGAGCTGCTCGCCGAGGCGGGGCTCGCGGCGTCCGAGCTCGAGCTGATCGCGGCGACGATGGGCCCGGGCAGTTTCACCGGCGTGCGCATCGCGATTGCCGCGGCGCGCGGTCTCGCGCTCGCCACGCGCGCCAAGCTCTACGGCGCCGACAGCCTGAGCGTGATGGCGAGGGTCGCGCTCATGACCGGCGCGTTGCCGAACGGTCGGTTCGCCGTCGCGGTCGATGCCAGGCGAGGCATGCTCTATCTCGGGCTTTACGACGAGACGGGAGCGCGGCGCGATGGGCCTCTGCTGATCGCGCCCGACGAGGCCGCGGGTCTTCTGCCAGCCGGTCTTGGCATGGCCGTCGGCAGCGGCGCTTCGCTGCTCGCCGAGGCTTGCGCATATCAGGGACGGCGCATCGAGACCGCGCTGCCCGAGCTTCAGCCGAGCGCTGCCGCGCTGGCCGAGATCGCGCTCGAAGCCGGCGAGAGCCACCAGACCTTGCGCCCGCTTTATCTCCGTCCGCCCGATGCGCGGCCGCAAGCACCGGGCGTGCTGAGGCGCTGATGCCGATCGAGATCCACGTCTCTCCGGCCGGCCCTTACGATCCCCCTTCGATGGCGGCAATTCACCGGGCGTGCTTTGCAAAGGCCTGGGACGAAGCCACCATGGCCCAATTCCTGGCGAGCCCGGACGTGCTTTGCCTGATCGGGTCCGTCGCAGACGATTTGGGCGGCGTCGCAGGCGGCGTTCTGATCGCACGCAAGGCGGCCGATGAGGCTGAGCTTCTCACCTTGTGCGTCGCGCCCGCTTGTCGCCATTCGGGGCTCGGCCGGGCGCTTCTCAAAGCCGCGATTGCCGCCTTGCGCGAGAGCGGGGCTAAGCGCCTATTCCTGGAAGTCGATCAAGGCAACGCGGCGGCGCTTGCGCTCTACCGCTCGCTCGGCGCGAACGCCGTCGGCCACAGGCCGGGCTATTACGAGAGCGGCGCGGATGCCGCGATCTTCAGCCTTGCCCTTTCTCCGCCTGCCGCCGATGATGCCTAAAGTCTCAGCGAGAGGCCAGCCGCGATCCATGCCCAAAGGTGCGAACCGGGACAGCAGGCTCGAGCGTCTCTGCGCCGAGCGCGGCATGCGCATGACCGGGCAGCGGCGCACCATCGCCCGCGTGCTGTCTGAAGCCGAGGACCATCCTGACGTCGAGGAGGTCTATCGCCGGGCGAGCGCGCAGGACTCCCGCATCTCGCTGTCGACGGTGTACCGTACCGTCAGGCTGTTCGAAACGGCGGGCATCCTCGAGCGCCACGAGTTCGGCGACGGGCGGCGCGCCCGCTACGAACCTGTCGGGCACGGCCATCACGACCATCTGATCAACATCAAGACGGGTGAGGTCATCGAGTTCCGCAACGAGCAGATCGAGCGCTTGCAGGAGAGCGTGGCGCGCGAGCTCGGCTTCCGCCTGATCGGCCACCGGCTCGAGCTGTTCGGCACTCCCATCAAGAAGAGCTAGCGCGGATCGGATGAGAATAGTGGCTTATTGCCGGTCTTGGTCATGAGGAGCGCGCGTGCTTTTCTGGTGCTCGGCGCGTTCTTCGCCTTCACCGTGCCGTTGATGCCGCTCCAGCTTCTGCTGCTCAAGACCGGCTCGCGCTACGCCCGCAGCTTCCCGCACTGGTATCACCGCAACGTATGCCGCATCGTCGGCATCCGCCTCAATGTCGAGGGCGAGATCGCCCGCGATCAGGGCGTTCTCATCATCTCGAACCACGTCTCCTGGCTCGACATCACCGTTCTGTCGGCGGTCGCGCCGGTGTCGTTCGTGGCCAAGCAAGAGGTGGCGTCGTGGCCATTCGTCAGCTGGCTCGCCAAGCTGCAGCGATCGGTGTTCGTCGACCGCAACCGGCGGAACGAGGTGGGCGACAAGGCCAACGAGATCCTCGACCGGCTCGAGGCGGGCGACCATGTGGTGCTGTTCGCCGAAGGGACCTCGAGCGACGGCAACAGCGTGGTGCCGTTCAAGACCGCGTTGTTCGCCGCGGCCAAGCCGGTCGGCGGGCGGGCGATGGGCGACCAGGTCTCGGCGCAGACTCTCGCCCTCACCTACACCAAGGTTTATGGCCTGCCGCTCTGTCGCCGCGGACGCCCGGTGGTCGCCTGGTACGGCGACATGGACATGGCAAGCCACGCCTGGAAGCTGCTCGGGCTCGGGCCGCTGGATGCTTATATCCGCATCGGGCCGCCGGTGCCGCTCGACCAGTTTCCCGACCGCAAAGCGCTCGCGCGCTACGCCGAGGACAAGGTCCGCAAGGACGTGGTCGAGCTGCTGCGCGGCCCGCAAACGGTCTGAGCGTGTGCGAGGTGGGCAACGGCAGCGCCGTTGCCCACTCCGAGCCAGGCGATGCCTAGATGGCGCGGCGCAGCCTGATCGTATCCATGACCGTCGCCGGCGCGAAATTGCCGTTCGGCAATTGGCGGATGAGGCCGGCCTTGTTGACGGACACGAGCGCCGCGTGCACGCCACGCTCGGCGGTGTCGGCGTCGTTGAAATAGCCCTCCTGCACCGCGAGCCGGCGGAGATCGTCCCGCGACATGGCGCCCTGCTCGTTCATCTGGCGCACCAGGAAATCGGCGAGCGGCTGCTGCGGCTGAGCCTGCTGGACCTGCGGCGGTTGCTGCTGCGTGTGCGGCTGGGCTTGTTGCACATGCGGCTCCGGCCGCTGTGCATAGGACTGGGCCTGCTGAGCGTAGGGCCGCGGCGGCTGCGCGTATGGCTGGGCCTGGTGCGGCTGGGCCTGGTGCGGCTGGGCTTGGTGCGGCTGGGCTTGGTGCGGCTGGGAGAGCTCGTGCACCTGCTGGTGCACCGGCGTGTGCTGCTGCGGCAAGGGCGCCTGAACGCGCGGCTGGGGCTTTGGCGGAGAAGTGACCGGGATATTCGCCAGCCGCCGCTGCTCTACCTCGAGCAACCGGCTCACGGCCTCGAACTCGGCCCGGAGATCCTCGACTCTGCCTTCATGCTCGGAGCGGAGTTGCTCTACCAGCTTTTCGTATTGCGTTTCCGCGGCGTTGATCTCTTCCTCTAACAGGCTGGCTCGGTCTTGCAGGTCATTCCTAATGTCACGCATTGCTTGCCCCTCGTTCTCATGGCTTTTCACCCAACGACCGAGCTGGCTGCAGGTTTCAACGCAAGACTAATTGAAGGCCCGCCGACCGCCACGCTCGGCAAGTGTTCGGATTCCCGACCGCCCGGGAAAAGCCTCAGCCTGACGGTCGGAAACGCCATATTAGCCAATGCCAAAGGCCCTGTCTCGACTTTGCCGATTCAGCCAGAAATGCCGAACATTGACGCTTCCTTGGCGGGGTCAATTCAGCGTCCAAGCGCGACTACTACAGACCCCGCCAAGACCTCCGCTGAACAAAAAAAACGAAATCGGTAAGAGCGCGCTCGTCATCTTTGCGAATGGCGCGACCCGCCGGTTGCCGTCAGCGCTTCACTCGCCTTCCGGGAACTTTTGGCTTCGCCGTCTCGGGGAGGAAGGCGGCGAGCAGGCCGATTGCCGGCAGGAAGGCGCAGACGTGATAGACGAAGTCGATCGAGGTCACGTCGGCGAGCCAGCCGAGAAAGGCGGCGCCGATGCCGGCAATGCCGAAGGCCAGGCCGAAGAATAGCCCCGCCACCATGCCCACGCGCCCCGGGATAAGCCCTTGGGCATAAACGAGGATCGCCGGGAATGCCGAAGCGAGGATGAGGCCGATGATGACGCTCAGGATCGCCGTGCCGGTCAGCCCGACATAAGGCAGCGCGAGCGTGAACGGCAAGACGCCCAGGATCGACCACCAGATCACGCGGCGCGCGCCGATGCGGTCGCCGATCGGCCCGCCGATCACCGTGCCGGCCGCCACCGCGGCCAGGAAAATGAACAGATGAAGCTGCGCCTGCTGCACCGTGAGCCCGTAAGTGTGGATCAGATAGAAGATGAAGAAGCTCGTGATGCTGACCAGATAAAAATGCTTGGAGAAGGTCAGCGCCATCAGGATGGCGACCGAGCGCCCGACCTTGCCGTGCGTCGCCTCGACGATCGCCTCGCGCTCCTTGGCACGGGTCTCGCGCTTCAGCTTGATGGTGTTGCCGTACCAAACGCCGATGCCTGACAGCAGCACGATGGCAACGAGCGCGGCGATGGAGAACCAGGCGATGCTGTGCTGGCCGAACGGCAGCACGATGAACGCGGCGAAGAGCGGGCCGAGCGCCGTGCCGAAATTGCCGCCGACCTGAAACACCGATTGCGCCATGCCGTGGCGGCCGCCCGAGGCGAGCCGCGCCACGCGCGAGGATTTGGGGTGGAACACCGATGAGCCCATGCCGATCAGCGCAGCCGCGGCGAGCACCGCCGCATAGCTCGAGGCAAAGGCGATGAGCAGCACCCCGACCAGCGACGAGCTCATGCCGAGCACCAGCGAATAGGGCGTCGGATAGCGGTCGGTGACATAACCGACCACTGGCTGGAGCACCGAGGCGGTGAACTGGAAGGTGAAAGTGATCAGCCCGATCTGGCCGAAATCGAGCGCGAGGTTGTCCTTGAGCATGGGATAGATCGCCATGATCAGCGACTGAATCACGTCGTTCAGCATGTGACAGACGCTGATGGCGGCGAGCACCGTGACCGCGGTTCCTTGCACGGCGCCGGCGAAGGGTGTGGTCCTGCTTGGTTCGACGTTCATGGCGATCAGTCGGTCAGGCTGAAGATGGCTGAGAATTGGGCCAAACCCCGGCCCAAGGGCAAGAGTTCATTTTCGGGCACCTGGATGCAGATAGCCGCGGCACGTGCATCCCCCTACTATCGCATCGATTAGGGGATTAGCGGCCGCAGGGCGCCTCATGCATGTAAGCCTAATCGCTGAGCTCATCATCCTAATCGCCGTCGCCAACGGCGCGCCCGTACTCGCGAAAAAGGCGCTCGGCACGCGCTTCGACCGTCCCCTCGACGGCGGTACGGTCTTGGGCGACGGGCGGCCCTTGTTCGGTCCGGCAAAAACCATTCGCGGCGTTGCGCTTTCGTTGCTGGCGACTCCGCTCGCTGCAGCGCTGATGGGACTGCCCTGGGAGGTCGGCGCCTTGGTCGGGGCCGCAGCGGTCACTGGTGACCTTTTCTCGAGCTTCGTGAAGCGGAGGCTCGGTCTTGCCTCGAGCAGCATGGCAATCGGGCTCGATCAGATACCGGAATCGCTGCTGCCGCTGCTCGCCAGCCGCATCGTGCTGCCCATCGGGTGGCTGGACGTCATTGCCGGGGTGACAATCTTCTTCGTCGGCGAACTCGTCCTGTCGCGCATCCTGTTCAAGCTTCGCTTGCGCGATGAGCCCTATTGAGCGCGTTCATCCCGCCAGGTGAAGACGATGCAGGGTGATCTCCGGCGGACAATTGAAGCGAACGGGGACTACGGCGCAACCGGCGCCGACCGAGGTGTAGCCGATCATGTCATGATGGCGCCAAGCTCCTGAGCCGAGGGCTCGCGGCAACACCGAATCAAGCGTAACCGGGATGCGGCCGGGAAGGCAGATCTGGCCGCCATGGGTGTGCCCACTCAACAATACGTCGAAACCGGCGTGCGCAGCCTGCTGGTAGATTTCCGGCGTGTGCGTGAGGAGAATGGTGAACGCTTCGGGGGGAATCCCGGCCGACGCTTTCTCCAGATTGTCCATCCGGTAGAAATGGGCGTCGTCGACGCCGGCAAGATGGATGCGCTCGCCGGCGCGCTCGATGATCTCGCTCTCGTTGAGCAGCATCCTTATGCCCATGGCCTCCAGGCCGGGCACCATCCAGATCGTGTCGTGATTGCCGAGCACGCCATAGACAGCGCCGCGCAGCGCGGCGCGCACGCGCGCAATGCCTGACAGCGCCGCGTCGTAAGGGCCCCACGTCTGGGCGCGATAGTCGCCGGTGAGCACGCAGAGGTCATAGCTCGCGTCCTTCACGAGGTGGATGACGCGTTCCATCGCCGCTTCACTCATCTCGACATGGAGATCGCTAAGCTGAAGGATGGTGAAACCGCTAAAGGCGGCTGGCAGGCGTGGCAAAACAATGCGGTTCTCGCGCAACTCGACTTTCGCCGCATTGCTGCGACCGCGCCAATAAAATCCCGACGCCATCAGGATCGCGCGGATCACGGCATGCGACAGGGTCAGGTTCTCGATGTGAAAGAAGTTGATGCCCTGGCCGAAGATCTGCGCCTCGTGATCCTGCTCGATGCCGAGGCGCGCGCGGGCATGGCGCCGGCCGAGACGCTTCTCCAGCGCCACCAAGTCCGCATTCTTGGGCGGCGTCATCTCAGTCCTGGGTCAGCAGCACATAGGCGGCGAAGCGCTTCACGCGCTCGCGGCGCGCATGCGAGACGAAGATTCCGGCCGCCTTCACCCAAAGCTTCAGCCAGAGCGGCAGGGGAATCGGCCTGCCCAGCCGCTCAGCCTCCTCGGAGAGGTAGCGGATTTCGCCGACCTTCCAGCCGTGGGCGGCGAAGAAGCCGAACCAATCCTCGGGCGCGAATTGGAACGGCGCGTTGCGCATGAACCTGCGGCGGAGCTTGGCGCCGAACTTGATCGCCGCGGGCGAAAAATAATCGGTGATCCAGAAGCGGACCTTATCGGCCTGACGCAAATCGTCGGCGAGCTCGGCGACGTCGGCCTCGCTGAGATACGGGACGACGCCCTCGGTGAGCACCAGCATCTTGGTCGCGCCCGCGCTGATGTCCGACAGGAACGCGCGCCGCGCCGCCCGGTCGGTCAAGTCGAGGCCGACACGCTCGAGCCGGCAGCGCGGCGCCTCATCGGCGAGGCGCGACTGCTTCAGCGCAATGACATCGGGGAAATCGACCTCGATCCAGCGGAGCGAAGGCGGCAACTCCATGCGGTAGGGCCGCGTGTCGAGCCCGGCACCGAGATTGAGGATCGTGTCGACGCCGTCCTTGACCGCGCGCTGGATAAAGCCGTCGATGATGACCGTCCTGATCACCACCGACCAGCCGCCGACGAAGCTCTGCGGCACCGTGGCCAGGATCGCCCTGCCGTGGTCGCCGGCGAGCTTGGCGGCGAGCGGGTCGCGGAACAGCGGCTCGGCGCGCTCGGTCTCGAGCGCGCGGAATCCCGCCACCATAAAGGCGGTATCGGAGACATTCTGAATGAGTTGGGTCATGGGCTCGCAAATTTCTGGAGTTTCCTCGGAGGGGGTTCTAGGCGTTTCCTTAGTCTTGTGAAATGGGTGAGTGGCATGGATCAGTGGCAAGGATCCGCGGGGACGCCATGAAGGCCGTGGTTGTGGCTTTGGTGCTGGTGGGCTTGGGGATCACCGCGGCGGCGGCAGACGATACCTGCGGCGCTCAGGCGGTGGCAAATAAGCTCCGCGGCGAAGAGGTCAAAAGTTTCATGGCCAATTGCAAGGCCCTCGTGCAGATGGCGTGCGAGGGGCGCGCCATCGACCAGAAGGTCCCTGACGGCACCAAAAGCGCCTTCATCAAGCAATGCATCAAAACTGAGGTCGGGAGATAACACATGAGCGCAAATGCGCGGCCGCCCCTTTGAGCGTCGCATACTCGTCGATTATGACATACACCGGAATCAGGGCGACATAGTTTCGCATCCGTCCCTTGTTGGCAAAAGCATGAGCGAAAGCCTCGCTGGACAAGGCATCGATCATCTTCGGCGCAATGCCGCCGCCTAGATAGACGCCGCCTAGAGCGCCGAACAGTAACGCGGCGTCCCCCGCAAAGCCTCCGAGCCAAATCGTGAAGTGTTCGAGCGCGGCCACGGCCGTGGCGTCACTCCCCTCGGCGCCTCTCGACAATACCTCGCTTGGCGTAAGCTTCTGTTCCGCTTTGCCGTGTGATGCAGCGATGACGCGATAGAGCTCCGCCAAGCCCGGCCCTGACAGTACGCGTTCGACCGAAAGGTGCGGTCGACCGGCGCGAAGCCGTTCGGCAAGTTCAAACTCTTTCGTTGTACCCGCGGCGAGAGATATGTGGCCGCCCTCGCCAGACACGGCGACCCATCTCTCACCGGCCCAAACAAGACCAGCAACGCCAATTCCGGTGCCTGGGCCGGTCACCAGCTTTGTTGCGCGCGGCACAACGTCGCCGCCGCTGATTTTGTGAAGCTCGGCGGCGCTCAGATGCGGCAGGGAAAGGGCGAGAGCTTCGAAATCGTTCAGGATGATTGCGTCTGCGAGTCCGGTTGCGTTGCATAGCTCGGAGCGCGTAAAGGACCAAGAAGAGTTGGTGAAACTGATTTTCTCGCTCACGACCGGCGCAGCGACGGCAAACGCGGCACGGCGAGGCAGTTCATCGAGACCGCTCAGATAGGCAGATACTGCGTGAGCAATGCTGGGATGCTCCGCGCAAGAAAAATGCCGCGTCGACGACAGTTCGAGCGTGTCGAGGTCGGCGACGGCGAAGCGCGCATTCGTTCCGCCAATATCGGCAACGACGGCGCTATTGCCTCGCATTTTGTGCCCCATCAAGGCATTTTAGGACGAGCTTGGCGGTATTACGCGGACCTTAGTACGGAATCCGACCTAAATGTTGCAACCAATCCACCAGACTGAAGCTTTATCCGGTGATGTGCGAGCAAACCCTTTGCAGTGTGAGCGGCTTTTGACCCGATCCAGGCCGAGGGCGGAGCGCTGATTCTGCAAATCGATAATCCAATAAACATCGCGCTCTTTCTCGACCTCGACGGTACGGTACTGGATATCGCCGCCGCACCCAGAGGCGTCGCGACCCCCCCTGGCCTCACCACAACATTGAGTCGGCTACAGCGGGCTTTGGGTGGTGCGGTTGCAATCCTCACCGGTCGGAAAATTGACGAGGTCGATCGCTTGCTTGCGCCATTGAGGTTGACGGTCTCCGGCGTACACGGCAGCGAGGTGCGGCTGATGCCCGAAGGACCAACAGAGATTGAGTGTGGCCCTATACCCGAACCGCTCGCCAAGGCCGTCGAGCAGCTCGCACATTCAATTCCAGGTGTGTTAGTGGAGCACAAAGACATTGCCATCGCGCTGCACTATCGTGCCGTACCAGCCGCAGAGCAGAAACTGGGGGAGAAATTGCAGGATCTGCTCGACACTCATGCCAATCGCCTCGTTCTTTCCCGCGGCAGGCGCGTGCTCGAGCTGGCGCCGGCAAATCTCACGAAGGGAACAGCCTTGGCGCGGCTAATGCAGCTTCCAAATTTTCGCAATCGCCGCCCTGTCATGATTGGCGATGATTTGCCGGACGAGACAGCCCTGGAGGTCGCTACGGGGCTCGGCGGCCTTGGGCTCAGGGTAAAGGGCGAGCACTTCGAGCGCGGCGCCATCTCGTTTCACGACCCAGCCCATGTACGTCGGTGGCTTGATCAACTCGCCGACGCGCTTGAGTCATGACCAGTCTTGATCTCGCCGTCATTGGCAACAGCAACGTCGCCGCCCTTATCGATCGTGCAGGTCGGATCGTGTGGGCCTCCTGGCCGCGCATCGACGGCGACCCTGTCTTCTGCGCCCTGCTCGATGGTCCGAACCCCGACGGCGGATTTTTTTCGATCGACTTCGACGAAGAGACGGCGGTTGTTGAACAGAGTTACGACCGCAACACGGCGATTGTGCGAACCGTGCGACGTGCGGTCTCCGGAGCGTCATTCGTCGTCACGGATTTCGCTCCACGTTTCCGGCAGTTTGGCCGCACGTACCGCCCGCCCATGCTCGTCCGGCGGGTCGAGCGTTTGGAGGGAATGTGTCGGATACGCGCGCGCATACGCCCGCGCATGGATTATGGACGATTGACGCCCTCGCGCATTCCAGGCAGCAACCACATCCGCTACGTCGCAGACGGTGCCTCTATCAGGCTAACGACCGATGCGCCGATCGCCCTCGTCGTCAGCGAGAGTCCTTTCGTTCTTTCGCATCCCACCACCTTCATTGTTCACTCCGATGAAAGCCTGCCGGATTCGGTCTCACGCATCTCTCGCGAGTTCCACGATCAAACCAAGGAGTATTGGCTCGATTGGGTCCGGCAATTGTCGATTCCGTTCGAATGGCAAGAGGCGGTCATCCGCGCGGCGATTACGCTGAAGCTTTGCAGCTTCGAGGATACCGGTGCGATCGTGGCGGCGCTGACCACTTCGATTCCCGAGGCGCCCGGCAGCGGTCGGAATTGGGATTATCGATTTTGCTGGCTGCGTGACGCCTATTTCACCGTCCATGCGCTCAATCGGCTCGGAGCAACCCGCACCACCGAGCGTTTCATCGACTACGTAACCAATGTGGTCGCGATGGAGCGTGGATCGAGGCTGCGCCCGGTCTACTCCATCGTGCCCGATCAACGCATCGATGAGCGTGTGGTCGAAAGTCTTCAGGGCTTCAATGGCCAAGGCCCGGTTCGCATCGGCAACGCAGCGGCCGATCAATTGCAGCACGACGTGTACGGCAGCGTGGTTCTCGCCGCGTCGCTAATGTTTTTCGACGAGCGGCTGCCGAAAAAAGGCGATGCTTCGCTCTACGCCATGCTCGAACTGCTGGCTAATGACGCGCTGAGAGAAGCGTTGCAACCCGACGCGGGCATTTGGGAGTACCGCGGTCGCGCCCGCATTCATACCCACTCGGCGACGATGTGCTGGGCTGCGTGCAATCGCCTTTCCAGCATTGCGCGTTGCTTGGGATTCGACGACAAAGTCACTCAGTGGCGCAGCGAGGCCGACGGCTTGCGGGAAACCATCCTTCGCCGCGCGTGGAACGCCGATCGGAATTCCTTTGTCGACAGCCTCGACGGCGAGGGTATCGACGCGAGTGTTCTTCTCCTGCACCGGCTCGGTATCGTCGATGCCCTCGATCCTCGCTTCGTTTCCACCGTCGAAACCGTGGGAAGGCATCTGGGGCGCGGGGGACATTTGCTGCGCTACAGTGCCGCCGATGATTTCGGCGAGCCCTCGGTGTCGTTCACCATGTGCACGCTCTGGTATATTGAAGCTCTCGCCGCCATCGGCCGCGTGGCAGAGGCGCGTCAGCTGTTTGAGGCGGTCCTCGCGCGACGCAACCACGTGGGGCTTCTGTCGGAGGACTTGGATCCCACCACCGGCGCGCTGTGGGGCAACTTTCCTCAGACGTACTCCATGGTTGGCATCATTCTCGCCGCCATGCGCTTGTCGATGCCCTGGGAAGCAACATGATGAGATTCACCTTCCGGCATCCGTTGATCAAATACGTGGCGATCGGAATTGCCGCAATGGCTCTGATCCTTTTTGCCATCACGCCATTGGCGACCGCCATTGTCGAGGGCTGGTCGCGACGCGACGTGGAACTGAGATCGAGGCTCATCTTCCGGTCGATCGAGGACCGGGTGGTAGCGGCGATCGGCGCGGCAAATCCGGTGAACCTGACTCCCTATTTCGAGTATCTCGCCGAGGATGAGAAGCTCGTGGCATTGGGATTCTGCGACGAGACCGGAAACCTTCACTATGCCACCAAGCTTCTCCCTCCGACCCTCAAATGTGGGGATTTGCCTCGCGGCAAGGTCGAGGCGTTCGATACGCTTCGAACCGACCAGGGACGCTTTTTGGTGAGCGTGTTTCCCGTCGCCGCAGGCGCGCGAAAGGGACACGTCGTGCTCCTGCACGATTTGAGTTTTGTCGACGCAAGAGCGCAGGAGGTGCGAATCTATCTTGCGTTGGCCTTCATTGGTGTGGCCGTCGGCCTGGGTCTTCTTTCGACAGCAATCGTGCTTGGCTTCTTGCGTGGATGGCAGCGCTCGATCAAGACCCAGATTGAAGAAGCAAAGCTGGGACCGAGCCCGGTAGCGTTTCGAGGAGAAGATAGCTCCTTCAATCGGGAAATACGCTCCCTCCTCAGCGAACTCAACGTCGAGCGGCGTTACGCGGATGGCATCAAGGTCGAATGGTCGCCGTCCACGCTGCGTACGCTGCTCGCCGAGGAACTACCGAACACGCAGGTTCTCGTAGTCTCCAACCGCGAGCCTTACATCCATAACCGGACGAATGGCGAAATCGAGTTGCAAATTCCCGCCAGCGGCCTCGTCGCGGCGGTCGAACCTGTCATGCGGGCTTGTGGCGGCACATGGATCGCACACGGGAGCGGCACGGCCGACCGCGAGATGGTCGATGCCAACGATCGCGTGGCGGTTCCTCCGAACGCCCCGGTCTACACGTTGCGCCGGATTTGGCTAAGCGAGGAAGAGCAGGAGGGTTATTACTACGGCTTCGCCAACGAGGGGCTCTGGCCCCTATGTCACATAGCCTTCATCAGGCCTACGTTTCGCGAAAACGACTGGGAGCGATACAGGGAGGTGAACGCGCGCTTCGCCGATGCCGTGGTTCAAGAGGCCACGCAAGACGACCCGATCGTCCTCGTGCAGGACTACCATTTTGCTTTGTTGCCCCGCATGATCAGAACGAAGCTGCCGAAGGCGACCATCGTTGCCTTTTGGCATATTCCTTGGCCAAACTCCGAAACCTTCAGCATCTGCCCCTGGCGCGAAGAGATCATTGACGGCCTGCTCGGCAGCACGATCCTCGGTTTCCATACCCAATTTCATTGCAACAATTTCCTCGAGGCAACCGACCGCTTTATGGAAAGCCGCATCGACCGAGAGCGCTCTTCGGTTACCGCCCGGGGTCTTGAGACACTTATTCGTCCTTATCCGATCTCTATCGAGTGGCCCCCCGCCGCGCTCGCGACCCAGGCGCCGATAAAGAATTGCCGCCGCAGCGTCCGTGAACGCTTTTCGCTCCCACGCGACGCCGTGGTCGTCGTCGGCATCGAGCGGTTCGACTATACGAAGGGAATTCTCGATCGCATGAAGGCGGTTGACGATCTTCTCACGCGCGAGCCCGGCTGGCGGGGACGGCTCGTTTTCATTCAGGCGGCGGCGCCAACGCGAAACAGGCTCGCGAGGTACAGCGCGCTGCAGACTGAGGGCTTGGAACTCGCCGACGAAATCAATGCGCGACATGGAAGCGGTGACTACCGGCCGATCCTCCTCAACATTCGCCATCACTCGCCCGACGAGGTGTTTGAACTCTTCAGGGCGGCCGAGGTTTGCATTGTCTCAAGCTTGCATGACGGCATGAATCTGGTTGCCAAGGAGTTCGTCGCCTCGCGTGACGATGAGCAGGGCGTCTTGATCCTTTCAAGCTTCGCCGGGGCCTCTCGCGAGCTTTCCGAGGCTCTGATCGTCAACCCCTACGACACGCACGACATGGCCGACGCGTTGCAACGGGCGTTGTTGATGCCCGAACGCGAGCAGCGTGATCGGATGCGGTTGATGCGAGAGCATATTCGTGAGCGCAACGTCCATCGCTGGGCGGCGCAGATGCTCATCGATGCCTCGCTGCTGCGGAAGCGAGAAAGATTCTACGCGGCCGGCCCGGTCTAAGTTGTGCAGCGATTTACCGCCAGCGAAGCGGAACCGCGGCTCAAGACTGAGGTGGGGATAACGCCCCGGCTGAGCGATTGGGCCGGCGCGAGGCCGGCCCATATTGGCCGCTGCTATTGGGAACTTGGGGTTGGTGCTGTCACGCTCAGATGGTCCTCGGCCAATCGGATGATCGAGCCATCGGTGTACAGCACGGCCGTCGAAACAGTGTTGGATGCGACCTTTTTCTGGGCAGCATTGGCATCGTCCCGGCTGGCGATGAGTGCCACCAGCGTTGCCAGGCAGGCGAAAAACCGAACTCGCTCCTGCATCTCGATCTCCTTTGCGCAACTCGTTTCATGCAGCAGGAGGCTGCTCGAAGATCGGGCGGCAAATTGGGACGAATTGCAGCCGAGGCAAGGCAATTTGTAATGCTTTGTTTCCGAACTCGCCGAGTTGATTGCGTTGGTCTTCTCAGTATGTGGCGCAGAGCAAGTTGTGCTCGGCATTCCCCGTGATCGCAATCACCCGCAACGAAGCGCTTGGTATGATACAATTGGCACGACGCGATGAGGTGGCCAGCTCGATGCGTACCATCTATCTGGCCGTTCCTCGTCTTCACATCGAGCAACAGCCGCCGGTCTATGCCAAGCGCTAGAAGCTCAACGGCTGCTAGGACACGCCGTCCGAGCTTGTTCTCGCTTCGGGTCAGTCGGAGTTTCTGGACTTCAATGTCCGCCGAAATTGCCTTTTAGCTAAACGTGCGTGGCTCCCATCGCAATAATGACTGTTGGGACCAATGTAGCCGCCACAAACTATAAAATCGCCATTTGGCGCCAAGCAAGCGTATGCGCCGCGGCGACTTGGTGGAAAATATACACCACCAACTTTGTTACACCACCCTTTCACCGCGCCATTGGACGGCCATGCCTTCGCATGCGGCATTCCAAGAAACAAAGCGCCACCTAATAACATTACAAAAAGAGTCGCTGCTTTGGATTTTCTCATGGCGTCCTCCTTCAGGATGGATCGCTCCATACCCTGACTCAATGGAGGTAAATTTTTGACGGTTCGCGCGCCGGCGCTGCTCCTCTTGCGGCGGACCGCTGCGGTGAAGCCGTGGCGACAGACTGATGCGAGCGCTTGGGCTCGGTGGAAGGCCTAGCCGTTACCGTGCCAAAAGCTGTTCTTCGCAGCGGCAGTGCCAGCAGCGCCTGGAAGTGCAACAGCCGGCCGCGCGCCTGCCAATTTTTGACAATTTTGGCGGAGGGGAAGGGATTCGAACCCTTGAGACGGTTACCCGCCTACACACTTTCCAGGCGTGCGCCTTCAACCACTCGGCCACCCCTCCTTGAAGAGTGCCGCACTATAACGAAGCGACCCTTTCGTTCAAGCGCGGCCCCCAACCACCTCCTGCTCACGCAATCCTGAAGCAACGCCGGTTTGAACGTGATCGCCCGATGGCTTATGTAGTGTTTCGGATATCCAATCAGACATGAACTGAGCCAATGCTTCTCCTGCTGCGCTTTATCGGCGTCTGGCTTCTTCTGATCGCCATGGTCGCCGCCGTCGTCGATGCCACCAAGAGCCTCGCCGGCGGGGGCACCTGGGTAGTCACGCCCATGGGCGAGCAATGGAAGGCGCTGAGCGCGACAAGCCTCGATGCCGCCAAGGCCTGGGTCGAGGGCAATGCCGGCACCTTCCTGTGGGATCCGGTGATTTCGACCATCCTGCACGCGCCGACCTGGGTGGTGTTCGGCATCCTTGGCGTGCTGCTCTACTGGCTCGGGCAGAAGCGGAAGCCGGTCGAGGTGTTCATCAACTAACGAACGGGGTTCACGATTCGGGGGACGGTTTTTTTCAGCTCAAACGGAGACACACATGTTCACGCTGAAGCGCAAGCCCTCATCCATACCCTCCGCCGACCAGGCCCTGCCCGGCCGCGCCACTCCCATGCCGACCGCGGCGCCGCATTTCGTGACCGGCGCCGCCCTCAAGGGCCCCTACCCGCAAGGCGCCGAGAAGGCGCTGTTCGGGCTTGGCTGCTTCTGGGGCGCCGAGCGGAAGTTCTGGGAGGTGCCGGGCGTCTATGTCACCGCCGTCGGCTATGTTGGCGGGTCGACGCCGAACCCGACCTATGAGGAGGTCTGCTCCGGCATGACCGGGCATAACGAGGCGGTGCTGGTCGTCTACAACCCGGCCAAAGTCAGCTACGAGCAACTGCTCAAGACTTTCTTCGAGGCGCACAACCCGACGCAGGGCATGCGCCAGGGGAACGACGTCGGCACGCAATACCGCTCCGGCATCTATGTCTATTCGGAAGAGCAGCGCCGCGTCGCAGAGGCGGCCAAGGCGTCCTACGAGAAGGCCCTGAAAGCGCGCGGGCTCGGGCCGGTCACCACGGAAATCCTGCCGGCGCCCGAGTTCTATTTCGCCGAGGACTACCACCAGCAATATCTCGCCAAGAACCCGCGCGGCTATTGCGGGCTCGGGGGCACCGGCGTCACCTGCCAGATCGGCACCGGCGTCGAGGCTTAGACGTCCAGCTGTCTCCGACAGCAGCAGTGCACTTCCGCTCTCCTGTGGGAGAGCACGCCCACCTTTAGAGCGCGGTGAGGGGTAAACGGCGAAGCCGTGTCAAGAAATCTTAAGCATCCCTCACCCTTCCCGCCATGCGTCGCGCCTCGCGCGTCGGGCGGGAAGCCCTCTCCCACACGGGGAGAGGGGAACAAGCGGCGAAACATGAGCAATTCCGTCAGCTCCTGATGAAGCCGACGATGTCCTTGGTCTTGGCCAGGATCGGATCGGCGATGCCGTGAGCGCGGGAAGCGCCGTCGGCCAGGATGCGGTCGATCTCGACCGGGTCGGCCATCAGCCGGCGCATCTCGGTGCCGATCGGCGTGAGCTTGGTCGCGGCCAACTCGGCCAGCGCCTCCTTGAACTTCGAGAAGGTCGCGTTGCCGTAATCGCGCAGCACCGCGTCCTTCGAGGTCTCGGCGAGGCCGGCGAAGATGCCGACGAGATTGTCGGCCTCGGGCCGCGACTCGAGCCCCTTCAGTTCTGACGGCAGCGGCTCGGGATCGGTCTTGGCCTTCCTGATCTTCTTGGCGATCGCCTCGGCGTCGTCGGTCAAGTTGATGCGCGTCATGTCGGACTTGTCGGACTTCGACATCTTGCGCGTGCCGTCGCGGAGACTCATGACGCGCGTCGCGGGCCCGGTGATGAGCGGCTCGGGCAGCGGGAAGAAGCCGGCCGGATAGCCCTGCCGCGCAATGGTCGCGGCAAAGTCGTTGTTGAACTTCTGGGCGATGTCGCGGGCAAGCTCGAGATGCTGCTTCTGGTCCTCGCCGACCGGCACATGGGTCGCATGGTAGAGCAGAATGTCGGCGGCCATCAGGTTCGGATAGACATAAAGCCCCGCGCTCGCGTTCTCGCGGTCCTTGCCGGCCTTCTCCTTGAACTGCGTCATGCGGTTCAGCCAGCCGATCCGCGCCACGCAGTTGAAGATCCAGGCGAGCTCGGCGTGGCCCGACACCTGGCTCTGGTTGAACACGATATGGCGGCTGGGGTCGATGCCAGAGGCGATGAACGCCGCGGTCACCTCGCGGGTGTTGCGGGTCAGCTCGTCGGGGTCCTGGAACACGGTGATGGCGTGCAGGTCGACCACGCAATAGAGGCAGTCATGCTCGGCCTGGAGCGCCACGAACTTGGTGATGGCGCCGAGATAATTGCCGAGATGGAGATTGCCGGTCGGCTGCACGCCCGAGAAGACGCGCGTCTTGGTTTTGTGCCTGGTCTCTTGCATCGCCGGGTTATGGCTTGGGGCTTGGCTTAGCGCAAGCTCCGGCGCCGTCACTCCCGCCAGAGCTCGCCGGCCCCGGGGCGAGCGCGGGCGGCATCCGCGCCGCGCTCGCGATAGGTCGTCAGCTCTTCCTGGTGATGACAACTTCGAGATAGGCGCTGGGGACGACGAGCGTGCCGTCCTTGGCGACGTTGAATTCGTCGAGCAGGGTGTAGAGATCGGTTTCAAGCGCCTCGCCTGCCTTCGGATCAATTGCCGCGAACGCCTTCAGAACCGGGCCGTAATAGGTGCGGAAGACTTCGAGCCAATGGGTGGGCGATTTGTAGCGGAAGGCGAAATCCTTGGCCTCTGCGGCGACGGTCGCCTTCGCACCGAACAGGTCGTCGAGACGGCCCCTGGTTCCCCACAGCGCCGGCGACTTTACCCCCGGCGCCGGCGGCACGTATTTGCCGACGGTCTTGAACAGCCTGCCGATGAAGCCCTCAGGGGTCCAATTGGCAAGACCGATCTTGCCGCCCGGACGGCAGACGCGGAGCAGCTCGCTCGCAGCCTGCTCCTGATCTGGCGCGAACATGACGCCGAAGGTCGAGAGGATGACATCGAAGCTACCGCCCGCGAAAGGGAGATTTTCCGCGTCGGCCTCCTGAAAAGTGATCTGCAGGCGATCGGCTTCGGCGCGCTGGCGCCCGCGCTCGAGCAGCGCGCCGACATAGTCGGTCGACACGACGTCGGCGAAGCGGCGGGCCGCGGCGAGCGTCGCATTGCCGTTGCCGGCGGCAACGTCGAGGACGCGCTGGTTGCTGCGAAGATCGACCGCCTCGCACAGCGTTTCGCCGACGATCTGCAACGTGGTGCCGATCATGGCGTAGTCGCCCGAGCCCCAGGCGATCTGCTGGCGGCCCTTGATCGCGGCGAGATCGACGGTGGCTGGGATGGGTGTTTGAACGTTCATGGTTCGGGTCCTTCAGTGTTGGGCGGCGCGATCTCAGGCAGCTTCGCTTGCCGCGGCCGGGTCTTCACGGACGATGACGGTGGTGACGACCGGGAAAATCTGGTCGCCGGGCATGCCGACGCGACGCGCGTGCTCGCGGATCGATTCGACGTCGCGCGCCTGGTAGATGCACACCGACCCGAGCCGGCCATCGGGCTCCTTGACCACATAGCTGCGGATCCAGCGGATGCGATCCGACATCTCCTCGTCGCCGACCTTGGCCGATTTGGCGCCGGCGGCTTCGAGCTCCTGCAAATTCGCCCAGGCGCTTGGGCGCCGAATGACATAGAGATCCATGATGCTTTCCTATCGTCGCTTGGATCGCCGCGGGTTCTCTGGACGGGTGCGGCGTGTAAGCGGCTAGCTATGTCTTGTGGCGGCAAATGCGAATGATCGAGCGTCCGCATTGTTTGACCAAGCGTCCGGATTCGCCGGCAATGCCCGCGCCAATTTCTGACCGCCGTCGCTACCCGCAATCCTTCTCCATCTCGCGGATCTGCTCGGCGATCTGCACGGTGCGCTGGGCCATGGCGAAATGCAGCCGCTCGACCATGCGCCCGTCGACCACGATCACGCCCTTGTTGGCGTTCTCCTCGCGGCCAAAAGCGTCGATCACCTTGCGCGACCATTCGACCTCTTCGCGCGTCGGCGAGAAGATCTCGTTGCACGGCCACACTTGGCTCGGATGGATCAGCGTCTTGCCGTCCATCCCCAGGGTCCGGCCGCGCTCGCATTCCTCGCGCAAGCCGAGCTCGTCCTTGAAGTCGTTGTAGACCCCATCGATGATGTCGAGCCGGTAGGCCCGCGCGGCGACCAGCGTCATGGCGAGCCACGGCACCACGGCGAAGCGATCGTGCAGCGCGCGCGCCCGCGATTCCTTGATGAGATCGTTGGTGCCCATGACCAGGCAGCAGAGCCGGTTCTCGGCATAGACGGCGGTCGCGGCGATGGTGCGCGCGTTCAGGATCGCCATCGGTGTTTCCATCATCGCCCACAGCCCGATCTTCTCGGGCGCATGCACGCTTTGCAGGATCTTGGCGGCACTGATGATGTCGCCTGGGTGCACCACCTTGGGCACGAGGATCGCGTCGGGGCCGGCGTCGCAGGCGGCGATCAGATCCTCAGTCCCCCACGGCGTCTCGAGCGCATTGACGCGGATCACCACCTCGCGCCCGCCATAACCGCCGCCCTTGACCGCGGCGCAGACCCGCGCCCGGGCGAACGCCTTCTCGTCCGGCGCCACGGCATCCTCGAGGTCGAAGATCAGCGCGTCGGCGGGAATGGCCTTGGCCTTTTCCAGCGCCCGTTCGTTTGAGCCCGGCATATACAACGCGCTTCGCCGTGGCCGTCCCTGCATCGCAATGCCCCCACCTCGTTTTTGCTGCATTGCAGCATAGACGAGACGGGCACCGGTCGCCAAACCTTTAGGCCCTGATGTCCTTGATCAGGTTGCGCCATTTGGCGGCGCCGAACAGCTCTGCGGCGGCGAGATAGACGAGGAGCCCGCCAGCGACGAGTGCGAGCAGGGCTGCCGCCTGCGCGAGGATTCCCTTCTCGGCCGCAAAGTAGGGAGCGAGCGCCCGCGCCATCAGCACGAGGGCCCCGCCCATGCTGATCGTCGCCGCGAGGATGCCGAGCAGCGCGCGGCGAAAGCCGGCATCGAGCGCGAACTCGCCCCTTCGCTTCAGGCAGGCGATGAGGAGGCCGACATTGAGCCAGCCCGACAGCGTGGTGGCGATGGCGATGCCGGTGCCGCCGATCGCCATGAACAGCGCCAAGCTGAGCACCACGTTCACGCCCATGGAGATGGCGGCGAACATCATCGGCGTCTTGGTGTCCTCGCGGGCGAAGAAGCTCGGATGCAGCACCTTGATCAGCACATAGGCGGGAAGCCCGAGCGCCAGCGCGGCAAGCATCCTGGCGCTCGCTTGCGTATCGGTGGCGGTGAACGCGCCGTGCTCGAACAAGACGCGCATGATCGGCGTTGCGGCGAGCAGCAGGGCGGTCGCGGCGGGCAACGTCAGCAGGAGCGCAAATTCGAGCGCGCGGTTCTCGCTCGCGATCACCGCCCGATGATCGCCGGAGCGGAGCTTGTGGCTGAGATCGGGGAGCAGCACGACGCCAACGGCGACGCCGATCACGCCGAGCGGAAGCTGGAAGATGCGGTCGGCATAATAGAGCCACGACACCACGCGATCCTGCAATGTGGCGATGATGGTCGAGATCACGCCGGTAAGCTGGCCGATGCCGCCGGCGACGATACCGGGCGCCGCCAACGCGATCAGCCGTTGCATCTCGGGGGTGAGCCGCGGGCGCGCGAACGGCACGCTCACGCCGAACCGCGCCGCGGCAAAGGCGATGACGAGGATCTGCAGCAGGCCGGACACGGCGACGCCCCAAGCGAGCACCACGCCGGCATGGCCCTGATCTTCATTGCCGCTGGCGACCAGGCCGAGCAGCACGATGATGAGCACGATGTTGAGCAGGCTCGGGGTGAAGGCGGCGATGGCAAAGCGCCCGAGCGCGTTGAGGACGCCGGTATAGAGCGCGACCAGCGACATGAAGACGAGATAGGGCAGCGCGATGCGCGCGAGCAGAACCACGAGGGTAAACTTCTCGGGGTTGTCCCTGAAGCCCGGCGCGAGCAGCAGCATGAGCCAGGGCATGGCGATCTCGCCCAAGATGGTGAAGACGACGAGGATGAAGGTGAGACCGGAGAGCGCCTGGCCGGCGAAGGCGCGCGCCGCCTCGAGCCCGTCGGTGTGCATGCGCCTGGCAAAGAGCGGGATGAAGGCCGCATCGAATGCGCCTTCGGCAAACAGGCGGCGGAACATGTTGGGTATGCGGAAGGCGACGAAGAACGCATCGGCCACGAACGAGGTGCCGAGCACGGCGGCGATCAACACGTCGCGCACGAAGCCGAGCACGCGGCTCAGGATGGTCATTGCGCCGACGGTGGCGAAGCCGCGATAGAGCTTCATGCCTCTATCAGGCCGGGACAAGCGGTGCGTCGTTGCGGGCTTGCAGCACCTTGGTCAGGCGCTCGCGGATCGCCGCCTCGCGGCTCGAGCTCGTAATCTTCTTGCCGGTCAGGTCGGTCACGTAGAACACGTCGACCGCTTTCTCGCCGAAGGTGGCGATATGCGCCGAGGCGATGTCGAGATTCATGTCGGAGATCTCGCGCGTCACGTCGTAGAGCAGGCCGGGCCGGTCGAGCCCGTTGATCTCGATCACGGTCAGAGCGTCGGACAGATTGTTATCGATCACCACTTGCGGCTGGACCGTGAAGGCCGAGAGCCGCGGCTTCGGCTTCCGCTTGAACGACACCACCTCGGCCAGACGCGCCTCGCCTTTCAGCAATCGCTCGATGGTCTGGGCGATCCGCTTGGCGCGGCGCTCCTCGTCCTCGGACTGGTCGAACTCGCGCTCGAGATGGATGGTGTCGAGCGCCATGCCGTCGCGGGTGGTCGAGATCTGCGCATCGACGATGTTGGCGCCGGCGCCGGTGCAAGCGCCGGCAACCAGTGCAAGCAGGCGCGGATGGTTGGGCGCAAGCAGGGTGATCTCGGTCACGCCGCGGAAGGCGTCGGTGGCGATATGGGTGACCAGGGTCTTGCCTTGCGCCTCCGCGTCGCGGACCAGCTTGGCGTGCTCGGCGATGACATCGAGATCGGTCCTCAGCCAATAAGACGGGTAGTGGCGGTCGATGAAGCGCTCCAGATCGTTGCGCGGCCAGCCCGCCAGCCGCTCGCGCAACGCATCCTCGGCGCGGGCGACGCGCTCGCTCCGGCTAAGCGTCAGGTGGCCGCCGCCGAGCAGCGGCTCGGTCTCGAAATAGAGCGTGCGCAACAGCTGGCCCTTCCAGCCGGTCCACACTCCAGGCCCGACCGCCTGGATGTCGGCGACGGTCAGCAGCAGCAGAAGCTTCAGGCGCTCCCGGCTCTGCACGATGGCGGCGAAGTCGCGAATGGTCTTGGGATCGTTCAAATCGCGGCTCTGGGCGAACAGGCTCATGGTCAGATGATGCTCGACCAGCCAGGTCGCGGTCTCGGTCTCGGCCGGGGTGAGCCCGAAGCGGGGCCCGAGTTCGCGCGCGATGCGGGCGCCGGCGACCGAGTGGTCCTCCTCGCGGCCCTTGGCGATGTCGTGCACGAACGCGGCGACATAGAGCGCGCGGCGATTGTCGATGGTGCGCACGATCTCGGTCGAGACCGGGTGCTCGATCGAATGCTTGCCGCGCTCGATGCCGGACAGATAGCCGATGGTGCGGATCAGGTGCTCATCAACCGTGAAGTGATGATACATGTTGAACTGCATCATCGACACGACGCGGCCGAAATCGCCGATGAAGCGGCCGAGCACGCCGGCCTCGTTCATCTTGCGCAGCACGCCCTCGGGATCGCGCGAGTCGGTGAGCAGGCGCAGGAACAGCCGGTTCGCGGTCGGATCGTTGCGCAGGTCGTCGTCGATCAGGCGGAAATTGGCGCGCACCTGGCGCAGCACCTCCGGCGAGAACGAGGCCTGGTTCTCGTCGGCCGCGACAAACAGGCGGATGAAATTCACCTTGTCCTTGGCGAACACGTCCTTGTCGATGGTGTAGATGCGGCCGTTCTCGATGCGAAAATCCGAGGTGCGGCGGAGCCTTGCGCGGCGGCGCCAGCTGAACGGGGCGAGGATGGTGTCGAGCGAGGGCAGCGACTTCAGCTGCTTCATCTCGAGCGCGGAGCAGACGATGCCGGTCAGCTCGCCGACCTCCTTGGCCACCAGGAAATAGTGCCGCATGAAGCGCTCGACCGCGCTCAACCCCGCCTTGCTGCGATAGCCAAGCCGCTCGGCCATCGGCTGCTGGAGGTCGAAGCCGAGCCGCTCCTCCGGCCGGTCGGTGAGGAAGTGCAGCTCGCAGCGCACCGTCCACAGGAAGCTCTCGCAGCGGCGGAAGCTCCGATATTCGTGTTTGGTGAACACGCCGGCCTCGACGAACTCGGCCTCGGCCTTGTCGGGATAGAGATGCTTGGCGAGCCAATGCAGCGTGTGCAGATCGCGCAAGCCGCCTTTGCCGTCCTTGATGTTGGGCTCGACGAGATAGCGCGAGGCGCCGGCGCGGGCGTGGCGGGCGTTCTGCTCGGCGAGCTTGGCCTCGATGAACGGCCGCGCGTTGCCATCGAGCACTTCCTTGCGGAAGCGGTGCTCGAAGTCGGCGTAGAGTGCCTGGTCGCCGAGGATCAGCCGCGCATCGAGCAGCGCCGTGCGGATGGTCATGTCGGAGTGGCTGAGCCGCACGCATTGGTCGATGGTGCGGGTGGCGTGGCCGACCTTGAAGCCCAGATCCCACAGCAGATAGAGCATGTATTCGGCGACGCTCTCGCCCCAGGCGGTCTGCTTGTAGGGCAGCAGGAACAGGAGATCGATGTCGGAGCCCGGCGCGAGCAGGCCGCGGCCGTAGCCGCCTTGCGCCACCACGGCCATGCGCTCGGCGGTCGAAGGATTGTCGACGCGATAGACGTGGGTGGTGGTGAAATCGTAGGCGAGCTTGATCAGAGCGTCCTGGAAGGCCGAGAGCCCTTCGGCGCAGGTCCTGCCGTCGCCGTCAGCCTCGAGCTGGCGCCTGGCCGTCGCGTAGGCGTCGTCGACCAGCTGGCGCAGCCGCTCGACCAGGGCCTTGCGCAGCGCGTTGTCCTGCCCCGAATAGGCATGGGCAAGCTCGGAGGTCTCCACGCGCAGGAGGTCGAGGTCGAAATACGGGGCGTGTCTCGGTGCGGGCTGGTCCATGGCGAAGCGTCAGTATGG
The DNA here is from genome assembly GCA_963820005.1 of uncultured Alphaproteobacteria bacterium. Taxonomy (GTDB): domain Bacteria; phylum Pseudomonadota; class Alphaproteobacteria; order Rhizobiales; family Methyloligellaceae; genus Methyloceanibacter. Next base: position 108,580 of record CAWFYQ010000011.1, on the reverse strand, counting down.
TCTAGCACATGGCTCGTTTACAGCTCGCTAGCAAGCAAAGCTTTGAGGCGGTAAAGCGCGTCCAGCGCCTCTTTGGGGGTCATGGCATCGGGCGACAGGCCTTGAAGCGCCTGCTCGATCCTGGAGGCTTGGTCGGGCTTTGGCTCGGCGGCGCCCTTGGCGGCCCTGAACAGCGGCAAATCGTCTGCGAGGTCTGAAGGCTTGGGGCGGCCGTCCGCCTTCTCGAGGGCGCTCAACACCTCATTGGCGCGGCCGAGCACCTGGGGCGGCAGGCCGGCGAGCTTCGCCACGTGGATGCCGTAAGAGCGGTCCGCAGTGCCCTGCACCACGCGGTACAGGAACACGATCTCGTCGCGCCATTCCTTGACCTCGACCGTGGCGTTGGCGGCGCGGGGCAGCTTGTCGGCGAGCGCGGTCAGCTCATGGTAGTGGGTGGCGAACAGCACGCGGCTGCGGTTCACCTCGTGCAGATATTCGAGCGTCGCCCAGGCGATCGACAGCCCGTCGAAGGTCGCCGTGCCGCGGCCGATCTCGTCCAGCACGACGAACGAATGCTCGGTCGATTGATTGAGGATCGCCGCGGTCTCGACCATCTCGACCATGAAGGTCGAGCGGCCGCGGGCGAGATCGTCAGCCGCTCCGACCCGGCTGAACAGCCGGTCGACGATGCCGATATGGGCGAGGCGCGCCGGCACGAACGAGCCGGACTGAGCCAGCACGACGATCAGAGCGTTCTGGCGGAGGAAGGTCGACTTGCCGGCCATGTTCGGTCCGGTCACCACCAGGATGCGCGTCCCCTCGCCCGCTTCATCGTCACCGAGCTTGCAGTCGTTGCCGACGAAGCCCGCGCCGTCGCCGCGGTGCAAATTCTGCTCGACCATCGGATGACGACCCTCGTCGACGGCGAACACCATGCTTGCGTCGATCTTGGGGCGCACATAGCTCTGCTCGATCGCCAGCTCGGCAAGTCCCGCATAGTGATCGAGCTCGGCCAGCGCCGCGCTCGACGCTGCGAGCGCCTGTTGCTCGGCCAGCACCTGATCGCAGAGCCGGGCGAAGAGGTCGAGCTCGAGCGCGAGCGCGCGGTCGGCCGCCTGGGTGATGCGCGCCTCGAGCGCGGCAAGCTCGGGCGTCGAGAAGCGCATGACATTGGCGAGCGTCTGGCGGTGGATGAACGTCTCGCTAAGCGGTGGCTTGCCGAGCGCCCCGGCATTGGCGGCGGTGACCTCGACGAAATAGCCGAGCACGTTGTTGTGGCGGACCTTGAGCGACTTGATGGCGGTCGCCTCGGCATAGGTCGCCTGAAGCGAGGCGATGACCTGGCGGCTGCCGTCGCGCAACTTCCGCTGCTCGTCGAGATCGGCATTTGCGCCGTCGCTGATGAAGCCGCCGTCGCGCGCATTCAGCGGCAGGCTCTCGGCGAGCGCCGCCTCAAGCGACTGCTCGACACGGGCGGGCGAGGCTTCTAGGCGGTCGGCGATCGAGCCGAGCTCGAGCGGCAGGCCGAGCGCGCTGCCGGCGCGGATGAGGCTCGCGGCCAGCGCTTTCGCCGAGCGAATCGCGTCGCGCACCGCGCCGAGATCGCGCGGACCGCCGCGCGCCAATGAAAGCCGCGCCAGCGCGCGGGCGAGGTCGGGCGCCGCCTTCAGCTCCTCGCGCAGCAGCTGCCGAAGCCGCGGCTCGTCGGCGAGGTAGGACACCGCATCGAGCCTTGCATTCACCGCCTCGACCGCGGTCAAGGGGCTGCCGAGCCGGCTCGCAAGCTCGCGCGCCCCTGCCGCCGTCACGGTGCGGTCGATCGCGGCGAGCAGGCTGCCCGCGCGCGAGCCCTGGTTCGAGCGGACCAGCTCGAGATTGGCGCGCGTGGCGGCGTCGATGACGAGCAGGCTGCCGGCGCTCTCCTTGCGCGGCGGGCGAAGCAGCGGGGCTTTGCCCACCTGGGTGATCTCGACATAGGTGAGCAGCCCTGCGAGCGCGGCAAGCTCGGCACGGCTGAACTCGCCGAACGCATCGAGCGCCGCGACGCCGAGACGGGATTTCAGCAAGCGCTCGCCCTTCTGCGAATTGAAATGGGCGCGCGGGCAGGGTGTCAGCGCGGCGCCGGCCTCCTCGATTTTGGCGCGAAGGTCGGCATCGCCGGCGAGATCGTCGCCAACCAGAACCTCACCCGGCTTGAGCCGCGCCAGCTCGCCGGCAAGATCGCTCGTGCGCACCGAGGCCGCGATCAGCTCGCCGGTCGAAATGTCGAGGGAGGCGAGCGCGAGCAACGTCTCGCCGCCCTCGGCTTGCGCCCCGCGAAACAAAGCCGTCAGGAAATTATGCGCGCGCGCGTCGAGCAGGCTCTCCTCGGTGAGCGTGCCCGGCGTGACCAGGCGGACCACGTCGCGCCGCACCACGGATTTCGACCCGCGCTTCCTAGCTTCGGCAGGGTCCTCGAGCTGCTCGCACACCGCGACGCGATGGCCTTGCGCGATCAGCCGCTGGAGATAGTCGTCGGCGGCGCGCACCGGCACGCCGCACATCGGGATGTCCTCGCCCTGATGCTTGCCGCGCTTGGTGAGCGCGATGCCGAGTGCGCGCGAGGCGATCTCCGCGTCCTCGAAGAACAGCTCGTAGAAATCGCCCATGCGATAGAACAGCAGGCAGTCGGCGTTGGCCGCCTTGATCTCCAGAAATTGCGCCATCACCGGCGTGGCGCCGTCGAGCAGCGGCGCTTGCGGGCGGCTCTCGAACGCTGACAGGGCCTCGCTCGCCATCTCGTCTCTCAAAGCATGCCCCTCAGTCGCTCCGAGGGCCAGTATGCAATGGCAAGGCAGGAGGTGGCGAGCGTCGTGGTCGCCGGGGAAAGGGGCTTTTCCCATGCCAAGGCGTCCTCTAGGGTGCGCCGCTTGCGGCATGAATGGCCGCGACAAGGAGATTCCATCATCGTCCGCCCGTCAAAACGCGCGCCCGACGCGCTTCGCCCCATCAGCTTCGAGCGCGCCGTGTCGCGTCATGCCGAAGGCTCGTGCCTGGTCCGTTTCGGCGAGACCCATGTGCTCTGCACCGCGACCGCCGGAGAGCCGGTGCCGCCATGGCTCAAGGGCCAGGGCCGCGGCTGGGTGACGGCGGAATACGGCATGCTGCCGCGCGCCACCACCGAGCGCACGCGGCGCGAGGCCTCTGCCGGCAAGCAGACCGGGCGGACGCAGGAGATCCAGCGCCTGATCGGCCGCTCGCTCCGCGCCGTCACCGATCTTGCCGCGCTCGGCGAGAAGCAGATCATCGTCGATTGCGACGTGCTCCAGGCCGATGGCGGCACGCGCACCGCCTCGATCACCGGCGCATGGGTCGCGCTGCATGACGCGATCGCCTGGATGGCGGCGCGCAACATGATCAAAGCCAAAGTCTTGCGCGACCACGTCGCCGCCGTGTCGTGCGGGCTCTATGGCGGGGAGGCCGTGCTCGACCTCGACTACGCCGAGGATTCCGAAGCCGACGCCGACGCGAATTTCGTCATGACCGGCACCGGCGGCATCGTCGAGGTGCAGGGCACGGCCGAGACCGAGCCGTTCAGCCAGGAGCAGTTCGACAAGCTGATGCTGCTCGCCCGCCAGGGCATCGCCGAACTGGTATCGTTGCAGAAGCTCACCGTCGCTTAAGCGATGGCCGGCGAGCTCAAGCGTGGGATGCGGATCGTCGTCGCCACCCATAACGAGGGCAAGGTGCGCGAGCTCGGAGAGCTGCTCGCCCCGCTCGGCATCGAGACCGTCTCGGCCGGAGCGCTCGGACTGCCAGAGCCCGAGGAGACCGGCGCGAGCTTCGCCGCGAACGCCAGGCTTAAGGCCGAGGCCGCGGCGTCCGCCTCCGGCATGACCGCGATCGCCGACGATTCGGGGCTCGAGGTCGCGGCGCTTGGCGGCGAGCCAGGCATCCACTCGGCGCGCTGGGGCGGACCTGAGCGGGACTTCGGCATCGCCATGGAGCGCGTCAATCGCGCGCTGGAAGCGAGCGGGGTCGACGAACGGCGCGCCAATTTCGTTTGCGCGCTCGCGCTTGCCGGCCGCATGGCGAGACGAAGGTGTTTACCGGCAAGGTGTATGGGACGCTCACCTGGCCGCCGCGCGGCACGCGCGGTTTCGGCTATGATCCGATCTTCGTACCCGACGGCGAGAGCGAGACGTTCGGCGAGATGGACCCCCATAAGAAGAATTCGATGTCGCACCGCCAGAAGGCCTTCGACCAACTGCTTCAGGCGAGCTGGACCGACGATGAGCGATAGCTTGGCGCTAGCCGACGACCTGACGCGCCGCACGGCGACAGTGCCCATCGGCGAGCCGTTCGGGGTCTATGTGCATTGGCCGTTCTGCCGGGCCAAATGCCCTTATTGCGATTTCAACTCGCATGTCCGTCACGGCGGCATCGATGAGGTCGAGGTTCCTCGCAGCCTATCTCACGGAGCTCGGCCATTTCGCGTCGCTCGCCCCGGGGCGCACGGTCTCCAGCATCTTCTTCGGCGGCGGCACGCCGTCATTGATGCGGCCAGGCAGCGTCGCCGCGATCCTCGACGCCATCGCCAAGCATTGGCGCATCGCGCCCGACGCCGAGATCACGCTCGAAGCCAACCCGACCAGCGTCGAGGCCGAGAACTTCGCGGGCTATCGGAGCGCAGGCGTCAACCGGCTGTCGCTCGGCGTGCAGGCGCTCGACGATGCGAGCCTGAAAGCGCTCGGCCGCCAGCACGGCGTAAGCGAAGCTCTCGCCGCGCTGACGCTCGCCAAGCGTCATTTCGCGCGCGTGTCGTTCGACCTGATCTATGCGCGCGAGGGCCAGACGGCCCGTAGTTGGGAGGATGAGCTCAAGCTCGCCCTCAGCCACGAGGCGGACCATCTCTCGCTCTATCAGCTCACCATCGAGGACGGCACGCCGTTCGCCGCGCGCCATGCGGCAGGCTCGCTGCACGTGCCGGGCAGCGATGTGGCGAGCGCGCTCTACCAACTGACCCAAGAGCTATGCGAGGGCGCCGGACTGCCGGCCTATGAGATCTCGAACCACGCGCGCCCCGGGTCTGAATCGCGCCACAACCTGATCTATTGGCGCGGCTACGACTATGCCGGCATCGGCGCGGGCGCGCATGGCCGCGTCACCTCGCAGGGGGTCAAACGTGCGCTGTCGACCGTCAAATCACCCGAGGGCTGGCTTGCCGAGGTCGAGGCGCACGGCCACGGGCTCGAGAGCGACGAGCCTCTGAGCGCCGAGGAGGCTGCCGAAGAATATCTGCTGATGGGCTTGCGTTTGGCTGAAGGGATCGACCTCGACCGGCTTGCCGCGATCGGCGGCCGCGCGCTGGACGAGACCCGCATGAGCGCGCTCGAAGGCGACGGCCTCGTCACCCGCAACGGCTCCCGCCTCGCCGCGACGCCGGACGGCCGGCTGGTGCTGAACCGGCTGATCCTCGAGCTCGCCGCCTAATAAGACGAGGCGGTGGCGAATGAGCTCGGCGCCGGGTCGATCACCTGCGGGCCGCCTTCATGCACTTCGAGGATGGCGAGACCGCGCTCGCAGGTGCCGTCCGGCAGGAGGCGGAACAGCCCGTCGATGCCGGCGAAGCCGCTCGAACGGGTAAGCTGCGCCGATGAATAGCGCTCGCCCGGCCCGCCTTGCGACAGCGACACGGCGAGGCTCACCGCGTCATAAGCGAGGCTCGCGAGCCTTGGCGGCGCGGCGCCGTAAGTCTTGGCATAGCGCTGCGTGAAGCTGCTCCAGCCCTTGGGGTCAGGCGCTGGATACCAGCCGCCGACCAGCGCCCGCTCGCTGCCGATATTTGGATAGTCCCACTGCCCGGTGCCGAGTAGCTGGACGTGCGCGCCGGTCACATCGCTCGAAGCGAGCAGCGGCGCGAGCGAAGGCAGGTCGTCGCGGCCCGCCGGGATGAACACCGCATCGACGCCGTTGCCTTTGACCGCGGCAGCCACCTGACGGATCGGCCCGAGCATGGCGTTGGAGTTGCCCGAAGGGAACCCGGCGTTGACGGCGATCTGCCCGCCGCCAGAGGACGCCGCCCTGCCGAACGCCGCCTCGGCGATCCGGCCATAGGGCGATTGCGGGACGAGTTCGGCAAAGTTGCGCTTTCCGCGCGCGGCGGCGAAGGAGACGATGCGCGGCACGTCGCGCCCGGCGAGGAAGCTCAGCAGATAGACGCCGCCGCCGGCGACCTTCTCGTCGCTCGAGAAAGCGATCACCGGGATTCGCGCCTGGCGGGCGACCGGCGCCACCGCCTCGACCTCCTGCGCGAATAGCGGCCCCAGGATCAGCTCGGCGCCCTCATGGATCGCGCTCTCGGCAGCGGCCCGCGCGCCTTCCGGCGTGCCCTTGGTGTCCTTGGGTACGAGCAGAACGTTAGGGTTGTCGAAGTCGAACAGGGCGAGCTCAGCCGCCTGCTTCAGCGCCTTGGCGATGCCTTGCGTCGGGCCGCCGGCGCCGATCGGCAGCAGCACCGCGACCTTCACCGGGGTGCCGGTCGCTCCGGTAAAGCTTGGGCCAGAAGGTAATCCTCCGCTGCCGCCGCCGCAGCCCGAGAACAACAGCGTCACGGCCACGCTCGCGAGTACAAGCCTGATGGCGCCGAGATGGCGACCGATACCGGACCGAAGGCGCATGTCCCCTTTTGCTCCAGGGCGAGGCGCAAGCGTGGGCAACCCTGGCCCTTGGCGCCCGGACGAATCTTGCCCGCGACTGTGGCTCAAACGTGATGGACGAGACGCGACTATATCACGTAACGTTTTTGCGCCTAGGGCGCCATCGCCCCGTCCTTGCGCCGCGCCAAATCGATTCGGTTCGAGGCAACATTCGCGGGCATGCTCGTGCAAGATCAGCGTGACCAGGAACGACATGAGGCGGCTTCGCGCCGGACGATCTCGCGCGCGAGCGAGGTGCTTCAGGAGCTGATCCAGCGGCCGCTTCAGCCCGGGCTCTATCTCGTGGCGACGCCGATCGGCAATCTCGCCGACATTTCCTTGCGCGCGCTTGCCGTGCTCTCCCGCGCCGATCTCATCGCCGCCGAGGACACCCGCCACTCGAGGAAGCTGCTCAACCATTTCGGCATCTCGGGCGAGCTCACGCCCTATCACGAGCACAATGCCGAGCGGGAGCGTCCGAAGCTGATCGCGCGACTCAGTGCCGGCCAAGCCGTAGCGCTGATCTCCGACGCCGGCACGCCGCTCGTGTCCGATCCCGGCTACAAGCTCGTGCGCGCGGCGCTCGACCAAGCCATCGTCGTGACCAGCATCCCTGGGCCCTCGGCGGTGCTCGCGGGCCTGACCGTCACGGGGCTGCCGACCGACACGTTCCTGTTCGCGGGCTTCCTGCCGCCGAAATCGGGCCCGCGCCGGAGCCGGCTCGAAGAGCTGAAAGAGGTGCCGGCGACGCTGATCGTGTTCGAGACCGGGCCGCGGCTGGCCAAGAGCCTGACCGACATGGCGGCGGTGCTCGGAGCGCGCGAGGCGGCGATCGCCAAGGAGCTGACCAAGCTGCATGAAGGCGTGACGCGCGGGACGCTCGACCGGCTTGCCGGAGAGATTCAGGACGACGAGGCGCTGAAAGGCGAGTTCGTCGTGGTGATCGCGCCGCCGCAAGACGACGCGGCCGAGATCAGCGACGCCAAGATCGTCGAGCAGCTCACGAAGGCGCTCAATATGGAGAGCTTTCGCGATGCGGTGCGGAGCGTCGCCGAGGTGCTGCAAGTGAAGCGCTCGCGCGTCTACGAGCTCGGGCTCGCGCTGCCGCGCAAGCGCGACTGACCATGCGGAGCGCGCGGGTCAAAGCCTATCGCAGCGGTGTGCTCGCCGAGGTGCTGGTCGCGACCCTGCTCCGCCTCAAGGGCAACCGCATCGTGGCGCAGCGCTACAAAACGCCGGTCGGCGAGATCGACCTGGTCGCGCTCAAGGGCAAGCGGCTCGCCTTCATCGAGGTGAAGCGGCGCAAGACCCGCGAGGCCGCCGCCTGGACGCTCCCCTCACGGCAGCGGCGGCGGATCGTGCGCGCCGCGCAATATTGGCTTGCCGGCCACCCCGCTTATGCCGGCCATGACATCGCCTTCGACGTGGTGCTGACCGCACCTTTCGCCTGGCCGCGCTATATCGCCAACGCCTTCCCGGTTTGACGCTGATTCATCTATAAGGATCGCCATGAGCCTCAAGGTCGCCTTCCAGATGGACCCGATCGAGCGCATCGATATTCGGGGCGATTCCACCTTCGCGCTCCTGCTCGAGGCGCAATGGCGCGGCCACGACGTGTTCTACTACACGCCCGGCAATCTCTCGCTCCGCGACGGCAAGCTGATCGCCGAGGGCCACAGCATCACGGTCGAGGACCGGCCCGGCAATCATTACCGGCTGGCGCATCCAAGAAGTGTCGACCTCGCGGAGTTCGACGTGGTGCACCTTCGCCAGGACCCGCCATTCGACATGGCCTATATCACCACGACGCATCTGCTCGAGCGGCTGAAGCCCGGCACGCTGGTGGTCAACGACCCGGCATCCGTGCGCAACTCGCCGGAGAAAGTGTTCGTGCTCGACTTTCTCGATTTGATGCCGCCGACGCTCGTTACGCGCTTGCCAGAGCAGATCCGCGCCTTCCGCGACAAGCACAAGGACATCGTGGTGAAGCCGCTCTACGGCAATGGCGGCGCGGCGATTTTCCGCCTCCAGCCCGGCGATACCAATCTCAACTCGCTGATCGAGCTGATGGGCATGACGTTCCGCGAGCCGATCATGGTGCAGCGCTACGTGCCCGCCGTGCGCAAGGGCGACAAGCGCATCATCCTGGTCGACGGCGAGATTGCCGGCGCCATCAACCGCGTGCCGGCGGCCGACGAGACCCGCTCCAACCTGCATGTCGGCGGCACGGCCAAGCCAACCACCCTCACCAAGCGCGACCAGGCGATCTGCGCGCGGCTCGGGCCGGAGCTCAAAAAGCGCGGGTTGATCTTCACCGGCATCGACGTGATCGGCGACTATCTCACCGAGATCAACGTCACCTCGCCGACCGGCATCAGGCAGATCGCCGAGTTCGGCGGCGCCGACATCGCCGCCATGATCTGGGACGTGGTGGAGAGGAAAGTGGCGGCGCAGAAGCGGAAGAAGACGGCAAAATGACCGCCGATCCCGACAGTCTTGATCCAAAGGGTCTCGGCGCGATGTTCGACGCGCATTGCGACGCCGAGTTCAAGACGCGCGACATCGAAGCGACCATGGCTACCATGGCCGACAGCCCGCACATCACCAACGTGCCGACCATGACCGGCGGTTTTGGCTATGACGCGGTGCGGCACTTCTACGAAAACTACTTCGTCGGACATGTGCCCGACGACTGGAGCGTCGAGCCGATCTCGCGCACCGTAGGCGAGAGCCAGCTCGTCGACGAAGTGCTGATCAGCTTCGCACTCCCAACTTCCCGCTTCTACCGACTCCACACCTAGCGATACCAGCTCATGACGAAGTGCTGATCAGCTTCACCCATGACTGCGCCATTCCCGCGATCCTGCCCGGGGTGAAGCCGACAGGGCGCAAGGTCGTGATCCCCTTCGTGGTGGTGGTCGGCTTCGAAGGCGGCAAGGTCGCCTTCGAGCGTATCTATTGGGACCAGGCTTCGCTGCTCGCTCAAATCGGGCTGATCGACGCCGCGAAGCTGCCGGTATCGGGCGCAGAGCAAGCCGCTGCGCCTGCTCGATCCGAGCCTTCCCTCCAACGCGCTGATCGCCGAGCGCTGAACCCGCGTCAGGCTTTCGGCTTCGGCGTGCGCGGCGCTCGCTTGCGCGGCGGCTTGGGCTTGGCTTCGGGCGGCGCGGCCTTCGTTTCGATCTGCTCGGCGGCGGACTTAGTGTTGCACCGCTGCCGGCGCGGGCGTCGGTTTGCGTGTTTTGAAGAAGGTGCACCAGCCCTGGAATGCGACGCCGGCGCCCCAGCCGAGCGCCACCCAATAGAACCACCACACTCTTGGCGTCAGCGTGACATTGGCAAGCAGGAGCACGAGCACAACCGCCACATAGGCGAAGAGATGCACGGCGAAGGCGCGCGCCTTCCTGTCGACGAAGACGCGCTCGCGCCGCCGCGTCTTGCGGAGCAGGAGCGCGAACGCGTGTGTCGCGAGGGCGACGCCCCAGCCGATCAGCACCCATGGCCACCAGAGATGCTGCGGTGTCAGCCAGAGATTGACGGCGGCCGCGAGCGCCGTGACGGCGACATAGGCCACGAGATGGAAGAGGAAGATGCGCATCGACAGGTCTTTGAACATGCTCAACTCCTCGCCCAATCCGATCCTAAACTAGTCTTGCGAGATGTCTGCTCGTTGATCCATCGTAAACATGTTCACTGATTGTTCTTGCGAGTTTTGCACGTCCTCGCTAGAGTAAGGCGCAATTGGTACGGGGGTTTAGCGATGTTCGCGCGGGTCACGACGGTCGCTTTCGAGGGCATCGAGGCACGCGGCGTCGACGTTCAGGTGCAGATCGGCCCGGGCGTCCCCGCCTTCACCATCGTCGGCTTGCCGGACAAGGCGGTGGCCGAAAGCCGCGAGCGGGTGCGCGGCGCGCTGAATGCGATCGGGCTCGGCCTGCCGCCGAAGAGGATCACCGTCAATCTCGCTCCCGCCGACCTCCCCAAGGAAGGCAGCCATTACGACCTGCCGATCGCGCTAGGGCTGATGGCGGCGGTCGGGGCGATCGCGCGCGACGCGATCGAAGGGTTCTGCGTGCTGGGCGAGCTTGCGCTCGATGGCTCGATCGCGACGGTTGCCGGCGCGCTGCCCGCGGCGATCGGGGCCAACGCTCTCGGCAAGGGGCTGATCTGTCCGGCCTCGTGCGGCGCCGAAGCGGCCTGGGCCGCCGCCGACATGACGATCCTCGCGCCGTCTGACCTGCTCGTGCTGGTCAATCACTTCAAGGGGCTGCAAAGCTTGCGGCGGCCCGAGCCGAGCGCCGATCCCGCCGACGAGGCGATGCCCGATCTCAAGGACATCAAGGGCCAGGAGACCGCCAAGCGTGCGCTCGAGGTCGCTGCTGCCGGCGGCCACAACCTGCTGATGATCGGGCCGCCGGGCGCCGGCAAGTCGATGCTGGCGCGGCGCTTGCCCTCGATCCTGCCGCCGCTCGAGCCTTCGGAGATGCTGGAAGTGAGCATGATCAGGAGCCTTGCCGGCGATCTCGCCGGAGGACGCATCGGCCGCGTCCGCCCGTTCCGCGCGCCGCATCATTCGGCGAGCATGGCGGCTCTGGTCGGCGGCGGCTCGCGGCCCCGTCCCGGCGAGGCGGCGCTTGCCCATCTCGGCGTGCTGTTCCTCGACGAGCTGCCCGAGTTCCACCCGCAGGTGCTCGATGCGCTCCGCCAGCCGCTCGAGACGGGAGAGACGGTGATCGCGCGCGCCAACCACCGTATATCCTACCCGTCGCGCATCCAGCTGATCGCCGCCATGAACCCGTGCCGTTGCGGGCGGGCGGGCGAGCCGGGCTATGCCTGCCGCCAGGGGCGGTCTTGTGCCGAGCGCTACCAGGCGCGCATCTCTGGGCCGATGCTCGACCGTATCGACCTCCAGATCGAGGTGCCCGCCGTCTCGGCCGCCGATCTCGTCCTGCCGCAGGCGTCAGAGGGCAGCGCGGAGGTGCGGGGTCGGGTCGCACTCGCGCGCACCATCCAGTCCAAACGCTATGCGAAATTTGGCTGCCAGCGTATCCGCACCAACGCTGAATGCGACGGGACGCTGCTCGATGAGATCGCCGCGCCGGAAGCGGCCGGGCTCACGCTGCTCCGCGACGCCGCCGATGCGCTCGCCTTGAGCGCGCGCGGCTATCACCGGACGCTCCGCGTCGCCCGCACCCTTGCCGACCTCGACGGCGAGGAAAAGGTCTGCCGCATCCATATCGCCGAGGCCCTCAGCTATCGCGGCGAGACCCTGAGGCGCGCCCAGGCCGCCGCCTAAACTGCTGATTTTGCTGTTTTTTATTCCGCTCGCAGGGGTGCCTCGCCACCCCGCTAAAGCCTTTCTCAAACATTCTCTGCTTCACTTCTGGCCAAGAGAAACCGCCGGCAACGACCGGCAGCAGGCGAGTGGCGTCAGTGAAGTGGGTCGAGAAGCTTAGGCGCGCGAAGCGGCGCGGGGAGCGCGCGGGGCTGATCGTCAGCGCCCGTGCAGCGGCGCCCCGCGAGTCCCGTGAGCTAATTTCGGATCGCTCTGGCACGATCGGGCTGCGCGCCGCGCTCGCTCTGTTCGTCGTTTCGCTCCTCATCCTTGCGCTGGTCACGCTCGGTCCCACGCTGACACTTGCGATCCTCCCGCTCGTGCTCGCCGTCGCCATCGCCGTCGAGATTCTGGCGGCGCGGCGCGAGCGGGGCGGCAATGAGCGGGCCGCTTCGCTGGCGAACCGGCTTGATGCGAGCCTTGAATCGCTCAGGGACCTGCAATGGGAGGTGCGCGAGCGCGAGGCGCGTTATCGCGACCTGCTCGACCATCAGGGCGACGTCATCCTCCGCCGCGACGCCGACGGGCGGTTGTCCTTCGCCAACGACGCCTTCTGCCGGACCTTTGGGCTCGCCCGGGAGGCAGCGGTCGGCCAGATGTTCCGCCTGCCGCTCGCCAATGCCGCCACCGCCGACGATTTTGCCTTTCCGCCCTTCCCGCCGCGAGGCGGCGAGCGGCGGAACCGCGTGGTCGAGCTAGCCACCGAGAACGGCCCTCGGTGGTTTGTGTGGGAGGACTTCACCATTCTCGACGGGGATGGAAGGGTGAGCGAGATCCAGAGCGTCGGCCGCGACATCACCGAGCAGCGCGCCTCGGAGCTTGCGCTCGCGGTCGCACGCGACGAGGCGATGGACGCCAGCAAGGCCAAGTCGCGCTTCCTCGCCTCGATGAGCCACGAGATCAGAACGCCGATGAGTGGCATTCTCGGCATGACCGGGCTTCTGCTCGACACCGAGCTGTCGCCCGAGCAGCGCACTTATGCGCGCGCCATCTCGACCTCGGCCAAGACTTTGCTGTCGCTGATCGACGAGGTGCTCGACTTCTCCAAAATCGAGGCCGGCAAGATCGAGCTCCGCGCCGCGCCGTTCGAGGTGGCCGACGCCGCCCAAGGCGTGATCGAGCTGCTCGCGCCGCGCGGGCGCGACAAGGGGCTCGAGATCGGCTGGCTGGCGGCGCCAGATCTGCCGAGGACCGTCATCGGCGATGAGATGCGCGTCCGCCAGATCCTGATGAACCTGATCGGCAACGCCATCAAGTTCACCGAGAAGGGCGGCGTGGCGCTCACCCTTCAGCAGACGCCGGGCTCGCCGCGCCACACCGGCCAAGCCATGCTCCGCTTCGCCGTGCGCGATACGGGGCCTGGGGTCCCGCCAGACGCGATCGAGCGCATCTTCGCCGAGTTCGAGCAGGCCGATCAGGGCCCGGCGCGACGCCATGGCGGCACCGGGCTCGGGCTCGCAATCTCCAAACGCCTGGTCGATGAGATGGGCGGCCGCATTTCCGTCGCAAGCGTGCCGGGGTCGGGCGCCACCTTCACCGTCGATTTGCCCTTCGCCATGCCGGGCGAGGTCACCCTGCTTGGTACGGGTTGGCCACAGCCCGAGGCTGGCGAGAAGGTGCTGCTCGTGCTCGAAGGCGCGATCGAGGCGGCCCTCGTCGGCGATCTTCTGGTCGGCATGGGAGCCTCAGTCGCTCTCGTCAGGTTCAAGGACGCAAGACGCATCGCCGCCGGCGCCGCGGCGAGCGGCGTGCCCTTTACCGCGCTCCTGACCGACAGTGCGGCGATCGCGGCCGGCGCCGCCCGCCTGCTGTCGGAGCTTCGTCATCCCGCCCGCGCCGTGGTCATCGTCGATCCAGCCGAGCGCGGCGACCTCCCGTCATTCCGCGCCGAAGGGTTCGATTTCTATCTTGTCCGCCCGATCAGGCCCCTGTCGCTTCTCGTCCAACTGTTTGGCACGCAAGATGAGCAGCAGACGAAAGTGGCCGAGGCGCTTGCCCTCACGCGGCCCGCGCTTCGTGCGGTGCCCGGTGAAGCGGCAGGCGTGTCCATCCTGCTTGCCGAGGACAACGACATCAACGCGTTGCTCGCAACGACCGTGCTCGAAAAGTCCGGCGCCCATGTGGTTCGCGCGCGAAACGGCGCGGAGGCAGTCGCCAAGGCCCGCAACGCTCTGACCGATTCGTCCGGCAAGGGCTTCGACATCGTGTTCATGGACATCCACATGCCGGACATGGACGGCCTCGAGGCGGCGCGCCGCATCAGGGCGACTCTATCCCGACGACGCGCTGCCGGCCGCGGGACGGCCGCCGATCGTAGCGCTGACCGCCAATGCTTTCGCCGGAGACCGCGCCGCCTATCTTGCCGCGGGCCTCGACGATTACCTCGCCAAGCCGTTCGAAAAGGCCGACCTCGCGGCGCTGTTCGCCCGCTGGGGCGGCAGGGACAGCGAGCCCGCGCACGGCACTGGGCTCGGCGCCGCCTGAGAGTTTCGGCGAGTTCGGGCGCGAAGCTGTGCGCCTATCCCCAGACTGTCACATAGGCTTCGAATTGGTTTGCTAACCCGCTTTCGTTATGGCCGAATCGGGTTCAGTAGCCGCGGGTGGGGTTGCATCGGTAGCCCGCGGTACTAAATCCCTCCCAACGGGCGTCTTAATGCCTATGAAGCCAGCCACTGGACGGTTTGCGGGCAGATTTCGCGGCAGTGCAATGTTGCCAGGATTGATGTTCAAGCCGAGCCATGGGGGCATGCTGCCCTTCATGGGCAAGCGACGCTTCAATGTCGGCGCGCTCGGCAAACGCTTTCAGGCTCCCAAGATCTACGGCGGCTTCGGCTCGCTCGAAGTGCGACTCGCGCGCAAGTGGAGCGAGATCCGCCGCGCCCAGCGTCTCCGCTACAAAGTGTTCTACGAGGAGATGTCGGCCATTCCCGGCGCGCTCGCCATGTTGTCGCGGCGCGACGAGGATGCTTATGACGCGGTGTTCGATCATCTGCTGGTGGTCGATCGCGGCGATCCTAATGACGGGCGGCGCTGGCTGCGCTCAAAGGTGGTCGGCACCTACCGCATGCTGCGGCAGGAGGTGGCCGAGATGAATGACGGCTTCTACACCCAGGGCGAATATGACATCGCCCCGCTGCTCGCGGCCAAACCCGACTACAGCTTCATGGAGCTCGGCCGCTCCTGCGTGCTCAAGCCCTACCGCAACAAGCGGACGCTCGAGCTGCTGTGGCAGGGCGTGTGGTCGTATGTGCGCGAGCACGGCGGCGACGTGATGATCGGCTGCGCGAGCTTCGAGGGCACCGATCCTTCGGCGCATGCCGAGGCTCTGAGCTACCTGCATCATCACGCGCTCGCGCCGAAGGATTGGCGGGTGCGCGCGCACGAGCATCTTCGCGTCGACATGAACATGATGCCGCGCGAGGCGGTCAACGTGCGCGCCGCCATGAAGGCGCTGCCGCCGCTGATCAAGGGCTATCTCAGGGTCGGCGCCTATGTCGGCGACGGTGCGGTGATCGACCATCAGTTCGGCACGACCGACGTATTCGTCATCATGCCGGTCGAAGCGATCAAATCGCGCTATTTCGACCATTTCGGCGCTCCCGACGAGCTGACCACCGCTGGCGCGGCCGCATCTCTCCCGCTTAACTAGTGCGCGCAAGTCGCCGGCCCGTTTGACGCGCGGGTGGGGCGCTCAGATTTGTCTCTGACGCATGATCTTGTCCGAAAAGTCTGCAACTTTTCGGGATCATGCTCTAAGTTCACCCCACAATGCGTCACACCGACTTAAACGAGGTCAAAGCCGCGGCCGAAGCCTTGCCGCTTCGCCAGCTGAACGAGCGCTCGCGCGAGATCTTCAAGCGCATCGTCGAGACCTATCTCGCCACCGGCGAGCCGGTCGGCTCGCGCAATCTGTCGCGCGCTTTGCCCATGACGCTGTCGCCGGCCTCGGTGCGCAATGTCATGTCCGACCTCGAAAATCTCGGCCTGATTTACGCGCCGCATACCAGCGCCGGCAGGCTGCCGACGCAGACTGGGCTTCGCCTGTTCGTCGACGGCCTGCTCGAGATCGGCGACATCACCGAGGAGGAGCGCGGCCAGATCGAGAGCCGCATGGCCGGAGGCGGGCGCCGCCGGACTGCGGACGACTTCCTCGCCGAAGCGGGCGAGATGCTGTCAGGCCTGTCGCGCTGCGCCGGCGTGGTCCTGGTCGACAAGCAGAGCAAGCGGTTGAAGCAGGTCGAGTTCGTCAATCTCGGAGAGGGCAAGGCGCTCGCCGTGCTGGTGAGCGAGGATGGCGACGTCGAGAACCGCATAGTTTCGCTCGCCGACGGCCTGCCGCTGTCGTCGCTCAACGAGGCCACCAATTACATCAATGCGCGGATCGGCGGCTTGACGCTGGCCGAGGCGCGCGGGCGCATCGAGCGGGAGATCGAGGAGCGACGCGCCCAGCTCGACGAGCTTACCGCGCGCGTCGTCACCGAAGGGCTCGCGACCTGGTCGGGGACCGCGGACGACAGCAAGAGCCTGATCGTTTGCGGCCGGGCGCATCTGCTGGAAGACGTCAGGGCGATGGAGGACCTCGAGCGGGTACGGCTCCTGTTCGAGGACCTCGACGCCAAGAAGGACCTGATCCAGCTGCTTGGCCTCGCCGAGCGGGCCGACGGGGTGCGCATCTTCATCGGCTCGGAGAACAAGCTGTTCTCGCTGTCGGGCTCGGCCCTGATCGTCTCGCCGTTCGAGGATACCGAGCAGAAAATCGTCGGTGTGCTTGGGGTGATCGGCCCGACCAGGCTGAACTATGGCCGCATCATTCCTATGGTCGACTACACGGCAAGGCTGCTCGGGCGCCTTGTCCCTTGATTTTTGCCGCGGCACAGTCGATATCCCGCATGTCTCCCGAGTGAAACCGCTTTCGCCGAGGCTCTGTAAATGCCCGACGACTCAACCGATCCGCGTGAGGCCGACGGGGATCAGGCAGGACCCGCCGCCGCTGAGGCTGGAGCGCAAAATTCCGGCGCCGATCCTGGCTCGGAGGTCGGCGCCGATCTGACCGCGCTGCTCACGGAGAACGCGGATATGCGCGACCGGCTGCTCCGCACCATGGCCGACATGGAAAATCTCCGCCGTCGCACCGAGCGGGAGAAGACCGACACGGCGCGCTATGCCATCTCCAATTTCGCCCGCGACGTGTTGACCGTCGGCGACAATCTGAAGCGCACCATCGAGCATCTGCCGTCCGGCGCCGCGGCGGATGACCCCGCCCTCAAAAGCTTCCTCGACGGGGTCGAGATCACCGAGCGGGAGCTTGTTGAACGTGCTCGAGCGTCACGGCGTCACCCGCATCGACCCGCTCGGCCAGCGCTTCGATCCGAACTGCCATCAGGCCATGTACGAGGTGCCAAACGCCGACGTGCCCGACGGCACGGTGGTCGATGTGATGCAGGCGGGCTACACGATCGGCGATCGCTGCCTCAGGCCCGCGCTGGTCGCGGTCGCCAAAGGCGGCGGCAAGGCCGCGCCGCAGCCGGAAGGCCAGGGCAACGGCGCACCCGGGCACAAGGCCGCCAACGACGACTTCCCCGGCGGCACGACGTCCGGCGACTGATCTCAAGTTTAAGTTAAACTACGCCCGCTTGGTCACCCGCCGCAGCGTGAGATTGAAGCGGCCGCCTTCGGCAAGCAGCGTGGAGCTGCCTGGCAGGATGCGGTCGATGCCGTGATGCGCGAGCCGATCGTCGCCGCCGAGCACCACAACGTCCCCTGACCGCAATTCGAACGCATGCGTCGGGTCCTTGCGCGATTTGCCGCCGACCCGGAAGATCGCCGTGTCGCCGAGCGACACCGACAGCACGGGCGCGGCGAAATCCTCCTCGTCTTTGTCCTGATGCAGCCCCATCTTGGCGGCGCTCGCGTAATAATTGACGAGGCAGGCTTGCGGCGGCGCAGCGTATTCCGCCACCTCCTGCCAAAGATCGAGCAGCAGCTTGGGCATCGGCGGCCAGGGCTTGCCGGTCACCGGATGCGTCGCTTGATAGCGGTAGCCGCGCTCCTTGTCCGTCACCCAGCCGAGCTCACCGCAATTCGTCATGCGCACCGACATCGGCTTGCCGGAACGCGGCATGGTCGGGGTGAACAGCGGCGCCTCACCGATGATCCGCCTGATCTCTGTCAGCAAAGCGGCCTGTGCCGCTCTATCCAGACATTCAGGAAAATGCTCCACGTCCCTTTGCTCCGCCGCATGACTGCCGTACCTTCAAGTTATAGCCGATCGGCGGGCGGCAACCCAAAGGAGCGACACGAGTGGCGAGCGAGGCGCGGAAGCTCAATCCTGACGGCTATGTTCACGCGCGGGACGCCGAAGAATATCGGCGGCTGCGCGACCAGGCGGCGATGTGGCAAAGCGCGACCGAGAAGGTGCTCGATGCGGTCGGCCTGTCAGCCGGTATGAGCGCGCTCGACGTGGGCTCCGGTCCCGGCGTGGTGATGCGCTCGTTGGCCAGTCGGGTGGGGCCCGAGGGCAGCGTCACCGGCATCGAGATCGACGCCAAGCTCGGCGCGCAGGCGCTCGCCGAGCTCAGCGCCGAAGGCGGCGCCAAGTTCACGCAGATCGACGCCGACATGCAACGCCTCGACACGGTCAAGGGCGGTCCTTTCGACCTCGTCTGTTGCCGGCTGTTCCTCATGCATATGCAGGACCCGGTGGCGGCGCTCGAGAAGATGGCGTCCTGGACCAAGCCGGGCGGCGTGATCGCGGCGCAGGAGTTCGATTTCGGCTCGATCGCGATCGAGCCGCTGTGCCCCGCCATGGGCGAGTTCAATCGCCTGTTCGAGGGCGTGTTCAGGGCGCATGGACGAAACCTGAGGGCGGGACGCCAGCTACCCATGCAGTTCGAGGCGGCGGGGCTTGGGCTCCCGGACGGCACGCTCGCCGAGGCAAAATTCATCCCGCTCAAGGACATGGCAGCAATGTTGATCGGCGTTTACCAATCGCTGTTCGCGTCAGCCGCCGAGCTCGGCATGGCCGATCCGGTCCGCGCCGAGGCCTTCAAGGCCGACCTAGCGGAGGCCGCGGCGGACGGGCGTTATTACTGCCTGACACCCATTCTGATCGGCGCCTGGAAGCGTCTTGCATGACGCGCGCGCGCGCATGCCGCAGCAATCTCCCGCTTCTCCTTGCGGGCCATAGGGTTGCCTCCTATATAACCGCGGAACCCCGCCGGATGAGTTGGTGGGATTGCCGAAAATCTTGGGGACCGACGCTTACGCGTGCGCGAGGATGCCGGGTGCCGCTTTAGGGCCCGCACGGTCTGCCAGAAAGAGAGGTCGTAAATGGCGAAAGTGATCGGAATCGATCTGGGCACCACCAATTCTTGCGTCGCGGTGATGGAGGGCAAGAGCCCCAAGGTCATCGAGAACGCGGAAGGCATGCGCACCACCCCATCGATGGTCGCCTTCACCGATGACGGCGAGATCATCGTAGGACTTCCCGCCAAGCGACAAGCCGTCACCAATCCCGAGAACACGTTCTTCGCCATCAAGCGCCTGATCGGCCGGCGCTACGAAGACCCGATGGTCGAGAAGGACAAGAAGCTCGTCCCCTACCAGATCGTGCGCGGCGACAACGGCGACGCCTGGGTCGAGTCCCGCGGCAAGAAATATTCGCCCTCGCAGATCTCGGCCTTCATCCTGCAGAAGATGAAAGAGACGGCTGAAGCCTATCTCGGCCAGAAGGTCGACCAGGCCGTCATCACCGTCCCGGCTTATTTCAACGACGCCCAGCGCCAAGCCACCAAGGACGCCGGCAAGATCGCCGGGCTCGAAGTGTTGCGCATCATCAACGAGCCGACCGCCGCCGCGCTCTCCTATGGCCTGGAGAAGAAAGAGGGCAAGACCATCGCTGTGTACGACCTCGGCGGCGGCACGTTCGACATTTCCATTCTCGAGATCGGCGACGGCGTGTTCGAGGTGAAGTCGACCAACGGCGACACCTTCTTAGGCGGCGAAGATTTCGACATGCGTATCGTCGATTACCTCGCCAACGAGTTCAAGAAGGAGACCGGCATCGATCTGCGCGGCGACAAGCTAGCGCTCCAGCGCCTGAAAGAGGCGGCTGAGAAAGCCAAGATCGAGCTGTCCTCGACGACGCAGACCGAGATCAACCTGCCGTTCATCACCGCCGACAAGTCCGGCCCCAAGCATCTCACCATGAAGCTCACGCGCGCCAAGCTCGAGAGCCTGGTCGACGACCTTATCCAGAAGACCATCGGCCCGTGCGCCAATGCCTTGAAGGACGCCGGGCTGAAGGCCGCCGAGATCGAGGAAGTCGTTCTCGTGGGCGGCATGACGCGCATGCCGAAAGTGGTCGAGACGGTGAAGACCTTCTTCGGCCGCGAGCCGCATAAGGGCGTGAACCCCGATGAGGTGGTGGCGATCGGCGCCGCCATTCAGGCCGGCGTGCTCCAGGGCGACGTCAAGGACGTGCTGCTGCTCGACGTGACCCCGCTGTCGCTCGGCATCGAGACTTTGGGCGGCGTGTTCACCCGGCTGATCGACCGCAACACCACCATCCCGACCAAGAAGAGCCAGGTGTTTTCGACCGCCGAGGACAATCAGAACGCGGTCACCATCCGCGTGTTCCAGGGCGAGCGCGAGATGGCCGCCGACAACAAGCTGCTCGGCCAGTTCGATCTCGTCGGCATTCCGCCGGCGCCGCGCGGCATTCCGCAGATCGAGGTGACGTTCGACATCGACGCCAACGGCATCGTCAACGTCCAGGCGTCCGACAAGGCGACCGGCAAGGAGCAGTCGATTCGCATCCAGGCGTCTGGCGGTCTGACCGAGGCGGACATCAACCGCATGGTCAAGGAAGCCGAGAGCCACGCCGAGGAAGACAAGAAGCGCCGCGAGGTGGTCGAGATCAAGAACCAGGCCGAGGCGCTGGTGCACTCGACCGAGCGGATGCTGAAGGATTACGGCGACAAGGTCCCGGCCGGCGACAAGTCTCTGGTCGAGACTGCGGTCGCTGACCTCAAGTCGGCGCTCCAGGGCGACGACGTTGACGCGATCAAGCAGAAGACCGACGCGCTCGCGCAAGCTTCGATGAAGCTCGGCGAGGCCATGTATCAGTCGAACCAGGGTCAGGCGGCGGGCGGCGGCGGCGGTCCGTCGGCTGACGCCGGCAGTCCCGACGACAAAGTGGTCGATGTCGACTTCGAAGAGGTCAAGGACGACGACAGCAAGAAGTCGGCGTAGGCAAAGGTGATGGCGCTGGCGCCAAGACCGCATACGGTCGGGCGCCAGCAGCCCAACACAAGAGGCTTATGCGCCGCCAGGCTGACGGCGGTGTAAAGGGCCGGAGGGGCGATGGCAAAGCGTTGCTATTACGAGGTACTCGGCCTATCGCGCGGCGCTGGTGACAGCGAGATCAAAACCGCGTTTCGCCGCCTCGCCAAGGGATGTCACCCCGACAGTTGCAACGGCGATCCGTCCGCCGAGAAGCGCTTCAAAGAGCTGAATGAGGCCTATGATGCGCTGAAGGATCCGCAGCGCCGCGCCGCCTATGACCGCTTCGGCCATGCCGCGTTCGACGGCGGGATGGCCGGCGGACCCGGCGGCCACGGCTTCGGCGCCGATTTCTCCGCCTCGATGTCGGCGATGTTCGACGATCTGTTCGGCGAGTTCATGGGCGCGGGACGGCGCCCACGTCAGCGCTCGGCGCGCGAGCGCGGCGCAGACCTCCGCTACAACATGGAGATCACGCTCGGCGAGGCTTACGAGGGTAAGACCGCGCAGATCAGGGTGCCGACATCGGTCACTTGCGACGCGTGTTCGGGCTCTGGCGCCAAGGCCGGCACATCGCCGAGCCCGTGCCGCACCTGCGGCGGCATCGGCAAGGTGCGCGCGAGCCAGGGCTTCTTCACCATCGAGCGCACCTGTCCCAACTGCCAGGGGCGCGGCGAGACCATTGAGACGCCGTGCCCGTCCTGCAATGGCGCCGGCCGCGTAATGCGCGAGCGGATGCTCTCGGTCACCATCCCGATCGGGGTCGAGGACGGCACGCGCATCAGGCTCGCCGGAGAGGGCGAGGCGGGGGTGCGCGGCGGACCGCCGGGCGACCTCTACATCTTCCTGTCGATCAAGCCGCACGAGTTCTTTCAGCGCGACGGCGCCGACCTGTTCTGCCGCGTGCCGATCGCCATGACCGCGGCCGCGCTCGGCGGCCAGATCGAGGTGCCGACCATCGACGGCGGCAGAACGCGGGTGAAGATCCCGGAAGGCACCGAGACCGGCAAACAGTTCCGCATGAAAGCCAAGGGCATGCCGGTGCTGCGGTCCAAGCAGCAGGGCGATCTCTACATCCAGGTCGAGGTCGAGACGCCGAAGAACCTCTCGCGCAAGCAGCGCGACCTCCTGAAATCGTTCGAGGAAGCTTCCAACCCAAGCACGAGCCCGGCCTCGACCGGATTCTTCGCGAGGGTCAAGGAATTCTTCGAGGGCATCGGCGAGTAAGCGTCTACAGTTTGTCGAAGCCGTAGATCGGCGTGACCGCCTCCGCCCCTCGCGCATCGCTTATGCGCGCGACGGCAAGAAAGGCCGCAAATGCCCGTCGAACCCGCCTCGCGCAATCAGCACAAGCCGGAAGCGACGCCCGTGACGCGGAGCGGCGCGCGCGACGCGGCCCATGCCGCCAAGATCACCGCTGCGGTCATCGCCGTGATGGCCGTCGCCGTCGGGCTCTGGTTTTCGCGCACCGCCATCCTGCTCGCTTTCGCCGGCATCCTGCTCGCCATCGTGTTCTACGGCGCGAGCAAAGCGCTCGCCGAGCTGACCAAGCTGCCGCGGCTCATGATGCTGGCGGCGGTCGTACTGGCCACGGCCCTGTTCCTCGTGGTGGTGTTCTCGACCGCCGGACCGACGCTGACCCAGCAGATCGCCCAGCTCGCCCTTGCCATCGCCGCCGGCGCGACCACGCTCACCAAGCAGCTCGCGAACTACGCCGACCAGACCTCGATCCTGCAGAACATCGACCTGGTCGAGGTGCTCGGCAAGTTCCTGAGCCCGTGGGGCATCGCCACCGGCGCCACCTCGGTCGCGCTGTCGATCGTCGGCGTCTTCAGCGCCGGGCTGATTGTGCTGTTCTTCGGCATCTATTTCGCCGCTGACCCCGATACCTACGTCAATATCGTGGCGCGGCTGTCGCCGGTCGACCGCCGCGCCGCGATCCTCGAAGTGATGTACGAGACCGCCAACCTCTTGCGCCGCTGGCTGATCGGCCAGGGCATCTCGATGCTGGTGATCGGCAGCCTCACCTTTATCGGCCTGCTCATTCTCGGCGTGCCGATCGCCTTCGTGCTGGCGCTGTTCGCGGGGTTGGCCGGCTTCCTGCCTTATCTCGGACCGATCATCGGCGCGATCCCCATGGTGCTGGTCGCGGGCGGCGAGAGCTTCCATCTCGCGCTTCTGGTGGTCGGCCTCTACGTGATCATCCAGTTCCTCGAAAGCTATCTGCTCACCCCTTTGATCCAGGCGCGCGCCGTGTCGATGCCGCCGGCAGTCGTCATTCTCAATCAGCTGGTGTTCGGCGCAGTGTTCGGGCTGCTCGGCCTAGCGCTCGCCACGCCGCTTGCCGCCGCTGCAACGGTGCCGCTCCGCTACATATTCGGCATGAACAAGGGCGGTGGCGGCAAGACGAAACCCCCGAAAGCATAGGAAGACTCGATGCGTCTGTTGTTCTTCGCCGGCTCCGCGCGTCAAGCCTCGTTCAACAAGAAGCTCGCGCTGCTCGGCCGCCACATCGCCGAGGCCAACGGCATCGAGGCGGTATTCGTCGACCTCAAGGACTATCCGATGCCGATCTATAACGGCGACCTCGAAGCGGCCGAGGGCCCGCCCGAGCGGGCGCGCGCCTTCAAGGCCTTGCTCGGCGAGTATCAGGGCGTGTTCATCGCCAGCCCCGAATATAATTCTTCGGTGACGCCGCTGCTGAAGAACACGCTCGACTGGGTGACGCGCGTGCGCGCCAAGGGCGAGACCGGGCTCGAAGTGTTCAAATCACGCGTGTTCGCCATCTCCAGCGCCTCGCCCGGCTATTACGGCGGCATGCGGAGCCTGCTCAACCTCCGGCAGATTCTCGCGGTCGGCATCGGCGCGCTCGTGATCCCCGAGCAGCTTGCGTTGCCGCGGGCCATGGATGCGTTCGAGGCCGACGGCAGCCTCAAGGACAAGTCCCAGCAGGAGCTGTTGAAGGGCGTGGTCGAGGCGCTGGCCGTTGCCGCGCGGAAGCTCGCTTCGTGACGGCCGAACGCGGTATCATGGACCGTTCAGCCGCGCGCTGGTTAGCTCGACAGTGAGGTGCGACATTTCCCCAACCAAACGCGTGGAAGCAGCGGGAGAACGACCATGAAGAGAACAGCTCTGGTGCTTTTGGCGGTGGCGACCTTGCTCGCGATTGCCGGCGCGGAGGCCGGCACGCTGAAGCAGCCCTACAGGGCACTCAAGCAGCAGAAGGTCTGCCTTACCAATATCGGCTGGTGCAGCGACTTCTCGAAGAGGAGCGCCGAATCCACCAGCTGTTTTTGCCGCAACCATCAGCAAAATCCGGGGCGGGTCACGACCATGTCGGTGACGCTCTCGAGCGTCCCGCAAATCGACTGATCCGCATGACATCTGGTAGACAGCAGCTAATCGTCGCGCTCGACGTGCCGAGCGTCGCCGCGGCACGCGAGCTGATCGCCAAGCTCGGCGACAGCGTCGGGGTCTACAAGATCGGGCTCGAGCTCCTGTTCGCTGGCGGCTTCGCCCTGGCGCAGGAGTTGGCTGCCGCCGGCCGCTCGGTGTTCGTCGATGCCAAGCTGCTCGACATCGAGACGACGGTCGAGCGCGCGACCGCCGCGATCGCTGCGACCGGCGCCGGGTACCTCACCGTGCATGCGCTCGACCGCAAGACGCTCGACGCAGCCGTGCGGGGCAGAGGCGATAGCGCGCTCAAGCTGCTCGGCGTGACCGTGCTCACCAATCTCGCGCCGTCGGATTTGATTGAGCAGGGCATCGACCATCCGCTGCATGAGCTGGTGCTCCATCGCGCGCTGCTTGCCAAGCATGCGGGCTTCGACGGGGTCGTCGCTTCTGGCCATGAGGCGGCGGCGATCCGCAAGGCGGCCGGTCCTGGTTTTCTGATCGTGACGCCCGGGGTGAGGCCGCAAGGCTCCCCCGCCCAGGACCAGGCCCGCGCGGTGACGCCAGCCAAAGCGATCGAGGCCGGCGCGGATTATCTCGTGGTGGGGCGCCCGATCACCCGCGCTCCCGACCCCCATGCAGCGGCCGAGGCCATTGCCGCCGAGATCGCTTCGGTCCTATCAAGATAGCGCGGCGAGGCGAGTTTCGATCAGCCGCGCGACCGCATCGGCATCGCCTTCGATCAGAACCTGCTTCATGCGCGATGCGCCGCCTTGGGTGATTGTCACGCGAGAGCGCGGCAGCTCGAGCCAGGAGCCGATCAGCGTCTCGAGCGCCGCATTGGCCTTGCCCCCTTCCGGCACGGCACGCACGCGGGCCTTCAACACCGCCTCGCCGCCGAACGCCTCGACGCCGACGATCTCGTCGCGGCCGGATTTCGGCGTGAGCCGGACGGGCAGCATGACACCGGCATGGAGCCGGCGAAGGTTGAGCTTAAGGCTCGCTCCGCTCAAAGACCGCCGGCCGGCACGAACAGAGGCAGGATCCAGCCGAGCAGGACCACGTCGCGGATGAACAGCAGAAACAGGATCAGGATCACCGGCGAGATGTCGATACCGCCGAGATTGGGCAATATGCTCCTGATCGGGCGAAGCGCCGGCTCGGTCACGCGGTAGAGCATGTCGGCGACCTGATAGACGAAGCGGTTGTTGGTGTTCACCACGTTGAAGGCGATCAGCCAGCTCAGGATCGCGCTGGCGATGACCACCCAGACATAGAGGTCGATGACGAGAACGATGAATCCGATCAAAGGCACCATCAAGAGATCTCCTCGCTTCGCGGCCACCATGTAGCGGAGAGGCGGCGAAAAGGGCAAGGGCGCTGTCAGGGGCGGTTGCCTTCGCTTGACAGGGCGGAACCCCAATCCCTAAATGCCCCACCGTATGGGGCCGTAGCTCAGTTGGGAGAGCGCAGCAATCGCACTGCTGAGGTCACCGGTTCGATCCCGGTCGGCTCCACCAGCCTTCGCCATTCCGCCGCTGCGGCGGGCAGGAGTTTAGAACGAAGGCTGCCACGCCGGGGCTTTGGAGCAGGCGCGCCGGCACAACAAATTCAAACGTGAGGTTGCGGCTCAGGGCGCGGCGCGGCGCGTCTCCTTGACGGACGCGGCCGGCTGCTTGGCGGGCGCGCTCGGCGGAGGCACGCGGGGCATTTGCGGATTGCCGTTCGGCGTCGAGCACGCGAAACAACAGGCCCATGAACGGCACGAGCATAAGATTCGGCACGAAGCGCGAGATTAAAATGCTGAGGCGGTTGAACCAGCCGGTGACGGTCAGCTTACTGCCGCGCTTGAAATTGCGGTAGCCGATGCGCGCGACGTCCTCGGCGGTCTTGGTCGGCAGGAACCTGACATAGCGCGAATATTCCGCGCCGGCCTTCTCATGCAGGCCGGTCGCGACCGTGCCGGGCGCGAGCGTGCAGACGCGGACGCCGGTATACATGGTCTCGTAGGCAAGCGCGCGGCTGAACGACAGCACGAACGCCTTGGTGGCGGCGTAGGTCGCCTGATAAGGAATCGGCATGAAGCCCTCGACCGAGGCGACGTTGAGCACGCCGCCTGTGCCGCGCGCGATCATTCCCGGCAGGAAGCGGCGCGTCAGGTCGACTGTTCCGCGCACATTGAGATCGACCAGTTTGCCGAGCATCGCCGGGTCCTGATCCTGGAAGAACCCCGCCGCCATCATCGCCGCGTTGTTGACGAGGATGTCGGCGTAAAGGCCATGGCGCCCGTAGCGCCTGCTCGACGCCCTCGCAGCCCTCATCAGTGGCGAGATCGCAGGCGGCGTAGCTCACCTTGACGCCGTGATCGGCGGCAAGCTTGCGCGCCGCGGAGGCGAGGGCCGCCTCGTCGCGCGCGACGAGCAGCAGAGCGTGGCCGTCGCGGGCGAATTCCTCCGCCAAGGCCCTGCCGACGCCTTGCGTCGCCCCGGTGATGACGACGCAGGGCGCAGCCCCCTCGGCGGTCTTGTTCGGCTCGGTCATGCTTCATCCAATGCGTGAAAACTGTGGGCCGGCAAGGCCCTAGCACAGCGCGCCGGGAGGCGCGATTGCAAGTTCCGCGCGAGGCTGGCGCGGCACGGGCAAGGGGTCTGGGAAACTGCCCCTCAAGCGAGGTAGAGTGAGCGGACCCACGTTTGCGGCTCGGTTTCGCCATGGCAACAGAGGGTTCGTCGGTGATGTCAGTGGCAGCTTCCGACGCGCTCAAACATATGCTTAAGGAAAGCGGCTATAAGATAGAGGATTGAGCCCCAGCCGACGAATTAGGCCGGAACTCCAAGGCTTCCCGGCCCGTTTGATCAGGGGTCCGGCGCCCAGGCGTAGCTCCGGCCTCCCGCCTTTCGAGGAGTTAGTGAGTATGGCACCGCGCGCATTCTGGACCGGCCATTTGCGGCTTTCGCTCGTCAACATCCCGGTCAAGCTCTACACCGCCACGACGTCAGAGCGGCGTATCGAGCTGCATCAGATCCACGAGCCTTCGGGCAAGCGCATCCGCTACCAGAAGGTCGCGCCGGGCGTCGGTCCCGTCGAGAACGAGGAGATCATCAAGGGCTACGAATACGAGAAGGGCAAATACGTCCT
This sequence comes from uncultured Alphaproteobacteria bacterium, assembly GCA_963820005.1. GTDB lineage: Bacteria > Pseudomonadota > Alphaproteobacteria > Rhizobiales > Methyloligellaceae > Methyloceanibacter. The sequence continues at coordinate 80,776 of CAWFYQ010000011.1, read as the reverse complement.
GATCGACCCTAAAGAGGTCGACGAGCTGAAGCTCGAAGCGAAGCAGACCATCGAGCTGGTGCGCTTCGTCGATGAGGACGCGATCGACGACCGCTATTACGAGACGCCCTATTACCTCCTGCCCGACGGCGAGCTCGCCGACGAGGGCTATGTCATCGTCCAGAAGGCGCTGAAGGAGACGGGCAAGATCGGCGTCGGCCAGTTCATCCTGCGCGGCCACGGCAACATCGTCGCCATCAAGCCATTCGGCAAAGGGCTGATCCTCGAAGTGCTGCGCCACGCCAACGAGGTGCGCGCGGCGGAGCCGATCTTCAAGGAGATCGCCGACGTCAAGATCGACAAGGAAGCCCTCGACCTCGCCAAGGAGCTGATCGAGCGCAAGGCCGGCAAGTTCGAGCCGGAGCAGTTCAAGGACCAATATAACGAGGCGGTGTGGGAGCTGATCCACGCCAAGCTCGAGAAGCGGGCGCCTGAGATCGTGACCGAGCAGCCCGGCACCGCCAAGGTGATCAACATCATGGACGCTCTGAAGAAGAGCGTGCAGCAGAACAAGGGCGCGGAACCGGCCAAAAGCGCGCCGAAGCGCGGCGCCGCCTCGGCCAAGTCCGGCAACAAGAAGGCGGCGAAGAGCGCGCCCAAGCGGAAGTCGGCGTAAATCCATGGCGCGTGGCGAAGCCAAAGACCTGCTCGCCGAATACAAGGCGCGACGCGACTTCGCCAAGACGCCGGAGCCCGGGCCCAAGCGCGCCAAGGCGAAGGGCAACAGCTTCGTCATCCAGAAGCACGCCGCGACTCGCACCCACTTCGATTTCCGCCTGGAAAAGGACGGCGTGCTAAAGAGCTGGGCTGTCACGCGCGGACCGAGCCTCGACCCCGCCGAGAAGCGCCTCGCGGTCAGGACCGAGGACCACCCGCTCGAATATGGCGGCTTCGAAGGGGTCATTCCCAAGGGCGAATATGGCGGCGGCCCGGTGATGATCTGGGACCGCGGCACGTGGGAGCCGATCGGCGACGCGGACGAAGGTCTCGCCAAGGGCGATCTCAAATTCCGCCTGCATGGCGAGCGCCTGAACGGCGACTACGTGCTGGTGCGCATGAAGCCTCGCAAGGAGGATCGCGGCCGCGAGAACTGGCTGCTCATCAAGAAGCGCGACGACTATGCGGGCGACGGCAGCGAGCCGACGGTCAAGTTCGACACCAGCGTGAAGAGCGGCCGCACCATGGACGAAATCCTAACCGGGGACTCGGCGATCTGGACCTCCAACAAGGCTCAAAAAAAAACTCAGGCGCCGGCCAACGCAACGGCAAAGCCAGAAGCTGGCACGGCAAAAAGCCGCCCCCGGCCCGCCGGGCGAAAGCGCCCGAGTTCATAGAGCCGGAGCTCGCCACCCTCGACACCGAAGTGCCGACCGGGCGCTCCTGGCTGCACGAAGCGAAATACGACGGCTACCGCATCCTCGCGCGCAAGGACGGCGACGAGGTCACGCTGTACAGCCGGAGCGGGCTCGACTGGACGGTACGCTTCCCGACGATCGCGAGCGCGATGCGGAGCTTCCCGGCGAGAAGCGCGCTGATCGACGGCGAGGCGGCCTTCGTGCTGCCCACGGGCATCACCGATTTCAAGTCGCTGCAGGAACATATCGACACGCCACATCCCGCCATCCGCTATTACGTGTTCGATCTCCTCAGCCTCGACGGCAAGGACTGGCGCAAGAAGACGTTGGTCGAGCGGCGCGCGCGGCTCGCCAAATTAATGGCGGCGAAGAGCGTTTCGAATTTCCTGATCTATGCCGATTACGTCGAGGGCTCAGGGCCTGAGTTCTTCGCGGAAGCCTGTGCGCACGGGCTCGAAGGCATCATGTCGAAGCGCGCCGACTCGCTCTATCGCTCGGGACGCGGCAGAGACTGGCTCAAGATCAAATGCCTCAAGGGCGAGGAGCTGGTGATCGGCGGCTACAGCCGCTCGGAGGTCAAGGGCAAGCCGTTCTCATCGCTCCTGCTCGGCACGTTCGAGGGCGGCAAGCTGATCTATTCGGGCAAGGTCGGCACCGGCTTCGACAGCGCCGATTTCGACACTCTGGCGAGAAGGTTCACGCCGCTCGAGCGCACGACTTCCTCGTTCGAGGAAGTGCCCCGGGCCGAGCGCAAAGGCGCGGTGTGGCTCGAGCCGAAGCTGGTTGCGGAGATCGCCTTCACCGAGCGGACGCGCGACGGGCGGCTTAGACATCCGAGCTTCAAGGGATTGCGCGAGGACAAGGACGCACGCGAGGTGCATCGCGAGCGAGCTGACGATGAGGAGGCCGACATGGCCATGACGACCAAAAGCGCCGCCGGCAAGACGGTCGATCCGACCTTTGCCGGGATCCCGCTGTCGAATCCCGCCAAGGTCTACTATCCGGATATCGGCCTGACCAAGCTCGACGTGGCGCGCTATTACGAGATCGTCGCGCCGTTCATGCTGCCTTACGTGGCGAACCGTCCGATCAGCCTGGTGCGCTGTCCCGAGGGCATCGACGGCGAGCGCTTCTTTCAGCGCCACGCCATGAAGGGCATGAGCAAGGCGATCAAGGAGATCCCGATCCCGGGCGGCGAGAGCAAGAAGAAATATCTCTATATTGACGACCAGGCCGGGCTGTTCGGGCTGGTGCAGATCGGCGTGCTGGAGATCCACGATTGGGGCGTCAAGCTGCCCAAGGTGACCCTGCCGGATCACATCGTGTTCGATCTCGATCCCGACGAGGATCTCGACTTCTCGATCGTGAAAGCCGCCGCGGTCGAGGTGCGCGACTTTCTCGGCGAGCTCGGTTTCACTACGTTCCTCAAAGTCACCGGCGGCAAGGGATTGCATGTCGTGGCGCCGCTCACCCCTAAGCTCGGCTGGGACGAGGTCAAGGGCTTCGCCAAGGCGGTGGCCGACGCGCTGGTTATGGCGCGGCCCGACCGCTACACCGCGAACATGGCCAAGAAGGTGCGCACCCAGAAGATCTTCGTCGACTATTTGCGCAATCAGCGCGGCGGCACGGCCATCTGCAACTACTCGACCCGCGCGCGGCCCGGTGCGACGGTCGCCTGCCCGCTGCGTTGGGACGAGCTGAAAGGACTGAAGACGGCGGCGCCGTATAATGTGCGGACACTGCCGACGCGGCTCAAGGCTCTGAAGGGCGACCCGTGGGAAGGCTATTTCTCGACCCGCCAGTCGATCACGGCAAAGGCCAGGAAGGCGCTCGGGCTCGGCTAATCACCGCGCGCGGCCTTGAGACCGATCAAGGCTTCCCTTCCGGCCATTCTCGATTGTCCCTGATGCGGACCTCTAAGCGAAATTCATGACTGACATCTCGCCATGGCTGGTGCTCGTCGCGCTCGGCGCCTTTCACGGGCTGAACCCGGCCATGGGCTGGCTGTTCGCCGTGGCGCTCGGGCTCCATGAGAAGAGCCGGAGCGTGGTGCTGATCTCGCTCATTCCCATCGCGCTTGGCCATGCTGCGGCGATCGCCGTGGTGGTCTATGCGGTGGTCGGTCTCGGCATGGCGATCGACGAGGGAACGGTCCGCATCCTGTCTGGCGTACTGCTGATCGCCTGGGGCGCTTATCATCTCATCTATGGGCATCGCCACCCGGTGAATATCGGGCTGCAGACCGGACTGCTCGGCCTGGCCGCCTGGTCGTTCGCAATGGCTACGGCGCATGGCGCCGGCATGATGCTGATCCCGGTGCTGATGCCGCTCGAGCATGTCACCGGCGAGCACGCCCATCATATGCCGGCGACGGCATCGCTATGGATCGCGACGCTCGCCGTCATCGTGCACAGCCTCGCCATGCTGGTCGTGACCGGCGCCATAGCGCTCGTCGTCTATCAGTGGGTCGGGCTCGATTTCGTCAGGCGCGGCTGGATCAATCTCGACGTGATCTGGAGCGCGGCCTTGATCGGCATTGGCTTCTGGATGCTGCTCTCCTGACTCGCCTTGCCGACGCCAGGCTGAGCCTGTTGCTAAAGGAGTCAGTTGCGTGACTCACTAATCATAGGTCTTGCAGCAACATTTTTCCTGGCCATCGGCGAGGATTGTGCAGTCGATCTTTTCGGCATTCTTGCAGAAGAAGTTGGGATTGTTCCAGCCGGGCTTGTCGGTACCGCACGCCCCGCTCCAATGCAGGCACTTGTTGCCCGTCGGGCCGTAATCGGACTGTCCGGGGCAGGTGCACGCCGGCGGCGTGCCGGTAGCGCCGGGCGGACAGACTTTATAAGCGTTGTTCGGAAGACCCTCGGGCGGCTCGCAAAAGCCGAACTTGGTAGGAACCTCCAGGACTTTGTAGTCAGGTGGACAGTCATGCTTGGCCGGGGTGGGATTGGCACCGCCACCCGCGTCGGGATTGGCCCCCCCACCATTGGCGGGTGGATTGGCTCCGCCTCCGGCCGGGGCGTCGTTAACAGGGCCACCGGCTGCGCCGCCCGGCTGCTCGGCGGGGTTCGGGCCGGCGTTCCCATTGCCGTTATTGCCGCCACCCTTCTTTTTGTCGCCGCCAATCTCGATCCCAACCGTGCCGTCGTCGATGTGCTTGCAGCTGAACTTGCCCGCGAATTTACCGCAGACCAACTTCGCTTCGACGACGATTGGAGATCCTGGCAAAAGCGGCGAGAGGAATCCCGCGACCGCAGGTGAAATGGCGGCAAAGCCGAGAGCGGTCATCATAGCCAAAGCAGCAAGCCCGCGCATATCTACCTCCCAGCTCTTTGGCCACGATTGAACGCACTCCGACGGGACTTGTCAATGACTCGCTCGGCGGAGCGTGTCCGCTGATGTCAAAAGACACTTTGTGACCGAGGCCGCATCGGTCGATCAAACCTTGGCCGGAGACAGACGCGGACCACACGGATCTTGGCGTGCATTGAGGCCGCGCAGTTTCCTGGTCCGGCAGGCCATTTGACGTTTACCGCCGCAAGGCGTCGCGACTGACTGGACCTTCGGCTTAGATTTTGAGGGATCGCAATCCGCCGTGTGATCGTCGTTACTATCCTCTGCCTCATCTCAACTCCGGTCTTCGCCTGCGTGTTTGACACCGACTGCAATCCGGGCATCCTCTGCGTGAGAGGAGAGTGCAACAGCATCGGCTCCAACTCGGGAAACGAGCAGGATAAAGCCCCTGGGGAGCGGGTGACCGGCGCAAAGTATTGCCAGTACGATGGCGATTGCAGCGAAGGTTCGCGTTGCATCAAAGGCTCTGGCGAGAGGGGTGTCTGCCTAGGCCGCTGACAACGCCCCCTGGGCATTGCTCGCCCCCGAACTCGCGGATGAACTTTCTGCGATATTCCTCCGCAGTTAGCCCGCCGCGCATCGAGCGCCCCGCATGGAACGTCGGAAGAAGTTGAACCGATCCGAATAGCGGCGCCTGTTCACTTTTTGGGCCGGACGCCCTATATGGGACGTTCCACGCAACAAACGAAAGGAGGTGATCCAGTGTCTCAAGGTCATAAGCCGCGGTCGCCGGTTTCAGGAGCCTGGACGCTCACCTCTGGTGAGGCCTAGGCGCCGGTCAAGCGACGCAAATTGATTGCGGTCCCTTGACGCGGACCGCGGTTAGACTGGGAAGGGCCGTTCCGCAAGGGGCGGCCCTTCTTCTTGCCGGCGTCGTCAGCGTGGTCCCTGCCCAATAAGAAAGGGCGCCGGCCGAAGCCGACGCCCTGCATCTCACCTAATGTTTAGCGGCAAATCCAAACGTAGCCAACGGGTGTCCATCCCCAGCAGCCACCTTCGCCATAGCCGTACCAACGACCGCCCCACCAACGGCCGCGCATCGGCGCATTCCAATTGACCCGGCCCCGGTCCCAATCCTTGTCCTTGTTCCAATAAACGTGGGCATGGGCGTGGCCGTGACCATGACCGTGACCGTGACCGTGTTTTGCCATCGCCGGCGAAATGAACAAAGCCGCGGTAACCGCCGTGATCAGATAGATTTTGCGTAGCATCCCCGTTCCCTCCAACTTCATTTTTGCGAACATCGCAATACGCGGAGCGTCGCCTCTCGGCCGATAAATGTCAAAGACGAAGCCCGGGCGTGGTCATCCAACCGAGCCTCCCGTGCTGCTTGCCGAGCTACTCGGCACCGGCAAAAAAGGCGCCGGCCGAAGCCGACGCCCTTTCGCAAAACACAAAGCCTCAGGCGGTCAACGAGCCGCTATGAGCACTTGGACATCCCGGCCATGGCCGATTTTGCTTTGGCGCGTGTAGGGTATGTGCCCATGACCTTGAACTTCGCCGGGCTCGGCGTGAACATCATGACCTTACAGCCGCCACCACCAAGTCTCAAAGCGACGTAGTAGTCGATGGCGAAGGCGGGTGCGGCGGAGGCGACGATCAGAACTGCGGCGAGTACATATTTTTTCATTGAAGGATCTCCTCTCAGTAGACAACCGCTTATACGCGAGGCCGTCGCCGGTTTGCATTCACGTTCATGCGAAGAGCGGGCGCTGTCCCCCGTTAACTTCCATTGAAAGATTATTCAGACCCTTGGCCGCATTTTAGGGGCCATGGGGGCACGTATTGCGTATCTCGCCGCCGGCCTGGCCGTGGCCGCATGCCTTGGGGTGCTCCAAGGGTGCGGGGGCGGAGGCACGTTCAATTCCGGCCAGCGCGCGCCGTGGCGGCAGGCGGCGGAGGATGCCTGTATCGCTGGTGGCGCCGTCCGCGCCTCGTCCTATGTGCAGCAGATGACGCCGATCGACGGGCCGGGGGTCTGTGGCTTGCAGCGGCCGCTCCGGGTCTCGGGCCTGGCCGATGGCGCGGTCGCGCTCTCGCCGCCCGCTCTGATCGGCTGCCCGCTCACCGCCGGGCTCGACCGCTGGATCAGAGCCTCGCTCCAGCCGGCAGCCACGCGCTATTTCGGCAGCCGCGTGGTCGCCATCACGCAGATCGCCTCCTATAGCTGCCGCGGGCGGAACGGCAACAGCTTCGGCAATATCTCCGAGCACGCCTTCGGCAATGCCCTCGACATCGCGGCCTTTCAGCTCGCTAACGGGCAACAGATTGCCGTGGTCACAAGCTGGTCGCGGGGCACGCCGCGCGAGCGGGCCTTCCTTCAGGCGATCTTCGCAGGGGCCTGCAACGAGTTCTATACCGTGCTCGGCCCTGGCAGCGACCGCTTCCACTACAACCACATCCACGTGGATTTCCTTCAGAGCAACGCCTCGGGCGGGCGGCATTATTGCCGGCCATTCCTGGGGACGCCGGTCGCCGAGGCGGAGAGCGGGCCGAGGGCAACCGCCTCGGTCATGCCCATTCCCTTTGTCGGACCGGGGCCGGATTAGGCGAAAAGAGCGGTACTGTGGCCGGTTGGCAACTTAGCGGGCGCACAAGACACAGTATGATTGCTGAGTTGGGGGAGAGCACCAGGAGAGCGTGACGGCGAGCCATGAGCCTTTTGGCTTAGTTGGAATTGGAGGGGCGCGATGGCAGCAGAATCATTGGTGCAAATGCTGGAAGAGATCGCCGTCGGCCTCAAAGCCGGGGACGAGGAGATCTATGGCTGGCTGCGCGAGCAACTCAAGGAGTGCGGCGCGAGCGAGATCTCCGTCGAGCTTGCCATGGGCGTGATCGCGAGGCTCCTGCCGGAAGAGGCGCAAGGAAACCTCGAAGCCGCCCAGCAATACGCCCGCCGCTGGGCGCACTGACCGGCTGTCCTGACCGTCAGACCCGAATCATGCTCTGAGCGCCGCGCCGAGCCGTTGCCATTCAGCCTCAGTGCCGGGAAGCCCGAAGCGGAGCCAGGACGGATGCTCGGCGAAGCGCCGCACGATGATCCCCGCCTGACCGAGACGCTGGAACAGCTCCGCCGCATCCGTGGTCCGCACCAGGCGGAACAGAAACGTCCCGCCGACGATCTCAAGCCCTGCTTTGGCGAGCAGCGTCTCGAGCCTGAGCACGGCTTGCGCCAGCAGGCCGCGCGCCTTCTCCCGCCAATCGGCATCGGCCAACGCCGCCCGCCCGACGGCAAGGGCCGCGCCTGAGACAGGCCATGGCCCAAGCGCCGCGCCGATCCGTCCGGCGATCTCGGGAGAGGCGAGCGCGAAGCTCAGCCTCAGTCCCGCAAGCCCGTAGAACTTGCCGAACGAGCGCAGCACCACGATGTTGCCGCGCCCGGTCTCATCGGCGACGCTTACCCCGTAGGGACCGACATCCATAAAGGCCTCATCGACGAGGAGCAGGCCGCCCCGCCGCCGCAGACGATCGGCGAGCCCGAGCAGGGCGTCCCTGCCGATGATGCGTCCATCGGGGTTGTTGGGATTGACGACGATGGCGATGCGCGATTCGGCGAGCTGGCCGACCTCGGCGACCTCGACCACGTTATGGCCGGCAAGCTCGGCTCCGCGGGCGTGCTCCGCATAGGTCGGAGCGAGCACCGAGGCGCGGCCGCGCGCCAGCAGAAAGGCGGTCTGCGCCAGCAGGATCTGCGAGCCCGGCCCCGCCACGACATGGGCTGGAGACGGCGCGCCATAGGCCTTGGCGGCTGCCTCCTTGAGCGCCGCAAGGTCGGCCGGTTCGGGCAGCCTTGTGTAGAGATCGGCGGAAAGCTGCGGCACAGGGTAGGGTTGGGGATTGATCCCGGTCGAGAGGTCGAGGAAAGGTTCGCTCGCGCCGGGGAACATTCCCCGCGCGGCGCGAAGATCGCCGCCATGATCGAGTGGCGCGAGCTCTCCTGGAAGGGTCATGTCCGCTCTACTGACATTGCTGGCGCTTCTGTTCGAGGCCATGCTCGGTTACCCGGAGCTTGTCTCGCGCGCAATCGGTCATCCTGTCATCTGGATGGGGGGTCTGATCGGCGCGCTCGACCGCTGCCTCAACCGGGAGGGCGCGGCGCCATGGCGGCGGCGATGCGCCGGGGTGCTGGCGGTCTCGATCCTGATCGTTGTCGTCGGCGGATTGTCCCTGCTCGTCCAGCATGGTCTCTTGCTCCTGCCCCTCGGCGTGATCCCCCTCGCCATCGTCGCCAGCACGCTATTTGCCCAGCGGAGCCTGCACGCCCATGTAGAGCGAGTCGCGCTTGCGCTGGAAGGGGATGGGCTCGCGCGCGCCCGCGAAACTGTAGCCGAGATCGTCGGCCGCGATACCGCAACGCTCGATGAACCCGGCGTGGCGCGCGCGGCGATCGAGAGCCTGGCTGAGAATTTCTCCGACGGGGTGGTGGCGCCGTCGCTGTGGATGGCGGTCGGCGGGCTGCCGGGCGGCGCGATCTACAAGGCGATCAACACGGCTGACAGCATGATCGGTCACCGCACCGAGCGGCATCGGGATTTCGGTTGGGCGTCGGCGCGGCTCGACGATCTCGTCAATCTACCGGCCTCGCGGCTCGCAGCGCTGCTGATTGTCGCCGCCGCATATCTGACGCCGGGCGCGTCGGCCGGCAACGCGTTCGGTGCGGTGCTGCGCGACGCCTCGCGCCATAAATCGCCCAATGCCGGCTATCCGGAGGCGGCGATGGCCGGAGCGCTCGGCCTGGCGCTGGCCGGTCCCCGATATTACGGCGGCAGACTGGTGGAGGACGTGTGGATGGGCGATGGGCGCTACGCCGCCGACGCCGACGACATCCGCGCCGCGCTGACGCTCTACCGCCGCGCCGACATGATCCTGATCGGCATCGTCGCGCTGCTCGCGACCGTCATCGCGCTAGCGTGAGAAGCCGGTCGATATCGACATTGGCGGCGAGATGGGCGGCGAGTGCGTCGAGCGTCGCCTCGACCAAGCCGTCATAGGCGAGGGCCGCCTCGCCGGCGCCGAGGCGCGTGAGCCAGGCCCCGCGCTGGCGATCGTCGGCGAACAGGCCGTGGATGTAGGTGCCGGCCACGCGCCCGTCGAGCGACATGGCGCCCTCCGCCGTGCCGTCGGCAAGCTTGGCGAAGGGGCGCGCGCGATCGGGGCCTTCGGTCGTTCCGATATGCATCTCGTAGCCGGCGAACGGCGCGCCATCGGCGGTCGCGCCATCGACTTGGTCGAGCCGCTTGTCGCCCGCGAGCGTCGTCTCGACATCGAGCAGACCGAGGCCTTCCGCCGAGCCCGCCTCGCCTTCGATGCCGTCGGGATCGTGTATGGCGCGGCCGAGCATCTGATAGCCGCCGCACAGGCCTAGCACCGTGCCGCGGCGGCGAAGATGCGCGACCAAATCTATGTCGAAGCCGGCGTCACGGAAGGCGGCGAGATCGGCGATGGTCGCCTTGGACCCCGGCAGGATGACGAGCGCCGCATCGCCGGGCAGCGCCGCGCCCGGCTTGACGCGCACCAATTCGACCGAGGGCTCGGCTTCGAGCGGGTCGAGATCGTCGAAATTGGCGATATGCGGCAGGACCGGGACGGCGATCTTGACGCGCGCATCTGGCTTTGCCTGCCGCGCGGCGTTGAGCGCGAGCGCGTCCTCGGCCGGCAGCAGCCGCGCCGCGGCGAAGAACGGGATCAGGCCAAGCGGCTGCCAGCCGGTCGCCGCCGCGATCAGGGTCATGCCGCTTGCGAACAGCTTGGGATCGCCGCGAAACTTGTTGACCAGAAAGCCCTGGATCAGGGCCGCGTCCTCCTCCTCGATCACCGCCTTGGTGCCGACCAGGCTCGCGATCACCCCGCCCCGGTCGATGTCGCCGATCAGCACCACCGGCACATCGGCGGCGCGGGCAAAGCCCATATTGGCGATGTCGTTGCCGCGGAGGTTGATCTCCGACGCACTGCCAGCACCCTCGACGAGGACGATGTCGGCCTCATCCTTCAGCCGGGCGAAGCTGTCGAGCACCAGCGGCATCAGCTCGGCCTTGATCAGCTGATATTCGGCGGCCGTGGCGCGCCCATAGACGCGGCCCTGAACCACGAGCTGGGCACCGACCTCGCTTTGCGGCTTGAGCAGCACCGGGTTCATGTGCACGCTCGGCGCAAGCCGCGCCGCGCGCGCCTGGAGCGCCTGGGCGCGCCCGATCTCGCCACCGTCAGTTGTCACGGCCGCATTGTTCGACATGTTCTGCGGCTTGAATGGCGCGACCTTGAGCCCGCGTGACGCAAGCGCGCGCGCCAGCCCAGCGACGATCAGAGACTTGCCGACGTCTGAGCCCGTGCCCTGGAACATGATGGCGCGGGCGGCCATGCTCAGAACTCGATGCCTTCCTGCGCCTTCACGCCGGAGGCGAAGTGATGCTTCACCAGCGTCATCTCGGTGACGAGGTCGGCCGCCTCGATCAGCGCCGGCTTGGCGTTACGCCCGGTGACGATCACATGCAGATCGGGCCGGCGCGCCTTCAGCGTCGCGATCACATCATCGAGCGGCAGATAGTCGTAGCGGAGCGCAATGTTGAGCTCATCGAGAATGACCAGGGCGAAGGAGCGGTCGGCCATCAGCTCTCGTGCCTTCTCCCAGGCGCGGTTCGCTGCGGCAACGTCGCGGGCAAGGTCCTGCGTCTCCCAGGTGAAGCCCTCGCCCATCGAGTGCCACGACACCTGATCGCCGAATCTCTCCAGCGCGTCGCGCTCGGCCGAGTGCCAGGCGCCCTTGATGAACTGCACCACGCCGATCCGTTTGCCGCGCCCGAGCATGCGGAGCGCGAGCCCAAACGCCGCGGTGGATTTCCCCTTTCCGGTGCCGGTATGGACGATGAGCAGGCCCTTCTCGATCTGCTTACCGGCGACTTCCTCGTCCTGGACGGCCTTGCGCTTGGCCATCTTGGCGCGATGGCGCTCGGCCTCCTGCTGTTCGGTCCTGGTCATGGGCTCTTCACCGCGATTGGAATGCCGGCAACCATCATCACCACGCGTGGCGCCTGCGCCGCCAGCCTCTGGTTGAGCACGCCTTGCAGATCGCGGAAGCTCCGCGCCAGCGCATTGTCGGGCACGATGCCGAGACCGACCTCGTTCGAGACGAGGACGGTTGCCCCGGCCCTCGCCGCAAGCGCCTGCTCGAGCCGCGCAAAGATCTTCTCCATGTCGAACCTGGCCTCCATCACATTGGTAAGCCAAAGCGTCAGGCAATCGACCAGGACCGCGGCGCCTTGCGGCGCGGCGCCGAGCGCTTCGGGAAGCTCGTGCGGCGCCTCGATCGTCTGCCAACCGACCTCGCGCCGCGCTCTATGAGCGGCGATGCGCGCCGCCATCTCGTCGTCGCGCGCCTCTGCCGTGGCGATGTAGATCCAGGGCTTCGGCAATCGCGCGATCAGGCCTTCGGCGTAGCGGCTCTTGCCCGAGCGAGCCCCGCCGAGCACGAGCGTAACCAGCCCGCGCCCGGCAGCGCCGCTGACAGGTGAGGCGCTCAGGCCGTCCTCGGCGCCCTTGCGGCGGTCGCTTGGTTGAGCAGCCGGTCGGCGAGGAAGCCGAATACGAGGCCGAGCGTTGCCCAGGTCACCGCCTGCATGAGTAGCGAGGCCATGCGGAATTGCCAGAGCACGCCGGCCGGGAAATCGGCGGGCACCTCGCTGATGTCGGGCAGAATGAGTTGCGCGATGACGACGATGGCGACGAACGTACCGGCGCCGATCAGGGTCGCGTTGATGCCCCCGTAACGCGCGGCGAGCCGCCGCCCAAGCGCGACCGAGAACACCATGGCGCCGAGCGAGATCAGGATCATCAGCAAATAGAGCCCGGTGCGGAGCGCGATGGTATCGGCCTCGCCGACGGCCGGCGGGTTGGCCGGATATTTCAGGCTCGGCACGTAATAGACCGCGACGAACGCCGCCACAGCGAGCAGCAGCGTGAGGAGGCGCGGGCTGATGCCGCCGACGCGGCCATAGAGAAAGGCGAAGGCGAGCGCGAACAGCCCGCCCATGGCGGCGCCGTAGACGGCGACCGCCGTCAGCAGGCCGGCGGTGCTTTGCACCGCGCGGCTGACGAGCTCGTCATCGCCATGCTCATGCTCGGCAGCGCCGCCCTGGCTGTCGGCCGTCGCGCTGTGATGGGTATGGGCTGGCGGCGTGGCGGCGGCGTGCTGCTCCTCGAAAGCGATGGCGCGATCGACCTCGGGCTCGCCAAACACTTTGGCAACGCCGAAGCACAGCAAGCCGGCGACGAAGCCCGCGATCATCCCGCGGATGAGAAGGTCTCTGACCATGATGTTTCCCTCGGCCGGGCTAGTGGCAGGGAAAGCCGAGCAGATGGCGGCCGTCATGCACGTATTCGTGCACATACATCCCGGAGACGATCGAGGTTGCGCCCTCCTCGATGCCGACGAAATAGATCATCGTCAGCAGAAGAAGCCCGAACACGAGCCACGGCGCGATCTCGCGGACCGGAATGGCGATCGGCGGGGAGACTGGGGCGGTAACGATTTTTGACATTGGTCACCTCTTGGGATCAGGCGTCCCGTTCGAGCGCATTTGGCGAAGGAAGGTCTGACTTTCGATCTCCGCGCGTGCGGGGCCGATCACAGTGGCGCGACCGTGCCGGAGTCTCACCGGCTTCTCACTTCAATCCACGACCTTATGGGGCCGACCCCCCGACCGTCAAGGCCGCGACCGTCGCGACCGCATTGACAAAGGGCGGTACCGGCCCCTTAAGTGCCCTCATTCGGCGGTCTCTCGATCCAGAGAGCGAACAGGGAATGCGGTACGAGGCGTTCGCCTCCAAATCCGCGGCTGCCCCCGCAACTGTAAGCGGCGAGCCCGAACCACAGAGCCACTGGGAAGACCCGGGAAGGCGGTGAGGGGCGAGGACCCGCGAGCCAGGAGACCTACCGTCGATGCAGTCGGCCGCCGGGCGGGGTGCCTCGGCGTCGGTTGGTTCCGGCGGTGATGCTCCTGAGAGCGGCCGTCATGAGCACCCCAGTCGCGGCATTTTACGCCCGAGGAGCGACGTCAGGGTGACTCTCACCGATATCGCCAAGACCGATTTGGCCAAGACCGATTTGGCCAGACGAGGCAAGACCGATTTAGCCAAGAGCGAGGATGAGGCCGCCGCGATCGAGGCGCTCGCCGCGACCACGATCTATGTCTGCATCACCTGCCGGCGCGCGGGCGATGCCGACGATGCGCCGCGGCCTGGCCTGTTGTTGGCGCGGGCCACCAAGCGCGCGGCCGAAGGCACGCCGCTCACCGTGCGGCGCGTCCGCTGCCTCGCCAATTGCAATCGCGCGCTGAGCGCCGCCATGCGCCGCGACGGCGGCTGGGCCTATGTGTTCGGCGGCCTCGACGAGACATGCGATGCCGACGCGCTCATTCAGGGCGCGAAGCTGTTTGCACGCGCCCCCGACGGGCTGATGCCGTGGCGCGGACGTCCCGAAGTGTTGAAGCGCGGGCTGATCGCGCGCGTGCCGCCGATCGATTTTCCGGAGGAGAGCGAATGAGCTCGTTAGCGCGCGTCCCCTGCACCATCGTCACCGGCTTTCTCGGCTCGGGCAAGACGACGCTGATCCGTCACGTGCTCGAGAACGCCAACGGGCGCCGGCTCGCGGTCATCGTCAACGAGTTCGGCGATGTCGGCATCGACGGCGAGATCCTCAGAGGCTGCGGCGACGCAGCCTGCCCCGAGGACAACATCGTCGAGCTGGCCAATGGTTGCCTGTGCTGCACGGTCGCCGACGAGTTCGTGCCGGCGCTCGACCTCATCCTCGCGCGCGAGCCGCGCGTCGAGCATATCGTAATCGAGACCTCCGGCCTCGCTCTGCCTAAACCTCTGGTGCAGGCGTTCCATTGGCCGGCGATCAAAAGCCGCGTCACGGTGGACGGCGTGGTGGCGGTGGTCGACGGCGCCGCGCTCGCCGACGGTAAGGTCGCCGGCGATCTCGATGCGCTCTCACGACAGCGCAAGGCCGACAGCGCGCTCGACCATGACGACCCGATCGAAGAAGTGTTCGAGGACCAGATCGCCTGCGCCGATCTCGTCGTGCTCAACAAGCGCGACCTGCTCGATGCGGCCGGCATGGCCAAGGCCATCGCGGCAATCGCCGGCGCGTTGCCGCGCTCGGTCAGGATCGTCACCGTCGCCGACGGCAAGGTCGATCCCGCCGCGCTGCTCGGCCTTGGCGTCGGCACCGAGGACGACATCGAGAACCGCAAGACCCATCACGACGACGAGCTCGACCACGACCACGACGATTTCGACAGCTTCGTCGTCGAGATGAGCGAGATCGACGATCCGGCGGCCATGGCGGGCCGCATCGCGGCCACGGCGGAGACGCATAACATACTGAGAATGAAGGGTTTTCTGGTGGTCTCCGGCAAGAAGATGCGGCTGCTGGTGCAGGCGGTCGGCCCGCGCGTCAGCCATTATTACGACCGGGCCTGGGCGGCGTCGGAGCCGCGCCGCGGAAATCTCGTAGTGATCGGCCTCAAGGGCCTCGACCGCGCGGCGGTGACCAAGTCTCTGCTAGGGTAGCGATGCATCTGCTTCAGACCAGCTCAACGACATTCGACGACATCGTCGAGCCGGTCGATCTCGGCCAGACGCCGGGCGATATCGTCGTGCTGTCCTTCGTCGACAGCGATCTCGCCGGGCTGGCATCAGCCTACGCCGCCGACAAGGACGCGCTGCCGTCGCTCAGGCTGGTGCATCTCCGCGAGCTCCGCCACCCGATGTCGATCGATCTCTGGATCGAAACATGCGCGCGCCACGCCAAGATCATCGTCGTGCGCCTGCTCGGCGGGCTCGACTGGTGGCGCTACGGAATCGATGCGCTTGGCGAAATCTCACGCGCGAAGGGCATAGCCCTCGCCGTGCTGCCGGGCGAGGACCGCGACGATGTGCGCCTTGGCGAGGCCTCGACCTTGCCGCTGGACGAGCTTGCTGCGCTGCTCGCCTATTTCCGCGAAGGCGGGCGTGAGAACCTGCGCGCTTTGCTCAAGCGGCTTGCGGCTCATGCCGGCGTTTCATTGCCCGTAACCGATCCGTCGGCAGTCCCGCGCATGGGCGGCTACCTCCCCGGCATCGGCGCGGTCGCGCTCGACCGCCTCGCTGCGACGCTCGCGCCCGGATGTCAGGTGGTGCCGATCTTGTTCTACCGCTCGACGCTGCTCGCGGCGGACATCGCACCCATCGATGCGCTGTGCGAGGCGCTGGATGCGCGCGGCCTCGCGCCCGCGCCGCTGTTCGTGCCGAGCCTGAAGGATCGGGAGGCGAGCGAGTTCGTGCGCACTGCGCTGCTGCGGCTTTCGCCTGCGGTCATCGTCACCACAACGGCGTTCGCCGCTGGCGGCGAGGGCGAGGCTTCGGCGCTCGATTGCAGCGACGCGCCTGTGCTTCAGGCGGTGATCGCCACCACACGGCGCGCGGCCTGGCAAGAGAACCCGCGCGGGCTCGGTCCCGCCGATCTCGCCATGCACGTGGTCCTGCCCGAGCTTGACGGCCGCGTGCTTGCCGGAGCGCTCGCGTTCAAGGATGCGATGAAGGCGGACGAGGCGCTCGGCTTCGCCGCGTTCATGAGCCGGCCAGAGCCTGACCGCATCGCGCATGTCGCCGACAGGGTCGCGGCTCAGGCGCGGCTTCGCACCCTGCCCCGTTCCGAGAAGCGCATCGCCGTGCTGATGCCGGATTATCCCGGCGCAGCGGGTCGCAGCGCCTATGCCGTCGGGCTCGACGTGCCCGCTAGCATCGTGGCGCTGCTCGCCGATCTCGCCGAGGCGGGCTATTCGCTGAGCGATGCCCCCGAGACGCCGCGCGCGCTGCTCGATTGTGTCGAGCACGGCAGCAATGACGCGACGCTATCCCTGCACGACTATCGATGCTTGCTCGGTGAATTGCCCGTTGCCGTCGCCGAGAGCGTCAATTCGGCGTGGGGGGATCCTGCGGACGATCCAGATTGCAGCAATGGCGCGTTCCGCTTCCGCGCCGCGCATTTCGGCAGCGTGCTGGTCGCGCTGCCGCCCGACCGCGGGCGCGTTAGCGATCGCCGTGCCGCCTATCACGATCAGGCGCTTCCGCCGCGCCATGCGCTGATCGCTTTCGGGCTTTGGCTCCGTCACCGCTTCAAGGCCGACGCGCTGGTGCATATGGGCGCGCATGGCACGCTCGAATGGCTGCCGGGCAAGGCCATAGCGCTCACGCCCGCGTGCTTCCCGGAAGTCCTGACCGGCGCTCTGCCGGTGCTCTATCCGTTCCTGGTGTCGAACCCCGGCGAGGCGGCGCAGGCCAAGCGGCGCATCGCCGGCATCACCATCGGCCATCTGCCGCCGCCTCTGGTCGAAACCGGTCTGTCGGGCGCGGCGCAGGAGCTCGAGCGGCTGGTGGACGAATATTCGATCGCCGACGGGCTCGACCGCAGGCGGCGCGAGCTTCTGGCGCGGCTGATCATCGACAGCGCGCAGCGGAGCGGCCTGTCGCGCGAGGCCGGGGTCGCGAGCGACCTCAATCCTGACGAGGCGCTGCGCAGGATCGATTCCTGGCTGTGCGACCTCAAGGATCTCGCCATCAAGGACGGGCTGCACGTCTATGGCCGCGCCGGGGCTGACGCCGCCGATCCCGCATGGGCGGCAAGCGCCGGGTGCGAGCGCGAGGCCCTGCTCGCCGCGCTCGACGGCAAGCGTGTCAAGCCGGGGCCGGCTGGTTCGCCGCAACGCGGCCGCCACGACGTGCTGCCGACTGGTCGCAATCTGTTCACCGCCGACCCGCGCATGCTGCCGACGACGACCGCGATGGAGCTCGGCAGGCTGGGTGCGGACGAAGTCATCCGCCTTTATCTCCAGACCCACGGCGAGATGCCGCGCGCGCTGGTGATCGATCTCTGGGGCAGCGCGACGCTCAGGACCGGCGGCGAGGAGATCGCGCAAGGCCTCGCGCTGATGGGCTGCCGCCCGATCTGGGATGGCGGCACGGGCCGCGTCACCGGCATCGAGGTGCTGCCTTGCGCCGCGATGGGGCGGCCGCGCGTCGATGTCACCTGGCGCATCTCCGGGCTGTTCCGCGATTTGTTTCCAGCGCAGATCGCGCTGATCGACGCGGCGGTGAGGCTGGTCGCCCGACGCGACGAGGACGCCGAGGAGAACCCGCTGGCCGCGGCCTCGCGCGGCGGCGCGCCGCTCGCCCGCATCTTCGGCAATGCGCCGGGCGCTTACGGTGCCGGCGCTGAGGATCTGCTCGGCCGCGCCATGGACCGCGCCGAGGTCGGCGCCGCCTATCTCGCCGCAGCCTCGCATGGTTTCGGCGGCGTCGACGGCGAAGGCCGCGCGCTGCCTGGAGCATTCGCCGAGCGGGTGCGCGCCGCCGATCTCCTGTTGCATGGCAGCGACGACCCGGCGCGCGACCTGCTCGAAGGCTCCGAGGATGCGGCCTTCATCGGCGGCTTTGCCGCGGCCGCCGCTTCGCTCGGCAACGCACCTCAGCTGATCGTGCTCGACGTCACCGACGCCAAGCGTCCCCGTGCGCGGACGCTCGATGCCGCGCTCGCCCGCATCGTGCGGAGCCGCGCCGTCAATCCCCGCTTCATCGAGGGCCAGATGCGCCACGGCGCGCGCGGCGCCGCAGAGCTCGCCGAGACGGTCGATAGGCTGGTCGATTTCGCCGAGACCACCGGCACGGTCTCAAGCGCCCTGTTCGATCTCGTGCACGACGCCTATCTCGGCGACGAACGCGTGCGCGACTTCCTCATGCGCGAGAACCCGCAAGCCGCGCGGGCCATCGCCGAGCGGTTGGAAGCGGCACGGCGCAAGGGGCTCTGGCATCCGCGCCGGAACGACCTCGACACGGATTTGCGCGAGCCTGTTGGGGAGGCGGCGCAATGACCGGCCGTTATGCTCGCGGCGCCTGCCCGCGCCTCGCCGAACCGATGCAGACCGGCGACGGCTTGCTCGCCCGCATCGTCACCGCGGGGCCGATTGCGCTCGACGCTTTCTCTCGGCTTTGTGCGGCGGCGCGCCAGCACGGCAACGGCGTGATCGAAATCAGCGCGCGCGGCAGCTTGCAGGTCCGCGGGCTGACGCCGGTCTCAGCCCCGCTATTCGCATCGTCTGTCGCGACGCTCGACATCGATCTTGGCGACGGCGTGCCGGTGATCGCCGACCCGCTGGCGGACGATCCCGCCGCCCTCATAAATGCCAATGCTCTGGCCGCCGATTTGCGCCGGGCCATCGCTGCGAAAGCGCTCACGCTCGCGCCGAAAGTCTCGGTCGTGGTGGATGGCGGCGGCCGGCTTCATCTCGATGCTCTCAACGCCGACATCAGGTTGCGCGCGGTCGCGACGCCGGACGGACCGATGCTGCATGTCGGGCTGGCCGGCGACGCCGCCTCGGCGACGCCGCTCGGGCTGGTGGCGCGAGGCAACGCCGTCACTGTCGCGATCCAGCTTCTCGCATCGATCGCAGCGCTCGGCCTTGGAGCGCGCGCCCGCGATCTCCTGCGCAACACGGGCATCGGCGCTCTCAGAGCCGCGCTGAACATCGAACCGGCACTTCCCCTGCCGGCCCGCCCGCGCGCCGAGGCGATCGCCCTGCATCGACTAGCCGATGGCATGAGTGCCCTTGGCACGAGTGCCCTTGGCATGAGTGCCCTCGGCCTCGGCCTCGCTTTCGGCCACGCGCAAGCCGACACGCTGACCGATCTGGCCGCCCTCGCCGAAGCGCATGGCGCGCGGTGGGTGCGGCCCGCGCCTGACCGCGCGCTCCTGCTCGGGCCATTCAGCGACGCCGCGGCCGTGGCGGCGAGACATGCCGCCGAGCGGCTCGGCTTCGTCGTGAGGCTAAGCGACCCGCGCCGCCGCATCGTCGCCTGCCCCGGCGCGCCGTCCTGCGCTTCGGGACTGATCGCCGCCCGCGCCATCGCCGCTGAGCTGGCGCGCCATCTGCCGGCGTCGCTGTCGCTCGTGCATGTCTCGGGCTGCGGCAAAGGCTGCGCCCATCCGGCCCCTGCGCCGCTCACCGTCGTCGGCGCGAGCCAGGGTTGCGGCATCGTCCGCAACGGCACGTCGCGCATGACGCCCGAGACCTACGCCGATCCGGCCGGCATCGTCGCCGAGATCGAACGCCTCGGCGAGACGCGCGAGGCCGCCCATGCTTGAGCGTCCCGTCTATCTCCGCGACGGCGCCGCCATCTATGAGCGCTCCTTCGCCATCATCCGCGAAGAGGCTGACCTCGCGCGCTTCTCGCCGGAGCAAGCTGAGATCGCAATCCGCATGATCCATGCTTCGGGCCAAGTCTCAATCGCCGAGCACATCCAGTTTTCGCCCGGCCTCGTCACGGCGGCTCGCGCGGCGCTGAAGCGCGGTGCGCCGATCCTGTGCGACGCCGAGATGGTGGCGCATGGCGTCACCCGCGCGCGCCTCCCGGCCGGCAACGCGGTGATCTGCACCTTGCGGGAGCCGAGCGTGCCGGAGCTTGCCGCGCAACTCGGCACCACGCGCTCGGCGGCGGCGCTCGAGCTGTGGGGTGACAGGCTGCAAGGCGCGCTCGTCGCCATCGGCAACGCGCCGACCGCCCTGTTTCGCCTGCTGGAGATGCTTCAAGACGGCGCGCCGAAGCCAGCCGCCATTCTCGGCATTCCCGTCGGCTTCGTCGGCGCGGCGGAATCGAAGGATGCGCTTGCCGCCAATGCTCAAGGCGTGCCGTATCTCATCGTGCGCGGGCGGATCGGCGGCAGCGCTATTGCCGCGGCAGCGGTCAACGCGCTCGCCAAGGAGGGACTATGAGCGGCCGCCTGATCGGTGTCGGAGTAGGTCCCGGCGATCCCGGCCTGCTCACGCTGAACGCCATCGCCGCGCTGAACGAAGCCGGCGTGGTCGCCCATTTCGCCAAGGCGGGGAACGCCAGCAATGCGCGGACCATCGCTGCCTCGCATCTAAAGCCAGGCGTCGAGGAGTTGGCGCTGCTCTACCCCGTCACCACCGAGATCCCGCGCGCCGACGCCGCCTATCGCGAGGCGATCGCGGCATTCTATGACGCGTCGGCCGCAGCCATCGCCGCGCGCCTCGATGACGGGCGCGTGGTCGCCGTCATCGCCGAGGGCGATCCTCTGTTCTATGGCTCCTACATGCATCTCCATGTGCGGCTTGCTTCGCGCTACCCGACCGAGATCGTTGCCGGCGTCACCGGCATGTCGGGCTGCTGGTCGTCGATCGGCACGCCGATCGCGCAAGGCGACGACGTGTTCACAGTGATCCCCGCCACGCTCCCCGAATACGAGCTCGAGCGCCGCCTCGCCGACACCGACGCCGCCGTGGTGATGAAGATCGGGCGGAACCTGCCCAAGCTGCGCCGCGCGCTCGACCGCGCCGGCCGGCTGGAGCGCGCCATCTATGTCGAGCGCGGCACCATGGCCAACGCGCAAACCATGAAGCTCACCGACAAGCTCGATACGCCGGCGCCCTATTTCGCCATCGTTTTGGTGCCGGGCTGGGAGGGGCGGCCGTGAACGGCTCCCTCACCATCATAGGCCTCGGTCCGGGCGATGAGCGCTATCTGACGCAAGAGGCCGAAGACGCGCTCGCTACGGCAGAGGCGGTGTACGGCTATCGCGCCTATCTCGACCGTGTGCCGGCGAGAGACGGCCAGAGCCGGCACGGGTCGGACAATCGCGAGGAGGCCGCGCGCGCCAAGGCCGCGCTTGCGCATGCGGCTGGCGGCGCGAAGGTCGCGGTCGTCTCGGGCGGAGACCCCGGCGTGTTCGCCATGGCGGCTTCGGTCTGCGGGGAGATCGAGGCGGGGCCTGAAGCATGGCGCAAGCTCGACGTCACGATCGTGCCGGGCATCACCGCCATGCTCGCCGTCGCGGCGCGGGCCGGCGCGCCGCTCGGCCACGATTTCTGCGCGATCTCTCTGTCCGACAATCTGAAGCCGTGGGAGCTCGTGCTGAAGCGGCTCGATGCGGCGGCGGAGGCCGGCTTCGTGACGGCGCTGTACAATCCGGTGTCGCAGGCGCGCCCCTGGCAGCTCGTCACCGCGCTCATGCGGCTCGCGGAGCATCTTCCTGGTTCGACGCCGGTCATTTTCGGTCGCGCGGTCGGGCGATCCGAGGAGGCCGTCACGGTGACGACGCTCGCCGAGGCGTCCGGCGTCCAGGCCGACATGGCCACTCTGGTCATCGTCGGCTCGGCCGAGACGCGGCTGATTGCGCGCAATGGGCAAGCGCCGCTGGTCTACACGCCGCGCGCCGCCGCGAAGGTGACGGCATGATCGAGCCACGCGACCACGTCCTCGATCTTCTCGACGCTCGGGGTCTCCGGAAGAGCCGGGCGCTTCAGCATGATCACCGGCAGATGCAACGCGCGCGCCGCCGCGATCTTGCCGTAGGAGGCAGCGCCGCCGCTATTCTTGGCGACGATCGCATCGATGCCGTGGCGTTCGAGCAGCGCGCGATCCTCCGCCTCGCTGAACGGCCCGCGAGCGGTCAAATAGATCGCCTGCGGCACGGCAAGCGGCGGATCGACGGGATCGACGCTTCGCACCAGATAAAGATGCTGCGGCGCGGCGACGAACGGCGCGAGCTCCTTCCGTCCGAGCGCGAGGAATACGCGGCGCGGCGCCTGGCCGAGAGCCTCAACCGCCCGCTCCATTGTCTCGACCTCGACCCAATGATCGCCGGCGACGCTCGTCCAAGGCGGACGCCGCAGCGCCAGCAAGTGCAATGCGCACGACGCGGGCGGCCTCGGCGGCATTGGCCGAGATGGCGGCGGCATAGGGATGGGTCGCGTCGATCAGCGCGTCGATGCGCTCGCTGCGCAGATATTCGGCGAGGCCTTGGGCGCCGCCGAACCCGCCGACGCGAACCGGAACGGGTTGCGGCAGTGGCTGCGCCGTGCGGCCGGCGAGCGACAGCGTCACGGCGAGATCGTCGCGGGGGGCGAGGACGCCGGCCAGCTCTCTGGCCTCCGTCGTGCCGCCAAGAATGAGGATGCGCTTGATGCGCGCTGAGCCGCTCATGCCGGACACTGCCCCAACGACGCGCTGGCTGTCCATCGTCGGCATCGGCGAGGACGGCGTCGATGGCCTGAGCGCATCGGCCCGCGCTCTGGTCGCCAATGCCGATATCGTGTTCGGCGGCGAGCGCCATCTCAAGCTCGCTGCGCCGCTGATCAGAGGCAGCGCGCGGCGCTGGCCGAGCCCGTTCGCGCAAGGCATCGACGAGGTGCTGGCGGCGCGCGGGCAACAGGTGTGTGTGCTCGCCTCTGGCGATCCGTTTCACTATGGCGTCGGCTCGGTGCTCGCGGCTCACGTTTCTTCTGAGGAGACGATCGTGGTGCCGGCGCCGTCGGCATTCAGCCTGGCCGCCGCGCGGCTCTGCTGGGCGCTGCCCGACACCGCGCTCGTCTCGCTGCACGGCCGTGAAATTTCCCGCATCCGCCCGCATCTCCACCACGGCGCGCGCATTCTCGCGCTCACCTCTGACAGCGATGGTCCTGCTGCGCTGGCGCGGCTGCTGACCGAGTTGGGCTTCGGCACCGCGCGCATGACGGTGCTCGAGGCGCTTGGCGGGACAAATGAGCGCGTGCGCAGCACGACCGCCGAGACATTTGCCCTGTCCAATGTGGCCACGCTCAACATTGTCGCCATCGAAGTCGAGGCCGGTCCCCGCGCGCGCGTCATCGCCTTCAGCGCCGGGCTTGCCGACGATCTGTTCGAGCATGACGGGCAGATCACCAAGCACGAGATCCGCGCGATCACTCTGTCGTCGCTTGCGCCCGCACGTGGGCAATTGCTGTGGGATATCGGCGCGGGCTCGGGCTCGGTCGCCATCGAGTGGTTGCTGGCTCATCCATCGCTTCGTGCAATCGCCATCGAGGCGCGGCCTGACCGCGCCGCGCGCATCAGCCGGAATGCCGCAGCGCTCGGCGTGCCTGAGCTGGAAGTGATCGAAGGCCAAGCGCCGAACGCACTGGCCGGGCTCGCCACGCCTGACGCAATCTTCATCGGCGGTGGCGCAAGCGCGCCTGGCGTGCTCGATGCTGCCATCGCGGCGCTCCGTCCGGGCGGCCGGCTGGTCGCCAACGCGGTGACGCTGGAGACCGAGGCCGAGCTGATCGCGCGCCACATGGCACGCGGCGGAGAGCTGACACGGATTGCCGTCTCGCGGGCAGAGGCGGTCGGCGGCAAGACGGGCTGGCGCCCGGCGATGCCAGTAACGCAACTCAGATGGGTGAAGAATTGATCGTCGCAGGAATTGGTTGCCGCAAGGGCGCCACTGAGAAAGAGATCGAGGCCGCCATCCAAGCGGCGCTCAAGGAAGCCGGTCAGCCGCAGGGCGCGATCGGGCTGATCGCCACTTCGGACGGCAAGGGCGGAGAGCCGGGGATGGTCGCGGCGGCGGCGGCGCGGCGCTTGCGCCTCGTGCTGGTCGGGCCGGCGGAGCTGGAAGCGGCGGGGAGCCGGACGCAATCCTCTTCGCCGTTGGTGAAGGCGCTCGCCGGCGTGCCGTCGGTGGCCGAGGCTGCGGCGCTCGCAGCCGGTGGCCCCAGCGCCAAGCTCATCCTGCCGCGCATCTCGGTCGGGCCCGTCACCTGCGCGCTCGTCGACACCGGGGACGCGCCGTGACCGTGCATTTCATCGGCGCCGGACCGGGCGCGCCCGACCTCATCACGCTGCGCGGCCGCGACTTGATCGCAAGCTGCCCGGTCTGCCTCTATGCCGGCTCGATCGTGCCACGCGCTCTGCTCGACTATTGCCCTGACGGCGCCCGCATCATCGACACCGCGCCACTGTCGCTCGACGAGATCGAAGCCGAGTTCGAGGCGGCGCACGCGGCCGGCAAGGACGTGGCGCGGCTTCACTCCGGCGATCTCGCGGTCTACAGCGCGCTCGCCGAGCAACTGCGCCGGTTGGAGCGGCGCGGCATTCCCTACACGCTCACTCCCGGCGTGCCGGCGTTCGCCGCAGCCGCCGCGGCGCTCGGCTGCGAGCTGACCGTGCCCGAATTGGCGCAAAGCGTGGTGCTGACCCGCGTCCCGGGGCGCGCCTCGCGCATGCCGGAGGGTGAGCGGCTTGCCGCTTTCGCCGCGACCGGGGCGACGCTCGCCATCCATCTCGCCATTCACGCGCTGAAGGCGATAGTTGCCGAGCTGATCCCCTATTACGGCGCCGACTGCCCGGTCGCCGTGGTCGCCGAGGCGAGCCGGCCCGGCGAGCGCATCGTGCGCGGCACGCTTGGCGACATCGCTGCGAAGGTCGCAGCGGACCCAATCGAGCGGAGCGCCATGATCCTGGTCGGGCGGGCCCTGGCGGCCGAGGATTTCCGCGAGAGCGCGCTCTACGACGCCGACTATCGCCGCCGCTTCAGGGGCGGCGCGGCATGAGCGGGCGCGAACGGCGCATGGCCGACCAGCCTGCCGTCGCGATCGAACAGAACGATCTCGACCTCGACCGGCATTCCCGCAACCGACTTGCCGGCCACGACCGCCGCCGCGGTCCCCCAGCCGGCGCGCGCCACGGCATCGCCAAGAGCAATGCCGTCTTTCTCGGCATGCGCGAAGGCCTCGGCCGCGGTGTTGGCGGCGAGGATGCGGTTGGTGAGCGCGGGCGAGCCGCCTGCCTGCTCGGCGAGCTTTGCGAGCACGGCGAGATCGACAGCGCCGCGCCGCGAATGAAGATCGAGCAGGCCTTGCGCGAGCTTGGTCATCTTGCCGACGCCCCCGGCGATGGTGACGCGCTGCACGGGGTGGGACTTCACATATTTGAGCATGCCGCCGACGAAGTCGCCCATGTCGATCAGCGCCGTCTCGGGCAGCGCGTGCAGAGCCTTGACCGCAGCCTCGGACGCGGCGCCGGTCGCGCCGGCGATATGCGTGAGGCCGGCGGCGCGGGCGACGTCGATGCCGCGATGGATCGAGTGGATCCACGCCGAGCAGGAATAGGGCACGACGATGCCGGTCGTGCCGAGGATCGACAGCCCGCCGACGATGCCGAGGCGGCCGTTCAGCGTCTTGGCGGCGAGCGCCTCGCCGCCGGGTACGGCGATCTCGATCTCGACGTCGCCCGCATCGCCATGCGAGCGCGGCGATCTCGGCGATGCCATCGCGCAGCATCTGCCGCGGCACGGGATTGATCGCGGGCTCGCCGGGCGGAAGCGGCAAGCCTGGACGCGTGACGGTGCCGACGCCTTCCCCGGCGCGAAAGGTGACGCCGCTTCCTGGCGCGGCGCGGCGCACCGTGGCGAGGATCAGCGCGCCATGCGTCACGTCGGGGTCGTCGCCCGCATCCTTGACCACGCCGGCCGTCGCGGCGCCCTCGCCGATCGCAGTGGTGGCGAGCGCGAAGGCGGGACGGCTGCCGCCCGGCAAGGTCACCTCGACGGGATCGGGAAACGCGCCGGTCAAAAGCGCCGCATAGGCGGCCTTGGCGGCGGCCGTAGCGCAGGTGCCGGTGGTCCAGCCGCGGCGGAGCTCTTGGGTTTTCGCTGCCATGCCCTCCGCTATAGAGCGCCCTGCGCCCCACGTCACGGCGGCAGGCGGACGCCATGACCGCGCCCGGGCTGATCGTCGCCGCGCCGCGTTCGGGCGCCGGCAAGACCACCATCACAATCGCCCTGCTCGCGGCGCTGAAACGGCGCGGAATCGCGGTTCGGGCCGCCAAATCCGGGCCTGACTATATCGATCCGGCCTTTCACGAAGCGGCGACCGGGCGGCCGAGCGTCAATCTCGACAGCTGGGCGATGAAGCCGTCATTGCTCGATGCGCTGATGGGGGAGGCAGCCTCACACGCCGAGATGCTGGCGATCGAAGGCGCCATGGGGCTGTTCGACGGGATCGAAGCCGCGCCCGGCCGAAGCGGATCGACCGCGGACCTTGCCGCACGCTTCGACCTGCCCGTGCTGCTCGTCATCGACGTGTCGGGGCAATCGCAATCGGCCGCTGCCCTGGTGCGCGGCTTTGCCACGCATGATCCGGAGGTCAGGATTGGCGGCATCGTGCTCAACCGGACGGGGAGCGAGCGGCATCTTCGGCTGGTCTCCAACGCCGTGGCGGCTTTGGGGATTCCGATCATGGGCTCGATGCCGCGCGAAGCGGCGATCTCTTTGCCCGAGCGTCATCTCGGCCTGGTGCAGGCGACCGAGCATGGCGATCTCGCAGAACGGCTCGCGCGGCTCGCGGCGCTCGCCGAGCGCCATCTCGATCTCGATGCGATCCTGAAACTCGCAACACCGCCCCGCCTCAGCCCGGCCAAGGCCGAGAGCGCATTGCCGCCGCCGGGCACGCGCATCGCGCTGGCGCGGGATGAGGCGTTCACGTTCGCCTATCCGCATCTGATCGAAGGCTGGCGAAAGGCCGGCGCGGGAATCGTGCCTTTCGCGCCGCTGGCAAACGAGGCGCCGCCAGAGGATTGCGACTGTTGCTGGCTGCCGGGCGGCTATCCCGAGCTGCATGCCGGCCGGCTCGCCGCGGCGCATCGCTTCCGCGACGGCCTCGCCAACTTCGCCGCGACGCGGCCGGTGCACGGCGAGTGCGGCGGCTACATGGTTCTCGGCGAGGCGTTAGAGGACGCCGATGGTGTGAGCCATGCCATGACCGGGCTGCTCGGCCATGCCACGAGCTTCGCCGAGCGCAAGCTGCATCTCGGCTACCGCGAGGCGCGGCTCCTCGGCGGCGGACCGCTCGGGCCCGAAGGCACGCGAGTGCGCGGGCACGAGTTCCATTACGCCAGCCTGACCGCGACCGGCAACGATACGCCGTTCGCCGAGCTTGCCGACGGGCAGGGCCAGTCGCTCGGCATGACTGGCGGCCGGCGCGGCCACGTCAGCGGCACGTTCTTCCACGCCATCGCCAGCGCTTAGGGCTTAGGCGTCCTTGCCGGAGACATTGGCCTCGGCGAACGTCGCCATGCCGGTGTGGCAGGCGAGCGCGGCTCTGAGCACGAGCACGGCGACCGCGGCGCCCGAGCCTTCGCCGAGCCGCATGTTGAGATCGAGCAGCGGGTTAAGGCCGAGCTCTTGCAGCAAGAGACGATGGCCTGCCTCCGCCGACAGATGTCCGGCGAGGGCATGGTCGAGCGCGTCGGCGCGAAGCTGCTTGAGTGGGGCAACGGCGGCGGTCGAGACGAAGCCGTCGAGCAGCACAGGAATCCGCGCGTGCCGCGCGGCGAGCGTGGCGCCGAGGATCGCGGCAAGCTCGCGCCCGCCGAACGCGGCCGCAGCGCGCAGCGGATCGTGAAGCGCCGCGCGATGCCGTTCCAGACCGGCATCGATCGCCACCTGCTTGCGCTTCAGCCCGTCCTCGTCGACGCCGGTGCCGCGGCCGGCAAAGCGTGCGCCGCCGCCGCCGAACAGGGCCGCAGCAATCGCCGCAGCAGCAGTCGTATTGCCGATGCCCATCTCGCCGAGCACCACCAGGTCGGCGGCGGGCGAAACCGCGTCGTGGCCGGCCGCGACCGCTTCGAGGAACTCGGCCTCGTCCATGGCCGGAGCCTTGGTGAAATCGGCGGTGGGCGTGTTGAGGTCGAGCGCGACCACGCGCAGCTCTGCGCCGCACGCGCGGGCGAGCTGATTGATGGCGGCGCCGCCGGAAGCGAAGTTCGCCACCATCTGCGCCGTGACCTCCGCCGGATAGGCCGACACGTTTTGCGCCGTCACGCCGTGATTGCCGGCGAACACGACGATCTCGACGTTGTCGAGATGCGGCGGGCTCGCGCCCTGCCAGCTTGCGAGCCAGGCGACCGTCTCCTCGAGGCGGCCCAGGCTTTTCGGCGGCTTGGTGAGCACGCCCTCCCGGGCGGCGACCGAGGCGGCAGCCTTCTCGTCGCCTGACGGCAGGTCGAGGCAGGAAGCGCGCAACTCATCAAGGGAAGCAAAGCGCGTCATTTCGGACTAGACTTGACCCACGAGGCTTTAAGGAGCGACGGCGATGGAGGGGGGCGTCTCAGCGAGGGGCCTTAGCACGGACCTCAGGACCGGCCTAGCCTTCTGCACCCGGCTCCCCTTCGTCCACTCCGCCGCCAAGTCGGGCGCGGACATCGCACGGGCAAGCTGGGCGTTCCCGCTGGTCGGCGCGCTGATCGGGCTGCTCGGAGGGCTTACTTGCTATGTCGCGGCGAAGCTCGGCCTGCACCCGTTCGTCTCTGGCGTGCTCGCAATCGGCACGATCATGCTCGCGACCGGGTGCCTGCACGAGGACGGGCTCGCCGATACCGCCGACGGCATCGGCGGCGGCAAGACGCGGGAGCAGAAGCTCGCCATCATGCGCGACAGCCGGATCGGGGTTTACGGAACCTCGGCGCTGATGCTTTCACTCATGCTCCGCGCCGGCGCGCTCGGAAGTCTCGCCGGGCCTGGCCTCATGGCGGCTGCGCTGTTCGCCGCGCATGCCGGAGGTCGTGCCACCCTGCCCGTGTTGATGCGGCTCGTGCCCCCCGCGCGTGCCGACGGGCTTGCCGCGAGTGCCGGTCGGCCGCCGGCGTCAAGCGCGTGGATCGCGGCGCTGCTTGGCTTCGTCGCCCTCGTCATCGGGCTCGGCTTCGGCAACGCGCTGCTCGCAGCCGTCCTGGTCGCGGCGGCCGCCTATATCGTCGGGCGGCTCTGCATCGCCAGGCTCGGCGGACAAACCGGTGACGTGCTCGGCGCGGTCGAGCAGGTCAGCGAGGTCGTGATCCTGCTCGTTGCCGCGGCGAAGCTCTGAGCTGCCTATTGTGTCGGCTTCACCGTCGAGGTGATCGAGCCGATCACGTCGGAGGCCATCTTGAATTCCTTTTCGCGATTGGTGATGCCGTGGCGCTTGGCGATCCAGGCGAAGTCGGTATAGGCCACCCACACGTCGCCCTTGGCATCCTGGTAGACCAGCAGCCGCACCGGCCAATCGAGTCCGGCATCGGGGTCGGAGGTCAGGAACAGCGTGCCGAGCGGCGGGTTGCCGAACACGAGCAGCGTCGAGGGCAGCAGCGTGACGCCGGCATCGGCGGCGAGCTTGGCCTGATCGATCTCGTCGAAGAACATGATGCCCTTGTCGGCGATGTCCTTCTTCATGCGCTTAATGGTCTCGGGCATGTCGTAGGCGCTCTTGAACTTGACGATGCCGTCATCCTCGGCGGCCCGTGCCGTGGGCGGCAAGGACACCATGAACGCGAGCAGACTGATCGCGGCAGCGGCGGCGAAACGGGTGAGCATGGCCTTCTCCTCTGGGCAGGACGGTGCTGAAGCTTATGCCGCAGAGCATGGCGAAGAAGCCGCTCCGACTGAAATGCCGCTTCGCTTCCAATTCGATGCCGGAAGGCTATGGCCGGCAGGTGGGCGGGTGCGCTAACCTGACGGAAACTAGCTCTGTGCTACAGCGTTGCGCACAAGAACAAAAAGCGTAGACCTCAAGCAGGGAGTTACCCATGCGAACCGCCATTGCTCTCGCAATCTTGGCCGGCGCTTTCATGATCGCGCCGAAGCCAGCACCCGCAGCGCCGCTGGCCCTGGGCGACCAGGCCAAGCTCAGCCAGGAGGTGGGCGGCGCGCTCGTCTCATCGGCGCGCTACAAGACCGCACAGGCCCGCAATTACAAGCGCTACGCAGCGAATACGCCGCGCCGCTACAACTGGTCCTATTACCCCTATTGGCGCCCCTACCAGTATCGTTACTGGCAGTTCTACTACCCGTATGGCGGCCCGCTGTTCTAGGTCGCTATGGGTCTCCAAGGGATTTTCCAGGTCCGGCCGCTCCAAGCCATGCGCGCTCACCGTGTTGTGATCGCATGCCGCGTTGCGACGCCGTCAACCCATCGTTAGCCTTGGCGAGCCGGGGGAGGTTGGAGCTAAAGGAGAATCAACGCATGCCTCACCTCCCAATCAAGCTCTTTGCCGCGACGCTCGTCTTTGGTCTGGCCTTCGCAGTCGGCCAGGCAGAAGCGGCGCCGTTGCCCGCCCTGAACGCCGCGAGCGGCCTTGCCACCAATGACGCCGCCAATTCGGCGTTGCCGGTCGAGCAGGCTCACTATCGTGGCTATCGCGGTCGCGGCTGGGGCTGGGGTTATCCCCGTTACAACTATTGGAACAACTACTATTACCGGCCCTATTACGGGTACGGCTACGGCTACCGGCCCTATGGGTACGGCTACTGGAACCGCCCCTATTACCGCCGCTACTGGTAGGCTCTAGAGCCCACAACCGGGACCGGCGGGGAGTACCGGCCGGTCCCGGAAATCTCCCGCGGAATTCGCAACAAAGGGGGTAACGCCGCCCGCGCCCGCTGTGGCAGAGTGCGCGCGTGACGGCCTCGATCGACAAACTCTCGGCTGCCCGCGCGCTCGATCTGGCGCGGGAGGGCCTATCCCGCCAAGGCGCGCCGGCGAGCTTCCCCGAGCGGCTGCTCGTGGTCGACGCCGAGCGTCAGGTCGCGACCTGGCTCGAAGGCGGAATACCTGTCGCGGCGTGGCCAGTCTCGACCGCGCGGAACGGCATCGGCGGCACCGAAGACTCGTTCCGCACGCCGCCGGGCTGGCACTCGATTCGCCGCAGGATCGGCGAGGAGGCGGCGCTCGGCGCGGTGTTCGTCTCGCGCCAGAGGACCGGCGAACGGTGGGTGGGCGAGGTGCGCAACGACGACCTCATCCTCACCCGCATCCTCACTCTCGATGGGCTCGAGGAAGGCATCAATCGCGGCGAAGGCTGCGACTCGCGCGCCCGCTACATCTATCTGCACGGGACCAACCACGAGGAGATGATCGGCAGGACCGCCTCGCATGGCTGCGTGCGCCTGTTCAACCGCGACGTGGTCGAGCTGTTCGCGCGCGTGCGCGAAGGCGATCTCGTGCTGATCGCGGCACCCGATGCGCGCCCCCTGCCCGACCCCAAAGGCCAAGGCCGGTTCCACTACGCCGGGCTCGCCGGATCGGGCATGAGCGCGCTCGCCCAGTTCCAGGTGATGACCGGCGGCAGAGCAAGCGGCAGCGACCGCGCCTTCGACCGCGGCGAGCGGGCGGGAATGCGGTCAGAGCTCGAAGCGCTCGGCATCGCCGTCTACAAGCAAGACGGCAGGGGCGTTACGCCCGACTGCGCCGCGCTGGTGAACTCGACCGCGGTCGAGGAGCACGTGCCCGACGTCGCCAGGGCGCGCGAGCTCGGCGTGCCGATCGTCCACCGCTCCGAGCTGCTCGCTTATTTCGTCGCTGCCCATCGCTCGCTCGCCGTAACGGGGACGAGCGGCAAGTCGACGGTCGCCGCGATGATCTACGAGATCCTGCGCGGCGCCGGCCGCGACCCCTCGGTCATCACCGGCGGCGACCTCCCGCTGCTTCAGGCGCAAGGCCTGCCCGGCAACGCGTTTGCCGGCGGCTCCGACCTGCTCGTGGTCGAGGCCGACGAGAGCGACGGCACGCTGGTGCGCTATGCGCCGGCGATCGGCATCATCCTCAACCTGCAGCGCGATCATCGCGAGACGGCCGAGGTCGCCGCCATGTTCGCGACGCTGCGCGCGCGGACCCGCGAGACGCTGGTGGTCGGCGACGATGCAAGCCTCGACCGCTTTGCCGGCAATGCGCTCAGATTCGGCTTGAGCAAGCGTGCCGATATCCGCGGCGAGGAGGTCGAGCTCGGCCCGGCCGCGAGCTATTTCCAAGTCGGCGGCGTCGCCTTCGCCCTGCCCGTTCCGGGCGCGCACAACATCGCCAACGCGCTTGCCGCAATAGCCGCGTGCCAGGCGGTCGGGGTGTCGCTCAAGGAGATGGTCGCGCCGCTCGCCGCCTTCAGGGGCATCGGCCGCCGGTTCCAGACCATCGGCAAGGCGCGCGGCGTCGAGATCATCGACGATTTCGCGCATAACGCCGAGAAGATCGCCGCGGCGATCAGGACCGCGCGGCTCAGATCAAAGCGCGTGCTCGCCGTGTACCAGCCACATGGCTACGGCCCGACCCGGTTCCTCCGCCGCGACTTCGTCACCACCTTTGCCCGCGAGCTCGCGCGGCACGACCGGCTATGGATGCTCGAAGTGTTCTATGCCGGCGGCACGGCGACGCGCGATTTCTCTGCCGCAGATATCGTCGCCGAGATCGCGGGCCAAGGCGCTCACGCCGAGTTCGCCTCATCGCGCGAGTGGCTCATCGCGCGCATTGCCGAGGAGGCGCAGGCCGGCGATCTCGTCCTGGTGATGGGAGCGCGCGATCCTTCGCTGACCGAGCTCTCGCGCGCCATTCTCGCTGCGGTCGAGGGTGCTGACGCGCCGGCGGCGGCGAAGTAGCCGAGCAAGAGAGAGATCAGTTGCCGAACAGCCCGTTGATGGCTTCGGTGAGCCCGCCGCGGCTGTTGTTCCACGCGGAGCGCCTGCGGCCGGGGGGCGCGGCATCGGCGTCGGCGGCAACTTCGTCGAGATTGGCCTCCTTGCCGAACAGGGCCGCAGCCATCTTGCCGTCGATGCCGTAGATGTCGGCGAAGACCTGGACCTTGCCCTTGTCGTCGACCGTGACGGTGAAATAGGTGAGGTGAACCGGGATCTTGTGGCTCAACAGCACCACGCTGTTACCTTTGCCGACCGCGTCCTTCACCTGGTCCGGCGCCCAGCCTTTGTCTTCGGCGAGCAGCAGAGAGGCAAGCCGTGCCGGCTGGTCCACGCGGACGCAGCCATGGCTCGCCATGCGCACTGTCTCGGCGAAGAACTCGGGCTGGATGGTGTCGTGCATGTAGATGGCGTGCTTGTTGGGGAAGTTGAACTTGAACTTGCCGAGCACGTTGTCGGGACCCGGGGGCTGGGTGAATGTGTAAGACATGATCTTGGCGTTGGCCCAGTCGACCTTGGCCGGATCGACGGGCTTTCCTTGAAAGCTGACGGTCAGCTCGTGGTCCTCCAACATCGAAAGGTCGGGACCGTTGCCGTCGCCCTTGCCCTTGAGGGCAGGCTGAAGATCTTCGAGAACGATGGTCTCGGGCACGGTCCAAGACGGATTGAACACGATCGAGCGCATGTCGGCCGAGAAGATCGGCGTGGCATATTTGGGCAAGCCGACCACGACCTTGGTGGCGTAGACGGGCTTGCCGTTCTTCACCACGCGGCCGATGAACTCCGGGATGTTGTCCTGCACATGGTAGGCGCCGAGCTCGGCCGGCATCCAGCGCCAGCGCTCCATGTTGATGACGATGCGCTGAATGTCGGGCCCGTTGACGCCCTTCTTGCCCTTGGCGCGCGCCTTCAGCAACGCCTGGCGGAGCCGCTCGAACTGCACATGCTTGGGATGCAGCGAGCGCAGATAGGCGTCGGGCGCCGCTGCCGCGCCAATATCGTTCAGCACGGTCTTGGGATCGCGGAGATCCGGCTTCTGGTCGATCAGGACGCTGATCCGCCCGGGCGATAGGCGTCCGCCGCGGGCGAAGCGCGCATATTTGAGAATGGCAAGGTCGAGCTTGACCTCGTCGGAGGCCTGCGCCTCGGCGCTCGCCGGCAGGTCCGCAGCAGACGGCAGCTCGAAGGCGTCCGCCGACAGGCCCCAATCGTCGGCGTTCTCGATCTCGGTGATGACCGCCTGCGCCCGCGCCGAGAAGCCCATGCCGGTGATCCACAGCGGCGCGCCGGTCCTTGCCGCGTAGAAGACTTTCAGCGCGGCGAGGTCGCCAGACGATGCAGCCTTGCGGATAGCGGGGTCGTCGAGCCTTGCGCGGATGGCGATGACGATCGGGTCGGCGCCGGCAGAAGGTGCCGCGGTCGCGGCGCTTGGTGACGGGGCGGCGGCATCCGGCGGCGGGGCGCTGCCGTTAGCGGGCGAGGCGGGGCTCGCATCGAAAGCAGGCTCGGCGCCCGGGGTCGCTGCCGCGGTATTGGTTTTGCCTGCTTGTTGCGCTGCACCAACGGGCGCGGGCGAAGCGCCAGGCGGCACGACTTCGAGCGTGGCGGTCGACGCCTCCTCGGCGCGGAGCGTACTCGCGGCCGGCAGAACAAGCGCGAACGCGATCGCTGCAAGACCGGCACCTAAGGATCGTCCGCCCATCTCAATCCCCCGTAAGCCTGCTAAGGGTAGCCCCTGGCTTCCCCCACGGCCACCCCCAATCTATGACCGCGAGGCGTCCGTTACGCCGCACCCCACGGAAAATCCTCGGTTTCTTGGCGTTTAGGCCTCGCTCCGCATGGACTTAGCGACGCCCGTTGCTATGATCGCTCAATTGACCCCACGCGAGGCAGGACGCCAATGTTCCCCATCGGCGACGACGATAGCCAACGGCGGACGCTGCCCGTCGTCACCTACGTCCTGATTGCCCTCAACGTTTTATTCTTCCTGGTCGAGCTCAGCGGCGGCGACCAATTCATCGACCATTGGGCGTTCATTCCCGCGCGCTTCGCCCGCGACCACATCGCCGGCATCGAGACCGTCTTCACCTCAATGTTCATGCATGGCAGCTGGTTTCACCTGGGCGGAAACATGCTGTTCCTGTGGATTTTCGGTGACAACGTCGAGGACAAATTCGGCCATCTCAAGTTTCTGATCTTCTATCTCCTGGCCGGCATCGCCGCGACGTTCGCCCAATACGCCGTCAATCCCGCATCGAACATTCCCAATGTCGGCGCCTCTGGCGCGATCGCCGGCGTGCTCGGCGCTTATATCCTGATGTTCCCGCAATCGCGCGTGAACGTGCTGCTCGGCCGGCAGATCGTCGCCATGCCCGCGTTCGTCGTGCTCGGCATGTGGATCGCGCTTCAGCTGATCAGCGGCGTCGGCACGATCGGCGGCGCCGCCGATGTCGGCGGCGTCGCCTATATGGCGCATGTTGGCGGGTTTGCCGCCGGGATCGCTATGACCTTCCTGTTCCGCCCGCGGGAGCCGACTTCGGCCTAGACCCCGCCGAGGAAATCGCGCTTGCCGATCTCCACGCCGCAACGCCGCAGAATCGCGTAGGCGGTGGTCGCATGGAAATAGAAATTGGGCAGCGCGAAATGCACGAGATAGGCTTGGCCCTTGAAGTGCATGTCCTGGCCGCCGATCTTGAGCGTGATGTCGCGCTCCTCTGAGCCGTCGATGTCCTTGGCGTTCAGGCCCTGGATGAACTTCACAGTCTTGGCGATACGCGCCTTGAGCTCGGCGAAGGTCTTCTCGTCGTCGGGATAGCTCGGCACCTCGGCGCCGGCCAGCCGGGCCGGAGTGCCCTTGGCGAAATCAGCGACGATCTGCACCTGGCGTGAGAACGGGAACATGTCGGGCGCAAGCCGCCAATTGATGATGACCTCCTCGGCGATCTTGTGCTCGGCCGCGAACGCCTCGGCCTTGTCCAGAATGGCCGTGAGATTCTTCAGCATTGAAAGAAACGCAGGCACTGAGGCCTGATACATCGAGATCGACATGGAGCTGCCCGCCTCCTTGAGTGAACCGGAGGACGTTCTGCCGCATCGGGGGCCTACAAGGCAACACGCACCCGATCACAGTTTCGCGTCCTCCGGCGGCAGCGGCCTTATGTCACTCCTGCTCTCGAGCAGGACGTCACCGTCACGCGTCGAGGAACAGCTTGGCTTCGACGACGAAGCGGTCGTGATACTGGAACAGCGCACCGTGGCCGGCGTCGGGATAGACGATCAGCTGCGCGTTCGGCATGTGCTGCGACATCAGGAATGAGTTGACCGTCGGAATCATGATGTCGCTGGCGCCGTTCACAACCAGGGCTGGCTGCGCGATCTTGCGCAGATACTCGTAATCGCCGTTAGGGGCCGAGCCCCAGCCGGCGATGGCCTTGGCCTGAGCGCCCATGGTCTGAACGGTGGTCGCCGGTTCGCGATCGAGCGTCCGCGCCATGGTGCGACCGAGGAACTCCTTGCCCTGCGCCTGGCTCGTCTTGGAGTTGGCGAAGAACAGGAACAGCAGGTCCTCGGCGCGGCCTGGCACATGGGTCGCGGCTTCGCTTACCTCCGGAGTGAAGCTCTCCATGCCGGCGCCGCCTTTGGGACCAGTCCCGGCGAGGATCACGCGGCGTACCAGAGCGGGCCGGTCGAGCACGACCTGCTGGGCGACGAAGCCGCCGAGCGAGAAGCCGAGCAGATCGACCTGTTGCAGGCCGAGCGCATCGACGAACGCAGCCACGTGGCGCGCCATGGCCTCGACGCTGTCAGGCGTCTCGCCGCTGGTGAGCCCGACGCCGGCATTGTCGAACAGGATGACCGGCCGCGTCTTGGCGAGGCCGTTGGTCACCGAGGGGTCCCATTCGTCCATGGTGCCGCGGAAGCGATTGAGAAAGACCAGCGGCACGCCATCCTCAACGCCGAAGCGCCGATAGGCGTAAGTGAAGCCGTCAGCCTCGATGAAGCGGTTGGGGGCCGTCTCGTGGGTGTGCATGGCAGGCAACTCCTATGATGGTGATGATGGGTTCAGGCGGGTCCGCCTCGCGGATAGATTATGCTTATCATCTATAATGTCAAGGCGCCGGGCGCGGCCTTTCATTCAGATGACGGACGTCATATATTCGCCACGACCAGGAGGATGAGATGGCAAGAGCATCGCGCGAAGAGGCAGACAAGCATCGCGAGGAGGTCGTCGGCGCGGCGGCGAGGCTGTTCCGCGAGCGCGGCATCGGCGGCGTCAGCGTGCCCGAGCTGATGGGCGAGGCCGGCCTTACCCATGGCGGCTTCTACCGGCATTTCAAATCCAAGGACGATCTGGCGGCGCTGGCGTGCTCGGCGGCTTTCGCCGAATTGGCGGCAACGATCGCGGCGATCGACGCGCGTCACCAAGGCGACGGCGAAGCGGCGGAGCGCGAGCTGCTCGAGACGTATCTCTCGGCCGCCCATCGCGACGACCCCGGCAGCGGCTGCCCCACGGCGGCGCTGTGCGGCGACGTCGCGCGCGAGACGAAGGGCAGCGCGTTGCGCAATGCCTATGCCAAGGGCGTGCACGGCATGGTGGACAATCTTGCCAAGCTCGGTATCGGCAAAAACCGCAGCCAGGACCATGCAAAGGCGCTCGCCGAATTGTCGACGATGGTCGGCGCGCTGGTGCTGGCGCGGGCCACGCGCGGCGACAAACTATCGGGCGAGATCCTCGATGCGGCGCGGAAATCTTTGTTAAGCTCGACCAAGGCTCGCCCTGGCAGCGCCCGCAAGCGTAGATCATCCTAGCCGGGTGCCAGTCGGGGAGAGCAGCCAGGAGGGCCGAGCATGAAACACCGCCGGGAACGCGCAGCAACAGGTTTGAGCCGCCGGCAAGTCGCAACCCTCGCGCTGGGCGCAGTCGCGCTGCCGATCGCCGGGCGGGCGTTTGGGCGGGGCATCGAAGGACCGGCCACGGCCGAAGACGAGAAATTCATGAGGCTCGCGCTCGAGGAGGCCGCGCTCGGCGACTATCCGTTCGGGGCGGTCATTGTCGGCGACGGTGAAGTCTTGGCGAAGGGCCGCAATCTCGGCAAGCAGGAGAAGGACCCGACGGCGCATGGCGAGATGGTCGCCATCCGCAACTTCCTCGCCGCGCATGGTCCTGACAAGCTCAAGGGCACTACACTCTACACCTCGGGCGAGTCCTGCCCGATGTGCATGGGCGCGATCGTCTGGTGC
This sequence comes from uncultured Alphaproteobacteria bacterium, assembly GCA_963820005.1. Classification (GTDB taxonomy): domain Bacteria; phylum Pseudomonadota; class Alphaproteobacteria; order Rhizobiales; family Methyloligellaceae; genus Methyloceanibacter. The sequence continues at coordinate 42,499 of CAWFYQ010000011.1, read as the reverse complement.
GGCATCGCCCGCGTCGTCTATGGCGCATCGATCGCCGAGCTCGCTACCAAGATCGGCCAGATCATGGTCACCGACGCCGAGATCGCCGACAAGACGCCGTTCGCCGACATCGCTCTGACCGGCGGCGTTCTCGCCGAGGAATCGCTCAAGCTGTTCAGGTGACGACTCAACCGATCATCGACCCTCGCCAGGGCGACGTCGAGGACGACGCCTCGAGCACCAAGAGTTCGCTCGATGCTGTCGCTCGCCGGCGGCATGCTGGTGGAAATCAGCCTGCCCAAGCTGATCATTGCCTGGGGGCTGCTGCTGGTCGTCCCCGGTGTGCTGCTCGGCGTCGTCCCCGTCGCCACGACCATGTGGTTCAGGGCGTTCACCGACAATGTCGCCTCGCCGGAGGTCGGGCTGTGGACGACGATCATTCTCGTGCTCGCGACCGGCGCCATCGGCTGGTTCGGCTGGCGTCCGCTGTTCCGGCTCGCGGAAACGAGCTTCTGGTCGCTCAACGCTCTTCTCGTCCAGCCAGGCTATGCCGCCTGCCGAGAGGTGCTGCGCCACTTCTCGGAGCGCTTGCTCTGGTCGACCGCAACTGACGCGAGCCGCGGCAAGCTGCGCGCTGGCGCTGCCGCCGTCGCCGGGGTGCTGCTGTTCGCCCTGGGGCTCCTGGTGGTCGGTTGGGCGTGGCCGAGAGCGCACCTTTTCGCCAGCCTCCAAGAGATCGATTCCTTCAGCCGGCTCGCCAAGGTGGCGATCGCCAACAGCCTTTTGGTGGTCGCCGGCTATCTCGCGGTCGCGGCGCTGTTTTGGGGATTCGCCGACGCGCTGATGCCGCCGCCCCTCACGCTGCGCGAGTTCGGCACGCGCACCAAGCAGCGCCGCATTTGGCGCGTCGCCCATCTCTCGGACATCCACATCGTAGCGGCACCATACGGCTTTCGCCTTGAAAGCGGGCGTCTCGGTCCGCGCGGCAATGTCCGCCTCAAGCGCCTTCTCGCCGAGCTCGACGCGATCCACGCCAAAACCCCACTCGATGTCGTCCTCATCAGCGGCGACGTCACCGATGCGGGGCTCGCCAGCGAATGGGCCGAGTTCTTCGACATGATCGCGCCCTATCCGCACCTCGTGCAGCGGATGCTGATCCTTCCCGGCAATCACGACCTCAACATCGTCGACCGCGCCAATCCGGCGCGCATGGACCTGCCCGGCAGTCCCAACATCCGGCTCAGGCAGCTCAGAACGCTGTCGGGGATGGACGCGGTTCAGGGCAAGCGGGTCAAGGTCATCGACCGCAGGACGCACAAGCTCGGCAAGACCCTGGACGAGGCGCTCGAGCCGCATCGCGGCGTGATTGCGCGCTTCGCCGAGACGGGCCGGCCACTCTTCTCGCGACGCCTCACCGAGCTATGGGCCAAGGTCTTCCCCATGGTGTTGCCGCCGGATGAAGATCATGGGCTCGGGGTCATCGTGCTCAACTCCAACGCCGACACCCATTTCTCCTTCACCAACGCGCTCGGCATGATCTCGGCCGAGCAGATGAGCGGCATCGAGATCGCAACCGCGCAATATCCGCGCGCTGTTTGGGTGATCGCGTTGCATCATCACGTGGTCGAATATCCGTGGAAGGCAAAGACGCTGTCTGAGCGCATCGGCACCGCGCTCATCAACGGCAACTGGTTCGTGCGCAAGCTGAAGCCGTTGGCGGGGCGCGTGATCTTGATGCACGGCCACCGGCACGTCGATTGGATCGGCCGATGCGGCGAGCTCACCATCGTGTCGGCGCCCTCCCCCGTGATGGAGGTGACCGACGAGGTCGCCAGGGGCTTCTACATCCACACGCTCGCCACCGAAGGCAGCATGCTGAGGCTGCTCGCGCCGGAATGGATCGAGGTGCCGGGCGAGCGGCGCGCACCCAATGAGTGACGCTAAGTCGGGAAGCAGCGCTCCTGCGCTGGCCGCGGGCTAGCTACTTCGTGCCCTCGAGCCGCTCAGCCGACTTCCGTGCGGACGGGTTGGCCGAGGCGGTGGTGCATTTCTGCACAAAGGCGTCGGCGGCAGTCTGAGCGAGCTTCAGGCTCGCCGCTTGCGCTTTGCAAACCGCGGGCATTTGATCGGGCGTCGCGTCGCCGCCGCCGCCGCTCGCGGCGCGCGCGGGTGCGACGGCCAGGGCAAGAAGTGCGACAGTTAAGGCAATTTTTGGCATCACTGAATTGTTGTACATCTGCCTTCACCTCTAGAGTATGCTTGCGACGACCTAACGTTTAACACAGCGGGACCGGCCGACCAATCCCCTGCTACGAAGCCGCGGCATTAAGTTTTCTCCAGGATGACAAATCTGAAGGGGTGCGCGTGATGAAAAAGACGAGATTGCTGATCGCCTCGGCCGCTCTCCTGGCGGCAGCGGTCCTGCCCTCCGAGGCGTTCGCCTGCTATTGTCAAGCATCGAGCCCATACGCCTGGGGCTGGGGCAGTTCAGCCTACTGCTCGACGGCAACGCGGATCGCGCTCCGTAATTGCGCCGTGCGCAGCCCGCGCGGTTCCTGGTGCTACATCTCATTCTGCAACTAAGCCGTTCCCTCGGCTGACCGCCGAGGTGCACGCGATCGGCCGCGCTTGAGGGTGTTTGCTTAGGCCAGGCGTGCGGGCGCGCCGGCGGGCGGGCGCTTCCGCCTCACCGGACAGGATGCTCGCGATGGAGATCACCCAATTCACGCCCGTTGCCGCGACCATTGGCGGCGTGCTGATCGGCAGCGCCGCCGTGACGATGATGGCGCTCAACGGCCGCATCGCCGGGATCAGCGGCATTGTCGGCCGGCTATTGCCGCCTTACGCCGGCACCGACCCGCTCGGCGCGGCCTGCTTCATGCTCGGCCTGCTCGCCGCGCCTTTGCTCTACGCCGCCGCGACCGGAGCGCCGTTCGCGCAGAGCGTCTCAAGCAACGCGAGCCTGATGGCGATCGCGGGTCTGCTCGTCGGCTACGGCACGACGCTCGGCAGTGGCTGCACCAGCGGGCATGGCGTGTGCGGGATCGCGCGGCTCTCGCCCCGCTCCATCGCGGCGACCTGCATCTTCATGGCGACGGCGTTCATCACGGTGTTCGTCATGCGTCATGTGATCGGCGGCTGACCATGCGAAACCTCGTCAACGCCGCAGCCGGACTCATCTTCGGTCTCGGCTTGCTGATCTCGGACATGGCCAACCCCGCCAAGGTGCAGAACTTCCTCGACTTGTTCGGCAGCTTCGACCCGAGCCTGATCTTCGTCATGGCAGCGGCGGTGCTGGTCACGTTCGTGGGCTACCGCCTCGTGCTCAGGAGGCCACGGCCGCTGCTCGCCGAGCGGTTCCTCCTGCCGACGCTGAAGGACATCGACGCGCGGCTCGTGCTCGGCGCGTCTGTGTTCGGCATCGGCTGGGGGCTGTCGGGTTTCTGCCCGGGGCCTGCGATCGTTTCGATCCCGCTGCTCGCCAAGGGCACGCTGATGTTCATCCCATGCATGCTCGCCGGCACCGCGCTCGCCCGCCTCATCACGCAGGCGAAAAGGCCCGAGCTTGGCGCGCCGGCGCCGACCGCGACCGATTCCTAGCCTGGCGCGCCCCGCGATCGGATCGGGATCGGCATCGACGTCGACGCCGATTGCGCTATCGTCGATACTAGCGGCCATGCGTCGCGCGTTTTGTACGGCGTAGGGCCGCTGACACGGACGGCATTCTGGGAGATCATGGCGGTGCCTGACATCCGCGTGCAATGCGCCGAGCCTGCAAAACATCTCCTGTCGCGTGCGGCGGGAGAGGGCTTTGGCGCCGCGCGGGTCAGATTGACTGGAGGAGCGGCATGATCTTCCGCCAATTGTTCGACAGCGTCTCTGGCACCTACACCTACGTGCTCGCCAGCCGTAAGGGCGGCGAAGCCCTGATCATCGATCCCGTGCTCGACAAGGTCGATCGCTATATCCAGCTGATGAACGAGCTCGACCTCAAGCTGGTCAAGGCGATCGACACGCATCTCCACGCCGATCACATCACCGGGCTCGGAGCGCTCCGCGACCGCACGCTTTGCGTGACGGTGATGGGCGAGCAGACCAAGGCCGATGTCGTCTCGATGCGCGTGCGCGACGGCGAGAAGGTCGGCATCGAGGGCCTCGACCTCGACGTGATCTATACGCCGGGCCATACCGACGATTCCTATTCATTCACGCTGCCGGACCGCGTGTTCACCGGCGATACGCTCTTGATCCGTGGCACCGGCCGCACCGATTTTCAGAACGGGAACTCGCGCGCGCAATACGAGTCGATCTTCAATCGGCTGCTGAAGCTGCCCGACGAAACGTTCGTCTATCCCGCGCACGACTACAAAGGCGAGACGGTCAGCACTATCGGCGAGGAGCGGGCATTCAATCCGCGGCTCCGCGTGAAATCGGTCGCCGAGTACGAGCAGCTGATGGCCAATCTGCATCTGCCCGACCCAAAGATGATGGACGTCGCGGTCCCGGCCAATATGCGCGTCGGGCTGCCGCAGGAGGAGATCGCCAAGCGCGGCTGGGCGGTGAGCGGGGAGGAGCTGGCGAAGCTGATCGCGACGCCCGATGTCGCCCTGATCGATCTTCGCGAGGCGCGCGAGATCGAGAAGACCGGCGCGGTCGAGAACGCCATCCGCGTTCCGTTCCGGGCGATCGGCGAGGCGGTCAAGCCTGGCGGGGCGCTCTACGCCATCGGCGGCACCAAGCAGCTCGTGTTCCTGTGCGCCTATGGCGAGCGTTCGGCGATGGCGGTCCAGGCGGCGCAGGAGGCTGGCTTCAAGGCCGCCCGGCACCTCGATGGCGGCCTGTCGAATTGGCGCAAATAGGCGATTTTCGCCGCCAAAATCGCGGCGAGCGTCATGATGGGATCCGGCGCCAAGAGGGCCGTTGCCGATGCCGCTTGCGGGTAGCATCTGCCTAACCCTTGGTGCACAGTCGGGCCCGACAGCTCCCACGCGTGCCTGATTCGCGACAAGTTCCTTCGGCGAGGACTTCCACATGAATCGATCTCTGCGCGCACTCGCCTTCAGCTGCATGGCGGCGGCGCTCATCTCAGCGATAGGGCACAGCGCGCCGGCTCGCGCCGAGGATGCGAAATTCGATCCCTCGATCCGCCCTGAGTTCGCCGAGCCGGTCGTGCTCGCGAGCAAGGACGGCGTGCTCGAGGTGACGCTGACCGCCCATCAGGGCGAGGCCCACCTCGACACCGTTGCGTTGCCGGTGAAGAACTTCCTGGTGTTCGCCTATGCGGTGAACCGCGGCACGGCGTCCAACGGGCAGATGACGGGAGACAATCTCTATCCCGCGCCAACGCTCCAGGTGTTTCCTGGCGAGACGCTGATCGTCCATCTCGACAACGCGCTCTCTGGCCTCACCATCCGCGACCTGATCGATCCGAAATACATTCCCAAGGGCGAGGAGGTGCCGCTCTATCCCGACCAGATGACGTCGTCGCCGATGAACCTGCACGTGCACGGCGTGCATGTGAGCCCCAAGGGCAATGCCGACAATGTGTTGCTGCACATCCCGGCTGGCGAGTCGAACACCTACACTTACCGCATCCCCAAGAGCATGCCGCAGGGCGCCTATTGGTATCACAGTCATCTGCACACGCTCACCACGGCCCAAACTTATCTCGGGCTGGCGGGCCTGCTCGCCATCGGTCGCACCGACGGCAACCTTCCACTGGTGACGGAGAACAGCATCCCGATCCGCAACATGGTGCTGCAATACAACTACGTCTTCGATCGCGCCGGCGGGCTTGCCGAGATCAACAATTACAGCTGGCCGCAATGGCTGAGCACGCTCAAGCCGCCGGTAGGGGACGAGCTGGCCAAGGGCACCTACCGTCCGCTGCTGACCCCGACCAATTTCCTGCAGTCGAGAAAAGGCGATCAGTTCTTCACCATCTGGTACGCGGGCCCGCTGTCGATTTACAACCAGCGCGGACGCTTCCAGTTCATCCCGAGTAATTTGCAGCGCTTCACCGCGTTTGCCGGCCAGGGCGACGACGTGCCGGCGGACCCGTCGCTTGCAGACTATAAGCGCGACGTGCAGTTCACCGTGAACGGTCAGTTCCAGCCGGTGATCAAGAGCAAGGCCGGGCAGACCGAGATCTGGGTGCTCGCCAATGTCAGCGACATTCTCTACATGCCCGTTCGGCTCACAGAAACGGCGACGGGCAATCATCCCAAGATCGCCATCGTCGGCCAAGACGGGCTTCCCTTCCCCGAGGTGCACTACCCCGTGTTCGAGGACGGCACGAAGCTGCTGATCCCGCCGGCGACGCGCTACGCGATCGCCGTGACGATGCCCGACACGGGCGAGCTCGTCCTCGACATGCCGCCACGAGGGGGCGGCGCCGTGACGGCGACCGCGCCAGGCATCCTCTACACCAATGATGGGACCGACAATCCGCCGGCGACGCTCGGTAACGTGAGCGTCTCGCCGTCGGCGGTCAGCTATTACGACGGCTTCTTCTACTCACCGACGCAGGTCCTCGCGCGCGCCACGTCCGACGGCGTTCAGGGCGTGACCACGACGTTCGCCGAAGGACAGAAGCTCGACGGCTACACGCCGTTTCGCGACATCTCGCAGGTCAAGCCCGACTTCAAGCGGGACCTCGTCATCAACGGCGGATTCCTCAATGATCTCGTGAGCAAGTCCGATCCCAAGGCCTTCATCTACGCCTTCGCCGGCATGGCGTTTCCCAACGTTGCGCTGATCCAGCCGCGGCTTGGCTCGATCGAAGAGTGGAATTTCATCAACTACAACAATGACGAACATCCCATCCACATCCACGTCAACGACTTCCAGGTCACGCATTATTTCGATCCGACCACCGGGCTGGAGACCGGGCCCGAGATGTGGGGCGTCGATAATGCCAACGTGCCCGCACCGGTGATGGGCGCCGAGGAGTCGGTAATTCAGGGCGGCGCGCTGTCGCTCCGCTCGAGCTTCGACGATTTCACCGGGCTGTTCGTGATGCATTGCCATCGCCTCAACCATGAGGACAACGGGCTCATGGCGCTGGTCAACGTCATCCCGGCGGTGTCGAGCTATGCGGTGGCGATCCCGGGCGCCAAGGGGCGCGCCGCCGAGGTGAAGGTGTATGACGGCAATGGCGACAAGCCCCTCGCCACCGCCATCCCCTTCCCCGGCTATGAGGGAACTCTGAGCGTCGCCATGGGCGACGTCGACGGCGACGGCATCTACGACCTCGTCGTTGGTGCCGGTAAGGATTACGCACCTGAGGTGGTGGCTTACTCCGGTAAGGGAGGCACCTTCACCACCGAGCTTGCGCGCTTCAAGGCTTTCGCCGACACGGCGCAAGGCGGTGTCAGCGTCACGGTCAGCAGCATCGACGGCTCGACCTCCGACAGCATCATCGTGGGGTCTCCGCCCGGCATCCCGAGCGAGGTCAAGGTGTTCCGTACGGCACTGCCAACTCCCGGCACGGCGCCCGAGCTTTTCGCGAGTTTCAATCCTTATCCCAACGATCGATCGGGCGTGACCATAAGCTCGGGCTTCGTCGACTTCATCACCGGACGGAACAGCATCGTCACGGCCCCAGGGCCCGGGGTGCCGACACAGGTGAAGGTGTTCGCCTTCACCCTGATGAACCCGATCGGCCAAAAGCTGACGAGCGCCACCGGTTCCAAGGATATCTGTCCGGCGCCCGGCGACCCCGCTCTGACCTCGGCCTTCATGCCCTTCGGCAGCGATTATCGCGGCGGCGTGTCGCTTGCGACGGGATGGCTGACCGGCTCGATCGGCGGCGCTAAGCGAATCGTCGTCGGCCAGTTGACCGGCCCCGGCACGGTGAAAGTCTTCTCGAGCGGTTCGGCTCTGCAAGGCGGTCCGGCGGTCTATCTCAACAGCGCCATGACCCACGAGCTCATCTCGGAGTTCACCGAGGCGGCGAGCTTCCAGCCGTTCGGCGGCGACACGGGGGTGAGCGTGGCGACCACCAGCACCACGATCGGTGCCGATCTCCTGGTGAGCGGCTTCTCCCAGCAAAACGATGCCGTGCAGGTGCGCAAGTATCAGTTCGTCAGACCGACGGCGGAAGCCACCATGCTGGACGCAAAGCAGATTGCTGACGTCGTCTCGGCCGCGGACACCGCGCCCTATGTCCTAGGGGGCGATTGAGCGAACCGTGAGCGAGGACACCTCAACGCTCCTGCTTTGCGCGCGCGTCCCGGACAGCAACAGAGAGGCGTTCGCGCAGTGGCAGGTGAGCTGGCAGACCGCGGCGCTCGCCGCCGGGGCCGAGAGCGTGGAGTTCTGGCCGCCGGCGCCGCCCGATCAGCTCGAATGGGTGGCGGTCGCGCGCTTCGCCTCCGACGCTCAATTGCGCAAATGGCGCCGCGGCGCGCCGAACCAAAAGCTCGTCGAGCAGGTCGTGCCGCTGGTCGAGGGCGGCGTCGCGATGCAGCTTGTCGGCCAGGCCGCGGTCGATTATTCCGTCAAGCACGGCGTGACCATGGTGATGGTCACCGAGATCAAGCCCGGCAAGGAAGCCGCGTATCGCGCCTGGGCCGCGCGCATCCAGAAGCTCCAGGCGACCTATCCCGGCTATATCGGCTCGTTCGTCCAGCCGCCGCAGCACAACGAGAAGGGCTGGACCACAGTGCTCCGCTTCGACTCGACCGCCCATCTCGACGGCTGGCTCAAATCAGAGTCGCGCGCGGCGATGATCAAGGAGAGCGAGGAGTTGGTCGAAGGCTTCCACGCCCAGCGGGTCGACACGTCCTTTCCGGGCTGGGTGCCGAACGATCCGGCGACCGGCAAGCCACCCAATCGGTGGAAGGCGGCGGGCCTCATCCTGCTCACGCTGTTCCCGCTCGTCATGCTCGAGATCCGCTTCCTCAATCCTCGTCTCACAACGCTCAATCCCGCGGTCGGGACGTTCATCGGCAATGCCATCACCGTCGCGCTGACGACCTGGCCGCTGATGCCGCTCGCGATCTGGGGCTTCAGCGCATGGCTGTTTCCCGAGAACAGGCCGCGCTGGCTGGTGACGATCATGCCGCTCGTGCTCGTGCTCTGCTACGTTCTCGAAATCGCGCTTCTGTGGAACCTCGTGCAGCCGAGGTGAGCCGCGGTCTATCCCCGGCACGCTGAATCAGGCATTGTCAGGCCCGCTGTTTTCGGGCGTTCCGGGTCATGAGGCGGCGGCCATGAATCTGAACACCATCACCGAAGTCAAGCGGCCGAGCTCGACCGAGGAGATCCCCGACTGGCGCGAGGGCTGCGCCTGGCTCGCCGGCGGCACCTGGCTGTTCTCGACGCCGCAGATCGCAACCCACACCCTGATCGATCTCGAGACGCTGCGCTGGCAGGCGCTCACAGCCACGCCGAGCGGTCTCGATATCGCCGCGACCTGCACCATCGCCGAGCTCGAGCGGTTCGAAGGCCCCGCCGGGTGGACCGCGGCGCCGTTGTTGCGGCTCTGCAGCCACGCGCTGCTGATGTCGTTCAAGATCTACAACGCGGCGACGGTCGGCGGGAACATCGTCATGTCGCTGCCGGCGGGCGCCATGATCTCGCTCACCGCCTCGCTCGAGGCGACCTACACGCTGTGGCCGCGTCACGGCAAGCCGCGCAAGGTCACGGCGCTCGATTTCGTCACCGGCAACCATCAGAACGTGCTCGCGCCGGGCGAGCTGTTGCGCAGCATCCATCTCCCGGCCGCCGCGCTGACCAAGCGGTTTGCTTTCCGCCGCTCTTCGCTCACCCATCTCGGCCGCTCGGCCGCGCTCATCGTCGGCACGCAAGACGCGAGCAAAGACGACCTCACGCTGACCATCAGCGCGGCGACCCACAGGCCGATCCAGATCAAGTTCGATCGCCTGCCCGATGCGGCGAAGCTTCACGAGGCGATCGACGCTCATGTCGCCGAGGCGCAATGGTTCGGCGACGTGCACGGGTCGGCGCCCTACAAGCGCCACCTCACTTATTATTACGCCGAACAGGTCCGCACGGAGCTTGCGCGATGAACCTCACCGTCAACGGCAAGCAGCTTTCGGCCGAGCCCGCGCCAGGGCAATGCCTGCGCACCTTCCTGCGCGATCACGGCTGGTTCGGCGTCAAGAAGGGCTGCGACCAGGGCGATTGCGGCGCCTGCACGGTGTGGCTCGACGGCGTGCCCTATCATAGCTGTCTGCTGCCGGCTTTCCGCGCCGCCGGGCGCAAGGTCACCACCATCGAGGGCCTCGCCAAGGACGGCAAGCTGCATCCCATGCAGAAGGCGTTTCTCGATGCGCAGGCGTTTCAATGCGGCTTTTGCGCCGCCGGCATGATCATGACGGCCGCGACATTCGATCAAGCGGCGCGCGATGACCTGCCGCGCATGCTGAAAGGCAATCTCTGCCGCTGCACCGGCTATCACTCGATCGACGATGCGCTGCACGGCGTGGTCAATGTCGAGGAGGACATCGCCGGCGACGCATGCGGCAGGAGCGTGCGCAACCCATTCGCCGAGGCGATCGTCACCGGCAAGGCGCATTACACGCTCGACCTGCCGGTCGAGGACGCGCTCCATCTGAAGGTTCTGCGCTCGCCGCATCCGCATGCGCGCATCAAATCCATCAAGCGCGACAAGGCGCTTGCGGTGCCCGGCGTCGTCGGGGTGTTCACCTGGGAGGACGTGCCGCGCAAGCTCTACTCGACGGCGACGCATGAAGATCATCTGGTCGATCCCGACGACACCTACATGCTCGACAACGTCGTCCGCTTCGTCGGCCAACGCGTCGCCGCGGTCGTGGCCGAGACCGAGGGCGCGGCGGAGGAGGCTTGCCGCCTGCTCGAAGTCGATTACGAGCTGCTGACGCCGGTGTTCGATCCGGAGGTCGCCATGCTGCCGGGGGCGCCGATCCTGCACGAGAAGAGCGTCGCCTTCCGCGATAACGTCTATGTCGACATTCACGGCGAGCTCGGCAGCGTCGAGGAGGGCTTCGCCCAGGCCGACGCCATTCACGAGATGACTTATTCGACCTCGCGCGCGCAGCATGTGCATCTCGAGACGCACGGCGCGCTCGCCTGGCGGGGCGACGACGGCAGACTGCATGTGCGCACCAGCTCGCAGGCGCCGTTCATCGCCAAGCAGAAGCTTTGCTACCTGCTCGGGCTGTATGACCGCGACGTGCATGTGTTCACCGAGCGCATCGGCGGCGGCTTTGGCGGCAAGCAGGAAATGATCACCGAGGATCTGGTCGCGCTCGCCGCGCTCAAGACCCGCCGGCCGGTGATGTGGGAGTTCACCCGCCAGGAGCAATTCATCGCCGCCACCACGCGCCACCCGATGACCACGCATGTGAAGCTCGGCGCCAAGACCGACGGCACGCTGACGGCAATCCAGGTGCGCGTCGTGTCAAACACCGGCGCCTACGGCAATCATGGCGGCGAGACGCTCGGAGCTGCGCTCGGCAGTCCGATCGCCGCCTATCGCTGCCCCAACAAGAAGGCCGACGGCTACGCGGTCTACACCAACATGGTTCCGGGCGGCGGATTCCGCGGCTACGGCGCCTCGCAAACCACCTTCGCCATCGAATGCGCCATCGACGATCTCGCCAAATTGCTCGGCATGAACCCGTTCGAGATCAGGCGCCTCAACAAGGTGCGCGAGACCGACCGGATCGAGTCGATCTGGAAGGACGCCGCCGACGTGATGTTCGGCAGCTACGGAATCGATCAATGCCTCGATCTCGTCGAGAAGGCGCTGGCGAGCGGCCGGGGACTGCCCAGGCCGGAGGGCGAGGATTGGCTGGAGGGGACCGGAATCGGGCTTGCCATGCTCGAATCGGGCCCGCCGACCGAGCACCGCTCAGGGGCGGAGATCAAGCTGTTGGCCGACGGCACCTATCATCTCGCGGTCGGCTCGACCGAGATGGGCAACGGCTCGACCACGTCGCACTGCCAGCTCGCGGCGTCGGTGCTCAATACGCGCGCCGCCAGCATAGCCATCGTCAACGGCGACACCGACAAGACGCCTTACGACACCGGAACCTTCGCCAGCACCGGAACGGTGGTGGCGGGGCAGGCCGTGGAAAAGACCGCAACCGCTCTCCGCGACAAGATCCTGAGCTATGCGAGCCGCTATGCCGGTTGCGATGTCTCCGAATGCCGTCTGCAAGACGATGTCATCATCTGCGCCAACCGCAAGATTCCCCTGGCCGAGCTCTACGCCGAAGGAACCAAGGTCGGCGATCGTTTCGACGTGATCCGCAAGGCTTATCTCTCGCCGCGCTCGGTCGGGTTCAATGTCCAGGGCGTGCGCGTCGCCGTGCATCGCGTCACCGGCGAGATCATGACCTTGCAGAGCGTGCACGCCGCCGATATCGGCCGGCTGATCAATCCGATGCAGTGCCGCGGCCAGATCGACGGCGCGATCGCCATGGGGTTCGGCTGGGCGCTGTACGAGAAGATGGTGTTCGACGATAACGGCGCCATGGTGAACCCGGCGCTGCGCGACTATCGCATCCCGGCGTACGCCGACGTGCCACGCAGCGAGGTCTATTTCGCCGACACCTACGACACGATCGGCCCGCTCGGCGCCAAGGCGCAAGGCGAATGCGCAATCAATGCGGTGGCGCCGGCGATCGCCAACGCGGTCGCCAACGCGACCGGTGTGCGCTTCCCCGATCTGCCGCTCACGCCCGACCGGATCTTCGACAGGCTCGGCTCGCGCTCGTAGGCAAATCGCGGCTCATCTCCGACGCATACTAGGCGAAGCTGCGGTGATAGCCGGTCGGCGTGAATCCGGTCGCCTTGCGAAAAGCGGCGGTGAACGAGCTGGTCTCGCTGAAGCCGAGCGCCAAGCCGATATCGGTCACCGAATGGATGCGCTTCGCCAGCATCATCTTCGCCTGCTCGATGCGCTGGCGGGTGTGATAGCGGTGCGGCGGTATGCCGAACGATTGCTTGAAGGCCCGGCAAAAATGATAGGTGCTGAGGCCGGCGAGCTCGGCGAGCGTGGCGAGCGTGATCGGCTCGGCCAGATGCTGCTCGATATAGGAGGTGACGGTGCGCTGCTGCCAGGAGGCGAGACCCCCCCTGATGGCAGGCTTTTTCCCGGCACCGCCCGGTCGGCTCCGCGCCAGCTCATGGGCGAGCACGAGCCCGAGAGCCCGGCAATAGGCACTGCCGCCGGCTTCCGCGCCCTCGACCGCCAACATCAGCTTTTCAGCGGTCGCGAGCAGGTTCGTGTCCTCGAAGAACAGCCGCGGCTCGAGTTGCGTGTCTTCCGGGTCGCCGCCAATCCTGCGCGCATAATCGGCCTCGTCGAAATAGAAGAAAACGATCCGCGCCGGAACGCGGCTTTCATGCACATCGACGAATTCGTGTCCGGCCGGCACGAGCACGAGCTTCCGCGCGAGGTCGTGCAACGTGGACGACTGCCCGTCGAGCTCCGTCTCGCCGGAACGCCGCATGCCGCGCTCGTAAAGGACGAGCATGTGGGCCGGCGCCTTGAAGCGGAACTCGACGCGCTCGCTGCTCGTGACCTGGACGATCTCAGCTGCCATGCCGGGCCAGCTCACGCTCGAGCGCGTCGCGTTCTCGGCCGGCGTGATCGTGACCGTCGACAAAGGACGGGCCAAAGCGGTTCTATCGCGGAGGAACGCCGCCTGCTGCCGATCGGCCTTCGCCCGGTAGGCGTCCGCGACCCTGCCGTCGACGATTTCGTTGTCCAGAGTTTGCCGGTCCAAAACGTGCCGGTCCAAGAGGCCGCCATCCAGCAGCCGAAGCGCCGCGTGACGCCGGGCTGCTTTGCGCCCATTGAAGCCTGTGGGTGAGACAATGGCTGTCGCGCTCATTGTTGTAGCCTCCGCTTTCGACCTGTGCTCCCAGCTGGTTGGAAGAGTAGGGCGGTGAAGGCTGCGCTCTCCATTCTACATAGGTAGCGCGATCTGCCGGATTGGTTTGGGGCGACCTATACCAAGGTGTACGACACTTTGCCCCGGCGTCCGTCACACCCCGACCACGACATTGCCGTGATCGAGTGCGGACGCCTGAATCAAACTCCGCGCGGACTAGCTGACCGGCGCCAACGCCATGTCGAGGCAACGGATCAGCATGTCGCCATCGAACGGCTTGTCGAGGAAGCAGACCGCGCCGCCGTCAAGCGCACGGGCGCGGACCTTGTCATCGGGATAGGCGGTGATGAAGATGATCGGGGTGGCGAGGGCGCGTGCGCGCAGGCGGCTTTGCAGCTCGATGCCGCTCATATGCGGCATTTGCACATCGGCGATCACGCACGACGTCTCATCGACAAAGTCCGATTTCAGGAACTGCTCGGCGGAAGAAAAGGTGTGGGCGATATAGCCGAGCGATCTTATCAAGCAGGTCGTCGCCGCCCGCATCGAATGGTCGTCGTCAATGATTGCAACTACGGGAACCTGCAACAGAGGCTGTCCTTCAAGTGGCGCCCGACGTCCTTGAGATGAACGACCGACAAAAGCATAGGTTTCACACTGCGCCGCCGGGGCCAGCAACGAAAGCCATACTTAGGTCTTACCGCCCTTAGGTCTTACCGCCGGTTAAACCTCTGGAGGTGAGGCCTAGGCTCTCCGCCATGCGCACGAGGTCGGGCAGCGACCGCGCGCCCATCTTGCGCATGACATGGCCGCGATGGATCTTGACGGTGATCTCGCTGACGCCGATCTCGCCGGCAACCTGCTTGTTCATCAGCCCGGCGGTGACAAACGTCATCACCTCGCGCTCGCGCGGCGTCAGCGACGCGAACAGGGCCTTGAGCGCGGTGACGCCCTTTTCTTCCGCGCGCCGCATGCGATCGCGCTCGATCGCGGTGGCGACGGCGTCGAGCAGGTCCTGGTCGCGGAACGGCTTGGTGAGAAAGTCCACGGCGCCGGCCTTCATCGCCCTGACCGACATCGGCACGTCGCCATGCGCGGTGATGAAGATGATCGGAATCCTGATCTCGGACTTGGTGAGCTCCGATTGGAAGTCCAGGCCGCTCCGCGTCGGTAGCCTGATGTCGAGCACGAGGCAGCTCGCCACCTCGGGGAGCTTCGCTTTCAGCAACTCCGTCGCCGAGCCGAACAGCTCGACCCTCAGCCCGACCGATCGGAACAGGCCGTTCAAGGCCTCGCGCATGGAGGGATCGTCGTCGACCACGAATACGACCGGGTCCTCCGCCGCAGCCCCTTCAGCGCGCGATGGCTTGGTCATGAAACTGCTGCCTCCACGATCGGCACGGTGAAGTGAAAGGTCGCTCCCGGACCGTCATTGTTGACGGCCGACAGCTCGCCGCCATGCGTTTCGATGATCGAGCGGCAGATCGACAAGCCCATGCCCATACCGTCGCGCTTGGTGGTGAAGAAAGCGGTAAACAGGCGGTCCTTGGCTTCGGCGCTGATCCCTGGGCCGGAGTCCCGCACCGCGACCAGAATGCGACGGTCCGGGTGCGGGCGCGAGCTGATCAAGAGCTCGCGCGCCCGCTCGGTCACCGGCGCCATCGCCTCGATGCCGTTCATGACGAGGTTGATGACCACCTGCTGGAGTTGAACCCGATCGCCGAAGGTGGTTGGGAGCGACTCGCCGAGGTCGAGGCCGAGCCACACGCGGTGGCTCGTCACCTCGCGCTGCACCAGCGCCACAACGTCGTTGATGACGTCGTTGATGTCGAGCGGGGCCATTTGCGGGTCGGACTTCTTGGCGAGAGCGCGCAAACGCTTGACCACCTCGCTGGCGCGGTTGGCGTCCCTGATGATGCGGCCGAGCGCCTCGCGCGCCTCGGCGAGGAAGGGCGGCTCCTTGGCCAACCATCTGAGCGTCGCCTCGCCGCTGGTGACGATGGCGGCGAGCGGCTGGTTGACCTCGTGCGCGATCGAGGCAGTCAGCTCGCCGAGCGTGGTCACCCGCGTGACGTGGGCGAGCTCGCTTTGTACTTGGTGCAGCGCCTCTTGGGCCTGCTTCGATTCCGTCACGTCCATCAGCGCGCCGGCATATTCGAGCCGACCCGAGGCATCGCTGGTCGGGTGAGCCGCGCAATAGACATGCTTTACGGCGCCGTTAGGCATGACAAGCCGGTGCTCGATGCGCCAATCCCGCCCGTCCTTCGACACGCTGTCGATCAGCCGCCGAACCCGCCGGCGGTCGTCAGGATGGCTCCGCTCAATCACGAGATCGAGTGACGGGGTGACTGTCCGATCATACTCGAAAATGCGGTAGGCCTGGTCCGACCAGCTGATCTTGCCGGTGGCCACGTCCCAGCCGAAGCTTCCCGTCTTGCTGAGCTTTTGCGCCTCGGTGAGAAAGGCCTCGCTCCGCCGCAAGGCGTCTTCGGCCTGCTTGCGGTCCTCGATGTCGATATTGCTGCCGTACCATTTGACGATGTTGCCACGCTCGTCGCGCAATGGCGCCGAGCGGTTCAGGAACCAGCGATACACGCCGTCGGCACGGCGAAGGCGCGCCTCATGCTCGTAAGGCTTGCCAGCGGCCAGGCTTTCCGTGCGCGTCCTTATCACTCTCGGCAGATCGTCCGGATGATAGACGGCCTGCCAGCCGGAGCCTTGGGCTTGCTCGACCGTGAGGCCGGTGTAGTCGAGCCAGCGCTTGTTGAGATAGTCAGTCAAGCCGTCTGTCAGGTTGCCCCACACGAACGCGGGGATCGTGTCGATGGTGAGCTTGAGCTCTTTCTCCTGCTGCTGCGTCTTGGCTTCGGCCAGCTTGCGCTTGGTGACGTCGTTGTTGGTTTCGAGGATCGCCATCGGCCTCCCCGAGTTGTCGCGTTGCACCGACCAGCGGCTGGCGACCACCACCTCGGTGCCGTCGCGCTTGGTATCGACAAGCTCACCCTCCCACCGGTCATTGCGTAGCAGCGACGTCTTGATGTCGGCCAGCGGCGCAGGAAACTCCGTGCGCAGCAGCTCGTACAGAACCTTGCCGACCGCCTCGTCGCGTGGCCAGCCGTAGAGATACTCGGCGCCGCGGTTCCAGAAGCGAATCACGTCGTTCATGTCGCGCACGATGACGGCGTCATGGGTAATCTCGAGCAGGCTCGCCTGCTCACGCAGCATGCTCGCCGCCAATTGGGTCTTAAGCGCGAGGAAGGTGGTGATGACGATGGCGAGCATGCTGACCAGGGACCGGATGAAGGGCGGACCAGCGGTGAAGCCGTGCTGCAAGAGGTGGCTCGATATCGTGAGCGCGAGACAGGCGGCGGAGACCAGCAGCACGCCGCGCCGCTCGAGGAAGCGCCCCGCCATCAGCACGACGACCACGTAGAGCACCGCTACGGCGATGCCGAGCGGGGTGAACGTGTCGATGGCGAAGATCGCAACGGCGAACACGACCGCGGTGATGGGAAGGACCAATCCCGCGGTGACGTCGCGCGGTGAGGACGTGGGCTCTTTCGGTAAAGTGCTTCTCTGCATGGCGGTTCTTGGTTGGGGCGGCGGTGTTGGCGCGCGCCGTGCGCCGCGACGGCCTATCGCCAGGCTGAGGCGGCCTATCCGCTCATTCTCGCAAGCGCGCGGCGCGGCGGCAATTGCGCAATTCGGCAACAGATGCAGCAAACACGCCCAAGCCTCCGGTTGGCATCCCGCCTATCAAGGTGTGTGCGCGAAAATCAAAGAGTGAGGCGCAGATATGGACTCTTTGGATCAGACTCAAGACGCGTTCGCGGACGATAGTTCCTCGGCATCGGCGGCGGCGATGCTGCCCGCTCAATCCGAGCTCATGGCCACGATCGCCAAGCTCCGCGCCTTTTCCTTCCTGTTGTGCCTCGAGCCGGCGATGGCCGACGAGCTGGTCGAGATCACACTGGTACGCGCCAAGGTCGGCATCGACCCCGCGAGCCTCGGAGAAAACCTCGCGCCCTGGCTGATCCGCCGGCTGCGCGGCTATTACTATCGCGAATTTGCCGGCCGGCCCGTGCCGGACGCCGGGACGAGACCAATCGGACCGTTCGATCAGACCGAGCATGCCGAGATCATCGAGGCGCTCGGCAAGCTGCCGGCCGAGCAACGTGAGGCGCTCGTGCTGGTCGAGGCTGCCGGTTTCTCATTCGGCGAGGCTGGGCGGATTTGCCGCTGCCCGCGCGTGCGGTTCCGGAATTTGGTGACCAGCGCGCTACGGACGCTCGAGAGCCTGTTGTCGCAGCGCCGGAGCGAAAAGCGCGCGGCGATCCGTCTCGTGTTTCTCGCCTCGGCCGACCATCGGTTCCGCCACGCCTGACACGCTGCTGCCCACGCTGCCCTCCCTACTTTGGACCTTTCGTCAGTTCATCGCTGCGTCTGTCGTCGCTGACGAAAAACGGGCCGATGGCACTTTCGTACCACCGGCCCAGTCCGTCTACGCGACAGTTGAGACTGGCAAAAGGGGAGGAAGCCGGTCTCTCGAGTTAGCCGGCGGGGCGAAAGGCCAGGAGGATGGGAAACCTGAGCCTCAGAAACGCCGGACGACGTAGACGTGCGCGTCCAAGAGCCGATGAGTCTAAGAGGGTCGGCGCCGCGAGGCTTTGCCGATCTTGCTTCGCTCCGAGCGTGCTTGCTGCGAACTGCGGGACGGGCCGCCACAATAAAAAGGGGCCCGCCTCTGGTTGAGGCGAGCCCTTCGCTGCGGGCCGCTTGGGGAAGCCCTCAGCAACTTCTCATCCAGCGCCTAGTAGGCGACGGCGCTCGGCCGCTCGGACCGCGCCGCGCTCACCCTGCTCCCGGACTGGAAGAAGCAGTAGCCCTTGCCGTCGAGCTGTCCGTCGAGCGAGCAGTTGGGCTCGGCGTAACGCTGCTGCAGCGCCGGGCGCGTATCGTTGATGGTCTCATGTCTGCGCACAGCCGCATTGGCCGCGGTCGTCAGCGCGAGCACGAGCGCGCCCGCTGCGACTGATGCAAGATAGGTCTTGGTCATAATCGTCTCCTTCGTTTGCTGCGGTCAGCCGAGGCGCCAACGCGTTAGCTGCCGTGATGGCTCAAGTTAGTTGCAGCGCAGCAAGCGGGCTTTCTCGATCTTGCTGCGATTGGGTGGCGGTTGCTCGAAGGCGGACCGTGCGCGCTTTCGTCCACCCGCTTAGGTCGCCAGACCGATCGGCGCAAAGCAGCGCCAATCGCAGCAATCAAGAGCAAGTCATTTCCGACCGGGCGCCTAACTTAGGCATGAGCCAGCGGCGCTGTTCGGCGCGCGGCAGCGACCAGATGATGCGGGCGATCAATCGCTATTCTATTCCATGCGGAGCTATAATATCATGTCTGTTCAACACGTTAGCAACAGGGGGCAGCGCCCCCACACCGAGCGCGCAATGGAGTTCGCCGCAATCCCCGGCACTGCGCTTCACGTCTCGCGCATCGGGCTCGGCACCTGGGCCATCGGTGGTACCGGTTGGGGCGGGACCAACGAGGAGGAATCGATCGCGACCATCAGGGCCGCGCTCGGTCACGGCATAACCCTCATCGACACGGCGCCGGCTTACGGCTTCGGCCGTTCCGAGGAGATCGTCGGCAAGGCTCTCGCCGCTGGCCTGCGCGAGAACGTGCTGATCGCGACCAAGGCCGGTCTCGAGTGGCATGACGGCAAGATCACGCGGAACGCGAGCCGCGACAGCGTCATGCGCGGGGCCGAGGACTCGCTTCGCCGCCTCGGCACCGACCGGATCGACATCTACCAGGTGCATTGGCCCGACCCGAACGTACCGATCGCCGAGACGGCGGCGGCAATGCGCGAACTGTTCGAGCAAGGCATCATCCAGGCCATCGGCGTCAGCAATTTCTCGGTGGCGCAGATGGAGGAGTTCCGGGCGGTGAGCCCGCTGCATGTGCTGCAGCCGCCCTACAATCTGTTCGAACGCGCGATCGAAGCCGAGATCCTGCCTTATTGCCGTAAGCACCGCATCGCCACGCTAGGCTACAGCGCGCTCTGCCGCGGGCTGCTGTCGGGACGGATGCGCGCCGACACCAAGTTCAACGGCGACGATCTCCGCCAACAATCGGACCCCAAATTCCAGCCCGGGCACTTCGAGCAATATCTCGCCGCCGTCGACCGGCTCGACCGGCTCGCGCATGAGCGCTACGGCAAGACGGTGATCGATCTCGCCGTGCGCTGGGTGCTCGACAAGGACGTCACCGCGGCGCTGTGGGGCGCACGCCATCCCGGCCAGCTCGCTCCGGTCGAGGCGGCGATGGGCTGGCGGCTCGACACCGCGGCCATGGTTGAGATCGACCGCATCCTCGCCGAGACGATCGACGATCCGGTCGGCCCGGAGTTCATGGCCCCGGCCGCATCGTTCTGAGGCGGCCCGGCTGCGGCGAACTGTCCAACGATGCACATTTCGCCGCCGGCCGCGCGAGCTTTCCGCAAGAGCAAGCCAGTCGCAGCAAAAGCGGCAAAGCCGCCGCCGCGCACAGCACTACATAGCCATAAAAAGGCGGGCGCCGCACCCCGCTCTCCTCGCGCAGCCAGGACTTGAGCCATGGGCATCGTCAGATTCGCGCTCAGATTCCCGCACACGTTCTATGTGCTAGCCGCGCTCATCGTGTTCCTCGGCATCACCGCCATCCGCGCCATGCCGACCGACATCTTCCCGCAGATCGACATCCCGGTGGTGACCGTGATCTGGAGCTATACCGGGCTGTCGACGCCGGAGATGGAGCAGCGGGTGTCCACCTACAGCCAGTACTCCATCAGCTCCAACGTCAACGGCATCAAGGACATGGAGTCGCAGACGCTGAATGGAATTTCGGTGCAGAAGATCTACTTCCAGCCCGACGTCAATCTCGACCTTGCCATCGCCCAGATCGTCTCGGCGACCAACGCCATCCGCGCGCTGATGCCGCCCGGCATCCAGCCGCCGATCATCGTGCAGTTCAACGCTTCGAGCGTGCCGGTGCTGCAGCTCAGCCTCACCTCCGACAGCCTCAACGAGCAGCAGCTCTACGATTACGGCATCTATCGCCTGCGTCAGCAGCTGGCGCCGGTGCACGGCGTGACCTTCCCGACGCCGGCGGGCGGCAAATACCGCCAGATCATGGTCGATCTCGATCCCGCCAAGCTGCTCGCGCGCGGGCTGACGCCGCTCGACGTGGTCAACGCCGTCAACGCGCAGAATCTGACGCTGCCGGCGGGCCAGGCCAAGATCGCCGACACGCAATACACCGTGCGCACCAACGCCACGCCCGGCAGCATCGCCGAGCTCAACGACATCCCGATCAAATATGCCGGCGGCGCAACCATCTTCATCAAGGATATCGGTCAGGTGCGCGACGGCTCGGCCGTGCAGCAGAACATCGTGCGCGAGAACGGGGCGCGCGCCGTTCTGCTCAGCGTCATCAAGAACGGCAACGCTTCCACGCTGGACGTGGTGAACGGCGTGCGCGACGTGCTGAACGTCGCCCGCGCCGCGGCGCCACCCGGCCTCAACATCACCGAGCTGTTCGATCAATCGGTGTTCGTGAAGGAAGCGGTGGCGAGCGTGGTGCGCGAGGGCGTCATCGCCGCCGGCCTCACCGCGCTGATGATCCTGCTGTTCCTCGGCTCGTGGCGTTCGACGCTGGTCGTCATGATATCGATTCCGCTGGCGATTCTCTGCTCGCTGATCGCGCTGTACTTCCTCGGCCACACGATCAACACCATGACGCTGGGCGGGCTCGCGCTCGCGGTCGGCATCCTGGTCGACGATTCGACGGTGACCATCGAGAACACGCACCGGCTGCTGACCGAGGACCACATGAAGCTGCCCGCGGCGACGCTGCACGGCTCGGCCGGCATCGCCGTGCCGACGCTGGTGTCGACGCTGGCGATCTGCTGCGTGTTCACCTCGGTCGTTTTCCTCCACGGCCCAGCGAAATATCTGTTCACGCCGCTCGGCCTCGCGGTCGTGTTCGCCATGCTCGCTTCCTACGGCCTGTCGCGGACGCTGACGCCGATCACCATCGGGCTTCTGCTCAAGGGCGAGCGTCACGGTGAGCCGGACGACGGCAAGCGCTCATGGTTCGGCCGCTTCAACGCCGCCTTCGAGCGAGGTTTCGAGCGGATGCGCACCTCCTATGTTGCGCTGCTTAGATTCCTGTTCGACCGGAAGATCGTCGTGCCGATCATGGCCCTGCTCGTGCTCGGGCTCGGCGGCGTCATGCTGACACTGGTCGGGCGCGACTTTTTCCCGCTGATCGACGGCGGCCAGATCCAGCTTCATGTCCGGGCGCCCGCCGGCACCCGCATCGAGTCCACCGAAGCGGTGTTCCAGGCGGTCGAGGACAAGATCAGGGAGGTCATCCCCGACAGCGACCGCGAGCGCATCGTCGATAATATCGGCCTGCCGGCGCGCGCCTATAACCTCGCCTTCTCCGACGGCACCACCACGGGGCCGAATGACGGGGTGATCCTGGTCGCGCTGAAGGAAGGCCATGCGCCGACCGGCGACTACGTGCGAAAGCTCCGTCAAGAGCTGCCGGCGGCGTTCCCCGAGGAGATCTTCTATTTCCAGGCGGCCGACATCGTCACCCAGATCCTGAATTTCGGCGTGCCGGCGCAGATCGACGTGCGCACCGTGGGCTATGACAAGGCCACCAACCTCGCCGTCGCCAACGAGCTCCGCGACCGCATCGCCGCCATCCCCGGCATCGCCGACGCGCATCTCCAGCAGGAGGTCGCCTCGCCCGCCTTCTACGCCAATATCGACCGGACGCGCGCCGCCCAGCTCGGGCTCACCGCCAACACGGTCGCCTCCAACATCAACGTGAGCTTGAGCTCATCGCAGCAGGTGTCGCCGAATTTCTGGACCGACCCGTCCTCCGGCATCCCCTATTACATCGCCGTGCAGACGCCCGAGCCAAGGCTCGCCTCGCTGAACAGCCTGGAGAACACGCCGGTCTCGACCGCGCTCGCGCCTGCCGGCGATCCGGTGCCGGGGCTGTTGAGCAACGTCGCGACGCTCACGCGCGGCAGCCTGCCGACCGCCACCAACCAGGCCAACATCCAACCGGTCTACGACATCTATGCGAGCGTCCAGGACCGCGACCTCGGCAGCGTGTCGACCGAAATCAACAAGATCGTCGCCGAGCTGCAGCCGAAGCTCAAGCCCGGCAATTTCATCCAGATCTCGGGACAGATCGGCAGCATGAACGACAGCTTCCGCGATCTCGGCATCGGGCTCCTGTTCGCCGCCGTGTTCGTGTTCGCTTTGATGGTGGTGAACTACCAGAATTTCGGCGATCCGTTCGTCGTGTTGCTGGCGCTGCCGGCGACGCTCTGCGGCATCCTGGTGATGCTGTTCATAACCGGCACCACGCTCAACGTGCCCTCGCTGATGGGAGCGATCATGGCCGTCGGTGTCGCATCGGCGAACTCGATCCTTCTGGTGACGTTTGCCCATGAGCAGCAGCTTGCCGGCAAGAACTCGTTCGAGGCGGCGGTCGATGCCGGCCACACCAGGATCAGGCCGGTGCTGATGACGGCGGCGGCGATGATCGTCGGCATGCTGCCGATGGCGATCGGCGGGGCGGGCGAGGAGCAGAACGCGGCGCTGGCGCGCGCCGTGATCGGCGGCCTCCTGTTCGCTACCCCGACCACTCTGCTCGTGGTCCCTTATCTCTTCGCGCTGCTGAGAAAAGGCAACGACGGCAAGACGGCGCATGGCGTGTTCGCGGAGGCTATCGAATGAAAAAAGTCGTTCCAGAAGACCGCCAGCCGCAGCGCGGCGACATCGAATCGGAGCTTCCGCCGGCGGCGAACGGGCTCAGCCGTGGCGCCAAGCTGCTCGGTACCGCCGCCGTTGTCGCGCTCGCCGCCGGATTAGGCCTCGGCGCCTGGCACTACACCGCGCGCCGGGAGCAGGTGAACGCTGCGGCTGAGCAGCATCAGGACTTCGTGCCGAAGCTTCGCGTCGCCACGATCAAGCCGAGCAGCGACATCGTCGCCGTGACGCTACCGGCCACCACGGCGGCGTTCGCCCAAGCCAATGTGTTCGCGCGCGCCAGCGGCTATATCGACAAGCGCTATGTGGATATCGGCGATCAGGTGAAGCAGGGCCAGCTGCTCGCCCATATCACCGCGCCAGAGCTCGACCACCAGATCGCGCAGGCCGAGGCCACTATCGCCCAGAGCGCCGCGGCGCTGCGCCAGGCGCAGGCAAGCGCCGATCTCGCCAACGTGACCTGGGGCCGCGACAAGCCTCTGGTCGATAAGGGCTGGCTGACGCAGCAACAGGGCACTGTCGACCAGCAGACCGTCAACGCCCAAGCCGCGGCTGTCAGTGTCGCGCAATCGAATCTCATGGCCCAGCAGCAGCAGCTCAACGTGTTGCTGCAACAGAAGGACTATCAGAGCGTGGTCGCGCCGTTCGATGGCGTCATCACCCAGCGCAATATCGACGTGGGCAGCCTGGTCCAGGCCGACACCACCACCGCCACTTTCATGTTCACCATGATGCAGAGCAGCGTGATCCGCGCCCAGGTGCATGTGCCGCAGGACGCAGCGTTCGGCGTCGAGCCCGGCGTCGTGGCGAAGATCCGCGTGCCTGAGATTCCGGGACGCGATTTCCCCGGCAAGGTCACGCGCATCGCCGATGCGCTCGAGCCGAACACCCGTACGCTGCTCGCTGAGATCGACGTGCCGAATCCCGACGGCGCGCTCACGCCCGGCATCTATTGCGCGGTCGAGCTCGACATTCCGCGCAAAGTTCCCTCGCTCAACGTTCCCGCCGACGCCATCGTGTTCAACGCCGAAGGCTTGCGCGTCGCCGTGCTGGAGGGCGGCACCGCGCATTTCCGCAAAGTCACGGTGACGCGCGACCTCGGCACCTCGGTCGAGGTGAGCGAGGGCGTTCAGGCCGGCGATCAGGTGATCCTCAATCCCCCAGTCGATCTCGCCGAGGGCGGCAAGGTCGAGACGCGGCCAGAGCTCACCGCCTCCTCGAACTAGCATCTCACAAAAGAATGGCGGGCCGCATCGCTGCGGCCCGCCACGCATCAAGCAGGAAATAAGTCGGCGCTATTCGCAGGCCCAGACCCGGCGCAGGCGCAAGTGGCCGTTGACGTTGACGCGCTCGGTCTGCCAGCAGCCGTTGTCGTAATAGCCATAGTCGTAGTCGCCATAATACGGGTAGTCGCCGAAGGCGAAGGTCGAGAAGCGGTCGTGACGGAAGTGATCGCGATCAAAGTGGCCATGATCACGGGAGTTGCCGTCGTTCCTGAAGGCGAAACGGTCGCTGCCGCCACCGTCGCCATGACGGCCGCCGCTTATATGGCCTCCCATGGCACGGCCGCCGCCGATCGCGGCGAAGTTGCCGCCGCCGCGCGGACCGCCGCCGCCCATGTGGCCACCACCCATACCGCCACCGCCCATGTGGCCACCGCTACCCATGCCGGCGCTAAAGCCGCCGCCCCCGCCGCCATGGCCTCCCCCTCCTCCGCCGCCGCCGCCGCCGCCTCTGGCGAAGGCATCGCCGGCAACGACCGCGCCACCTAGGACAAGCGCCGCGGCAAGGATGAGGGTTTTATGCAAAACGAGATTCTTCATGACGATCACCTTTCGATTGAGATTTGAGAGTGCCCGCCGTGCGCAAACACGCGCTTCTGTCGGCGCCGATGATCGTCACCTAGGGAGCGCCCGGCGGGCGGACTTGATGGAAACTGCGGCCTCTGGCAAAAAGTTGCTGGCGCGGCTGTGGCGAGGCCATCGGCCGCAGGCATGAGCCTCGCGCAATCGCCGTCCGCTCAAGTCAAATTGCCGCAGAATTGCTCCAAACGGCGCAAGACGCAGCAAGCCTCCGCGCCCGCGTGAGGCTAGCTTGCGGCTGCCAACTGAAGCGCGGCGTCCCCAACCGCCGCATTTCACCGCCAAGGGGAGTTCAAGTCATGTCCACGATCACCACAAAAGACGGCACCGAGATCTACTACAATGACTGGGGAACGGGTCAGCCCATCGTCTTCAGTCATGGCTGGCCGCTCAGCGCCGACGCCTTCGAGGATCAGATGTTCTTCCTCGCCTCGCGCGGCTATCGCTGCATTGCCCATGACCGCCGCGGCCACGGCCGTTCGAGCCAGCCGTGGAACGGCAACGACATGGACACCTATGCCGACGACCTCGCCGAGCTGGTGCAAAAGCTCGGCCTCAAGAACGTGATCCATGTCGGTCACTCGACCGGCGGCGGCGAAGTCGCGCGCTACATTGGCCGCCACGGCACCGAGCGCGTGGCCAAGGCTGTGCTGATCTCTTCGGTGCCGCCGCTGATGCTGAAGACGAAGGCCAACCCGGACGGCACGCCGATTGCGGCGTTCGACCAGCTGAGGGCGGCCGTCCAGGCCGACCGGTCGCAGTTCTTCAAGGATTTGAGCCTGCCGTTCTTCGGCTACAACCGGCCTGGCGCGAAAGTGTCGGAGGGGGTGCGCGAGTTGTTCTGGATGCAGAGCATGCTGGCAGGCTTTCCGGCCGCTTATTTCTGCATCAAGGCCTTCTCCGAAACCGACCAGACCGAGGACTTGAAGAAGTTCGATGTGCCGACGCTGATCCTGCAAGGCGACGATGACCAGATCGTGCCCTATGCCGACGCTTCGCTGAAGCAGGCAAAGCTGATCACCAATGCGACGCTCAAGGTCTACAAGGGGGCGCCGCACGGCATGTGCACGACCCTCAAGGACCAGGTCAACGCCGACCTTCTCAGCTTCATCGCCGGCGAGGCCGTCCAGGCGACGCGAAAGGCGTCTTGATTTGAATCGCGGAGCGTCCGCAACGATTCGTGAGGAAATGCACATGATACGCTGGATCGTCGTCGCCCTCATTTTCGTTGCGGGCGCCTGGCTCGCCACCTTCCCGGCGACGGCCGAGCAAGGCCAGGAGCAGGTCACGCCGCAAGCCGTCATCTCCGCGCTGGAGGGGGCCTACGGCGTGCATCCGGGCCAGCGCCGCAATCACACCAAGGGGATGTGCGCGCTCGGCAGCTTTATCGGATCGCCCGAAGCGGCCGCCTATTCGCGCTCGCTGCTGTTCTCCGGCGCGACCATCCCGGTGGTGGCGCGCTTCTCGATCGCCGGCGGCAATCCGAGCGCGTCCGACGCTGAGAAATCGCCGCGCGGCATAGGGCTCGAGTTCCGCCTCGCCGACGGCAGCCTCCAGCACATGACCATGCTGAACACGCCGATGTTCTTCGCGCAGGTTCCCAAGGCCTTCCTCGACAAGATGCTGGCGCTCAAGCCCGATCCGGCGACGGGCAAGCCCGATCCCGATGCGCTCAAGGCGTTCGCCGCGAGCCATCCCGAAAATGCGGGGCAGGCCAAGTTCCTGGCCGATAACAACCCGCCGCCGAGCTACGCCAACAGCGCCTTTTATGGCATCCACACCTTCAAGCTCATCGGCAAGGACGATCACGTCACCCTGGTGAAGTGGCGCTTCGTGCCGGAGGACGGCGAAAAGGCGCTGAGCGACGCCGAGCTGAACTCGGCCGGCACCGACTTTCTTCAACCGGCGCTGATCGAGCGGACCAAGCAGGGGCCTGTCAAATGGGACATGTGGATCACCATTGGCGAGGCCGGCGACCCGGAGACCGACCCGACGCAGCTCTGGCCCGCAGGGCGCAAGGAGGTGAAAGCCGGGACGCTCACGATCACCTCGGCGATGGCGCAGGGCGGGGCCGAGTGCGAGAAGATCAACTACGATCCGCTCGTCATGAGTGACGGCATCGCGCCGACCGACGACCCGGTCCTTTTGTTCCGCTCGCCGTCTTACGCGCTTTCCTTCATCAAGCGGCTGCAAGGCCAGTAGCGCGCGCCGCCAAAGCAGAACGGCACCCGCCCCAGCGGAACGGGTGCCGTCACTCCCGCGACATCGCGGGACTAGAAGCAGCTGTCGACTGTCCCGTTGTCATGGTAGTCGCACGGCGTCCAGTAAGGATCGGACATTCTGGCCTGCGGTCCTTCCGATCTGACGCGCGCCTTGCCGGTCGTCAGCTGATGCTGGTATTCGAACCCGGCCTGATGCGGATCGCGATCCGGCGTCCTGGCGGCCTCGGCCAAGGTCGGCGCGAAGGCGGCGACGACCAGAGCGGCGGCGAGAAGCATTTTCTTCATGGCGTGTCTCCTTGAGTATGCGGCCCTTGCCTCGCGTCGCCTGACCGGCGGGCCGTTCTCTCCGATCGAGCGAAACTAGAACGGAGATGGTGCGCGCGGACGGGCGCGGCTTGAGCGATTTTGCTCCCGCTTGCGTGCGCTTGCCGGATTGCCGGCGCGGCATCTCGCCCGCCCATCCGAGATCGGCGCAAGACGCTGCAAGTCGGAGCAATCGCTTCCAAGTCGCCCACAGCTTGGCTCTCTAACCTCGGACGCGAAGGTCCGGTCTGAAGGCGCGCGTCAGCGCGTGAGGCACGGACCGGGCAATGCGGAAAGGAAGAACCAATGCAAGAAGGACATCCGATCACCGTGGGCTACGCCATCGACACCACGGATCAGCTTGAGCACGTGGTTGAGGAGCAGGGCCGCCAGCTTGGCTCGATGGAGCATCTGTTCTGGCTGACCGACCAGAACCGGTCGGTGCATTTTGCGGTCGCCGCGGAAGTCGAAGGCAAGACGAGCCGGGCCGCATGGCGTTACGCGCTCGATCGCGTGCAGGAGCGGCATCCCCTGCTATCGGTTCGCATCGCACGCGGCGACGGCGGCATACCCCGCTTCGAGCATGTCGAGGGGGCGTCTCTGCCGCTCCGCCTGGTCGATGCCGCCAGCAGCTCGGGCTTCGAGGCGGAGATCGAGGCCGAGCTCGCGATCCCGTTCGATCCGGACCAGGCGCCACTCGCCCGGGCGGTCCTTATTCATGACCCCGAGGAAGCCACGCTCATCTTCACAGCCCATCACGCCATCGCCGACGGCATGTCAATCGCCTATGTGATCCGCGACGTGCTGAGCGCGCTTGCTGGCGAGCGTCTCGAGGCGCTGCCGCTGACCCAATCGGCGGACGACCTGCTCGCCGCCAATCATCCGAGCGTTACGAACCAGAGCGCGACTGCGCCGCAAGAGGAGGCACCGCCCGTAACGCCCATCGCCTATCGGCCCGATGATGGCGCTAGGCCCAAGGTCCAGGGCTTGCAGCTGTCGCAGGCCCTGACGGCGCGGCTCAGGCAGCGGGCCCGCCAGGAAGCGACGACGGTGCACGGTGCGCTTGTCGCCGCGCTCGCCGTCGCCGGCAGGACGGCATCCGACGCGTGGCGGGACATCCCCGTGCGCGTCCTGTCGCCCATCAATATCCGCGACAGCCTTGGCATCGGCGAAAATTGCGGTGTCTATGTCTCGGCGAGCCCGACCGTTTTCGAGCCGGCACTCGCCGATTTTTGGGACCTCGCCCGGCACGCGCGGGAGAGTGTGGAACGCGGGCGGCCGCCTGCGGCCGTCGCCGGATTGATCGCTGCGCTCCAGCAGGTCGCAGGCGAGGAAGCAGACATCGCATCGGCGGCGGAGTTCGCCCGCACCGCGCTTGCGCGCGAAGGGATCGTCACCAATCTCGGGGTCGTTCCCTTCGGCAATCGCTTCGGCAAGGTGACGCTCAAGGCGATGTGGGGACCCGCGGTGATAGCGGGCCTCGAAGGCGAGCAAACGATCGGCGTCACGACCATCGACGATGCGCTCCATCTGCTGCACACGAGTCACACCCCGCCCGAGGGAGGACTGGTCGAGACCATGCGCAACGTCCTCTTGGCAGCAGTGTCGGTGTGATCGCCGATGGCGATCTAGCGGCGGCGGAACACGAGGTGCCTGACCCGACGTGGCGAAGGCGACACCGTCTCGCGCTCCAAGGCGAGGCCCGCGCCGAACAGTGTCTCGGTCATGGCCGGGACGTAGTCGGGATTCGACGCCACGATGAACGTCTCGTTGCAATGCGCGGCGAGGTTCGCAAGCACCGATCTTGCGGCCTCGTCGCCGCTTGCGCGATGGATGTGCTGATAGACGGCGAGCAGCTGGACAATGTCGTAAGCCGGTGCGAGCACCGCTTCGAGATGCGGAGCGTCGGTCAGATCGACGAGATCGAGGCGATGCGGCGTCTCGACCGCGTTGAAGATCAACCTGGCGGCGTCGAGCTGCGGCGGCGAGCCGTCGATGAGATGGAGAAGCGAGGGCCCGCGCTTGGCGATCTCATAAGCGAGGATGCCGACATTGCAGCCGGCGTCGAGCACCGACTTGCCGGCATAGTCGACCTCACAGGCGAGCAGATCGGCGATGCGCTGCCGCCAGGGACGCCCGACAATCATGCCCTGAACGGGCGGACGCTGTGCTTGGGTGCTCACGGGATCGGGGACGCCGGCGCTCGCTCGAAGAAATGGTGCCGCTGGAGAGATTTGAACTCCCGACCTTGGCTTTACGAAAGCCCTGCTCTACCCCTGAGCTACAGCGGCCTGTTGCGCGAGCTGCCGATAACAAGCGCCCGCCGTGACTTAATGCCATTGCGATATTGATGCAAGACGACGGCGCGCGGGCACTCGCGACTCAGCGGATTTGCGCGGCCCGCAAGCGCTCGAGCGAGGTCGGGCTTTCGTCGGGGTCGGCTTGGGCCACGCCGGGATCATCGGGCGGACGGTCGGGCACATAGAGCGCGGGCTTGCCCCGGGTCTCGGGACGTTTGGGCGCTTCGGGGTTGGCGGCCGGGGGCTCGGGCAACGGTTCGGCCGTGGTAACCTCGACGATCTCGCCGCTTTGCGCCGGCTCGGCCGGAGCAAGCGCGGGCGGGGCCACACGCGCGGCGAGATCGGGGCGCTCCTCGATGATGAGCGTGGTGTCGCCGCGGCCGATGGCATCGACCGGCGCCTTCCATTCGAACGCATCGACCGCGCCGGTGACCGGAGAGACCGGCAGCCAGCGGTCCGACACATAGCCGTCGGCAATCCAGGCGCGGTCGCGCGGCGCGCGCAAGGCGCGGCCGAGCCATTCGCGCTCGCGGCCCGTGTCGCCGAACTCGCCCGATTCGATGCGCGCCATCAGCGTACAGATGCGCGCGGGCGGACGATCGGCCAGATAGGGCTCGAGCGCGGCGCGCGCCTCCTGCCACTCATGCGCCTCGATGGCCGCATTGGCGACGGCGATGTGACCCTCGATGTCGGCAGGCGTCAGGCTGGCGAGATGCTTGATGCGTTTCAGCCGGTCGCGCGGCGCCTCGCCGGGCTTGGCGAAGGCGTAGACCAGAGCGAGAACTGGATGCGGCGACAGCTTCCAGGTGCGCGAGACGAGGCGCGAGGCGGCGCGCGCTTCGCCCTTGGAGGCGAGAATGCGGCCGGCGATCTCGGCGGCCGGCACCAGCGACGGCGCGAGCCGCAACGCCTCGTTCGCCAGCGCCAGGGCCTTGTCGGGATCGGTGCCTTCGGCATCGCGCGCCTCGGCGGTCAGCAGCACGGCGCGGCGGCGGAGCGCCACGTCGGCATCGAGGTCGCCGTTCTTCTTGGCGATGGCGAGCGTGTTGAGCGCGCCTTCCCAATCCCCGGCGCGCGCCTGAAGATCGAATAGAGCGGCGACCCCCCAGGCAAGCTTCGGGTCGCGCTTGACCGCGCGCTCGGCGAGCGCCCGCGCCGCATCGATGTCGTTGCCGCGCTTGGCCTCGAGGAACAGCCCGCGCACGCCGAGCAACTCGGTCTCCGGCCTGTCCAGCATCGCCTCGAAGGCGCGGCGCGACCCTGCCCTGTCGCCCTTGAGCTGGGCGGCCTGCGCGCGCAGCAGCGCGGTCAGCGGCTCGTTCGGCAGGTTGCGTCTGGCGATGCCGGCATAACGCTGCGACAGCGCGCGGTCGCCAACGCCGATAGCAAGCAGGCCGCGCGACAGGGCATCGAGGCCCTGCTGCTTCCGCCGCTCGCGCGTATAGGCGGCGAGGGCTGCCGGCCGCGTGATGAGGTAGCGCAGCAGCGCCCACAGCAGGAGCACCAGCACCACGATAGCGATCACCGCGAGCGCGCCGACAAAGGCGGAGGTCTCGACCTGATAGCCGAGCCATTCGACCTTGATGCTGCCGGGGCGATCGGCGAACCAGGCGACGCCGAGCGCCGCCGCGACCACGCCAAGGATAAAGAGGAGGATGCGGACCATCGTCTAGTTCTGAGCCTTGTTAGGAGCGGCGCCAACCGAGGCAAGCAAGGTCGCCTCGAGCCGCGTCACCACATCGTCGGCGCCGAGCCTCGCATGCGCATCGGCGAGCCATGCGGCGAACGCATCGCGCGGCGCGCCTTGAAGCGTCTCGATCTGCTGCACGCTGCCGGCGAGATCGCCCTTGTCGATGAGGGCCCGGGCGCGGGCGAGCACGGCGCTCGGGCTGTCGCCGGTCGCGGCTTCGCCGACGCGCTTGACCTTGACGATGGTCGCGGCGCTCGCGAGTAGCCGGTCGAGGATCGAGCCGGAGGCAGCCGGAGCGGCGGCGGCAAGTGCCGCGTCCTCGCCGGCGGCGAAGGAACGGGCAAGCTCGGGCACGGTCGGGATGCCCTTATCGGCATAATTCGGCAAAGGTGCGAGATCGCCAGGATCGGGCACGAAGGATTTGATGGTCGCTAGCTCTGTCGCATAGGGACGGCCGTCGGCGACCGCAGCGCGGAGATTGGCGAAGGCGAGCGCGGCGGCGGCGGATTTCGTTCCGGCAACGCTCTTGTCGATGGCGCCTTCAAGGCTGGGCAGCGCTGCTTCGAGCTTGGCGATGCGGTCGGTAAGCGCGGTCACATCGGGAGACTCATCGCCGCCAAGCCCCGCTTCGGCAAGCGCGCCGATCTTGCCCTTGAGCTCGTCGATCGACGCCTGCATCGCTTGCAGCGCGGCGGCATTGGCGGCGTCGGTGTCGGCAAGCGCCTTGTCGAGCTTGGCCTGGAGCCTCTGCTCGGCCTCGCCGACCTGCTGGCTGACTGCCGCGGCATCCGTGACCGACCCGCCGTCCTTGGCGGCTTCGGCCAGCGCCTTCAGCGCCGATTCCATTTGAGCGACGCGGCCGGTCAGCTCGGACAGCTCCGGTGGCGTCTCTGGCGCGCGGCCTTCGAGCGCCGTGATGCGCTCGGCAAGCTTGGAGACCGCGGCGGTGTCGGGCGCGGGCGGAGGTGCAGCTTCGAGCTTGGCGAGGCGCGACTCGAGCCTGGTAAGGTCGGGCGAGGCTTTGCCATTGGCCCCCGGCAGGAGATGCCAGGCGAAGGCGAGCGCGATCACGCCGATGAGACCGCCGAGCAGGCCGGCGGCGAGATGGGTGACGAAGCCTTTCATCTCGGAGATGGTGGCGGCCGGCGGCGGCGCGACTTTGCGCTCGCCGGGCTCGGGCCTGGCCTGAAGCGGCTCTGGCTCCGACTCTGCCGGCTCAGGCTCGATCTCGGCTGGCGCCGGCGCGGACTCGGCGGCGGCGGCTGTCGCGTCGTCCTCCGGCTCTTGCTCCGCGGGCTCGTCATCGTGGCTGGCGAGGGTCGATTTAGCGGTCTCCTCGCCGGGCGCAGCGACCGACACTTCGGTGGCGGTGCCCTCGATGGTCGGGGCCGGCCGCTTGCCCGCTCCGCCGCTCAACTCGTCATCGCCGAAAGGGTCTGCCATCACGCCTTAACCTTAAATCTCTCCGCGGATTCGCGCCTACGAGGATGCCTTCTCGGCGCTGACGAGCGCAAGGACATCTTCCTCGCGCGGGTGCGAGGCGATGCGCACGCCGAATCCGAGCGGGCTCAGCACCTCTGCTACCGCCTTGGAGATGCAATAGCAAACCAGACGCTTTCCTTGCGTTACCAGGCCGTGTCGGGCGAGCAAATCGGCGAAGGTTTGGGCCGTGCGCGGCGACATCAAGATGACGCCGTCGAGCTTCTCGTCCCTGATCAGGCTCAATGCTTCCGAAGGCAATTGCGTGGCCTGGACCGACCGGTACAACACGGGCTGGCGCACGCTGAAGCCTTTCGCCCCGAGCGCCGATTTCAGGTCGAACGCGAGCGTATCGCCGGCGAGATGGACGAGCGCGCCGTTCGCGGGCTTGGCCTCGGCCTCGATCAGCTCGGCGAGCCCTGCCCCATTTCCCGGCCCTTCAAGCACTTCGGCAAAGCCGAGCTCGCGCGCGGCGCTTGCCGTCGCGCCGCCCACGGCGAACAGTCCAAGCTTGCGAGCCCTGCCGAGATCGCGATGGCTGGCAAGCGCGCGAAGCGCGTTCCGGCTGGTGACGATCAGGGCCTGCGCGCCGTCGAGTTCCAACGCGACGTCCTTGATCGGCTCGATGACGAGCAGCGGCGCCTTCATGCCTTGATGGCCGCGCGCGGCGAGCGCTGCGGCCTCGCGGCTCGCGTCGGGCTCCGGCCGCGTGACGAGGACGCGCATCAAGCGAGCTTCACCAGGAATTCGGGTCCGGCGCGGACAAGCAGCTCCTCGCCGGCGTCGGTGCCGATATTCTCAGCATGCGCCGCCTCGCCGGTCACCTCGATGGCGTGCGACTCGCTGCCGTCAGGCGCGAGGATCAGACCGCGGAAGCGCAGCACGCCGTCGTCGATCTCGGCGAGACCGGCGATCGGCGTCTTGCACGAGCCGTCGAGCCGGGCGAGGAAGGCGCGCTCGCAGGCGACGCCTGTGGCCGAGCGCGCATCGTTGAGTTTTGCGAGCAGAGTGCGCGTCTCATCGTCATCGTCGCGCGCGGCGACGCCGATCGCGCCTTGCGCCACCGCCGGCAGCATCTCTTCAGTCGAGAGGATCGAGGTGACGTGCGCGGCGAGCCCGAGCCGCGTGAGACCGGCGAGCGCGAGCAGCGTCGCGTCGGCCAAGCCCTCGTCGAGTTTGCGGAGCCGCGTCTCGACATTGCCGCGGAAATCGATGACCTCGAGGTCGGGGCGGAGCCGCCTGACCTGCGCGGCGCGGCGCAACGACGAGGTGCCGACGACCGCGCCCGGCGCAAGCTCGGCAAGCGACGGCGCCTTGGTGCTGATGAACGCGTCGCGCACGTCGGCGCGCGGCAGCACCGCCGCCACGACGATGCCTTCGGGCAGCACCGTCGGCAGGTCTTTCATCGAATGCACGGCGAGATCGACCGCGCCGGACAGCAGCGCCTCGTCGATCTCCTTGGTGAACAGGCCCTTGCCGCCGAAATCGCGCAGCGGCCCGGTGATGCGGTCGCCCGAGGTAATGAAGGCGCTGAGCTCGATGTCGCTCTCGCTCAAGCCATGCGCCGCCATCAGCAGCGCGCGGACATGGCGCGCCTGCCAGAGCGCGAGCGGGCTGCCGCGCGTGCCTATTCTCAGGGGGCTGGCGGGCAAAGGTGGCGAACTCCTTGAGCTTCATGGCCGAACCGGCCTATGCCGGGCGCATTAATGGCCCGTTTCGGCTCCCCCTTCAATCGGCCCCGGCAAACCCTATAGAAGGCTCCATGGCGACCAGCGGCACCAAGGCCCCCCTGACCGTGCTCGGCATCGAGACGAGCTGCGACGAGACCGCGGCATCGCTGGTGCGGCTCGCGGCTGACGGCAGCGGCGCGATCCTGTCGAACGTGGTGCGCTCGCAGCTCGATCTGCATGCGGTCTATGGCGGGGTGGTGCCTGAGATCGCCGCGCGCGCCCATGTCGATCTGCTCGATTCCGCGATCCTCCAGGCGCTTTCCGAAGCCGGCCTGACCCTGGATGATGTCGACGCCGTCGCTGCCGCCGCCGGGCCAGGGCTGATCGGCGGGCTGATCGTCGGCGTGACCACGGCCAAGGCCATTGCGCTCGGGCGCGACGTCCCGTTCATCGCCGTCAATCACCTCGAGGCGCATGCTCTGACCGCAGGTCTCACCGACGGCCTCGGCTTTCCCTATCTGCTGCTTCTCGTCTCCGGCGGCCATACCCAGTCGCTCATCGTCAAGGACGTCGGGTCTTACCAGCGGCTCGGAACCACGCTCGACGACGCTCTGGGCGAAGCGTTCGACAAGGCTGCCAAGCTGCTCGGCTTGGGCTATCCCGGCGGGCCGGAGGTCGAGCGCCACGCCGCGCGCGGCCGCGCCACGATAAAGCTGCCGCGGCCGATGCTCGGGCGCACCGAGCCGCATTTCTCGCTGGCCGGGCTCAAGACCGCGCTCAGGCATGAGGCCATCGCGCGCGCGCCGTTGTCGGATCAGGACGTAGCCGATCTCTGCGCGAGCTTCCAGGAGGCGGTCGCCGCCATCCTCGCCGACCGCGTGTCGCGCGCTTTCGATCTCTATGTTGAGCGCATGGGGGCCGGCGCGCAGCGCGCGCTGGTGGTCGCCGGGGGCGTCGCCGCCAACCAGCGACTCAAGGCCGCGCTGGAGACGGTCGCCGCCAAGCGTGGTTTCCGCCTGATCGTGCCGCCGGCAGAGCTTTGCACCGACAATGCGGCGATGATCGCCTGGACCGGCGCCATGCGGCTCGCCCGCGGGCTCGTTGACGATCTCGCGGCACCCGTTCGCGCGCGCTGGCCGCTCGACCCCGACGCGCCGCCAGCGCTCGGCGCCGGGGTCAAGGCGTAAGCCGGCGAGCAACGTTAGTTCACCTCTCCTCTTGAGGGGGAGGTCGACCGGTCGTAGACCGGTCGGGAGGGGTGAGCACCAAACGGCGGCGTTCGACGCATGCCACCCTTCTTATCCCTGCCCCCCTAGGGGGAAGGGAATTCCACGAGGAGTTTCATGGCATTGCAGACGGTCGGCATATTGGGTGCGGGGGCGTGGGGGACCGCGCTCGCCATCGTCGCCCGGCGCGCCGGGCGCGACGTGCTGATCTGGGCGCACGAGGCCGAGACGATAGCCGACATCAACCAGAAGCATCGCAACGAGACCTTCCTGCCGGGCATCAAGCTCGACCAGGCGATCGAGGCGACCGCACGGTTCAACGAGGTCGCCAATTGCGACATGCTGCTGATGGTGACGCCGGCGCAGCATGTGCGCGTCATCGCCGGCGAGCTCGCGCCGTTCGTCAGAGAAGGCCAGCCGCTCGTGCTGTGCGCCAAGGGCATCGAGCAGGCGACCGGCAGGCTGATGTCGCAGATCGCGGCCGAGGTGCTGCCCGCGACGGAGATCGCCGTGCTGTCGGGCCCGAGCTTCGCCGCGGAGATTGCCAAGGGACTGCCCGCGGCAGTCACGCTCGCGACCGCCGATGAAGCCCAAGGCGCCGCGCTCGCGCATGCGCTCAGCCACCCTCCGTTTCGCTGCTATTGGAGCGACGACGTGGTGGGGTGCGAGATCGGCGGCGCGGTGAAGAACGTCTATGCCATCGGCGCCGGCATCGTCGCCGGCAAGAAGTTCGGCGCCAACGCCCACGCGGCGCTGGTCACTCGCGGCTTCGCCGAGATGGCGCGGTTCGGCGCGGCGCTCGGCGCGCGGCGCGAGACCTTGAGCGGACTATCGGGGCTCGGCGATCTCGTGCTCACCTGCGGCAGCCCGCAATCGCGCAACATGTCGCTCGGCATCGAGCTCGGCAAAGGGCACAGCCTCAAAGATGTGCTGGCCAAGCGGCTTTCGGTCACCGAAGGCGTCTATACCGCGGGCGCGCTGGTCGAGATGGCGGCGGCGCGCGGCATCGACATGCCGATCGCGCAGGCGATCCATGCGGTGATCTCGGGGCTCGCCACGGTCGATGAAGCCATCGAGGCGCTGCTCGCCCGCCCGCTTCGCGCCGAGGCTTAAGGGCCTCGCCCTTCGCGACAGGCCTTCGGCATTGCTCAGGGTGAGGAGCGGTCCCCTCATGGTGAGGAGCGGCCGAAGGGCGCGTTTCGAACCATGAGGCCCCCATGGACAGCCGGAAGCCCGCGCAATAGCCTGATGCCCAACGGGGGGACATCATGCTCTACGCGCTGATCTGCACTGACAAGCCAAACAGCCTCGCGTTGCGCAAGGCGAGCCGCCCCGACCATCTGGACTACCTCCAGGGCCTCGGCGACACCCTCGTGTTCGCCGGCCCATTCACCGAGCCCGACGGGGTGACCATGACCGGGAGCCTGGTCGTGATCGAGGCTCCGACGCTCGAAGCCGCGCGCCGGATCGCCGCCGGCGACCCGTTCGCCAAGGCCGGGCTGTTCGCCTCGGTCGACATCCGCGCTTGGCTGTGGACCATCAACGCTCCCGACGAGGAAGAGTAACCGAGGGTCCCCGCCCATGGCGTACTGGTTGCTCAAATCGGAGCGCGAGACCTGGTCGTGGGACCAGCAGAAGAGTCGGGCCGCAAGGGCGCCGAGTGGACCGGCGTGCGCAACTACCAGGCGCGCAACAACATGCGGGCGATGAAGGACGGCGAGCTCGGCTTCTTCTACCTGTCGGGCGGCGACAAGGCCGTGGTCGGCATCGTCAAGGTGGTGAAAGCGGCGCATCCCGACTCGACCGACGACACCGGCCAATGGGAGTGCGTCGACGTGGCGGCGGTGAGCGACCTGCCAAAGCCCGTGACGCTCGCCGACATCAAGGCGAACCCGAAGCTCGCCGGGATGGTGCTGGTCAAAAACTCACGCCTGTCGGTGCAGCCCGTTTCGCCCGCGGAATGGGGTATGATCTGCAAGCTTGGAGGCCTCGCCAAGCCGCCTCAGGCTTGAGACGAGGTTCGAGGGGGGAGATCACACATGACTTTCGCAGGGATCAACTATCTCGCCGTGATCATTGCCGCACTCGCCGCCTTCGGGCTCGGCATGATCTGGTACATGGTGCTTGCGAAGCCCTGGGTCCGCGCCACCGGCAAGAGCGAGGCCGAACTCAGAAAGCCGGGACCGGCCAAGTCCCTGCCGTTCATCATCATCGGCCTGGCGCTGATCGTGATGGCGTGGATGCTGGCCGGGCTGATGGGGCACATCGGCGATATCACCGTTCGGGGCGGCATGATCACCGGGGCCTTCGTGTGGACCGGTTTCGTCATCACCACCATGGGCGTCAACCATGCATTTGGCGCGCAGAAGCCGATGCTCACCCTGATCGACGGCGGTTACTGGCTCGCCGTGCTCGTGGTCATGGGAGCGGTCATCGGCGCATTCGGCGTC
Organism: uncultured Alphaproteobacteria bacterium; assembly: GCA_963820005.1. Taxonomy (GTDB): domain Bacteria; phylum Pseudomonadota; class Alphaproteobacteria; order Rhizobiales; family Methyloligellaceae; genus Methyloceanibacter. Next base: position 3,638 of record CAWFYQ010000011.1, on the reverse strand, counting down.
TAGCGCAACGCCGGACCCTTTGCGCAAGTAGGCCTGCTGACCTTAATATCGGCACACAAAAAGAGTGGCGCAAAAACAATAGCGTCGCATCGCGTGGGAGGAGCGGACCGATGTCCGAGCACAAGCATTATAAGATCAAGGACTACAAGGTCCCGAAGGCGTGGAAGGACCGCGCCTTTATCGACAAGGACGGCTACCGGAAGCTCTACGAGAAGAGCATCGACAAGCCCGACAAGTTCTGGGGCAAGGAGGGCAAGCGGATCGATTGGATCAAGCCCTACACCAAGGTCAAGAACACCTCGTTCGCCTATCCTGACGTGTCGATCAAATGGTTCGAGGACGGCACGCTCAACGTCGCTGCCAATTGCACCGACCGCCACCTCAAGAAGCGCGGCAAGCAGACCGCCATCATCTTTGAGCCCGACGATCCGAAGGCCGAGGCCCAGCACATCAGCTATCGCGAGCTGCACGACAATGTCTGCCGCCTCGCCAACGTCCTCAAGGCCAATGGCGTCAAGCGCGGCGACCGCGTCACCATCTATCTGCCGATGATCCCGGAAGCCGCCTACGCGATGCTCGCCTGCGCGCGCATCGGCGCGGTCCATTCGGTGGTGTTCGGCGGGTTCTCGCCCGACTCGCTCGCCGGGCGCATCGATGACTGCAAGTCGAAGCTCCTCATCACCGCCGATGAAGGCTTGCGCGGCGGGCGCAAGATCCCGCTTAAGGCCAATGCCGACGAGGCGCTGAAGAAGGCTGGCGGCGTCGACACCGTGCTGGTGGTCGGGCGCACGGGCGCCGAGGTGCCGTGGACCAAAGGCCGCGACCTCTGGCTGCATGACGAGCTCGACAAGGTCGATGCCGATTGCCCGGCCGAGGAAATGAATGCCGAGGACCCGCTGTTCATTCTCTACACCTCGGGCTCGACGGGACTGCCGAAGGGCGTGCTGCACACCTCAGGCGGCTATCTGGTCTACGTCGCGATGACGCACCAATATGTATTCGACTACCACGACGGCGATATCTTCTGGTGCACCGCCGATGTCGGCTGGGTCACCGGCCACTCTTATATCGTCTATGGACCGCTCGCCAACGGCGCCACCACGGTGATCTTCGAGGGCGTGCCGAACTATCCGGACGCCGCGCGCTTCTGGCAGGTGGTCGACAAGCACAAGGTCAACATCTTCTACACCGCGCCGACCGCGATCAGGGCGTTGATGGGCGCGGGCGAAGATCATGTGAAGAAGAGCAGCCGGAAATCGCTCCGGCTGCTCGGCAGCGTCGGCGAGCCGATCAACCCGGAAGCGTGGGAGTGGTACTACCACGTGGTCGGCGAGAGCCGCTGCCCGATCGTCGATACGTGGTGGCAGACCGAGACCGGCGGCATCCTCATCACGCCGCTGCCCGGCGCGACCAAGCTCAGGCCAGGTTCGGCGACGCTGCCGTTCTTCGGGGTGCAGCCGGCGGTGGTGGACACCGAGGGCAACATCCTAGAGGGCGAGACGACAGGGAATCTCGTCATTCTCGACGCCTGGCCCGGCATGATGCGCACCGTCTATGGCGACCACAAACGCTTCGTCGAGACCTACTTTTCCACCTACAAGGGCAAGTACTTCACCGGCGACGGCTGCAGGCGCGACGATGACGGCTATTACTGGATCACCGGCCGCGTCGACGACGTGATCAACGTCGCCGGCCATCGCATGGGCACGGCCGAGGTCGAGTCGGCGCTGGTCGCCCACCCCAAAGTGTCAGAGGCCGCCGTGGTCGGCTATCCGCACGACATCAAGGGTCAGGGCATTTACTGCTACGTGACGCTGATGGACGGCGAGCCGTGGTCGGACGCGCTAAAGATCGAGCTCCGCGACTGGGTGCGCAAGGAGATCGGACCGATCGCCTCTCCCGACATCATCCAGTTCGCGCCCGGCCTGCCGAAGACGCGCTCGGGCAAGATCATGCGCCGCATCCTGCGCAAGATCGCCGAGGATGATTTCTCAAATCTCGGCGACACCTCGACGCTTGCCGATCCCGGCGTGGTCAACGACCTCGTCGAGAACCGCCAGAACCGGAGATAGCAACCATGTGGCTGAAGCGCATTCTGATCGGTGCGGGCATCGTGCTGGCGCTGTTGGTCGGCCTGGTCCTGTTCGCGGGATATTGGACGCCGAGCGGATCATCGCAACCGACCATGGCGATGACGGTCGGCCACCGCACCGTCACCGTCGGCGGCAAGTACAAGAGCGTCACCCAGGAATCGATGGCCGACGGCATGGGCATCAAGGTCGACGGCCACGAGATCACGCTGACCGGCGATCAGCTCACCATCGACGGCAAGACCCAGGTGTCGAGCCCGACCAGAACATCGAGATCTGGGTGGACGAGACCCGCAAGGTCGGTCAAGGTGGTGCACGCCGAGGCGGACGCGCAATAAGCGTCTGAATTCAATCGGAGTGGATTTCGCTTTAGGCCGTCAGCGTACGGGTGATCTTGTCGAGCAGCGCCGTCCACGCAGCCCTGGTGTCGCGCGTGTAGTCCTTGGCGAGCGACTGCTCGAGCGTCCAGGTCAGGGCCTTGGCCATCATCCGGTAGTGGCGCGTCCTGATGCCGAGCTGGCGGTGGCGCGCGCCGAGCAGCTTCAGCGTCGGGGTTAGCTCCTCGTCGCGGCTGAGCGTGATCATGGTGAGCTTCATGGCGGCGGCGAATTTGCGCGCCTGGATCTCGATCGGCCCGGAAAATTTGGCGCGCAGGCTCGATCCAAGCGCGAACAGCTTGCGGAAGAACACCTGGGCGACCAGCTCGATGGCCGGCTCGATCTTGGCGAAACTTGAGCGGATGAGCTGCTTTTGCTCGTCGGTGAGCGGGGCTTCGGCGGGTGTCGGCGACCGCTTCAGCTGCATGCGGGTGGTTGATCTTGAGGACGACAAATGGAGGGCGACTGACATGAGCAAGCTTCTCCCCAACACCGCGACAATTTGGGGAAAGGATGCAGCGGAGCGATTGACGAACCGTTAAAGGCCGCGCCCCGGAAACTATTTCGACCGGCTTGGTCTGGCCGTTAGCGGGCCTGCTCGCCCTCGAACTTGTCTTGGCCGTTGATCGCCGCCCATCGTGGCGAAGGCCTCCACATCATGCGATCGGAGTTCGCTGCCGCAGGCGCAGAATTCGGCGGCGGGCGCCCGGTCCCACTGCTTGCGACCGGACCGGAATTGTAGCCCACCGGGGGTGCGAGTGGCGTGCGGTCGATCGGCGCTTGGCGTTCATAGGCGACCGAGCGGGCAGGCGCATTGGCTTGCGGGGTGTCACAAGCAGTCAGCGCGGCTCCGGCGGCGACCAGTAATAGCAATCCCGGCAATTTGCCCATTGCGGCAATCCCTCACTCAAACGGAAAGGCTAGCCGCCAGTGGTTAGGAGAGTGTTGCAAAGCCTCCTTGTGGCGCGAGCCATCACCGCCATATTAATGCGCGAAGCCAAAGAGCCCCTGGCTCCGCATCGCGGCTTCGAGGAGGCTCAAAATGAGCTATTTACGCACCGCCATCCTGCTCGCGGCGATGACCGCCCTGTTCATGGGGATCGGCTTCCTGATCGCCGGCCAGACCGGCATGGTCGTGGCGCTGGTCGTGGCCACGGCGATGAACCTGTTC
>CAWFYQ010000010.1:0-12116 GCA_963820005.1 uncultured Alphaproteobacteria bacterium | reverse complement strand
GGACTTCCCCTCTCCCGCTGTGGGAGAGGGCTTGGAGTTTGCCGCGCCCTCGCGCGAGTCGCATACCTCCCCCTTGCGGGGAGGTCCGGCGTCGCTCTTGCGACGCTGGGGTGGGGGCTTTTGTGCTCTTGCAGCGAAGCATTGGCGCATGGGAAATGGCTCACCCCACCCGGCGCGCCAAGTCGCGCGCCGCCCTCCCCATCAAGGGGAGGGATGGAGATTGTTGTTCCGTCACGGGAGACATGCGGGCTCCTTGCCGCGACGCGGAACGCGCCCGGGATTTGAGGGGGGATGGCGCGCCGAAAAGCGCAAAATCCTTATGGCTCGTGCCTTGCGGCACGCGGACGCCTCGCGGCGCGCCACATGCGCTCATGCAGCAAAGCGGTAGCGCATGCTATTTGCGGACGTTTGCGGCAACGGGCCCCGCTTTAGTCCGGTCCGTCGCGCATCTTTGCGCCGACCGAGCCTTCAGCCAGCTCCTGGCAGGGACTCCTAGTGGTCCCGGGGGGAGCCCCGATGCCGCCCGAGTGCCTTGTTGCGACAAGGCCCGCGGGCGCCGCACCTCGTCCCGCTTATCGCAACGCCTCGCGAGAGCGCCCCTTAGAAGGACGAGGTGGGTGCATCTTAAGCGAGGTTTGGGCGGAGGGGATTATGCGGGCATAACTCAACCTTTCTCGTCATCCCGGCGAAAGCCGGGATCCAGGACAGCAGGCACGGAGCGAACAGCTCTGGATACCGGCTTTTGCCGGTTCGACGAAGTTTGGGGGACCGCCCCGTTTCGCGCACGCAGCTGGGGATGGCGCGGTCTTGCCGCCGGCGTCGCCAGGGGCAAGTGCATCGGCGCCAATTCATGCAAGGGCAAGAGCGACTGTGGCGGCAAGAATGGCTGCCCCGGCCAGAACGCCTAAGGGCCCGGCTCATCTCGAGCTGACCAAGGCGCAATGCAGCACGATCCCCGGCACAAGGTTGAAGCCGTAGGAAGGGGGTGACGCTTTTGATGACCGCACTCTGATCGCGTCACCTCAAACGCCGCACCACTCAAATCCCGAGAAGCAGAGGGTCCGCAACTCGCGTCCTCAGGAGGGATGCTGTGGGCTTAATGCGGCGGCGAGGGACGGGGAAGTTCGCGTTGGAATAGCGCGGGCTAGACCTCGCGCCCCGCTATCGTTGACTGCGACCAACCGCCCGCACGTCAGGGCGTTCAATTCCAGCTGCGTCGTAAATTTCGACGAATAGGGGATGTAGAAAATTGAACGGATCGGTCGACCAGTCCGTCAATCGCTGCTCGAATAGCACATCGTCTCTCAAAATATGGCCCGCATAGCGCTCGTGGCTGAAATAGTTTGAGTCGACAGCGAGACGATAGTCTTTAACGCCAGCCAATCCGGCTTTGATGGCGACCGGGAGAGAGAGCTCTAACGCTTCGCGGGCGACCTGCACAAAGCTGAGAAGCGTGTCGATAAATACCTCTTCGACCGCCCCCGTTGGAATGAAGTGAGGGGCACCGGCTTGAGTGATCTGTAGGTAGTAGGGGCTGTTTGCCCAGATTTCTCAATTCAAGAACAATTCGCTGGCGTCAACCGCCTCAGTTCGATTGCCCGCCGAGGTCCAAAAGGCCACGGCTCCCGTTCGATGTCTACCGCTGGACCAGCTGGCGCCTCTCATGCCGGACATAGGCCAAATGCTGTTGCGTTATCCTGAGCGCCTCAACTTCGAGTAACTCCGACGCAACCCGCGTGGGGATTAGACGAAGAAACAAGTACGGGCCTGCTCCCAGGCTGATAGGCGTCTCGTTATGGATGCAGAGCAAATCATCGGCCGTACGTAACCGGCCAATCCCATCACCTGGCGTATGAGGCACAAACGGTGCTACTGATCCGCTGGGCTCCCCAAATTGCGCAACGATACTAGCGAGCGCATCTCTGAGCGTCCTTGTGAGGGAACGCTTCTGATTTTGCCGACCTTCGGAGTCACCCGTTACGGCGTGAAATCTGATTGGCCAACGTCGGTGGCCGAGATCAAATGGAAGTTGCTCGGGCGATCCCGCAGCCTCGTTAAATACACCGACGATGCGTGCGTCACCCAGGGCGTGAAGAGCGTAGCCATACTCCAACATCACGTTGGGGTTTGGCGTACGACGCTTTTCGGCGAGTCCCTCGTCAATAAAGGTCAAGTCAGCCAAGAAGACGTCAGCGGCTCGAATCTTAGCTTGGATGGCTTCGGCGATGCTGGGACTTCCAGGCACGCCTTGAGTGTCTTGATCGACGACGAGCTCTCGTTCCGCTTCATCCACCGTGAGCTCACGGTTTAACTCGGCGACCGCATCGTCCAAGGCCGAGCGAATAAAGTTTCTGTTTAGAGCTACATCGCTCTGCCACGAATAGAAAACACGCAACGCCATTTGAACCTCTGTTGCACGCAAGCATTGTAATACCCGAATAGGGTATCCTGATTTGCGAGTCGCGCAACGAGTAGTTGCTCTTGCAAATTATTCGCATCTAAGCTACATACAGCATGCCGCGGTCCGTTAGGGGCCGCTTTTTGTGAGCCATCGGGTTCCTCTCCCGAATCGAAGGACCTTCATGCTGAGCCCGCATAAGGCGGCTAACGAGACAGGTGCGGCGGCGCTCGAGGCAGCGCCGGCCGAGCAGCAGCATGAGCATGACCGCGGCTGGCGGCGTGCTTCGGGCACGCCGTCGCTCGCCGAAGTGTTCGGCTCGATCAGGACGCGGCCCGCCGGCCCGCTGTGGCGGAAGCTGCTGACCTTTCTCGGCCCCGGCTATCTGGTCGCCGTCGGCTACATGGACCCGGGCAACTGGGCGACCTCGCTCGCCGGCGGATCGAAGTTCGGCTACGCGCTGCTCACCGTCGCGCTGTTGTCGAACCTGATGGCGATCCTGCTGCAGGCGCTCTGCATCAGGCTCGGCATCGCCTCGAAGCGCGATCTGGCGCGCGCCTGCCGCGACGCCTTTCCGCGCTACGTCGCCCTTCCGCTGTGGGCGCTGGCCGAGTTCGCCATCTGCGCCACCGATTTGGCCGAGGTGATCGGCACGGCGATCGGACTCAATCTGTTGTTCGGCATCCCGCTCGAGATCGGCGTGCTGCTGACCGCGCTCGACGTGTTCTTGATCCTGTGGATGCAGCAGCTCGGCTTCCGCTATGTCGAGGCCTTCGTGGTGACGCTGTTCGTGGTCATCACCGTCTGCTTCGGTATCCAGATCGCCATGGCCGACCCCGATTGGAGCCAGGTGATCCGCGGCTTTGCGCCGACCGTCGAGATCGTCAAGAACCCGGACATGCTCTATCTCGCGCTCGGCATCATCGGCGCGACGGTGATGCCGCATAATCTTTATCTGCACTCGGGCATCGTGCAGACCCGCGCGTTCGGGGACAGCGTGCCGGAGAAGCGCGAGGCGATCACGCTCGCCACCATCGATTCCACCATCGCGCTGACATTCGCGCTGCTGATCAACGCCTCCATCCTGATCCTCGCCGCGTCAACCTTTCATAAGGTTGGCCAGACCAACGTCGCCGAGCTCGGCGAGGTCTACAAGTTCCTGGCGCCGCTGCTCGGCTCGGCGATGGCGCCGACGCTGTTCGCCGTGGCGCTGCTCGCCTGCGGGCTCAACTCGACGGTGACGGCGACGCTCTCCGGTCAGATCGTGATGGAGGGCTTCCTCGATATTCGCCTGCCGCCTTGGGCGCGGCGCCTGGTGACGCGGGCCATCGCCATCGTGCCGGCGGCCGTGGTCACCATCTGGTACGGCGCGCGAGGGACGGCGGAACTGCTGATCCTGTCGCAGGTGGTGTTGAGCCTGCAGTTGCCGTTCGCCATCGTGCCGCTGGTGATGTTCACGGCCGACAAGCGCAAGATGGGCGTGCTGGTGGCGCCGCGTTGGGTGACCGCGCTCGCGGTGCTGATCGCCGTCACCCTCATCACGCTGAATATCAAGCTGCTCTACGATTTCTTCTCCGCGCTGTAGGCGCGTTGACCCCCACCCCGGCCCTCCCCCTTTCGGGGGGGGAGTGCTGATGCCATGATGCCGCCGAATTTGCGAGAGACGAGCATGGCATGAGCTTTCCCGCTGACATCGCCGCGCGGCTGGCAAAGATCGCGATCGTGACGGCCTGCGTCGGCCTTTACGCGGTTGTCGATGCCGTCGCCAAGCAAGACCCTGCTGCGCCTTATCTCGGCATGAGCATCGCCGACATCATTGCCTGCGCCGGCGAGCCGCATTCAAGGTTCGAGAGCGGACCGGGAAAAGAGACGCTGACCTTTCGCTATTCGGGCGCCGGCCCGGTTCCCGCCGAAAAGTCCAAATCCGACGACAAGGACGACAAGAAATCCGACAAGAACAAAATCTCCTCCATCTTCGGCAAAAACAAAAAGAAGGAGGACAAAGACTGGACCTGCTCCGCAAGCATGGTGTTCGAGGACGGCAAGCTCGTCAGGGTGAACTTCGCGCACAAGGACGTGCACAGCCCCTATGACTGGCAGAAGGAGAGAGATCCGGAAAAGCAGGAGGAGATGCGCCAAGCCGGCGTGCCCACCTGCGAGTTCTCGCTGCCCAAGTGCGTTCGCCAATAACGCTCATTGCTACGCGATTTTTTGATGCGCTACCGCTTCGCTACTTGAGCGGTTTTTTGATGCGCTACCGCTTCGCTACTTGAGCGCAGGTGCATGGCACACCGCCTCGATGTTGTTGCCGTCGGGATCGAGCACGAAGGCGCCGTAATAATTGGCGTGGTAATGCGGCCTGAGGCCCGGTGGCCCGTTGTCCTTGCCGCCGGCGGCCAGCGCCGCGCGATAGAAGGCGTCGACCCCCTCGCGCGAGGACGCGGCGAAGGCGACGTGAACATGCCCGCCGGACCGCTCGCCTTCGCCGATCCAGAAGAACGGCTTCTGGTTGGCGCCGAAGCCGACCGCTGCGCCGTGGCCCGACTCTTCCGCCGAGGCTTGCATGACGATGGCGATGCCGAGCGGGGAGAGCGCGCGCAGATAGAACTCGGTCGCTCGCGCGATGTCGCTCACCGGCATGCCGATATGGTCGATCACGGTGTGCCTACTCCGCGCGCTCGACCAGCTTGCGCTTGAGCGAGGCGATGGCCGCTGCGGGGTTCAGGCCTTTGGGGCAGGCCTTGGTGCAGTTGAGGATGGTGTGGCAGCGATAGAGTCGGAAGGGATCTTCCAGCTCGTCGAGCCGCTCGCCGGTCCGCTCGTCGCGGCTGTCCTCGATCCAGCGATCCGCTTGCAACAGGACGGCAGGCCCAAGATAGCGGTCGCCGTTCCACCAATAAGACGGGCAGGCGGTCGAGCAGCAGGCGCACAGGATGCATTCGTAGAGGCCGTCGAGCTTGGCGCGGTCCTCGTGCGATTGCCGCCATTCCTTCTGCGGCGTGGGCGAGTTGGTCTTGAGCCAGGGCTCGATGGCGCGGTGCTGCGCGTAGAAATTCGTCATGTCCGGAACTAGATCCTTGATCACCGGCATGTGCGGCAAAGGATAGATGGCGATCGCGCCCTTGGCGTCGTCGGCATGCATGGTGCAGGCGAGCGTATTGGTGCCGGCGATGTTCATCGAGCAGGAGCCGCACACGCCTTCTCGGCACGAACGGCGGAAGGTGAGGGTGGCATCGACGTTGTTCTTGATCCAGAGCAGCGCGTCGAGAACCATCGGCCCGCAATCGTTCATGTCGACCCAATAGGTGTCGACGCGCGGGTTCTCGCCCGACTCGGGATCGAAGCGATAGATGCGGTATTCGCGCCAGCGGTCCTTTTCGGCGTCCGCGGGAGGCGGATTCCACGCCTTGCCCTTTTTGACCTTGGAGTTCTTGGGAAGCGTGAATTCGACCATCGGAGAACCTTCTCTTTCGCCAATTGGTAGCGGCAGGCGCGCAGGCGGGCAAGCCCGTCTCGCCTCATCCGTCCAGTACGTCGCGCACTTTGCGGGCAAGATCCTGTTGCGTATAGGGCTTGTTCAGCAGCTCGACATCGGCGTCGAGGCGCCCCTGATGCACGATGGCGTTGCGCGTATAGCCGGTGGTGTAAAGCACCGGCAGGCCCGGATATTTTTCGCGCGCCTTGGTGGCGAGCGCCCTGCCATTGCCAGGGCCCGGAAGCACCACGTCGGTGAAGAGCAGATCGACGCGCGGCCTCTTGTTTAACACCCCCAGTGCCTGGTCCGCATCGCCGGCTTCGAACACGCGGTAGCCGAGGTCTTCGAGCACCTCTTTGGCGTATTCCCGCACACCTGCATTGTCCTCGACCACCAGGATGGTCTCGCCTTTGCGCGCGCGCGGCACCGGAGTCACCTCTGTAGGTTTACCGGCGGGAGCCGCGCTGACCTCTTCGACATTGGTGAGACGCGGCAGGTAGATCTTCACCGTCGTGCCCTGACTCTCCTCGCTATAGATGCGCATGTGGCCGCCCGACTGCTTGACGAAGCCGTGCACCATGGCGAGGCCGAGCCCCGATCCTTCGCCGGGCGGCTTGGTGGTGAAGAAGGGCTCGGCCACGCGATCAAGAACGTCTTTGGAGATTCCCGTTCCGGTGTCGGTCACGCTAAGCACCACATATTGTCCGACATCCAGATCGCCGAAGCGCCGCACATAAGCGCCATCCAGGTAGGTGTTGGCCGTCTCGACGGTGAGGCAGCCGCCATTGGGCATCGCGTCTTTGGCATTCAGCGCCAGATTGAGAAGGGCGCTCTCCAATTGGTTCGGATCGGCAAAAATTGGCCAGAGCCCCGCGCCGAGAACGGTCTCGATGCTGATCTCCGCGCCCAGCGAGCGCTTCAGCAGGTCGAGCATGCCCGAAACCAGCCGGTTGGCGTCGACACGGCTAGGCTCCAATGCTTGACGGCGAGAGAAGGCAAGCAGCCTCTGCGTAAGCTTTGCAGCGCTTCTTGCGCCCTGCAATGCGGACTCGAGAGGCTTGGTCATCTTCGCGACCAACGTGGTCGCATCGCTGGGATTTGCCGCCGCAGCAAGCTGTCGCCGCATGGTGTCGAGATTGCCCATGATGACGGTGAGGAGATTGTTGAAGTCGTGCGCCACGCCGCCGGTGAGCTGGCCTACCGCTTCCATCTTCTGCGCCTGACGCAGCGTCGTTTCAGCCTCCTGGCGGAGCCTCGACTCCGTGTCGAGCTCTGCCGTGCGATCTATCAGTCCCGTCATCGCCCGCTTCATGGCCACGGCGAGCGCGACGGCGAGCAAGGTCGCCAGAAGGAGCGCCAGGCCGACACCGGCAGCAAGAAGGTTACGCCAAAGCGTTGCGCTTTCCTGGCGCTCGGCAAGCAAAGACCGCTCGTGGGCGAGGACAGCGTCGATTTCACCTCGAATATCATCGAACAGGTCACGCATTTCCGGCGTGTTGATCACTGCTGCGGCGGCGTCGAAGTCGCCGGCACGAGCGTCGGCATCTGCGGCATCGACCTTCGCGAGGATTCCGCCGGTCAGGACTTGCAGCTTGCGCGCGTGTTTCTGTTGTTGCTCGTTGTCGAGGGTGAGGCTCTGGAAGCGTTCGAGCATCGCCACGACGGCTGATCTCGCCGCGGTGAACCGGCGCAGATACTCGGGATCCCGCGTGAGGATATAGCTGCGGTTGGCGATGGTGGTGCCGTGGACCTCGAGGAGCAGCGATTGCGCCGTCTGCTGCACTTCGATGCTGTGTTGGACCCATTCGTCCGCCTGGCGCGAGTAGACCAGGAGGAGGCCTACCGCGGCGATAGCGGCGAGGACGAGCGCGAATCCGAGAGGGATGATCAGCCGGGCGTTGTGAATTAGACGGTCGGCTTTAGCGACGCGTTGCGGCAACCCGATTAACCCAACAGCTAAGGTCCTGGAAGGCGATTCCTAGCAGTTACCGACCCTGGCTGATACAGTGTTCAACTGTCGAAGATTAGGCAACTGAAACAGGGGCTTCGTTTTTATGCCGCGCATTCTCGTATTGGACGATGAGCCCTTGGTTTCCATGCTGGTCGAGGACTGGCTGCGCGAACTCGGTTGCGAGGTCGTCGGGCCGGCCCGGTCGGTGCAAGAGGGGCTCGACTTTGCCGGAAAGGCGGCCCTGGACGGCGCTATCCTCGACGTCAATCTCGGCGGAGAATATTCCTATTCAGTCGCCAACGCTCTGGAAATAAAGGGAATTCCTTTCGCGTTCGCCACCGGAGACGGCGCTATCGACGCAGCGGCGGGCTTCGCCAACCCGATTCTGCTTTCCAAGCCGTTCAATTTCGATGGGGTGAAGGCCGTGCTCGGCAAGCTGCTCGAGCGCGACAGCAGCCTGTCCTAATCCGTCTCACTCAGCCTGGCGTCGAACAGGCTCACGAGCGCGCGGCGCAGGCCATAGGCCAGGACGGCCGCCGCCAAGATCACAAGACAGAATGCGATCAGCGCGCCGAGCACATAGGGCAGGTCGGCGTCGCCCAGCACGTGCCAGAGTCCGACCACGACCAACAGCCCGTAAAGCAGCGCAGGGATGGCGCCCGCGATGAGAGCGGTCTTGAGCCGCCGGCAGAGCAGGCCGGCCAAAGACGATGCCAACAGGAACCAGACGCCGATCAATACACCCGTTCTTTCGGCTGGATATAGGCGATCTCGTTGGAGAGGGTGAAGCTGTGCACGGGGCGGAAGTCGAGGGTCACCGCGTGGGTGGCGTAGTCGGCCCATGAGAGCGTGTGCTTCATCCAGGTGACGTCGTCGCGCTTGGGGAAGTCCTCGCGCGCATGCGCGCCGCGGCTTTCCTCGCGGGCGAGCGCACCCTGCACGGTCACGGCCGACTGCGAGATCAGATTGTCGAATTCGAGCGTCTCGATCAGGTCGGTGTTCCAGATCAGCGAGCGGTCGGTGACGCCGATATGCTCGATGTCGTCCCACACCGCGCGGATCGCTTTCACGCCTTCCTGCAGGACTTCCTTGGTGCGGAACACCGAGCAGTCGCGCTGCATGGTCTTCTGCATGCGCAGGCGAAGCGCCGCGGTCGGCATCGAGCCGTCGGCATAGCGGAAGCGGTCGAGCCGCGCGATCGAGTCCTCGCCGGCGCCCTTGGGCAGTTCGGGGATGGCGCCGTCTTTCTGGATGAGCTCGGCGCAGCGATGCGCGGCGGCGCGGCCGAACACGACAAGGTCGATGAGCGAATTGGAACCGAGCCTGTTGGCGCCATGCACCGAGACGCAAGCGGCCTCGCCGAGCGCCATCAGCCCCGGCACGATCGCATCGGGATCGCCGTCCTTGGGCGAGATCACCTCGCCATGCATGTTGGTGGGGATGCCGCCCATATTGTAGTGGCAGGTGGGGATCACCGGGATCGGCTCCACCTTCACGTCGACGCCGCCGAAGATGCGGGCGGACTTGGAGATGCCGGGCAGCCGCTCGTGCAGAATGTCGTGCGGCAGGTGATCGAGATGGAGATGGATATATTCCTTGTTGGGGCCGACGCCGCGGCCCTCCCGGATCTCGATGGTGATGGCGCGCGAGACCACGTCGCGCGAGGCGAGGTCCTTGGCCGATGGCGCGTAGCGCTCCATGAATTTCTCGCCTTTGGAATTGCGCAAGAAACCGCCTTCGCCGCGCGCCCCCTCGGTGATCAGCACGCCGGCGCCGTAGACGCCGGTCGGATGGAACTGCACGAACTCCATGTCCTGGAGCGGCAGCCCGGCGCGTAGCACCATGGCATTGCCGTCGCCGGTGCAGATATGCGCGCTCGTGCAGGAGAAATAGGCGCGACCATAGCCGCCGGTGGCGAGAATGACCTGGTGGGAGCGGAAGCGGTGGATGGTGCCGTCGGCCATGTTGAGGGCGACGACGCCGCGGCAGCGGCCCTCGTCGTCCATGATCAGGTCGATGGCGAAATATTCGATGAAGAACTCGGCCGAGTGACGCAGCGCCTGGCCGTACATGGTGTGCAGCATGGCGTGCCCGGTGCGGTCGGCGGCGGCGCAGGTGCGCTTCGCCTGGCCCTTGCCGAAATCGGTGGTCATGCCGCCGAAGGCGCGCTGCAGGATCTTGCCGTCCTCGGTGCGCGAGAAGGGCACGCCCCAATGCTCGAGCTCGTAGACGGCCTCCGGCGCGTTGCGGCAGAGATATTCGATGGCGTCCTGGTCGCCCAGCCAATCGGACCCCTTCACCGTGTCGTACATGTGCCAGCGCCAATCATCGGGGCCCATATTGCCGAGCGCGGCGGCGATGCCGCCTTGGGCGGCGACGGTGTGCGAGCGGGTGGGAAACACCTTGGTGATGCAGGCGGTGCGCAAGCCCGCCTCGCTACAGCCGACCACGGCGCGCAGCCCCGAACCGCCGGCGCCGACCACCACCACGTCGTAAGTGTGGTCGATGATGGGGTAGGCGCGGCCATTGATCTGGACCGCGTTGTGGGGCGGGGTGTCCTTGGGTGTCGCGTCTTGAGGCATGAAACTAGGATCCGAGACTGATCTTCACGATGGCGAGGATGGAAGCCAGCCCGATGCCGACGGCGAAGAAGGTGGCGAGCACGATGGCGACGACCTTGGCGCCGCCATGCACATAGTCCTCGATGATCTCCTTGAGGCCGATGCGCATATGGATGGCGGCGGAGAGGATGAGCGCGGCGAAGGCCAGCGCGACGAGCGGCCGGGCGAGGAAGGCATGCACCTCGTCGTAACTCGCGCCGATATGCGTCACGACGGCCAAGATCAGGAAAATGACCAGCGGCACATTGGCCACGGCCGTGAGGCGCTGGCGCCAAAAGGTCTCGGTGCCGTGATGAGCGGTGCCAAGCCCGCGAACGCGTTTGAGGGGTGTCGCCATGGCTTAAGCCCCCCTCAGCCAATAGCCGACGATCCAGACCAGCATGGTGAGAACGGTCGAACCGATGATGGTCGCCCAGGCAAAGATCTCGATGCTGACCTTATCGAGGCCGCGGCCGGTGTCCCAGATCAGATGGCGGATGCCGCCCAGCATGTGGTGGATCAGTGACCAGCTGAACAGAAACAGGAGCAGGCGGCCGAGTATGCTGGCAAAGAAGCTCGAGACGTGCGCGTAGGCCTCGGGGCCGGAGGCCACCGCGACGAGCCACCACACCAGCAGGAGGAAGCCGACCGCGTTCGCCGCGCCCGAGACGCGGTGGGCGATCGACATCATCATGGTGAGCATCGGTCGGTAAATCGACAGATGCGGGGAGAGCGGCCGCTCAGCCCCCAATTTGGCGTTGCCCATGGGTTTTCGGTGCTGTTGTTGCCCAGACGAGCCTTGTCATAACGCAAGAGGCGGGCCGGGGGCAATCGAGGCAAACTCCATCCCCGTAAAAGGGGGAGGTCGGGGAGGGGGTCGGCCTCATTGCCCACGCCCTAAACCCCCACCCGGCGCGCAAAAGCGCGCCGACCTCCCCCTTGCAGGGGAGGTGCTAAGGCGTGATGATGCCGCAGGCGATCCGGTCGCCGGCATTGCCTGCGGGATCGGTCTTGTAGTCGTCGGCCTTGGCATGAATGACGAGCGCAGAACCGTCGGCGTCGTGCAGAGCGGCGACGGTTACCTTGGGATGGAGTACCTCGATCTCGAGCTTGCCGTCAGCCGGGACATGAAGGTTCGGCATGTCGCCTTCATGCGGACCTGCCGCGTTCATCAGCCCATGTTTAGCGTTGGTTGGATTGAAATGACCGCCCGCCGACTTGAAGTCCGGCGCGTCGCACTTGCCGACCGCGTGGATGTGAAACGCATGCTCGCCAGCGGGCACGTCTGAGAGATTGAGCTTGATGAGGAGCCCGCTCGGCGTATCGGTGAGGGTAGCGGCGCCAACGGCTTTGCCGTTTGCGTCTTTCAGCGTCGCTTTGGCGGTTTCGGCCTGGGCCTGCGTGGCAAGAGCGAGACCTGCACCAAGCAAGACCGCCAGCGTCGATTTCCGTAGCATTGCTCCTCCTCCTGCTGCGAGCCCCCGCATAAGGCACGCTCAACTAACGATCGCGACCGCGGTTCGGTTCGAACTAGGAGGAGGCTCGCTTACATCCGCCTTACAGTCGGGCGCGGTCTAGCGCGTGATGACGCCGCAGGCGAAGCGGTCGCCGGAATTGCCGGCTGGGACTGGCATCACGAGAACAATCCTTTCGCAGGACACGTGACGTTACAACGTCCGAAGAAGGTGGTCG
>CAWFYQ010000009.1:0-387319 GCA_963820005.1 uncultured Alphaproteobacteria bacterium | reverse complement strand
GCCCTCGACCATCCTGATCTTCGACGACGTCACCAGTGAGCCGGTCGAATTGGATTTCCGGGGCTCGGTCGATGACGTTACAAAACGCCTCGCTGGGTGCTCCGGCGGCGCAGTGGCTTCGCCGGCCGATCGCGGCGCGGAGCCCAGGCCGGCCCAAGCTCGGTGTGGTCGCGCGCGAGGTGACGCTTTTGCCGCGGCATTGGGAGTGGCTCGCGCGGCAACCGGGAGGGGCGTCGGTTGCATTGCGCAAGCTGGTCGAGGAGGCGAGGCGGCCAATGGTGGCAAAGACCGGCTACGCGACGCGCAAGCTTCCGCTTATCGCTTCATGTCGGCGCTTGCCGGGAACGAGGCCGGCTTCGAGGAGGCAGCGCGGGCGCTGTTCGCCGGCAATAGCGCCAGCTTCAGCGAGGCGACGGGCGCGTGGCCGCCGGACGTGCGCGACCATGCCATGAAGCTCGCGGCCGCGGCGCTTCCTGACTAGCGGCCCCAGGCGATGAAGCTTGGATTGCGCAAGCCCAATTCGGTCTTGCCGTAGCGGAGCGGATCGCCGCCGGCGGTGACCACCTTCCCGCCTGACGCTTCGAGCACGGCCTGCCCTGCCGCGGTGTCCCATTCCATGGTCGGGCCGAAGCGCGGATAGACGTCAGCCTCGCCACGGGCGATCTCCAGGAACTTCACCGACGATCCGGCGCCGGAGCGCTTGGCAATCTTGAGCTTGGCGAGGAATGCCTCGGTCTCGGGATCGAGATGGGACAGGCTGACCAGCGCCGTGAGCCCGTTAGGGTCGGCGGCGCGCACCGCGAGCCTCTTCGGCTGAAGCTGAGCGAGATCGGCGCCGGCGGCGCTCGGCGAAAGCTCTGCCTCGATCGCCTCGCCAGGGGCTATTGTCACCGCTAGCAGCGACCTCGCTGGCGCGTAGACCAGTCCGAAGCTCGGCCGACCCTGCTCGATCAGCGCGATATTCACGGTGAAGTCGCTTCGCTTCTTGATGAATTCCTTGGTGCCGTCGAGCGGATCGACCAGGAAGAAGCGGCTGCCGACGGCGACCGGCTTGGCAGCGTCTTCCTCCGACACGACGGGGATTTCGGGAGCGAGCCCCATAAGTGACTCAAGGATGATCGCCTCTGAGTCCTTGTCGGCGAGCGTCACCGGGCTCGCATCGTCCTTGAGCGTGACGGCGGCGCCGCGACGATAGTGCTCCATGATGGCCGCGCCGGCGCGCGCGGCGGTGTCGGTCAGGAGCTCGGCGGCATGGGCAAAATCGAGGGCGGCGCCTTCGCCTCACCGGCGCCGTGTGTGTCTTGTTGTTGTGCGGTTTGGGGCTGACAAGGCAGAATGCTCAAGAGGGGACGGTGATTCGTCGATTTGGTCGCGCGCCGACGCATTTTCGGGCTTTCGAGCGGACGCGCCCCCCATGTAACAGAAATTCAGATGCGGGCCACGTTATCTCCGCTATGCGGCGGAAGCGAAGGAGGAGGCCATGACCGAACTGACGGCAATGAGCGATCTCGATCTTGCGGCGCTGGTTTCGAGCCGCATCTGCCACGATGTGATCAATCCCGTGGCGGCCATCGCCAACGGACTTGAGATGCTTGACGAGGAGCCCGACCAGTCCATGCGCGATGCGGCCATGGACCTGATCCGCAAAAGCGCGCTGCAAGCCTCCGCCAAGCTGCAATTCGCCCGGCTCGCATTCGGCGCGGCGGGATCGGCGGGAGCCGAGATCGACCTCCGCGACGCCGAGAAGGTCGCGCGGGAATTCGTGCAGGGGACCGGCAAGCATCAAGTGCTCTGGCAGGGACCGGCGGTGACGCTGCCAAAGAACAAGGTCAAGCTCCTGCTCAACCTCGTTGCGCTCGGCGGCGTCGCCCTGCCGCGCGGCGGGGTGGTCAACGTCTCGATCCTCGGCACGCCGCCAGAGGTCAATTTCACGGTGCGCGCCAAGGGCGACGCCGCCAGGCTGACCGACCAGGTGAAAAGCCTGTTGCTCGGCGGCAACGGGGTCGCGATCGATGCCCATTCGATCCAGCCTTATTACGCGAGCCGCGTGGCGGCCGCCTCGGGCATGACAGTGACGGCCGAGGTCCATGACGGAGAGGTCGAGTTCAAGGCCGTCTGAGCCAGGAATCCACGCCGCAAAGGCGGAATTATCGCGCTGGTCAACGAAACGTAAACCAGAGTCTACCCACTATCCTTGCAGCGAACGGCTGAGGGGAGCTTAGGGCGCGGGCCGGTTGGCGCGCGCCGGGGGTGGCGTATGGACGAGCTGTTGGGCGAATTCCTGACCGAGACCGGCGAGGGCCTTGACCTGCTCGACGTCGAACTCGTGCGTTTCGAGCAGGACCCCAACAATGCCGAGATGCTCAACACCATCTTCCGGCTGGTGCACACGGTCAAAGGCACGTGCGGCTTCCTCGGGCTAACGCGGCTCGCCAAGCTAGCGCACGCCGCCGAGACGCTGATGGGCCAATATCGCGACGGCGCCCCGGTCACGGTCGACGGCGTCAGCGTCATTCTCAAGAGCATCGACCGCATCAAGCAGATCCTCGAAGGGCTCGAGCGGGACGGCGTCGAGCCCCAGGGCTCGGACGCCGACCTGATCGGCAGGCTACAGGCGCTCGCGCTCTCGGGCGATGAACCAGCGCCGCCGGCGCAGCAGCACAAGTCCGCCGATCCGCATCGCAGCGTGCCGCCGGTCCACGCTCAGCTCGATGAGCTCGAGCGCGCCTGGCGCGAGGCGCCCGGGCCAGAGAGCGAGCATGGCGACCGGTCGGGGCTGCCTGGCGGCGGCGATGTCAGCGCCAGGGAAAGCCAGGCGCGGGCGCAGACCGTCAGGGTCAGCGTCGATACGCTCGAGCATCTGATGACCACGGTCAGCGAGCTCGTGCTCACCCGCAACCAGTTGCTCGATCTGGTGCGCCGCACCGGCGAGAGCGAGTTCAAATCTCCCTTGCAGCGCCTCTCCAGCGTGACCGCCGAGTTGCAGGAAGGCATCATGAAGGCGCGCATGCAGCCGATCGCCAATGCCTGGCAGAAGCTGCCGCGGCTGGTGCGCGAGCTGGCGCTCGAGCTCGACAAGAAGATTGAGCTCGACATGGCGGGCGGCGACACCGAGCTCGACCGGCAGGTCCTGGAGATGATCAAGGACCCGCTCACCCACATGATCCGCAACTCCGCCGATCATGGTCTCGAATCGCCGGCTGAGCGGAAGCGGTCGGGCAAGCCCGAGACCGGACGGATCAGGCTCGGCGCCTATCAGCAAGGCGGCTATATCGTCATCGAGGTGGCCGACGACGGCCGTGGACTCGATGCGCAGAGAATTCGCGCCAAGGCGCATGAGAACGGCCTTGCCACGTTGTCCGACCTCGACCGGCAGAGCGACGCTGACACCTACAAATTCATCTTCAGGCCGGGCTTCTCCACCGCGAGCGCGGTCAGCGGCGTGTCGGGCCGCGGCGTCGGCATGGACGTGGTACGCAACAATATCGAGCTGATCGGCGGCACGGTCGAGCTCAAGTCGACCTCGCGCGCCGGCACCATTTTCATCATCAAGATCCCGCTCACGCTCGCCATCATGGCGGCGCTGATCGTCGAGGCCTCGGGCCACCGCTTCGCCGTTCCCCAATTCAGCGTGGTCGAGCTGGTTCGTACCGGCAAGTCTTCGGGTCACCAGGTCGAGTTGATCAACGACACGGCCGTGCTCCGCTTGCGCGACAAGCTGCTGCCGCTGCTCGACCTCGCCCAGCTGCTCAAACTCGAAGGCGCCGCGAGCACGCTCGAGCGCGTCGCCAACAACATTCTCACCGTGGTGATCATCCAGATCGGCGCGCGGCTGTTCGGCGTCCTGGTGGATAGCGTGTTCCGCACCGAGGAGATCGTGGTGAAGCCGATGTCGAGCCTGCTCCGCGACGTCAGCATGTTCTCCGGCAACACCATTCTCGGCGACGGAAGCGTGATCATGATCATCGACCCGAACGCGCTCGGCTCGGTCGTCGGCTCGGTCGAGGGGCAGGCTGAAGCCGGCTCTGTGTTCGCAAGCACGCGCGCGGCCGCCGACGAGGGCAAGACCGCGCTGCTGCTGTTCCGCGCCGGCTCGCACACGCTGAAGGCGGTGCCGCTGTCGCTGATCACCCGGCTCGAGGAGATCGAGCTCGACACCATCGAGCGTTGCAACGACGAGGACGTGGTGCAGTATCGCGGCGCCTTGATGCCGCTCGTTTATATCGACACCGAACGCGGCAAGCGCAGCGACGGGGTGCAACCGGTGCTCGTATTCACCGAAGGCGATCTCCATGTCGGGCTCGCCGTCGATGAGATCGTCGATATCGTCGAGGAGAAGCTAGCCATCGAGCTCGAGGCGGAAGCCCCGGGCGTGATCGGCGCGGCGATCATCAGGGGCAAGGCGGTCGAGATCATCGACGTGTCGCATTATCTCGGCCGCGGGCTCGGCAACCGCCTCGCCGCGAAGTCGGATGAAGGCGAGCGCCCGGTGAGGCTCCTGCTGATCGACGACAGCCAATTCTTCCGCAACATGCTGGCGCCGCTGCTTGTCGCGAGAGGTTATGCGGTCACGCTCGCAGATTCGGCCGAGGAGGCTTTGGCGCTGAAGGAGAAGGGCGTCACCTTCGACCTGATCGTGTCGGACCTCGACATGCCGGGCATGGATGGTATCGCGCTTGCCGAGCGGCTCAGGGGCGACCCGGCTTGGGGCAAGACCCCGCTGATCGCGCTCTCGTCGCACTCGAGCCCGCGAATGATCGAGCGGAGCCGCGCCGCCGGCTTCGTCAGCCATGTCGGCAAGTTCGACCGGCAGAAGCTGATGCATACGCTCGAGGATTGTTGCAGGCAGTGGGGGTTGGCGGCATGACATCGGCGGTCAGAGGTCTCGATGAGGCGACCGAAGGCTATGTCACGGTGGTGACGGCCGGCCAGCTGTTCGGGCTCAGGCTCGAGCGGGTGCGCGACGTGTTCGTGCCGCGCGGGCTGTCGAAGGTGCCGCTCGCGCCGCCGGAGGTGACCGGGCTGCTGAATTTGCGCGGCCGCATCGTCACGGCGATCGATCTCAGACGCCGGCTCGGGCTCCCGCCGCGGCCGGACGGTTCGACACCGATCGCGGTCGGCATCGAAGAGAAGGGCGAGCTTTACGGCCTGATCGTCGACCGGGTCGGCGACGTGCTCAGGCTCAAGCGCTCAACCTATGAAGCCAATCCGGTCAATCTCGACCCGAGCTGGGCACGGCTCTGCACCGGCGTGCATCGACTCGATCATGATCTCATGGTGGTGCTCGACGTCGACAAGGTGCTCGATTTCAGTCAGTTCGGCGTGGCGGCCTGACCGGCGCACCCAAAGACGACCTCGCGGAGGAGAACGCATGAAACATTGCCTGGTGGTGGACGACAGCGCCGTGATCCGTAAAGTGGCGCGGCGCATCCTGGAGGAGCTCCGCTTCTCGTCCTCGGAAGCCGAGAACGGCCGCGAAGCGCTCGATCAATGCCGCATGTCGATGCCCGACGCCGTGCTGCTCGACTGGAACATGCCGGTGATGGACGGTATCGCGTTCCTCGTGGCGCTGCGCAAGGAGCAGGGCGGCAACGCGCCGAAGGTGATCTTCTGCACCACCGAGAACGATGTCGAGCACATCACCCGCGCCATCTCGGCAGGGGCCAACGAGTACATCATGAAACCCTTCGACCGCGACATCATCGAGGCGAAATTTCATGAGGTCGGGCTGATCTAAAGCCCGGCACGATGATGAATTATAGGGGCGCGATGATGACCGGCCCGGCGCCCTCAACCGTCCAGCGTGCGTTCGGCGAGGCGCCCATCAGGGTGATGATCGTCGACGATTCGGCCGTCGTGCGCGGTCTGGTCTCGCGCTGGATCGAGGAAGAACCGGGCATGGAGGTCGTCGCCCGCCACCCCAACGGCAAGCTCGCCGTTGCCGACGTGGCGCGGAGCGCGCCCGACCTCGTCCTGCTCGATATCGAGATGCCGGTGATGGACGGCCTCGAGGCGCTGCCGCTCCTGCTCAAGGCGCGGCCGGGGGTGAGGGTGCTGATGGTCTCCACGCTCACCAAACGCAATGCCGAGATCAGCTTCAGGGCCTTGGCGCTCGGCGCGCTCGATTATCTGCCAAAGCCTGACTCGAATTCCTCGCTCACTCTATCCTTGGACTTTCGCGGCGAGGTGATTCGCAAGATCAGGGCGCTTGGGCCGGTTCGCTCGCCGCGCGCGGCCCTCGATGAAGCCGAGCGTGCCATCGCCAACGAGGCCCGTCCCGGCGCAGGGTATGCGCAACGAGCCTTCAGGCTGCGGCCCTTCTCGCTGGTGCCGCCGCGCGTCATCGCCATCGGCAGCTCGACCGGCGGCCCGCAGGCGCTCGCAAGCGTACTCGCTGCGCTCGCGCCTTCATTGTCGCGCGTTCCAGTGCTGATCGCTCAACATATGCCGCCGACCTTCACCGAGGTCCTTGCCGAGCGGCTGAGCAAGGCGGTCGGACGCGAAGCGAAGGAAGGCACGGATGGCGAGCCGGTCAGACCCGGCATCATCTATGTCGCTCCGGGCGGGCACCACATGACGGTGCTGAACCCGACCGGGCCGGTGTTGCGCATCGGCGAGGAGCCGCCGGTGCATTTCTGCCGGCCGGCGGTCGATCCTCTGTTCAGGAGCGTCGCCGCCACGTTCGGGCCGGCCGCGCTCGGCATCGTCCTGACCGGCATGGGCCATGACGGGGCGGCGGGAGCGCGCAACATCGCCGACGCCGGCGGCAGCGTGATCGCGCAGGACGAGGCTTCGAGCGTGGTGTGGGGCATGCCGGGCGCCGCCGCTTCGGTCGGCGCGTGCGCGGCGTTGTTGCCGCCGGCCGGCATCGCCGAGGCTGCGGCCAAGCTGGTGAGGGGCGAGCGGCTATGATGGCGCATGAGTTCAATTTGCTGCGCAGGATGCTGAAAGAGCATTCGGGCCTCAATCTCGGCGACGACAAAGAGGACATGCTGGAGGCAAAGCTCAGGCCGCTGCTGAAGGAGCTCGGGCTGCCCTCGATTGCCCACCTCACGCTGGCGTTGATGAAACCCAATGCGCATCGTTTGCGCGCGCGCGTCGCCCAGGCGGTGACCGTGCAGGAATCCTATTTCTTTCGCGACAAGGCGCCGTTCCACTATTTCATCGACGAGATGCTGCCGAAGCTGATGGCGAAGCGCGAGGCCTCGCGCCGCATCAGGGTGTGGTGCGCCGCCGCCGCCACCGGGCAGGAGCCCTATTCGCTCGCCATCGAGCTTGCCGAGCGCGAGCGGCAGCTCACGGGATGGACCGTCGAGATCGTTGCCACCGATTTCGCCGAGGAGGCGCTGCACCGAGCGCGCAAGGGCGTTTACAGCCAATTCGAGGTGCAGAGAGGCTTGCCGGTCTCGCTGCTGGTCAAATATTTCGCCAAGGTCGGCAGCGCTTGGGAGATGAGCGCCGGCATTCGCGGCAAGGTCGATTTCCGCGCGCATAATCTCCTCGACGACGGCGCCGAGCTCGGGACGTTCGACGTGATCTTCTGTCGGAACGTGCTGATCTATTTCGACGACGCGACCAAGCGGGCGGTGCTGGGGCGTCTGGCGATGCGGCTCGCGAGCGACGGCTATCTCGTGCTCGGCGCCGCCGAGACGACCACGAGCCACCACAGCCCCGACTTCATGGCGGTGCCCGAGCACCATCATGGCGTGTTCTGCTTCACGCCGGCAGCGGCAGCACGGGCGCGCGAAGAGTCCGATCGGCGGAAGGGCGGGGGCGCTAACGGGGGCGGGGGAGAGCCATCGGCTCGCCATCAGAGGCAGGCGGACCACGCGCCCTGCGATACGACAGAAGGCATGCGCATGGTCGCGCTCGACGGCAAGATCGCCGAGCTGCTCGAGATCGCCGCGCGTGGGCGCGGGATCAGTCTCGCCGAGTTGCTTGCCGAGTTTGCCGAGAAGCAGAGCCTCGGCCTCCCGGGTTGGCAGGGCATGGCGGCGAAGCCGCGCGCCATCTGACCGGGCACTATCCACTTCCTCGATGCATCCAGGCCGGATCGTTCCGGTCATCGACGGCTCGGTGGCTAGCCTCAAAAACGTCGATGCCCGGCACGAGGCCGGGCATCACCGTCGCGTAATGATGAAAGTGGAAGCTAAGCGGCTTCGGATTCGTCTTCGGGATTGCGCAGCACGTAACCGCGGCCCCACACCGTCTCGATGTAATGCTTGCCGCCGGTCGCCGCCGCGAGCTTTTTGCGCAGCTTGCAGATGAACACGTCGATGATCTTGAGCTCAGGCTCGTCCATGCCGCCATAGAGATGGTTCAGGAACATCTCCTTGGTCAGCGTGGTGCCCTTGCGCAGCGAGAGCAGCTCCAGCATCTGATATTCCTTGCCGGTCAGATGCACCCGCTGGCCGTTGACGTCCACGGTCTTGGTGTCGAGATTGACCTTGAGCCCGCCGGTCTGGATCACCGACTGGGCGTGGCCCTTGGACCGCCGCACGATCGCGTGGATGCGGGCGACCAACTCGTCCTTGTGGAACGGCTTCGTCATATAGTCGTCGGCGCCGAAGCCGAGCCCGCGCACCTTGTCCTCGATGCCGGCGAGGCCGGAGAGAATCAGGATCGGGGTTTGAACCTTGCTCACCCTTAAGGTCTTCAGAACCTCGTACCCGCTCATGTCGGGGAGATTAAGGTCGAGCAATATAATGTCGTAGTCGTAGATCTTGCCGAGGTCGACGCCCTCCTCGCCTAGGTCCGTCTTATAGACGTTAAACCCTTCCGACTGCAGCATCAGCTCGATGCTTTGAGCCGTGGCGCTGTCGTCCTCGATCAGAAGAACCCGCATGTGTAATCCCCCGTCATAGCCAGTCCGGCTTATTCCCCTGACCCTAACGCAACGCCGATTGGTTAATTCGAATCAACAAATTAACGGTCAATAGTTAACAAAAGCTAAGCCGAAGGCGAATGCTAACCATCCCTTAGCGGATGAGCCTGCCGCCATCGGTTAAATGCCAACCATATGGTTTACTGCCCCTTAAGCCCTGTTGGCCATGATCAGGACCGAGGGCAGGGGGGTCTTGTCCCAACGTGGCCCAAGGTCGCTGCCGAGGCGCGAAATGCCGATTCTGTTCAATGACATGAGCGGCATCACAGTTTCGCAAAATGCCACGGAAACCTGGGGGTTTGCGGTGCCTTGCGCCGCAAGGCAGCCGGCGGTCCGAGGGGCCGCCTGCGGCCTCGTGTGGCTGGCATAATTATTGAATTCTCAGCTAGGGGTCTTGGTTCGTTCTGAGGGTATGAAGTCATGAAGTCACGAGATGCAGTGATCCGCCTCAAGCGCTTCGAGGTCGAGGAAAAGCGCCGCAAGGTGGCCGAGATCGAGATGATGATCGGCGAATTCAGCCATATGGCCGGCGATCTCGACCGCCAGATCGCGATCGAGCAGGAGCGCGCCGGCATATCCGACGTCAACCATTACGCCTATCCGACCTTCGCCAAGGCGGCGATCCAGAGGCGCAATAATCTGACCGCGTCCGCGGCAGACCTCGAAGCCAAACTCATGGCCGCGCGCAGCGACCTCGACGAGGCGAACGAGGAGCTGAAGAAGATCGAGCTCCTGGAGGAGCGCGACGCCGAGCGGCTCAGGGTCGAGCAGGGCCGTAATCTCCAGCCAGACCTTATTGAGGTTGGCGCCCATCGCGTGGCAAGCTGAGCTAACTTGATCGCCTAGGGTGCTCGAGCAAGCAAGCGGGCTGCTTCGGCAGCAAGTGGGCTCGGGCGGAGGCCTGAAATGCCGTCTTTCGACATCGTCTCAAAGACCGACCTCGCCGAGGTCGATAACGCGCTCGCCAACATGACGCGCGAGATGAGCCAGCGCTACGACTTCAAGAATTCGCAATCGCGCATCGAGCGCAACGGCGCCGAGCTCACGCTCCACGCCGACGACGAGCTCAAGCTCAAGCAGATGCACGAGCTGCTGCAGGGCCACCTGGCGCGCCGCAAGATCGACGCCGGCGTGCTCGACTATAAGATTTTGGAAAAGGCGGCTGGCCAGTCCGTGCGGCAGAAGGTGCTCATTCGCCAGGGAATCGACAAGGAGCTCGCCAAACGTCTCGTCAAGGAGATCAAGGACGGGAAGTTCAAGGTGCAGGTCACTATCCAGGGTGACGAGCTCAGGGTCTCTGGCAAGAAGCGCGACGATCTGCAGACGGTGATCCAGCACATCAAGGGGCTATCGGTCGAGCTGCCGCTGCAATATTTGAATTTTCGCGACTAGGTGCGCGCACGCGCATTGGCGGGGGAAAGTGCTTTGAGCGGGCGGGGCCGACCTTATTTGGCAATCATTGCCGTGGCGGCGCTCGCTGGATGCGGCTTCCGCACCAGCGGCTTGTCGCTCGGCAGCGGCGGTCTGTTCGGCGGCGGATCGACCGAGGCCTCCAACGAAGCCACGAGCTCGGTGCCGGTCGCCGCGCCCGCCACGAGCCGGACGTCGATCGCGACCGCCGAGCCGGTCGACGCCTATGTGCTGCTCGGCGGCAAGATCAAGAGCTGCTGGTTCAACGCCGATGCGCCGCTGCTGCCGAACCACGTCTATCGCGCCGATGTCAGTCCCGACGGCACCAAGGTGCAGATCACTATTCATGAGAAGCAGGCGCTCGGCCGCGCCGGGCCGTCGACCTACGCCATCGATTTCAGGCAGGAAGGCGCCTACACGGTGGTGACCACGGCGAACAGCAAGATGTCGCCCGAGCTCGCTGCCAAGATGCAATACGACATTGACCGCTGGAAGCGTGGTGAAACGAACTGCAGCCGGGAAATGCCGAAGGTCGCCGCCGCCCGGTGATAGAGGCCTCATGGTTCGAGACGCAGCCTTCGGCTGCCCTCACCATGAGAAGACGGTTCCTCATCCTGAGGAGGGCCGAAGGCCCGTCTCGAAGGATGACGAATTCCCTAAATTTGGGATGCTTAGCCGCGATAGTCCTGGATGCGGGTGGCGCGCAGGCCGGGGAGGCCATGCTTGTCGATCGAGCGCTGCCAGCTCAGGAACTCATCGACGGTCAGCGTATAGCGCTCGCAAGCCTCTTCGAGGCTGATCAGGCCACCACGAACGGCAGCCACCACCTCGGCCTTGCGGCGGATCACCCAGCGCTTGGTATCGCGCGGCGGAAGGTCGGCGACGGTCAGGGGACTGCCGTCGGGGCCGATCACGTATCTGACACGCGGTCTGTAATGCTCGGTCATCGTACTCACAACACCACACTTCGATGAGCCAACTTGAAGTGGCAACCTAGCAAGCCGCATTTAAGATTTGCCTAAGCCGTCCGGTAAAGGAAGCGGCAAGGAAATAGCCCAAACTTGCTGAATTCACAGCGGATTGAGCCGTCACAAGGGGTTCACGGTCACTGGCGCCTCCGCGTCTACTTGCCTTGCTTAACGGGCGAGGGGTGCCTATGTTCGCCCGGTCCGGCCCTGCTGAAGAAACCGGCACCGGTCCAAAAGACCGTCTATACTGTGAACGGCCCAAGACATGCCGGGCCGGCGTCATTCGAAGATTCGAGCCCGAGAGC
This sequence comes from uncultured Alphaproteobacteria bacterium, assembly GCA_963820005.1. GTDB lineage: Bacteria > Pseudomonadota > Alphaproteobacteria > Rhizobiales > Methyloligellaceae > Methyloceanibacter. Next base: position 375,752 of record CAWFYQ010000009.1, on the reverse strand, counting down.
CAGTGGCATCGTCCAAGCCCACAATGCTGAACAGCCTTCACCTCCCCGGAAGCCCGGGCTCGACGCGCGTCGTCGTCGCCATGTCGGGAGGGGTCGATTCCTCGGTAGTCGCGGCCCTGCTCAAGGCCGAAGGCTATGACGTGGTCGGCATCACGCTCCAACTCTACAACCATGGCGAGGCGGTCGGCCGGAAGGGGTCATGCTGCGCCGGGCAGGATATCCAGGATGCCCGCCGCGTGGCGGAGACGCTTCAGATCCCCCATTACGTGCTCGATTACGAGGCACGCTTCGCCAAGGCGGTGATGGGCGCGTTTGCCGACAGCTATCTCCAGGGCGAGACGCCGGTCCCGTGCGTTGCCTGCAATCAGAAGATCAAGTTTCACGATTTGTTGGAGACGGCGGAAGGGCTGGGCGCCGCGGCGCTCGCGACCGGTCATTACGTGAGAAGCAAGCCGGGCGGCGCCGGGTGGCAGCTCCACCGCGCCGCCGACAAGGAGCGCGACCAGAGCTATTTCTTGTTCGCCACCACGCCCGAGCAGCTCGCCTTCCTGCGCTTTCCGCTCGGCGACCGCGACAAGGATGCGACGCGCAAGCTCGCGCGCGATTTCGGACTCGCCGTGGCCGAGAAGTCCGACAGCCAGGACATCTGTTTCGTGCCGACCGGGCGCTACACGCAGGTGATCGAGCGCCTGCGGCCGGGCGCGGTCGAGGCCGGCAACATCGTGCATATCGACGGCCGTGTGCTCGGCCGTCACGGCGGCATCATCAATTATACGATCGGCCAGCGGCGCGGGCTTGGCGTGCCCTCGGAGCAGCCGCTTTATGTGCTGAAGCTCGACGCCTCGCGCCGCGAGGTCATGGTCGGACCGAAAGAATGTCTGCGCACGCGCCGCCTCGCGCTGCGCGACGTGAATTGGCTGGGCGACGAGCCGCTAGCGGCGTTCGCTCGGTCGGGCGATGAGGTGCTGGCGCGCATCCGCTCGAGCGGACCGCTGCAGCCGGCGCGGGTGAGCTTTGAGGACGGCGAGACGATTATCGAGCTCGCTTACGGCGAGGACGGGGTCTCGCCGGGACAGGCTTGCGTCTTCTATAGTGCAAGCGACGGTGGGGAGCGGCTTCTCGGCGGCGGATGGATCAAGTCCGCCGAAGGAGGCGCGTGGTTGGCCAAAGACGGCTTTCGGACGGCAGCTTCGCGCAGCCCCCGAGAGGCGTTAGTGGCCGGGTCGCGTTAGGGCCGCGTAATTTCCGGCCCTGCAACGTAGAGAGGGTGGCGTTGTCTTCAAGAGCAACTGCGATGGATGCCGCCTCCGTGCGCGATGCATATCGCCGCTGGGCGCCGATCTACGACTTCACCTTCGGCCAGATCGCCGAGGCTGGGCGCAAGAACGCCGTCAAGATCATCAACAGCCGCAAGGGCCGCGTGCTCGAGGTCGGCGTCGGCACCGGCTTGTCGCTGCCCTGCTATGGCGGCCACCTGACGCTGACCGGCATCGACCTGTCGCCGGAGATGCTCGACAAGGCGCGCGAGAAGGTCGAGCGGCGCGGGCTCGACAATGTCGCTGGGCTGCACGAGATGGACGCCGGCGCGCTCGCGTTCCCCGACGAGAGCTTCGACACCGTCGTCGCCATGTATGTCATGACCGTGGTGCCAGATCCTGAGCGGGTGATGCGCGAGCTCGAGCGGGTGTGCGCCGCGGGTGGCGAGGTGATCCTGGTCAACCATTTCAGCCAGGAAGAGGGCTTCCGCGGCTGGCTCGAGCGGAGGCTGGCGCCGTTCGCCGATCTGATCGGCTGGCACGCGGTGTTCGAGATCGACCGGGTGCTGGTCTGCGAGGACCTTCGCCTCGCCGAGCGCCGCTCGCTCCGCCCGTTCGGCCTGTTCACCATGCTCCGCTTCGTCAAGGAGCCTGGCTTCGGTCTCGCGCCGCAAGCGGCGCTTGGCGCGAGGTCGCCGGCGAGGCGCCGGCCGCACGCTCCGGCGCGCGCCCGGCTGCCCGAGCCGATCAGGGTGAGGGTCAAGTGGCAAGTGGCCCGGGCGCTGGTGCATTGCCGGCGTTTGCTTGACACCAATTATTGGCGATCCCTATATCGGCGGCTTGCAAGCCAGTCGGCGGAGTAGCTTCCGCCGGATAAGCCAATGGCGGAGTAGCTCAGCTGGTTAGAGCAGCGGAATCATAATCCGCGTGTCGGGGGTTCGAGTCCCTCCTCCGCTACCAATCGTTTCATTGACTTAAGCCCGCTTTTTGAACACTCGGATGTCGGCGGGCATCACGTCGGTGTTTAATTGTCAGTCTGTCGGCTGAATCAGCGCACTGACTTTGCGATTTCGATCGCTATCGCGGATCCCGCTCCGCCCAAGCGCCACCGTTGATGCGCTCCGTCTTCACCTTGTGAATGATGATGTCCGATTGGGCATCCGAAATGGTCTGTGCCTCATCGGTTGGACCCGTAACGACTGTGGCCAATTGCGCTGGCAGTGAACTCGCTCCGCCGACGACTATTGTTGGTGCCCCAGTGTCCGCAATCCAAGTTCCCCACCATAGGATTGTTGCAAGCGCTAAACTGGGCAGAACTACTAATACTAGGCAGAACATAGCGATCGCACGGGCACTCGATTTTCCAGCGGGTGAAGTTCTTTCGGCCGCGGGATTATTCGAAGCGACACGCGCAGGGCAGGAAAGCTGAATTATCGGCTTCGCCGCCGGAGCGCCGTTTGCATAGAACTTCGCTGATGACTTGATGAGTTCCAGCCCACGAGGTGTTGGCAAGGGCGGTACAGGGACCAGCTGACGATCATTCGTTTGAGCCTTGTGCCCACGCATGCCACTCTCCCAAAACGCCGTCGATAAGCGACGAGGAAGCCCTGACCCGAAAGTAGGCCTTCCGTACTGGAATGATGTCGTGACGCGGTACCAAAACGCTCAGATTACTGATGCCCGCAGTGGGCACCCGGGGAGCATGGTCTACCCAGAAGCCTATCTTCGCGGATGTGGGGCGGCAGCGCAAGGCAGATTGGAAGCGAGGGTTTGGCGGCCGCCGCCTCCTTCAGTTTAAAGGCGACTAGATCGTCAGCCTCGTGCGAGTTCGCTTCTGTTGTTTGGTGGGGCGGGTATATCGAGTCCCTCCGCCGCTACCTCGTTCTACTTACCGCGAAGCTGCTCGGACAAGCCCATTCGGCGGCCAAATTAATGGCTCGTGCGACTTGAAATCGAGGGTGCGCATTCCGAGATAGGGGTCACGGGGGCTGGGCTGGAGCCTGGCCATGAAGCGGTTGCTTGTCTCGTTGTGCTTTTTGGGCGCTGCAATTTACGCAGCCGGTACGCTGTTTCCCCCGCCAAATCCCACATCTCTCCAGGTTCGCCCTGCTCATTCAGAGCCGAGGCAGCTGCGCTCGTGGGGCACGACCCTGTCCGACCTGCCGCTCGGCCAAAAGCCCCGTGCGCAACTGGCGAGCTATCAAAATCCGGCTCCATTGCCGCCGCAGAAGGCAGACGCCGCAGATTTTCGACCGGCGGCAACCGCGGCGGCGAGCGACGAGCTGGAATTCAAATCCGTCGAGTGGACCAAGGTGGCGATCGCCGCCAAGATCCACAGCAAGGCTTCGGTCTCGTCAGCCACGGTCAGGTACTATCGTCCCGGTACGGAATTACAGGTCGTCAGCCGAGACGGCGGCTGGGTCAGCGTGTCGGACCCGGTGACCCAGGAGCGCGGCTGGGTGTTGAAGAAATATCTTGCCTCGAGCGAGGGCCCGGCCCTGATGCAAACCGCAACGCGTTCGACCAAAGAGAGCGACCTCTCGGAGCTGGCCAAGCCGACCTTGCCCAGCTTGAAAAAGCGGGCCCCGGCGCGCCCGCTCCTGGTCTCGCAGGCCACGCCCGTGTCCGATGCTGCTGTCGCCCAGGGTGGGCGGTGGGCTCGAGGCGGCGATCGCCGCCGGGGCGGGTTCTTCATGTTCGCCCCCTTCGCCGGGTTCTAAAGCCTGTACCCGCACTTGAGCCTGGCCGTCCATTGCTAGAGCGTTGCAGACGTTCTACTAGTGTGGACCCCGTTTCGGTTTGTCCCCCCCGATACCCCGACCTTTGGCTCTCGAGAGCAAGTCACGATTTGAAACTCGATCGCGAAACTGAAGCGCTGCTGTTTTGGGCGTCGTCGGCGACCGCCGCGCCGCTCTGGAGTCTAAGCCCCAGTGCCGCGCGCGACGAATATCGCCGCTCGCTGGGCAAGACCGAGATCGCGCCGCCAAAGATCGGCGAGGCGAGCGATCTTGCTATTCCGGGCCATGGCGGGACGCTCCGGCTGCGCAAATATGTGCCCGCCGCGCAGGGACGTGCGGACGGCGCCGCCATTCTCTTCATGCATGGCGGCGGTTGCGTTCTCGGCGACATCGAGACCCACGACGTCATGTGCCGCACGCTCTGCCACGACACCGGCGCGACGGTGTTCTCGCTCGATTACCGGCTCGCGCCGGAGCATCCGTTTCCCGCGGCAGTCGACGATACCGCCGCCGCGCTGATCTGGCTGTCGCATGCGGCAGCCAGCCTCGGCCTCGATCGGCGGCGCATCGCTGTGGTCGGCGACAGCGCGGGTGCTGGACTGGCGGCCGTCGCCTTGCACGAGACCATGGGGCGTCTTGCTGCGCCGGCGTGCGCCCAGGCCCTGATCTATCCGGCGCTCGACCTCCGCTGCCGCTTCCCCTCGCGCAAAGAGCTCGCCCAGCAATTCCCGATCCCGCACGACATGATCGACTGGTTCTTCGGCCATTATTTCGGGACATCGTGGCCGGTGGCCGATCCGCGCGCGATGCCCTCGCTCTACGAGGACTATACCGGGCTGCCGCCGGCGCTGATCATTACCGCCGGGCACGACCCGTTGCGCGACGAAGGCGAGGAATATGCCCGGACGCTCGCCGCCGCCGGCGTCCCGGTCGAGTATGAATGCGCCGAAGGCACGATCCACGGCTTCATGAATATGGGTCGGGTACTCCGACACGCGCATGGCCGCGCGCGCCAGCGTCTCTCGGCCTGGCTCGTGCAGCGCTTGAGCCCGGTTTGATTGAAGCGTCAAGGTAGACGATGACGCGCAACGAGCAAGATCGCCCGAATACCGATAAGCCCATTCTGGCGAGCGCCCTCGACTGGTTGGCCGAGGGTCGCAGTGTCGCGCTCGCCACCGTGCTGCAAACTTGGGGCTCGGCGCCGGTGCCAGCCGGCAGCCAACTCGCCATCGACGGCGAGGGCAATTTCGCCGGCTCGGTGTCGGGCGGCTGCGTCGAAGGCGCGGTGATCGCCGAGGCGGCAGAGGCGATGGCCTCGGGCAAGCCTAAGACGCTGCAATTCAGTGTCGCCGACGACACCGCCTGGGCGGTGGGCCTGGCGTGCGGCGGCGCCATTCGCATCTTTGTCGAGCCGCTGGTGCCCGGGCAAAACCTCGGCGTGCTGGCGGAGCTTGCCAAAACCCTATCAGGCCGGAAGTCGGCGGCGCTCGTTACCGACCTTGCAAGCGGAATGCATAGCCTTGCGCTGAAGCCGTCCGACGTACGCCCCGAGCTTCGCCCGGCGCTGCACGACGCCTTCGCGCGCAACAAGAGTGCGGTGGTCGAGGGCAAGCTCGGCGACGTGCTGATCAACGTGTTCAGCCCACCGGTCCGCCTCGTCGTGGTTGGCGCGGTCCATGTGGCACAGGTTCTAGTGAAGATAGCGCGCATGCTGGGCCATGAGGTGGTGGTGGTCGATCCGCGCTCGGCGTTCGCCACGCAGCTGCGCTTCGGCGACGTGACCATCAGGCAGGAATGGCCCGGCGACGTGATGCCCGGGCTCGGCATCGACGCGCGCACGGCAGTCGTCGCGCTCAGCCACGAGAGCAGGATCGACGAGCCGGCGCTGATCCACGCGCTGAAATCGGATGCCTTCTATGTCGGCGCCATGGGCAGCAAGAAGACCCATGCCGGCCGGGTCGCCCGGCTGGCGGAGGCGGGCGTCGCGCCAGAGGCCATCGCCCGTATCCACGCGCCGATCGGGCTGGATATCGGCGCGACCGGACCCGCCGAGATTGCGCTGTCGATCATCGCCGAAATCACCGCCGCGCAGCGCGGCAAGGATCGCGGACGCGCATGAGAGGCCCGCGTGCCGGACGGTGAGAAGACTGGCCGCAAAATCGCGGCGATCATTCTCGCTGCCGGGCGATCGTCGCGCTTCGGGCCGCGCAACAAGCTTCTCGAGTCGATTGCAGGGGTGCCGGTGGTGCGGCGCGTCGTCATGGCCGCGCTCGCGAGCTGCGCGCGACCTGTGATCGCCGTCACGGGCTATGAAGCCGCGCGTGTCGCCGGGGCGCTTGCCGGGTTGGCGGTGAGCATCGTCTTCAACGAGGACCATGAGCAGGGGCTGAGCAGTTCGCTCCGCGCGGGCTTGCATGCGCTGCCGCAAGCTTGCGAGGGCGCGCTCATATTGCTCGCCGACATGCCGGCAATCGGTGAGGCCGAGCTCGAGGCCCTGATCGCGGCTTTCGTAGCGCAGGGCGGCGACGGCGTGTGCGTGCCGGTGCGGCATGGCCGGCGGGGCAACCCGGTACTGTGGGGCGCGCGTTTCTTCGCCGAGATGGCGGCGCTCTCAGGCGATGCCGGCGCCAAGGAATTACTGCGCCGGCACGCTGACCAAGTGACCGAGGTGGAGATGGGAACAAGCGCGATCTTCGCCGATATCGACGCGCCTGCCGATCTCGACCGTCTCGATCACGAGCTCAATCAGCGGAAATAGATGCGGATGGTGTAGGAGGCCGAAGCCGGGTCCGGCGGCGGTGGGAAGGGCGCGGCATTGCGCACGGTGGCGAGCGCCATCTGGTCGAGCTGTGAATCGCCGCTTGATCCGCTGACGCGCGCAAATTTCAGCCCACCGGCCGGTCCGATGGCGAAGGTCACGCTGGCGCTGCCGCTTTTGCCAGTCTTCGGCTTGTGGCGTGCGAGCGCCGACCAGATCTTGGCATTATAGCCGCCGGCGCTCTGGGTGCGCTTCGGCGAGAGCTTCGGCTTGGCTACGACATCCTTATCGGCTGGAGCGAGCGCCATCGCCGCCCAGCGCGGCTTCTGCTCGCTTGCGGCCTCCTGCTCCTCATGCTCGGCGGTAGGCGCTTGCGGCTTCGGCGCGGGCTTGGCCGTTTTGGCATTGGCGACCGGTGTGGGCTTAGGCGTCGGCAGCGGTACGCTCTCAGACTGTGGCGACTGCGACGCGACCGCGGCCCTTGGTTTGGGCGCGGGCTGAGCGGCTGCGACGGCAGCCGCGGAGGCGATGGCTTGTGGTAGGGCGCTGTCAACGCTGGCAGTCGGAGCGGGGGACTTTGCTTCATCCGTTGGCGATGGCGAGGCCGCGACTTCGGCGGCGGCGACGATGGCTGCGCTCGCATTGTCGTCAGCGCCCGCCGTCGTTACGGGTTCGGACGTTGGCGCGGAAACGGTCTCGACCGACGCTTGCTGAGCTGCCGGCGCGTGAGAGGCGATGTCGCTCGGCGCGGTGCTGGCATGTTGCTCCTCGACCGGAGGGCTCACAGCATGCTGCTGCTGCTCCTCGGCGATCTCTGCGACCGCGTGCTGCTCGGGGAGCGAGGCATCGGCGGGGAGCTGCGGCTCAGCGGAGGTAGTTTCGGCGGACGCCGCGTCAGGCGCGGCTTCGGACGTTGCCGGTCCGGCGGGCGCCGCGTCATCAGCGCCGAGGCTCGTCTGATCGCCCACGACGGGTGCGGCTGGCGCCGGCAACGATTGGGGAAGCGAGGCGGTGATCTCGGGCCTGGATGGCGCGGGGACAGGCTCGGGCGCCGTGGGTTCAGGACCGGCCTGACGATCGAGCGGCGCTTGCGAAGCGCTCTCCGTGGTGATTTCGACGGAGGTTTCCGAGGTGGGCGGTAGGGAAGGCGTCGACACCGGCATTTCAACCTCGGCCGGCTGCGGGTCGAACTCGGGCTGGCTCGCGATCAGCAGCAGATGCGTGCCGCACACGAGGATGGCGCTGGCGAGCAGCGCCGAGACGGACTGGAGAAGGCGGTTCTCTGACACGACAGAGATACCACCGCGATATAGTTAACAAATGCTGAATTCGCTGGGGATTTTGTGTCGTGCCAGGAAAAGCGTGTCTGACCACGGCCGGTAAAAGACAGTTAACTGTTGCAAATCCGCAACCAATTCAGTGCGGATATGTGATTTCGTTCGGGTAGTAAGTGTAGCGTTATGAGTGGGGGCTAGTAATGCGTGTGATCGCCATCTTGGCGGTCCTTTCAGTGCCATTGGCGCTGGGGGGCTGCTTTTTCCACCACGATCAATCCGTCGTCGCTCAGCCGCTTCCGCCGCTGAAATAGCGAGCGCGGGCTGGCCCGGAACGAGGCCGAGACCCGCGGCGATACGCCTGCGGGTTCGCGTCTTTCCGGCGACGTCAGGGATTGATGCGGGTGATCTTCGAGCCTTCGAGGGTCAGATTGTACATCAGCCCCTTTTGGTCGAGCACGAAGCCGATGACCGGGCTCGTGAGGTTGTTGGTGTCGATCGAGCCGTCGGCGCCGAGCGTGACCAGCACCACCGATCCGTCGACGCCCACCTTCCACCCGGCAGTGCGATCGAACTGATCGAGCGCATTGCGGGTCATGAACATGATGATGATCGTGCGGGACTGCACGCCGAGCTGGAAGCCGAATGACGCCGAGATGATGTTGTAATAGCTCGTCGGCGCTCCGCGGACCAAGAGCGCACCTTCGCCGTATTCTCCGCCGAAACCGAAGCCGGCTTTTACTACCGACGGAAACACGAGCACGCCTTCAGCCTTGGCGGCTAGCTCGCGGGCGCCGCGCACCTGCGTGGCGAATTTCTCGGAGGCAGCGCGAACATCGGCATCGATCGCGGCCTTGGACGCCATGCTTTTCTCGGGCGCCACGAGGGTCGCAGAGGCGGCAATGACGACGAGGCACAAAGTTCTGAGAAGGGTCGTCATGTGGCAGACCTCCCGGCGAATCACGGTTCGCGCTAACCTAGCACCGTCGCTTCCTAGCTAACACGTCATCCCGAGCCGCGGTTCCGCGCTCCGGATTACCGTCAAGGTTTCAAGGGCATAGAGGCGGAAGATGGAAGCTCATGAGCGTCGCCGGCGTCATTCTTGCCGGCGCAGATCGCGCGCATGGGTGGTACTGACAAGGCGTTGCTGCAGCTTGGGCGAGACTTTGCTCGAACGCGCCGCTTGGTCAAGCCACGTGGCTCGCCATCTTGCCCTTCACCCGCTGCGGATGGGTGAAGATCTCGAACCCATCTTTGCGTGCGATCGCCACCAGCGTCATGCCGCATGTTTCGGCCATGCGCACGGCGAGCGCCGTCGGCGCCGAGACCGCGACGAGGACCGGCGCGCCGATCATCGCCGCCTTCTGCACCATCTCGATGGAGACGCGGCTGGTCAGCACCACGAGACCTTGGCGCGCGCTCGCGCCGTCCCGGGCCAAGGCGCCCGCGAGCTTATCGAGAGCGTTGTGGCGGCCGACATCCTCGCGGATCGCAACCAGACCGCGCTCAAGCTCGTAGAAGCCGGCGGCGTGCACCGCGCGCGTCTCGTGGTTGAGCGCCTGGAGGGGAGAGAGCGCCTCGACCGCGGCCATGATCTGATCGGGAGTGAACACGCGGCCCTCGCCGACTTGCGGCGGCGGCCGCATCGCCTCGGTCAGGCTTTCGATGCCGCACAGCCCGCAGCCGGTGGGCCCGGCCATCTTGCGGCGGCGGCCCAAGAACTCCGCGGCCTCGGGCGCCTTCAGCCAGATGCGAAGCTCGATGCCAACCTCCTCCTCGACGATGTCGATCGAGTCGATGGCATCGATCGAAGAGACCACGCCTTCGGTCAGGCTGAAGCCTAGGGCGAAATCTTCGAGGTCTTGCGGCGTCGCCATCATCACCGCATAGGAAGCGGTATTGAAGGTGAAGGCGATCGCCGTCTCCTCAGGGATCGCGCGCTCGCCCTCGACGCTGCCGGAGGCGCGCCAGACCGAGCGGCGAACGCGGATGACGGGCTGCGCCATTGGCTTTTGCTCCCAAGGTGTCGTCTCGTTCGGAAGCTAGTCCCGAGAGCGGCGCGTTACAAGCCGAGCCGGTCCTTGCTGCACTTGGGTTCGGGGCCGTTTTCGGCCAGGTCCACCTCACCAAGACGTGACGCCGGGCCTCATTTCCGCGCGGCGCATTTAGGCTAGAGTTTCGCTCGAGGAGACGCTTCTTGCCGTCAATCAAATCTACCGCTCGGCTCGCCGTCGTCGCGCTCCTGGCCGGGCTTGCCGGCGAGATGTCCGCCCGCGCCGCCGCGCCCGACGGCGGCAACCCCTGCAATCAGGACGCCATGATCGTGTTCGACGCGTCGGGCTCGATGGCCGGCAACGTCAATCAGGGCATTGCCACCACCATCCCGCGCATCGACGAGGTGAGAGGGGCGCTCGAGACCGTGCTCCCGACCGTGACCCGCGCCCGCCGCGTCGGTCTCATTACCTACGGCCCGGGACCTTATCAGCAGTGCAATGTCCAGCTTAACCTCAAGCCAACCGCGAATGCCGCTGCCCTCATCATGCAGGAGGTGAATGCGCTCAACCCCGCAGGCAAGACGCCGCTCACCGAGGCGGTGAAGGATGCGGCAGAGGTGCTCGATTACCGCCACAAGCCCGGCCTGATCGTCGTCTTGACCGACGGCGAGGAGACCTGCGGCGGCTCGCCTTGCGATCTCGGCAAGGAATTGCACGCGGCGGCGGCGCAACTCACCATCCACATCATCGGCTATCGCATGAAAGGACTGAGCTGGACGGGCGAGGGGAGCATTCTCGATGCCAAATGCCTCGCCGAGACGAATGGCGGGCTCTATATCGCCACGGAGTCGAAGCAGGACCTGATCGAGGCCCTGGAGAAGACGCTTGGCTGCCCGATGCTGTCGGAGCTCGATCCCGGCGATTTCCGCTCCACCGCCAGATAAACCGGTGGGCAAACCTGACTGCACTTGACCTGAGGGCGATTTTCCCTTTCATTCCAGCTGCTTCGACGCCGTGGGGAGCCCGCAGGGGGGCGCGCGATGCTGCAGTGGTTTCAGCGTCTTATGCCGCGCCAGGGGGACTTCTTCTCCCTGTTTGAGCGCCACGCCGCCGTCGTGGTGAGCGCAGCGCGGGCGCTCCGGCAAATGCTCGCCGGCGACGATCAGCTCAAGCTCCGCTTCCAGGATGTGGTCGCGCTCGAGCACGAAGCCGACGGCATCACGCGCGAGGTGCTGATCCTGCTTCGCACCACCTTCATCACCCCGTTCGATCGCGCCGACATCAAGAGTCTGATCACGGCGATGGACGATTCGATCGACCAGATGCAGCAGACCGCCAAGGCCATCGTGCTGCTCGAGGTGACCTCGTTCGAGCCGGAGATGCGCACGATGGCCGACGCCATCGTCGAATGCGCGGAGCTCGTGCAGCGCGGCGTGGCCATGCTGACGAATGTCGGCAGCAACGCCGCCGCGCTCAACGAGATCGGATTGCACATCACGCGCATTGAAGGCGATGCCGACGACGTCCATGACCGCGGTCTCGGCCAGCTCTACCAGAAGGCCAAGACTGGCGACGCCATGGAGTTCATTCGCGGCAACGAGATCTACAACCATCTGGAAAACACCGTCGACCGCCTCGACGACGTCGCCGACGAGATCCAGGGCATCGTCATCGAGCATGTGTGACGCCCGACCGGTTGCCACGTCATGAGCGGCGGCTCGCTCTACATCGTCGCCGCGCTCATTGCCGTCGCACTTCTGTTCGATTTCCTCAACGGCTTGCACGACGCCGCCAACTCGATCGCCACCGTGGTGTCGACGCGCGTGCTGTCGCCGAGCATCGCCGTGATCTGGGCGGCGTTCTTCAATTTCATCGCCTTCCTGTTCTTCGGGTTGCACGTGGCGCAGACTATCGGCACCGGGTTGATCGCGCCCGAGATCGTCGATTGGCGGGTGATCTTCGGAGCACTGATGGGCGCCATCACCTGGAACCTGTTCACTTGGTGGGGCGGCATTCCCTCGTCGAGCTCGCACGCTTTGCTCGGCGGGCTGGTCGGGGCGGGCACGGCCAAAGGCGGGGTCGGCGCGGTGGTATGGCCGGGCATCACCAAAACGTTCGGTGCGATTCTATGGTCGCCGATGCTCGGTTTCGCGCTCGCGCTCCTGCTGTGGCTCGCGATCGCGTGGCTGTTCAGGCGAAGCACGCCGTTCGCCGTGGACCGCAAGTTCCGCGTCATGCAATTGGGCTCCGCCGCGCTCTATTCGATTGGCCACGGCGCCAACGATGCGCAGAAGACCATGGGCATCATCGCCGGATTGATGTTCGCCGAGGGCATGCTCGGCAAGGATTTCTACGTGCCGTTCTGGGTGGTGCTCGCCTGCCAGGCGGCGATGGCGCTCGGCACGCTGATCGGCGGCTGGCGCATCGTGCGCACGATGGGGTCGCGCATCACGCGGCTGAAGCCGGTGCAAGGCTTCTGCGCCGAGACGGCGGGCGCGGCCACGCTCTATCTTGCGACCTCGCTCGGCATCCCGGTATCGACGACGCACACCATCACCGGCGCGATCGTCGGGGTCGGCACAGCGCGCAGGGTCTCGGCCGTGCGCTGGGGCATCGCCGGCAGCATTGTCATCGCTTGGGTGGTCACCCTGCCGGCGGCGGCCCTGATCGGCGCGTTCTTCTATCTCTCGGCGGCGGCGTTTCGCTAGGCGATCAATAGAGCAGATAGGGCCGTCTGATCTCGGTGAACTCGGCCTCGCCAGGGGCCCAACTGGCGATGATCTCCGGGAGCGGGACTTGCGCCTCGATCTGCTCGCGGAGGGCGGGCGAGCCGGCGAGGATGTCGATCGGCATCTTGTCGTGCTCGTATTCGTAAGGCGGGTCGCGCCATTTGAAGCCATCAGGCGCAAGCCCGTAGCTCTCGCGAAGCACCGCCACTCCGGCCGCGACCGGCGCGAACGCGGCACGCTCGGTCACATGGATCTGGCAGCCGCCGCAGGTCGACTTGGCGTGCTTCTGGAAGGTCGGCTCGAACGTCGCCGCGCGGAAATGCACGCCCGTCAGCGCGGCATCGTTCAAGCGCGCGGCAAGCGCTTCGCCGTCAAGCCACGGTGCGCCGATCAGCTCGAACGGACGCGTGGTGCCGCGCCCCTCGGACAGCATGGTGCCCTCGAACAGCACGGTGCCGGGATAGACGATGGCCGTGTCGAGCGTCGGCATGTTGGGCGAGGGCATCACCCACGGCACGTCGGTCCGGTCGAAATACATGTCGCGCGACCAGCCCTCCATCGTCACGGTCTCGAGTTCGGCGCCCAGCTTGAAATGCTGGTTGAACAGGCGCGCGAGCTCGGCTGGGGTCATGCCGTGGCGCATCGGCATGCGGAACAGGCCGACGAACGACTCGTAGCCTGGCTCGAGCGTCGGTCCTTCCACCGCGACGCCGCCGATCGGGTTCGGGCGGTCGCAGACGATGACGGGAACGCCGGCGCGCGCCGCGGCCTTCAGGCAATTCGCCATGGTGTAGATGAAGGTGTAGATGCGCGCGCCCACATCCTGGATGTCGATCACCAACACGTCGATCAGCGAAAGCATTTCGGGCGTCGGCTCGCGCGTCTCGCTGTAGAGCGAGAAGATCGGCACGTTGCGACGCTTGTCCTTGGTGTGCGGGCTCTCGATCATGTTGTCCTGGAGATCGGAGCGGAAGCCGTGCTGCGGGCCGAAAATCGCGGCGAGCTCGACGCCCGACGCCGCGCCCAGCCGGTCGACCACATGGGTGAAACCGTGGTCGATCGAGGCGGGGTTGGCGAGGATGCCGACCTTCAGCCCGTTGAGGCGCGAGGAGGCGAGCAATCGTTCGGAGCCGAGCAGCATGGTGTCAGGCGGTCCTGGCTTTTTGGCCGGTTCTCAAGCGTATGGGGCGGAAGCTGGCGGGTTTGAAACTTCGGTCGTGCTATGGTAGTCGGCGGCGGGGGTGACAGGAAGCCTAAGCGGGCTCCCCTATAACGCGAAAGACGAGGCCGCAAGCCTCTCCTCGCGCATGGGCCACCGCCTTACGCCTTGGTAGACCGTGCAGGGAGTTCGATAAAGATCGCATGACGAAAGACCGTACGAGGCCGATTGCGGCCTTCATCGATTTGGCGGCACAACGCGAGCAGCTCGGCGACAGCGTCGAGATTGCAATCGCCGCCGTGCTGAAGCATGGCCAATATGTTTTCGGGCCGGAGGTCAGCGAGCTCGAGCGGCGGCTCGCCGAATTTTGCGGCGCCAAGCATTGCATCTCTTGCGCGAACGGCACCGACGCTCTGCTGCTTGTGCTGATGGCCGAGGGCATCGGTCCCGGCGACGCGGTGTTCGTCCCCGACTTCACCTTCGTGGCGACGGCAGAGGTGCCGGTGCTCGCCGGCGCCACGCCGGTGCTCGTCGATGTGGATCCCAACACGTTCAACATGGACGTCGACAGCCTCGAAGCGGCAATCAGCGAGGCCAAGCGGCTGGGGCTCAACCCGCGCGCGGTAATCCCCGTCGATCTCTACGGCCAGCCGGCCGACTACGAGGCGATCAACCGCGTGGCTGAGGCGAACGATCTCGTCGTGCTGGCAGATGCGGCGCAGAGCTTCGGCGCGAGCCTCAACGGCAAGAAGGTGGGCACGCTCGCCGACTATACCGCGACCAGCTTCTATCCCTCCAAGCCGCTCGGCGGCTACGGCGACGGCGGCGCGATCTTCACCGACGACGACGCCAAGGCGAAGCTGCTCCTCGCGCTCCGCTGCCACGGCAAGGCGCCGGATCAGCCGGAAAGCGGATATGTCGGGCTCAACAGCCGGCTCGACACCATCCAGGCGGCGATCCTGCTCGAGAAGCTCCGCCTGTTCCCGAGCGAGATCGCGGCACGGCAGAATGCGGCAGACCGCTACGCCGAATATCTTGGCGAAATGGTACAGGTGCCGGCGCTGATCGACGGCGCGGCCTCGGTGTGGGCGCAGTACACCATCCAGGTCGAGCGGCGCGATGAGTTCGCCAAATCGTGCCGCGAGGCGGGGATGCCGACCGCGATCCATTATCTGAGCGCGATCCACGCGCTCCCGTCCTATCGCGCGTTCCCGCGCGCACCTGGCCTGCGCCATACCGATCGGCTGGCGCGCCAAGTGATCAGCCTGCCGATGCACGGCTATCTCGCCGCCGAGACACAAGACCGCATCATCGGCGCGGTGCAGACCGTTCTCCGCTCGCTCAAGGCAGGGGTCGCCGCGGAGTAGCGGTCAGGTAGAAGCCAATGGCAGACCAGATCCGTGTCGCCGTAGTGGGGGCTGGCTATTTCGGGCGCTTCCACGCCGATCACTATTCGCGCAACCCGCGCGCCAAGCTGATCGCCGTGGTCGACACCAGCCCGGAGCGCGCCAAGGCGGTCGCGACCGAGTTCGGCGCGGAGCCGCTGTCGGATTATCGCGAGATCATCGGCAAGGTCGATGCGGTCAGCGTTGCAGTGCCGACCCCGCTCCATTACGGGATCGCCCAGGCGCTCGCCGATGCCGGCATGCATATCCTCGTCGAGAAGCCGATCACCGATAGCGTCGAGAGCGCGACCGCTCTCGCCGACCTCGCCGAGCAGCGCAACCTCGTGCTCCAGGTCGGGCACATCGAGCGCTTCTCGAGCGCATATAAGACGCTCGCCAAGGTCATCGTCGACCCGCTCTATTTCGAGAGCTATCGCATCGCCCCTTGGAAGAATCGCGGCGTCGAGGTCGACGTGATCCTCGATCTGATGATCCACGACATCGACATGATCATCGGCCTGGTCGCTTCGCCGGTGGTCAAGGTCGACGCGGTCGGCACGCCGGTGCTCGGCCAGAGGATCGACGTCGCCAATGCGCGCCTAACGTTCGCGTCGGGCTGCGTCGCCAATGTCACGGCGAGCCGGGTGGCCTACAAGACGGAGCGCAAGCTGCGGGTGTTCGCGCGCAATCATTATCTCAGCTGCGATCTCGGCGAGGGGCGCATCCAGGGCTATCGGCTGCGCGGCGATCCCATGACCGAGGGGTTGGCGGCGATCGCCATGGAGAGCTACGAGATCCCCAAGGAGGACAGCCTCGGCAACGAGATCGAAGCGTTTCTCGACTGTATTGCCACCGGCAAGAAGCCGCTGGTCGACGGCCGCGCCGGCTGCGATGCGCTGCGGGTGGCGAAGTCGATCAACGACAGCATCCAGGAGCATCTCCGCGTCGTGCAGGGGCCGTCCGGCGCCGCGCCAGCCACTTAGAGCATGATCCCAAAAAGTTTTGGATGGATTTACTCTAGTGCTCGCGACCGGCGATGACATCGAGCACCACCTTGGCGGCGCGCTCGCTCGGGCCTGGGTGAGCCTCGCCGAGCGCGGCCACCACCTCGCGAAACCCCCGGCGTTGCGCCTCGCGCGTCTCGCCTGAGTCGAGCAGGGCCTCGACGCCGGTGGCGACCCGCTCGGCCTTGCAGTCCTCCTGGATAAACTCGGGCACCACCTCGCGCCCCGCCAGCAGATTGACCAGCGAGGCGTGCTCGACCCCGACCCCCATGCGGCGGACGAGGAAGGCGGTCGCCGGGCTGACGCGGTAGGCCACCACCATGGGGACATCGGCGAGAGCGAGTTCGAGGGTCACGGTCCCCGACTTGGTCATGGCGGCGTCGGAGGCGGCGAACGCGTCGAAGCGGTCGGCCATCTTGGCCAGAACGACGGGGAAGGGCCATTCCCTGGTGAGCAGGCTGACGGTCTCGGTGACCGCATCGGCCACCGGAATGACGACGCGCAGATCGGGATGGTTCTGCTTGATCAGGCCGAGAGCCGCGCCGAACACTGGCAGCATGCGCCGCGCCTCGCCGGCCCTGCTGCCGGGCAGGACGCAGAGCAGCGTAGCCTCGGCCGGGATGCCATGACGGGCCCTGAAGCCCGGGCCGTCACCGGAATCGGATTCGATGGCGGGATGTCCGACGAAAATGCTCTTGATGCCGTAGCCGGCGAAAAACGGCACCTCGAAGGGCAGCAGCACCATCAGCCGGTCGACGCGGGTGGCGAGCTTGTGCGCGCGGCCGGGACGCCACGCCCAAAGCTGCGGCGCTACATAGTGGACGATCGGGATGTCGGAATCGCGAAGACGATCGGCGAGGCGGAGACAGAAACCCGGCGAATCGACGGTGACCACGGCGTCGGGCTTGAGAGCTATGGCCGCTTCGACCGTCTGGTTGAGCCGCTTGATCAGGCGCGGCAGATGCGGCAGCACCTCGGCGAGGCCGATCAGCGACAGCTCGCGCATCGGAAACAGGCTGGTCAGGCCCTCGGCCTCGCTTTGCGGCCCGCCGATCCCGGCAAAGCGCACGCGCCCATCGGTCTCGGCCTTGAGCGCGGCCATCAGCTTCCCGGCGAGGTTGTCGCCTGACGTCTCGCCCGAGACGATGAAGATCAGAGGCTGCTTAAGGCTCATGCCAGCTCCAAGGCTTGCCCTGCATCAAGGCTCGTCCCGCATCGAGGCGCGCCGGAGCGCGGTCCCGGCGGACCCTGCCATTGGCTGGAGTGAATTTCAAACGCTCCGCCAGGAGTGGAAGGTCGCGGCCTGGCCATGCCTCACCCCGTCCTGGTCGATGAGCTCCCAGACGATGCCATCCTCGATGATAAAGTGCCGGCCGGACTTGGCAACGCGCAAACCGCGATAGCCCGACATGAAGCCACGTTCGGCGACCGCGTCGAGCAAGGCCTGGCGGGCGGCGCGATCCGGCGCTTCGGCCGAGAGCCGCGACGGCATCGACACCATCTCGTCCCAGTCATACTCGAAGCAGGCTTGCGCGCAGCGGTTGGCGTAGATGAATTTCGGGTCTGGCTGCGGTGTCGTGCGCGAGCACGGCGAACGGCGCGTCGGCGTAGAGCCAATCGGGGCTGGTCCCTTCGGCAACAAGCTTCTTGCCGACGAGCCGGGCAAAGCTTCCGGTCAGCAACGCGAAGAAGTCGGGATCGGTCGACCGGTTCATTGGCGGGCAGGGTCCGGGGCTCCGCGGCGGAGGCTGGATTTAGCCCAAGACGCTCTCCCGCCGCGCCAAGAAATTTTATTCCACCCGGCTCGGCGATCTGCATCGCGCGCCACATGAACCTCACCTGAACAGCCCGGGTTCTTGTGGAAAATTAATGTTCGCGACGTTCTGCCACGGCTGCGCGCCAAGCGGCATTTGGCGATTACATTGCATGGGTGGGGCGTCGTGGGATGCAGTTTCGATGCAGAAGCACGTGAAGCAAAGCGAGGCCGGAGCGGCCCTCGACGGGCAGCCATCCGAGCCGTTCGAAGAGCGGCCGGAAGAGGTCACGGCGCGGGTCGCCGAGCCGCCGAAGCCGGTGCGCAAGCGCGGTGCGTCCGCCTGGCTGACCGCACTCGTCGTGCTCGCGCTCGGCGCGCTGCTGGTCGTCAATCGCGCGCCGATCGAAAAGACCAGCGGAGCTCCCGACCAGGCCGCGAATGTCCCGGACAAGAAGCAAACTCCACCGCCGGTGCCGGTCACCGCGGCCGAGGTCAGCGTGCGCGACGTGCCGATCTATTTCGAGGGCCTCGGCACGGTGCAAGCCTCCAAGACGGTGGCGATCCACACCCAGGTCGACGGCAAGTTGCAAAGCGTCAATTTCGCCGAAGGGCAGCGCGTCAAGGCGGGCGACGTGCTGGCGATCGTCGATCCGCGGCTGTTCCAGGCGGCGCTCGACCAGGCCAAGGCCAAGAAGGCGCAAGACCAGGCGCAGCTCGTCTCCGACGCTAAGGACCTCGCCCGCTTCCAGGACCTGGTGAAGAAGGGCGCCGGCACGCAGCAGGCGGTCGATCAGCAGCAGGCCAAGGTCGATGCCTTGAACGCGACCATCGCCGCCGACCAGGCCGGGATCGAGAACGCCGAGACCCAGCTCAGCTACGCGACGATCACCGCGCCGATCGACGGGCGCGTCGGCTTCCGCCAGGTCGATGCCGGCAACATCGTTCATGCCGGCGACCAGACGCCGATCACCATGCTGACCGAGCTGACCCCGACCGTGGTGGTGCTTACTCTGCCGCAGCGCGATCTCGCCGACGTGCAAGACGCCATGGCCAAGGGCGAGGTGACGGTGATCGCCATGGACCAGGACAATGTGCACGAGCTCGGCGCGGGCAAGCTGCTGCTGATCGACAATCAAATCGACCAGACCACGAGCACGATCAGGCTCAAGGCCTCGTTCCCCAACGAGGACGAGCGGCTCTGGCCCGGCGAGTTCATCAGGGCGCGCGTGCTGGTGCAGACGCTGAAGGATGCGGTGACCATCCCGCAAGCCGCGGTGCAGCGAAACGCGCAAGGGCTGCTCGCCTGGGTGATCGATGCCGACAACACTGCCGAGAACCGCCCAATCGAAGGCGGCCCTACGGTCGACGGCATGACGGTGGTGAAGAGCGGGCTCAAGTCCGGCGAGCGCGTCGTGGTGAGCGGCCAATATCGGCTGAAGCCCGGCGTCAAGGTAAGCGCCGCAGCGCCGCAAACAGCACCGCCTGAAGCCGCGGCGCAAACGACGCCGCAAGCAGCACCGCACCCACCTGCCGCAAAGACGGCGGCGCCATGAACATCTCGGCGCCGTTCATCAACCGTCCCGTCGCGACCACGCTGCTGATGATCGCGGTGGCGTTTGCCGGGCTCGCGGCGTTTCCGCTGCTTCCCGTGGCGCCGCTGCCGAAGGTCGACTTTCCGACGATCAACATCTCGGCGTCGCTGCCGGGGGCGAGCCCCGAGACCATGGCTTCGGCAGTGGCGCAGCCGCTCGAGCGCCAATTCTCGCAGATCGCCGGCGTAACGCAGATGACCTCGACCAGCACGCTCGGCGCGACCTCGATCGCGCTCCAATTCGAGCTGAACCGCAATATCGATGCCGCGGCGCAAGACGTGCAGTCGGCGATCGCTGCTGCGGGTCGCCAATTGCCCACCGACCTTCCGTCGCCGCCGACCTATCGCAAGGTCAATCCGGCGGATTCACCTGTGCTGGTGATGGGCGTGCATTCGGATTCGCTGCCGCTCACCGTGGTCGACGACTACGCCGACACCATCCTCGCCCAGCAGATTTCGCAGATCGATGGCGTGTCGCAGGTGTCGATCGGCGGCGAGCAGAAGCCTTCCGTGCGGGTGCAGGTCGACCCCGCCAAGCTCGCCGCCAAGAATCTCACGCTCGAGGATTTGCGCTCGGTGCTCGGTGCGTCGACGACCAATGCCGCCAAGGGCACGCTGTACAGTAACGACCGGAGCATCACGCTGGCCGCCAACGACCAGCTCTCCAAAGCGAGCGACTATGCAGACGTGATCGTGGCCTATCGCAATGGGGCCGCGGTCAGGATCAAGGACGTAGGCGAGGCGGTCGAGGGACCGGAGAATCTCTATACCGGCGCCTGGGACAACGGCAAACGCGCGGTGCTTCTCGTCGTCTTCAAGCAGCCAGGCGCCAATGTCATCGACACGGTGGACAAGGTGAAAGCGGCCCTGCCGCGGCTCAGGGCGGTGATCCCACCGGCGATCAGTGTCGATATCCTGTCGGATCGCACCGAGACCATCCGCGCTTCGGTCGACGATGTCGAGTTCACCCTTGCGCTCACCATCTTCCTCGTGGTGCTGGTGATCCTTCTGTTCTTGCGCAATCTGCGCGTGACGTTGATCCCAGGATTGGTGGTGCCGCTGTCGCTGCTCGGCGCGCTCGCGGTCATGTATCTCTGCGGCTTCAGCCTCGACAACATCTCGCTGATGGCGCTCACCATCTCAGTCGGCTTCGTGGTCGACGACGCCATCGTCGTGGTCGAAAACATCTATCGGCATATCGAGGACGGCATGCCGGCGCGCGAGGCGGCGCTCAGAGGCTCGCGCGAGATCGGCTTCACCGTGCTCTCGATCAGCCTGTCGCTGGTCGCCGTCTTCCTGCCGCTTTTGCTGATGGGCGGCATCGTCGGGCGGCTGTTCCGCGAGTTCTCGATCACCGTCACCGCGGCCATCGCCGTCTCGGCTTTGGTGTCGCTGATCCTGACGCCGATGCTGTGTGCCCGCTTTCTGCATCACGAGAGCGGCCAGCATGGGATCGTGTGGCGCGCCATCGAATCGGTATTCGATGGCATGCTCTCGTTCTATCGCCGCACGCTCGACGTCGTGTTGCAGCACCCGTTCACCACGCTGATGGTGTTCTTCGCCACCATGGCGGCGAGCGTCTATCTCTACATCGCCATCCCCAAGGGCTTCTTCCCCATTCAGGATACCGGGTTGATCACCGGCTTCGCCGAGGCGGGGCAGGACATCTCGCCGCAAGAGATGGCGCGGCTGATGGTGCGGCTGGGCGACGTGGTGGCGAAGGACCCCGACATCGCCGCAGTCGGGTCGGCCATGGGCAGCACCGGCAGCGCGCAGACCGCCAATACCGGGCGCTTTTTCGTCGGGCTCAAGCCGCGCGACCAACGCAGCACCGATGCGAGCGGGATCATCGACCGGTTGCGGCCGCAGCTCGCGCGGGTCGAGGGGGTCAAGCTCACGCTTCAGCCATCGCAGGACATCACCGTCGGCGGGCGCATCGGCCGCGGTCAGTTCCAATATACGTTGCAGGATACGGATATCGGCGAGCTCAACGAATGGGCGCCGAAGATCCTGGCCAAGCTACAGACGCTGCCGGAGCTTGCCGACGCGTCGACCGACCAGCAGGGCAACGCTCCGCAGCTGATGGTCAGCATCAACCGCGACCAGGCGGCGCGCTTCGGCATCATGCCCGAGGTGATCGACGCCACGCTGAACGACGCATTCGGCCAGCGGCAGGTGGCGCAGTATTATACCCAGACCAACACCTATCACGTGATCCTCGAAGTGCCGCCGGCGATGCAGGGCGACCCGAATACGCTCGACCGCCTCTATCTCAAGTCGCCGCTGACCAATGCGTCGGTGCCGATCTCGACGCTGGTCACTATCGATAACACCCAAGTCGGACCCCTATCGGTCTCGCATCAAGGCCAGTTTCCGGCGATCACGCTCTCGTTCAACCTGAAAAGCGGGGTGGCGCTCGGTCAAGCGGTCGATGCCATCAACAAAGCGATCCTCGACATGGGCGTGCCCATAACCCTGACCGGCACGTTCCAGGGCAACGCGCAGGCCTTCCAGGATTCGCTCGCCAACGAGCCGGTGCTGATCGCCGCGGCGCTGGTCGTAGTCTATCTGATCCTCGGCATGCTGTATGAGAGCTTCATCCATCCGCTCACCATTCTCTCGACGCTGCCTTCGGCGGGCGTGGGCGCGCTGCTCGCGCTGATGGCCGGCGGCTTCGATCTCTCGGTAATCGGCATCATCGGCATCATCCTCCTGATCGGCATCGTCAAGAAGAACGGCATCATGCTGGTCGACTTCGCCATCCAGCGCGAGCGCGAGGGTGACACGCCGCAACAGGCGATCCGCGAGGCTTGTCTGCTCCGCTTCCGCCCGATCCTGATGACCACCATGGCGGCGATGCTTGGCGGCGTGCCGCTGATGCTCGGCCACGGCGCGGGCTCTGAGCTCCGCCAGCCGCTCGGCTACGCCATGGTCGGCGGGTTGGCGCTGTCACAGGTGCTGACGCTCTACACCACGCCGATCGTCTATCTCTATCTCGCCCGGCTGCAGAACAGGCTGCGGGGTGCGAAGCCAGAGGCGCGCAAGGTAACGGCGCTCGCTCCCGCCGAGTGACCAATGCTGGCCCATGCTATAGTTTGCTCCCAACCGGGTTGGGTGCGGGAGACGTCGCGCTGTACCGCTCGATGGAGCGCCGGGCAAGGAGCGCGAGCGCGCAGGGGCTGGCCGAGCTCAACGCCTCGCTCAATCCGTCCTATCGGTCGCGGGCCAGCGGCGAGGCTCAGAAGGGCGATCAGCCTCGATCGCGTCTTTCCCGAGCACGACGGTCTTGATCATGGCCCAGCCGCGAAGCCCGCGCTCAAGCCCAAGTCGTTCGACCAACTCGTCGAGCTTTCTAGATCAGAGTTTTCGCGTAAAGGTCGGTGCGGCGGTCGCGGAAGAAGCCCCATTCGGCCCGATAACGCTCGATCGCGGCGAGGTCGAAGCTTTCGATCAGCACGCCTTCATCGGCCGAGCCGAAGCTCGCGATGAGCTCGCCTTTGTGGTCGGCGATGAAGGAGTGGCCGTAATAGCTCTGCTTCACCCCGTCGTTCTCCTCAGTCCCGATACGGTTCGCCGCGACGATGGGCACGGCGTTGGCGACGGCGTGGCCTTGCATGGCGCGCTGCCATTGCTTGTGGGTGTCGAGCGTGAGGTCGTATGGCTCCGAGCCGATCGCCGTCGGGTAGAGCAGGATCTCGGCGCCCTGTAGCACCATGGCGCGTGCGGCCTCCGGATACCATTGGTCCCAGCAAATGCCGACGCCGATCACGCCGTGCTTCGTCTTCCACGCCTTGAAGCCGGTGTCGCCGGGGCGGAAATAATATTTCTCCTGGTAGCCAGGCCCGTCGGGGATGTGGCTCTTGCGATAGACGCCGAGGATCTCGCCGCCGGCATCGGCCACCGCGACGCTGTTGTAATAGCGCGGCCCGTCCTTCTCGAAGAACGAGATCGGGATGACGACGCCAAGCTCGCGCGCGAGCTTGGTCAGCGCCAGCACTGAAGGATGCCGGTCGACGGGATGAGCGGTCGCGAACCATTTCGGATCCTGCCGCGTCGGGAAATAGATGCTCTGGAACAGCTCCGGCGGGAGCACGATCGCTGCGCCCAGCGCGGCCGCCTCGCGCACCAGCGCCGCCGTCTTGGCGATGTTCGCTTCCATGTCGTGGCCGTAGGCTGCCTGGATCGCCGCAACCGTCAGCTTGCGCTCCGCCATCACAGCGGCTCCTGCTGCGTGATGCAATGGAACGAGCCGCCGCCCGACATGCCCGAGCCGAGCAGTCCGTGCGAGGGGAGGCCGACGATCTTGCGGGTGGGGAACACGTTCTGCAATGCCGCGAGCGCGAGCGGGGCGGATTGGGTGCCGTAGACCGGCACGACCACGACGCCATTGGCGATGACGAAATTCATATGCGAGGCGGGCGAGGCGTCCCCGCCGGCGTTGGCGCGCAGGCCTGGGCTCGGAATGCGGACGATGTCGAGCTTCCGGCCATGCGCGTCGGTCGCGGCGCCAAGCTGTTCGGCAACGCTCTCCAGGATCGCGGCATTGGGATCGTCGGCGCCTGACGGCGACTGGCAGACGACCCGGCCAGGGGCGACGAACCGCGCCACATTGTCGATATGCCCGTCAGTGTGGTCGTTGGTCAGGCCCTCGTCGAGCCAGATGATCTTGCGCGCGCCGAAGGCTTGGTGGAGCGCGGCTTCCGCCTCCTGCTCGCACCAACCGTTACGGTTCGCATTGAGCAGGGTCTGGCGCGTGGCGAGCATGGTGCCATCGCCGTCATGATCGATGGCGCCGCCTTCGAGCACGAAGTCGAAGCTCACCGTGGCGACGCCGGCGCGCGCGGCGATGTCGCCGCCAACGGTCGCGTCGTCGGGGAAGTCGAACTTGCCGCCCCAGCCATTGGTCAGGAATTTCAGCGCGACGGCGCCATCCTCGTTTCGCGCGAAGATCGGGCCGGTGTCGCGCAGCCAGATATCGCCGTAGCGCGCACTAACGAGCTCGGCAGCCTGCCCCAGCTCGGCGCGCGCCGAAGCCTCGGCTTCCGCGCCGTTCACCAGAAGGCGGACGTGGTTTTGCGGAGCGAGCGCGCGCACCAGAGCGGCCACGTCGCGGCGCGGCGCGGCGAGGTCGCCGTTCCATTCGGCAACGGAGGCGGGCCATGCCGTCCAGATCGCCTTCTGCGGCGCCCATTCGGCGGGAACGGAGATCGATGTATCGGCCTGGGGGGCTCTCATGAATTCCTACTATAGAGAGTGGTTGCGATGCGCAAAGCCTAAGGCCGCGCCAGCGCCATCGGCCATTGCGCCGCGACATATCGGCGGAACCAGACGCTGTAGCGCTCGGGCATGGCGGCGGTGTCGGCGCTCACCTCGTCAAGGCTCGCCCATTGATAGCCTTCTGCCTCTAGCGGATTGGCCGCGACCCTCCCGTCATAGAGCCCGCGAAACACATGTACGATCTCGTGCTCGGTCATGCCGCTGTCAAGCTCGGCACGGTAGGTGATGGTGCCGAGCGAGGCGAGGGGGCAGACGAAGCCCATCTCCTCTTCGAGCCGCCGGTGCGCGGCCGCCCCGACGTCCTCCCCCGGGCGGGGATGGCCGCAGCAGGCATTGGTCCACAATCCGCCGGAGTGATATTTGCGGACGGAACGCTTCTGCAACAGCTGGCGGCCCATGCCGTCCCACACGATCACCGAGAAGGCACGATGGAGGGTGCCGGCGCGGTGCGCCTCGAGCTTGCCGGCGGTGCCGATAACTTGGTCGCCCGCATCGACGAGGACCATCAGCTCTTGTTGATCGCGCATGGCAGGCCTTCTTAGGATGACACTGACGAGTAGTAGGTCCTTGGCCGCGCGTGGAAAAGGACGATTTCGCGGGGCTTTCGTCAACCCGAGCGCTTGGACGCCGCAGCGGGCTCGACGGCGCTCCGATATGCCACTAAGAAGCGGGCTATGTCAGTACTTCACGCCCCCGTGGGCACCATTCTCATCGCCAGTGTTTTGTCGCTTGCCTGCGTCGCCCCGGCGCTTGCGAACGCCAAGGTCTGCCGCAGTCAGGAGCAGCGCTACGAGCAGATCGAGCGCGACCCCTCGTCGATCGAGATGAATGCGGCGCTGTTCTCGGCGACCGACAAAGGCTGCCTCGATCTCGCCAAGCACCTGCTGGAGTTGGGCGCCTCACTCGACGCGCGCGACCGGTTGGGGGCAAGGCCGCTGGCGCACGCCGCCGTCGCCGACGAGGTCGAGCTGCTCGCTCTGTTTTTGGATAAGGGCGCGCAGATCGATGCGCAGAATCTCGACGGCTCCTCGGCGCTCTATCAGGCGGCCGAGAATGGCCGGTTCCCCGCCGTGCAGCTCCTGGTCGAGCGCGGCGCCAACGTGAATCTTCCCGGCCGTAGCGGCATCACGCCGCTGTCGGCGGGGGCCTATATGGGCAGCGTGCCGATCGTCGAGCTGTTCATGGCCAAGGGCGTCGATCCCAAGACGACCGACGGCACGGGCAAGTCGGCGATCGTCTATGCGGCGGGCCGCGGCTTTCCGGCGATGGTCCGCCTCCTGCTGGATCACGGTGTCGATGTCAATGCGCGTTACGGCAACGATCTCACCGTGCTGATGTGGGCGGCGGGCTATTCCGACGAGGCCGGCGTGCAGGACGAGATCGAGGTGATGAAATTGCTGCTCGATCGCGGCGCGCATATCGACGATGCCGACAATCGCGGCCGCACCGCGCTGATGATCGCCGCCGAACTCAACCACGCCGCTGCCGTCGACCTGCTCCTCGCGCGCGGGGCCGACAAGACGCTCAAAGATAAGCAGGGCAAGACGGCGAGCGATCTCACCACGCTCACCGCGCTTCGCGACAAGCTCGCCGCCAATCCCAACTAGTCGCCATTTTGGCGGTTTACTGGCCCTGGTTGAGATATTGGTCGACTTGCAGCCCAGCCAGATATTGCGCCAGCGCGGCGAGATCGTCGGGCGATGCCGCATTCATCAAATCCGACATGCCGGGATTGTTAGCGCGGGTGCGGTCGCGAAAGTCGGTCATGGTCTTGATGAGATAATCGTGGTTCTGCCCGGCGAGGCGGGCGGTCGAGCCGTCTCCCTGGAAATGGTCGAGATGGCAGCCGATGCAGCCAATGGAAGTCACGGCCTTTTGCGCGGTAGCGGCGACATCCGCCGGCGCCGCGGGCTGCTGCAGGTTGGGCCATTTCAGTTTCGAGAAATATTCCGCGAGTGGGAGCAAGTCCTCCTTCGCCAGCGTCGCGGCGATCGGCGACATGAGATCGTTCTTGCGCGCGCCGCTTTGAAAGTCGCGCAATTGCAGGAAGAGATAGCCGGCATTCTGACCCCAGATCACCGGAAACGCCTTTTGGATCGGGACGCCCTGCTCGCCGTGGCAGGTCGCGCAGATTTTGGCCTTAGCGTCGATCGCGTCATCGGCGACCGCGACGTCGCCGGTCAGGACCAATGCGCTCAGCAGCGCCAAGCGCCAAAGCTGCGCAGGGAAGGGGAAGAATTGCCATTGCAAGCGGCCTTTCATCAAGAAAAGGACGGGGCATTGCTGCCCCGTCCCATAATGTCTCAACAAACAGAGCGCGTGAACGATCAATCGACCGTGAAGGCGATGATGTTGTTGCCGCGCTTGAAGTCGATCTGGGTGTTACCACCCGCGCCGACCACGACGTACTGCTTGCCGTCCACCTGATAGGATGCGGCAGGGGCATTCACGCCGGCGCCGGCGAAGAACGACCACAGCACCTTGCCGTCCTTGGCGTCATACGCCCTGAACCAGCCATTGCCCTCGCCGGTGAACATCAGGCCGCCAGCGGTCGTGAGCGCGCCGCCCATCATGGGCTGAGGCGTCTTGACCTGCCAGGCGATCTTGCCGGTGTTGTAGTCGACGGCGGTGACATTGCCGAACGACTCCTCGGTCGCGATCACCTTGAAGGCGCCGCCGAGCCACAGCTTGCCGCCCGGATAGGGCGAGCTCTGGACCTGATAGGTCATCGGCTGGTGCAGGTTCACCGCGTAGGTCAGCCCCAGCTCGGGGTTGACCGCCATCGGCGACCACTCGACGCCGCCATTGGCGCCGGGAAGCATCTTCGCACCTTCAGCCGTCGGCAACGTCCACAGGCCTTCTTGCGACACCATCGGCTCGGAGAAGCGGATCAGGCTGCAATCCTTGCGGCTGTTGACGAACACGTTGCCGATCTTGTTGCCGTGAATGACGGCGGGAACGACGTTGCCGTCCTTGTCCTTGGCGTCGACCAAAATGGTCGGGCTCACGGCGTCGAGATCCCACACGTCGTGCGGGATGAACTGGAAGTGGCAAACATATTTGCCGGTATCGAGATCAACCGAGACGAGCGACTCCGTGTAGAGATTGTCGCCGGGCCGAATGGCGCCGTCGAGATCGGGCGACGGGTTGCCGACCACGAAAAAGATGCGGTTGGCCTTGAGATCGACCGCCGGGTTCTGCCACACGCCGCCGCCGACCGTCTTGTAGGGGTCGCCGGCCTTGGCAAGCTGAGCCTTCTCCGCGGCGATGTCGCGATGCATGTCGTGACCGGTTGCGTCATTGGCCGCCCACACGCCGACCGAATTCTCGGGCGTGGTATCGAAGTTCCAAATCAGCTTGCCGGTCTTGGCGTCATAGGCCCGCACGAAGCCGCGGATACCGTACTCGCCACCGTTGGTGCCGATCAGGATCTTGCCGTTGACGGCCGTCGGCGCCATGGTCTCGCTATAGCCCAGCGTCGGGTCGGCGATCTCGGTCTGCCACACCACGCTGCCGGTCTTGGCATCGAGGGCGACGAGCTTGGAATCGAGCGTCGCGAGATAGACCTTGTCGTCATACACGGCGACGCCGCGGTTGTTCGGGCCGCAGCAATAGGTCGTGACCGGACCCATGGCGTGCTTGTAATGCCAGAACTCCTCGCCGGTCTTGGCGTTGATGGCGTAGACATGGTCGAACGACGTCGTGACATACATCACGCCGTTGACGACGATCGGCGTCGTCTCCATCGACTCCTTCACCTCGGTCTGGAAGATCCAGGCGGGGTGAAGCTTGCCGACATTAGAGGTGTTGATCTGCTTGCCGGGATAATACCGGGTCTGGTCGTAATTGCCGTTGGTGTGTAGGAAGTTGTTCTCGTCACCCGCAGCGGCGTTCAGCTGATCTTGCGAGACGGGAGCGGCTGGCGCCCCCGCATCTGCGCACCAAGCCGGGCTGACAGCACCGGCAAAACCTAACACGAGCGCACCCGTAAGCGCGCCACGCACCTTCCAACTCACCATGTTTTCCTCCCTTGGGTGTGGTCCCGAATTCCCGTTCTTACGGGTGCTCCAGTCGGGGCTTCACGCCAAAAACACTGCTCGCGGCCTTGCCATTTGTCAACAAAGCCATTGCCGGTGGCCCAATGTGGGCTGCTGAACGGCAATGCAATTACTATTTCTGCCTGTGCGACTTGCTATTTTGCATTTCGGCGAGCGGGTACATTCAGAGCAAGGAATTCGTGTTCACCGGGTCTTTCGGCATGCAGTCCAGACAGCGTCGGAGGTCGCAAAGACCGGTCAGCCCGAAGCCGCGCCAGTTCCGCATTTGTGCGTGGCGTTTCCTGCCGGCCATCTCGGCGTGGCTTCTTCTTGCCACAGCGACGGCTGTTCTCGCCGAGGATCAAAGCCCAAAGGGCGCCGATGCGCCGGCGCCAGCCGGCGACGTCGTCACCGTGCCGATCGGCTATCTCGAGCAGGAAGTGAAGCGGCCGCTGCCTTTGTCACGGCTGAACGTCCGGCCCGAGGATCTCGGCGTGGCGGGTGCGGAGATCGCGCTTAAGGATAACAACACGACCGGACGCTTTACCAAGCAGCAATTCACGCTTGAGGTCGAGCGCGTGCCGCCTGACGGCGACGCGGTCGCCGCCTTGGCGAAGCTCGTTGAGAGCGGACATCACTTCGTGCTGGTCGATGCGCCGGCAAAGACCCTGCTCGGTCTTGCCGACTCGGTCAAAGGCAAGGACGTGCTGCTGTTCAATATCAGCGCGCCGGAGGTGAGTCTTCGCCAGGAGGATTGCCGCGCCAACGTGCTGCACACCGCGCCGGACCGCACCATGCTCGCCGACGCCCTTGCCCAATATCTCGTGTGGAAGAAATGGCCGCGCTGGCTCGTGGTCAAAGGCACCTTTCCCGAGGATCTCGATTATCTTGCCGCGATCGAGCGGGCGGCCAAGCGTTTCGGCGGCGTCATCGTCGAGGAGCGCGAGTACAAAGGCACGCTCGAAGCGCGCCGCACCGATTCAGGGCTGCAGCAGATCCAGCAGCAGATGCCGAGCTTGACGCAAGGCGCGCCGGCTTACGACGTGGTCGTGGTCGCCGACGAGAAGGAGGTGTTCGGGCCCTATCTCCCGTTTCGCACGTGGGACCCGCGCCCGGTCGCCGGCACCGCCGGCCTCAAGGCGATGAGCTGGCATCCGGCGCATGAGCAATGGGGCGCGACCCAGATGCAGAACCGCTTCCAGCGCTTCGCCAACCGCTTCATGCTGCCGCTCGACTACCAGGCCTGGGTCGCGGTACGCGCGATCGGCGAGGGCGTGACGCGCACGGGCTCGGCCGAGCTCGCCCCGGTCGCCGCCTATATCAGGGGCGATAAATTCGATCTCGCGGCGTTCAAGGGCCAGAAGGTGACATTCCGCAGCTGGGACGGCCAGCTGCGCCAGCCGATCATCATCGCCGGACCCGACATGACGGTGTCGATGTCGCCGCAGGAGGGCTTCCTGCACGAGCATGCCGAGGTCGACACGCTCGGCATCGACGAGCCCGAGACCAAGTGCAAATTGCAATGAGCACGAGCCTCGCGCGTCAATGGCGAGGCCGATGGGAGGATGTCTTGAGAGCGATCGGGTTATTCAATCTTGCTGCAGCGATCGCGGCGGCAGTCGTGCTCGCCGCGACGCCTTGTGGCGCCTACACGGTCTACGTCTCCAATGAAAAAGGCAACTCGCTGACGGTGATCGACAGCGCCACGCTCGAGGTGCAGGCGACGATTCCGGTCGGCCAGCGCCCGCGCGGCATCAAGATGACCAAGGACGGCAAACAGGTGCTGATCTGCGCGAGCGACGACGACACGGTGCAGATTTTGGACGTGGCGAGCCGCGAGATCGTCGGCGATCTGCCGTCGGGCCCCGATCCCGAGCAACTCAACATCCACCCCTCGGGCAGCCCGGTCTACGTCGCCAACGAGGACGACGCGCTGATGACGGCGATCGACCTCAAGGACAGGAAGGTGGTGGCCGAGGTGCCGGTTGGGGTCGAGCCGGAGGGCGTCGGCATCAGCCCCGACGGCAAGATCCTGATCGCCACGTCGGAAACCTCGAACATGGCGCATTTCATCGACACCGACACATACAAGGTGGTCGATAATGTTCTGGTCGGGTCGCGGCCGCGCTTCGCCGAGTTCACCGCCGACGGCACGCAGCTCTGGGTCACCTCGGAGGTGGCGGGAACGGTGTCGGTGATCGACGTCAAGACGCGCAAGATCATCAAGACGATCGGTTTTGAGGTTCCTGGCGTGCAGCCAGAGCAGATTCAGCCGGTCGGCGTGCGCATCACCAAGGACGGCACGCGCGCTTTCGTCGCGTTAGGTCCCGCCAACCGCGTCGCGGTGATCGATGCCAAGGCGCTCGAGGTCGAGAAATATTTGCTGGTGGGGCAGAGGGTGTGGCAGCTGGTCTTCACGCCCGACGAGAAGCTGCTGTTCGTGACCAACGGCAACAGCAACGACGTGTCGGTGATCGACGTGCCGAGCCTGACCGTGGTGAAGTCGATTCCTGTCGGCGATGCGCCCTGGGGCATCACGGTCTCACCGGAGTGAGCGAGACCGTCGATGGCCCAACTCCCGCGCTCAGCGCGGGGTGATAGAACGGTCCGAACCGCTCGCCTAAGCCGCAGCAATCCATTCTCCGGCGACGTAGCCGAAAGCGCAGGCGTCGGGATTGGCTTTGGCCGCGAGACGAAGCTTATCCTCGGCGTCTACCAGGACTTTGCGATGCTTGGTGCTTCGCTCCAGGGCTTCGTCTTTGAAGCCGCTCAGGAGAATAATCTTCCTGCCGCGCAGGACGATCTTGGGGAGTGCCATACCCACCTCCTTGAGTTGCCTCAGAAGGGTGCGCTCTGAATATTGTGAAGCGTTCAGAGTCGCGGCTTCAAAGGCAACAGCCTTGCCGATGGCGACCCCCGTCTGCCATTAAACACACTAGCAAAAAAATGCGACGAAGGTAAGACGCTTCGTGTCCAACACACATAAAAGTCGCGTCAATTTGTGCAGCGCAACTAAGCGACAATTTTTTCGCGCAGAAGTGCTGCAAGCGCAGCTTCCGTTGTCGTCGGCGGCTGCCAATCGAGACGTTGCAGCGCCGAAGGATCGGCGACGAGCGAGCCGAACAGCGGCGCGTAGGCGTCGGCCTGCCGCGTGGCGCGGAGGCTCGCGGCGAGCAACGGACCCGGGACATAGAAGAGACCAGGCTTGCGCCCGAGACCCCGGCGCATGGCGGCGATCATCGCGCCGATGGTGAAGGGCTTGGGATCGGCGACGATGAGAGGACGCTTGAGCGGCGCCGGCGCGGCCAGAACCTTGTCGACAGCCTCGACCAGATTGTCGAGGGCGAGCAGCGAGCGCTCGCCCTTGAGCCCGGCCAGCGGAAGCGGGTAGGGCGAGCGCGCGAGCCTGGCGAGCCTGGCCACGTTGCCCTGAACGCCAGGCCCGTAGACGAGCGCGAGCCTGAGCGCGACCCAGTCGAGCCCGGTGGCGGCAAGGCCTTGCTCGGCGGCGAGCTTCGACCTGCCATAGGCATCGGTCGGACGCGGCTCGTGTGCCTCGGTGAGAATTTCGGACGCGGTCGGTCCCGATTGCGCCCTGATCGAGGACAGGAACACGAAGCGCTTCACGCGTGCCCGCTCGGCGGCCTTGGCGAAGCCGATCGTCGCCTCGGTGTTGAACACGCGATAGTCGTCCTCGGGCACGCCGGACATCGCCTCGGCGAGACCGGCGGTGTGGATCACGGCGTCGACGTCGGCCAGTGCCTCGGCCATGTTATAGGGCTTGGCGAGATCGCCGATCACCGCGCTCGGGCAGCCGGCAGGGAGCACGGTCGGGCGGCGCAACAGCACGCGCAGGCGATAGCCGCGCTTCGGCAGCTCTTGTAGCAAATACTGGCCGATGAAGCCGGTGGCGCCGGTCAGCGCCACCAGCCTCTTGCGCGCCTGCGTGCCTGTCCTTTTCGGCTCTGCGTTCATATGGCTCCGGCGGGCAAGACCTGTCTCGGCCTCGCCCTTTCGGAGCTAGTTCACAACCACATTTGGGCTAGAGCAAGCCCTGGTAGCGGCGAGCCGACGTGCCTGCTCTATTGCGGTAATGCTGCCGAGGCCGCCGCCTTCATGACCGGCGGCGGGTTCCACTTGCCCGTGAGAGCGTCCGATTTGGGCGCATAGAGCCGCATCGTCAGATTGTACGGACCATTCGGGGCAGGGAGCCAGTTGGCTTCCTTGCCGGCGCCCGGGCTCTCGTTCTGGAAATAGAGATCGAGAGAGCCGTCAGTGTTGTATGCGAACGGCATCCAGCTCGACACGGCGAAGCGGTTGATCGCGTTCGCGACCTGGAAGCCTTCATCGTCGTAGAGCGTGATCGACCAGAAGGCTTGAACTGGCGGGATTTGATCTTTCTCGAAATGGATTGTGTAAGCATTGGCGCCGTCGAGCGGCTTGCCGTCGCTGTCGCCGAGATTGAGCGGATAGATGGCGTCGCCAGGCAGGTTCGCGCCGAGGCCGAGCTGGGCGACGATAGCGCGCTTCAGATAATAGTTGCCGTAGACACCCATCGTGTCGGTGTTCATCGACCAATAGTTGGCCACGCGCGCTAAAGTGGGGATCTTCCACCGCATTAGCGCCTGCGCGTCGGCAGGGGCGCTTGCCAACCCTTTTTGTATGGCGGGATCGGCAGCATTCAGATCGAAGCTTTTGCCGACCTCGAAGCCGAGACGGCTCAGCTGAGCGACGATCGGTTGATCGGTAACATGCGGCGGTTGGAGTTTGAGAATCTCGGCGGCCAGCGCGAAGTACTCGCCGGCAGGCATCGTGTCCGCCTGCGTCTTCGGCGGCGTCTTCATGTCGATGTCGGGATCGATCTTCACTTCGGGTGTGACGGCTTCGTTACCCCATTGCGACAGCGGCGTGATCTTGTAGCCGGCTTGGATTTTATGGACCGCATCGTAGTCGGCCGGTCCGTCGGTCTTGGTCCGGCCGATGATCCACACATAGAGCGTCGGCGCGGCGATGCGCGTGAAGTCGGGCGGCGCCGTCCCGCTCCACCCGGGTGGCGTCACGAGGAAATTGGCGGCTGCGGTGCCGGTGGTGCGCCAGCCGGGTGAAGCGAACACGTCGGTCCACATGTCGAGCATCGGCAGCAGGTAGTAGCGTCCGCCAGTGTCGGGTGCTGACACCACGACCGGCCCCTTGGTCAGATCGAGCCAACCGCTGGAATAAAGCGTGTCGAAATTCGGTCTTACGACAGCCCTCATGTCGGCAGCCGGAAAGGCGGGAATATTGGCGAAGCGATTTATCGGACCGCCGAGCGATGCCGGTCCTGGCTGCTGATTGGTAAGCTGCCGGCGGGTGAGCTCCATCGTCACCAGCGGATAGAAATAAAGATAGGCGTCGACGCCGATCGCGTGCGCCTCATTTTCGGTGATGTCGGCCGCCGGGGCGAGTGTGGGAAGAATGACCGAACTCAACGCCAACGCGAACAGATGTCCCTTCATTGCGCTCCTCCAGAGATTGCTTGCGGGTCGGTATTTCTTGCAGGTCAGCCGATAATCATGACGGCGCCGACAGACGCGAATCGCGGCCAGAATGTCGAAGTTGTGGATGAAAGAGTTTGAAACCGCACGCGTCACATCCCTCCCAAGATGCGAGCAACGGATCGAGTGCCGAGCCGCTCAGATGGACATCACGAGCTTGGCTTGCAAGGGGTGAGGGAGCTGGCGCGCGAGAGACGGCGAATCTCGGCGAGGAAATGAAACGGCGACGGAAAACTCCGCCGCCGTTCGCTTAAACACGACTGTTGGATCTTAGTAGTTCGGGTAGCAGGGCGGGTAGGGGTAATAGCCGCACGCCGGAGGAGCGTAATAGTTCGGCGTCGCCGCCGCCGCTCCGACCACCGCGCCGACTGCCGCTCCGGTGGCGAAGGCCGCGCCCGGACGCGCATACCATGCGCCATGCCAGGCCGGACGTCCGCCGACCGCGACAGCCCCGCCGTGAAATCCTCCAGCCGCCACGGCGAAGCGATCGATGAACAGCGAAGCAGGCCCGGTCGCGCTGGCGAGACCGCCCTCAAGCACCGACACCTCGAAAGTCAGGTCGTCGCCACTGAGCTTGGGGGCCTTGAGCGTCACGACGGCGTCTTCCACGGTCTTGCCATCCTCGCTCAGCACGGAGATGGTGGCGTTCGGCGGATCCTTGGCGAAGCTCTCGGCGCCTTCGTCCCATTCCTTGATGAAGTCCGAGGTCAGCACGTGTCCGGCCGCCCGCACAGGACGGTCAGCGAAGACGATCGAGTTTTTCGTTACGCCTTTCAGCGTCAGCTTGGTGCCTTGCAGGGTCGCGCTGTCGGAATTGACGACGGCGAGAGATGCGATCATTTCATTGCTCGACGGGCCGATCGGCTTCTTCGCCGGGTGGCTGATCGCGTCCTCGGCGAGCGCCGGGTAGGACGCGCAGATGAAGCCTGCCACCGCGAATGCGAGGCACGCGATATAATTGCTTTTCATGAGGGGCGTTTCTCCTGTCGAAAGTGATTCGAAGGCGGGGAGAATACCGCAAATGGGCAATCAGAACTGCGACACTTGGGATTTGCTTATCCCGGGCGTAACTAAGCGCGGAAGCTCAAGTCGACAATGCCGCTACAACTTGGAGCTAGAACTTGAAGCTTACGGCGAGGTCGAAGGTGTTGCCCTCAAACGTGTTTTCGGCGTCGAACTCCTGATACCATTTGGCAAGAACCGTGAGTGCCTTGGTCGGATCGGCGCTGGTGGTGAAGCTCACGATCGGGCCGACACCGTAGACGCGCGACTCAAACGAGCCCAGTTTGGCGCCCGACCCGCTGTCGCCGGTCGTCTGGATCATCGCATAGCTGACCACGCCGACGCCGATCGGTCCGAAATTCTTTGTGATCGCGCCATCGAGATTGAGGATATTGCCGGTCTCGTAATCGGTCGCATCGTTCTTCCAATTGACGGAATAGACTGCCGCACCGTTCACCTGCCATCCCGTTTTCGGATCGAACCAGGTTCCCGCGAGTTGCGTCATGATTGCCCAATGATTCAGGCTGGTATTCGCGAGATCCCTGCGGCTGTACTCGCCGGTCGGCGCAAAGCCGAATACACCGACGTTCCAGTGGAAGTTGCCGGCATCCCAGCCGAGTAGGAGCGGGGCGAAGGCGGTGTCGCCTTGGGCAAATTGCGAGTCGCCAATGTTGATGTCCAGCGGTTCGAACGTCCTGCCGCGCGGACCGGTGAATCCGGGCAGCCTGACGCCGACATCGACATTCATGGTCACGACGGTGGGAACGACGGCGACGGCGTAGGTGCCGCCCAGGATCTTCCACGGAGTTACGTAGGTCAGGGCGAACAGCGAGGCGGTATACTCTTCGTCGACGCCGACCGCGATGCGTCCGTCGAAGATCGTCGTGTCGGCGCTGCCGTTATAGTGGTAGGCGTCGCCGCGAAAGTAGAACCCGGGCTGCGAGGGAATTACACCGCCAAAAATGTCCGTGTACCCTTTGACCCATGGGCCGGTGCCGTACTCGGCGGCCTTGGCGGCGTCAACGCCGGAAACGGTCAGGAATGTCACGCCGCATATGAGCGTCGCCGCCTTGCCAAGTCGCATGATTTCCCCCTGGCCAACTCCCCAGGCAAGCTTACGACGCCGCAAGCTGCATTTCTATGCGATCGGCCGTCTCGCCGAGATTTGCCGCGGTCTGGGATGCCGATTTGCAACAGTGTGGCCCAACCGCTGAGACTCCGGCCGCAATCGCTACGCGGAGCGCGATGCAGACTCAACATCTCTTGTCAAGGAACTGTGACGCTCCTAGCGTCGCGACAAATAATTGGAAACGCGATATTCGATCTCGGTGCAGCAGTTAGGGAGGTGCAGTGATGGACGATAATTTTGGAGAGGAGCAGCAATCGCGTAGTTGGCGCGACCGAAGTTCGATGACGGCTTTGGCGGCAATTTTCGCCGCCGGCTTGACAGCGGCGGGGCCGGCTGCCCCGGCGGCGGCTCAGGACCAACGACCGAACATAATCTTCATCATGGGCGACGACATCGGGTGGTTCAACATCGGCGCGTACCACCAAGGCATCATGTCGGGCAAGACGCCAAATCTCGACAAGCTTGCGTCACAAGGCATGCGCTTCACCGACTACTACGCCGAGGCAAGCTGCACGGCAGGTCGCGCCAATTTCATCACCGGCGAATTGCCCATTCGCACCGGATTGACCACCGTCGGTCAGGCGGGGGCGGATGTCGGCCTGCCGGCGGAGGCGCCCACCATCGCCACCGCATTGAAGGCGATGGGCTATACCACCGGTCAGTTCGGCAAGAACCATCTCGGCGACCTGAACAAATATCTCCCCTGCGTGCACGGCTTCGATGAGTTCTTCGGCTATCTGTATCACCTCGACGCCATGTCGGATCCCTACTGGTATTCGTATCCAACCGACCCGGCGATCCGTAACGCTGTCGGACCGCGCAATCTCGTTCATTGCTGGGCGAGCGACACCGACGACGGCACGGAGCAGCCGCGCTGGGGCAAGGTCGGAAAGCAAAAAATCGTCGACGAGGGACCTCTCGCACCGGGACCTAACACCGGACGCACGCCTTATGGCGGCGAAGGCGAGGGGGTCGGCGACGCCAAATACGACATGACCACCTTCGACGAGGTCCTGGTCAAAGATTCCATCGACTTCATGAAGAGAGCCAAGGACAGCGGCAAGCCCTTCTTCCTTTGGCACAACACCACGCGAATGCATGTGTTCACCTTCCTCGCCCAAAAGTACAAGGCGATGATGAACCCCGAGAGCAATTTCGGCATGGAAGAAGCCGGGATGGCCCAGCTCGACGACGACGTCGGCGATCTGCTCAAGGCCATCGACGATCTCGGCATCGCCGACAACACCATCGTCGTATTCACGACCGATAACGGTGCCGAGGTGTTCACCTGGCCCGACGGCGGCATGACGCCGTTCCGAGCGACCAAGGGCACGGTCTATGAAGGCGGCTTCCGTGTGCCGGCGCTCATTCGCTGGCCGGGAAAAGTCCCTGCCGGTAAGGTTGAAAACGGCATCTTCTCGGGGCTCGACTGGTTCCCCACTTTTGTCGCGGCGGCAGGCAACCCGAAGATTGTCGATGAGCTGAAAGCCGGCAAAGATCTCGGCGGGACGAACTACAAGGTCCATCTCGACGGTTACAACCAATTGGACCTACTCACCGGCAAGGGAGCATCGAACCGACATGAGATTTGGTACTTCGCCGAATCCAATCTCGGCGGCTTGCGACTCGACGAATTCAAGTACCGATTCATCGACCAGCCGGAAGGTTGGCCGGGACCTAAGGTTCCGATCAACATGCCGATCCTCGAGAACATCAAGCAGGATCCGTTTGAGCGGCTGCCGGTTTCGAATTTGCTCGAAGGCTCGCCAGCCTACTTCAACGACTTCTACGCGCGTGAATTCTGGCGCTTCGTCTATGTCCAGCAAAAAGTCGGAGAGCTTGCGCAGACGGCAATCGAGTTCCCGCCGATGCAGAAAGGTGCGTCGTTCAACCTCGCTGCGGTGAAGCAGGAAATCGAAGCTGCAATCGCCAGGGGGAAACCCGGCAACTGAGACGCA
This sequence comes from uncultured Alphaproteobacteria bacterium, assembly GCA_963820005.1. Lineage (GTDB taxonomy): Bacteria > Pseudomonadota > Alphaproteobacteria > Rhizobiales > Methyloligellaceae > Methyloceanibacter. The sequence continues at coordinate 337,171 of CAWFYQ010000009.1, read as the reverse complement.
TAGCAGAGCGGGCGTCTCATTCGAGGCGTCCGCTTCCTCGCCGTGCGGCCCTTCCCCTTGTCGAGACGCCACGCATGATAAGCCGTCACATCAAGCCGATCCTGGTCGTCACCGGTCTCGTCACCGCGAGCATGATTGCCGCGCTTTTTGCGCCGGCGATCGTGCTCAACCAGCTTTTCGCCGAGCCGCCTTCCGACGCGATCAGCCTCGCCATCACCCGGCATTGGGGTGTGCTGGTGTTCTGCTTCGGCGGGCTATTGATTTGGGCAGCGTATCGTCCGGAGATGCGCAAGCCGGTGCTCGTCTTCACCATCGTCGAGAAGGTCGCGCTGGTGCTCGGCATTCTGCTGCTGCCGTTGCCCCTGAAATCGGGCGCCTACGTCGCGGCCGGGACCGATGGCACGTTCAGCATCATCTATTTGCTCTACCTCGCCGGACTCTGAAGGGACACTCTCATGCCGCTCACTCTCTCGGGCTTCGACATCGGCAATTTCGTGCGCAGCTTGGTGCTCGGTGTTGCGCTTCTGACATGCGGGATGATGCCGGCCGGAGCAGAAGTGACCGATCCGCTGCCGTCATGGAACGACGGGGCGACCAAGCAATCGATCATCGACTACGTGGCGCGCGTCACCAAGGAGGGTGGGCCAGATTACGTCGCGCCCAAGGACCGGCTCGCCACCTTCGACAATGACGGCACGTTGTGGATCGAGATGCCGATGTACAACCAGTTCGTGTTCGCCATGGACGAGGTGAAGGCGCAAGCGAACAAGCATCCCGAGTGGAAGACCAAGGACCCGTTCAAGTCGGTGCTCGCCGGCGACATGAAGGGGGTCGCTGCCATGGGCGAGAAAGGAATGTTGGAGATCGTCGCGGCGACGCATTCCGGCATGACGACGGTCGACTTCAACAAAAGTGTCAAGGGTTGGCTGGAGACCGCCAAGCATCCGCGCTTCAAGGTGCTCTACACCGATCTTATTTATCAGCCGATGATCGAGCTGCTCGACTATCTGCGCGCCAACGGCTTCAAGACCTTCATCGTCTCGGGCGGCGGCGTCGAGTTCATGCGGAACTTCGCCGACAAGACTTACGGCATCCCCGCGGAGCAGGTGATCGGCTCCTCGGGGGTGACACAATATGCGACGTGGGATGAGCAGCCCGTGCTGATCAAGCAGCCCAAGGTGCTGTTCGTCGACGACGGCCCGGGCAAGCCTGAGGGCATCAACCATTTCATCGGACGCCAACCGATCTTCGCCTTCGGCAATTCCGACGGCGACAAGGAGATGCTGGAATGGACCGCTTCGTGCGAGCATGCCTGCTTCATGGGCCTCGTGCACCATACCGATGCGGTGCGCGAATACGCCTATGATCGCAACTCCGACGTCGGCAAGCTCGACAAGGCGCTCGACGAGGCGGTCGCCAAAGGCTGGACGGTGGTCGACATGAAGAACGACTGGAAGACCATTTTCCCGGCGCCAAAGGCCAATCCTTAAGAGGCTTGAATGAGCATCGCGCGTAAAATCAAGCGAGCAGGCGGCGGCGGGATCAGGCCGAAGCCGGAGATGATCTACGTGCCGGGCGGCGAGTTCACCATGGGCTCGGACGACCACTATGCCGAGGAGAAGCCCGCTCATCGCGTCAAAGTCGACGGCTTCTGGCTCGACAAGACCTTGGTGACCAATGCCGAGTTCCGCCGGTTCGTCAGGGAAACCGGCCACGTCACCTTCGCCGAGATCGCACCCGACCCCAAGGATTACCCCGGCGCGCTGCCGCATATGTTGCGCGCAGGCTCGCTCGTCTTCGTGAAGACGAAAGGTCCGGTCGATCTCACCAACTGGTCGAATTGGTGGAGCTTCGCCTTCGGCGCCGACTGGCGGCACCCGTATGGGCCGGGCAGCTCGATCAAGGGCCTGGACGATCACCCGGTCGTGCATGTCGCCTATCGCGACGCCGAGACATACGCGAAATGGGCCGGCAAAGAGCTGCCGAGCGAGGCGGAGTGGGAATTCGCCGCGCGCGGCGGCCTGGAGAACGCGGAGTTCGCCTGGGGCGGTGAGTTCGAGCCGGGCGGCAAGTGTTTCGCCAATACCTGGCAGGGCGAGTTCCCGTGGCAAAATCTGCTCAAGGACGGTTACGAGGGCACCTCGCCGATCGGCATCTATCCGCCCAACGGCTATGGCCTCTACGACATGATCGGCAATGTCTGGGAGTGGACCACGGACTGGTACGCCTCGACCCATCAGCAGCAGCATTCCTGCTGCATGCCGCAGAATCCGCGCGGGCCGCGCGAGGAGGACAGCTTCGATCCGTGCCAGCCCAAGATCAGGATCCCGCGCAAGGTGATCAAGGGCGGCTCGCATCTCTGCGCGCCGAGCTATTGCCGCCGCTATCGCCCGGCGGCGCGCCATGCCGAGCCGGTCGACACTTCGACCTGCCATCTCGGATTTCGCTGCATCAAACGGGAAAGGACGACAAGCGATGACGCTCGCGCCTAGGCTTCCGCTACTGCTGCTTGGTTCGATGCTGCTGGCTATGGCGGCGTCGTCCGGTCCGGCGCGCGCAGAGGGCGATACGCCGATCCCGCCCTCGCTCACTACTCCAGACCAGGTCGAGACCTCGATCGGGACGCTCAGATTCCGCGACGGCATTCCCGACGCCGCGACGGCCGCCAAGGTTTACGACCAGCTCGACTTCCAGCGCGGCGTCTCCGCTTTCCTCAACGGCTTGCGCGGCGTGTCGATCTATGCGGCGCGCCAGGGCATCAGGGATGCCGGCGTGAAGGACAACGAGGGCGTCCTGATCTTCTCCGGTCTCATGGATTCGCGCTCGCTGTTCCTGACCGCCAACGCCGACACCGTTTATTTTCTCGCCAACATCGATCTGACCAAAGGGCCGATGGTGATCGAGACGCCGCCGAACTCGCTCGGCCTGTTCGACGATCTCTGGTTCCGCTGGGTGATCGATTTCGGCGCATCGGGCCCGGACCGCGGCATGGGCGGCAAATATCTGCTGCTGCCACCGGGCTATGACGGGCCGCTTCCCGACGGCGGCTATTTCATCGGCAAGCCCACCACCACCTCCGTCGCGCTGCTCGGGCGCTCGTTCCTCGTCAACAACGATCCGAAGCCGGCCGTCGAGACGATCAAGAAGACGCTCAAAATCTATCCCTACGTTCCGGGATCGTATGGCACGAGCATGGGCACCTTCCTGACCGGCAGGGGACCGCTCGCGCCGTTGAGCAAGCCCGGCACTCCGACTTTCGTCGAGGGCACCGCGCTCGCCATGAACACCATCCCGCCCAACGACTTCTCCTATTACGAGATGCTCGATGCGCTGGTGCAGGAGCAGCCGGCCGGGGCGTTGCAGCCGGAGATCGGCGGACAGTTCGCGGCGATCGGCATCGTCAAGGGCAAGCCGTTCAATCCCGATCCGCGCATGCGCAAGATCCTGACCGACGCGGTTGCCGTGGCGAACGCCGCCGGTCGCACGGTCGCCTTCACCCCGCGCGAGAGCGAGGGCTTCGGCTATTACGGCCCGGCGTCCAGATGGCTGAACCCGCTATTCGTCAGCGGCTACGATTTCATGCGGCCGCCGCCTGAGGTGAGCAAGGAGGGCGTGAAACCGTTTCCCAACACCGGCGCCCGCACGCTCGACGCGCGCACCGCCTTCTTCTATGTGGCGACCGGCGTGACCCCGGCGATGATCATGCGGATCCCAGAGGTCGGCTCGCAATATCTGTTCGGCATCACCGACTCGGCCGGCGATCCGTTCGACGGCGCCAAGACCTACAAGGTGACGCTACCGCCTAACATCCCGGCGGCCAAGTTCTGGTCGTTCACGGTCTATGACAACCAGACGCGCTCGATGCTGCAGACGCCGCAGCGCTTCCCGCGCGCCGGCAGCCAGAGCTTTCCGAGCCCGGCGGCTGAGGCTGGCGCAGACGGCGCAACGACCGTCTATTTCGGCCCGACGAAGCCCGATGGGGTGAAGGATGGAAATTTCATCCAGACTTTGCCCGGCAAAGGCTGGTTCGTGATCTTGCGCCTGTACAGCCCGCTCGAGCCGTTCTTCGACAAGAGCTGGAAGCCGAGCGATATCGAGAAGGTCTCAGGCGGCTGAGTTTTGCGGCTCGACCAAGCTAATTGGCCGACACGCAGGCATTCTTGTCGGCTGACCACTTGCAGCCGAGCGAGACGTCCAATTCGCAGATGGATTGGCCGCCATGAGCGGCGCAGGCATCCTGCTTCGGCGCCGGACCCGGATAGCATCCACGCTTCTCGCCGTCCCAATGGCACTCGGGATCACCCAGGCAGATCGCGGAGTCGCCCGTCATGCAGTGCTCTTCCGCAACAACCGTAAACGAGCCCACACCCATGGCGAGGATGAGCGCAGCGAGTGCAACCATAAATCGCATAGGAACCTCCGGGATCAGCAATGGTGGCGACGATAGGCGAGCCGTGTCCAAGAGTGTAGTCCAAAGGGAGTGGATTGGCGGTCGCGCCGAACAGCTTGTTGCCCATTGGCAACGTCCGCTGGTATTCGCTGATCTAGGTCATATTGCGGCGTGCGGTCGCGGAGGGCTGAGCTAAGGTCTTGAAAAATAGAAGGAAGCAGAACGAGACGCATCTTGCCGCAGCGTAAGAGCGGGAGCATGGCAGTGAGCCTTCATCTCGCGGTCGCCGCGTTACTCCCTTTGGTATCGTTTAGTCTACGCGTCTCAGGATTCCAGTTGCCGACCCAGTGATGAGATGCCAAGGCTGCGATAACGAGAATCCCGACGAGGCTGCGTTCTGCAGCTCCTGCGGCGCCTGATTGGCGCTTCGCTGCCCCGCATGCGGGGAGCCAAACCGTCCGGCATCCCGGTTTTGCAACCAGTGCGGCAGCCCGATCGCGCTCGCCGATCCTTTCGCCTGGCGAAGCGGGATCCGTGGAAAAAGACGCCGCCGCGCATGGGCGAGCATCAGCCATCGCAATGGTCGGCCGCGTTCAGCCTGAGCTTGAGCGCCGCGCGTTCCTCCCGTAAACAGGCCCGGAAAACCGTCTCTTGGGGAGTGCAGCATGATGGATCTGGCCGAGTTGAGCAGGGTGGCGAATGCCATGGTGGCGCCCGGCAGGGGCGTTCTCGCGGCTGATGAATTGTCGGGCACCGTCAAGAAGCGCTTCGAGGTGATCGGGGTCGAATGTACCGAGGAGAACCGGCGCGATTATCGCGAGCTGTTGTTCCGTTCCAAGGGTATGGCCAATATCTCAGGCGTGATCCTGTTCGACGAGACCATCCGTCAGAACGCCAAGGATGGCACGCCGCTCGCCCGCATCATCGAGCAGTCGGGCTCGATGCCCGGCATCAAGGTCGACAAGGGCGTTGCGCCGCTGCCGTTTCATCCCGGCGAGGTGGTCACCGAGGGTCTCGACGGCTTGCGCGCGCGGCTGGTCGAATATCGCGAGCTCGGCGCCAAGTTCTGCAAGTGGCGCGCCGTGATCGAGATCGGTGCCGGCATCCCGAGCTATTACTGCATCAGGGCGAATTCGGCGGCGCTCGCGCGCTACGCGGCGCTGTGCCAGGACGAGACGCTGGTGCCGATCGTCGAGCCCGAGGTGCTGATGGACGGCGATCACGACATCGACCGCTGCTACGAGGTCACCGAGAAGGCGCTGAAGACGCTGTTCCAGGAGCTTTACCTCGCGCGCGTGAAGCTCGAAGGCATCGTGCTCAAACCGAATATGGTGGTGCCGGGCAAGAAGAGCCCTAAGCAGACGTCGGTCGCCGAGGTCGCCGAGAAGACTTTGCGCGTGTTGAAGGAATGCGTGCCGGCAGCGGTGCCGGGTGTCGCTTTTCTCTCGGGCGGGCAGTCCGACGTCGACGCCACGGCGCGGCTCGATGCGATGAACCGGCTGGGCGGCGGCCCGTGGAACATCACCTTCTCCTATAGCCGGGCGCTGCAAGCCGCGCCGCAAAAGGCATGGTCGGGCAGGCCGGAAAATGTCGGCGCGGCGCAGGCCGCCTTCGCCCATCGCGCGGCGATGAACGGGCTCGCCTCGATGGGCAAGTGGTCTGCCGATCTCGAGCAGAAGGCCGCCTAGCTCATGGCCGACGCGCCGCCGGGAAGATCAGGCGGCGTGACAGGAGCAGACATGATCGGCGCCGGCAGGAGCGGCATCGGTGTCGGAATTGGTCGCGGCCGCTCGCTCGTACCGAGCAGGCGAAGTGCCGTTGCGCAGAACGCGATCGAGCCCAGCAGCGTCGCCAATTTGGTCATCGGGCTCACCTGCATGGCCCAGCGCTTGAGCGCGCCCGACGGCGGGGTCCTGCTCTCGGCGAAGTTCGCCTGCGCGAGACGGAGATAATAGAAGTCCGTGAGCCGGGCGAAGGCCTTGGCCGGATCGCCGCCGCCATGCACGCCGGGCATCGGCGTCGGGCGATCGTAGCCGACCCAGAGCGTGCCGACGAAATCCTGAGTGAGGCCGACGAACAGGGCGTCCTTGTTGTCGGACGAGGTGCCGGTCTTGCCGTAGACGAGCGCGTGGATCGAGTTCGCCGCCCGCGCCGTTCCGCGTCGCACCGGACCGCGCAGGTCCTGCAGCACGGCGGATGCCGTCTCGGGCGACATGGTTGGCCGCTCGGGTTGCTTTGCCGGAACGCCGAGGACATTGCCCTTAGGTCCAACCGCGCCGAACAGGAAACTGATCTGCGGGAGCTTGCCGTCGTTCTCGAGCGCGGCGTAGGCCCGGGCGAGCTTCAGCGGCGAGGTGTGCAGCCCACCGATCGGAACCAGCGCCGGCGATGAATTCGCCGCGATGTCGAACCGCTCGACGATGCGGCTCAGCCTTTGATCGAGCCGCATGGCGATCTCGGTCCACGGGCGGTTGCAGGATTGGTTGAGCGCGAAGTCGAGGCTCACGGTTCGCGACGCGCGGCATCGCGCGTTGGGCTCGGCCGGCCAGTTCGGCCGCCGCACCGGGGCGGTCGAGACTTGATGCGTCAGGCTGAACGACGCCTCATGCAGCCCGATCAGCGGGAAAAGTTTGCCGGTCGAGCCGATGGAGCGTCGAATGTCGGCGGCGCGGTTCCACTCGCCGGTATAGGCGCACGAGCCCGAGACGGCGAGCACCTCGCCGGATGGACGCAGGAACACGCCCGCAGCCTGGTGGCGACCACTGATCGAGCAGATTTGCGTTTCGAGATTCTGCTGGAAGGCGGGATCGATGAACACGAATAGTCGGTAATCGCCGCTTAGGTCGATGCCGCTCCGTTTGGCTTCGCGTCGCGCGAGGTCGCGATAGGGCCGGTACTCCAAGCGATCATGGGATTCTTTACCCCGGCGGAGGTGACCGCTGGCGATACGGCTCTCCAATTCCTCGCTGGCCGTTTCGGCCTCCGCGATCGTCACCTTGCCCTGAGCGGCCATGCGCTGCAGAACCGCGCGTGCGCTGGCCAAAGCGCGAGGCGGGTTCTTGAGCGGATCGCGGTTGTTTGGTTCGGGTAGCATGCCGACCAGCAGGGCCGCCTCGGCGAGATCGAGATCCTCGGCGTTGACGCCGAAATAATACCGGGCCGGGTCGTCGAAGCCATACATGTTGCGGGCGTGGGGGACGGCGTTGAGGTAGCGCGTCAGGATCTCGGGCTTGCTCAGCATCCCGGAAATTCTCCCCGCCAACACCGCTTCCCTGAGCTTGCGGTCGAAAGTGTCCTCCTTCTTCAGGAACAGGGTGCGGGCGAGCTGCTGGGTGATCGTGCTGCCGCCCTGGCGATCGCCCAACAACGAGCTCAATACAGCCCGCGCGCTGGCGGTCGTATCGAGGGCACCATGGGCGAAAAAGCCGGCGTCTTCGCTCGCCACAACCGCGTCGCGCAGAACTTCCGGAAAGGACTGGGCGGGGAGGCGGGTCGGACAGAGCATCTGCTCGACATCGATGCCGTCATGACGGGAATGCTCGAACTGGCATGATGACAACGCCTGCTTGAGAAACTGACCATCGGGCAGATCCCAGGCTTTGCTGTGGACACCAATGGCGAGCGCAGCGATCAGCAGGACACGCAGCAACGCGCAGAAAACAACCAAGTCGATCAAGGTGTTGCAGCCCTCTGGCCGATTCTCGCAGCTTCGCGGCCTCGTGCGACCCTGAGGCTAGCGCAAAGGCTGCGCGCGGTAAATCGGCCTTAGGAACCCGAGCCACGATTGGACTCGATCCACCGGATATTCGCCGCCTTGCGCGGCACGGGCGCCGGCTTTCGCCGCGCATGGCCGACGATGATCGGGGCGACCGGCACATAGGAGGCGGGGAGGCCGAGCGCGGCCTTGCCGTCGGCCGTGCCAAGCCAATGTTGGGCGAAGCCGATCCAACACGTGCCGAGCCCCGCCTCGTGCGCCGCCAGCATCAGGTTCTGTGCCGCGAGCGCGCAATCCTCGACCGCCCAATCGCTAGGCTCGGCCGCCGCAATCACGACCAGAACCGGCGCGCGATAGAAGATATGGAATTTCGGGTCGTTCAGCATGTCGCGAAAGGGGTGGGCAGGCGCCGCGAGCGAAGCCTTGAGCAGATGCGCCTTGGCCTTGTCGGAGATATGCGCGAGCAGGGATTGGCGCTTGACGACGATAAAGCACCAGGGCTGCTGATTGATCGCGCTCGGGGCCTCGATCGCCGCGTCGATCAGCTGGCGCAACAGGGCATCGCCAACCGGCTCGTCGGAATATTCGCGCACCGACCGGCGCCCGTTGATGGCTTGCAGCAGCTCCATGGTCCGACCGGGGCGCCGTCACGGAACGGCGCTAATAAGTGAGTGGCTACCGCCACGATCCCGCTCAAACGTTGCGCCCGCGTTGAGCCAGATCAAGGACTGTCGGCGGTCGGAGCCGGCGGCTCGGGCGGCATTGGCATGTCGGAGGCGGGCGGTTCGGCCGGAGGCGGCGCGGAAGGCGGCGGGGCGGCGGCGATCGCCGCCGTGCTCCAGTCGAACAGGCCGGTCAGCAATTTGCCCAAGGCTTGGTTGAAGGCGGCGACATAGGCCTTGGCGTCGCTGCCGGCGGGCGGCGCGCTTCCCTGGAATTCCTTGGCGGCGAGGATCTTGCCGTCCTGATCGAGAATCTTCGCGACAAAGCCGATTTCGGCTTCGGCTTCACCCGACGTCGTGACATGGAAGCGGCGGATGTCGAGGAGCAGCTGGTAGCTGCCGGTGACGCCTTCGCGCGTCCGGCTGACCAACTTGGCGTAGCCGGCATTCTCGAAGCTCTGGATCACCTTCTCCTGGAGCAGGACCGGCAGGTTGTCGCTCCAACGCGCATCGGCGAGCGGCACGCTCTCTCCGCCCGCCGGCTGAAGCAGGATCTTGTCGGTATTGAAGCCCATCAGCGTATTCGGTTCGGGCACCACCAGCAGCCAGGACGGCAGCGGCTCCGGCGGCGGCGGGAAGCCGGTCGCGGCGATGAGATCGTAGGTCGGGATCTCGCCGGGGGGCGTCGAGCCGCCGGTCATGCGCTCGATCCCGGCGAGGATGCCATCGACCTTGTCGGAATTCCGCGCCAAGGCCTGGGCGAAGGTGTCGATATTCTTGATGGCGCTGTGCAGCGACGCGGAGTTATCGGTGAGGACCGCGTCCATATTCTGGAAAGCCTCGCGCGCCGCTTGGGTCCAGTCCTGGCTCGCCATCGGCGGCGCGGTCAGCACCGGCATGGCCCCGCCTTCGGCAATGGGCAGCGGCGCGTCGGCGGTCCCGCCGCGAAGCGTCACCGCGGCGCCGCCGGTCAGGCCTTGCGTCTCGAGCCCGACCTCGGTGTCGCTCTTGATCGGAGTATTGGGGTCGACGCCGATCGTCGCGGTCACCTGGTCCGGCGCGTCGGCGCTCAGCGTAAGATTGGTGACCTCGCCGACACGAATGCCGTTGAACAGTACGGCGGAGCCGACCAACAGCCCCGACACCGAGCCCTGGAAGCGCACCTGGTACGTCTTGCGCTCGGCGAAGCCGCCTTTGTTCTCGAGCCAATAGACGAAGCCGAAGCTCGCGAGGATCACGGCGAGCATGAACAGTCCGATCAAGGCGTAGCGGGCACGGGTTTCCATCGCTCAGTTTCCTCGTCTCATCTGCTCATGCGCTCACGCGCCGGTCGGCCAGCATGCCGCCGCGCTTGCCCTGGAAATAGGTCCTGACCCATGGATGGGTGCTTTCGAGCATCACCTCGATCGTGCCTTCGGCGACGACCTTGCCGTCGGCGAGCACGGCGATGCGGTCGCACGCGGTGTATAGGCTTTCGAGGTCGTGGGTCACCATGAACACGGTGAGCCCCAGGGTGCGCTGCAGCGTGCGGATCAGCTCGTCGAAATCGCCGGCGGAAATCGGGTCGAGGCCGGATGTCGGCTCGTCGAGAAACACGATCTCGGGGTCGAGGGCGAGCGCGCGGGCAAGCGCCACGCGCTTGGTCATGCCGCCCGACAGCTCGGCCGGAAATTTGTTGCCGTCGTCGCGGGTGAGCCCGACCATTCCGAGCTTGGCAAGCGCCATCTCGTCCATCAGCCGCTGCGAGATGGCGAGGTTCTCGCGCATCGGGAATTGCACGTTCTCGCGCACGGTCAGCGAGGAGAACAGCGCGCCCTGCTGGAACAAGACGCCCCAGCGGCGCTCGAGTGCGCGGCGCTCGGCCTCGTTGGCACGATCGAGATCGACGCCGAGTACCTCGATGCTGCCCGCGCGCCTCGGCAAAAGTCCGATGATGGTGCGGAGCAGAACCGACTTGCCGGCGCCGGAGCCGCCGACCACGCCGAGGATTTCGCCGCCGCGAACGTCGAGGCAAAGGCGGTCGAGCACGGTCTGCCGGCCGAAGCCGACGACGAGGTCATGGACTTTGATGACGATCGGCTCGGCCATCGCCCGCTCACATCCCGATCGAGGCGAAGAAGATGGCGAATAACCCGTCGAGCACGATCACCAGGAAGATCGATTCCACCACGGAGTCGGTGGTCTTGAGCCCGAGCGACTCGGCGCTGCCCTTGACTTGCAGCCCTTCGGCGCAGGCCACGATGCCGATCACCAGCCCCATGAACGGGGCCTTGAGCATGCCGACCTCGAAATGGGTGAGCGAAATCGCCTCGATCAGGCGCGACATATAGATGTCGGGGCTGATGCCGCCATAGAGCCAGGCCACCAGCCCGCCGCCAGCCAGCGCCGAGATCGAGCCGAGAAAGGTCAGCACGGGGAGGGCGATGATCAGCACGACGATGCGCGGCAGGACCAGCACCTCGATGGGATCGAAGCCCATGGTGCGAAGCGCGTCGATCTCCTCGCGCATCTTCATGGCGCCGAGCTCGGCGGTGTAGGAGCTGCCGGAGCGGCCGGCAACCATGATGGCGACGATCAGCACGCCGATCTCGCGCAGCACGAGGATGCCGACGAGATCGACCGAATAGAGTTCGGCGCCGAATTTGCGGAAATGGAAGATGCCCTGCTGCGAGATGATGCCGCCGATCAGGAAGGTGATGAGCAGGACGATGGGCACGGCCTGCCAGGCCACGCGGTCGAGCTGATTGATGGTCGAGGTCAGCCGGAACTCGCGCGGGCGCACCAGCACGCGCAGCGTCGCTACACCGACGGCGCCCATCATGTCGGCGAACAGCATGAGGTCGTGGCCGAACGAGACGCTGGACTGGCCGACACCGGCGAGGAAGCCGACCACGGCGTTCTCGTGCTTCGGCTTGGCCGCGGGGGCGCGATTGACGCTGTGCATCTCCTCGAGCAAGCCGCGGTCGTGCGGCGGCAGCCCGAGGATGACCGTCTCGCGCCCGGCCGAGGATCCTTCGCGGGTGAGGCGCTCGAGCAGCCAGGCGCCGAACGTGTCGAACTCGCGCACGCCGGTCATGTCGATCGAGACGTTCGTGGCCTTGGCAGCTTCGCCGGCTACGCCGTCGACCAGTGTCTCGAGCTCGCCGGCGTGCGGCGCGGTCCAGGAGCCGAAGGCGAGCAGCTCGAGACGCTCTCCCTTCAACTCGGTTTTCAGCAGGATTTCGCCCATGGCAATGCTCCTTCCCGGCTCTGCCCAAGGTCGAGCCCGAGTGAACGCCCAAACCGGCGCGGACTAGCTACGGGACAGCTCGATGGTCACGCTCTTGAGAGCGACCCCTTGCGTCGAGATCGCAACGCTTTGGCGCGTGGACGAATACGATACCAGCATGGTGCCGGTCACGCCGCCGGAAATGGTCAGGCTGATCTTGCCGGTGCTCGCCTGGCCGGTGGCGGTGCCTTGCGCATTATAGGTGCGCTCCTCCCAGGTGCCGGTGATGCGGCCGCCGCTCTGGCTGAGCTTGCTCCTGATCTCGACATTGGAGCTTTCGCTCTGGCAGCGTATGGCCATGCCGAGCTGGGAGCCGCCGCCGGTGTAATAGGCGTTGCATTTGAGGCGCTCGGTCTTGCCGTTGGTCAGGGCAATCTGGCCGTTGCCGCGCCACGAGCCGAGCAGCGTATCGAACGGGTTGCCGTCGGCGGCCTGGCTGCTCTGGACGGGGGCGAGCAGGCAGATCGCCGCAATGGCGATGGCGGAGAGGAGACGGGTCGCAAGGCGAATCAGAGGGCGCATAGGTCTCACTTTCGGCATTTTGCGTTCCTGGACAAGTCAGGATTGCTATGACGAAATGATGACCTCGCGGGAGTCAGCGACGCTCCGGCGCCCCTGTGAAAGCAAAACCTTAGCTCAGGCAGCTGCTTGCAGCTTGGCCGCAGGTTTCGGCAGCGTGGCCTTCTCGAGCTCGATTTCGGCCTCGGGCTGCACGTTTGGCCAGAGTTGCGACGTGCGCGGGCCGAACAATAGCCCCATCGCGGCGAGGTCGGCAAAGCAGAGCGCGAAGGTTGTGGCGGCGACGCGGCCCCATTCCTCGGCATAGTCAGTTTGCGCCGCGCTGACCCAAGCCTTGTGGCACTCGCCGACATGCTCGGGCTCGCGGCAATGGCCGAAGCGCCGAAGCAACTCGAGATTGGCGCGGAGCCGCTTGGCGACGAACAGGGTGCCTTCCACCTGATAGGCCTGCCAAGCCTTGAGCTGGGCCTCGACCCCGGCAATGGTTAGGTCGAGCAGAGGATTGGAGAGCCGAGCAAGGCTCGGCTCGGCTTGATTGACGGTCTCTGGCATGATCGCCTCGCTGTGAGATCGGCGGCTTCGCGCCGCCAGTTGGCCCAGAGTTTAGCGCCGTCAATGGGTTAAACCTTGATCGGCCTCAAACACGGAGCGATTGTTCTAGCCGCGCGATCCTTGCTCCAAGCCTAGCGAAACGGGTCCCCGATGACGCCAAGCCCCAATGTCGAGATCACCTATTGCCGGCTCTGCAACTGGCTGCTCAGGGCCGGGTGGACGGCGCAAGAGCTGCTCTCGACCTTCGCCGAGGAGCTCGGCTCGGTCACCCTGATTCCCGACGACACCGGAGGGGTGTTCGAGGTCAAGGTCGACGGCAGGCTGATCTGGTCGCGCAAGGACCATGGCCGCTTCCCCGAGATGAAGGAGTTGAAGCAGCTGGTCCGGGACGAGGTGGCCCCGCAGCGCGATCTCGGCCATGTCGATAGCAAAGAGGCGAAGCCCTAAACCGCAATCGCCCTTTGTGAGCAGGCTCACAAAGCGGCTTCTCCTTGCGCGCCATCTCCCTGCCAGCCCAGGGGGTAATCCAGCCTTCGGGAGCGCGAAAGGATTGTCATCATGAGCTTGAGGCATTTGTGTTTGGGCGCCGGCCTCGTCGCGCTTGCGCTTTCGGCCTTCGCCGGCATCGGAGCCGGTGCAGCGGCCGATGCGCACGACACCGCGGTCAAGGCCTGCACCACGGCCAACGGGCATCAACCGGCGAGCCTCGTCACGGCGATCGACGACGGCCGCGGCGGGAGCCTTGTCTGGCTGACAGATGCCGAGGCCAATCTCTGGTTCTGCAGCGCCGACGCCGCCGGCAAAATCTACGCGTATGTGACGATGACCGGCGATTTGCTCCAAGGCGCCGGCGCAAGCCTTCTTCCCGAAGATCCGGCGGTCGATGACGAGTACAGCGTGCCGCCGCCCGATCCGAACCCGCTCGATATCGCCGCGCTCGCCTGCAAGGCCTATTTCTCCGGCGACCCCGGCAAGGTGATCGGCAGGGGCCTCGACGGCCTCGGCGACAAATTCGTGCCGGGCTACTACGTGTTCTTCCAGAACGAGGGCAGGACGTATCTCTGCGACGCGACAGGTGACGCCCAGGTATGGGCGTTCACCGAGATCACCGATCCGCTCGCGATCGGCAACCCTGTCGGCTGAGCAGGTTGCCTGAAGCGGGCGCCAGGGTCATAAATCCTTGCGCCCGCTTCGCTTTCTATCCGGGCGGCATGAGCGATTTGCCTCTGGAAGATTGCTGTTTTCTCCCCCACATGAGGGTGAAGATCAGCCCGTCTCGGAGGTCGCTCAACAGATGGCAGAGCCCGTCGTCGTTACCATCCCCCACAAGCTCGGCAAGCAGGAGGCGACCAGGCGCCTGCAAGAGGGCTTCAAGAATGTGCGCTCGACCTTCGGCGAGAAATTCGTGGTCATGAAGGACAACTGGAAGGGCGACCACCTCGATTTCAGCGCGAGCCTGCTAGGGCAGAACACCACCGGCATGCTCGATGTGGCCGAGGATCATGTGCGGCTCGAGGTGCAGCTGCCGTGGATGCTGGCGATGTTCGCCAACAAGGCCAAGGCACTGGTCAAGAAGCAGGGCCAGCTGATGCTGGAGAAGCCGACCAAGCCGACCACCACGCGGACGTAGTCAGGAGATCGCGACGATCTCGGCGTCGGCGACGCCCGCCTGCACCGTGTCGCCGACCTCTTTTCCCATCAGAGCCTGGGCGACCGGCGACACGTAAGAGAGCGTGCCGAGCGAAGGGTCGGCCTCGTCCTCGCCGACGATGCGATAAGTTTGGCGGCGCCCGTCCTCGCGCAGCATGGTCACGGTCGAGCCGAACTGCACATGCTTCGCGTCGCGCGGCGGCGCGGCCACTTGGGCGGTAGCCCGGCGCGAGGTCCAATAGCGCAAATCGCGGTTGATCTTGGCGAGCCTCGCTTTGTCCTCGGCCTCGTGCAGCGCCGCGTGCTCCTCATGCAGGCGCGCCAATTCGGCCTCGATCAGCTCGAGGCCTCCGGGGGTCACGAGGTTATGGGGCGACACCGGGCGGTCGGGAAGGTCGTCATAGACGTCCCCGCCTTCAGCCTCCTTGGTGAAGGCCTTGCTCATCCCAAAACTATACCACGCCACATCTCCTGATTGTGGCGCAACTCGCCAACCCTGCCGGCGTCGCCAATCTGCGCGGCGCGGTAAGTTAACGCTCGCCGGGAAGCCCTGGCTGGACGAAGCGCGATTCAACTCACCTTAATCGCCCTCCCTTGCTATGGTCGGCGCTGGTAAGCTTTACAATTGCCAATGTCGTTTACGCGGTCGCAGGATTGCGCGTGAGCGCGCAGATCGAGGAACCGGGTCTTTGACCTCAAACATCGCGGCGGACGCGGCTACAACATCTGATTGGGGACGAGTGCCATGAAATACATCATCGCAGTGATTCAGCCGCATCAGCTCGACGCGGTGCGCGCCGCGCTCTCGGCCATTGGCGTGCATGGCATGACCGTGACCGAGGTGCGCGGCTTCGGCCGGCAGAAGGGCCAGACCGAGATCTATCGCGGCGCCGAATACACCATGAATTACGTGCCCAAGGCCAAGCTCGAGGTTGCCGTCGACGCCTCGATCGCCGACCAGGTCGTCGAGGCCATCGGCAATGCCGCGCGGACCGGCCGGATCGGCGACGGCAAGGTGTTCGTGTTCGATCTCGAAGGCGTCATGCGGGTCCGCACCGGCGAGATGGGCGCCGAAGCTCTGTGATCTAGCCGCCGTGGATTTCACCCTTTACCGCAAGCAACTGCTCGAGCAGCGCCAAGGGGAGATCGCGCTCTGGCAATTGGTGCGCAATTTCTCGCAATGGTTCTTCGACCTGCTGCGCAATTTCGTGCTGGTCGGAGGGCTGAAATATTTCTACGAGAAATCCGGCAGCGCGGTGCTGTTCTATCTGCACGAGCTGGCGCTCGGCGTGATCCTGCTCTACTGCCTCTCTTACGCCGATCAGTGGTACGTCAACCTGTTCGGCTTCCTCGACAACAAGCGTATCGCCCACCTCCTCAACCGCGCCCTCAACATCGGCCTGGCGATTTTGCTGTTCCTGGCGATCAGATGGGCCGCCTCGATCATCGTCGCCGAGATATCGCACGCGCAAGTCTAGGCGTTACGGGAAGCCTCGCCGGCCAGGCGCAAATCCTTGACCAGAAGGTCGAACTCGCGCCGCTTGTCGCGCTCCTCCTGCAGTCTCAGCAGATAAGAGGGATGCACGGTGATGAGCGCCTGGCTGCCACCGGCAAGCGCGATCAGGCGCCCGCGATTGGCATTGATGGTCATCGCCTTTCGCATCAGTCCGCGCGCCGCGGTGGCGCCAAGCGCCACGACGACGCGTGGTTGCACGATCTCGAGCTCGCTGTCGAGCCAGAAGCGGCAAATGTCGATCTCGCTCGTGTCGGGCTTTTTGTGGATGCGCCGCTTGCCGCGCGGCTCATTCTTGAAATGCTTGACCGCGTTGGTGATGTAGACATCAGCGCGGACGATGCCGGCAGCCTCGAGCGCGGTATCCAACACCTTGCCGGCGGGTCCGACGAACGGGCGCCCGGCGAGATCCTCCTGGTCGCCAGGCTGCTCGCCGACCAGCATAAGATGCGCATCGGCCGGGCCTTCGCCGAACACGGTCTGGGTCGCGCCCTTGTAGAGATCGCAGCGTGTGCAGCCGCGCGCCTCGGCGGCTAGCAGCCGGAGCGCCTTGCTCGGGTCGTTGATGCGCTTCTCCCGGAACAGGGGAAGGTCAATGTCTCTCGCCGCCATCGGAATACAACGCCTATCCGTCGCGATGAAACCCGTGCAGCCGGCACAACCATGCAGAAACCGCGCGGTTCGGTGAACCTATCGACACTCCGCCGCGGCGATCACGCATGAATTCGGCGGGGCCGAGCCGCTTTGGCAGAACTTGAGCGCGTTCTGCTTGGCCTGCTGATCGGTGGGAGCGCCGCCGGCGGCGTACCAATAGCCGCCCTTGGTGCTGTGCGCGTAGGCGACGCATTTGTCCTGCGTGGTCCAGAACACCTTGCAGCCGCTGCCGCAGCCTTTGAGCGCGAGCTGCTTGGCGATGTCGACGGTCGCCCAATGCGTGCCGTATCCCCAATGGCCACTTCCGTTGCTGGCGAAGGCCGAGAACGGTCCGCGTTGATTGCCGCCACTGCCGGTATCGCCAGGCGGCGGCGGTGGTGGTGGAGGCGGCGGTGGTGGTGGTGGAGGCGGTGGCGGCGGTGGTGGGGGCGGAGGCGCGGCCGCGCAAAGTGCCGGCACATTGTTGGCGAGAACGCCGGGATTGCCGGTATTCCAGTTCCCCGTCGGCGAGTAGCGGCACACATAATAGTTGAAGCCTTGGCAGACCGACATGCCGCAGCCGAGCTGCTTGCTGTTGCGCCAGATCAGCTGGGTGAAATGCCCGACGGCATTGCTGTAGCTCGGCGCCGCGAAATTGTACTTGCCGATCTCGCTGTACCAGGAGTCCACAGCGCCTTGCGGCGTTTGGTTCGTTCCCCAGGAGAGATTTTCGCCATAGCCGTTCTCGCTTTGCCAAGCGCCTGGCGAATGCTTGCCGACGCCGTTTTGCGGACACGCATCGGCATATTGTTGCGCTTCCGCGGCAAGCTGCGCCGACCAGCTCAGGGCGGGAACGCAATGCTTCGCGCGATAGGCATTGTGCGCGTTGAGAATTGCCTGGGAGTCGAGCGCTACCGCAGGCGATGGCGATGCGATCAGGAGGCCGGCCGACAGAGCGGCTGCCGCAACGGCAAGCGCACATAGATTGAGGCGATGACTTAGGCGATGACTTGGAGTGAGGCGATGATTTGGCTTCCGCATAAAGCTACTCCGCATCTCCGGCCTAAGGTCTCGGTGGAAGGGACAGCACTGCGTGCAGCTTCCCCTGGTAAATAGCGGCCGAGATGCGAGGATAGCAAAGACCGCGGCGGTCGGTAAGCTTTTCAAATCCGAATCGCTATTTCCGCTTACAAGGCGAGGGTGTAACCCCTATATGGGGATGGGGCGCGGGGGGCTGTTAAGACTAAGCTTCCGAGGTGTCAAAAGACATGCTGGATATGCCGCAACGCCAAGGTTCTGCTCTCGTCGCCCATTCAGATGATGACTTCGCCGAGGTCGCCGATTCGCCCGCGAGGCCGCGGCTGACCAGGCTCGCGCGCCGCTCCCGCGAAAAAGTGGTGAAGCCGAGCGCGCTCGGCATGCTGCTCCGGCCGATCGGCATTGCCGTCGGCGTCGTGCTGTGCGCCTACGCGATCCTCTCGCTCGGCACCACGTTCTATCGCAGCTATCAGCGTCACCTCGATCACACCGCCGCGGTGCACACCGACAACAGCGTGCTCGACATCTTCTTCGGCGATCGGAGCCTGCCGCCCGACGCGGTCGATCTGATCGTCAAGGACGTCGACGGCAATCTGCATAAGGTCGTGGCGAGCAAGTCGGATACCGACAAATTCGTCAACGACACCATCCTGATGCTCGACGATGAGCGCGCCAGCATCAAGAAGGCGGCGCATGAGGATCTCGACCGCACCTTCGCGCTCGCCTTCCAGGATCGCGAGGCGGCAATTTCCGGCTATGCCGACTGGTTCTACGAGTGGAAGCGGTCTTACGTCGTGTTGAAGGAGACCATCAGCTCGGCCATCACGCGCTTCTTCGAGACCGGTAAATATGAGTCGGTCAACGAGGCGATCGAGGCCGACGTGAAGGACTACTTCCTGCGCAATTATAAGGAGCAGGTGCTTAAGCCAGAGCTTCGCGACGTGACCATCACCCAGGGCGTCGAGCAGGCGGTGCGCCATGCGCATGACAGCTACCGAAGAGTGATTGCCAATGGCGACATGCGGCTCCAGCTGTTCCTCGCCAAGCATACCGATCATCTCGAGGACATTCCGGCGGCGACGCCGATGACCAAGGTGAAGCTCGATTGGGATGCGCAGAAATGGAAGGCGCCGACCTATCTGATGGAGGATCGCGCCTTTGACGGCATCGCCGGCCTAGGCGCGGCGGCTGCCGGCGGCACGGTTGGCGCGCTTGCGCTGGGGCCGGCCATCAACGGCGTACTCGCGCAAAGCTTCGGGCAGATCTCGCGCACCGTCGCCACATCGCTCGGCGCGCGCATCACCCTCGCCGAGGGCGGGGCCGTAGCCGGGACCGTGGTCCAGCCCATGGGCGGGCAGGTGGTCGGCGCCGCGCTCGGCGTGCTGATCGGCACGGCGGTCGATTACCTCTCCAACGCCGCCAACGCGGCGATCAATCGCGACAGCTTCGTCGCCGCCAACGAGGAAGCGCTCGATTCGACCATCGCCACGTGGAAGTCGAGTCTGGACGCCAATATCGACACCGCCATCGACAAATGGTTCGACGACGCCCGCGCCTCGGTCGTGCTCGCCGCGAAATAGCCTGAAGGGTGGGCAAAGTGAAGCGTGCCAAATTCACCCTCATCCCCGGGGGGCAACGACAAACCGTTGCCCACCCTACGCAAGCAAATTTCGGTCGCATTGCCGCCCCTTAGGGCGATATGCTGATCCCCAAGGCCAGGGTGTAAAACGCGGCCGGAAGGCGACGGGATGGACGAAGCCGCCAAGGCATTGGCGCGGCCGGCTGCAAGCCGGTCGCTCCGCGAAGCGATCCGCAAGGCGCGGCTGGAGGAGGCCGAGCAGCTCGATCGCACGGCCGATCTCCGCGATGGCGAGATCGCGCGGCTCGAGCTGCTCAAGTCCGAGCTCGAGACGGTATTCGCCGAGCTCCCGCACGACGACCGCTTCAACCTTACGCTGGTGCCGAGCCGCCCTGCGCGGCTGTGGGTCGACCTGTTCACCTACGCGGCGATCGACGACGGCTCGGGCGCCTATCTGTTCGTACGCAACAGCGAGAACGGGCGGCGCACGCTGTTCAGCTCGACCAATGTGACCGACATGGCCGACCGCGTGACGCGCTACATGGCGCGCGAGATCGTTCGGCGGGAGCGGATCGAGGCGGCGTTGGTCGAGCCCTCGGGCGTGGCGCCGGGCAGGGGCGCCGGGGCGTTCGGCTCGAGCCTCGGGATCGTTATCGCCGCCTTTGTCATCGGCTTGCTCACCGGAGCAGTCGGATTGCTGGCGACGGTCTGGCTCAGCGCTCCCTGAGCAGGCGCCGCTCGCTCTCCCACACATGCTCCGGCGCCGCTGCGACCGAGCGCCCGATCATCTCGACGTGCCAGCCATTTCCCTTTCGCGCGATGCGATATTCGTTGTAGCGGGCGGCCGGCGTGCGCCCTTCGACCGCCTCGGAGGCCGACGGCACGCCAACCACGGTGGCGGGTCCGCTCACCGTCTCGATCTCGTGCACGGTCTGCTCGTGGTTGTGACCGTGCAGCACGAGCTCGGCGCCGTTCTCCTTGATCACGCGGGTGGTGCGCCCGGCGTCGCGAAGGCCGCGCCGCCAGCTCGATTGGCCGGGAAGCGGCGGGTGATGGATCAGAACGACGCGGAACAAGCCCTCGCGCCCGAGCCGCGTCAACGCCTGGGCGAGCAGGCCGCGCTGGAGGGTGCCGATCTTGCCGGCGGCGACGAACGGCATGGTCGGGACGGCCGAGGACAGCGCCACGATGGCGATTTCGCCGAAACGCCGCACGAAGGGAAACAGCGTCGGCGGCGTCGGCACCAGCAATTCGCCGGCGCGATTTGACTCCATGTAGGGGCGCCAATGCGTGGTGCCCGCCTTAGGGTGCATCCTGACATAGGCATCGTGATTGCCGGGGATAGCCGTCACGTGGCTCGGCGGCCCGAGATGATGCAGCCATTCCGCCGCGCGCACGAATTCTTCGGGCAGCCCGAGATTGACCAGATCGCCGGTCACTACGATGTGGTCCGGCTTCCGCTCGACGATGTCGCGGGTCAGCAGGTCGAGGATCTCGCGCCGGTGCACGAGCTTCCGCCCGCGATGCCAGTTGACATAACCGAGGATGCGCTTGCTCATGAGCTCGCTACGCCGCGCCCGCGGCATCGGGCTCAAATGAATGTCGGAGAGATGGGCGAGGGTAAACACGGGGCTCCCTTAACGTGACCGAGCGCGAGGAGGCAAGACTGAAGCGGACCTTTCTTGGGCGTCTCAGGCCGAACCGTATCATTACGGCGATGGCCCGGCCGTTCTGGCGCATGCAGCGGGGAATGACGCTCGGCGCGCAAGGGGCGGTCATCGACGGCGAAGGCGCGCGTGCTGCTGGTGCGCCACGGCTATCGGCCCGGCTGGTGGTTCCCCGGTGGCGGCGTCGAATGGGGCGAGACCATCGAGACGGCGCTCGGCCGCGAGCTCGACGAGGAGGTCGGCGTGACGCTTACGGGCGCGCCGAAGCTGCACGGAATCTTCTCCAACAATGCGAGCTTCCCCGGCGACCATATCGCCGTGTTCGTGGTGCGGCACTACGAGCGGCGCGGCGACTATTTCAAGCGCGGCGAGATCGCCGAGGCGCGCATGTTCACGCGCGACGACTTGCCGGAGCACATCGATCCCGGCACGCGCGTGCGCATCGCCGAGATTTTCGACGACGCGCCGCTCAAGCCGCACTGGTGAGCCTCACGGATTCTGCGCCAGGCGCTTGACGATCTTGGCGACATGGTGGCCCTGGAAGCTCGCGAGGTTCAGCTCCTTTTGCGACGGCTGCCGCGAGCCGTCCGGCGCGGCGATGGTCGATGCGCCATAGGGCGAGCCGCCGCGCACCTCGCTGATGTCGGCGAGGTCTGGGGCGGAGTAGGGGAGGCCGACCACGATCATGCCGTGATGCAGCAAGGTAAAGTGGACGGAGACGATGGTGGTCTCGTTGCCGCCGCCGGTCGAGGTCGAGGTGAACACGCTGCCGACCTTGCCGATCAGCGCGCCGCCGACCCACAGCGGCCCGGTCTGGTCGAGGAAGTTCCGCATCTGCGAGCTCATATTGCCGAAGCGGGTCGGCGTGCCGAAGATGATGCCGTCATAGTCGGCGAGCTCTTGCGGATCGGCGATCGGCGCGGGCTGCTCGACCTTCATGCCCGCCTGGCGCAGCACGTCCTCGGGGATCAGCTCGGGCACGCGCTTGACGCTGACATGCACGCCGTCGACCGCGCGCACACCGTGAGCCACGGCATAAGACAGCGTCTCGATATGCCCGTAGGACGAGTGATAAAGAACGAGCAGTCGCGCCATATCAGCCATTGGTTGATGCCCCCCGCTTCAGATAAAGGGGCGCCGGCTCACGCCGCCCCTCCCCGCCTGGGGTTAAGTTTAGCAGCAGTTTCAAAGTTCTGGCGAGAGGCGATAACAGCCGGATGACCTGCGACGATTTTGCGAAACTGGGCGAATTGGCGGGCGAAACTCTGGACCAGCGCGGTTTAGCATGATATGGCAGCGCCCGCCATGAGGACGAAGATCGACCAGCTGGGCTTTTCGCGACGACGAGGCCGCGCGCGCATTGCGCCTGCCGCCTAGCCCCTCGTCGCTCGCGCCTCGGTCCATCCATCCATTCGGGTCTGGTGCTCACGAAGCGGCTGAGGGACGCTCTCCCCATCGCCTGTTCAGGACCGTCTCATGTCGAACTTCCACATCCGCCTCGAAACTGACGGCGATGCGCCGGCACTCTCGCAACTTTCAGCCGACGCGTTCGGCCCGGGCCGCTTCGCAAGAAGCGCCTATCGCGTGCGCGAGGGCATTCCGCCGGTCAAGGCGCTGAGCCTGGTCGGCTGGCGCGAGGAGAGGCTCGTCGGCGGCATCCGCTTCACCGCCATCAGCATCGGCGAGACGAACGACGCGGCGCTGCTCGGCCCGGTCGTGGTCGATCCGGCCGAGAAGGGTCAAGGCTTCGGCCGCGCTCTGGTCGAGGAGGGGCTCAAGCGGGCGAGGGCCGAGGGCTTCGCGCTCGTCCTGCTCGTCGGCGACATGCCCTATTACGGGAGGTTCGGCTTCACGCCCGTCAGCCCGGGCCAGGTCAGCTTGCCGGGGCCGGTCGATCCGGCGCGGCTGTTGGCGCTCGAGCTCGTCCCCGGCGCGCTTGCGGGCGCGCGCGGGCAGGTGAAGGGCTATGCGCGTTAGAGCATGATCGGCGAAAGAGGGAATCGATTTTGCGAAAAGGTCATGCGCAGTCGCTAGTGCGTATCCGGATCTCAACCTCAAGCGATTTCGCTCTAGTTGCCTTCGCGGAACCAGGTCAGCGCAAATAGGCCGAGCAGGAGGCCGAGCGCGAGGAAGCCGGTGAACAGCGGGAACAGCCGCACGCCCTTCACGTGGTAGGCGTCGCGCCTATGCAGCCCGAGCCAATCCTCGCCGTGCATCACATGCCCGCTCCGCATCATGACGAGGCGAGGCAGGCTGGCTGCATCGGCTTCGTCACGCCCGAGCCAGAAGCTCCCGCCGCCGGTCGCCTCCAGAATGGGCGAAAGCGGCTTGTCGGTCGCGACCACGGCCGAGAGCTCGCGGGCATTGGCGTTGCCCACGGTGACGACGTTGGCGAGCTTGCCGGAGGTGACCCGGTAGACGCCCTGCTCGCTCACGGTCATGACTTTCCGCCATTGGCCATGGTCGCCCTTGTCGAGAGTAACGGTCTCTTCCTTGCCTGACGGCGAGGTCACGACGATCGGATCGATGCTGTCCTTGATCGAGCCGCGCTCGATGGTGAGCGTCTGGCCGCGGCTCGTGGCCTTGAGCGTCTCCTCCTCGAGGTCGGGCTCCTTCATCAGCCAGTGCGCCAGCCGGCGCAGTAGGTCGGTATAGGGGCCGCCGCCCTCATAGCCACGCGCCCAGAGCCATGCATGGTCCGAGAGCAGCAGCGCCACGCGGCCTTTGCCGCGCTCGCCGATCACCAGCAGCGGCTTGTCGTCGGCGCCCTTCATCAACACCTCGGCATCGCGCGGCTCGGAATCGACCACGCGGAACCAGCGGCCCCAGGAGGGCTCGGGGCCCGAAGCGCCCGGCAAATCGTTGGTCACGGGATGCTTCTCGCCGAGCTCGGTGAGCTTCGGCTTGAACGGCTCCTCGATCACGCGGCCGCTCGGCGCGGCAGGCAGGATCTGTCCGAGCGGCGTTCGGTAGAGGCTGAGCGGCGAGGCGTAGTCGTCGCCGGCAGAGACCAGTACGGCGCCACCGCGCTCGACGTAATGCACGACGTTCTCGAGATAGAGCAGCGGCAGCACGCCGCGCCGCTGATAGCGGTCGAAGATGATCAGGTCGAACTGGTCGAGCTTCTCCTGGAACAGCTCGCGCGTCGGAAAGGCGATCAGCGACAGCTGATTGATCGGCGTGCCGTCCTGCTTTTCCGGCGGCCGCAGGATGGTGAAATGCACGAGGTCGACCGATGCGTCGGACTTCAGCATGTTGCGCCAGGTACGCTCACCGGCATGCGGCTCGCCCGAGACCAGCAGCACGCGCAAATTTTCGCGCACGCCCTCGACGGTCAGAACGGCGCGATTGTTGACGGTGGTGAGCTCGCCGGGCGCCGGCTCGACCTCGATCTCGACGATGTTTGGTCCGGCATGGTCGATAGCGACGGGAATCTCGACCTTGTCGCCGATATGCACGTTCTTGGTCGTCGCCGGCTGGCCTTGATGGGAGACGGTGAGCTTGACGGGTGCGGCGGTGGCCGGCTCGGTCGTCTCGATGACCTTGACCTCGATGTTCTGCGAGCTGCCGACGATGCCGAAGCGCGGCGCGGCGACCACCAGCAGTCTCCGGTCGAATTCGCCCGGCTTGCCGGTCAGCAGCGCATGCACCGGCGCATCGAAGCCGAGCGCGGCGGCTGAGGCGGGCACGTCGTGCACCTCGCCGTCGGTGATCATGATCACCCCTGCCAGCCGGTCGGGCGGCACGTCTGACAGGGCCTGGCCGAGATCGGTGAACAGCATGGTCCCGTCGCGCTCATTGTCGGCGGAGGTCGAGGCCGAATGCACGTAGCGCACGTCGAGATTGGGGAAGGCTTTGAGCTTGTCGTCGAGCGCTTTGCGCACCTCGTCGGTACGAGCGGTGCGGCCGGCGATCGCCTGGCTCTGGCTGTCGTCGACCACCACGGCGAGCACGTCGTTGAGCGGCTCGCGGTCCTCCTGCTTCAAATGCGGGTTGGCGACGGCGAGCAGGAGCAATGCGAAGCTCAGCAGACGCAACACCGCGCCGCGGCTCGAGCGCCAGAACAGCAGTGCCAGCAGCACGGCGCCGCCTGCGGCGATGCTCCACAGCACAGGCCACGGCACGAAGGGCAGGAACTCGACGGACCAGCTCATCGCATCATTGTCCCAAACGTTCGAGCAGGGCAGGGACGTGCACCTGGTCGGCCTTGTAGTTGCCGGTCAGCGCGTACATCACGATGTTGACGCCGGTGCGGAATGCCATCTCGCGCTGGACCTCGCCGCCGGGAACGGCCGGATAGAGCGGCCGGTTCGCGTCGTCGAGCGCCCAGGCCGAAGCGAGGTCGTTAGAGGTGATGATGATCGAGCTCACCCCGTCGGTGCGGCGCGAGCGCTCGCTCCGCTCGGCCTCGTCCTGAGGCTCGGCCTCGACCCATAGCGACCCGCCGTCGTAGCGGCCGGGAAAGCTCCGCATCAGATAGAACGATTTGGTGAGCACGTGGTTTTCGGGCACCGGCTCGAGCGGCGGGATGTCGAGCTGGCCGATCAGCCGGCTCAGCGCCTTGCTCTGCGCGCCGGTATCGACGGCCGAGACGCCCTGATCGCGCGTGTCGAAGATGATCATGCCGCCCTGCTTCATGAAGGCATCGACCTTGGCGAGGGTCGCGTCGGAGAGCGGCTGCACGTCCTCGCGCACCGGCCAGTAGAGCAGGGGGAAGAAGGCAAGCTCGTCCTTGTCGATATCGATGCCCATCGGATCGGCGGGCTCGAGCGCGGTGCGGGCGCGCAGCACCTTGCTCAAGCCGGACAGGCCTTCCTCGCTGGTGCGGTCGATATCGGCATCGCCGGTGATGACGTAAGCGAGCCTGGTCTGGAGCGAGGCCTTGAGCGCAAAATCGTCGGCGGCGTTGCCCGTGGATTTGGGGGCTGGCGCATCGGCCTCAGCGGCAAGCGGCACCTGCGGCAGTAGCGTAAGCGCGAGCAGGATGACGGCAGAAGCCGTCGCGGCCCTCCGCCCGAGACGCAAGCCGGTACTCAGCACCAGTACCGCAAGCACATCGGCGGCGAACAACGCGAGCGCGGCGAGATAGAGCCAGGGCTCCAGCGCGCGCGGCTTTTTCGTGGTGTAGCCGCTCACCGCGCCGGCGGAATCGATTGCCGCCAGCGGCTTCAGCACGGTCTTGGCGGTGACGAGATTCAAGGCATGCGCCGCGCCTGAAGGGCCGTAATAACCGGGCGGATGATCGGGGCCGGGCGCGGTGGTGTCGATCCTGTCGGCGGCGATCGGCGCGGCGCGAAGCGGCGGCGAGCCGAGCTGGCCGAAGCCGTCGAGCGTCTGGATCGGCGGCAGCGCGGCCGAGGAGGTGGCCGGGACGGTCGATGATTGGTGCGTGGCTTCGAGCGTGGCGGCGCCCTTGTCGCCGGTGGTGAGCGACACCTGGCTCGGACCAAGCGTCACGACGCGGCGGAGCATCTCGACGAACAGGCCCGACAACGGAAGATTGGACCAGTCGGAATTCGCCGTCACGTGGAACAGGACGATATAGCCCTGTCCCTCTTTCGCCGCGGTCACCAGCGGGGTGCCGTCGGCGAGCGTCGCCCACACTTCCGCGTCGGAGGCAGCGGTCGGATCGGCGAGCACCTGGCGGTTCACTTTGACGTCGTCGGGAACGGCGAGCCCGCGGAACGGGCTTTTCTCGTCGAACGGCGCGAGCGGCTGCGGCGTGCTCCACGAGAGCGAGCCGCCGAGCGAGCGGCCGCCACGGCGCAAGGGGACCGGAAGCAGCTCATCGCCGCCCTGCTCGAGCCTTGGCCCAGCGAAGCGGACGAGGATGCCGCCGGCCTTGAGCCAGGCGCCGAGCTCTTCCTGGGTACCCGGCACGAGCTTGCCGATATCGGCGAGCACGATGGTCGAAACCTTCTGCTGGTCGATCAGCTCATGCACCGAGGTCGACACATTGCCTTCGGCCGGCGTGATGATCTCGGCATAGGGCGAGAGCGCGCGCTGCACATAATAGAGCGGCGAGAGCAGAGGCTGTGCCGCCTCGCGCGATTCGCCCGACACGATGCCGACGCGATGCCATTGCGAGCGGGCGTCGAGCAGGAACACCGCGCCGGCAGAGTGCTCGCCGGCGATCTCGATGCGGGCCACCTGGTTTCTGATCTCGAGCGGCAGATCGAATTTTACGGTCGCCTCCTTGGCGCCGTCGGCTATTGCGAATTGCGCATCGCCGAGCGGCTCGCCGCGGCCGGTCACGGCCTTGACCACGCCGGCGCGCGGACCGTCTTCGCCTGCCAGTATCCGCGCGGCAAGGCCGCCGCTTTCGCCGGTCGGTTGGCCGAGCGCGAGTGCCGCATCGTCCTTGCCGGGACGGAGCATGGCGAAGCTTCCGGTCGTGCCCCTGAGCTTGGTGATGGTCGCGGTCAGCGCGTCGCCCTCGCCATAGTCGAGCCCATCGGAGAGAAAGAGCACGCTGTAATCGGTCTTGCCGGCGAGATCGCGGTCGAGCGCGGCAGCGAGTGCGGCGCGATCGGGCGCGTAAGGCTGCGGCGTGAGACCCGCCAAACGCTCGCGCGCCTCGTCGGGACTGAGAGGATCGCTGACCGGCTGGCCCGGCGCGGTCGGCGCGAGCAGGATGGTGCGGCCGTCACGACCGGCGCGGTCGATTGCTGCCTCGATCGCCTCGCGGCGGTCGGCCCAATGGGCGGCCGACGCCCAGCCATTGTCGACGATGAGGATGAGCGGCCCGGTGCCGGCGACGCTCTGCCGGTCGGGGTTCAGCACGGGGCGCGCCAAGGCAAGGATGATCAAGGCCGCGAGCAGCATGCGGAGCGCCGTCAGCCACCATGGGCTGTGTGCCGGCGTTTCCTCGGTGGTCTTGAGATCCTTGAGCAGCCGCGTCGGCGGGAACACGACGACATGCGGGCTCGGCGGGGTGAAACGCAGCAGCCACCAGATCGCGGGGAGCGCCGCGAGCGCCGCCAAGATCCAAGGCTGAAGAAAGCCGATCGAGCCGATGGTGATCATGGCGCGCGGCCCGTGGCGGACTCGGCCCCGGATGGCCGCGGCGCGCGATAGCGATAGTCGCGCTCGAGCCCGGCGAGGCGGTTATGCAGGATGAGCACGACCTCCTCGGGCGGACGGTCGGTGTGGTGCACGATGAACGACCAGCCAAGCCGCTCGGCCATCGCCGCCAAATCCTTGCGGTGTTGCTTCAGCCGCTCCTGATAGCGCTCGCGCAAGGTCTCGGCGCGGCCGGCGATCATGCGGTCTTTGCCTTCGCTCGCCGCGAACTCGGTGCGGCCGGAATAGGGCAGCGTCTCCTCGGCGGGATCGAAGATCGAGACGAGATGGCCGCGCACGCCCTGCGCCGCGATCTCCTCAAGCCGCGCGCTCGTCTCGGGCACCGGCTCGAGGAAGTCGCTGAACATGAGGCATTCGGAGAACCGGCTGAGCTTCGCCGGCGGCGGCAGGCTCTCTTCGCCGGTCTCGCCCATGAGGATCTCGGCGACGCGCCGCGCGGTGTTCCGTCCCCGGAACGGAAGGCCGCCGATCAACCCCACGCGCTCGCCGCCGCGGGCAAGCAGCTCGGTCATCGCTAGCGCCAGCACGACGGCGCGGCTTTCCTTGGAGGTCTTGGCCAGCGACGAGCGGAAGCGCATCGACGGCGAGAGATCGACCCAGAGCCAGGCGGTGTGGGCCGCCTCCCATTCGCGCTCGCGCACGAACAGGCGGTCCGAGCTCGCCGAGCGGCGCCAGTCGATGCCGGCGGCCGGGTCGTTGCGGTCGTAGAGGCGGAATTGCCAGAAGGTCTCGCCCGGCCCGGCGCGGCGGCGGCCGTGGGTGCCATGGGCGACAGTATGCGCCACGCGCTGCGCCTCGATGAGGAGCGCAGGCATGCGCGCCGCCAAGCCATGGGCCTCGGATTCCTCGGCCGGAAAAGGCTGAAGCTTTCTTTCCCGCGCGTCGGCCAAGCCTACATCACCCTAGCGGCTCGACGAGCTTAGCCACCATATCGCTCATCTCGATCCCTTCGGCACGGGCGGCGAAGGTGAGCGCCATGCGATGCTTGAGCACGGGTTCGGCAAGCTCGATGACATCGTCGATCGAGGGGGCAAGCCGTCCGTCCATCATCGCCTTGGCGCGGACGGCGAGCATCAGCGCCTGGCTCGCGCGCGGGCCAGGGCCCCAGGCGATCATGTCATCGAGCTCCTGGTTGATGCCAGTGCCGGGACGCGCCGAGCGGACCAGCTTGAGGATCGCATCGACCACCTGGTCGCCGACCGGAAGCTGGCGCACCAGCCGCTGCGCCACCATCAGCTCCTCGCCGGAGAGGATGGTCTTGAGCGTACGGTCCTCGACGCCGGTCGTGGCGAACAGCATGCGGCGCTCGGCGGCGGCGTCGGGGTAGGACACGTCGATCTGGAGCAGAAAGCGGTCGAGCTGCGCCTCGGGGAGGGGATAGGTGCCTTCCTGCTCGAGCGGGTTCTGCGTCGCGAGCACGTGGAAGGGACGCGGCACGTCGTGACGGACGCCGGCGACGGTGACGTGATGCTCCTGCATGGCCTGGAGCAGCGCCGACTGGGTCCTTGGGCTCGCGCGGTTGATCTCGTCAGCCATCAGCAGCTGGGTGAAGATGGGGCCCTTGACGAAGCGGAAGCCGCGGCGGCCCGACGCTTCCTCCTCGAGCACCTCTGAGCCGACGATGTCCGACGGCATCAGATCGGGGGTGAATTGGATGCGCTTGTTCTCGAGCCCAAGCACGGCGCCGAGCGTCTCGACCAGGCTGGTCTTGGCGAGGCCCGGCACCCCGATCAAGAGCGCGTGGCCGCCCGAGAGCAGCGTGATCAAAGCGAGATCGATGACGCGGTCCTGGCCGAAGATGATCGAGGCGGTGGTGTCGCGCACCTTCTGGATCTTGGCGCCGACTTCCTCGATGCGCTCGATGAGCTGAGTCTCGTTGGAGGCGAGTGTTGTCATGGCTACAGTTTCGCTCAATCTTTGAGTCTAGGGGACTATTTGGGTCTAGAGGACTATAGGGCCAAAGCCCGGGATGGGCAGAAGCTCTTTGCGCGAATGCGTGGTCACAATAACGTTGATTCCGGGCTCATTGCGCGCGTGCAAGGTGCGGGGTCAGAGGCGGTAAAGGGCGATGCCTGACCAGAACGAACGAGACCTTTTGGTAGCACTTGAGACGGTTCGCGGCAAACCGCCATCGCGAGGATTGCCAAAGCTTAATGTTTGCGGCGACATCGGGCTGAAAATCGCCCGTGACGGCACCTGGTTCTATCAGGGGAGCCCGATCGGCCGGAAGCCGCTCGTCAAGCTGTTCGCCTCGGTGCTGCGCAAGGAGGAGGACGGCTTCTACCTGGTCACTCCCGTCGAGAAAGTGCCGATCGAGGTCGAGGGCATGCCGTTCGTCGCCGTCGAGATGTGGGCCGAGGGCAGCGGTGAGCAGTCGCGCCTCTCGTTTCGCACCAATATCGACGAGGTGGTGGTGGCCGACCCATCGCATCGGCTCGGCTTCGACAAAGGCGCGACGGGAGGCTTCGTACCGTTCATCGTCGTGCGCGACGGCCTGACCGCGCGTCTGGCGCGCGCGGTCTATTACGAGCTGGCCGCGCTGGCGATGAAGGGAGGCAAAGCGCCGGGGGTCTGGAGCGGCGGGATGTTCTTCCCGTTCCCGTCCGGCGAGGGACTCGACTGAGACGAGCGGCCCCACTCGCTTTATGCGGCGTGCATCGCTATGGTGCGCCCGCGGCGGCCCGAAACGGGCTCGCCTTGAACAGGCCTGGCCCTCGATGTTGCGCATCGCGCTGATCGACATCTTCCTCTTCGCGGTGCCCTTTCTGCTCTACGGGGCCTATATGGTCTCGGTGAAGGGCGTGGCGCCAGCGAGCCTTTGGCAGGGCGCGCCGGTGCTCTGGCTGCTCGCGGCGGGGTGCGGATTGCTGCTGGTCACCATGGCGACGCTGATCCAATTCTCGGGCGGAAAGCCCGGCGGCGTTTATCATCCGCCGATCGTTAAGGACGGTGTGATCAAGCCCGGCGAGATCGACTGATTGCGGGGTCGCTAATGCCCGAGCCTGTATCGGAGCGCCCCGCGGCGCCTCCTTCGCTCAAAGACGCCGAATGGCTGAAGCGGCCGCAGGTCGCGCGCGTGTTGGCGGCGCTGAACAAAGACGGCGTGTCGACCCGCGCGGTTGGCGGCGCGGTGCGCAACACTCTGCTCGGCCTTGCCGTCACCGAGATCGACCTCGCCACGACCGCGCTGCCCGAACGCGTGATCGCGCTCGCCAACGAGGCGGGGCTGAAAGCGGTGCCGACCGGGATCGAGCACGGCACGGTGACGGTGATCGCCGATAGCACGCCGTTCGAGGTTACGACGCTGCGGCGCGACGTCGAGACTTACGGCCGGCACGCGACCGTCGCCTTCACGCAGGATTGGCAGGAGGACGCGAGGCGGCGCGACTTCACCCTGAACGCGCTCTATGCGGCGAGCGACGGCACGCTGTTCGATCCGCTCGGCGGCTATGGCGATCTGGTCGCGGGCCGCGTCCGCTTCATCGGCGAGGCGAGTGCGCGTATCGCCGAGGACTACCTTCGCATCCTCCGCTTCTTCCGCTTCAACGCTTATTACGGCAAAGGACCGCTCGATGCTGACGGGCTCGCGGCCTGCGTGCGGCTCCGCGCCGGTCTGGAGCAGCTCTCGGCCGAGCGGGTGGCGGGTGAGCTCAAGCGCATCCTCATCGCGCCGCACGCGGTCCAAGCGATCGAGGCGCTGTTCGATAACGGCCTGCTGACCGGATTGCTCGGCGGGGTGCCGCGATTGATGCGCTTCGCCCGGCTGGTCGCAGCAGAGGAGGCGCTTGGGCTCGCGCCCGACGCCGCGCTGAGACTGGCGGCGCTCGCCGTGTTCGTGCCGGAGGATGCCGAGCGGCTTGCCGCGCGCTTGCATCTGTCGAATGCCGAGCAGGCTTTGCTGCTGCTTGGCGCCGCCGACCATGACGGGTGCGCGCTTCCCGACGAGACCGCGGCGCGGCGCGCGCTCTATCGGCTCGGGCCGTGCAAGTTCGAGGCGCATGTCCTGCTCGCCGCCGCCGATGAAGGCGCTGCTCCCGATGACCGGCTTTGGCGGCAGGCGCTCCGCCTTGCCGACCGCTGGCAGGCGCCGGAGTTTCCGGTGCGTGGACCGGACATCATCGCGCTCGGCCACGTGCAAGGCCCCGAGATCGGCGACATGCTGCGGCGGCTCGAGGCCGAATGGATCGCCTCGGACTTCACGCTCGACCGCGAGGCCCTGCTCGCCAGAGCCAAGCAGCTACGGAACTAGGCAAGCCGCTCGATCAGCGCCATGGCAGCGGCCGGCGCGCGCAGCTTTCCCTCGTGGATGAAATAGATGAACACGTCGCGCGGCTTCGCCTCGTGCTTGTCTTCGACGCGCGGCAGGTCGTCGGGCGCGCCACCCGATGCCCACAGCTTGGCGCGGCCGGCCCAGGCATCGAGATCGGCCGGCGTGTAGGCGGTCGGCAGCGTATCGTCGCCCTTCTGCAGCCGCGCATAGACGACATCACCGGTGAGATCGGCGATGGCCGGATAGTCCTCGGCTTCGGCGAACACCGCGGCGACGTTCTCATCGCGCAACAGCTTGATGAACTCGCCCGTCTGGAAGCTCGCGTGGCGCGCCTCGACCACGTGATTGAGCGGCTTGCCGTCGAGCGCGCGGGGCAGATGGGCGAGAAATTTGGCGAAGTCGTCGTGGTCGAAGCGCTTGAAGGGCGGGAACTGCCAGAGCACCGGTCCGAGCTTGTCGCCGAGCTCTGCAACGCCCGATTTGAAGAATTTCTCGATGAAGCTGCCGGTCTCGGCGAGCGTCTTCTGCTGGGTCACGAGCCGCGGGCCCTTGACCGAGAACATGAAACCCTGCGGCGCGGCTCCCGCCCATTTGCGGAAGCTCGCCGGCGACTGCAGCCGGTAATGCGTGGCGTTGATCTCGATCGAGGTGAGATGGGCCGCGGCGTACGCCAGCTCGTCGGCCTGCTTCAGGCCCTTCGGGTAGAAGATGCCGCGCCACGGCGCATAGACCCATCCGCCGATGCCAACGCGGATACGTCCCGACGCGGCGCTATTTTCCTGGTTGTCCACCATGATAGTGAGTTTGGATTGTCGCTGGCGGAAAAGCAAAGAGCCGCGCCCGGGGAGGGCGCGGCTCCATACGCTTGGGGTACTGAACGCAGGGACGCAAAAACGCAACGAACGCTACGCTACTCGACCGCTACATAGGAATTCTCTGCCTAAAAGTCCATATCGCCACCGAAATCGGCTTGCCCGACTTCGGCTTCAGAAGATGCGTGGGCGGATGACTTCCTAGAAGTCCCTATCGCCACCGAAATCGGCTTGCCCGACTTCGGCTTCAGAAGATGCGTGGGCGGATGGACTTCCTAGAAGTCCATATCGCCCATGCCGCCCATGCCGCCGCCACCCGGCATCTGCGGCGCCTTCTTCTTCGGCTTCTCGGCGACCATCGCCTCGGTAGTGATGAGCAGGCCGGCCACTGAGGCCGCGCCCTGAAGTGCATTGCGCACCACCTTGGCGGGGTCGATCACGCCCTGCCTGACGAGGTTGCCGTACTCGCCGGTCGCGGCGTTGAAGCCGAACGCATAGTCGTCCTTGTCAGTGATCTTGCCGACCACCACGGCCCCATCCTCGCCGGCATTCTCGGCGATCTGGCGCGCAGGCGCCTGGAGCGCGCGGCGCACGATGGCGACGCCCGTCTTCTGGTCGTCATTGGCGGTGTTGAGCCGGTCGAGCACCTTAAGGCTGCGAATGAGAGCCACGCCGCCGCCGGGCAAAATGCCTTCTTCCACAGCCGCGCGGGTCGCGTTCAGCGCATCGTCGACGCGATCCTTCTTCTCCTTGACCTCCATCTCGGTCACGCCGCCGACCTTGATCACGGCAACGCCGCCCGAAAGCTTGGCGAGCCGCTCCTGGAGCTTTTCCTTGTCGTAATCCGACGAGGTGTCCTCGATCTGCTGCTTGATCTGGGCGATCCGCGCCTCGATGTCGGTCTTCTTGCCGGCGCCGCTGACGATGGTGGTGTCGTCCTTGGTGATGACCACCTTCTTGGCGCGGCCGAGCATGTCGAGGGTGACGTTCTCGAGCTTGATGCCGAGATCATCGGAGATCACCTGGCCCGATGTGAGCACGGCGATGTCCTGGAGCATGGCCTTGCGGCGGTCGCCGAAGCCGGGCGCCTTGACGGCGGCGACCTTCAGCCCGCCGCGGAGCTTGTTGACGACGAGCGTGGCGAGCGCCTCGCCCTCGACGTCCTCGGCGATCACGAGCAGCGGCTTGCCGGACTGCACGACGGACTCGAGCAGCGGCAGGATCGATTGCAGATTGGAGAGCTTCTTCTCGTTGATGAGGATGTAGGGGTTTTCGAGCTCGACGCGCATCTTGTCGGCGTCGGTGATGAAATAGGGCGAGATGTAGCCGCGGTCGAACTGCATGCCCTCGACCACTTCGAGCTCGGTCTCGAGCGCCTTGGCCTCCTCGACGGTGATCACGCCGTCATTGCCGACCTTCTGCATCGCCTTGGCGATCATGCCGCCGATCTCGTGGTCGCCGTTGGCTGAGATGGTGCCGACCTGGGCGATCTCCTCGCTCGAGGTGACCTTCTTGGCCCTGGCGCCGAGCTCCTTGATCACTGCCCCGACAGCGAGGTCGATGCCGCGCTTCAGGTCCATCGGGTTGGCGCCGGCGGCGACCGACTTGGCGCCTTCCCTGACGATCGACTGGGCGAGCAGGGTGGCGGTGGTGGTGCCGTCGCCGGCAGTGTCGGAGGTCCTTGAAGCGACCTCGCGCACCATCTGGGCGCCCATGTTCTCGAACTTGTCCTCCAGCTCGATCTCCTTGGCGACGGTGACGCCGTCCTTGGTGATGCGCGGCGCGCCGAACGACTTGTCCAGCACGACGTTGCGGCCCTTGGGCCCGAGCGTTACCTTGACGGCGTTCGCCAAGATGTCGACGCCGCGCAGCATGCTCTCGCGCGCGTCTTGGCCAAACTTCACTTCTTTAGCAGCCATTGTTGTGTTCTCCGTTTGCTCCTCGTCCAGAGCAGCGGGCATCTGCGCGCGCAAAGGACGGGATCGAATCTTGCGGGCTCAACCTTCGAGAGGCGGCCTCCGGCCGCTCCTCAGGGTGAGGAATTGCCGGCCTACGCGGCCTTCTTCTTGGCGACGGCGCCTTCCAGCACGCCGAGAATGTCGCTCTCTTTCATGATGAGCAGCTCCTGGCCGTCGAGCTTAACCTCGGTGCCGGACCATTTGCCGAACAGCACGCGGTCTCCGGCCTTCACATCGAGCGGCTGCACGTGCCCCTTCTCGTCGGGAGCGCCCGGGCCGACGGCGACGACCTCGCCCTGCTGCGGCTTCTCCTTGGCGGTGTCGGGAATGATGATGCCGCCGCGCGTCCTGTCGTCTTCCTCGATACGGCGTACGACGACGCGGTCGTGCAATGGACGAAACTTCATGTGGGCCCTCCTCCAGGCAATGTCGTGGGATGCGCGACCCTCACGGGTTGCACTCAACTGTATGTAGCTTTGTGCTTTGGCACTTTCAAGGGCCGAGTGCCAGACCGTTAGCAATTCTCTGCCTTTGCTGCCAACATGCTGATTCAATTCGGAAAATAGACTGGACGCAACCCCACTCGCCGGTTAACACTGACAAGTCCTGAACAGGACGACCGGCAAGGTTCCGATCATGGACATGGGCTTCCTGCGCCAAATCGAGGGGTTCTCCCTTACCACGGCAGAAATTCTCTATCGCTTCCCCGACCATCCCAAGCTGCTGCAAAGCTATGTCTGGCAGGATTACGACCTCGCCCCGCGCTTCCCGAAGCTCACCGACTTTCTCGATTTCTGGGCAGCGAATCTCGACGGCGCGCTGTATCGCATTCGCGTCGCGCATCGGCGCCTGGTCGCTCCGGCGGAGTTCAGCTTTGTCGAGGGCGAGCTAAGGCTGCACTGAGCCGCAATCAGGCCGGGGCAACCGCCACGTTGATGCTGTGCACGGCGCAGCTTTCGGCGAGATCGGACTTAGCGCCGGGATTGAGGACGTTGACGTTGACGCCGCTCGCCGTCCAGCGGCTCTTGTGGGCGAGAATGACGCCCCGCGGCACGTCATCCGAAACCGTGAGCCGGAGCGTGATCGCGCCGGTCGGGTTCGACAGGGTCACGCGCGCGCCATTGGCGATCCCTCGCGAGCGCGCTTCATCGGGGTGCACGAACGCATCGCCCTCGCCAAGCTGCTTCAGGATCTTGGGGTCGTTGCCGAAGCTGCTGTTCATCAGCCATTTCGACGCCGGAGTGAGCAGCCGTAGCTCGCCGCGCAGAGGCCGCGCCTCGGCCGAGGCGAATGGCGCGGCCGGCAGTCCCGCGTCGACGAACGAACCACCGGCAAGCTCGATCTTGCCCGAGGCCGTGCGATAATCGTGGCGCTCGAATTGCACGACCGGCTCGGCCGGATAATCGATCGTGCCGGCTTCAGCCAGACTCGCGAAGGTGAGGCCGGGCTTCGCCTGATCCAGCAGCGTGCCGATCATGGCGGTGTCACTCTCGAAGAGCTCGGGATCGCTCAACCCCATGGCGGTGGCGAGACGCCTGAAGATGTCCTGATTGGGCAGCGCCTCTCCGAGGGGCTCCACCGCCTTCACCTGCGCCGAGATGCTGGCGTTGAAATACGACATGACGACATCGTCGAACTCGAGGAAGCTCGCGGCCGGAAGCACATAGTCGGCGTAGTTGGCGGTATCGGTCTGGAACAGATCGAGCGTGATTTGCAGCAGGTCTTCGCGTTCCAGAGCCCGCCGCAGACGCCGCTGCTCGGGGCTCGAGACGGCGATGTTGTTGTTCCAGGTGACGATCGCCTTGCTATCGGGCGCCTCGAGCCGGCTGGCGAGATCCATATGGCTGACGGTTTGCGCCGACTTCGGCTTTAGATGCGCGGCCGTCAGATAGCCCGCATCGACGCCACGCGTGTCCCAGCCGTTGAGATAGAGAAACCCGGCGCCGTATTTGCCGATATTTCCGGTGGCCGCCGGCAGCAGCCCGACCGCGCGCATGGCGTTGCCGCCGAACGATTGACGCTGGAAGCCTTGCCCCATCCACAGCAGCGAGGGCCCCGTCGCGTATAGCAGCGCGGCGTCTTCGATGAGCTGCGCCGGCACGCCGGTGATCGCCTCCCCCCAAGCCGGGGTGCAGGCATCCAATTGACATTCGATCTGCTCCCAGCCGCGCCCGTGCGCGGCCAGGAAGTTCCGGTCGATGCGGCCTGCGGCACGGATGACATGCAGCATCGCGAAGGCGAGTGCGCCGTCGGTCCCCGGGTAAAGCTGCAAATGAATGTCGGCGTCTGCCGCAGTCTCATGGCGAATAGGATCGACGGCGATCTTGGGTACGGCCGTCTCCGACAGCCAATATTGATGCACATGCGGTGCCGAGGTGGATGGATTTGCGCCCCAGATCATCACGCAGTTCGACCCGTCGATGGTGCGCGGGTCGAAGCCGCGCGTCGATTCCCCGTACATCAGCTGGAGCGCCGCGTGCCCCGCTTTGTTGCACACCGTATCCGGGTCGACCT
This sequence comes from uncultured Alphaproteobacteria bacterium, assembly GCA_963820005.1. GTDB lineage: Bacteria > Pseudomonadota > Alphaproteobacteria > Rhizobiales > Methyloligellaceae > Methyloceanibacter. The sequence goes on along the minus strand of CAWFYQ010000009.1, from coordinate 299,348 downwards.
CGGTCGCGCCGATGGCGTTGAAGAACCGCAACGGGAAGACCCCGGCGATCAGCGAGCATGTTCCGGTGTAATGGGTATGAAGAATTGACGCCGCGCCGTCGCTGCCGCGGATCGTGTTGAGACGATCGGCGATATCGCCGAGCGCCGCGTCCCAGCTCACTGGCGCGAAATCGCCGGTTCCCTTGGGCCCGACCCGCTTCAAGGGGCGCGTCAGGCGCACGTTCGGATCGCGCCACACGCCGTTATAGCCGATCGAGCATTTGCCGCACAGCGCGCCCCGGCTGACGCTATGGTCGGGATCGCCGACGACGTTGATGGTGCCGTCCGCCGCCGTCTTCACCAAAATTCCGCAGGCGTCGTAGCAGTCGCGAGGGCAGGTGGTGCGGGTCGTGGCGGCGCTCTGCATCGGTCGTCTCCTGAAGACGAGCCAATCCTACAAAGCCGGCAGAGTTGCGCCAGTCCTAATTCGCTTGCGCGGAGATCGAGGGGGAGGGATCGGGGCGCGGCTGCCCGAATTCGTAGATATGCGCCTGCTCGCGATCCAGCACCGGCTTCAGCGAGCGGAACGCGTTTGGGTAGAGATAGAACGGCACGCGCGGGAACAGGTGATGGATGAGGTGGAAGTTCTGGAACAAATACAGCCCGTTCACCACCGGCTCGAGGATTTTGCCCCTGAACCAGAAGATGTTGGTGTCGCGATAGCGCTCATGCACCTCGTGCGGCTTGTGGGTGAGGTAAGCGAAGAAATAGATGATCAGCGCCGAGCCGAGGATGTGCGGGAAGATCCACAGCATCAGCACCTCGCGCCAATAGCCGAGCAGCGCGAGGCCGAGCGCTACGCCGTAAAGCAGCGCATACATGGTGGCGATGTGGATGGTGAGCGGACGCATGCCGGGGATGTGGGCATGGAAGGCGATGTGCCGCCAGAAATAGCGGTTGTACCAAAACACGATGGTGAGGCAGCGCCAGAACACGCGGAACGGATTCTCCACCGCGACCCAATGATCGGGGTCGATCTCCGGATTGTTGGTGTCGCGATGATGGGCGAGATGCATGTAGCGGAACGCCTTGTACTCATGCAGCAGCATCGCGCCGCACACATAGCCGACGAGGTGGTTCAGCCACAGCCACTTTGAGTCCTTGCCGGCGATGTTGCCGTGACAGGCCTCGTGCAGCGGCGTCTGGTCGGCATAGAGGATCAGCGTATTGAGGATGAGCCCGAGCCAGAGCGGGATGATGCGCATGGTGGCGAGCACGATGACGAGGATGAAGGCGGTGAGAATGCCGACGGCGAGCGCCACGGTCGGCCAGGCCACCATGCCCTGATAGGGCTTGACCAGTGTGAGCGCCTGGCGGTCGGCCGGAACGTTCGGCGCGTCGCGCGGCGTTTCGATCTCTGGGCCGACCGCAGTGGCAAACTTCATGGTCCACGAGTCCTTCTTCGTCGCCCAAAATGCGGCACCGCTCCAGGGCCCTCAAGCGGACCCGGGCCGACGCTCTCATTGGGACTCATCCCGGAACGAGGGGGATTTTGCGCTGTGAGGCGTCGGCGTTCAAGACACAATGGCACTGCGCCCATGGCTCAGTTGCCGCAGTGGTCAACAGCGCGTCAAGAATCTGAATGGTTATCGGGAGTTATGCGCCCCCGCGCGGAGCGTCAGGCAAGCGACGCCGCGGCGCAACCGAGGGGCGCTCATCAGCGGCCCAGGCCGGCTCGCGTGCCGGCCCGAGTCGCTCGATGAGGATGTCGCCAGCGCGTCTACTGGCAGAAATACCAGCCGCCGTCGGCCCCCTGGAAATAGCCCGTGTTTGGATTGAAGTAGGGGCCATGGATGTTGCGGCAATAGCTGTACCAGGCCGGGCTCCATGGCGGCGGCCCGTAGGCAGCCGGGCCGTAATAGGCCGGCGGCGCCGGCGGCGCGACATAGACCGTGCTCGGCGCGAGCGCCGTGCCGACCAGTGCCCCGATGCCGAAGCCGACAATCCCCGCGCCAAGAGCGTTGCCGCCCCCATGGCCGTGGCCGTAATAGTAGCCGCGACCCGCTTCCGCGGGCACGGACATCGTCAGCGCAGCCGTGCCGATCAGCGCCGCGGCAGCGATCGCTTTCATGCTTGTCATGGTCATTGTCTCGTCCGAGTTAGCGTTGGGCTCACATCCGCTCCGAATGCTTGCCGGGAGGTGCCCCAGGGATTGGGATGCATAAGTTTTGCACCTGCTTTTTGGCAAAATAGAGCCGTCGAAATGAATCACCCGTTAAGTATTGATAGGGTGTGCTGACGACCTTCTCTCGCTGACGACCGTGAAGCGGCCGGTCGCCGCCGCCTTCCTGCTCCAATCTGGCTGAACGCAAGCTGAATGGATCGGCGGCTCAGGGTCGGCGAGGAATATTTTTGCAGCGTCAGGACATAAAAAAACCGCCGGGCACCGGGCCCGGCGGCTGTTGTTCAATCGCTCGCGAGTTGCGCTTAGGCGAGCTGGACGTTGGCGGCCTGCTTGCCGCGGCCGCGACGGTCATCCTCGATTTCGAAGGAGACCTTGTCGCCCTCGTTGAGGGCCGGCACGCCAGACCGCTCGAGAGCGGAAGCGTGCACGAAGACGTCCTTGCCGCCGTCTTCGGGCTGAATGAAGCCGAAGCCGCGCGCATGATTGAAGAATTTCACAGTGCCGTTGACACGAGCCATTGGGAATTTCCTTTCCCGTTGAAAGTTAAACACAAACGGGCCATAGGCCCCCGAAAGGGGAGGCCTTCGGCGTCTTGAGATGTCAGGAAAGGTCGTGCTCTTCTGGCGCGATAAGTCACTTGCCGTCGTCCAAGTCCGCGCCCAAAGCCTTGGGCGCCCGGTGCCTCAAAGATGGGCGAAAGCTGGCTTTTTGGCAAGTCCGAAGTGGTTCCCGCGATTCACATTCTAAACCCCAGATGAACGGCTGCCTCAGATCCGGTTCAGGCCGGAAGTCCTAGAGATCTCTCACGAACGGCGTTGCCGACGCCGAGCTCAGGGGAGGTTCTCATGTGGAAGATCGTTGCGATCCTGTTGCTGACGGCGACCGTCATTTTGCTCGCTCGCCTGGTCTATCAAGCGCCGATGGTTCAGACCCATTTAGGCGCCTTTGTTTCGGACATGCGCGGTGGCGCGACCGAGGCGCTTTCGCCTTCGCTGATGTATGCGGGGATCAGGGGGTAATTTGGCTACGAGCGAATGTGGATGTGGCACGACCCGGCACTGCAGCCCGTGGATGAGTTGTGAAGGCATTTTTGCATCGCCGAGGCTGCGGCTTTGTCCTTCAGTAAATTGGTGCCGGTAGCTGTGAAAGGCACCTGCATAACCCCGTTCGGTGCGGTGGGGTTGGGTAACGCGACCGTGCCGGTCGCCGTGCAACTCCAAGAATGCCCCTTTGCCGCGAAAGCGCCGGAGGGACCGACACTAAGCAAGGCCGCTCCGAATAAGGCGGCTGCCAACGGTTTCATCATCTGTTGTGATCCTTGCCGGCTGGGCCCTCCTCGGCACCCTCATTACTACCAGAGCGCCGGTTGTCGTTCAATTCCCGTACTGCGCAGGTGCTCGCAACGCTCAGGAGTTGCTTAAGGCCAGCGCACCAGGGGCGGCATGGACGACAGGATGGCATCGACATTGCCGCCGGTCTTCAGCCCGAAGATGGTGCCGCGGTCGTAGAGCAGGTTGAACTCGACATAGCGGCCGCGCCGGATAAGCTGCTCGTCGCGGTCGGCGTCGGTCCAAGGCGTTGCCATGTTGGCGCGGACGATCTCCGGATAGACCTCGAGAAAGGCGCGGCCAACCTTCTGCGTGAAGGCGAAGTCCCGCTCCCAGTCGCCGGTGTCGACATAATCGTAGAAGATGCCGCCGATGCCGCGCATCTCGCCCCGATGCGGCAGATAGAAATATTCATCGCACCATTGCTTGAAGCGCGGATAGTCGGCTGACGGCTCGCCGTCGCAGGCGCCTTGCATCGCCGCGTGGAAGGCGACCGAATCGGGGTCGTCTTGCGTGCGGCGGCGCATCAGCACCGGGGTCAGGTCGCCGCCGCCGCCGAACCAGCCTTTGCTCGTCACCACCATGCGGGTGTTCATATGCGCGGTCGGGGCGTTCGGGTTGGTCGGGTGGGCGATGAAGGAGAGGCCGCTCGCCCAGAAGCGCGGGTCCTTGTCGGCGCCTGGAATCTGCTTGGCGAATTCCGGTGCGAAGGTGCCGTAGACGGTCGAGGCGTGACAGCCGACCTTCTCGAACACGCGCCCGCCCATCAGCGCCATCAGTTCCGCCGCCGCCGTCATCGCCGCTATGGTCTTTGCGGGTCCAGGGCGTCTTGATGAAGCGGCCGGCTTGCTTGCCCTCGCAGCCGGGAAGGCCCTCGGCGGCATCCTCGACCGCCTCGAGGCTTGCGCAGATCAACCCCTGGAGTTGCTCGAACCAAGCGCGGGCGAGTGCCTTCCTCGCCTCGCTGAAGGTCAGGATTGGGTCGGTCTCGTTGGGCGTCTTCTGGTCCATGACTGCCATTCGTTCAAGCTAACCTGGCTGATCGGCGGAGCTCACGCGATCGGATAGCCATGCGCCCGCTCGAGACCCTTCAAACTGGCCCGTTCAGGCCGGGATGCCTTGACGGGGATCAATGCCAAATAGCGGCAAAATCATCATCGTGTCGCAGATTTTTGACGGAATCCCTTGTGCGCCAATTTGCCCAAGACGGCGAAGCTGGACAAGTTCGAACCTGGATGTAAGAAACCAAATAAAAAAAGGCCTGCCGGCGTACGAGCCACGATCGGCAATGGGGAGGCAAACAGCTCGAAGGCGAGGATTTTGAGCACGGCCGTGGCGCCGGGGGAGGGAGTTTTGCCTCTTCTCATGCCACGGGCGCCGATGTTGTTTTGACGATTTGCGCAAGGAGCCTTGGCACCGTGGCATCCCACGAAACCTCCCTCAATCCCCCTCTCGAGCCGGACGACGACCCGACGCGGCGTGACGTCATCCTGATCGCGGCGAGCGGCTTCGCCGCCATCGGCGCGGCAGCCGCGCTTTGGCCTCTGCTCGACCAGATGAACCCCGATCAGTCGGCGCTGTCGCTGTCGAGCACCGATGTCGACATCTCCCATGTCGAGGCGGGCCAGGCGATCACCGTCATGTGGCGCGGCAAGCCGATCTTCATCCGCCACCGCACCGACAAGGAGATTGCTGCGGCGAAGGACGTCGTGGTCGACGATCTGCGCGACCCGCTGGCGCGGAACGCGAATCTCCCCGAGAGCGCGGCGGCGAGCGACGACAATCGCGCCGCCAAGGATCGCGAGCCTTGGCTGGTGATGATCGGCATCTGCACCCATCTCGGCTGCATTCCGAAAGGCCAGGCGGTCGGCGATTATAAAGGCGAGTTCGGCGGCTGGTTCTGCCCGTGCCACGGCTCGCAATACGATACGGCGGGCCGCATCAGGCTCGGACCGGCGCCGCAAAATCTCGCGATCCCGCCTTACACTTTCGCCACCGATACCAAGCTCAAGATCGGATAGAGCCGGCCATGGCGCACGAATCGACCTATCAGCCGGCCACCGGCTTCGAGCGTTGGCTCGACTCCAGGCTCCCGGTCGTGCGCGTGATGCACGACCAGTTCATGGTGTTCCCGACGCCGCGGAACCTGAACTACTGGTGGACGTTCGGCGGCATCCTCACCTTCATGCTGATTGCGCAGATCGCCACCGGCATCGTGCTCGCGATGCATTACGTGCCGACGCCCGAGCACGCCTTCGACTCGGTCGAGATCATCATGCGCGACGTGAATTGGGGGTGGTTCCTTCGCTACTCGCACGCGGTCGGCGCCTCGATGTTCTTCGTCGCCGTCTATATCCACGTGTTCCGCGGCATGTATTACGGCTCGTACAAGGCGCCGCGCGAGATCTTGTGGATCCTCGGTGTGCTGATCCTGTTCTTGATGATCGCTACCGCCTTCATGGGCTACTCGCTCGTGTGGGGGCAGATGAGCTTCTGGGCGGTGACCGTCATCACCAATCTGTTCTCATCGCTCGACGCGTTGATCCCCGGGCTCGGCACCACGCTGGTGCAGTGGATCTGGGGCGGCTTCAGCGTCGGCGCGCCGACGCTCAACCGGCTGTTCAGCCTGCACTATCTGTTCCCATTCGTGATCCTCGGCGTGGTGATCCTGCACATCTGGGCGCTGCACGTGCCGGGCAACAACAACCCGACCGGCATCGACGTGAAGTCCGACAAGGAAACCGTGCCGTTCCATCCCTACTACACGATCAAGGACGGCTTCGCGCTGGTGACGTTCATACTCGCCTTCGCAGCGGTCGTGTTCTACGCGCCTAACTGGCTCGGCCATCCCGACAACTACGTCCCGGCCAACCCGCTGCAGACGCCGCCGCATATCGTGCCTGAATGGTACTTCCTGCCGTTCTACGCGATCCTGCGCGCCATTCCGAACAAGCTGCTCGGCGTCATCGCGCTGCTGTCGTCGATCTCGATCCTGTTCTTCATTCCGTGGCTCGACACTTCCAAGGTGCGCTCGACCAGCTACCGGCCGATCTACAAATGGTTTTTCTGGGCGTTCGTGGTGACGTCGATCGGGCTCGGCTATCTCGGCTCGCAACAGCCCGAAGGCTGGTATCTGATCTTAGGGCGCCTGCTCACGTTCTATTATTTCGCGTTCTTCCTGGTGGTCATGCCGGTGGTCGGTTGGATCGAGAAGCCACGCCGGCTCCCCGGCAGCATCACCGAGGCTGTGCTCGGCCACGAAGTGCCCGAAGCGGCGCCGTCGCCGTCGCCATCGGCGCCACCGCCGCCCGTGCGAAAGCGGAAGCGCGCCGAGGAGGTGCTGTGATGACGCTCTCCTCGATGAGATTGGCCGCGATGACGATGGGCGGTGCGGCGGTGCTGTCGCTCTCGCTGTCGGGTAGCGCGTTCGCCAAGGACGATGCGCCCGAGTCAGGCAACCACGCTCCCGAGATCGAGAGTCAGAGCTGGACGTTCGGAGCGCCGTTCGGCACCTACGACAACGCCCAGCTCCAGCGCGGCTTCCAGGTCTACAAGGACGTCTGCTCGAACTGCCATTCGATGCGGCTTCTGTCCTACCGCAATCTCGGCGAGCCGGGCGGTCCGGAATTCTCGCCCAAGGCGGTCGCGGCGTTGGCAGGTCAGGTGCAGGTCACCGACGGGCCGAACGAGAAGGGCGAGATGTTCCAGCGTCCGGCGCGCCCGGCCGATCATTTCCGCTCGCCCTTCGCCAACGAGCAGCTCGCGCGCAACGCCAACGGCGGCGCGCTGCCGCCCGATCTCTCGGTGATGGCCAAGGCGCGCGAAGGCGGTCCCGACTATATCTACGCGCTGCTCACCGGCTACGCCGCCGCGCCGGCGGGCTTCGATGTCGCCCAGGGCATGCATTACAACAAGGCGTTCCCCGGCCATCAGATCGCCATGCCGCCGCCGCTCAGCGACGGCGTCGTGTCCTATACCGACGGCACCCCGAAGACGCTCGACAATTACGCGCGCGACGTGTCGGCCTATCTGATGTGGGCGGCTGAGCCAAAGCTCGAGGAGCGCCACAAGACCGGGGCGCGGGTGCTGCTGTTCCTCGTCGTGTTCGTGGCAATCATGTATCTCGCCAAGCGCGCGGTATGGGCCAAGCTGCATCGCGACGACGCCACCCACACGGCTTAGGGAGACTGGAGCGGCGACCTCGCCGCTCCATGCCGGCGAAGGCCGGTAGCCGGTTTTTCTTATGAAGCCGCGCTGAATTCCGGCTTTCGCCGGAGTGACCGCGTGTGGCAAGTTGGTGCGCGTTCATAGGGGAACTCGATGCTGCGTCCGTTGCTCGCTCTGCTCGTAGGCCTCGCTGCAGTCCCGGCATTGGCGGCCGACGAGCCAGCGGCGCCCCCAGCCCCCAAAGAGATGGTCCTGCTGACCGTGAGCGGGCTGATCGGCAACACCAATCGAGGGCCGCTCGATCCCCACAAGGACAGCCTGCTCGCCGCGCAGAAGGCCGCATTCAGCAAAGCCTTCGTCTTCGACCGGGCGAGCCTGCTCGAACTCGAGCAGGGGAGCGTGACGGCGCAGCCGCCCGAACTCGATGCGCCGGCGACCTTCAAGGGCCCGCTGCTCAGCGAGGTGCTCGGCCACGTCGAGGCGGCCAAGGTCAAGATCAGTTTCACCGCGGTCAACGGCTATACCGGCTGGCTGACGCCCGAGGACATCGACTCGTCGGACTGGATCCTGGCGCTCGAAATGAACGGGGTGCCGCTCGGCATCGGGCAGCAGGGGCCGCTCTGGCTGATCAATACACGCGCCGCGGACTTCAAGCCGACCGACACCCATGAAGCTCATTGGGTCTGGGCGGTGTTCTATATGCATGTCGGCGACGATTGAGTTTTGGAAGGAGAGGGCAGCGGGACATGACCAAGGCGGTGCTCGGCATTATCGGCGGCTCGGGACTTTACGATCTGCCGGGCCTCAAGAATGTGCGCGAGGAGCACGTCACGAGCCCATGGGGCGAGCCGTCGGCGCCGCTCCGCATCGGCGACATCGCCGGCCTGCCGATCGCGTTCATGTCACGCCACGACAAAGGTCATCGCCTGTCGCCGACCGACATCAACTACCGCGCCAATATCGACGTCATGAAGCGGGCAGGGGTCACCGATCTGATCTCGCTGTCGGCCTGCGGCTCGTTCAAGGAGGAGCTGCCGCCCGGCACCTTCGTGCTGATCGACCAGTTCGTCGACCGCACGTTTGGCCGCGCCTCATCCTTCTTCGGCAAAGGCTGCGTCGCGCATGTCTCGATGGCGCACCCGGTCAGCCCGCGCTTGCGCATCCATCTGGCGGAAGCCGCCATGGCCGAGGGCATCCAGGTCGTGCGCGACGGCACCTATGTGTGCATGGAGGGTCCGCAATTCTCAACGCTCGCCGAGAGCCTGACCTATAAGGGGCTCGGCTACTCGGTGATCGGCATGACCAACATGCCCGAGGCCAAGCTCGCCCGCGAGGCCGAGCTCTGCTACGCGACCGTCGCCATGGTCACCGATTTCGACTGCTGGCATCCCGACCATGACGCGGTCACCGTCACCGACATCATCAAGGTGCTGACAGCGAACGCCGAGAAGGCGCAGAAGCTCGTGGCGCGGCTCGCCCGCGACTTCCCGCGCGAGCACGAGCCGTGCCCGATCGGCTCCGACCGCGCGCTCGACACCGCGATCATCACCGCGCCGGAAGCGCGAGATCCCGAGCTGATCAAGAAGCTCGACGCGGTCGCCGGTCGCGTGCTGAACCGCGTGTTGATGTAGGTTAGGCCGGCGGCACCGGCAGTGGCAGCGGCGCGCCGCAGTCGCCGCACAGCGTCGTCGCCCAAACATAATAGGCAACCGCCACGAGCGTAACGGCGACGAGCGCTACGATGGCGGCGATCTTCCGCGCCCGCTCGCTGCGCGCGCGTTCAGCCTTGGCGGCCCTGTCGGCCGCCGCCGCAAAGCTTCGATCGATCATATTCATGGGATGGCCTCCCGGCATTCACCTCGGCGAGTATAGCGCCAAACGTGAACCATCGCAGTGGCCGGATCGTGGCCGTTTCGCCGCACGGTTCGGCGCGCCGATCAGGCGGGGGGCGGCGTGATGTCGGGGATCGGCACGCCCAGGGCCTGTAGCAGGCTGTTGATGATCGCGACCACGCTGCCGACGATCCCACCGATCACCGCGAACAGCAACGCATACAGGATTGCCGCGATGATGATTGCCGGAATAGCGGCGATAGACCATTTGACGAGGATCATCACCATCCGGAAGAACGGGATGTCCATGTCGCGGATGGTTACGAGATTGGTTTCGTCTGCCATGAGCATGCCCCCTTCGTTACGCTTCGCGCGGAGCGACTAGCCAGCCGCGCACTGTTCGACTATAGCGACGAGGGCGGCGGCGTCACGCTGTCCGCGCCCCTTTCGCGGAGATCCTGCATGAGCCTGACCACGGATATCGACATCAAGGATCTCGTGCGCACCATACCCGACTATCCCAAGCCGGGCATTATGTTCCGCGACATCACCACGCTGCTCGGTCACGCCAACGGCTTCCGCGCCTGCATCGAGCAGCTGGTGCAGCCCTTCACCAATCGCCGGGTCCAGGCGGTGGTCGGCATCGAGGCGCGCGGGTTCATTCTGGGCGGCGCGGTCGCCGACCGCTTACGCTGCGGCTTCGTGCCGATCCGCAAGAAAGGCAAGCTGCCGGCCAAGGCGATCGGCGAGGAATACGAGCTCGAATACGGCATCGACGTGATCGAGATCCACGAGGACGCGCTCAAGGCTGGCGAGCCGGTGCTGTTGATCGACGATCTGATCGCCACCGGCGGCACGGCAGAGGCCGCAGTCAAGCTGCTGCGCAAGCTCAAGGCCGACGTGGTCGGCGCCGCGTTCGTCATCGACCTGCCCGATCTCGGCGGCACGACTAGGCTCGCCAAGCTCGGCGTCGAGTGCCACACGCTGATCGCCTTCGAGGGAGATTGAGTTTCCCCCATGAACATCAACGGCAAGCCTTACCGCACCATCTGGCTCAACGACGACGGCATGACGGTCGAGATCATCGATCAGACCAAGCTGCCGCATCGCTTCGAGACGTTGAGCCTGCGCACGCTCGAGGACGCCGCGCACGCGATCAAGTCGATGCAGGTGAGGGGCGCGCCGCTGATCGGGGCGACGGCGGCCTATGGCGTCGCGCTCGCGCTCCGTGCCAATTCATCCGACGAGGGTCTCGATCACGCTTGTGACAAGCTCGCCGCTACTCGTCCGACCGCCATCAATCTCCGTTGGGCGCTCGATGAGATGAAGAAGGCGGTGCAGAACCAGCCGCGCGACAAGCGGGTTGCGGTCGCTTACGCCCGCGCCGCGCAGATCTGCGACGAGGATGTCGAGACCAATCGCCGGATCGGCGAGCATGGGCTCGGCCTGATCCAGGCGCATGCCGACAAGAAGGGCGGCAGCCAAGTCAACATCCTCACCCATTGCAATGCCGGCTGGCTCGCATGCGTCGATTGGGGCACGGCGCTCGCGCCGATCTACCGCGCGTTCGACAAGGGCATCGACCTGCATGTGTGGGTCGACGAGACGCGGCCGCGCAATCAGGGCGCCTCGCTCACCGCGTTCGAGCTCGGCGCCCATGGCGTGCCGCATACGCTGATTGCCGACAATACCGGCGGGCACCTGATGCAGAAGCGAAAAGTCGATCTTTGCATCGTCGGCACCGACCGCACCACGGCGACCGGCGACGTCGCCAACAAGATTGGCACCTATCTCAAGGCGCTCGCAGCGCGCGACAACCACATCCCGTTCTTCGTGGCGCTGCCGTTCTCGACCATCGATTGGAGCCTTGTGGACGGCAGCACCATCCCGATCGAGGAGCGCGACCCGAGCGAGGTCACGCATATCTCAGGCAAGCTGCCGGATGGGTCGGTGGCGAGCGTGCTGATCGCGCCTGAAGGGAGCCCCGCCGCCAATTACGGCTTCGACGTCACGCCGGCGCGGCTGATCAGCGGCTTCATCACCGAGCGCGGCGTCACGCCAGCGACCCGCGACGGTCTCGTGACACTCTACCCCGAGCACCGCAACGGCGCCGCAGCCTGATCGAGGCGGGGCTGTCGCCAACCAATCGTGAACGTGGCGACGCTGCCGATAGCGGTAAACTTTCCTGGCAACTGAGCAATTTTGACCACGTTTCCCGCCTTGGCTTTATTTACGCTCAATGCAACTGAATCGTTGCAAAGAGCCCTAGCCATGGCGATGCTCATGATTAAATGCCCGCGAACCGGACAGGAAATTTCGACGGGAGTAGAGACCGATCCCTACAGCACCGCGCCGATCCCCCGCGTGCTTGTTCACACGCCGTGTCCCTATTGCGGGACCAATCACGCGTGGTGGCCAAATCAGGCTTGGCTTGCCGACGACTCGCCGGGACCGCCGGAGGAATTGACTGGCCAGGCACGACGCCAACGCTAAGACCGCGATCTGAGGCGAAATCCCGATTTAACTTGAATGGTTCTAGGCGAGGGCGGCGACGGCCACGGCGCCGAGCAGCGCGGCAATGGTCAGCGGCACGAGCCAGAGCGAGAAGCGCAGCGCCTGCTTCGTGCTGGTTTCCGGCTGGGTCGCCCGAGCCGACTGAGCCAGCAGCTCGCGCTCGGCTTCGTCCTTGGGCTGGGCGGAAGCGGCAAGCCGGAACGAAGCGCGGTGCTTCTCCTGCCATTTGGGCCCAGGCCCGCGCATATAGTGCCGCTCGGGCCGATATGAATCGCGGAACTTCCCCACTTTACGTCCTCACCGAAGGAGCAGCGTAACCGGCAGAGATTGCAGGCAAATATGTTGCAAATCGGTAACGAAGCGTGGCCGAAACTTGATCATTTGCGAGAGTGGCCGGGGAGGTGTCGCGCCATACCCTAACATGGGGGTTCAATGCTTGCGGTGAAAGACCATCTCTGCAACAACGCGCGCCATGAAAAGCCAATGGAACGACAGCGCCGCCGACGAAGCCATCGCCGCTTACGGCGCAAAGGGCGTCGGCCCCGACATCGCGCTCAGGGTTTACACCACCCGCCTGCTCGGCGGCGATCCGCTGCTCGTGCTGCATGGCGGCGGCAATACTTCGGTCAAGACGCGCGCCCGCGACGATCTCGGCGCCGAGCATGAGGTGATCGCGGTCAAGGGCTCAGGCGCCGACATGGCCGATATCGAGCCGTGGGGGCTGCCCGCCGTGAAGCTGGAGCCGCTGCGGCGCTTGCGTGCATTGGATGCGCTGTCGGACGAGGCGATGGTCAACGTGCAGCGGCTGAACCTGCTCGACTCGTCCGCCCCAAACCCGTCGGTCGAGACGCTGCTGCATGCCTTTCTGCCGCATAAATTCATCGACCATACCCATGCCGCCTCCGTGCTTTCGCTGGTCGATCAGCCCGATGGCGAGGCCCTGGCGCGCGAGGTCTATGACGGTCGGATGGGCATCGTGCGCTATATCGCGCCGGGTTTCGGGCTCGCCAAGGCCGCCGCCGAGGTTTTCGAGCAGAAACCGGATGTCGAGGGCTTGATCCTGCACAAGCACGGCATCTTCACCTTCGGGGAGACCGCGCGCGAGGCCTATGAGCGCATGATCGAGATGGTCTCGCTCGCTGAAAGCCGGCTGCGCCAGGGGCGTCCGATCGTCTTCCAGGCGCGGCAGATTGCCGGCGCGACCGCGACCGCCGCCGAGATCGCGCCAATCATCCGCGGCGCCTGCGCCGTCAAGACCGGCGGCCAGGAGCCGGTCCGCTTCATCGCCGATTTCCGCACCGCGCCGGAGATCCTCGACTATGTGAACGGCGCAGAGCTCTCGTCCTACAGCCAGCGCGGGGTGGTGACGCCCGACCACATCATCCGCACCAAGAACCGGCCGCTGGTGGCGCCGGCTCCGGAGGCCGGCAAGCTCGACGATTTCGCGCAAGCGCTCGGCGAGGGGGTGACCAAGTTCATCGCCGAGTACGACGGCTACTTCGACCGCGAAAATGCGGCCGCAGGCAACACCAAGACCAAGCTCGACGGCGCGCCGCGCGTGGTGCTGGTTCCGGGTGTCGGCCTGTTCGGGCTCGGGCGCACTGCCAAGGATGCCGCCATCGCCGCCGACCTCGCCGAGAACACCGTCAAGGTGGTGACCGACGCCGAGGCGATCGGCCGCTACGAGCCGCTGCCCGAGAGCGATCTGTTTGCGCTCGAATATTGGAGCCTCGAGCAGGCCAAGCTTAAAGGCGCGGTGGTGAAGCCACTGACCGGCCAGATCGCGCTGGTGACGGGCGCCGGCGCGATCGGCGCCGCGACGGCCAAGGCTTTGGCGGCGGAGGGCGCCGCGATCGCCATTCTCGACATCGACGGCGAGGCGGCGAAGAAGGCCGCCGCCGCCGTGAAGGGTCTTGGGATCGAATGCGACGTGACCAAGCCCGATCAGGTCAAGCGCGCCTTCGCTCTCGTCTGCGAGCGCTTCGGCGGCGTCGACATCGTCGTCTCCAATGCCGGCGCGGCGTGGCAAGGGCGGATCGGCGAGGTCTCCGACGAGCTGTTGCGCAAGAGCTTCGAGCTCAACTTCTTCGCCCATCAGACCGTGGCGCAAGAGGCGGTGCGCATCATGCTGAAGCAGGGCACCGGCGGGGCGCTCCTGTTCAACATCTCCAAGCAGGCGGTGAACCCCGGGACCAATTTCGGCCCCTACGGTCTCCCGAAAGCGGCGACCATGCTGCTGATGCGCCAATATGCGCTCGATTACGGCGCTGACGGCATCCGCTCGAACGGCGTCAACGCCGACCGCGTACGGAGCGGACTTTTGACCGACGCCATGATCGCCGCGAGGTCAAAGGCGCGAGGGCTGTCTGAGGCCGAATATATGGCCGGCAATCTCCTGAACCGCGAGGTGCTGGCCGAGGACGTTGCGCAGGCTTTCGTCGCGCTCGCCAAGGCGCGCAAGACGACCGGGCATATCGAGACGGTCGACGGCGGCAACATCGCGGCCGCACTCCGCTGATCGGTGAGCCGCGCAAGCCCAGGTTGCAAATTTCTTGGGACTAACGAGCTCTCCTAACAGAGTTTTAACCACAAGCAGAGAGTCTTGCGGCGATATCTTCGCGTCGAGATTCGCCTTTGCGTTGGGTGAGGCTCGGTCGCGTGAAGCCCCGCCGCAGCGCCATAAATTAGAGAGATTTCAAATGGTTCTCCGCTTGAAAATCACGCTCGCTTTCGCCGCCACGGCAATCATGGCGGTGCTGGTGTCGTTCGTGCTCGCCGCCATGATCCAGGGCACTCTGCTCGCGGCCGTGCTCGCCATGATCATCGCCGGCGCGCTCGGAGCCGGCATCGGTTATGTGTTCGGTGGCACGCTCGCCAAGGCGCTCGCCGACTTGAACGACGTCATTCTGCGCTTCATCAAATGGGACATGGACGGGAAGGTGCCGCATGCGGCGCGCGGCGACGAGGTCGGCGACATCGCCAAGGCGCTCAAGGCCTTCCAGTCTGACGCCATCAAGTGGAGCGAGAGTCACAAGAGCGAGCAGGACAGCCAGATCCAGGGCAGGCTCGCCTCGCAGCAGCGGACCGAAGAGTTGATCCACCAGTTCCGCGGCTCGATCGCCGGCATTCTCGGCGCGTTTGCCGATAGCGCGCGGTCGATGGACGAGACGGCGCGCTCGCTATCGACGCTCGCGAGCGACACCAATGAACGGGTCGGCGTGGTCGCTTCTGCTTCCGATGAAGCCTCGGCCAACGTGCAGACCGTGGCGGCGACGGCGGAGGAGCTTGCCGTGTCGGTCGGCGAGATCGGCACGCGCGTCTCGACCGCGAGCCGCATCGTGAGCCAAGTCACCGAGAATGCGCGCACCGCCAATCTCAAGGTCGAGGGGCTGGCCAGCGCGACGCAGAGGATCGGCGACGTGGTGAGCCTGATCCAGGACGTCGCGGCGCAGACCAATCTGCTGGCGCTCAACGCCACCATCGAGGCGGCGCGTGCGGGCGAGGCGGGCAGGGGCTTCGCCGTGGTGGCGAGCGAGGTGAAGACGCTCGCCGACCAGACCGCCAAGGCGACCGACGACATCAAGCATCAGATTGCCGCCATCCAGAACTCGACCAACGGCGCGGTCGAAGCCATGCAGTCGATCGTCACCACCATGGGCGAGGTCAACCGTAATACCCAGGAGATCGCCGGCGCGGTGCAGCAGCAATCGGCGGCCACCTCGGAGATTTCGCACAGCGTGCGCCAGGCGGCGCGCGGCACCGAGGACGTGGTGGCGCACATGCCGGGTGTGACCAAGGCGGTCGATGAGACCAGCCAGTCGGCGACGCAGATGCTTCAGGTCAGCCGCGATCTCTCGCGCCAGGCCGAGCAGCTACGCCATATGGTCGAGAACTTCCTGCGCCAGGTGGCGGCGGCGGATACGCTGAAGCGCGCGAGCTGACGACGCTCAGGGAATAGGTCCTAAGCCAGCCATGCGTTGAACGGAGGCATGCCGGCGAGGTAGACGGCCCACGACGCCGGCCACACCGCAGACCAGGCTACCGCCTTGGCATAACTCGGGCCGCATTCCGTCATCCCGATGCATTGATCGGCGCGCACCCAGGCCTGGAAAATCAGGGTGCAAAGCGCAAGCGCCACATAGGTGTTGATCCAGTTCTGTCGGGTCATGTCGATTTCCCACGGAGTGATTGATGATTCGCTACGCTTAAAGCTTTATAAACTATAAATCCGCGGGGCGCTGACGCCGCCGCGCGTGGGGGCGTTGAGGTGTGGATAACGCGGCGAGGGCGTGTCGTGCCCGCGACCTGAAGGCGCCAGCCGGTTGACGGAGCCGACCGGCGCGGGCAGCTTTTCGTGGGGAGGCGACGGGTGGGCCGGATCTTACGCATATTCCTGGCGGGCCTGCTCGCTCTCCTGCCGATCGCGGTCACGCTGATCGTCACTGCCTGGGTCGGCAGCCTGATCGCGAGCTATGCCGGGCCGGGCAGCTTCGTCGGCGGGCTGATCACCTCGCTCGGCCTCAATCTTTCGCCATCGTCCACGGCCGCCTATTTCCTGGGTCTGGCAATCATCCTCGGCGGCATTTTCGCGCTCGGGCTGGTGGTCGAGTCGGGTTTGCGGCATTGGGTGTCGAACAGCTTCGACTGGCTGATGATGCGCATCCCGCTGATCTCCAACATCTACGATCTGTCGAAGCGCTTCGTCGCCATCGTCGACCGGGGCGATCAGGGCGACCTCAAATCCATGAGCCCAGTCTGGTGCTTCTTCGGGGGCGAAGGGGGCGCCGCGGTGCTCGCGCTGCTGCCCTCGCATGCGCCGGTCGCGGTCGGCGAGCACAGTTATGTCGGCGTGCTGGTCCCCTCGGCGCCGGTGCCGTTCGGCGGCGCCCTGATCTATGTGCCCTCGCAATGGGTCAGACCGGCAGAGGGCGGAGTCGAGCGGCTGATGAATGTTTATGTGTCGATGGGCGTCACCCCGCCCATCGCCATGAGCAGTGTCGTCGATGTCGCACCCCCTCGCGCCAAGGCGACGAAAAGGCCGAAAAAGCCCAAATCTCTCACTGCGGATTAGACATTTTGCCTCAGCGATCCTTGGTCTCAGCGATAGTTGGTCCCAGCGCCCTGCGCATCGCTTTGCCGTATCCGTCGGGGGCTACCAGCAAGGTAGTCTCACGAAGGAGATGCGATCATGAAGAAGCTCGTTATGGTTCTCGTGGCCCTTGGCCTCGCGGTTGGCGTTGCAGCCCCGGCCGCCTATGCCGCCGCGCCGAAGACCAAGGCCGCCTGCGAGAAGGCCAAGATGAAGTGGGACGACACCGCGAAGAGCTGCTCGAAGATGTAGTCGCCGACTGAACTCATCACGGCGGCGGGCTGTTGAAGCCCGCCGCCGCTTTTCTCGCTAGGCGGCGCGCCCGAATCAATTGGCGAAGCGGAAATGCAGCACGTCGCCGTCCTTCACCACATAGTCCTTGCCTTCGAGGCGAAGCTTGCCGGCGTCGCGTGCCCCGGCCTCGCCTGACAGCGCCACGTAATCGTCAAAGGCGATGGTCTCGGCGCGGATGAAGCCCTTCTCGAAATCGGTATGGATGACGCCGGCCGCCTGCGGTGCGCGGGTGCCGTCGACCACGGTCCAGGCGCGCGCCTCCTTGGGCCCCGCGGTGAAATAGGTGACCAATCCGAGCAGCTTGTAGCCCTCGCGGATGAGGCGGTTCAGCCCGGGCTCCTTAAGCCCAAGCTCGGCGAGATAGGTCTTGCGCTCGGCGGCATCGAGCTCGGCGAGCTCGGCCTCGATCTTGGCGGAGATGATGATGCAGCCGGCGCCTTCCGCCTTGGCCAGCGCCTCGACGCGAGCGGAATGGACGTTGCCCGTGACGGCGGACGCCTCATCGACATTGCACACATAGAGCACGGGCTTAGACGTGAGCAGGCCGAGCGTCTTGAAGGCGGCGCGGTCCTCTTCGCCGACGACGGCAAGCCGGGCCGGTTTCCCCTCGCGCAGCAGGATCTGCGCGCGCTCAAGCAGGGCAAGCGTCTGCTTCGCCTCCTTGTCCTGGCCTCTGATCTTCTTCTCGAGGATCGGCACCC
The DNA here is from genome assembly GCA_963820005.1 of uncultured Alphaproteobacteria bacterium. Lineage (GTDB taxonomy): Bacteria > Pseudomonadota > Alphaproteobacteria > Rhizobiales > Methyloligellaceae > Methyloceanibacter. The sequence goes on along the minus strand of CAWFYQ010000009.1, from coordinate 281,259 downwards.
GCCGCTCGAGGCTGTCGAGATCGGCGAGCATCAACTCGGTCTCGATGGTCTCGGCATCGGCGAGCGGATCGACGCGACCCTCGACATGGATCACGTCGTCATCCTCGAAGCAGCGGAGCACGTAGGCGATGGCGTCGACCTCGCGGATAACGGCGAGGAACTGGTTGCCCAGGCCTTCGCCCTTTGAGGCGCCGCGCACCAGCCCGGCAATATCGACGAAGGTCAACCGCGTGGCGATCACTTGGGCGGACTTGGCAATCGCGGCGAGCTTGTCGAGGCGCGGGTCGGGGACGGGGACCTCGCCGACGTTCGGCTCGATGGTGCAGAACGGATAATTGGCGGCCGCCGCCGCGGCGCTCTCGGTCAGAGCGTTGAACAGGGTGGACTTGCCGACATTGGGCAGTCCGACGATGCCGCATTTGAATCCCATGATCTCAATCCGTCATGCTCTTGTTTCACCTCTCCCCGGCGGGAAGAGGAGGCGCTCGCTTTCCAGCGCATCATTCACGAGCCGAGCCAGCGGCGGAGCTTGCTCGCCAGCGTCCCCTCGGGCGCCGGCGGCTCGTTCTTGACGTGTGCTCTAGGCTCCTTGCGGCGCGACGCCGGCTTCTCGCGCGGCGCGGGTTGCTCGGTCTCCTCGGGCTCCGACTGCATGGCATGCGCCACGCGCGACTGGAACTTGTCGTTGGCGCCCTCGGCGAGATAGGGCGCTTCGGTCGCGATCGCGCCGAGCAGCGGCTCGAGCCAGTCATGCTCGACCTTGGCGAAATCGCGCAGCACGTGGCCGGTCACCAGATCCTTGGACCCCGGATGGCCGATGCCGATCCGTACGCGCACATAGTCGTTGCCGATATGGGCGGTGAGCGATTTCAGCCCGTTATGGCCGGCCACCCCGCCACCGGTTTTCACCCGCACCTTGCCGGGCGCGAGATCGAGCTCGTCATGGAACACGACCACGTCGCCGAGATCGAGCTTGTAGAAGCGCACCGCCTCGCCGACCGCGCGGCCCGACTCGTTCATAAAGGTCTGCGGCTTGAACAGCAGCACCGGCTGGCCGGCAAGCTTGCCCTCAGCGGAAAGACCCGAGAAGCGCTTGCGCCAGGACGGGAAGCCGTGGGCCTGGGCAATGGCGTCGACCGCCATGAAGCCGACATTGTGCCGGTTGAAGGCGTATTGCCCCCCGGGATTGCCGAGGCCGACAAAGAGCTTCATCGGATCATCCTGATCGAAGCTTGAGAAGCGCGTACGGCGACGCGCCGGAAGACAGAAGGGCTACTTCTTCTTCTCCGGCTTCTCTTTTTCCTTCGGCTTGTCCTTGTCATCGCCCTCGGCGGTGGCAGCGGCAGCCTCGGCGCCAGGCGCGGCCTCGGTCGCGGCGGGCCCAGTCGGGGCCTCTTCGGCCGAGCGTCCGACGATGGTCGCCACGGTGAAGTCGCGCTCGGTGGTGGTGGGGCGCACGTCCTTTGGCATAGCGATGGCCGTGATATGCACCGAATCGCCGATCTCGAGCCCGGTCAGGTCGACCTCGAAATGATCGGGAATGGCGTCTGACGGGCAGCGTACCTGGATCTCGTGGCGCACGACGTTGAGCACGCCACCGCGCTTCAGTCCGGGCGAGGCGAGCTCGTTCAGGAAGCGCACCGGCACCTCGACGGTGACCAGCGCATCCTTGCTGAGGCGCAGGAAGTCGACATGGATCGGAAAGTCGCGGATCGGGTCGAGCTGAACGTCGCGGGGGATCACCCGCATCTTTGTGCCGTCGACGTTGAGGGTGAAGACGGTGCTCTGGAAGTGGCCAGTATGGAGCTGCTGGCGTGATCGCGCGGTAATCGACGGCGATGGTCTCAGGCTGCTTGTTGTCGCCGTAGAGAATGCCGGGAACACGGCCCTCCCGGCGGGTCGAGCGTGCGCCGCCCTTGCCCGAGCGGGCCCGCGCCCAAGCCTTGAGTTCGATCGCCTCAGCCATGCTAGCCTCCAAAACCCAGAAATAATGAGGGGCCGGAAAGCGGCCCCGCAGGCGCGGGCGGGCGCGTTCAGGCGCCGCCAGCAGCGAATTCGAGCAGGCTTATAGCCCCTAAGACGGGGGCCTGACAATGTTCTATGCGCGGGAAATCAGGTCCGCCAGGGGTGCTCCGGAAGCTCGGTCACGCCAAGAACCTTAACGCCGGCCTCGGCGACCTTGTTGTCGTTCTCAACGACGCTGCCGCTCACGCCGATAGCTCCCATCAGGACGCCGTCCTCGTCGACGATCGGCACGCCGCCAGGGAAGGTGATCAGGCCGTCATTGGAATGCTCGATGCCGTAAAGCGGCTTGCCGGGCTGCGACAGTTTGCCGAGCTGACCGGTCGCCATGCCGAAGAAGCAGGCAGTCTTGGCCTTCTTGATGGCGATGTCGATCGAGCCGACCCAAGCATCGTCCATGCGCATGAAGGCCTTGAGATTGGCGCCAGAATCGACCACGGCGATGCACATCTGCGTGTTCAGCTCGATGGCCTTCTTGCGCGCGGCTTCGATGGCTTTTTCGGCATTCTCCAAATTGACGTGCATGGGCTTCGATCTCCTGGTTGGGGGAAGAGAGTGATAGCCGGAAAGGCGGGCTAAAGGGTAAACGCGCGAGACGAGCCTTGGGTCTCCCCGAAGGTCACACATTTCGCGCTAATCGGCGTAGGATCGCCCTCATATGGGAGTGGTGCGGCTGGAACCAAGCTCCGCAATGTCGCATGGTCACTCATTATAACAAGGAGAAGCGTCATGACGCAGAGCGTCTACAAAATCATCGAGGTCATCGGTACCAGCACGAAATCTTGGGAAGAGGCCGCCAAGAATGCGGTCGAGCTTACCGGGGAGCATCTCCGCGAGCTCCGAGTCGCTGAGGTCATCGCCCAGGACCTGGTCATCACCAGTGACGGCAAGGTCGAGGCCTACCGCACCAAGCTGAGTATCTCCTTCAAATATGAGGGCGGCCACTAGAGGCTCGAAGCCCCATCGAGCAAACGCTAGTAGAACAGGCTCGACACCGATTTTTCCTCGGCGGTGCGGGCGATCGCCTCGCCGAGCAGGGGCGCGATCGGCAGCACGCGGATGTTGTGTGCGTTCCTGACCGACTCGCTCGGCTGGATCGAGTCGGTGATGACGAGTTCCTTGAGCCGCGAGGCCATGATGCGGGCAACGGCGCCGCCCGACAGCACGCCGTGACTGATATAGCCGGTGACCAATGTGGCGCCGTGATCGAGCAAAGCCTCGGCAGCGTTCACCAGAGTGCCGCCCGAATCGACGATGTCGTCGACCAGGATGCAGGTGCGCCCGGTCACGTCGCCGATCACGTTCATCACCTCCGAATCGCCCGGGCGCTCGCGGCGCTTGTCGACGATGGCGAGCGGCGCGTCGATGCGCTTGGCGAGCCCGCGGGCGCGCACCACGCCGCCGACGTCGGGCGATACGACCATCAGATTGTTGGTGCCGAACACCTGCTTGATGTCCTGCACCATGACCGGCGCGGCGAACAGATTGTCGGTCGGGATGTCGAAGAAGCCCTGGATTTGCCCGGCATGGAGATCGAGCGTGAGCACGCGGTCGGCGCCGGCGCGCACGATCATATTGGCGACGAGCTTGGCCGAGATCGGCGTGCGGGGGCCGGGCTTACGATCCTGGCGGGCATAGCCGAAATAGGGGACCACGGCGGTGACGCGCCTGGCCGAGGCGCGCTGCAGCGCGTCGATGATGATCAACAGCTCCATCAAATGATCGTTGGCGGGGGCCGAGGTCGACTGGATGACGAACACGTCCTCGCCGCGGACGTTCTCCTGCACCTCGACGAAAATCTCGTCGTCGGCGAAGCGCCGCACGATGCATTTGGCGAGCGGGAGCTTGAGGTAGGCTCCGATGGCCTCGGCGAGGGGCCGGTTGCTGTTGCCTGCGACCAGCTTCATTCGATCGCTCCTCGCGTCCTCAGCCACTTCAAGGACAGATCATCCTTGGCCCATACGCGGCTTGTAACAAGGGCGAACGGCCGCTGTAAACCTGGTCGGGGGAAATCGGGCGCGTCACGCGGGCGCAAGGTCCGGGGGTACGGTTCACAGAACCAATCCAGCCGGAATGACGGCTCAGCTGGATTTGGGGAGGAGCTTGATGATGCCGTCGGCGGCGGCGCCGGCCGCCGCGTCGGCAATGGCGCCCCACGGCCCGTTCAGGGAGCCGCGCGGGATCATATTCTGCTGCGACACCGTGCCGAGCCGCTTGCCGCTCGGGTCGAGCACCAGCCAATCGATGCGGATGCTCTGCTTGCCGCCGCTCGCGTCGGCCAGCACCACGCTGCCTTTTACCGTATAGACGCCTTCGTTGGTGCCGTTGGCGAGCTTGATGCCGCCGGCATAGAGGCGCTTCTTCAGGGCGGTGGTCAGCGAGCGCTGCCCGTCGCCGGGAGCACCAGACACGGGGGCGACCAGAACACCGTTGGCCCGCGGCAGCGGCGCGGCTGCGGGCGCTGCCGAAGCCGTCACGGCGGGACTTCCGCTTGAGACGGCGGCAACCGGCGTCGCGCTGCCATGCGGCAGGCTCGCGGCAAGCTGCGAGGTGGTCTTGCCGGCAATGCTGTTCAGCACGGTGCCGTTGACGTTGTCCCACGGGTCGGCGGTGCGGCCTGGCACCAACTCGTCGCCCGACACGCGCGCCACGCGTGTGCCGTTGGCGTCGGTCACGTCCCAGATGTAGGAGATTTTCGAGCCGCCCTTTTCGCTCGAGGCGAGCAGGTAGCCGCGCAACGTGTAGTTCCCGCCGCCGGCGCCTGCGGGAAGGATCGTGAGATTGCGATCCTTGCCGGCCACGACCAGGGCCTGGGTGAACTGCTCGGCGATCGGCTGCGGCGCGCCGACGATCGGGGCCAGCGAGATCTTGGTCGATTTGCCGAACAGGCTGGTCGCGCTGCTGAAGAAGCTGCTGGTGCTCGGACCGCCGCCGCAGCCCGCGAGGCACGCAAGCGCCAGAGCGGCGAACGCGATCGACGCGATACGCCAAAGCCGGCCGCGCACGTGCATTGAGTCCGCGCCCAACAAAACTCTCCCTCTGTTGGCCGCACAGCACCGTTCCCGACAATTCTGTCGTGACGGGACTCCCAACCCTCTAGTAAACAATAGCTTACCCGCCTCGGCCCGTTGGCGTCCAGTTATAGCGTGGGTGCGAAGGGCGCCCGTCGTCGCCTATGGTGAACACTACTCAGGTAAGCAGGATGGCGGAAATTTGGCGGCCGTAATCATCCTCGCCATGGTGCTGCGACCGCCGATAGCTGAACAGCCTGGATTCGTCGCAATAAGTGCACAGCCCGAGGTCGGAAATGGTGCCGACGCCGGCCCGCTTCAGCCGCTCGCCGACATAGCCGGCGAGGTCGAAATGGGGCTCGCCGGAGCCCTCGTCGGTGGCGAAAAAGGCGGCGCTGCCGCTCTCCTCGGCGAGGAAGCGCTCGACATAGTCGGCGCCGACCTCATAGGCCTTCTGCGAGATGGCGGGGCCGATCACCGCCACGATGCGCTCGGGCGAAGCACCGAGCGTCGTCATGGCCTCGACCGTCGCCTCGATGATGCCGGACAGGGCGCCCCGCCAGCCGGCGTGCGCGGCGCCGACCACGCCCGCTTCGCCATCGCAGAACAGCACCGGCGCGCAATCGGCGCTCAGCACGCCAATGGCAAGGCCGGGCGTCGCGGTGACCGCTGCGTCGGCGTCGGGCGTTTTGCCGGCTTCCCATGGCGCCGTGGCGATCACGGCGGTGGCGGTGTGCTTTTGCGAGAGGCTGAGCAGGCGAGTGGGCTCGGCACCCAGGATCTCGGCGACGCGGGCGCGGTTCTCCTGCACGCTTGCTGCGTCGTCGCGCGAGCCTGGGCCACAATTGAGCGAGGCATAGATGCCGCGCGAGACGCCGCCTTGGCGGGTGAAGAATCCGTGGGCGACCCCGTCGATTGCCGCGAGGCTCGACGCAGTCAGCTTCATCTTGTCAGGTGTCACCATGGCGGGCACGCTCGGAACTCTAACTGTCTCCGAAGGGCGGCGGCGGGGCAAGCCCATCGCTCGTCAGTGCCAACGATTTGAACAGCACTCCCATCTGCGCGGGGTCGGCAAGCCGGGCGGCTCCCGACAGGATCGCCGGCTTCTGTTCGGGACGCGCCGCTTCGAGCAGCCGGTCGCGCCGCTCGCCAAGGCCGAGCTTCAGCAGGAACTCGCCTTGCGGCATGGGCCCATAGGCCTTGAGACCGAGTGCTTCCGCGGCGCGCTTCAAAGCGGCGAAATCGACATGAGCGGTGAGGTCGGTCTCGCCGGGTAGAGCGAGCGGGTCGGCGTAGCGATGGCGGCGCACGGCTTGCAGCGTATCGCCGGCGCCGGACTCTGCGTGACCGTAGTCGACGATCAGCGCGGCGAGCGGGGTTTCGGCGGCGCGCAGCGCGAGCGAGGCAAGCAGCGAGGCCGCCGCCGGTCGCGTCTCGACGATGGCGCCGTCAGGGGCTGCGGGAAGGCTATCGCCATTCACGACGTCACCCTCGGTGAAGGCGAAGGCGCCTTGCGGGTCGAGCCCAATGCAGCGCTCGCGCCAGAGGCCGTCACGGCGCACCGACTGGCGGACGGGAAGCGCGTCGATGAACTCGTTGGCGAGCACGATCAGTGGGCGGCCTCGCGGCACCTCGTCCATGGTCTCGCACCATTGGATTGGCGCATGCGAGGCGCGCAGCGCCTTTTTCTGGAGCTCGCGCAATACCGGGCTGGTCTCGACCAGAGCGAGCGAGACGCACCCGGCGAATTGCTCGATGCTCCGCCATGCGCGCGCGGCGTCGGCGAGCAGGGTGCCGCGCCCAGGGCCAAGCTCGGCCACGACCGCGGTGCTGGGCTCGCCCATCGACTGCCACACGGCGACGGTCCATAGCCCGAGCAGCTCGCCGAAGATCTGGCTCACCTCCGGCGCGGTGACGAAATCGCCCGCCGCGCCGATCGGCTGGCGCGAGGTGTAGTAGCCGTCGCGCTCGTCGGCGAGGCAGGCCTGCATGTAGTCGGCGACGCTGATCGGCCCGTCGCGGGCGATGCGTTGCTTGAGCCGCGACGCGAGTGGGCTGTCTTCAGGCTCGGCAAGCTCGTGTCCGGCGCCCATCAAGTGGCGAGCGCAGGCTTCCGCCACGCGCGCCAGATCAGCCACACCCCCAACAGGATCATGGGGATGGAATAGACGAGGCCCGGGGTGAGGATGCCGATATCCAGCGGGTGCCCGGCATGGGGCTCGCGCGCGAACTCCTCGACCAGGCTCCTGAAGATTCCATAGAAGATGAGGAACAGCCCGAACACCGTGCCGGGCCGCGTCAGCGCGAGATAACGGTGGGTGGCGATGCGGAGGATTATGAACAGCACGACGCCTTCGAGCGCCGCCTCGTAAAGCTGGCTCGGGTGGCGCGGCAGATCGCCGGCGCCGGGAAACACCATCGCCCATGGCACGTCGCTCACGCGCCCGACGACTTCGGAATTGATGAAATTGGCGAGCCGGCCGAAGAACAGGCCGAACGGCGTCGCGGCTGAGGCGACATCGCCGAGCGACAGCGGGTTGATGTGCTTGATGCGCGAGAAGACATAGACTGCGACGATGACGCCGAGCAGTCCGCCATGAAACGACATGCCGCCGTTCCACACCGCGGGGATCTCGGAGGGGTTCTGCCAGTAATAGCTCGGCTCATAGAACAGCACGAAGCCGAGGCGGCCGCCGACCACGATGCCGAGCGTGATCCACAGCAGAAAGTCGTCGGCCTGGGAGACGGTCATCGGCGACTTGCCGCCCCATAGCGCCGGCCGCGAGACGAGATAGCGGCCGTACAGCCAGCCGAGCAGAATGCCCGCCATGTAAGCGAGCCCGTACCAGCGCACCGAGACGGGGCCGATCTGGAGCGCGACCGGATCGATGATCGGATAGGGGATGACGAGCAGGTCCATGCGCTTTCGCCCCGGGCTTTCGCGAACCGGCGGACCCTTGACCGGGCCCGCTTGGCTGTCAAGGCGCGCAAGGCGTGCTCGCTTGCCGCAGCTTGCGCGGGGGCGGGGGGACCCGCATAGTCCTCACGCCAATTAGGGGCTCCCAAACAAGTCGTGGCGCCTCGGACGAAAAGTGCACGCGTGAAGGTTCATACATGACACAGACCACGGGCCGGTTCTTCGACGAGCTCGGCAAGCTCATCACCGACGCCGCCGGCGCGGCCGACGGCGTGCGCAAGGAGGTCGAAAACGTGGTCCGCGCCCAGGCCGAGCGCGTGCTGCGCGATCTCGACGTCGTGCAGCGCGAGGAGTTCGAGGCGGTCAAGGCCATGGCGCAGAAGGCGCGCGAGGAGAACGATGCTCTGAAGACCCGCATCGCCGCGCTGGAGGCCGCGATCGTCAAAGGCCTGGCGGACAACCGCTAGAAGGCGAGCGTGTTGAGCGCCATCCACCCTTACCGCTTGACTGGCGGATTTCGGACTCGATGCGGCGCCCGTCCAAATCGGACTCACCCCACCGCTTGGGCCTCCCATTTAATCCACAGCTATCTTTAGGTGGTCCACAGCATTCAACTCGGGCCGAGTCTGGCCGAGTTGGTACGGCAAAGTCTCCCAGCATATAACTGATTCACAAAGTGATTCGCGGCGTCGTCTTGGGTTGCGCGGAACTCTGCTGAAGGCCACAGAGGGAACGCATGGCTAGCACACAGGTCAACTACGACCGGTTCACCAACCCGGTCGACATGGTCGAGCAAATCGCGACCGTCCACGACTGGACGTTCGAGCGGAGCACCGCGGACGAGCTGACGCTCACGGTGTCAGGCTCATGGTGCGACTATCATATCTCGCTCACCTGGCGGGAAGACCTCGAGGCGCTGCACCTCGCTTGCGCCTTCGATTTCAAGGTCACCAAGGCCAGGCTGGCGGAGATCTACCGGCTGCTGGCGCTGATCAACGAGCAGCTCTGGCTCGGGCATTTCGACCTCTGGAAAGAGGACGGCATGCTGCTCTATCGCCACGGGCTCCTGCTCGCCGGCGCCGAGAGCCATGCCGGGCAATGCGAGGCGCTGCTCAGGGCGGCGCTCGAGGGCTGCGAGCGCTATTACCAATCCTTCCAATTCGTGCTGTGGGCGGGAAGAACTGCCGAGGAGGCTCTCGCCGCCACCATGCTCGAGACGCAAGGACAGGCATGACGCTCCGCCTCGCCGGCCCGCTGCTGCTTGTGGGGGCGGGCAAGATGGGTGGGGCGCTGCTCGAGGGATGGCTTCGCCACGGGCTCGACCCGGCGCAGATATTCATCAGCGATCCCGCCCCTCCGGCAGATGTCGTGGCGCTGCTCGCGCAGCATCGGATCGACGCGTCGCGGCTGCCGCCCCGGCCTTCCACCATCGTCATCGCCGTCAAGCCGCAGCTCGTCGATGAGACGCTGAAGGCGCTCGTGGTTCTGATCGGCAAGAGCACCGTCGTGCTGTCGATCGCGGCCGGACGAACGCTCGCCTCCCTCGCCAAGCACCTGCCAAAGCACGCCGCGATCGTGCGGGCGATGCCGAACACCGCCGCCGGCGTCGGCCGCAGCATGACGGTCGCTTGCGCCAACGAAGCGGTGACGCGCGACCAGGCGCTTGAATGCACCGAGCTGCTCGCGGCGGTCGGCGAGGTGATGTGGATCGACAACGAGGACTTGATGGATGCGGTTACCGCCGTGTCGGGCAGCGGGCCGGCCTATGTGTTCCTGCTCGCCGAATGTCTGGCCGAGGCGGGCCGCGAGGCTGGGCTCGACGCCGAGCTTGCCGGCCAATTGGCGCGCACGACGGTCGCCGGCGCCGGCGAGCTGCTCAGAAGCTCCCACCTCACGCCGGCGGAGCTCCGCGAGAGGGTGACCTCGCCGAAGGGCACGACGGCTGCCGCGCTCGAAGTGCTGATGGGAGACGGCGGCTTCGAGGAGCTGCTGATCCGCGCCGTCGCCGCCGCCGCCAAGCGCTCGCGCGAGCTGTCGTCCTGATCAAACGGCGCTATCCGACCACGCCCTTACATTTGTTCTTTGGCAGTCCCTTTAGGGCTTTCGTGGCGTCGTCTTTCGAACCATAGCCGCCCTTGTCGCCCAGGATCGTCATCCCCGAGCCGGCCGCCGGCTTGGAATCGACGATCGAGCAATTCCCGACCGTGTCCATTTCGACAAAGTACTTTGCGCCGGCGGCAAGAGCGGGGCCGGCGATACCCATCAGGGCGATCACAAAAATTAGTGGAGCTTTGGTCATGGACGTTTCTCCCCTTTCCAGTGAGACACGACACGATGGGCCTTTGGCCTGCTGCTCGTCAATGGAACCGCTTGCGGCACCCGAGCGCAGCGCCGGCTTCCGGCTGCCATCAAAAGCGCCTATGCTCCTCGGCAGAAGGAGTACCCCTATGTTCGACGATTTCTCCAAACGTTCCAAAGCGGTGCGAGCCGCGCTCGAGCTTGCTGGGAAGCGCGGCTGGGGCGGCACGAGCCTTGCCGACATCGCGCAGGAATCGGGTTTAAGCCTCGCCGATCTCCGCCGCGAGTTCACCTGCAAGAGCGACATCCTGCGTGCCTTTCAGCGCGAGGTCGATGCCGAGGTGCTGGCCAAGGCCAAGGCCGCAGGCGAGGCGCAAAGCCCGCGCGACCGGCTGTTCGATCTCATCATGACGCGGTTCGAATTGATGTCGCCCTATAAAGGCGGGCTCAAGCGGATTGTCGCCTATCTCTCCTGCCGCCCTGGCGAGAGCGCAACGTTTCTCTGCTCGGCGCTCGGCTCGCAATATTGGATGCTGGCAGGGGCCGGCGCCAAGCTCGATGGCGCGCGTGGAGCGCTTCGCGTCACTGGGCTCACCGCGATTTACGGCAAGGTGTTCCATGTCTGGCTCGACGACGACACGCCGTCGCTCGACAAGACCATGGCGGCGCTCGACAAGCGGCTGGCGGGCGGCGAACGCATGCTCAATCGCGCCGAAACTGCGTGCCAGGATTTCTGCCGCGTCGCTTGCGGGTTCCTGCCGCGCGGCTGGAAGCGCGGCGAGCGCACCGCCGCACCACCTGCCGCACCCACGCCGCCATCCGCGGCGCCGGCCTGATCGCGTGCTATTCCGGGTAGGACTCGTCGCCGGGGCCTGACAAATCCTCGGGGCCTTCGCCGGGCAATATATTGTCGACCGGATCGTCCGCGAGCGGCGTGTCGGGGTCGGGAAGATCGAGGCTGCCGTCGGACGCGCCAACGCCCGCGCCGAACGCCCGGGCGATCCCTCCGAACACCGGGCCACCATTCGCGCGCCGGGCAGTGAAGCCGCTGCCGCCGCCGAAGGTGAGATTGATCTGCGAGCCGGGCTGCTCGGCGTCCTGAATCTGGTCGAGTTCGGATTCGCCTGCGGCCGGTCCGGTGAAGGAGACGGCGAGGAGGCCCGCCAGTCCTACCGCCACGCGTCGCATCATCAGGCGTCCTCCTCGTGCTTGGTCGTGTTTTCTAGACAGGCACTTTTAGCACGGCTTTCAGCCCGCCGAGGGTTGATTGGCTGAGGGCGATGTCGCCGCCATGGATGCGGGCGATGTCGCGGGCGATCGCGAGGCCAAGCCCGGTCGAGCCGGAATCCTGGTTGCGCGCGTGGTCGAGCCGGTAGAACGGGCGGAACACATGCTCGCGCTCGGTCTCGGGGATGCCGGGGCCGTCATCCTCAACCGCAACGGTGAGCGTGCCGTCCTGGCGCTCGGCGGTGACCTTGACGTGCTCGGCGAAGCGCGCGGCGTTGTTGACGAGATTAGCCACCGCGCGCTTGAAAGCGTGGCGGCGAAGCGGCACGATCAGCGGCGCGCGCTCGACATCGATGGCGATATCCTTGGCGCCATGCGCCTGGCTTTTCACCTCGTTCAGGATCTCGCCGATATCGGCGCGCACGATCTCCTCGCCCGAACCGCCCTTGGCGAACGCCATGTAATCCTCGAGCATCGCCTGCATCTCGTCGATGTCGTTGCGCAGCGCCTCGAGCTCGGGACTGTCCTCGAACAGCGCGAGCTGGAGCCGGAAGCGGGTCAGCACGGTGCGGAGGTCGTGGCTCACGCCGGCCAGCATGACGGTGCGCTGCTCGACATGGCGCTCGATGCGGTCGCGCATCTCGATGAAGGCGTTGGCCGCTTGGCGCACCTCGCGCGCGCCGCGCGGCCGGAAGTCGTCTGGCGGCGGCCGGCCCTTGCCGAAGCTCTCGGCAGCTTCGGACAGCCGCAATATCGGCTTGATCTGATTGCGCAGGAAGAGAATGGCGACGGTCAAAAGCACGAGCGAGGTGCCGACCATCCATAGCAGGAAGATCTGCGAGTTCGAGGCGTAAGTCTGGTTGCGCCGCGCCAGCACATGCATCACGCCATCGTCGAGCTTGATCCTGATATCGACGAAACTGGATTTGCCCACCGTGTCGATCCAGAACGGGCGGCCGATCTGGCGCGTCAGCTCGTCGGACAGCGTGGTGTCGAGCAGATCGAAGAACGGCTTGGAGTTCGCGATCGGCAGCTCCTCGCCCTGCACGAAGCGTACGCGCAAGCCGAGATCGCTCTCCGCCAGCGTGATCAGGGTGTTGGCGTCCGGGTCTTGCGGGAAGTCCTTGTAGATGTCGATCAGCATGGCGATGTTCTGCACGGTGACCGTGGAGAGGCGGCGCGTCACCGTCTGCCAATGCCGCTCGAGGAACACGAAGGTCAGCACCGACTGGAGCAGCACCATCGGCGCGATGATGATGATCAGCGCGCGGGCGTACAGCCCCTTCGGCATCTGGTCGCCGATCGCGCCGGTGACGCGCCGGTAGAGCGAGCGGCGCCCGGGCGGGACAGTCGCGGTGGCGTCGGTGAGAGCGTCCATCACTCGGGATACAAAATATAGCCCTTGCCGCGCACGGTCTGGAGATAGACCGGGTTGGCAGGGTCGTGCTCGATCTTGCGCCTTAACCGATTGATCTGCACGTCGACCGCGCGCTCGCCGCCGGAGTCGGCATCCTTGGCGAGCTCGTGGCGCGTGACGGGCATGCCGGGGCGCTGGGCGAAATAGCGCAGCAAATCGCGCTCGCGCTCGGTAAGGCGGATCGTCTCGCCGTCGCGCTTCAGCTCGCCGCGCGAGATGTGGAACACGAACGCGCCCATGCGCACCTCGCCCGAAGCGGGGGAGGCGACGCCGCGGCGGAGCACGTTGCTCACTCGAAGCAGCAGCTCGCGCGGGTCGAACGGCTTGGCGAGATAATCGTCGACGCCGGTCTCGAGACCTTCGATGCGCTGCTCGGGCTCGGCGCGCGCGGTCAGCATGAGGATCGGCACCTGCGAGGAGCTCTTGAGCGAGCGGGCAAAATCGATACCCGATTCATGTGGCATCATCACGTCGAGGATCAGCAGGTCGAAGGCGAGGCTCCGCATGCAGGCGCGCGCGGTCGCCGCATCGATCGCCGTGGTAACGCGGAAGCCGTTGTCTTGCAGATAGCGCGCGAGCAGGTCGCGGATGCGGCTGTCGTCGTCGACCACGAGAATATGCGGCGCGTTGTCCTCGGGCGCCGTGCCGCGATGGGCCTTGATCGGCGTTGGCAGGGTCATGCCCCTCCTCCCTTGCCGCCCTCCTTGAGCGGGACTGGAGAGGACGCCATGATTGAGGAGACTTTGGGCCGCTCCTCGGCGTTGACCATGGCTTCGAGGAAGCGGCGGAGCGAAGCTTCAGCCCCCGGGCCGGCCGCCTTCAAGGCCGAGGCAAGCCGCACCGACTGCGGCGCTGCCAGCCGCTCGGCGAGCGCGCGGCCCCGGTCGGTCGGAAACAGCAGCCGCTCGCGACGGTCCGAGCTCCCGGCGCGCTGCACGACATAGCCCTTGTCGATCAGCTGCTTCAGCACGCGGCTCAAGCTCTGCTTGGTGATGGTGAGGATGTCGAGCAGGTCGGCGACGCGCAGGCCGGAGTGGCGATTGACGAAATGCAGCACGCGGTGATGCGCCCGGCCGAAATCGAAATCGGCGAGGATGGTGTCGGGGTCGCGGGTGAAGTCGCGATAGGCGAAGAACAGGAGCTCGGCGAATTCGAGCAGCTTGGCCTCGGACGGCGCGCCTTTGCGCGCGTCGCCGCCATTGCCGCGCCGTTTCGTCTCGGCCTTGGCCGCGCCGGTCAAAGGTTCATTTAGGTCAGTCATGTTGACTTATTTTTCGCAGTCCGTTATGTCAGCCATGTTGACTTAATTCAGGCTCTTGATACGCCTCGCCGCCTGCTCGCGCAATTGCCGTTCGAGGTGCTATGAGAGGCGTGCGGCGACCCACCCGGCTCGGGCAAGAAGGCCGGATAAGCTCCTGGAGGATTTCTCATGCCTAGCCTCCCCTACGATCAGCGCGAGGGTTTCATCTGGCTGAACGGCCAGCTCGTCCCGTGGGGCGACGCGCGCGTGCACGTGCTGACGCATGGGCTGCATTACGCGAGCGCGGTGTTCGAGGGCATGCGCGCTTATGACGGCACCATCTTCAAGCTCAACGAGCACAATCAGCGCCTGCACGAATCCGCCAAGATCCTCGACTTCGAAATTCCCTTCTCGGTCGCCGATCTCGACAAGGCGGCGCGCGAGGTGCTGCGCGCCAACAAGCTGACCGACGCTTACGTCCGGCCGATCGCCTGGCGCGGCAGCGAGCAGATGGGCGTCGCCGCGCAGGCGACCAAGACCAACGTCGCCATCGCCGCGTGGGATTGGGGCTCGTATTTCGACCCGGCTGCGCGCGCCAAGGGATTGCGGCTCGCCATCGGCCAGTTCCGCCGGCCCGACCCGCGCACCGCTCCGACCAAGAGCAAGGCGACCGGTCTCTATATGATCTGCACCATCGAGAAGCACAGGGCCGAGCGCGCCGGCTATAACGATGCGCTGATGCTCGACTGGCGCGGACAGATCGCCGAGGCGACCGGCGCCAACATCTTCTTCGTCAAGAGACGGCGTGCTGCATACCCCGCTGCCCGATTGCTTCCTCGACGGCATCACCCGCCGCACCGTGATCGGCCTCGCCAAGCAGCGCGGCTTGAAAGTCATCGAGCGGGCGATCATGCCGGAGGAGATGTCCGAGTTCTCCGAGTGCTTCATCTCCGGCACGGCGGCAGAGGTCACGCCGGTCGCAGAGATCGGCCAGTACAAATTCACCATCGGCGACATCACCCGCAACCTGATGGACGACTTCACCGCGCTGGTGCATCCGGCACGCGCCGTCGCCGCCACGGGCTAGCGCCCACACCGACGCGCAGCGCCAAGCGCTCGCGCGTCGCCGCATCGTATCAAGACTGCTTGCCGACATAGAGAAGGACGCGTGCAATGGGACGGCCACCGCTGAAACAGGCTTTCACCGTCTGCTACGAGAAGGGCGGCACGGAGCTGCAGCGCTACACGATCACTGCGCTGACGCAGCTCGCCGCCGAGACCGAGGCGGACATCAGGTTCAAGCGCGCCCATCCGGAGGTGAAGGAATCCGATCCGGCGGTGTCGCGGCGCGTCGAGGCGCATTAGAGCCTGCTGCTGAATGTGTGATAGCCTTCGTGAATGGCTGTTTTCGGCCATTCTTGGGGGACTTGAAACGCCGCCGGCGATAACCATTTATCTGCCTTGATGGGTCTTCCCTCCCCATCATAGTTCCCCCCAAAGGAACCGAAGATGCCCCGCTCCCCCCCGTGCGGGGCTTCTTCATTTTTGGGGGGCTAGGTTGGCTTGAAGATACCGCGTTCGAGATTCCGCAGGCACATTCCAGCCTCTCAGACTTGCGGATATTCAGCCGAACTTGGTCCATGGCTGTGAGCATGAGTTTTCGAGGTGCTCTCGCTAGCCGTTTCCGCCGAGCGAGCCATTCTTCGCTACGCTGTTTAGTCAGACTTGCAGGTTGGGACGCACGTAGAGCGTTGGTAGCGTCCCTCCGTTGAATTTTCGGGGCGCTCGCCCTGCGATTCCTAAGTGATGGTCCAGCATGAACGCCACTTGAACAGCCATTCGAATTTTGCCAGATGCCTTCTCGGTCGCTTGGCGCCGCATCACTGCGAACCGTGCCCGTCCGATGGTCTGCACGTCGGTATTGCTCGCGTCGGCACGCGCGGCTGATTAGGATTGAAATCGGCTTTGATCGGTCTGGAGCGGACTCTCAAAGTCGATCAATGCGGAGCCAATCTCTTAATCGCTCGCTCCCATGGTATCTTGCCTCCAATAGCTGCGCCGGCCGCGACGACTCACTCGAAGACTACGCGATTCTAGTCATATCTGGCGGCGCGGGGATAAGTCCGTCAGTCCGTGCTAATCTCGGCGCATGGAGCGCGTGGGTGAAGTGTCAGTCGCTGAGCGGGGGGACGAGTCGCGTAGGGACGGGTCCCCGGAATTCGATGCTGCGTTCCGGCAGAAGCTGCTCGATCTGCTCAGATGGCGGCGCGACGTGCGCCGCTTCCAGCGCACCAAGCTTCCCGACGGCGCCATCGAGCGGCTGATTTCGATCGCCTGTCTTTCGCCTTCGGTCGGCCTGTCCGAGCCTTGGCGCTTCGTCGTCGTCGAGGACGCTTCGCGCCGCGCCGCCATCCGCCAATGTTTCGAGGCGTGCAATAAAGACGCACTTCAAATGCAGACGCCCGATCGCGCGGCGCTCTATGCGCGGCTCAAGCTCGCCGGTCTCGACGATGCGCCCTGCCAGATCGCCGTGTTCTCCGACCACAGCACCGCACAAGGGAAGGGGCTCGGCAGCCTGACCATGCCCGAGACGCTCGATTATTCCGTGGTCAACGCGATCCACACGCTCTGGCTCGCGGCGCGCGCGGAAGGGATCGGCTTGGGCTGGGTGTCGATCCTCGATCCGGCGCGCATCGCCGCGATCCTCGATGTGCCGCAAGCGTGGACCTTCATCGGGCATCTCTGCATCGGCTTCCCTGTCGCCGCCGACGACACGCCGGCGCTGGAGCGCGAGGGCTGGGAGCATCGTCATGCGCCGGAAGGCGCCCTGCTTTACCGCTGATCGTCTAATCAAACACGTCATGCCCGGCCTTGAGCCGGGCATCCAGGGGCAACGAACTTTGAGCCGGTGGCCCTGGATCGCCGGGTCAAGCCCGGCGATGACGGGCTTCTTTGGCGCGGGCGCCGACAAACCCAGTGCTTGAACCTTGGCCGATCACGCGGCACTCTGTCGGGCAGGCGAGGCCAGGGGTAACGGGCTTCGGCCGGGGAGGGGGCGCGTCATGCGCAAGATGCTTTGCATGCTGGGCATGGCCGGGCTGCTTGCAGCCGGCTTGCTCGCGCTCACCGCTGGCGGGGCGAGCGCGCTGATCTGGAAGGACTGCCAGGAGATCGCGCAGTGCACCGGGTGCAAGCCGGTCTATAAATGTCGCTCCTGTGCCTATCAGAGACAATGCGGCCAAGGGCTCTGCCAATGGGCCGATGTCTGCGTGTGGAGCCCGTCGATGAAGCTCCTGCCGCGCGGCGCCCGCATCATCCGCTAAGCAATCGCTCTGGCGCGTGTTCTGTCATGGCCGGGCTTGGCCCGGCCATCCACGATTTGGCAAATTGACCGCATGCGGGGCGGATGGGTCTACATCCTGACGAATAAGCAGAACGGTGTGCTTTACACGGGAGTCGCGCGCGATCTCGCGCGCCGCGTTTGGCAGCATTGCGAAGGCGTGGGCTCGATCTTCACGCGACGATACGGGCTGAATCGCCTCGTCTGGTGCGAGCATCACGACACGATTATCGGCGCGATCCAACGTGCGAAGAACTTGAAGCACTGGCCGCGAGCCTGGAAGGTGCGTCTTATCCACGCGACAAATCCCGGCTGGACCGACCTCTACGAGACGATCAATCAGTAAATCGTGGATGGCCGGGTCAAGTCCGGCCATGACCGAGGCGTTTGTTTGTGGCGGGACGCACCGAACTTATCCCCGGCCTCTTGCGGCTGCATTACACTGCCTCCATCCCTCGTCCGTGAGGACGCGAGCTGCAGACCGTCTGTATCTTGGGGCGAGGGACTGCGGCGCCTGAGGTGCCGGCGAACGAGCGAGGGCTGTGCGGTTTGCCCCGGCCGATCGCCGCCGGCGGGTAACGGACGGCCTCAGGGGTCCTGAGATCCACACGCCTCACCGGGCGGAAGCCCAGAGGTCGTCTGCTTCGCGAACCGTTCGAGGCCGCGCGGCACGGGTAAGAGGTGGAAGAGGGGCTTCAATATCGCCGCCAAGCGGGGCGCCGAGAGGCTGCCCACCAAAAAATCGGATGCGGCCGCTCGGTGCCCCGCAGTCCTCACCCTCTGGAGGGTGCTGTTTGATATGACCTCATGCGCGAGCGCAGTGAGGCAATGAATCTTGCCCGAGCGGCGCAACCAAACTCGCCGGTCTCGCCCTGAGCAGCGGCTTACTCCGCTGCACGCTTTTTCTCGCTCCAGCCCGTGGTCGCGCTGTCGTGGCCGGCTGACGCCTCGACCCAATGGCTGCCGCCTGTGCCGCTCTCGCGCTTCCAGAACGGCGCGCTCGACTTGAGATAGTCCATCAGGAAGCGCGCGGCGTCGAACGCGGCGTCGCGATGCTCCGACGCGGTGACCACCAGCACGATATTGTCGCCGGGAGCGAGCGTGCCGTAGCGGTGCACGATCAGGGAAGCTTGCAGCGTCCAGCGCGCATGAGCCTCGGCCTCGATCCTGGCGAGCTCGCTCTCGGTCATGCCGGGATAATGCTCGATGCTCATCTGATCGACCGCGCCAGACTGGTCGCGCACCGTGCCGGTGAAGGTGACAATGGCGCCGATGTCACTCCGCCCGTCCGTGAGCCGCGCGATCTCCGCGCCGATGTCGAAGTCCTCGCGCTGGACCTTGATCATTTCAGCCTCCGGTGACCGGCGGGAAGAAGGCGATCTCGCGTGCCGCGCCGATGCGCGCGTCGTGACGCACATGGCTCCGGTCGATGGCCGCGCGGATCACGTCCTCCCGCTCGAACGCATTGGCGAATTCTGGCCCGCGCGTCTTGAGCCAGGCGATCAGCTCGCTGACCGTCGCCACGTCGCTCGGCAGCACGACCTCCTCGGCGGATTTGCCGACCTTCTCCTTGACCCAGGCGAAATAGAGCAGCCGGGTCATGCTAATCGCTCGCTTCGAGCATGATCTTCTCGGAACACCGGTTGCCACTTTTCCGGATCATGCTCAGTCCTCGTCGGTCATGACGTGGCGCACCGAGGCGAGCAGGTAATCGTAGCCGGTGTAGAGCGTGACGATCGCGGCGATCCACAGAAGCGTCAGCCCGAACAGCGTCGTATAGGGCCAGATCTTGTCGCCGGCGCTGCCGGCAAGCAGAAAGCCGATCGCCACCATCTGCACCACGGTCTTCCATTTGGCGAGCGTCGACACGGGCACGCTGACCGCGAGCGAGCCTAAGAACTCGCGCAAGCCCGACACCAGGATCTCGCGGCAGAGGATGATCACGCCGGCCCACAGCGACCAACCGGCGATGGTGCCGTCGGCGGCAAGCATCAAGAGCGCCGCGGCGACGATCAGCTTGTCGGCGATCGGGTCGAGCATGCGGCCGATCGCGCTTTGCTGCTCCCAGGCGCGGGCGAGATAGCCGTCGAGGAAGTCGCTGACGCCGGCGGCGATGAAGATCCACATGGCGGTCCAGCGGCCCCAATCGCCGTGGACGAAGAAACAGGCGACCAGCGCCGGGATGGCCAGGATGCGGAAATAGGTGAGCAGGTTCGGCAGGCTGGCATAGCGGCCGCGGCCCGGCCCGCGCCGCCGCGCCACGCCCTGTCCCGCAGTGTCGAGCTGTCCGGTCACGTCACGCTACCCATGGAAATGATCATAGATGGTCTTGGCCATTTGCGCGCTGATGCCGGCGACGCCCTCGAGGTCGGCAATGCCGGCGCGGCTCACCGCCTTGGCCGAGCCGAAATGCTTGAGCAAAGCGCGTTTCCGCGACGGGCCGATGCCCGCCACCTCATCGAGCGGCGAGGCGGTGATCGCCTTCTTGCGCTTGGCGCGGTGCGCGCCGATGGCAAAACGGTGCGCCTCGTCCCTGAGCTTCTGAATGCAATACAGCACCGGATCGCGCGGCTCCAACAACAATGGCTCCTTGCCGCGCAAATGAATGCGCTCGCGGCCGGCGTTACGGTCGGGGCCCTTGGCGACCGCCGCGATCCTGATGTCGTCGAGCCCAAGCTCATCGAGCACCCCATGCGCCGCGGCGAGCTGGCCCGGACCGCCGTCGATCAGCACGAGATCGGGCGCCGCCCAGCCTTCCACCTCTCCCTTGCTCTTGGCGAGCTTGCTGAAGCGCCGCTGCAACATCTCGCGCATCATCGCGTAGTCGTCGCCGGGGGTAAGGTCCTCGCCCTTCATGTTGAACTTCCGATATTGGCTTTTGATGAAGCCTTCAGGTCCGGCCACGATCATGGCGCCGACCGGGTTGGTGCCGGAGATATGGCTGTTGTCGTAGACCTCGACCCGCTCGGGCGCCTCGTCGAGATCGAACAACTCGGCAAGGGAGGCGAAGATCGCGCCTTGCGAGGCCGAGTCGGCCAACCGTCTGGCGAGCGCCTCGCGGGCATTGATCAGAGCGTGCTCGACGAGATCGCGCCGCTCGCCCCGCGCCGGCTTGCCGACATCGATCTTGCGCCCGGAGCGCAGCGACAGCGCCTCGGCGAGCAGGCGGCGGCCGACGATATCGTGCGACAGCAGGATGAGCTTCGGCGGCGGCTTGTCGTCGTAGAACTGGGCGATGAAGGATTCGAGCACCTCCTCGACCTCGACGGATTTGTCGGCGCGCGGGAAGTAGGCGCGGTTGCCCCAATTGTTGCCGCTGCGGAAGAAGAACACCTGGATGCAGGTCTGGCCCGCCTCCTGATGGGCGGCGAACACGTCGGCTTCCTTGAGGTTCAGGGGGTTGATGCCCTGGCGCGACTGGATATGCGACAGCGCCGTCAGCCGGTCGCGGAAGCTCGCCGCGCGCTCATAGTCCTGCTTCAGGCTCGCCTCGTCCATCAGCGCATGCAGACGCCGCTTCACCTCGTCGCTCTCGCCGCGCAGGAAGCCGAGCGCCTCGCCGACCAGCAAATCGTACTCCTCGGCGGAGATCTCGCCGGTGCATGGCGCGCTACAGCGCTTGATCTGGAACAGGAGACACGGCCTCAGCCGCGTTTCGAAGTAAGCGTCGGAGCAGGAACGGAGCAGAAAGGCGCGCTGCAGCGTGTTGATGGTGCGTCCGACCGCGCCGGCGGAGGCGAACGGGCCGAAATAGTCGCCCTTGCGGTTGCGCGCGCCGCGATGCTTGAGGATCTGCGGCACGGTGTGGTCGCGGGCGATGAGGATGAAGGGGAACGACTTGTCGTCTCTGAGCACCACGTTGAAGCGGGGCTTCAGCCGCTTGATCAGGTTCGCCTCGAGCAGCAGCGCCTCGATCTCGGTCGCGGTGGTGACGAACTCCATGCTCGCCGTGTCGGCGATCATGCGGGCGATGCGGTTGTTGTGGCCCTGCCCACGCGCATAGCTCTGCACGCGCTTCTTGAGGTGGCGCGCCTTGCCGACATAAAGCACCTCTCCGGCCGCATCGATCATGCGGTAGACGCCTGGGCCGGACGGGGCGGTCTTGGCATGGCGGCCGATCACCGGCGCGCCGGTCTCGGGGCCAAGCAAGGCGTCTCTCAGGCGCGCCACGAGCGGGGCCCTGGCGCTGTCGGGGTTCTCTAACGGCATGGGATCACGAAGCTTTCGGCATGCAAGCATGCATCTCTAGGGTGAAGGTAAGGTCTAAGCGTGACCTCCTTCAAGGGCTGTAGGGCGGACAATGGCCTTTCCATTCCCCACGCCGTCCCGGCGCCTTTCAGCGTGGGCCCTGCTTGAGCGCGCCTTTCCCCGCCCTACGGTCCTTTTTGCCAGACGAGGTGTTGGCCCGAATCGAGTGCGATCATCTGGCCGGTGATCGAAGGGGTGTCGAGCAGGAAGCGGATGGCGGCGGTCACGTCCTCGACCCCGACGCCGCGCCCGAGCAGCGTCGAGCGGCATTCGTGCGCGAACTCCTCCTCGCTCTGCTTCAGGCTCGGCAGCACCGGGCCGGGCGCAATCGCATTCACCCTGATCGAAGGCGCGAGCGCCTGGGCCAGGGTCTGTGTCGCGGTCAACAGCGCAGACTTGGCGATGGTGTAGGAGAGGAACGCGGGGTCGGGGCGGAGCACCCTCTGATCGATGACGTTGACGATCGTGCCGCTGGCACCATTCGGCAGATTGCGGGCGAAGGCCTGGGCGAGAAAGACCGGCGCGCGCAGATTGACGTCGAGATGGGTCTGCCAGCTGGCCCGGTCGAGCGTATCGATATCGTCCCATTCAAAACAGGCGGCGCTGTTGATCAGGCAGGTGAGGGGGCCGAGCGTCGCGGCGCAGCTCTCGATCAAGGGCGCAAGCGCCTCGATTTGGGAGAGATCGGCGGGGAACGCGGCCGCCCTTCCGCCGTCAGCCTCGATCATCGCCACGACCTCGAAGGCCTCGGCGGCGGAGGCGTGATAGTGGACGGCGACGCGCCAGCCGTGATTCGCCAAATCGAGCGCAATGGTGCGGCCGAGCCTTCGCGCTCCGCCGGTCACGAGAACGGTCGCGGGTTCGTCGTTCTGAGCCATGCGTCTTTTGGTGAGTGTTTCGCCGCCGAATCAGATCGCCAAAGGCGAATTGGCCGGCAAAAACCACTCTAGGTGAGCATTGAAGACGGAACAAGGCCAAGCCGGCTTCAATGCACACGTGAGCGTAGCATGGTCCGGTCAAGTCTCTGATTCGGGGAGTGGATCGGTTTTCGCCTGTCGTTTGGGCAATTGCCCGTACTGTGAGCAATTTTGCTGTGTATTCGGGCGGCGCAGAAGAAGGCGCAAGCCCAATGTGGCGTCAAAGCTCTTGCACCATTGCAGAATAGTCACACTAGCCCAGATGTTTTCGGAAACCGGGGGTTTTTCGTTGCTTCGGAGGTCGGTCGTCCTATTCTGTGACGTATGGGGAACGTCGCACCGCGGGGGACAAGCGGGGGGGCGGCATCCTGACAAGCAATTGATCGCAGGGAAGCGATAAAATCAGGAGAACTGGGAAATGACTCGGCGCGACAGGCAAGCGGGGATCATCAAGTCACTTATTCTGGGTGCGGCACTCGTCGCCGGGCTGGCCATGCCGGCTCTGGCACAAGACAACAAGCTGACACTCACTGGATCAGCGACGATCACGACGGACTACATGTTCCGCAGCATCTCCAACACGAATCAGGAGCCTGCGGCTCAGGTCGAATTCGATGCGACCGCCGGCATGTTCTATGCCTACATCTGGGGATCGAACACCGCGTTCGGCAAAAACATCGAACTCGACTACGGGCTCGGAATTACGCCGAAGTGGAAGGACATCACCTTCAACATCGCTGGCCTCTATTATACTTACCCGGGCGCTAACGACGATCTCGGCTATTTCGAGTTGCACACCGGTGCGACGTGGACCGGCGGCGCCTGGACCGTCGGCGTCAACGATTATTGGTCGCCGGATAATTTCCAGGTCTTTGGAAACTCGAATGCGATCGAGAGCACGGTTGGCTACGCCTTCGCCGGAAAACTGTTCAATTTCTTCTCTCCCAGCGTCAGTGGCACCGTTGGCTTCCAATCGTACGAGGAGATCGCGTCCGACTACACCTATTGGAATGCCGGCCTGACCCTCAGCTTCCTCGATCATTGGTCGGCCGACATCCGCTACTACGACACGAATTATAACCATGACGAGTGCTTCATTCAGAGCGGTGCGCGCGGTAACTGCGACGCACGTGCGGTTGGAACCATCAAGGCGACCTTCTAGAGCTTCAACTTCCCCAAAAAGCATTTCCCACCTTAAGGGGCGCCCTCCAAGGCGCCCCTTTTTTCATGTGCGCCGGGATCCGCGCCGATGCGACGCGACGCTTCCTCCGGTGCGGCGCCGCGAGCGCCACGAAGAGATTGTTCGCAGAGTCTCTGCTGACTTTGGCCAATGCCGTGGTATGAATCTTGCGGCAGATAATCGGTGCCTGGCGACAATCGGGGGGTTTTGACATGGCTGAGAAGGCAGACAAGCGACACGAAGGCGGCGTTTCCTATCACATCCCCGGCAAGGACTATTTTGACAAGCGCGAGCTCAGGCGCCACGCCGGCGTCTTCTCGCTTTGGGCGCTCGGCGTCGGCGCGGTCATCTCGGGTGATTTCTCGGGTTGGAATCTAGGCTTTGCCGTCGGCGGCTGGGGCGGCATGTTCGTCGCCACCATCATCATCGCCATCATGTATCTCGGCCTCACTTATTCGATTGCCGAGATGAGTCCGGCGCTGCCGCATACTGGCGGGGCCTACTCCTTCGCTCGAACCGCTTTCGGCCCGTGGGGCGGCTTCATCACCGGCATCGCCGAGAACATCGAATACGTCCTCACGCCGGCGGTGGTCGTCTACTTCATCGGCACCTATATGACGGCTATCACCGGCACGCCGGACTGGTTTCAGCCGGGCTGGTGGATCATCGGCTACGTCATCTTCGTCGGGCTCAACGTGCGCGGCGTCGCCCTATCCTTCAAGGTCACCGTCATCGTAACGCTGATCGCCATCGCGATCCTGATCTTCTTCCTGCTTAGTGCGCTCTTCTCCGGTCAGTTCGACTTCAGCAAGTGGGCCATGAATATCGGGGTCGGGCCGGACGGCGCGGCAATGGCGCTACCGGACGGTCACGGACCTTTCCTGCCATTCGGCGCTTACGGCGTGCTCGCAGCGCTGCCCTTTGCCGTGTGGCTGTTCCTGGCGATCGAGCAGTTGCCGCTTGCGTCGGAAGAGTCGGTCGATCCGAAGCGCGACATGCCGAAAGGCATCATGCTCGGCATGTTCACGCTGATCGCGCTGGGCTTTGCTGTGTTGATCATCAACCCGGCGATTCCAGGGGGCTCGTTCGCTTACGGGACGTCCGGCCAGCCAATCCTTGACGGCTTCGCCGTTATCTACGGAAGCGGCTGGGCGAAGATCCTGTCGCTCTTCGCGGTCGCCGGCCTGGTCGCCAGCTTCCACGCGATCATTTTCGCCTATGGCCGGCAGATCTACTCCCTGTCGCGCGCTGGCTACTTCCCGCATTTCCTGTCGGTCACCCACGGCGAGCACAAGACGCCCAACATTGCTCTTATTGCGGGCGGCGTGGTCGGCTTGGCGGTGATGCTGATCGTGTGGTTCGCCATGGGTGGCGAGGCGGCGGGCACCTTCATCGGCAGCGTGCTGCTCAATATGGCAGTGTTCGGGGCCATGTTCTCCTACCTGCTGCAGGCGCTGACGTTCTTGCAGTTGCGACGCCGCTTCCCGAACATCGAACGCCCATACCGGAGCCCATTTGGCGTTCTCGGCGCATCGCTGACGGTGATCATCGCAGTGGTGACGATCTACTTGCAGCTGACCGATCCGCTTTATCGTCAGGGCGTCATCGGCGTCGCTATTTGGTACATCCTGGCGATCGTCTACTTCGCCGCCTACGGCCGAAAGACTCTCGTCTTCTCGCCCGAGGAGGCGTTTGCCGTGAAGCATCGCGAAGGCGCGGCTGCCCTCAAGGGATAGGCGCACGAATTTGAACTCTTGCTGAGGGAGCCGGCCCACTTCGTGTGGTCCGGCTCCTTCGGACCCGGTGTCATGTCTCTGGTTCGACGGAACGTCCTCCAGGGCTAACGAGAAGCTGACGCGTCGCTTCTTTGCCTCCGATTTTCACGGCTCGGAACTGAGCGTCTGGAGGCGGCGAGGTCGATCCCCGCGCCAGCTTGCCGCCTGACGGGAGGGTCCATCTGTGAGCCTTGATGCGGTGCGACAGCGTCCAGCGGAGCGCGTCGCCACGCTTGCGATCTGGTCCGGGCGCGTCGAGCCTCTGCCGCTCACCGGCGGCATTACCAACCAGAACTTCACCGTCATGGATCGCGGACGCCGCTACGTGGTGCGGGTCGGCGACGATATCCTCGTTCACGGCGTCGTACGCGCGAACGAAGTGGCGGCGAGCCGGGCGGCGCATGCGGCCGGTCTCGGCCCCCTTGTGGTGCACGCCGAGCCTGGGATTCTCGTGCTCGATTTCATCGAAGGGGGCCGCACCTTCACCGCCGAAGACGTGCGTGATCCGGCAAATCTCGAGCGCCTCATCGACATGGTGCGGCGCTGTCACCGGGACATTCCGCGGCATCTGCGCGGGCCCGCGGCGATGTTCTGGGTGTTCCATGTCGTGCGCGACTATGCGCATACGCTCGGCGAAGCCAGTAGCCGCCACATTCCGATCCTCCCCGATCTTCTCAGCCGCGCCGCACGCCTCGAAGCCGCCGTCGGTCCTATCGAGGTGGTGTTCGGCCACAACGACCTTCTCGCCGCCAACTTTCTCGATGACGGGCAGCGGCTGTGGCTGGTGGACTGGGAATATGCCGGGTTCAATTCGCCGCTGTTCGATCTCGGCGGCCTTGCTTCCAACAGCGAGCTTTCCCCAGAGCAGGCCGAGCTGGCCCTGAGCCTTTATTTCGACAAGCCGGTAGACGATGAGCTGCGCCGCCGCGCCGCCGCCATGACCGCGGCGTCGCTCCTGCGCGAGACCATGTGGAGCATGGTTTCGGAGGTCTATTCGAGCGTCGATTTCGACTATGGCGCCTACACGTCCGAAAATTTGCGGCGTTTCGAGGCCGCCTACGCGAATTATCTGACCATGGACCGCGCATGAGCGAGTTGCCGGCCTCCGCGAAGATCGTCATCGTCGGCGGCGGCATCGTCGGCTGCTCGGTCGCCTATCATCTCGGTAAGATGGGTCTCACCGACGTGATTTTGCTCGAGCAGGGCAAGCTCACATCCGGCTCGACATGGCACGCCGCGGGCCTGGTCGGGCAATTGCGCTCAAGCGCCAACATTACCCAGCTGCTCGGCTACTCGGTCGAGCTCTATGACAAGCTCGAACGGGAAACCGGTCTTGCTACCGGGTGGAAGCGGAACGGCGGGCTACGGCTCGCCTGCAATCCCGAGCGCTGGACCGAGGTCAAGCGGCAGGCAACCACGGCGACCTCCTTCGGGCTCGAGATGCACCTCCTCAGCCCCAAGGAGGCGCAAGACCTGTGGCCGCTGATGCAAGTCGACGACGTGGTCGGCGCCGCTTTCCTGCCGACCGACGGGCAGGCCTCGCCATCGGATATCGCCATGTCGCTGGCAAAGGGTGCGCGCCAGAACGGCGTCACCATCGCCGAAGGGGTGAAGGTCACCGGGATCGAGATCGACGCCGGCAGGGTCCGCGCGGTCGTCACCGACAAGGGCCGGATCGCTTGCGACAAGCTCGTGATCTGCGCCGGGCAGTGGTCGCGCGAGATTGGCCGCATGGCCGGCGTCAACATCCCGCTCGTATCGGTGCAACACCAATATCTCATCACCGAGGCGATCGAGGGCGTGGCCCGGGACCTGCCGACGCTGCGCGATCCCGACCGGCTCACTTATTGGAAGGAGGAAGTAGGCGGCCTGGTGATGGGAGGCTATGAGCCCAACCCGATGCCGTGGGCTCTCGACGGCATTCCGTCCGGCTTCGAGTTTCAGCTTCTCGACGACGATCTGGAGCATTTCGAGCCTCTGCTCGAGCTTGCCGCCGGGCGTGTTCCGGCCATGCAGAGCGCCGGCATCAAGCAGTTCATCAACGGGCCGGAAAGCTTCACGCCGGATGGCAACTTCATCCTCGGCGAGGCTCCCGAAACGCGCGGTATTTTTGTCGGCGCCGGCTTCAACGCGTTCGGCATCGCGGCAGGCGGCGGCGCCGGCATGGCGCTTGCCGAGTGGGTCGCCAAGGGGGCCGCGCCGTTCGATCTCTGGCCGGTCGACATCCGCCGCTTTGGCAAGAATCACCTCGATACAGGCTGGGTGCGCACCCGCACGCTCGAGGCCTACGGCAAGCACTACACGATGGCCTGGCCGTTCGAGGAGCAGCGCTCGGGCCGGCCGCTGCGCCGCTCGCCGCTCTACGACAGGCTCAGCGCGCAAGGCGCCTGCTTTGGCGAGAAGCTCGGCTGGGAACGGCCGAACTGGTTTGCCGATCTTGCCGGCGGGCAGAGGCCCGAGGACATTTACAGCTACGAGCGGCAGAACTGGTTCGATGCGGTCGGCCGCGAGCATGAAGCAGCCCGTGAGCGCGTCGCTGTATTCGATCAGACGTCGTTCGCCAAGTTCATGCTGGTCGGCCGGGATGCCGAGCAAGCGCTCTCGTGGATCGCGGCCAACGACGTCGCCAAGCCGCCGGGGCACCTCGTCTATACGCAGATGCTGAACGATCGCGGCGGCATCGAGTGCGATCTGACGGTCGCCAGGCTGTCGCCGGCCGAATATTACATCGTGACCGGCACCGGCTTTGCCACGCACGACTTCGACTGGATCGCGCGCGGGATTCCCGATGGGCTCGACGCCCGCCTGACCGATGTCACTTCCGCCTATGCCGTGCTCTCGGTCATGGGCCCGCGGTCGCGCGACGTGCTTCAGGCCCTGACTGAGCATGACATGTCGAATGACGGCTTCCCGTTCGGCAGGGTGAAGCGAATAACTTTCGCCGGCGCACCCGTCCTTGCCCTCCGCGTCACCTATGTCGGCGAGCTCGGTTTCGAGTTGCACATTCCCGTCGAGTTTGCCTTGACCGTCTACGATGCGCTGATGGCCGCCGGGGAGCCGCACGGCATTGCCAATGCCGGCTATCGCGCCATCGAATCGTTGCGGTTGGAAAAGGGCTACCGCGCCTGGGGCGTGGAGATCGGGCCCGATCACTCGCCGCTGGTCGCCGGTCTCGGCTGGGCGGTGAAGTTGAAATCGCGCACGCCGTTTCGCGGCCGCGCCGCGCTCGAGGCTCAGGCCGCAAGCAAGCTGCCACGGCTGCTCGCCGCGTTCACCACCGATCCTTCGATCGTGCTGTTGGGACGCGAGACCATCTATCGCGACGGCAAGCGCGTCGGCTGGCTCGCGAGCGGCGGCTATGGGTACACGATCGGCCGCTCGATCGGCTACGGCTATGTCCGCGATCCCGAGGACGGCGTGGATCGCGAGATGATACTCTCCGGCCGCTACGAGCTCGAGGTCGCGACGGTGCGTGTTCCCGCGGAAGTCTGCCTTGATCCGCTTTACGACCCCAAGATGTCGCGAATCAAGAGTTGAGGGAGGTCGCGTGCGGTGTTCAAATTGCCTGCCAGCCTATGGCGGGGATGACAAGGAAGCGCCCACGCGCTCGGCGAGGGCAGGGGAGCGGCACAATGGCGGAAAAAATGGCTGAGACGCGCCACGAAGGCGGGGTTTCCTATCACGTCCCCGACAACGACTATTTCGACCAGCGCGAACTCAGGCGTCATGCCGGGGTCTTCTATCTATGGGCGCTTGGCGTCGCCGCGGTGATCTCGGGGGATTTTTCCGGCTGGAATCTCGGCTTTGCCGTCGGCGGCTGGGGCGGCATGTTCGTCGGCACCATCATCATCACCGTCATGTATCTCGGCCTAACCTACTCGATCGCCGAGATGAGCCCGGCGCTGCCGCATACCGGCGGCGCCTATTCCTTTGCCCGCACCGCTTTCGGCCCGTGGGGCGGGTTCATCACCGGGGTTGCCGAGAATATCGAATACGTGCTCACGCCGGCAGTGATCGTGTATTTCATCGGCACCTACCTCACGGCGATTTTCGAGACGCCTGCCGCGTTCCAACCGCTGTGGTGGATCTTCGGCTACATCGTCTTTGTCGGCGCCAATACGCGCGGCGTCGAGCTGTCGTTCCTGGTCACCGCAATCGTGACCCTGCTCGCGATCATGATTCTGACCGTGTTCTTTGTGAGCGCGCTTCCGTTTATCGAGTTCGGCAAATACGCGATGAATATCGGGGCCGATGCCAGCGGGGCCGCGGTCGAGCTGCCGGGCGGTCATGGGCCTTTCCTGCCGTTTGGCGTTCACGGCATCCTCGCTTCGCTGCCGTTCGCGGTCTGGCTGTTCCTCGCCATCGAGCAGCTTCCGCTTGCGGCCGAAGAGTCGGCCGACCCCAAACGCGACATGCCCAAGGGCATCATGCTCGGCATGTTCACGCTGATAGGGCTAGGCTTCCTGGTTCTCCTCATCAACCCGGCGATCCCGATCGAACGCCAGGTGACCGACGCCGCCGGTGTCGTGACGACGATCCACGGCGCGTTCGCGCTCGGCACCTCGGGCGAGCCGATTCTCGACGGGTTCCGCGCCATCTTCGGCTCGGATTGGGCGAAAATTTTGAGCCTGGTCGCGGTGTGCGGGCTGGTTGCCAGCTTCCACGCCATCATCTTCGCCTATGGACGGCAGATCTACTCGCTGTCGCGCGCCGGCTATTTCCCGCATTTTCTGTCGGTCACCCACGGCACGTACAAGACGCCGAACGTCGCGTTGATCGCCGGCGGCTTACTCGGGCTCGCTGTGATGCTGGTGGTGTGGTTCGCCATGGGCGGCGAGGCGGCGGGCTCGTTCATCGGCGGGGTGCTGCTCAACATGGCGGTGTTCGGAGCGATGATCTCCTATCTGCTGCAAGGGCTCACTTTCATCCAGCTCCGCCGGCGGTTTCCCCGCATCGAGCGGCCGTTCCGCAGCCCGTTCGGCGTGCTCGGCGCCTCGCTCACAGTGATCATTGCGCTGGTGACGATTGCCTTCCAGCTCGCCGATCCGGTCTACCGTACCGGCGTGATCGGGGTGGCGATCTGGTACGCGCTGGCGATCCTCTATTTCGCGGCCCATGGGCGAAAGAATTTGGTGTTCTCGCCCGAGGAGGAGTTCGCCGTGAAGCACCGCGAAGGCACGGCCAAGGTATAGCGGCGCGAGGCGCCTCCGGTTCACGCTGGCCGGCTCGCTCGCGGCAGCTTGGCCGGCACGTCCGTCTTGCAGCGGCACGAGACGCCGTCGATGAATGCCTCGACCGAAATGTCGAACGCGGCGTCGCGGTCGAGCGCCCTGAAGGCTGGGATCAGCGCGAGCGTCGCCGGGCAGGAGAGCGGGTCGAGCGCCCTGAGTTCGGCCTCGTCCTCATCGCTGATCGGGCGGAGCAACCCTTCGGCTTCCGCCAAGGCATAGCCGAGGATGAAAGCGTAGAACGCGAGCCCGAGCCCGGCGGCCTCGGCATCGGCGAGACCAGCATTCCGCAGCGCCCGATAGACCACCTCGCTCGAGGCATGGTCGGCGGGCCCGGTCGCATGGAAGCGGAAATGGAGGTGGAACAGGCGCGGATGGCGGTGGGCGAGGTCGCGATAGGCGGCGGCCACGTTGCGGAGATCGAGGCGCCAGTCTGCGGTCGCGATCGGCAGCTCGACCGTGGTCAGGGCCCGGTCGGCGATCCGCCGCATCAGCTCGTCCTTTGAGCCGAAATGATGCAGCACGGTCATGGGGTCGACGCCGATCTCTACTCCGAGCTTTCGTACCGAGAAGGCGGCCTCGCCGTCGCGCGACAGCATAGTAAAGGCCGCGTCCAGAATCGCGCTCTTATCGAGGTTCCGCCGGCCGCGCGGGCGGGATTTGGCCTTGCGTGCTGTTTGCGTTGACAATTCTACACCGTAGCCAATACAGTCTACGCTGTAGCCATACCCGCCGATGGGCGCCTGTCAAGGCTGACGCGGGGAGGCATATTGGGCGCGGGCTTACATGTTGGCTTCCCGAACTTCGATTGCCCTAAACGGGCTTTGCTCGAAGGCGTTGCTCCTGCTGCTTTGCGCCCGTATCGGCTATACGCCCCACGCCGGCTTCCAGCTTTAACCGGTTGGCCTTCGGGTCACGCTCTGCTGGAGGTTATATAAAGTGACTAATCAGTACCAAACCACACAATTGAAAGAGCTGGACGCTCTCCATCACCTGCATCCCTTCAGCAACCACAAATCGCTGCGGGCGGCCGGCACGCGGGTCATCGTCCGCGGCGAGGGGCCCTACATCTTCGACAGCGAAGGCCAGCGTGTCCTCGACGGCATGGCCGGGCTGTGGACCTGCAATGTCGGCTATGGGCGGAAGGAGCTGGCGCAGGCGGCTTACGACCAGATGGTCGAGCTTCCGTTCTACAATACGTTTTTCAAGACGACGCACCCTCCGGTCGTCGCTCTGTCGCGCAAGCTCGCCGAGCTCGCGCCGGACAATCTCAACCAGGTGTTTTACGGCTCGTCAGGTTCTGAATTGAACGACACCGCGATCCGCCTGATCCGGCATTATTGGGCGATCAAGGGTGAGCCCAAGCGGCGCATCATCATCTCGCGCAAGAACGCCTATCACGGTTCGACCATCGCCGCCGGCTCCATGGGCGGCATGGTGCATGTGCACGCGCACAGCTATCCGGTCTATGACGGCTTCCGCCACATCGTCGATCCGTATTGGTATGGCGAGGCGAAGGACGGCGAGACGGCCGAGGCGTTCGGCCTCAGAGCTGCGCGCGCGCTCGAGG
Organism: uncultured Alphaproteobacteria bacterium; assembly: GCA_963820005.1. Classification (GTDB taxonomy): domain Bacteria; phylum Pseudomonadota; class Alphaproteobacteria; order Rhizobiales; family Methyloligellaceae; genus Methyloceanibacter. The sequence continues at coordinate 248,869 of CAWFYQ010000009.1, read as the reverse complement.
ACGAGATCCTTGCGGTCGGACCCGAGAACGTGGCGGCGTTCGCCGGTGAGCCGGTGCAGGGCGCGGGCGGCGTCAAGATCGCGCCTTCGACCTACTGGCCTGAGGTGCAGCGCATCGTCGACAAATACGGCATCCTGCTCCTCGCCGACGAGGTAATCACCGGGTTTGGCCGGGTCGGCACGTGGTTCGCCGCGCAGCATTACGGCATCCGGCCGAACATCATCACCTTCGCCAAGGCAGCGACCTCGGGCTACATCCCGCTGTCGGGCATCATCGTCGACGACAAGATCGTCGAGGCCCTGATCGAGTCAGACGACGATTTCAATCACGGCTACACCTTCTCGGGCCACCCGGTGGCGTGCGCCGTCGCGCTCAAGAATATCGAGATCATGGAGCGTGAGCGGCTCGTCCCGCGCGTCAAGGAGTTCGCCGGTCCGGCGCTCGCCAAGATGCTGGCGAAGTTCAAGGACCACCCGCTGGTCGGAGAGGTCCGCTCGATCGGGCTGCTCGGCGCCATCGAACTGGTCGCCGACAAGCGGAACCGGCGACGCTTCGCCGATCCCGGCCGGGTTGGGCTGATCTGCCGCGATCATTTCTTCCGCGAAGGCTTCATCATGCGGGCCGTGTTCGACACCATGGTCATGGCGCCGCCGCTGATCTGGACGCAAGACCAGTTCGACGAGGCGGAGGCGATCATTCGCCGCTCGCTCGATCTCACGCTCAGCGACGTCGCCGGAGAGCTCGCAGCATGAGCCGTCCGATCGTCGTCATTCCGGCCTGCACCAAGATCATCGACGGCCATGCCTTCGACGCGGTGGGCCGCAAATACGCGGCGGCCGTCGCCGAGGTGGCTGAATGTCAGCCGCTGCTGGTGCCGGTCGGCGCCGGCATGACCGACATCGGCGCCGTGCTTGAGATTGCCGACGCCATCCTGTTGTCGGGCAGCCTGTCCAACGTCGCGCCCGAGCATTACGGCGAGGAAACGCCGGTCAATCCCGATGCGCTCGATCCGTTGCGCGATGCGGTGACGCTGCCGCTGATCCGCGCAGCGGTCGAGCGCAAGACGCCGCTATTCGCCATCTGCCGCGGCTTTCAGGAGCTGAACGTCGCGCTTGGCGGCAGCCTGCATCAGGCGGTGCATGACGTGAACGGCCACAAAGACCATCGCGCCAGGACCAATGTTGCGATCGACGAGGCTTATGGTCCGGTCCACCCGGTCTCGCTCCGCGGCATGCTGCGCGATTGGGTCGGGCGCGACCAGATCATGGTCAACTCGCTGCACTGGCAGGGCATCGCCCGCCTCGCCAGCGGGCTGAAGCCGGAGGCGTTCGCCGAGGACGGTCTGGTCGAGGCCGTGCGTGGACCAGACGACGCGGCGTTCTGCCTGGGCGTGCAATGGCACCCTGAGTTTGCGGCCAAGGCCAACCCGGTCTCGACCTCGCTGTTCCGCCGCTTCGGCGCGGCAGCGAAAGGCGGCGCATCATGACCGGCACGCGGCTCACCGTCGATGAGGCGCAAGCCTTCCTCGCCGCCAACCCCGCGGTGCAGTGGATCGACGTGTTCGTGTTCGACATGAACGGCATTCCGCGCGGCAAGCGCATGCGCCGCTCCGACCTGCTCGGCGTCGCCAAAAGCGGGCTGATGATGCCGAGCTCGATCTTCATCATGGATCCGCTCGGCAATTGCGTCGAGGAGACCGGCCGGCTGTGGGAGACCGGCGACCATGACCATTTGTGCCACGTTCTCGGCAAGACGCTGGTCCCGATTCCGGTCGGCGACGGCAGGCACGCGCAAGCGGTCATGGCGATCGACGTCAAGGATGAGCTCGATCCGCGCGCCGTGCTCGCCGATCAGGTGGCGAGGTTCACGCGTGCGGGCCAGACCCCGGTGGCCGCCGTCGAGCTTGAGTTCTATGTAGCGAAAAAGGGCCTCAACGGCGATTTCGGCATGGAGAAGCCGGACGGCATCTCCGATGACCCTGAGCGGCCGCACACGTTCGGCTTCGAGGAGATGGATGCGCTGTCGCCGTTCATCGACGACGTCTACCGGATTTGCGAGGTTCAGGGTCTGCCGGTCGATGCGATCATGAAGGAGTCGGGTCCCGGCCAGTTCGAGATCAACCTCAAGCATCGTCCAGATGCGGTCGGCGCAGCGCTCGACGGTCTGCTTTTGAAGCGCGCGGTCAAGTCGGCGGCGCGGGCGCACCAGCTCGACGCCACGTTCATGGCCAAGCCGCATCACGATTGGGCTGGCTCGGGCATGCACGTGCATATGAGCTTGCTCGACCAATCGGGACAGAATCTGTTCGCCGGCGATCCGATCTCGCCGCTATTCCGTCACGCGCTTGGCGGCATGCGCGAGACCATGGCGGATTTCATGGCGGTGTGGGCGCAATCGGCTAACGCCTATCGCCGCTATGTGCCCAAGGCCTATGTGTCGATGGCCGCGCATTGGGGCTTCAACAATCGCACGGTAGCGTTGCGCATTCCTCACGGCAACGGCGCCGCCACCCGCATCGAGCATCGCGTTGCCGGCGCCGATGCCAATCCCTATCTGGTAATGGCGTCGATGCTTGCCGGCATGAGCCACGGCATCGCCAACAAGATCGATCCCGGTCCGGCGGTCGAAGGCAACTCTGAGATGATCGAGGCACCGGCGTTGCCGACCGCGTGGTGCAACTCGCTCGATCTGTTCCAGCGTTCGGAGATCGTGCGCGGCGCCTTCGGCGGCCCATTCCAACATGTATTTTCGCGTCTAAAGCATGCCGAGCGGAGCAATTTCGAGCGTATCGTCACTCCGCTGGATCACCTTTGGTATGCGCGCGTCGCCTGAGGCTTAACCTATGACATCGCTTGCACATTTTGAGAAAGTCGCAGGCGTGATCGAGCTCCCCGCTCGGGCGGTTATCGACGGCCGTCTCGAGCCCGCGCGCTCGGGCCGCAGCTTCGACAATGTGACGCCGCGCAACGGCACGGTGATCAACCGCGTCGCCGACTGCGATGCTGCCGACGTCGATCTCGCGGTCGCGGCCGCGCGGCGCGCCTTCGACGATGGGCGTTGGCGCAACCTCCATTACCGCGACAAGAAGCAGAGCTTGTTTGCGCTCGCCGACCTCATGGAGCGCGACGCCGAGACGCTCGCCGTGCTCGAGAGCCTCGATGTCGGCAAGCCGATCAAGGACGCGCTCGCGATCGATATACCGCAGGCGATCCGCACGCTGCGCTATTACGCCGAAGCGCTCGACAAGGTCTACGGCGAGGTCGGTCCGGGAACGAGCGACCGCTTCTCCTTCGCCGTGCACGAGCCGCTCGGCGTAATCGGCGCGATCGTGCCGTGGAACTTCCCGCTGCACATGGCGATGTGGAAGGTCGCGCCGGCGTTGGCCATGGGCAACTCGGTCGTGCTGAAGCCGGCCGAGCAGTCGCCGATGACCGCGCTGAAGCTTGGCCAGCTGGCGCTAGAGGCCGGGCTGCCGGCCGGCGTGCTCAACGTCGTCCCCGGCATGGGCGCCACGGCCGGCAAGGCGCTCGCGCTGCACATGGATGTCGACATGATAGCGTTCACCGGCTCGGGAGCGGTGGGCCGGCTGCTGATGCAATATTCGGGGCAGAGCAATCTGAAGCGGATCAGCCTCGAGCTTGGCGGCAAGTCCCCGCAGATCGTGTTCGCCGACTGCCCCGACCTCGATGCCGCCGCGTTCCATGCCGCGTGGGGCATCTTCTTCAACCAAGGCGAGGTGTGCACGGCGGCCTCGCGGCTTCTGGTGCATGACTCAATCGCCGATGCGTTCCTCGACAAGCTGCTCGACGTCGCCAAGCGCATCGTTCCGGGCGATCCGCTCGAGCCCGAGACCAATTTCGGCGCCATGGTGTCGGCCGAGCAGATGCAGACCGCCTTGCGCTACATCGAAATCGCCGGCCGCGAGGGCGCGGCCCTCAAGCTCGGCGGCAAGCGCGCGCGGGTCGACAGCGGCGGCTTCTTCGTCGAGCCGACCGTGTTCGACCAGGTGACGCCGGACGCGGCGCTGTCGCGCGAGGAGGTGTTCGGACCAGTCCTCGCGGTGACGCGGTTCGCGGAGCCCGACCAGGCGATCCGCCTCGCCAACGCGACCGTCTACGGGCTCGCCGCCGGGTTATGGACGCGCGACGTCTCGCTCGCCCATCGCGCCGCGCGCGAGATCAAGGCCGGCCTCGTCTGGGTCAATGGCTGGGACGCCTGCGACATCACCATGCCGTTCGGCGGCTTCAAGCAATCGGGCTTCGGCCGCGACCGCTCGCTGCACGCCCTCCACAAATACGCCGATCTAAAGTCGGTCTCGATTACGATACGCTGACGGAGATTGACGATGAACATGATCGCCAAGAAGTTCCCCACCGCGGCGCTGATCGGCGGCGAATGGGTCACCTCCGCCAAGACCTTTGCCGTCACCGATCCGGCGACGGGCGAGGAAATCGCGACCGTGCCCGACCTCGGCGCCAAAGAGGCGGGTCTCGCCATCGACGCTGCGAGCCGCGCGCTGCCCGCCTGGTCGTCCAAGACCGCCAAGGAGCGGGCAACAATTCTCAGGCGCTGGTTCGATCTGATCACGGCCGAGACCGAGAGCCTCGCCCAGCTGATGACCGACCGAGCAGGGCAAGCCGCTCGCCGAGTCGCGGGTCGAGGTGGGCTATGGCGCCTCGTTCGTCGAGTGGTTCGCCGAGGAGGGCAAGCGCGCTTACGGGCGCACCATCCCGACCACCGCCGCGTCCAAGCGCTACATCACCATCAAGCAGCCGATCGGCGTGGTCGCGGCGATCACGCCATGGAATTTCCCGATCGCCATGATCACGCGGAAGGTCGCGCCGGCGCTTGCTTCGGGCTGCACCATCGTGGTCAAGCCCGCGGCCGAGACTCCGCTCTGCGCGCTCGCCATCGCCAAGCTCGGCATGGATGCAGGCCTGCCGCCCGGCGTGCTCAACGTCGTGACCACTACTGATGCGCCGGCCGTCGGCAAGGTGTTCTGCGATGATGGTCGGGTTCGCAAGCTGACATTCACCGGCTCGACCGAGGTCGGCAAGATCCTCTACCGGCAATGCGCCAACACGGTGAAGAAGCTGACGCTCGAGCTTGGCGGCAACGCGCCGCTTCTGGTGTTCGACGACGCCGATCTCGACCAGGCGATCGCCGGCGCTATGGCCTCGAAATACCGCAACGCCGGCCAGACCTGCGTCTGCGCCAACCGTATTCTGGTGCAGTCCGGGATCTACGACCGCTTCGCCGGCGGCCTGGTGGATGCGGTCAAGAAGCTCGCGGTCGGGCCCGGCATGGCGGCCGGCACCACGCTCGGCCCTTTGATCACCAGCGAGGCGATCGCCAAGGTCGAGGCGCTGGTCGGCGACGCGGTCAAAAGAGGCGCGAAAGTCCTGCTCGGCGGTTCGCTCGATAAAGCCGGGCCGTTATTCTATCGTCCGTCAGTGGTGGGAGACGTCACGCCGGACATGGAGATCGTGCGCGAGGAGATTTTCGGCCCCGTGGCGGCGCTGGTGCGGTTCGACACCGAGGAAGATGCGATAAGGCTCGCCAACGACACGCCGTTCGGGCTCGCCGCCTATCTTTTCAGCCAGAATATGAGCCGTGCATGGCGCGTCGCCGAGAAGCTCGATGCCGGCATGGTCGGCGTCAATGAAGGCATCTTCTCGAACGAGGTCGTGCCGTTCGGTGGCGTCAAGGAATCCGGCCTAGGCCGCGAGGGCGCCGCCGAAGGCTTGGAGGAGTATCTCGAGATCAAATACATCTGCCTGGGTGGTATCGACGCATAATTGGTCATCACAAGCGGAAATTGCCTACGGAATGAGCTTGGCCGGTTTGGTCGCGAACGGCCATACTCAATGGAGCCCACACGACCACGGACCGCAGCGGCGAGCTAGCCGCCAGCAAGCATAGGGGAGAGTGAGTATGACCGATGTGCCCGCCAAATCCTTCGCCAGCCGCGCCTCGCGCCGCTCGATACTGAAAGGTCTCGGCGCCGCCGCGATCGGCATCAGCCTCTCGGGCAAGACACGCAAGGCTTGGGCCGCCGAGGAGCCGAAGCTCAATTTCTATAACTGGGACACTTATATCGGCGAGACGACGCTCCAGGACTTCAAGGACGCGAGCGGCATCGACGTCAATATGAGCCTGTTCGCGACCAACGACGAGTTGTTCGCGAAGCTTCGCGCCGGAAATCCCGGCTACGACGTCATCGTTCCTGGCAGTGAGTTCGTCGAGCGCATGATCCAGGCCGAGCTGCTCGAGCCGCTCGACCACGCCAAGATCCCGAACATCAAGAATATCGCGCCGGAGTTCATCAACGACGCGCCCTACGATCCCGGCCGCAAATTCTCCATGCCCTACACTTGGCTCGTCATCGGCATCGGCTATCGCAAGTCCAAGGTCAAGGAGGTCCCCGACAGCTGGAAGTACCTGTTCGATTCCGACGAGTACAAGGGCCGCATCGCGGTGATGTCGGACGCGAGCGAGCTGTTCCGCAATTGCTTCAAATATCTCGGCCACTCAATCAACGATACCTCGCCCGAGCTGATCAAGCAAACCGAGGCCTTGCTCATCAAGCAGAAGCCCAACATCAAGTCGTTCCACGAGGACAACGGTCAGGACCTGCTGGCATCCGGCGAGGTCGACGTCGTGATGGAGTATAACGGCGACATCGCCCAGGTCATGGCCGAGGACGACGACCTCGACTTCGTTGTGCCGAAGGAAGGCGCCATGAAGCAGTCAGACACGCTGGCGATCCCGAAAGGCGCGCCGCATCCCGAGAACGCGCTCAAGTTCATCAACTTCATCTTGGACGCGAAAGTCGGCGCCGAGATCTCCTCGACCATCAAATACCCGTCGCCGAATGCCGCCGCCGTGGCGCTGATGCCGGCGTCCTACAGGGACAACCCGGTGATCTTTCCGCCGGCGGAGATCATGGCCAAATGCGAATATCCGCGTTACCTCGGCCCAGAGTTTACGCGTCAGCTCGATGACGCCATGACTCGGCTGCGCGCGGCTTGATTTAGGCGAGGTGAGGTAGCGAGCGAAGGACGCGACATTGGCCACCCAGACACAGGAACGCCGACTGGCCTTCTTGGTAACGGCACTGCCACCCATCGTCTGGGTGGTCGCGTTCTTCCTCGCTCCGCTCGCCATCGTCTGGGCCTACAGCTTCGGCCAGAACGCCGGCCTGACCGGGGTGGAGATCAGCGGCACTTTAGACAACTATATCCGCGCGCTGCAGCCGCTCTATCTCGGCATCTTCGCCAAGTCGATTTTCGTCGCCGGCCTTACCACCCTGCTTTGCCTCATCATCGGCTTCCCGGTCGCGCTGTCGATCGTGTTTGCCAGCGAGAAATGGCGAGCGTGGATGCTGCTGCTGATTATGCTGCCGTTCTGGACCAACTTGTTGATCCGTACCTATGCGCTGATCGCGGTGCTGCGCACCGAGGGCTACGTCAATTTCATTCTCGCCTGGTTCTGGAATCAGGCGAGTTGGCTGATGACGCTGGTCGGTATGCAGCCGCTCGGCGACTTCACGCCGCTGCAGCTGCTGTACAGCAATTTCGCCGTCGTGGTCGGTCTCGTCTACGTGCATCTGCCCTTCATGGTGCTGCCCCTCTATGCGGCGCTCGACCGGCTCGACAAATCGCTGATCGAGGCGAGCCTCGACCTCGGCGCGGGTCATCTGCGCACGTTGTTCTTGATCGTAGTGCCGCTGGCGCTGCCGGGCATCATCTCCGGCATTATCATCACCTTCGTGCCGGCGCTCGGCGCCTACCTTACGCCCAATCTCCTCGGCGGGCCCGATAGCCAGATGATCGCCAACGTCATCGAGCGCCAGTTCAAGCAGGCCAACGATTGGCCATTCGGCGCGGCGCTATCCTTCCTGCTGATGTATGCGACGTTCGGTGCGATCGCCTTGCGCGCCTATTTCAGCAAGGGCAAGGCTGCTGACGGGCACGGGATCTAGGTCATGGCCTTACGACGCGCGCCTCTTGAATATAATCGCACGTGGCAGATGCGGCTGTGGCTGCTCGGCGTGTTCTTCTTCCTGTACGCGCCGCTGGTAGCGCTGGTCGCCTTCAGCTTCAACGACAGCAAGCGCAACACGGTTTGGCGCGGCTTCACGCTCGACTACTACCATAAGCTGTTCAACGACCAGGCCCTGCTTATCGCCTTTGGCAACTCTCTGACCATCGCGGCGATGGCGACGATCGTCTCTCTGGTCATCGGTTCATTGGCAGCCCTGTTGTTGTGGCGCTACCGCTTCATCGGCAAGACCGTGGTCGAGGGCGCTTTCACGCTGCCGATCGTCGTGCCGGAAATCTGCATGGGGGTCGCCATGCTGCTGTTCTTCACGAAGGTTGTGCCCTGGCCGAATAACCTCATTTGGCCGCTCAGCCTCGGCTCGATCACCATTGCCCACGTATCGTTCTGTTTCCCGTTCGTCGCGCTCGTCGTCGGTGCGCGGCTGGCGAGCTTCAACAAGGAGCAGGAGGAGGCGGCGCGCGATCTCGGCGCCAACGATTGGCAGGCATTTCGCGATGTGCTGCTGCCACATATGCAGCCGGCCTTGATCGCCGGCGGCCTGCTCGCCTTCACGCTATCGCTCGACGACTTCGTGATCACCTTCTTTACGTCGGGGCCGGACACGATCACCTTCCCAGTCAAGGTCTATTCGATGCTGCGGTTCTCGGTGACGCCCGAGGTCAACGCCGCTTCGACCATGCTGATCGTGGTCACCATCGTGCTCATGGCGCTGATGATGATCATGCAGGGTAAGGGGCAGAAATAAAGCCGCAAGGATGGGTAAAGTGGATCAACCAGTAGCCGGCGCCGCCAAGAGCGACGTCAAGCCGATCATCAGCTTCCGCAACATCACCAAGCGGTGGGGCTCGACGGTTGCTGTCGACAATGTCAGCCTCGACATCGTGCCCGGCGAGTTCTTCGCCCTGCTCGGACCTTCGGGCTGCGGCAAGACCACCTTGCTGCGCATACTGGCCGGCCTCGAAGTGCCGAGCGAGGGCCACGTGCTGATCGATGGCCGGGACATGGCCGAGATTCCGCCCAACAAGCGCGCCGTGAACATGGTGTTCCAGTCCTATGCCGTGTTTCCGCATATGACCGTCGCCGACAATGTCGCCTACGGCCTCAAGGTCGACGGCGTACCGCAGGCCGAGCGCGACCAGCGCGTGCAGGAGGGGCTCGACCTCGTGCAGCTCGGCCACCTTGCCGCGCGCAAGCCTGACCAATTGTCGGGCGGTCAGCGCCAGCGCGTGGCGCTCGCGCGCGCCCTGGTCAAGAAGCCGAAGGTGCTGCTGCTCGACGAGCCGCTCTCGGCGCTCGACGCCAAATTGCGCGAGGCCATGCGCTTCGAGCTGTCGCAGCTCCAGCGCAAGGTCGGCATCACCTTCATCATGGTCACCCACGATCAGGACGAGGCGCTGGCGATCGCATCGCGCATCGCCGTGATGAACAAGGGTTCGATCGCCCAGATCGGCACGCCCTCGGACCTCTACGAGTTTCCCGCCACGCGCTTCGTCGCCGACTTCATCGGCTCGGTAAACATGTTCGAGGGCACGTTGATCAACGACAAGCCCGACGAGGCGACCGTTGCCTGCCCCGAGCTCGATCCGCACCACATCCACGTGCCCCATTCCGTTCCCGGCAAGGAGCTGACGCCGGTGTGGGTCGCAATCCGGCCGGAGAAGATGAACCTGCACAAGGACGATGCATCGCCGCCGACGGTGCCGGAATGCCCGAAGGCGCACAACGTCGCCAAGGGCGAAATCAAGGAGATTTCCTATCTCGGCGACATTTCCATCTATCACGTGCTGCTGGCCAACGGCCGGCTGATCCGGATATCGCGGCCCAACCGCTCGCGCTTCGACCAGGACAATTTCGGCTGGGGCGAGAAGGTGTGGGTGAGCTGGGTCGGATCGAGCCCGGTTGTGCTCCAGTCCTGACGCATCGCATTTCAAAAACACTGCCAAGATCATCTGGGAGATCGGAACGTCCACATGGCAAACTCGGCCGAGCTTCAGCAGCGTAGAGAAGCGGCCGTGCCGCGCGGCGTGAGCAACGCGACCGCTATCTACGCCAAGCGCGCCAAGAACGCCGAGATCTGGAGCGAGGACGGCAAGCGCTATATCGATTTCGGCGCCGGCATCGCCGTGGTCAATACCGGCCATCAGCATCCGAGGATCGTCGCCGCCGTCGAGGAGCAGATGAAGGCGTTCAGCCATGTCTGCTTCCAGGTCACGCCGTACGAATCCTATGTGCGTCTGGCCGAGCGGCTGAATGCGCTGGCGCCGGTGGCGAGCCCGGCCAAGACCATGCTGATCTCGACCGGCGCCGAGGCCGTCGAGAACGCGGTGAAGGTCGCGCGCATCTTCACCGGGCGTCCGGGTATCGTGTCGTTCAGCGGCGGCTTCCACGGCCGCACCCTCATGGGCATGGCGCTGACCGGCAAGGTCGTCCCCTACAAGAAGGGCTTTGGGCCGTTCCCTGCCGACGTTTACAACGTCGCTTTCCCCAACCCCTATCACGGGGTCAGCGGCGAGCAGAGCCTGGATGCGTTGAAGGCGTTGTTCAAATACTCGGCCGACCCGTCGAGCATCGCGGCCATCATCATCGAGCCGGTGCAGGGCGAGGGCGGCTTCTATATCGCGCCGTTCGATTTCCTGCGGAGCTTGCGGGCGCTGTGCGACGAGCACGGCATCCTGTTGATCGCCGACGAGATTCAGACCGGCTTCGGGCGCACCGGCAAAATGTTCGCGCTCGAGCATGCCGGCATCAAGGCCGACGTCGTGACCATGGCCAAGGGCCTGGCCGGCGGCTTTCCGCTGTCGGCCATAACCGGACGCGCCGATGTCATGGATGCGTCGGGCCCCGGCGGGCTCGGCGGCACCTATGCGGGCAACCCGGTCGCCTGCGCCGCTTCGCACGCCGTGCTCGACATCATCGAGGACGAGAAGCTGTGCGACCGCGCCAATGCCATCGGCAAGATCATTGTCGACCGCTGCAACCAGATCAGAGACCGCTCGAACCTGAACTGCATCGGCGATGTTCGGGGCATCGGCGCGATGTGCGCCATCGAGCTGGTCAAGGACACCGCGAGCGGTGAGCCCGCGCCGCAGCTGACCCAGGCCTTGATGAAGGTCGCAAACGAGAACGGGCTCATTCTGCTGTCCTGTGGTACCTACGGCAACGTCATCCGCTTCCTCGTGCCGTTGACGGCGAGCGACGAGGTGGTGCGCGATGGCATGGACATCTTCGAGGCGAGCCTCACCGAAGCCGTGACCCGGGTCGCGTGAGCTCTTCGAATTCAATTTTCTGCACGGTTACCGGACACTCACATGAGCGCAAAACTTGCGACCAACGATCTCGAAGCATTCTGGATGCCGTTTACGGCGAACCGGCAATACAAGAGGTCGCCGCGCCTGATCGTCAGCGCGGAGCGCACGCGCTACACGACCAATGACGGGCGTAGCGTGCTCGACGGCACGTCGGGGCTGTGGTGCGTCAATGCCGGCCATTGCCGGCCGAAAATCGTCGAAGCGGTTCGCAAGCAGGTCGGCGAGCTCGATTTCGCCGGAACGTTCCAGATGGGCCATCCGCGCGCGTTCGAGTGCGCCTCGAAGCTGGTCAATGTCGCGCCGCCCGGCTTCGACCATGTGTTCTTCACCAACTCAGGCTCGGAGTCGGTCGAGACCGCGCTCAAGATCGCGCTCGCGTATCACCGCGCCAAGGGCAACGGCACCAAGGTGCGCCTGATTGGCCGCGAGCGTGGATATCATGGCGTCAATTTCGGCGGCACCTCGGTCGGCGGCATCGCCAACAACCGCAAGATGTTCGGCACGCTGTTGAGCGGCGTCGATCATATCCGCCACACCCACGATCTTGCGCGCAACGCCTTCACCCGCGGCGAGCCCGAGCATGGCGCCGAGCTCGCCGACGATCTCGAGCGGCTGGTCGCGCTGCACGACGCTTCCACCATCGCCGCGGTGATCGTCGAGCCGGTAGCGTGCTCGACCGGCGTGCTGATCCCGCCCAAGGGCTATCTCAAACGCCTCGCCGCGATCGCCGCCAAGCATGACATCGTGCTGATCTTCGATGAGGTGATCACCGCCTTCGGCCGCCTCGGCACGCCGTTCGGCGCCGACTATTTCGGCGTGTCGCCCGACATCATCACCACCGCTAAGGGCATCACCAACGGCACCATTCCGATGGGCGCGGTGTTCGTGAAGTCCAAGATCTACGATGCCTTCATGGGCGTCGGCGAGGAGGTCATCGATCTGTTCCACGGCTACACCTATTCCGGCCACCCGGTGGCCTGCGCCGCCTCGATCGCCACGCTCGAGACCTATCAAGAGGAGGGGCTGTTGACGCGCGCCGCGGAGCTCGCGCCCTATTGGCAGGACGCGGTCCATTCGCTCAAGGGTCTCCCGCATATCATCGACATCCGCACTATCGGGCTGATCGGCGCCATCGAGTTCGATCCGGTCCCGGGCGAGCCCGGCAAGCGCGCCCATGCGCGCTTCATCGAGGCGTTCGAGCGCGGGCTTCTGGTCCGCGCCACCGGCGACACCATCGCGCTTTCGCCGCCGCTGATCATCGAGAAGAAAGAGATCGACCAGCTGATCGATATTTTGTCGGGCGTGCTGAAGAGCGTGAATTGAGAGCATAGCGAAGCTTCATGCGCACCATCCAGAACGCCATCGACGGCCGCAAGGTCACCTCGTCGTCGCCGCGCATCGCGCCGGTCTACGATCCTGCCACCGGGGAGCAGATAGCTGCCGTGCCGCTTTCGACCGCGGCCGATGTGAACGCCGCCGTCGCCGCCGCCAAAAACGCCGCCGCGAGCTGGGCGGCCCTGCCGCCGCTCAAACGCATCAAGCCCATGTTCCGCTTCAAGGAGCTGCTCGAGCGTCACGCCGACGAGATCGCGCTGACGATCTCCAAGGAGCACGGCAAGACGCATGCCGACGCGCTTGGCGAGCTCGCCCGCGGCATCGACGTGGTCGATTTCGCCTGCGGCATCCCGCATCTGCTCAAGGGCGAGTACAGCCGCAATGTCGGCCCGGAGATCGACAGCTGGTCCGACCGCCAGCCGCTCGGCGTCGTCGCCGGCATCACGCCATTCAACTTCCCGGCCATGGTGCCGATGTGGATGTATCCGGTCGCCATCGCTTGCGGCAACGCCTTCGTGCTGAAGCCGTCGGAGCGCGACCCTTCGACGTCGATGCTGATCTTCGATCTGTTTCAGGAGGCCGGCTTCCCGGCCGGCGTGCTCAATGTCGTCCATGGCGACAGGGAAGCCGTCGACGCGATCCTCGATCATCCCGACATCAAGGCGGTGAGCTTCGTCGGCTCCACCCCGATCGCCGAATATGTCTATCGGCGCGGCTCGGCGGCGGGGAAGCGCGTGCAGGCGCTGGGCGGCGCCAAGAATCACATGATCGTCATGCCCGACGCCGACATGGATCAGGCGGTCGATGCGCTGATGGGCGCGGGCTTCGGCTCGGCCGGGGAGCGTTGCATGGCGATCGCGGTCGCGGTGCCGGTCGGCGAGACGACCGCGGACCGTCTGGTCGAGGCACTCGCGCCAAAGATCCGCATGATGAAGGTCGGTCCCGCGGCCGATCCTGAGTCGGAGATGGGGCCGGTGATCACGGCGGACGCCAAGCGCCGCATCGAGGGCCTCATTGGCCAAGGCGTCGCGGAAGGCGCCGAGCTCGTCGTCGACGGGCGCGGACTCGAGCTACAGGGTTATGAGCGGGGCTTCTTCCTCGGCGGCTCGCTGTTCGACCGCGTGACCAAGGACATGACCATCTACAAGGAAGAGATTTTCGGGCCGGTGCTGTCGGTCGTGCGGGCCGGTGGTTACGACGAAGCCGCCGATCTCGTCAACCGCCACGAATATGGCAACGGCACCGCGATCTTCACTCGCGACGGCGACGTTGCCCGCGCCTTCGCCGACAAGATCGAGGTCGGCATGGTCGGCATCAACGTGGCGATCCCGGTGCCGGTCGCCTATCACTCGTTCGGCGGCTGGAAGCGGTCGCTGTTCGGCGATCACTCGGTCTACGGCCCGGAAGGCGTGCGCTTCTACACGCGCCTCAAGACTGTGACCGCGCGCTGGCCGACCGGCATCCGCGCCGGCGCGGAATTCAACTTCCCGAGCTTGAAATAGCTCGGTCCCAGAGCTGTATCGAGGTTATGCGGGCTGGACCGCTTGGGTCCGAACTTCGGCGCGCATCTCGCGGAACGAGACGCCTCGCCGCTGCGCTTCGCTCCACAGTCCGACCTGCAGGCATTTCAGGCTGTCCCACAGCGTCAGGCGCCCGACCGCGGCGAGCTGCGGGTGATCGCGCAACACCTTAGGCAGCCGGTAGTAGGGGATGCGGCTGCACAGATGGTGGACGTGGTGCACGCCGATATTGGCGGTGAACCAGCGCAGCACGCCCGGCAAGTCATAATGCGAGCTGCCCATCAGCGCGGCCTCGTGGAAGGTCCAGTTCTGGTCGCGCTCCCAGAAGGTCTCCTCGAACTGGTGCTGGACGTAAAACAGCCAGACGCCGATGGCAGCGCCGATGCACGTGATCGGGAGATGGACCAGCAGAAACGGGCCGACCCCGACCAGCCAAATCAGCAGCGCGGCAAAAGCCGCGATGGCGACATTCGTCGCCATGGTGCTGGCCCACGGCCGCCAGCCACTGCGCATCAATCCGACCGGCAGTCTTTGCCGCAAGATGAAGTTGTACGCGGGACCGATGCCGAACATCACCAGCGGATTGCGGTATAGCCGGTACTTGAAGCGCCGCCAGCGAGGGAGCGCAAGGTACTCGCGGACGGTCAGCGTATCGATGTCGCCGATGCCGCGATGATCGAGATTGCCTGAGTGAGCATGATGAATAGCGTGCGCCTGCCGCCACCAGTCGTAGGGCGTGAGCGTGATTATGCTGGCCACCCGGCCGACCCAATCGTTGGCGGCGCGCCGGCGGAAAAACGCTCCGTGGCCGCAATCGTGCTGGATCATGAACAGGCGCACCAGGAAGCCGGCCGCCGGCACTGCGAGCAGCAGGCACAGCCAATAGCCGACATCGAGCGATACCCACATCAGCACCCAGAGCGCGATAAGCGGCAGCACCGTGACGGCGATCTCGAAAGCGCTGCGCGCGTTGCTCGGGTCGCGGTAAACGGCAAGCAGCTTGGACCAGTCGCGTAAATCGGTCGGCGCGGGGAGAGTGGTCACTTGCTCGTTCATATTTGATCACCAGGGATTGGCAGCATGCGCCTTAAGGCTTCCGCATCATCTTCTTGGCGATGCCTTCGGCGACTCTCTGCTCGGTCATCGGGATCAGCGCCTTGTTGCTCCAGCCGGGACGCGATGAGGAGGGGGCGCGCTCGCCTGGTTCGCACTTTGTCACGGGATGGGCGGCGATCTCGCGCGCGAGCCGGGCGGCCTCCTCCTCGCGGGTTTCGCCCGTCAGCACCCGCTTTGTCGGCCTCATGCCAGGGTGTGCGGGCTTTCTTGTGAAGCTCATCGAAGGACCTCCCGATGTTTAGAACTGGCCAGGGACGCGTGCTTACGCGATTCAGTTGCGCGCGCGGAAAGCCCTATGGTGACTTGAAGACTGAATTTAGGCTGCCGCTACCGCTAACGACGTATTGCTACGCTCCGATAGCACAACTTTCCGCCCTGTGCACTCAAACCGGCAAGAAAAAGCCGGTCCGCTCGAGGGAGGAGTGGACCGGCTGACGGACGCGATTGGGGGGATGCGTCCGCGGGGCAATGCAATCGCCTAGAGCGCCAGCGCGATCATGCTCTACGCGGCGCGGAGCACTTTGCCGCTCGCGCGGTCGAAGCCGAGCGAGGAGGCGACCGCCGCATGCATGATCCGCCCGTCGCGGACGTTCAGGCCGGCGGCGAGATGCTTGTCGTCATCGAAGGCCGCGACGCCCTGGGCCGCGAGCTTGATCACGAAGGGCAGCGTCGCGTTGTTGAGCGCCTGCGCCGAGGTCACGGGAACCGCGCCCGGCATGTTCGCCACGCAATAATGGATGATGCCGTCGACCTCGAAGGTCGGCTCGTCATGCGTGGTCGGCCGCGAGGTCTCGAAGCAGCCGCCCTGGTCGATCGATACATCCACCAGCACCGCGCCGCGCTTCATGCGGGGAAGCATGTCGCGGGTGACGAGCTTCGGCGCGCTGGCGCCGGCAACCAGCACCGCGCCAACCACGACATCGGCGCCGAGCACTTCGGTCTCGACGCTTTCCATGGTCGATGCAAGCGTGCGCACGCGGCCCTCGAACAGCTCGTCGAGCTGACGGAGCCGGGGCAATGAGCGATCGATGATCGAGACTTCGGCGCCAAGGCCTGCGGCCATGCGCGCAGCATGGGTGCCGACGACACCGCCGCCGAGCACCACGACCTTGGCCGGGCGAACGCCAGGAACGCCGCCCATGAGCACGCCGCGCCCGCCGGTCGGGCGGCGCAGAGCGATGGCAGCGGCCTCGATCGCCAGACGACCGGCGACTTCGCTCATCGGTGCGAGCAGCGGCAGGCCGCCGGCAGCATCGGTGACCGTCTCGTAAGCAATCGCGGTCGCGCCAGACGCAAGGAGGCCGCGGGCCTGCTCCGGATCGGGAGCGAGATGAAGATAGGTGAACAAAATCTGGTGCGGCTTGAGCCGGCGATACTCGACCGCCTGCGGCTCCTTCACCTTGACGATCATTTCGGCGTCAGCGAACACGGCCTCTGCCGTCGGCAGGATGCGAGCGCCTGCCTTCTCATACGTGGCGTCATCGGCGAAGATGCCGGCGCCGGCGCCTGACTGCACAACGACCTCATGGCCGCGCGCGACCAGCTCGCGAACCGAGCCCGGCACGAGCCCAACTCTGAACTCATTGCTTTTGATCTCAGTCGGAACGCCGATGCGCATGATGGACCTCCGAATCGGATGAGCAGCCTCAGTTGGGTTGAGAATGCCAGAAAATGCGAAAAGATTGTTGGCGTTTTGCTCAGCCCAGCGCTAATTTCACGCATGATTCCTGCGCATTGATAAAAAGAGACGCCGGAAAATGAAAGAAATTGACTTGGATGCGCTGGATCGCGCGATCCTGGGTGCCTTGCTTGAGGACGGCCGTCTAAGCCAGGTCCAGCTCTCCGAGCGGATTCCGCTATCCGCGACCGCCATCGCCAGGCGCATCCGCAGCCTCGAGGAGCGCGGGGTGATTCAAGGCTATCAGGCGAAGATCAGCCGCCAAGCGCTCGGCTTGAGCATGACGGTGATCGTGCAGATCGGGCTCAAGAGCCAGAACGAGGATCTGCTGAAGGACTTCGAGGAGGCCGTGGCATCGGCGCCGTCGGTCGTGTCCTGTCATCTGATGTCGGGCGAGGACGACTACCTCGTCACCGTCATGGCGCGCGATCTCGCCGATTTCGAGCGCATCCATAAAGAGCAACTGTCTCGGCTGCCGGGCGTCGCCCGGCTGAAGTCGAGTTTCGCGCTCCGCGACGTTACGAGCAAGCCTCTGCCGCCATCATGCCTGCTGCCCTCGCGCAAATGAGAGCGCGACCGGACTAGAGTCCGCCCGGGCCGGTAAGGATCGTGGAAAAGACATTTCTGCATACCGGCCCATTCGCGTCGGTGACGGTTGTCTCCAGCACGGCGTGGATGCGGTTTGACGCCGATGCCAGCAGGGCTCGCGCTTCATCGGTCAGCTTCAACTCCAATACGACCTTGGTGCCTTGGCCGATCCTGTTGACGGGCACGTGGGCCAGTTGCAGCTCGTCCCCGAGCGACATGAGCTTCGCGCTACAGTCGGAATTGGCAGGTCCTTCGCAGATGATTTTCACCAATCCGTCGCGCGAGGCCTGAAGTTCCAACCAGCCGCCGCCGGTCGAGCAGGCTCTGGCAGGCGGCGGATCGTAGGCCGGAAGCTCGATCGCGTCGCGGCGCTGCGTGAAGTCCAGAGCCTCGGCGAAATTCTTCGCGGTGCGGTCGCGCATGGTCATCGGCTCGAGGCCCCAACGCCATTCGATCATCTTCAGGATCGAGCAGTGCTCATACGGCCCGGCGGTTTCGATCCTTCGCGGCGCGAACGGTCCCATGGCGATAGCCGGAACTCTGAAGCCGAGGCGTTTCAGATCGGGGTGGGGACCGGGACCCGCAAGCTTGGTGTCGTCCTGGCATTCAGGCGGCGGCACATGATCGAAGAAGCCGCCGTGCTCGTCGAAATTGAGCACGAACACCATGCGGTCCCATTGTGGACTGTTCTTCAAGGCATCGTGGACCTGCGCCAGGAAGCCCTCTGCCACCAAAACATTGCCCCAGGGATGGTAGTCGTTCGACGTCCCCATGTCCTCGGCCCGATCGGTGTAATTCGGATCGACGAAGACGACGTTAGCGAGCTTGCCCTCGCGAGCGTCGCGCCAAAATTGCTCGATGGGGTAGGAGATGTCGTCGTATCTCCGGCTGGCGAACAGACCGGTGACCGGTGACTCGTGATAGTAATAGCCGGCGGTATGTCCGGCTTCGCGCACACGGTCGAAGATGGCGGTGGGAATGACGACGGGGCGGCGCTCGTCCTCCTTGGGGAAGTCGCACCAGCCCTCGTCGAGTTGCGTCGTCCCGGTGATTTGGAACAGGCGGTTTTCCCAGGTCGGTCCCATCATCGAGCAGAAATAGCTGTCGAAGGTGGTGTAGCCCTTGGCGAGCGCGCTCAAGATCGGCAGCTCGTCCTCGCGATAATAGCCGATCGGAAATCGATCGCCGGGCTTGGCGGTCTGCAAGAAGCCGTCACAGCGCCCCTCGGCATATTGGACGGCAATACCGGGCCAGGTATGGTCGGGATCGTCATAGCCGCAGCCCTGAAAATCCGGCTCGAGCGGCCAAGGCTCGTGGTTTGCTCCATCCTTGTCGGCATAGGTTAGTCCGTGTTGCCGACCGTTCGCGCCGGGGAGCCATCCGAGCACGTGGTCGAACGACCGGTTCTCCATCATCAGCACGACGATCGTGTCGAACGGCGCGTCAGCCGGAGGGGGAAGGGGGCTGCTTGTTTTTTGGTCAGTGCTCCCGAGCGCCGCGGCCGCCTTGGATCGAACGCCGAGCCCGAGCGCCGCAACGACGCCGGCGAGCGAGAGAACGAAGCGGCGTGTGAACTTTCGTGTCATGCACCGTCCATCGGTTTAGTTTGCGCGAGAACACGACCGAGCATCGCCTCGCCGAATTATTGAAGCAGCCAACCCGACTCATCACAAGCGGTCCCGCGCCCGTCGCTGGTTGTCATCCGATGCAGGGTGAGAGTGGCGCTTTTGGCCTTACCGGGCTAGTCTCCGTTTCCAGCCTAATTCGAAAGCCCTCGTCAATCACAACATCCCGGTCCCGCCAATGTCGCGCACGCCTCTATTCGCCGCCGTAAAAAATGCCCTTGCCGCCGCCTCTCGCGATCAAGGAATCGTCTGGCCGCGCTCCTCGGCGCTGACGCGGCGGCGACTGCTGCTGACGGCGGCAGCTGCGGCCGGCGCGGCGGCGCTCGCGCCTGTCGGCGATTGGAGCGCTTACGCCAAAGAGCCGAAGCCGCACAAAAAGTCTAAGCCGCAATCAGTCGCCATCATCGGCGGCGGCGTGGCCGGACTGACTGCCGCCTATCGTCTGCAGCAAGCGGGCGGGTCTCCGGCTCTCTTTGAAGCGAGCAACCGTTGGGGTGGGCGCATGTTCACCCAATACGATTTCTACAAGGGCATGTTCTGCGAGCTCGGCGGCGAGTTCGTCGACACCGACCATGAGGATTTGCAGAAGCTCGGCAAGGAGCTCGGTGTGGAGATGCAGAAGCTCGCCGCCGACACCGACGGCGACGACATCTATTTCTTCAAAGGCGTGTTCCATACGCCCTCGGACATGATTAACCCAAAAAAGAAGAGCGGGGCCTTTGCACCGATCGCCAAGCAGATTGCCAAGGACGCCGCCAAGCTCACCGACAAGGACGACAACTGGACGGCGCATGCACGCAAGCTCGATAACACAAGCCTGAAGGCCTATCTCGAGCAGTTTCGCGGCAAGACCGAGGACTGGACGATCGACGTGCTCGATGTGGCCTACAACATCGAATACGGGCTGCTGACCGAAGACCAGTCGAGCTTGGCTTTGGTGGACTTCATCACCACCGATATGAGCAAGCCCTTCTCGATGTTCGGACCGAGCGACGAGATCTATCGCATCAAGGGCGGCTCCTCGGCGCTGATCACCGCGCTGGTAAATGCGCTGCAGAACAAGATCGAGATGAAGCAGGGTTTTGCGCTGACGGAGCTCGGTCAAAAGGACAAGCAGATCGTCATGACCTTCGATGCTCCCGGAGGCGCGCAGACGGTCAGCTATGATGCCGTGATCCTCGCGCTGCCGTTCACCAAGCTGCGGCAGGTGAAGGGCTTGGAGAGCCTCGACCTCGGAGCCGAGAAGCTGAAATGCATTCACGAGCTTGGTTATGGGATAAACGCCAAGGTCATGAACGGCACCACGTCGCGCGCATGGCGAGGCTCCGACACCGGCCTTCCCGCGCCGTCGAACGGCACCTTCTACTCCGACCTCGGCTTCCAGACCCTGTGGGACTCGAGCCGCGCGCAACCGGGCGACGCCGGCATCATTACCAACTATCTCGGCGTCAAGCCTGGCCTGACCGACGCGAAGTCCGCGCTCGATGCCTTTCGCGCGGACCTTCCCAAGATGTCGCAGAAAATGGCCGACAGCCTCGACCCGAATGCGGTCACCTCGTGGTTCTGGGCCGTCTACCCCTTCACACTCGGCAGCTACGCCAGTGCCAAAGTGGGCCAATATACCACACTGCTCGATGTGGCGCCGGAGCCTGCGCTTGGCGGTCGGCTGCAATTTGCCGGCGAGCACACCAGCAGCGAGTTTCTCGGCTTCATGAACGGCGGCGTGCAGAGCGGAAACCGCGCTTCGGCCGCGCTGATTAAGATGATGGCGCTGCACAAGCAAAAGTGACCGGTTCCAGCCGATTCAATGTGGCTAAAAGGTTGCTTTCCGGTGGCGCGCGGCTCCGCGCTGGACTAACATTCTTCGTGGTTTACCGGGGGGTTGCGCGTCCTGTCCAAACCCAGAATCCTAAAAATCCAAGGTCGCTCGCGCCTCGTTTGAGGGGATGGCCCTATGTCGTTTGAGGAGACAGTCGAATGAAGTCCAATTTCAGTGTCGCAGCCGCTGCCGTCGCCCTGCTTGCCCTCGGCGGCACAGCCTATGCCGAGATGCCCAAGTCGGTCGGCGCCGGCGAAGGCGAGGTCGATATCGTTGCCTGGCCGGGCTACATCGAGCGCGGCGAGTCCGATAAGGCCTATGACTGGGTGACCGGCTTCGAGAAGGAGACGGGCTGCAAGGTCAACGTCAAGACGGCTGCCACCTCAGACGAGATGGTCACGCTGATGAACCAAGGCGGGTTCGATCTCGTCACCGCCTCGGGTGACGCCTCGCTCCGGCTGGTCGCCGGCAAAAAGGTGCAGCCGGTCAATATCGATCTGATCCCGAGCTGGAAGACTGTCGACGACCGGCTCAAGGACGCGCCCTGGCATACGGTCGACGGCGTCCATTACGGCGTCCCCTATCAGTGGGGCCCGAACGTGCTCGCCTACAACACCGATGTGTTCAAGGAAGCGCCCAAAACCTGGGGGGTCGTGTTCGAGGAGCAGACGCTTCCCGACGGCAAGAGCAACAAGGGGCGGGTGCAGGCCTATGACGGCCCGATCTACATCGCCGATGCCGCCGTCTATCTCATGAAGAAGAAGCCCGAGCTCGGCATCAAGAATCCCTATGAGCTGACGCCGGACCAGTATGCGGCGGCGATCGCCGTACTGCAGGCCCAGCGAGCACTGGTCGGCCGGTACTGGCATGACGCGACGGTGCAGGTCGACGACTTCAAGAACGAAGGCGTGGTGGCCTCCTCGTCATGGCCGTATCAGGTCAATCTCTTGCAGAGCGACAAGAAGCCGGTGGCGTCGACCATTCCCGACGAAGGCGCAACCGGGTGGTCCGACACCACCATGATGCACGCCGACGCCAAGCATCCGAACTGCGCTTATAAATGGATGGAGCATTCGCTGAACCCGAAGGTCCAGGGCGACGTCGCGGCCTGGTTCGGCTCGGTGCCGTCGGTGCCGGCCGCTTGCAAGGGCGACGAGCTCCTGACCGATGCCGGCTGCGCGACCAACGGCTTCGACAATTTCGAGAAGATCTGGTTCTGGCGGACGCCGACGGCCAAATGCGAGAAGGAGGGCGCTTGCGTCCCCTATTCGCAGTGGGCGAAGGACTACATAGCAATCCTCGGCAAGTGACGCGTCTCATTAAGAGCGGTCCCCACTCCAATGAGCGGGGCCGCTCCCGCTTTGGCGCAGCCCATGCCGCCTGCCGTTAGCTTCGTCAATGTCAGCCGCCGATTCGGCTCGGTTAGGGCCGTCGACGGCGTCACGCTCGACATTGTCGAGGGCGAGTTCTTCGCCATGCTCGGGCCCTCGGGCTCGGGCAAGACGACCTGCTTGCGCCTCATCGCCGGCTTCGAGCAGCCGAATGAGGGCCATATCGAGATCTTCGGCGAGACCGCCGAAGGCGTGCCGCCCTACAAGCGCAACGTCAACACCGTGTTCCAGGACTACGCGCTGTTCCCGCATATGACGGTCGGCGAGAACGTCGCCTACGGCCTCATGATCAAGGGCGTTGGCAAAGCCGAGCGCGAGGCCAAGGCCAGGGAGGCGCTCGCCATGGTCAAGCTCGGCGGATACGGCGAGCGCCGTCCCTCGCAGCTGTCGGGCGGCCAGCGCCAGCGCGTGGCGCTTGCCCGGGCGCTGGTGAACGGCCCCAAAGTCCTGCTGCTCGACGAGCCGCTTGGCGCGCTCGATCTCAAACTTCGCGAGCAGATGCAGGAGGAGCTGAAGGCGCTGCAGAAGGAGCTCGGCATCACGTTCGTGTTCGTCACGCACGATCAGGGCGAGGCGCTGTCGATGGCCAATCGCGTCGCCATCTTCAACGACGGCAAGATCGTCCAGGTCGGCTCGCCATCGGATATCTACGAGCGACCCCGCTCGCGTTTCGTCGCCGACTTTGTCGGCTCGTCCAACGTGCTGTCGCCCGAGTTCGCCGCGAGCCATGGCGGCGAGGCCAAGTGGATCAGTCTCAGGCCAGAGAAGATCGGCGTATTCGCATCGGGCTCACCGGTGCCGGCGAAAGACTGCCACATCGACGGCGAGATCAGCATGATCAGCTATCAAGGTGCGGCGACGCGGTTCAGCGTCGAGGCCGAGGGAACGCGGATCGTCGCTGAGGTGCCTGGAGATGCGACGCGCTTCGGCCAAGGCGACACCGTGCGGCTGATCTGGCCCAAATCGGCCATGGTCATCATGGAGGACGGTGCGTGAGCCAGGCGGTGACGGCCGATGCGCGTAACGGGGTGCTCGACCGCATCTCCGATCTTTTCTTCGCGCGCCCGAAGCTCCTGACGTTCGTCCTGTTGCTGCCGCCGCTTCTGTGGATCGGCATCGTCTATGTCGGCTCGCTGTTCGCGCTGCTGCTGCAGAGCTTCTATTCGCTCGACGATTTCTCGGGTCTCATCGTCCACCAGTTCACGCTCGCGACCTACGCAGAGCTGCTCGAGGAAGCCAACCTCCAGATCATCATACGCACGGTGCTGATGTCGGCGCTGGTCACGCTCGCCTGCGCGGTGATCGCATTCCCGATCGCCTATTACGCGGCGCGCTATGCGCGCGGCTGGGGCAAGGCGCTGTTCTATCTCGCGGTGATGATGCCGCTATGGTCGAGCTATCTCGTCAAGGTCTATGCCTGGAAGCTCATCCTGGCCAAGGAAGGTATCCTGACGTGGATCGCCAAGGGCCTACATGTCTCGTGGTTTCTGGATGGAATTCTGGCGCTGCCGGTGATCGGCGGCCCATCGCTGTCGTTCAGCTATATCGGCACGTTCCTGGTGTTCGTCTATATCTGGATCCCGTACATGATCCTGCCGACCCAGGCTGCGCTCGAGCGCGTGCCCACCAACTTTATCGAGGCCTCGGCCGATCTTGGCGCCCATCCAAGGCAGACATTCTGGACGGTGATCTTTCCGCTCGCGCTGCCCGGCATCATCGCCGGCTCGATCTTCACCTTCTCGCTCACGCTAGGCGACTACATCGTTCCGACCATCGTCGGCAACTCGCGGCTGATGATCGGTCAGGCGGTGTACACGCTGCAGGGCACTGCCGGAAACGTGCCGCTCGCCGCGGCGTTCACCGTCGTGCCGATGGCGATCATGGGCGTTTATCTGTGGGTGGCGAAGCGCATGGGGGCGTTCGATGTCCTCTGAGACCAACCGCGACAAGCCGCTCGGTCTCCGCATCGCGGCGATAGGCGGGCTGCTGTTCCTGCATTTGCCGCTGGCGCTCATCCTGCTCTACGCCTTCACCACCGAGGAGAAGAGCTTTCAATTCCCGCCACCCGGCTACACCACCAAATGGTTCGGCGTCGCGTGGTCGCAGCGGCCCGACATCTGGCCGCCGCTCTATCTCTCGCTCGAGGTCGCGGCGATCGCGACCGCGCTCGCGCTCATCTTCGGAACGCTCGCAGCCGCGGCGCTGTCGCGCGCCAAGTTCTTCGGCCGCGAGACGATCTCGCTGCTGTTCGTGCTGCCGATCGCCCTTCCCGGCATCATCACCGGCATATCGCTGCGCTCGGCGTTCGACATCATGGGCATTCCGTTCTCGGTCTGGACCATCGTGCTCGGGCACGCCACGTTCTGCATCGTGGTCGTTTATAACAACGCAATCGCCCGGTTTCGCCGCCTGTCGCGCAACCTGGTCGAGGCGTCGATGGATCTTGGCGCCAACGGCTTCCAGACCTTCCGCCATGTGGTCCTGCCGCAGATCGGCACGGCTCTGTTGGCGGGGGGCATGCTGGCCTTTGCGCTTTCGTTCGACGAGGTCATCGTCACCACATTCACCGCTGGTCAGCAGACGACACTGCCCATATGGATGCTGGGTGAGCTGATCCGGCCGCGTCAGCGTCCTGTGACCAATGTGGTCGCGGTGTTCGTCATCGTCGTTACGCTGTTGCCGATCCTCGCCGCGTACTATCTAACGCGCGAGGGCGAGCATACCGGTGGCTCATCGAAATAGCCGGCGCGCCACGCCCGTAAGTGGAGATAGTCCATGCTCGACACGCAAATGTTGATTGGCCCGAATTTCGTCGCCGGCACCGAGGCGCCCGACACCGTCATCAATCCCAAGACCGAGGAGGCCATCGTCAGCCTCCCCGATGCTTCTCCGGCCCAGGTCGACGCCGCCGTCGATGCCGCGGTGAAGGCGTTCCAGTCCTGGTCGCGCACCACGCCTGCCGAGCGCTCGACGCTGCTGTTGAAGCTCGCCGACGCCATTGACCGCGAGGCTGAGGCGTTCGCCGTGCTGGAGGCGCTGAATTGCGGCAAGCCCCGCATCCGTGTCCTCCAGGATGAGATGCCGGCGGTCTCCGACTGCTTCCGCTTCTTCGCCGGGGCCGTGCGCACCATGCATGGACCCGTCGCCGGCGAGTATATGGCTGGCTTTACCTCGATGATCCGCCGCGATCCGATCGGCGTGATCGGCTCGATCGCGCCGTGGAACTACCCGCTGATGATGGCGGCGTGGAAGCTCGCGCCGGCTCTGGCCGGCGGCAACACCATCGTCATCAAGCCGTCGGAGCAGACCCCGCTGACGACGCTGAAGCTCGCCAAGATCGTCGCCGGGATCTTCCCCGAGGGCGTGGTCAATGTCGTGGTCGGGCGCGGCGCGACTACCGGCAACGCGCTCATCAGTCACCCGAAGATCGCGATGGTGTCGCTGACCGGCAGCGTCGATACCGGGCGGAAGGTGCTGCAGGCCGCCGCGGCCACGCTGAAGCGTACGCATCTCGAGCTCGGTGGCAAGGCGCCGGTGATCGTGTTCGACGACGCCGACATTGCCGCGGTGGTCGCCGGCCTCAAGGCGTTCGGCTATTACAACGCCGGGCAGGATTGCACCGCCGCATGCCGCGTCTATGCCGGCAAGAAGATCTACGACAATCTGGTTGCCGACCTTTCCAGCGCGGCGAAAGAGCTCAAATACAACCGGCCCAACGACGACGAAAACGATATCGGGCCGTTGATCTCGTCGGCGCAAAAAGGCCGCGTGCAAAGTTTCGTCGAGCGCGCGGGTCGCGAGAAGCACATCTCGATCACCGCCGGGGGAAAGTCGCCGAGCGGGAAGGGCTTCTTCTTTGAACCGACTGTGGTCGCGGGAGCGTTGCAGGACGATGAGATCGTCCGCAAAGAGGTATTCGGTCCAGTCGTTTCGGTCACGCGCTTCGACGATGTCGATCAGGCGGTTGACTGGGCCAACGACAGCGATTACGGGCTCTCCTCATCGGT
This sequence comes from uncultured Alphaproteobacteria bacterium, assembly GCA_963820005.1. Taxonomy (GTDB): domain Bacteria; phylum Pseudomonadota; class Alphaproteobacteria; order Rhizobiales; family Methyloligellaceae; genus Methyloceanibacter. Next base: position 222,418 of record CAWFYQ010000009.1, on the reverse strand, counting down.
GTGGACCTCTGACATCGGCAAGGGCATGGCGACTGCGGCGCGACTGCATTACGGCTGCACCTGGGTCAACACCCACTTCATGCTGGTGAACGAGATGCCGCATGGCGGTCTCAAATCTTCCGGTTACGGTAAGGACCTCTCGATGTATGCGCTCGAGGATTACACCGTCGCGCGCCACGTGATGGTCAAGCTGTAAGACTGGCGCGGACGGAAGATGCGGCTGGCTGACGAGCGCACGGGAAAGACCGACGCCGTTCGCGACGCGGACATCGCGCGAGCGCACGCGCTCTACACGCCGTCCATGCTGTCGATCTACGACCTGCTCGTGCATGGGCTGTCGAACCATATCGCCTGGCGCTGCCCGACGCGGCGGCTGCTCGACCTCTATCGCGCCAATCTTTCGTCCAATCATCTGGAGGCAGGTGTCGGCACCGGCTTCTTCCTCGACCGCGCCGGAGAGCGAAGCTTCGAGCGCCTTGTCCTGCTCGACATCAATCGCCACTGCCTCGACCGCGCGGCGCGTAGGCTTGCGCGCTTCTCGCCGGTGCTTCGCCAAGCGAATCTGCTCGCGCCGGTCGAGCCGCGGCTTCAGGCTTTCGACAGCGTCGGGCTCACTTACGTCCTGCATTGCCTGCCCGGCCGCTTGAGCGAGAAGCTCGCCTGCCTCGATCATCTTCGCCCGGCGATGGGCCAGCGCGCGGTGCTGTTCGGCGCCACCATTTTCGGGCGCGGCATCGCGCCGAACGGGGCGGCGCGGGTTCTGCTCGATCTCTACAATTCGAAAGGCGTGTTCAACAATCGCGAAGACGATTTCGAGACATTGTCCGACGGACTGCGGCGCCGCTTCGCAAAGGTCGAGATCGAGCGCCAGGGTTGCGTCGCTTTATTTCGCGCCGTGCGCCCGTAAGCTCGAGGCGACACCGGTTTTGCGGGTATTGGCGGCGATCCCGCCTTGGGATGGTCATTAACCCGCCGCTTACCATGCGAAGTTTCGCCCAGGTTCATCGTTAACCGTTGGTAAGGGTAGGGCACTACCCTGGGGCCGTGAGCGCTTGGTCCAGTGCACCTTCGTGCTGGCGCGATGGCGGATCTGAGCCTTCCGATCGTGAGGGAATCTGTTATGCGTACGCGATTGAACCAGGTTGTGGCTTTCGCTGCCGTGCTAATGGCCAGCGCCACGGCCTCAAACCCAGTACTTAGTGCCGACCTTCCACCTGCGCCGCTGACCCCGATCTACGAGCAGCCGCTGCCGCCCGAGAATGTGTTCGAGGGTTGGTATCTCGGCGGCACGATCGGCGGCGCCACGGTGAGCTACGACTTCTCCCCGGCCGACGGGTCGGTCGACACGAGCGGAGTGCTCGGCGGTGTCATCGGCGGGTGGAGTTGGCAGAGGGGGCCGTGGGTGGCCGGCATCGAAGGCGACATCCTCGCCGCCGATATCAGCGGCAGCCGCCACTTCAACGGCGGTGCGAATCTGGCGAGCCCGGACATCGATACCATGGCCGATCTCCGCTTGCGTGCGGGCTATGCCATCACCCCGCGCGTGCTCTTGTTCGGCACGTTCGGCGGCGCGTGGGCCAGTGCCGATCTGCCGATCAAAGGCCCGGGCGGGAGCGGCGGCAGCGCCGACTTCTTCGGCTGGAGCGTCGGCGGCGGCGCCGAGGTCGCGCTCAATCCGAATTGGAGCGCGCGCTTCGACTATCAGTTCACCGATTTCTCCTCGGAGAAGGTCAACTATCCGGGCGGCTCGGTGACCTACGATCCCGATGCCAACACCTATCGCGGCTCGCTGATCTACCGCTTCTAGAAGCGATTCGACCGGACTTCGTCATGGCCGGGCGTGTCCCTGCCATCCACGAATTCCTCAGTGCGCGACTGCGGGCACGGCGATCTCGCCCGCCCGGCACAGCCGATCCTGGTCCTCGTTCGCGCCGCAGCCTCGCGGCGCAAGATCGCGGCCGAAGCAGACGCGGATATCGAGAAGCTTGCCCTTGCGGCACGTGATTGAGATCATCTCCGGCTTGAGCCAGGAATTAGCGGCGAGGAATTGGCGCTCGATCTCGTCTGTCGAGAGTTGGAGCGGCGTATCGGTTGCCTTGAATTCGGCCGGCACGGCGATGCGGTCGTAAAGCTCGCGCGACACGGCGAAATAGCGCTCGGGATCGAGCCCCGAGCAGGTGCCGTGCGTGCGGTACTCGTGGATGACGAGGTTCTTGCTTGGCATGATATCGCGCATGTTCGCGATCACCTCGCTCGGCACCCAGATCTTGGTCTCGGTCCGGCAGTTCTCGGGCCAGCCTTTGTCATATTGCGGCCACAGCCCGTGCAAGGTGAAAGCATGAGGCGTGCGGGCGTCGCATTCCGCGTCGTTGCGGAGATCGCCTTTGGTCAGGCAATAGGTCGGCGCCCAGCCGAGCACGAGCACGTAATAAGCGAACGTTCCTGCATTGTCGTGGCCGAAGGTGGTTGGGCCGGGGCCAGCTGGCTTTGGCCCACTTGGCTCCGGCTCGTTCGCGCCGCGCATCGCGTAGATGGCAACGAGCGCGATCGCGATCATCGCCGCGGCTGCCATGTTGGATCGCGACGGCGTCATGCGTTGCGACCGAGCTCGGCCAGAATGCGCGCCCAGCTCCGGGCGCCCTTGGTGAAGCTGCGGAGATTATACTTCTCGTTCGGCGAGTGAATGCGGTCGTCGTCGAGCGCGAAGCCGATCAACAGCACGTCCATGCCGAGCCGCGAGCGGAACGATTCGACGATCGGGATCGATGCGCCGCAACCGATCATCACCGGCGGCTTGCCCCATTCGGCCTGAAGCGCCCGCGCCGCGGAACGAAAAGCAGGCGCGCTGGTGTCGAAGCCGACTGCCGGCGATCCGCCTTCGCCGGCGAAGGTGGCGCTGGCATCGGACGGCAGGCGCTCTTCGACGAAGCGATGCCAGGCCGCGATGATCCTGTCTGGCTCCTGTCCAGGAACCAGGCGGAAGGACAGCTTGGCGGTCGCGCGCGAGGGGATCACCGTCTTGTTGCCGGGGCCGCCATAGCCGCCATGAATGCCGTTGACCTCGGCGGTCGGGCGCGACCAGAGCTGCTCGAGGATGCTGAAGCCGGTCTCGCCGGAAGACGTGCTCAAGCCGACGCCGCCGAGAAAACCAGCTTCGTCGAAGCTGAGCGCGCGCCAGGCGGCAAGCTCGCCGGGCGGGGGCTGGCGGATGCTGTCGTAGAAGCCGGGAATGGCGACGCGGCCGTCTTTGTCGTGCAAGTCCGACAGAAGCCGCGACAGCGCCTGGAGCGGATTGCGCGCAGGCCCGCCGTAAAGGCCTGAATGCAGGTCGCGCGACGGTCCGGTGATGGTGATCTCGGAATAGGCGAGCCCGCGCAAGAAGGCGGTGACGGCAGGGCTGTCCGCGTCCCATTGCCCGGTGTCGCAGACCAGCGCGAGGTCGGCCTTGAGCTCATCGCCGTGGGCCGCGAGGAACGGCGCAAGGCTCGGGCTCCCCGATTCCTCCTCGCCCTCGATCAGCACGCTGACATCGACCGGGAGGGAGCCGTGCTCGGAAAGCCAAGCGCGGCAAGCCTCGATGAAGGTCATCAGCTGGCCTTTGTCGTCGGAAGCTCCACGGGCGACGATCACCGTGCCGTGGCGCGGGTCCTCGACGAGGCGCGGGGCGAAGGGCGGCGCGTCCCATTCTTCCAACGGGTCGGGCGGCTGGACGTCGTAGTGCCCGTAGAACAGGACGTGCGGGCGCCTCTCTCCGGCGACCTTCGCGCGCCAATGCGCGACCACCATCGGTTTGCCGAGAGTGGGCTCGACGCGGGCGTCGAAGCCGATCTCGCGCAAAGCTTCGGCGCACCATGCGGCGGCGGCCACGCAAGCCTCGTGATGGGAAGGATCGGTCGAGACGCTCGGGATGGCGAGCAACTGGAACAGCCGCTCGAGCGAGGCCGCCTCGTGCTTGGCCATGCGGTCGAGGACGCGCGCCAATACGGCACTCGCGTCATGCGTCGCGACGAGGGTCATGGCTTTGTCCGTCGGGCGCGGTCGCTGACGCTTACGCGCGAGAAACGAGCCCTACACCGATAACCGCATGATGCGATGCTGCCGGTGTGGGTGGAAGACAGGCTCGAAGGTGGGGGAGAGCTACTCGCCGAGCTGCACGTTGATGGCCTGCGGACCCTTGCCACGGCGATCCGGCTCGGTCTCGAACGATACCCGCGCACCTTCATCCGGCGCCGGCAAGCCCGTGCGCTGCAATGCGGAGATGTGCAAAAACACATCCTTGCCACCATCGTCCGGCGTGATGAAGCCGAAGCCCCGCGAATGATTGAAGAATTTGACCGTCCCAGTCTGACGCATGGGAAGCTCCTTTTCCCCTTGCAATGACCCGTGTGCCGAGCGCACGCAGAAATCAGGCGAGTCCAGAATTCGAGGAAAGAAACTGCGTCGCCTCCCAACGAGCGCACGCGGCCAGTTTCTCCACCCGGGTTCGCAGTCTGCCCGCAAAACGCCTTACTCTAGGGGCGCGAGCGGGCCAAGCGCAAGACCCGTGTGGTTCGCGTTCTCGGCGAGATCGGAAGACGAAAATTGTCTAATTCGGGTAAGGATCGTGCGTGAGCCCGCCGCTCAGCGGCTCCGGCGGAAAATCAAAATGCGGCCCGAAATCGGTGGGCGCGGGGGGCATCTTGGCTGGCCCCCAAACGTCCCGCAAGGTCAACGAATAGCCGCCCACGCCACGCTCACGCACCACGTTAGCGCCTGCGGGAGCCTGTGTGGCTCCGGCCCCGTTCCGTGGACCGGCGGAGACATCGCCGGCGATGAGCGACAGGACAGCGGCGAGGGGAAGAAGCTTGCGAATTGCGGGCAGCATGGACATCACCTGATAACGCGGTTGGAGGCGGAACGGTTTCGAATCGTTCCCTGACCTACCCACGATTCTGATCGGTGTAGGTTACCATAGCGTCACCCGCGCCTTCGCAAGATTCGGATAGGCTCGGGCTATCCGCAGACTTTAGCCGAACTCGTGCAAACGGCAAGCGGGCCCTTTTTCGTGCACGTGGTGCGGATCTTGTCTTCCTTGACGCTCTTGTCTTTATTTTTATGGGCCCAATGGTTGATCTTGTGCGTCAGGACCGAGAGCCGCGCGATCTTGTGGCGCAATCACGTACCAAGCGGTAAGTCCGCAACGTTTTCAAGAACAGACGGGGCGTAATACTTCAATTGGGACGATGAGCGCGCAAGCGCGGCCCAGGCCGGCTCCTCCGCTACAATGAGAAACGCCGGGCTGGTCGCCCGGCGTTCCGTTGCGCGTGGTCGAGAACCTCTCGACGGTGGCAGCCTAGCCGGGGCGCGCCCGACCGGAAATGCCGCTATGTGCGTCGTTAGTCTTGGCGATCGCTACGCGGCGGGCTTCATGAAGCCGGGCGCGCTGGCGAAGATCGCGTAAGGGTAAGCCGGAGCCTTGGCGAGGCGCTGGCGCTGCCCGCCGCTGGTGGCGGCAGGTCTGCCTTTGTAGGAATAGGAGACGGCGATGCGGGTCTTCGAGCCTTGGCCATAAGCCGCATATCTCGCTGCCTTCTTTGAACGTGGCGGCTCCCACGCGACCGCGATCCTGGCATGCGAGCTGTAGCTCGTGGCACCATGCCTGGTCTTGATCGTTGCTGAAGCCACCCTGGTCTTGGTTTTGACCTCGGCCATCGAGGCCAGGGTCGTGAATTTCGGCGTGCGGGCGGAGCGGTTCTTCGCCTCTACGAGCCGCGCCGATGCGGCCTTTGCCACCTTATGCGGCTCGGCTGCCGCGTCCCTTGCGGCAAGCTCCAAGCCCCGTTTTGCCTTGGCAGTGGCGTTACCGAGCGCGGCAACCGCGTTGCCGCCGTCAGGCGCGGTGGTCGATACCCGCACCTGAGCGGTGCCGGCGTTGAGCATGCCTATGCTTGCCGCAGCGGCCTTCGACAGGTCGATGATGCGACCGCCGATAAACGGTCCGCGGTCATTGATACGCACGACCACCGAGCGTCCGTTGGTCAAATTCTCGACCAACACTCGCGTTCCGAACGGCAGAGAGCGGTGCGCAGCAGTCAGTTCGTTCGGGTTCATCCGCTCGCCATTGGCCGTGGTATTGGCCGGCAGCGAGTACCAGGAGGCATGGCCGACCTGGTCCGCTTTGGCGAAATCGAGAGGTAGCATCGCAGCTGCGCCGAGAAGCCCCACGCTAATCATCTTGGCTCGCATTTTGAACATGCGTTCAGTGCTCCTTATTCAATTGTCAGGGGGAGTATTAGAGGCCGACGACGATTTAAGCCGGCCAGCACTTTGGTGCAGTGCGGTAACCTACGGAGCATGAAGGCGAAAAATAGGCTTGCAAAGGGTCATTGAGGGGCAATGTCGGGGCGCCTCACTTTTTTCTTTTGTTAAGGTTGACCTGGGTTAGTCCAGCCTGATCTGGGCCAGTCCAGACGCCTCTCTCTCGCAGGTGCGAAGGCAACCAGCGCAACGCGGCAGGCATGCTCCCGCACTGCGATAGCAGAGCGCCTCTAGAAATGATTGACCTCTGTCAGCGACACTTGACGCCGACTGACCTCTACATCGCCATGCCTCGCGCTCGCTTGTTGGGCGGGAGTGATAGTTGCCTAATCCTTTGCCAAATGACGCCTAATCCTTGCCCTTTTCCACGCTTACTGTCAGAGTATCGATTCACAAAGACCATGAGGAGCGCCAAGGAAAAGGACGATGACGCAGAAGAAGAAGAACCATGAGCCGCAGGAGAGCCAGCAGCTTTCCCCCGGCGATTTCACGGGTCGTGAGCCCATGACCGGCGCTCAAGCCGCCTACCTCCAGGCCCTGGCCGATGAGGCCCGGGAGCCCGGCGCCTTCACGAACGGCCTGAGCCGGCGCGAAGCCTCCAAGCGCATCGATGCGCTGATGGAAAGGCTCCGGCTCGGCGATCTGCCGCCGCATACCGACTAGGGGTTCTGGCCAGACGCTGCCTGACGCTCGGACTGCTTCGCACCAAAGGGTTGGCGATGCGTAACTTGCGCGCGGCCCGTTGCATCGGACTGGTGTCGCTTGTCCTCGGCGTTCAGGCCTTGCTCATCGGCGCGGCGGCGAGTAACGCGATGGCCCTGACGATCACTTCTCAGGCTTTCAAGCACGGCGGCGCGATCCCTGCGCGGTTCACCTGCGAGGGCGACGATGTCTCGCCGCCGCTCGCCTTCGACGGCGCCCCCGCCGGCACCAAATCGCTCGCGCTGATCCTGGACGATCCCGACGCGCCAGATCCAAAGGCGCCGAAGCGCGTCTGGGTGCATTGGGTCGTGCTCAATCTGCCGGCCGACGCCAAGGGTCTTGCCGAGAACGCCGCCGCGGCAGGCCTGCCCGCGGGCGCGCTCCAGGGCGTGAACGATTTCAAGCATAAGGGCTATGATGGCCCGTGCCCGCCGATCGGCCGGCACCGCTATTTCCACAAGCTCTATGCGCTCGACCTGGTGCTGCCGGCCAAAGCCCTGACCAAGGCCGAGCTCGAGGCGGTGATCGAGGGCCATGTGCTGGCCAAAGCCGAGCTTATGGGCACCTATCAGAAGGGCGACCGGTAATCGGCGATGGAACCGCTGGAGCTTATCCTCGGCCTCGCCGTCACCGTCCTCTGCGTGTTCGCCGCCCAGGCTCTGGCCATCCGCAAAGGCCGTTCGCGCATGGGCTGGATGTGGGCCGCCGCCTTACTTGGGCCAATTCCGCTTGTCATTCTGTTGCTCCTTCCCGCGAAGCTTCCCTTCGGGCAAACTCCCGCTTCGTAGTGTCAAGCGTTCCTCCCCCCGCCCGACCAACCGCCAATCTCACAGTGAGGCTATGCGCAAACCATCCCTCCTCGCCTCTCTCTCCACCTCAACCACCGCTTTCACCTCGATCCTCAGCCTAGCCGTCGCGATGTTCTTCGCGCCGAGCGCCATTTCGACCGGCGCGTATGCGGCAGGCTGCGCGAGCCCGGCAACGTTCGGCAGCTGGCTGCAAGGCTTCAAGAAGGAGGCGGTGGCGCAAGGCATCTCGCCTCAGGTCGTGTCGGAAGCGCTCGACGGGCTTAGCTACGATCCCGCAGTCATCGCCAAGGACCGCGGCCAGGGCGTGTTCGCCCAGAGCTTCCTCCAATTTGCCGGGCGCATGGTATCGGGCAATCGCTTGAGTGTCGGCTCGTCGCTGCTCAAGAAGAATGCCCAGACCTTCGCCAGGATCCAACAGCAATACGGCGTGCCGGGTCCGGTGCTGGTCGGCTTCTGGGGGCTCGAGACCGATTTCGGCAAGGTGATGGGCAATATGGATACGCTCCGCTCACTCGCCACGCTCGCCTTCGACTGCCGCCGGCCCGACGAGTTCAGGGAGCAGCTGATGGATGCGCTCCGTGTCATCCAGCGCGGCGACCTCACGCCGAACGACATGCGCGGTCCTTGGGCGGGAGAGGTCGGCCAGTTCCAGTTCGTACCGAGCGTCTATTACAAATATGCCGTGGATTTCGACGGCGACGGCACGCGCAACCTCATCACCAATACGTCAGACGCGCTTGCCTCAGCCGCCAACTATCTCGACGGCCTCGGCTGGAAGCCCGGCCAGCCTTGGATCGAGGAGGTGCGCGTCCCGGCCAACCTCCCTTGGGACCAGGCCGACGTCACCATCAAGAAGCCGCGCGCCTTCTGGGCGCAGCAGGGCGTGACCTATGCCAACGGCAAGCCGATCCCGGCCGACAACGTGCCGGTCGGGCTGCATCTGCCGATGGGGCGGTTCGGGCCGGCCTTCCTGACCTATCCCAATTTCGACGTCTATCTCGAATGGAACAAGTCGCTGGTCTATTCGACCACGGCCGCCTATTACGCCTCGCGTCTCGCCGGCGCGCCGGCGCTCAACCCCGGTAATGCGCCGGTCATGACGCTGCCCGAGCTCAAGGAGCTTCAGCAGCTGCTTGCCAAGCGCGGCTTCGACGTCGGCAAGATCGATGGCGTGATCGGGGCCAGCACGCGCGATGCCATCCGCAAGATGCAGATCAAGTACGGGCTGCCGGCCGACGGTTATCCGACCGACGAGCTGCTTGATCGCTTGCGCCGCGGCTGATCGCGCCAACCCATCAAGCATCGTCATGCCCGGTTATGTGTGCGGGCTCCGTGGGGCCGGACACGCCCGGCCACGACGGAGTGCTGCGCGCGGCACCGCCGCCGTCTCTCGATCTCGCAATTCCCAAAAACAGCCTAGATAACAAAGCCCTAACCGGCTCAGCCCGGAAATGCTGATCGAGGGTCAACACCATAGCCCCTCGCTATTGGACCTCGCGGGCGAAGGAAGGCGATAACGGAGGCTGAAGAAGCGCATTCGGATGCAAATCCATAGGCCGGCGGGAGGAGGGCCAATGAATGAAACAACCGGCCTTCGCCACCCTAGAAGAGGCCTTCCGGCACTGCCGCGACATGGATGCATCCTTGAACGAGAGGCTCGAAGCCTTCAGCGAGGCCACGCGCTATCTGATCCCAGGCTATCAGGAGGCGGTCGACCGCATGGTCGGCCGCTTCAAGTCCCATGACGCTGGGCTGAACGCGCCCAGGCCCGGCGAATTGATGCCGCCTTTCGCCATGCCTGACGAGAAAGGGCGGCTCGTGACCCTCGACGGTTTGCTCGATGACGGGCCGCTGGCGATGACCTTCCATCGCGGCCATTGGTGTCCTTATTGCCGCATCAACACGCGCGCTCTCGCCGAGGCCCAGTCGAAGATCGCCGACGACGGCGCTCATCTCGCCGCGATCATGCCCGAGCGGCAGCAATTCGCGGCGGCCTTCAAGCAGGACGGCGAGATGCGCTATCCGGTGCTGACCGACATCGATAACGGCTACGCGCTGTCGCTCAACCTCGCAGTGTGGGTGGGCGATGAGATGCAGCAGATCCTCGAAGCCGGCGGCCGCGACGTTCCCGACTATCAGGGCAACCAAACCTGGGTGATGCCGATTCCGGCGACCTTCGTGGTCGCACGGGACGGCCGGGTCACGGCCCGCTTCATCGATCCGGACTATCGCAACCGCATGACGATCGAGAGCCTTCTTGCGGCGCTCAAAGCGGCGCTTGCGGAGGGCGAATGAGAGCACAAACCAAAGGCAGGAGGGACGATTGGCGGCTGTTCAGCGGCCGCCTCGGATGATATGCAGAAGGGACGGGTAGAATTGGGGAATCTCGGTTCCTTGCGGATTTTTCGGCCGGTGCTTCGGTGCCGGACACTAGGTCTATGTGAATGAACTCGAAACCGCTTTCGGAGCTGCTCGAAGAGGCCTTCGTCAAGTGCCGCGACATGGACGCGTCGCTGGCCGAGCGGCTCCAGGCGTTTGCCGCGGCGGTGCGCCAGCTAGGGCCGGTATTTCAGTCCTCGGTCGACGATCTGGTGACCAGGCTGCGCGCGCATGAGGTCGGCGAGACGGCGCCCAAGCCGGGCGACAAGATGCCGGATTTCGTGCTGCCTGATGAAACAGGGCAGCTCGTCAGCCTCGAGCAGCTGCTGAAGAAGGGGCCGGTCGCCGTCACCTTCCATCGCGGCCATTGGTGCCCCTATTGCCGCATCAACACCCGCACTCTCGCCGAAGCTCACGAGCGGATCGCGGCGGTGGGCGGCCAGGTCGCCGCCATCATGCCCGACCGCGAGCACTTCACCGCCGAGCTCAAGGCAGTGTCAGAGGCGCCGTTCCCGATTCTGACCGACATCGACAACGGCTACGCGCTGTCGCTCAATCTCGCGTTCTGGGTGGGTACGGAGATGCAAAAGCTTATGACCAGTGCCGGCTGGGACGTTGCGCCGTCGCAAGGGAGCGACACCTGGCTGCTGCCGATCCCCGCCACCTTCGTCGTCGGCACCGACGGCGTGGTGAAGGCGCGCTTCGTCGATCCGGACTACCGCAAGCGCATGACGATCGAGGATTTGCTGGCGGCGCTGAGAAGCGCGCACTAGCCGCGCGTCAGGCGGAGTAGCGCGACCAATCATAGGCGCGCAGCATTTTCATCATGGCCGCGGCCACCGCGGTGCGCTGCCGCCCGGCGACCCCGTAGAGATGGACGGTGCGCTTGATTTCGAAGCCCTCGACGCCGAGCCGCATCAAGCTTTCCGTGCTTTTGGTGCTGCGTGGGACGAGCGCCACGCCGAGCCCAGCCTCGAGCAGTGAGATCAAATCCCCGTCGCCGCTCACCTCGTGGAAGCGTGTCACGTCGAACTCCCGCCCGCGCAACAGCTCGATCAGCTCGGGCGTCGTCTCGCAATAGGTGCGCACCATCAGCCGCTCGGGCTTGAGATCGTCGATCGGGACGCTCGGCCGGTTGGAAAGCGCATGCATCGAGTTGACGAAGAGCTGGAAGTCCTCGGTGAACAGCGCCCAGCTGTCGAGGCGCTCCCATTCGTCCTCGATCTTGGCGGCGATGGCGAGCTCGACATTGCCTTGCTTGAGGTGCTCGAGCACCTCGCTGCCGGTGCCGCGCAGCAGCTTCAATTCGAGGCCGTCGAACAGCTTGCCGAGCTCGACCACGTGTGGCGTCACCAGGGATGGGTCGATGGTGGTGGAAAGCGCCAGCCTGAGCGAGCCGATCTCGCCCTTCTTGATGGCCGAGGCGAGCGTTCGGGCGCTCATGGCGCTGTCGTAGCATTGCTTGAGAAGCGGCAGCATGCGCTGGCCGAGCTCGGTCAGTTGGGCATGCGGCCGCTCGCGGCGGAACAAATCGCCGCCAAGCTCGCCCTCGAGCTGGCGGATGGCGCGGGTCAGCGAGGGCTGGGCAACATTGCACTCCTCGGCGGCGCGCGTGAAATTGAGCGCCCGCGCCACCGCGAGGAAGTAGCGGACCTGATGCATCTCCATGCAGATAAGCCCCGCTGCCTAGTCTACGCGTGAAATCGGCCGAATGGCGGCCCCGCACGCACCGCGTGCTCCGTCAGCCCGTCCAGATCGGCTCTGGCCAGGTGGCTCATGGGGCAAATGGTCATCGTCTCGGAAATGCTCGGTTCGCGCCTTCGTCCGATTTGCGAGTTGTACGATTGATCAGCGTTTCCCGTCGAGATGATTTACGAGGCATGCCCGTTCTTTCATCAGTTGAATTTGCTCGACCTGGGGCCCGATTTCCGCCCTTTCCCAGGGGCTTCCGGGCCGTAGGGCGACCATAGCGCAACCCTATCGAAACCTTAGCTAATGGGCATTTCCCGCATGATCGGTCCGCGGGGCATGATCCGGCCCGACCAAAGCGTGTCCTCGCACGCGGCCCAAACCGGCGACCGACAGGAGTGCCCGGCCATGAATTACGCCATGACGGAGCGGGCTTTAGCTCCCGCAAAAGCGCTCAAAGACAAGGTTTCGCTCATCACCGGCTCGACCAGCGGGATCGGGCTCGGCATCGCCCGCGCGCTCGCCGCGGCAGGCTCGGCCGTCGTCCTCAACGGCTTCGGCAATCAGGAGGAGATCAAGGCGACGCAGGCAAGCATCGGCGCGGATTTCGGCGTCCCAGTCGCCTATTCCGCCGCCGACATGAGCAAGCCCGAGCAGATCGCCGAGATGGTGCAGATGGCGATCGACATGTTCGGCAGCGTCGACGTGCTGGTCAACAATGCCGGTATCCAGCACGTGGCGCCGATCCAGGAGTTTCCGGTCGCCAAGTGGGACGCGATCATCGCCATCAATCTCAGCTCGGCGTTCCATACCACGCGGCTCGCGCTGCCGGCGATGCTCGCCAAGAAATGGGGCCGCATCATCAACATCGCCTCGGCGCACGGCCTGGTCGGCTCGCCATTCAAGTCGGCTTACGTGGCCGCCAAGCACGGCATGCTCGGCCTGACCAAGGTCACTGCGCTCGAGACCGCGGAGATGGGCATCACCTGCAACGCCATCTGCCCGGGCTATGTCTATACGCCGCTGGTCGAGGCGCAGATCGAGGGCCAGGCCAAGGCCCACGGCATTCCGCGCGAGCAAGTGATCCGCGACGTGCTGCTCGCCCAGCAGCCCAACAAGCGCTTCGCCACCACCGACGAACTCGGCGGCATCGCCGTGTTCCTCGCCTCAGACACCGCAGCGTCAATCACCGGGAGCTCGATCGTGGTGGATGGCGGCTGGACCGCGCATTGAGCCGGAAGGAGCAGCCATGACGCAGCTAGCCAAGACTCTCACCCCGCTGCAAGCGGTCAACGAGATCCGCAACAACAACGGCGGCCAGGTGGCACTCGTGCTGCAAGGCGGCGGCGCGCTCGGCGCGTATCAGTGCGGCGTCTATCAGGCGCTGCACGAGGCGGGCGTCGAGCCCGATTGGATCATCGGCACCTCGATCGGCGCCATCAATGCCGCCATCATCGCCGGCAATCGGGTCGAGGACCGGCTGCCCACGCTCCAGAAGTTCTGGCGCCGCGTGGAGAGCAGCAGCTTCTGGGGCGCGTTCCCCGGCGTCGCCGACGCGCTATCGTCGTGGAGCACGCTGACCAGCGGCATCCCCGGCTTCTTCGAGACCAACATGCGGGCCTTTTTCGGCGCCCATGTGCCGCTCGGCGCCGACCATGCCGGCTACTACTCGACCGAGCCGCTGCGCCGGACGCTGGAAGAGCTGGTCGATTTCTCGCTCATCGACAAGGGCCATCCGCGGCTCACCGTGGGCGCCGCCCATGTGCGGTCGAGCATGATGCGCTATTTCGATTCCAAGGAGATGGACATTTCGCCGAGGCACATCATGGCGTCAGGCGCTCTGCCGCCCGCCTTCCCTGCGGTGCGCATCGACGGCGAGCTCTATTGGGACGGCGGCATCCTTTCCAACACGCCGACCGAACGCATCTTCGACGATCAACCGCGCCGCAACTCGCTGATCTTCGCGGTCCATCTGTGGCACCCGACCGGCGAGGAGCCGGAGACCATCTGGCAGATCCTCAATCGGCAGAAGGACATCCAGTATTCGAGCCGGATCGCCAGCCACATCGTGCGGCAGCGCGAGACCCACAAGCTCCGCCACGTCATCACCAATCTGCTCGAGTTCGTGCCCGAGGAGGACAAGAACGATCCGCTCTACAAGGAGCTGGCCGGCTATCGCTGCGACACGCGCATGCATGTGGTGCGGCTGCTGAGCCCCAAGCTCAGCAATGAGACCCACACCAAGGACATCGATTTCTCGCCAACCGGCATCAGCAGCCGCTGGGAGGCCGGTCATGCCGACACCAAGCGCGCGCTCGAACGGCAGGCCTGGATCGGCGAATGGGGCCTGCTCGACGGCGTGCTCCTGCATGAGCCGACGCCGGGGGCCGAGCCCGCCGCCGAGATCGAGCCCGGCAAGCCTTGCCCGATCGATGGGCCGGCGGCGCGGAAGCTCGCGGCGGAATGAAGGAGGCGGTCATGAATACATGCACGGGCATCTCGGCGATCCAGCTCCTCGCCATGGCCGCGACCTTCCTGCTCGCCGTGCTGTCGCTCGACGTGTTCTGGGTGAGGGTCCGCAAGGAGCTGCATCACGGCGACATCGCCGGCGCGCTCAGGAAGCAGAGCTGGCTCAACGCATTCGTCGCGTTCGGCGCGGCCGGCGCCGCCATCCTGCTCCTGCTCTGGGTCAGCTCCTGCACCGGCGGCGTGCTCTAGCTTTTTGTCGGAAAGCCAGTGCTTTCTGGATCACGCGCTAAGATAGCGCCAGCACCACCGCCACCAAGCTCGCGCCGAGCGTCAGGCCGGGGATGATCCAGCTCTGCTTCGGCAGCACGAATTGCTCATTCGCCAAGATACTCTCGAACACATTCATGGCTTGATCCTCTCGCCGGGACGCGGGCGGGAGCAGAACCGTTTCGTCGCCCGCATTCCTCTCAAGGCAAAGCCGAAGATGAGGCGCGGGTTCCTGCCTGAGGCGCATTTTTCGAGCCTGGTGCGGCCGGGCCACAGCAAATCTCGCTCACAAATGTCGATGGCCGGACGGGTCTCTGGGCTAGAGCCCAAGACCCGATCCGGCCATGACGGTGCTTGTCCCCGGCGAGCGGGCGCTTTGGCGACCGCTTATCGAGCAGCTTGCTCGGTCTATTTCAGGGGCGTGGTCGCCGGCAAATCGCTGACGTAAGCCTGCTGGGAGTGATGGAAGCAACCGCCCAGCGCGACGGTGGCGACGATGACGGCGAGAGCAACGATGGTGCGCATGACTAGATCCCTCTACTTGGTACTGAACTCGACTTTGGGTACGCGGAACTGAGGCCCATCTCACGCTGATCCGCTTAGAAAAGGGTTAATGCGCGGGCCAATTTAGAACTGCGTTCTACCGCCGGCGGGAGGGGAGGCGCGCATAAGAAGAAGCCCGGCAAAGGACCGGGCCTCTCGATCTTACTGCTTCTTGCGGCACGCGTACCCTGGGATGCCAAGCAGATGCGGGGAGCCCTACTCGCCCAGGGGAGGAAAAGGCGGTCTCGAGCTTTGGCGTTCGCTCGATACGGTCAAGACCACCGGGTGAGAGCGGCAAAGACACCCCAACGGCCGCTCTACCTGTACGGAGCATAGGAAGGAGGCGGGGGCCGGACCTTGAGTTAGATCAAAGACTGGGTAGGCCGTCCGGGCCCTCCGCTGGCTTGCCGTTCGGGCCCTTGCGGGCGGGTCAGGCCGCCGCCGGAGACATCGGCGTCCTGAGGAAGATGGCGAGCAAGGCGGCGGCCAAGAGCGAGACGGCGATGCCGCCGACGCATGCCGTCCAGCCGAACATGTCGAAGGTGACGCCGAGCACGGCGCTGCCGATCAAGCCGCCGAAGAAGTAGCTGGCGAGATAGAGCCCGCTCGCGGAGCCGCGATCGGAGGTCGCGGCGCGCCCGACGAAGCCGGTGGCGATGGCCTGGGCAAAGAAGGTGCCGGCGCCGACCAGCACCATGCCGAGCAGCACGGCGGACAGGTTCGGCAGGATGAGCAGCGGCAGGCCGAGCGCCGCCACCAGCAATGCGGCCCAGAACGCCGGCCGCGTGCCGAAGCGCTTCACCGCGCGCCCGGCGAGCGGCGTGGTGGCGACGGCTGGGAGGAAGACGAAATAGACGAAGCCGAGCGTCATGGTGCCGACGCCGAGCGGCGGCTGCACCAGCACGAAATTGACGAAGGTGAAGGTGCCGATGAAGGCGAACAGGATGCAGAAGCCGATGGCGAAGCTCGCGCGCAAAGACGGGTTCTTGAGATGCATGATCCACGCCTCGAAATGCGAGCTCATGCCGCCGCCCATGTCCTTCATCGGCGGCGCCTTCTCAACGGTGAAATAGACCAGCGCCGCGCCGAGCAGATTGAGCGAGGCGAAGAAGTAGAAATTGGCGGCGAGCCCGAAATGATCGGCCACGGCGGCGGAGATCAGCCGACCGATCAGATTGCTGGCGACGTTGCCAGTGATGTAGGCGGCAAACGCGCTGGCCGAGTTGGCGGCGCTGTAATGCTCGCCGAGATAGGCAAGCGTGAGGGTGAAGGCGGCGGCCATGCACAGCCCTTGCGCCACGCGGAGCAGGGTGAAGGTGGTGAGGTCTGGCGCATGCGCGAGCAGAGCGGTCGGGATCGAGAGCACGAGCAGGCTGAGCAAAATGCCCATGCGCCGGTCGATCGAGCGGCTGAAATAGCCGACCGCGAGCCCCGATACCGCCATGCCCATGGTGCTGGCGTTGACGGCAAATCCCATGGCCGCCGGCGTGACGCCGTAATGCTTGGTGAGAGAGGGGAGAATTGCCTGGGTGGCGAACAGGTCGACCACGGTCAGGAACGCGGTGAGAGCGATGACGATGAAGCGGAGGATGGCGCCCGCCGCGTGCGATCGGGCTTCGACATTGGGAGCTTCGGCGGCTGACAGCTCGGTCATGGCGTGCTCCTCGAAAAGGGAGGATGTGACGTCCTAAGGGGGGAGGGGACGTCACATCCGAGAAGGAAGCGGGCTTACATGTTCTTGTCGTTCGGATCCTTGAGCAGATCGGCTGAGATCAGCACGGCGGTCTTGTCGCCGAGATTCTTCCACCAGTGCGACACCTCCGGCGTCTCGGCGACCACGTCGCCGGCCTTGTGCACGATCGGCACGGCGCAGTTCGAGGCGTATTCGACGATCTCGCCCTCGATGATGTAGATGATCGCCGGACGGTCGGCGTGGCTGTGCCACGGGACGATGCCCATCGGCTCGACCGTGAGCTTGCGCATGCGGAAATTGCGGTCCTTGATGTTGAAGGGCGGCTTGGCCACGTCGATCGAGGCGATCACCGTGTCGGTGACGCCGACCGGCTTGAAATCCACCGGGCCGCGCGCGTCGGCCTTCTTCTGATCGGCAGGGCATTCGCCGGCGAAAGCGGCGGAAGCTGCCAGGCAAGCAGCGAGCGCTGCGCTGGCGAATAGAACGCTACGGCCGAAGCGGCCTTTCTCCGTGGTGTTCGACATATCGGTCTCTCCTTTTGGCTCGTGCTCGGGCCGAAAGGGACGGCCGCGGCGATGGCAGCGAACATCGCGCCAACCCGTCTCTGACGGAAATGCCGGTTGGCTTTTGACTCGATAGCCGAACGCTATTCCACGCCGCGCGCGCCGGTTTCGTTCTGCGGATGCCAGTGGAAAGGCACTTCCATGCTGGAAACTCGGCGATCCATAGCCAGAAGGTATTGGGAAGGGCCGGGCGGCGCAGCTAGCGTGATCCCGTTTCCGGCCGGTAGAACCGGCCAGAAGGACTCCGGAGGTCCGGGTCCCCTCAGCCACCCTTCCTAGGAGAATCCCTATGCGCAAATATCTGATCGCAGGCCTTTTGACCGTCGCATTCGTCACCCCCGCGCTCGCGGAGGATTTCTACGTTGCCGTCGACCTCGCCAGCGGACGCTGCGTGATGATGGGCGGCGCGGAGCCCGACACGAAATTCTTCAAGTCGATGGGCAAGTACTCGTCGATGAAGGCCGCGCACACGGCCATGGGCAGCATGAAAGAATGCAAATAGCCTCTCTCGCTTTCCCTAGCGTCTCGCAGAGGGCGTCCGCGATGAGCGGGCGCCCTCTGTTTTTGTGGTGTAACGTCCCCAGCACGACCAGGGGTTTCTTGCCGTCGCGGTCGCTTGTCTCGCGCCAGAACACGAGCTTGGGCGTGCGCTTCTCGGTTTCGAGCGTCCAGCGCCCCTTCGCAGCGCCAGAACCGGGTCACGGTTTGACCCCTTCACTTTCCCCCCAATAGCCGCGGGCCGCCCGGGGCGCCGTGTCGCGAGCGCCTACACCGCGGTCAGCGCGGCCAGGTTGGCGGTGAATCGCTGGATGCGGCCGATGTCGTGATATTCGGTGAGCTTGACCGGCCAGCCCTCCTCGAAGGTCCAGAAATTGGCGATCGTGGTTTCGAGTTGCGCGCCAGTTTGGCGATGGCGGTAGCGGATGGGGATCTCGACGCCGGCACGGTTCCTATGGAACATCAGCTCGCTGGTGTCGAAGCGCAGGAAGTCGAACTCGGCAGCGATCCCCGCCAAGCGCTGGAGCGAGGCGCGCTTGCCGGTGGCGGCTCCGCCCAGCGGGTGGATTTCGATCGGGATATGAATGACATGGCAGAAATCGTCGGGCAGATAGCTGGCCAGCCGATCGAGATCCTGGGCGCGCCAAGCGTCATAAATATCCGCAATCACGATCTCGGTTTTGGTCATGTGCCCCCCGCATAACCGCCAACCAGGTTAGCATGCGAGGCGGGGGGCGCGCATCGGCAGCGTCTCTCCGTCCACTGAGTTTTTTGCGCTAGAGGCTGGCACAAGGTTTGGAGGATCGTGAATGCAGCCCGATCTCAGGCCGATGCTCGCGACTCTGACCGACCGGCCGTTCGACGATCCAGATTGGCTGTTCGAGACGAAATGGGACGGCTTCCGCGCCATTGCCGTGGCCAAGCCAGGCCGCGCCTCGCTTTATTCGCGGAACCTGATCGACATCTCGCGCAAATATCCGAGCATCTGCCAGGCACTCGCGGCGATCGCGCAAGAGGCCGTGCTTGACGGCGAGCTGGTGGCGCTCGACGCCCATGGCCGCTCGCGCTTCCAACTGCTGCAGAATGCCGAGCGCGAGGCGACGCGGCTGCTCTATTGCGTGTTCGATCTGCTCTATCTCGACGGCAGGGATCTGCGCTCGCTGCCGTTGCTGGAGCGCAAGGCGGCGCTTGAGGCGGTGCTGCCGAAGAGCCCGCTCTTGCTCTACAGCGCTCATGTCGCTGGCGCGGGCAAAAAGGCGTTCGCGCGCGCCAAGCGGGCGGGTGAGGAAGGCGTGATGGCGAAGCTCGCCACCAGCCGCTACCACTCGGGCACGCGTACGCGCGACTGGCTGAAGGTGAAGGCGAGCCAGCAGCAAGAGGTGGTGATCGTCGGCTTCACCGCACCGCGCCGCAGCCGCAAATATTTCGGCGCGCTGCTGCTCGCGGTGCGCGAGGGCAAAGTCTGGGCATATGTCGGGCGCGCCGGGACCGGCTTCGACGCCGAGACGCTGCGCTCCGTCCACGCCAAGCTCGTGCCTCTCATCACCGACAAGAAGCCAATCGCGGCGAAGGTGCCCGATCTTGGCAAGACCACTTGGGTCAAGCCGAAGCTCGTCGCCGAGGTGAAGTTCACCGAATGGACCGCGGGCGGCGAGATGCGCCACCCGGTGTTCCTTGGCCTGCGCACCGACAAGAAGGCGATCGAGGTAGTGCGAGAGGCGACGAAGCCCTCGATGCGCTGAAGGAGATCAAGCCATCGCGGCGGGGAAATGATGCTGCGCGCCGCGAAGAGCAAGCGACGCCGCGAAAGCTCGAGCAGCCGCGGCCTACTGGTTCGAGGCCCTGATGAAGGCGTGAACCTCTTCCAGATCGTAAAGTTCGGAGAGACTCACCGGCCAGCCGTCCTCAAGCCTCCAGACGTGCTTCTTCGTGGTGCGCAGCCACGCGCCAGTGGATCTGCGCTCGCAGCGGGTGGTCACGTCGACAGTTGCGGTGGCCTGTCCGACGATCAGCTTGCCCACATCGAGATGCCGGCTATCGAAGCTCTCGAGGATTTCACGGAGGCGGTTCAATGACTCGGTCTTGCCCTGGCGGAACCCGCTCAGGGCGAACTGGTCGGTCGGGATGTTCATCGAGTGGGAAAAGTCAGCCGGCAAATACGACGCGAGCCATTCAAAATTATTAGTCCGCCATGCATCGTAGATGTCGATCAGAGTCTCTCTTGCGTTCTTCGGCATGGTGGGGCTGTTTCCCTCCGGTTGCACCATCCCCCGGAGACGACACGCCAGGGTTGATGCGGACCTACCGTCGCCCGCCTCGAATGGCAAGGGCTAACGGCTTTTGCCTTTGAAGGCGTGGGTGCCGGGCTTTCCGCCCTTGGACCGCGGGCGGGATTTCCTGAGCGGGATCTCGCGATTATGCGGGCCCATCTCGTCGAGGCTCGGTTTGTGCGGGCGGGTGAGGGGGCTAGCCGGTATCAGCGAGGGCGCGTCGGGATCGATGCCGCTCGCTGAGCTCTCGAGCTCGGTCTGGCGTGCGAGCGGGTCGTTGGCGACCGCGAGCTGCATCTGACGCAAGCGCTTGACCTCGTCCCTGAGCCGCGCCGCCTCCTCGAATTCGAGATCGGCGGCGGCGGCGCGCATGCGCTTCTCCATGTCGGCGACCACGGCTTCGAGATTGTGGCCGATGGTCGCCTGCTCGTCCTCGCTGAAGCCCGCGCCGGCATCGACCAGCACATGGTCGCGCTCGTAGACGCTCGCCATGATGTCGCCGATCCGCGACTTGATGCTTTCCGGCGTGATGCCGTTGGCCTCGTTCCACGCGGTCTGCTTCTCGCGCCGCCGTCCGGTCTCGGCCATGGCGCGCTCCATCGAGCCGGTCATGCCGTCGGCATAGAGGATCACCCGGCCGTCGATATTGCGCGCGGCGCGGCCGATGGTCTGGATCAGAGAGGTCTCCGAGCGGAGGAAGCCTTCCTTGTCGGCGTCGAGGATGGCGACCAGGGCGCATTCCGGGATATCGAGGCCCTCGCGCAGCAGGTTGATGCCGATCAGCACGTCGAACGCGCCAAGCCTGAGATCGCGGATGATCTCGATGCGCTCCAAGGTCTCGACGTCGGAATGCATGTAGCGCACGCGGATGCCCTGCTCGTGCATGTACTCGGTCAAATCCTCGGCCATGCGCTTGGTCAGAGTGGTCACCAGCACGCGGTAGCCCTGCGCCACGACCTTGCGCGTCTCGTCGATCAGATCGTCGACCTGCGTCGAGGCGGGGCGTATTTCCACCGGCGGATCGACCAGCCCGGTCGGCCTGATCACCTGCTCGGCGAACACGCCGCCGGTCTGCTCGAGCTCCCAGCCGCCGGGGGTCGCCGAGACATAGACGGTCTGCGGCCGCATCGCGTCCCACTCCTCGAAGCGGAGCGGCCGATTGTCCATGCAGGAGGGCAGGCGGAAGCCATATTCGGCGAGCGTGGATTTGCGCCGATAGTCGCCGCGGAACATGCCGCCGATCTGCGGCACGGTGACGTGACTCTCGTCGACGAACACGAGCGCGTTGTCGGGGAGATACTCGAACAGCGTCGGCGGCGGCTCGCCGGGCTTGCGCCCGGTGAGGTAGCGCGAATAGTTCTCGATGCCGGCGCACGAGCCGGTCGCATCGATCATCTCGAGGTCGAACAGGCTACGCTGCTCGAGCCGCTGCGCTTCCAGCAGCCGCCCGGCGCCGTGCAGCTCGTTGAGCCGCTGCTTCAGCTCTTCCTTGATGCCGCGTATGGCCTGCTTGAGCGTCGGCTTCGGCGTCACGTAATGCGAGTTGGCGTAGACCTTGACCATGCTGAACGCGTCGGTCTTGGCGCCGGTCAGGGGATCGAACTCGGTGAGGTTCTCGACCGTGTCGCCGAACAGCGAGATGCGCCAGGCGCGGTCGTCAAGATGCGCCGGCCACAGCTCGATGGTGTCGCCGCGCACGCGGAACGAGCCGCGCACGAAATTCACGTCGTTGCGCCGGTATTGCAGCGCCACGAGGTCGGCCATCAGCTGGCGCTGCTCGACCTTGTCGCCCTGCTTCAGGCTGAAGGTCATGGCGGTATAGGTCTCGACCGAGCCGATACCGTAGATGCACGACACCGAGGCGACGATGATGACGTCGTCGCGCTCGACCAGCGCGCGGGTCGCCGCATGGCGCATGCGGTCGATCTGCTCGTTCACCGAGCTGTCCTTCTCGATATAGGTGTCGGTGCGCGGGATATACGCCTCGGGCTGGTAGTAATCGTAATAGGAGACGAAATACTCGACCGCGTTGTCGGGGAAGAAGCTCTTGAACTCGCCATAGAGCTGGGCGGCCAGCGTCTTGTTGGGAGCGAGCACGAGCGCGGGTCGCTGCGTCGCCTCGATCACCTTGGCCATGGTGAAGGTCTTGCCCGAGCCGGTGACGCCGAGCAGCACCTGGTCGCGCTCATGGGCGTTTACCTGCGCCACCAGCTCGGCGATCGCCGCGGGCTGGTCGCCCTTGGGCTCGAACTCGGACTGGAAGCGCAAGGGGATGCCGCCCTCGCTCTTGTCGGGACGAGGCGGGCGGTGCGGCACGAACTCGGGTCCGCCGGTGCCGGTCACCAGCGGATGGTCCTGCATCAGCGGCTGTGGCGCCTCGCCGAAGCCGGGCGGCCGGCGGTCGGCGCTGATCGGCAGCCCGGCGGACTCGCCCGTGACGGCGCGCGGCTCGGCGCGGGAGCCGAAGGTCTTGGGAACGCGAAGGGGCATGGATGCGAATATGGCGGCTGAAGGAGCGGGATGGAAGACCCTGTCAGGGCCTCATTGCCCGAGCTCTGCGAAAGGCTGCCTGGATGACGCAAGAAGCTGATTTCCAAAAGACTTTGCATTAGAACGGGTGCTGGGACAGCTCCGAGGGCGATAACCTTGATCAATGTGATGAACCACGTGCCGCTCTGGCTGATGGGGCTCGCCATCACGGCGGCCGCCGAGATCTTCGCCATCGGCCTGATGCTCGTGACGCGGCGCATCTCCGGCGTCGAGCGGCTGAGGGCGAACAACGAGGTCGCCGGGTTCAAATTCGCCGTTGTCGGTGTGTTCTACGCGGTGTTGCTGGCGTTCGTGGTGATCGCGGTGTGGGAGGAGTATCGCGACACCGAGGCGGCGGTGCGCAATGAGGCCAAGGCCGCCGTCGATCTCCACCGCCTGACCTATGCGCTTCCCACCGAGGGCGGCGCCAATATCCGCCAACGCCTCATCACCTATACCGACCACGTCCGCAAATTCGAATGGCCGACCATGGCACGGGGCAGGCCGAGCGACGACGCGAGTAAGGATCTCGATCAGCTCGGGCAGTCTATTTATGACGTGCAGCCGCAGGGCTTCCGTGAGCTGGCGCTCTATCAGCACGCTCTGAGGCTGCTGACGGTGATAGCCGACAATCGCGATGAGCGTCTCGACAGCGCCGACGGCTCGATGCCGGGGCTGCTGTGGTTCGTGTTGATCGTGGGCGCGTTGATCACGCTCGGCTATCCGGCGTTTTTCGGCGCGCCCAATCTGGTGGCGCAAACGCTGATGACGGCGGCGCTAGGGGCCCTCGTCGGGCTCGCGCTCCTGCTCGGCCTCGCTCTGAACTATCCGTTCACCGGCGCGATGAAGATTTCAGTGCAGCCCTTCGACGCGGCGCTCGAGCAGATGCCGCCCAACTGAGGTATCGCTGAATAGCGGCATAATGGCGCTCGCCAGGGGAGCGAGAGATATGCCGCATTTTCACGCATGATCGAGACGGCCGCGATACGAAATGCACTCGACTTCGTCCCTCGGTCACTTTTATACCGGCTGACAAAGAGGGTTCCGCCAAGGACTTAGCGGTCACAAGGCTGCATCTCGCCAACGGTGTTGACCGGCCGCAAGGCGACGATTGGTGAGCCCGGCTCTTGATACCGCATGATCTGTCCGGGATCGGTTTTCACCTTTCCGGATCATGGTCTAGGAGACGCTTTTTGACCGAAGCGAGATCCCTCGAGCAAGCGCTCGGCGAGGCATTTCAGAAGGCTGACGCGCTGCGCGCAGCGCTTCCCGCGCGGCTCCAATTCTATCTCGGCGAGTCACGCAAGCTGCTTCCCGAACTCGAGGCGAGCTACGACCGGCTCGTCGAGCGCATCGGTCAGAACGGCGCCGAGCGGCAGGTGCCGGGCATCGGCGAGCTTTTGCCGAATTTCGTGATGACCGACAGCGACGGCCATCTGGTCGAGCTCGCCGCGCTGATCGAGAACGGGCCGCTCGTGATCAGCTTCAATCGCGGGCCGTGGTGCGATTATTGCGGGCTCGAACTACATGCGCTCGCCCGAGCCTATCCTGACATCGTCGCGGCAGGAGGGGACGTGATCTCGATCGTGCCGGAGCGGGTTAAATATGCCCGAGCGCTGCGGACATTGCGTGGGGTGCCGTTCCGGGTGCTGACCGACCTCGATCTCGCCTACGCGCTCTCGCTCGGGCTGGTCTTCTGGGTGGGCGATAAGATCAGGCAGACCTATCTCGGCTTCGGCATCGATCTTGCCGAGTTTCAGGGGAATGGCGGATGGTTGCTGCCGATTCCGGCGACTGTCGTGGTCGGCCGGGACGGCCGGGTCAAGGCGCGCTTCGTCGATCCCGACTTCCGGCACCGCATGGCCATTGAGGAGATTCTCGGCGCCGTGGTCGGAGAGGCCGCGGGCTAGCGTCGATCCGGTCGGCCGGAGCCTTGCAGTGCAATAAGCACGCTCCGCGTGTCGAATTGATGTGAAATAGCAGTTGCCGCGTTGGCGCTTTCTGTCGCGATCAGCGTATAATGACAAAAAAAGATTGACTCGCCATCTGGGACGGCAAGCCTGGACCAAGTGGAGGCGTGATTCGCGCAAGTACGCGCGTCCGTTTAAGCGGTCGAGTGCGGCAACAGAGCAGAATCGGAGCGAAACCATGGCTACTAAAGCGAGTGGGAAGAAGCGCACAACGAGTAAGAAGACAAGTCCACGTAAGACTGTGAAGAAGGCGGCGCGCACCGTCCGCAAGACCGCGCGCAAGACCGCGCGCACCGTGCGCAAGACGGGTCGCGCGGCGGCCAAGAAAGTGGGCACCAAGAAGACCAGCGCCCGCAAGGCCCCGGCCAAGAAGGCTCCCGCCCGGAAGGCGCCGGCCAAGAAGGCCGCTGTCCGCAAGACCGCGGCAAGGAAGCCGGCAGCCCGCAGGGCGCCGGCCCGCAAGCCCGCAGCGAAACCTGTGGCGGCCAAACCCGCGGTCGCCGCCCCGAAGCCAGTGATGGCGCCAAAGCCGGTCGCCGCCGCCAAGCCGGCGATGCCAGCGCCGAAGCCGCCAGCCCCGGCGCCGATGAAGCCGGCGACGCCGCCAGCATCGCCAGCAGCGCCAAAGCCGATGTCGCCGCCCTCAGGCGGCATGGCATCTCCCGGCACGCCGCCGCGGCCGGCGAGCCCGATGGGCGGCCATTCTGCTCCGTCGACGCCGCCACGCCCGGCCTCACCGCCGAGCAGCCCCGGTGGCGGCAGCCCGCAGCCCTACCGTCCGTCTTGGGCCAAAGACGACGACGACGATCTCTAGCCGACACGCTGTGAGGGGCCGGCGCTAGCGCCGGCCTTCTCGCTGCGCGAGGCGAATTGCGTGCGCCCCGAATGGGACGCTATGTCTGCTCGCTTGCCGGCTCGGCAAGTCTAGCCTGACAGGCTTCGTCCAAATTCGTGAGAGGCGCGCATGACGCTCGCAATGCCAAGTCCCTGGTCCTATCTCGCCCCGATCCTGCTGCTGTTTTGCTCGAACCTGTTCATGACGATCGCCTGGTACGGGCACCTCAAGTTCAAGGCGGTGCCGCTCGTCACCGTCATCCTGGTGAGCTGGGGCATCGCCTTCGTCGAGTATTGCTTCGCCGTGCCGGCCAATCGCATCGGCAGCGCGGTCTATTCGCCGGCCGAGCTCAAGACGATGCAGGAGATCATCACCCTCATCGTCTTTGCTCTGTTCACCTGGCTCTATTTCGACCAGCCGCTGAGCTGGACGCAGGGAGCGGGCTTCGCGCTGATCGCGCTCGGCGCCGTGCTCGTGTTCAAGGGCAACCCCTGAATGCTCTGACTATGTTTGGAGCAGGAGCGAGGCTCGCCCGGCTACACGCCTCTGAACAGATTGCCGACCGCCAGAACGACATAGGCGATGACGGCGACCCAGAAGCCATGCTCGCTGATGAACGGAATTGGCACGAACTTGCCAATGATGGCCAAGGCGGCCAAAATCAGCGAGATCACGAACACGGCTGTTGTCGGTGGCGACAGGTTCATCTCCAGCCCTTCCGTTTTGTTGACGAGCGGACTGTAATTGTTTTCACTTAAAAAGCGAGTGACATTGGCGGCGCGGAGGGCCACCCTAAAGGCGCTAGCGGCGGTTAGAAAGCTCGACGAGGAGGAGGCTCAGCGATGCGTCCCATGACGCGCTTGTTTCTTGGGATAGTGGTCCTCGTCGGGATCTTGGCGGCGGTTTCGCTCGGGCTCCCGGCGCATGTGACCGTGGCGCGCTCGGTCGTCATCAACGCGCCGGAGTCGGCGGTCTTCCCCTATCTCGCCAATCTGAAGAATTTTCACGACTGGTCGCCGTGGGCGGCGCGCGATCCGCAATTGCAGCTGACCTATTCGGGACCCGAGTCCGGCAAGGGCGCGCATGTCGATTGGGTGAGCCAGGTGCGCTCGATCGGCACCGGCAGCATGGAGATCACCAACGCCGATCCCAACAAGACGCTCGAGCTTGCCGTCAACTTCAACGGCCTCGACGGCACCAGCATCTATGACATCGTTCCGTCCGGCTCAGGCAGCAAGCTGAGCTGGAGCTTCGGCTACGACTCAGGCTCGAGCCCGCTCAAGCGTTGGAAGGCGCTGGCGCTCGACGGATTCATCGGGGCTGAATATCGCGTCGGACTCGATAAGCTGAAGGCACGCATCGAGGAGGATCGCCGTCCACTGGCCCCGACGACGGGCCTCGTGCCCCAGCCTGGAGTGGCGGGCGGAACCTCAAGCCAGTTTGAGCAGCAGTCAGCCGCACCGCCACCCGGCATGCCCGTGCCCGCCACGACTGGGACGGCGACGCCTGCGTCCGGAGCCGCAGCCCCCGGCGGGGCCGCACCTTCACCTGGCGCTCAGGCCGCCGGCACGCCGGCCACCCAGCCCTCGGCTGAAGCCATCACGCCAGCGCCGGCGCAACCGCCGAAGAAGCCGGTCAAGAAGCGCCGGCTGCAATAATAATCGCGACAAATTAGAG
Source organism: uncultured Alphaproteobacteria bacterium (assembly GCA_963820005.1). GTDB lineage: Bacteria > Pseudomonadota > Alphaproteobacteria > Rhizobiales > Methyloligellaceae > Methyloceanibacter. Next base: position 195,228 of record CAWFYQ010000009.1, on the reverse strand, counting down.
GGCCTGCGGCGCCCTGGAGCTTCTAGGCTGCGCCTAGAGCTTCTGCTGGAAGCTCGGCTCGGGGGCCTTGGGCTGATCGGCTCCGGTCGCCCGAATGACGGCGCGAAGCGAGTTTGCCATCACGTCGAACGGCCAGCAGCTGATTGGCGCGGCGTTGCCGTCGGCAGGCGTGCCGCTGTCGATCTCGGTGAGGTGCGGGTCGACCACGTTCCCGCCGGTAGCGTCGCGGATTAGGCCGTGCGCGGCAGCGACGGTGATGCCGTCGCCGATTGCCACGTCACCGAGTTGAGCGCGAGACGGCTCGGCCTGGGCGCTTGGCCCTTGCCTCGGCGCGGCCGGGGCGATGTCAGCTCCGCCGCTCGCTTCCCTCAACACCGCGGCGCTCAGGCCGAGACGCGGCACGTCACTAGGCTCGCGCGCCAACGTGTCTTCCCAAGGCCAAACCTTCTGGGCGGGCTCGTCCTTCAGGGCGTGCCGCCAAGCACTTTCATGCGTCAACTGAGAGAGCGCCGACCGGGCGCCCGGCTGTACGCTGCCCGATCCCTCGGCCATGAAGGCCAAAGCCACAAGCGCAACCGCCGCCCCTATCCTCCACCCGAGCCTCGCGCTCGGGTGGAAGAAGAGGAGGAGGAGCCGCACCGACCCCCGTTTCGGCATCAGTTCCTCCTCCCAGTCCGCCGCGGGGAGGCATAGTCGCGGCGGTGGTAACGCCACAAGACCAGCGTCACCGCGCTAAGTATGGTGAGCAGCAAAGCGATAATGACCAGCCGCTGAGCGGCGTCATGCGGCGCCTTCAGCAAGACCATCGGGTTCGCGTCGGGCTTCGGCACGACGGTAAGCGGCAGCAGCGGATAGGATTGCTGTGCATCGCTCCGGTCGGCCGGCGTGACCGTCGGCGAGACCGTTGTATCGGCCTCTGGCGAGATGTCGGACGGCAGCGTCGCGGTGTCGGGCATGGGCGCGACATCGACTGGCTGAGGCGCCGTCTCGGTCTGCGCCATCGCGTCGGGCGCAGCGGGCGCCGCTCCGCCGTCAAAGCCGTATTGCGCGCCGGCGGCCGACGGCATCAGCGCCATCGTTCCGTTGGCGCGGCCCTTCATTGCCTTGTACTGGCGAGGAGGCAGCGAAGCGGGGACGCCGTACACCTTGTCGTAGTCCCAGCCGTCGGGGAGGTTCAGCGGCATGTCGACGCTCGACACGCCTTGGCCGTCGGGCCGCGACTTGACCTTGTCGATGGCGACGAGGCTCGTCTGGCTCGACACGAGATGATGCGCGAGTGCGACCGTCTCGATCGCCTTATCGATGCCCTTGGCATTAGGATCGGTATAAGCCTTCGCTTCGAGCGAGGCAATCTTGCTGCGCGCCCAGAGCTTGGCGACACCGGCACCGTCGATGGCATCGGCAATTCTCAAGCCAGCGGTCCATGGCTTGCCGTCGAACGTGCCGGAGAGGTGCAGCTCGCCGTTCATGGAGCTCACTTTGGCCGACAGCACGACCGGCTCGCCGGCATAGAGGTCGGGCAGGGGATCCGGCCAAGTCTCGACCGCAGTCCCGTCAGGCCACGACGCCTTGAGCCCGACCATGACCGGCTTCTCGAGCTTGGCGAATAGCGCGCTCATGCGTTTCAGCACCTGATCCTCCGAGCCGATCTCGGTGAAAGTGCCGCGGCCGAGCTCGGATGCGCGGCGCATGAAATAGGTGTTGGGCGCCGAGCCGATGCCGACGGTGAACAGCCGCGAGCGGCCGGTGTGGTCGGCGATCTCCTTAAACAGCTCTGCCTCGTTGCCGACCGCGCCGTCGGTCAGGAATACGACCTGCCTGAGATGGGTCGTGTCGGACGGATTTGCGTCCTTGAGCGCGGCCTTCAGCGCCGGCAGCATCTCGGTGCCGCCATTGGCGTCGAGCCGCTTCACGAAATTCTTGGCGATCGCCAAATTCTCGGAGGTGGCGTCGACCGCATCGGCGAACAACACGTCCATGGTGTCGTCGAAGCGGATCACGTTGAACCTGTCGCCTGGCCGCAAGCGGTCGAGGGCGAACAGCAGGCTGTCCTTGGCCTGGCCTATCGAGGTGCCGGCCATCGAGCCGGAATTGTCGATGACGAAGATCAGCTCGCGCGGGAGCTGCTTCGGCGCGCTGTCGAGCGACGGCGGCGTAACCATGGCGAGCAGATAATCCTGGCCGTCGACCACCTCGTGGAACAGGGCGGTCTGCGGCACGGCGGCGGCCTTGGGGGCCCAGGTCAGCTCGAAATCCTTGTCGGCGGGCACGGCGCCGTCGGCGAGGCTCAAAGTCGCGGTCTCGTCGCCGGTGCGGCTCAGGCTGATCTGATGGAACGAGCTCTTGACGTCGCCGAGCATGAAGCCGGCATTGAGCTTCACCGCGATCGACACCGGGTTGATCTTGGGGAACTTGGCGGGGTCGAGCACGGGCGAGGTGATGCGGTCGCGGTCGGGGACCGGATCGTTCGACAGCTGCTTGCCGCCGTAACCGACGGTGTCGACATTGCTCGGCGGCGGATTGTAGCGGGGCGCCACGACGAGCGGGAAGCGCAGCGAGTAGATGCCGCCCTCCTGCTTCACGGTCTCCTGATATTCGATGCGGATCACGATCGATTCGTGCGGGCCGATATTGGCGACCGAGTTGGTGAAGATGTTCGGCCGTTCCTGCTCGACCAGGCTCGCCTTCTGGCCGTTGTCCTTGGCGGTCTCGTAAAGCTGCTGCGCTTCGTCACGGCCCTTGATCTCGCCGTCGATCACGCGATCGCCGATCTCCATGTGCAGTGCATCGACCGCCGACTGCTCCGGGAGCGGAAACACGTAGATGCCTTCGAGCCATTTGTCCGAGGGGTTCTCGAAGCGCTGGGTGACGACGACGCGGGCGATGGTGCCGTTGACGCTGATGGCGGCGTCGGTGTTGAGCCGCGGCGCCTCGACGAAGCCGCCGTCCTCTGCCGACTGAAGCAGCAGCGCGCCGGTGTTCATGTCGCCGGGCTGGACGGGGGCCGCCTTGCCCAGCTCGGCGTTCTCGGCGCGGGCGAAAATGCTTGGCAGCGTGAGTAGAAAAGCGAGGAGCAAAGAAAGGAAAGCGTAGGTAGCCAAAGGCTCGCGTGAGCGCAGAGCTTGGCGTCGGACGGTCATCGACTTAGCCCTCGACTGTCGGCACGAAGCAAAGCTAACCATGCCATTTAGGCGCGGCTTTAGCCGGATTGTGTTCCGCTCGCGCGCTTCGCATGGCTACTTCGCCACAGTCGTGTCCTAATTGCGGTTGTGCACAGGGCCAGAATGCTTTGTGGCAGCGCGGGAACCTTGGGCGCGGGACGAAAGTTAGCTCCGGAAGTTCCCCAGGAGGGAACGATGCGGGGCGCCAGCACCCGCGCACCCAGCCATAGCCCCAAGGAGCCGAGAATCATGGTCACGAAATCATTGGATGATCTGTTCGTAAACCTTCTCAAGGACGTCTATTACGCCGAGAAGCAGATCCTCAAGGCGCTGCCAAAGATGGCCAAGAAGGCCGACTCCGACGACCTCCGACAGGCCTTCGAGCATCACCTCAAAGAAACCGAGGGCCAGGTGGAGCGGCTGGAGCAGGTGTTTGCGTTGTGCGAGCTGAAGCCCGCGGGCAAGACCTGTCATGCGATCAAGGGCATCCTCGAAGAAGGCGATGAAGACATGAAGGAAATTAAGGATCCTGACGTGCTCGATGCCGGCATGATCGCCGATGCCCAGGCCGTGGAGCATTACGAAATCGCCCGCTACGGGACCATGGTCGCCTGGGCCAAACAGCTCGGCATGAGCGATGCGGCAAGGCTGCTGCAGCAGACGCTCGACCAGGAGCACAACGCCGACAGGCTGCTGACCGAGCTCGCCGAGACGAGCCTCAATCGCGAGGCCGCTTAGCGGGTTCGCCAAGCGCTAGGAAACTGCTCAAGGATGAAGCAGCGCGGGCCGTTCGCCCGCGCTGTGGCTATTTGCGGCTGGACCCTTGCGGGAGCCCGCTGCGCCCCTTAGGTTGCGCCCGTCCGCCGCCAAATTTCACATCTTTCAGGAGATCATCATGGGACTGGTCGCCCGCACGCTCGAACGGGTCAAACCCTCGCCGACCATGGCCATCACGAGCAAGGCCCGCGAGCTGAAAGCCGCCGGCTTCGACGTCATCGGCCTTGGCGCCGGCGAGCCCGATTTCGACACGCCCGATAACATCAAGCAGGCGGCGATCGAGGCGATCAAGCGCGGCGAGACCAAATACACCGCGGTCGACGGCATCCCCGAGCTCAAGCGCGCCATCGTCGAGAAGTTCGAGCGCGAGAACGGCCTGACCTACAAGCCGTCGGAAATCACGGTCGGCTCGGGTGGCAAGCAGGTGCTGTACAACGCCCTGCTGGCGACGCTCGACCCGGGCGATGAGGTGATCATCCCTTCGCCTTATTGGGTGAGCTATCCCGACATCGTGCTGCTTGCCGGCGCCGAGCCCGTCATCGTCGAGACCAAGCTCGAGGACGGCTTCAAGCTGAAGCCCGAGATGCTCGCGCGCGCCATCACGCCCAAGACCAAGTGGTTCATCTTCAACTCGCCGTCGAACCCGACCGGCGCCGCCTATAGCGAGGACGAGATCAAGGCGCTGACCGACGTGCTGGTGAAGCACGAGCGGGTGTGGGTGCTATCCGACGACATCTACGAGCACCTCGTCTATGACGGCTTCCGCTTCACCACGCCGGCGGCGATCGAGCCGAGATTGAAGGCGCGCACGCTGACGCTGAACGGCGTCTCCAAGGCCTATTCCATGACCGGCTGGCGCATCGGCTATGGCGGCGCGCCGGAACCGCTGATCAAGGCGATCTCGACGCTGCAATCGCAGTCGACCTCGAACCCGTGCTCGATCAGCCAATGGGCCGCGGTCGAGGCGCTCAAAGGTCCGCAGGGCTTCCTCAAGGACTGGGTCGTCTCGTTCCAGGAGCGGCGCGACCTGGTCGTGTCCATGCTGAATCAGGCCAAGGGGCTGTCTTGCCCCAAGCCCGAAGGCGCGTTCTACGTCTATCCGACCTGCGCCGGGGTGATCGGCAAGACCACGCCGGCCGGCATGCGCATCGACAATGACGAGGCGTTCGCCACCACGCTGCTCGAGGAGGAGGGCGTCGCCGTCGTGCATGGCGCGGCGTTCGGGCTCTCGCCCTTCTTCCGCATCTCCTATGCGACCGGGATCAATGCGCTGGAGGAGGCTTGCCGCCGCATCCAGCGCTTCTGCGGCAGCTTGAGCTAGGCGGATCTGCACGGAGAGCGGGCATGAAATTCAGCACGGGCAACCAGATCAAAGGCAAGATCATGGAGATCCGCAAAGGGGGGGTGACCGCCATCGTCTATGTCGCCGTCCCCGGCGACACGACGCTCGAGGTGAGCGTCACCATTCCCGCGCTCGAGACGCTCAAGCTGTATGAGGGGAAGCCGGTGGTGCTGATGATCAACCCCGGCGACATCATCATCGGCTGCGAGTAGTCGTCCAGCGACGCGCTGTCGTAAGGATGCCTTGGTCCAGGTGTTAGAATCGCGCCTATGAACACCATCACGGCGATCGACCCGACCGGCGCTGAGGGCCGCACCTCGCGCGTCCATCGCCTTGCCGACGGCAGGCGCGTCTCCTTCGCCGAATTCGGCGATCCGCGCGGCCGGGCGGTGCTGGCGCTGCATGGCACGCCAGGGTCGCGATTCATGTTCGAGCTGACCGATTCCGCGGCGCGGGAGAGAGGCTTGCGGATCATCGCCCCGGACCGGCCGGGCTACGGCCATTCGGATTACCGGAAGTGCCGCTCCTTGATGGACTCAGCGGAGGACTTCGCCGCGCTCGCCGACGCGCTCAAGCTCGACCGGCTCGCGGTGCTTGGCGTCTCTGGCGGCGGACCCTATGCGATCGCGGCCGCAGCGCAGATGCACGACCGCGTCCGGCTACTCGCGCTCATCTCGCCGGTCGGCCCCGTCGCCGAGTGCCGCAAGCAGATCCGCATGTCGCCGATGCATCGGCTGATCTTCACCCGGATGGGCCGGTCGCCACGGGCCTGCGCCGCGTTCTTCTGGTCGCTGCGCGGCATGGTCAAATGGGCGCCGGGCGTCGCCTATCGCGCGCTCCAGCAGCGCGTCACGCCCGCCGACCAGAGGGTGCTTCGGCAAAGCGAGGTGAAGGCCAATCTGCAGGCGGCGATCCGCGAAGGCTTGAGGCCCGGCATCAGAGGCGCGCTACAGGACTTGCGGCTGTTCTGCGGGCCGTGGGGCCTGCCGCTCGCCGAGATCGACGTGCCGTCGGTGGTGTGGCAGGGCAGCGACGACACCATCGTGCCGGCGAGCGGGGCGTATTATCTTGCCGGGCAACTGCCGAACTGCCGGCTGGATGTCGTCCAGCAAGCCGGACATTATTGGGGGTTTGGCCAGTTCGACCTCGTGCTCGATACGGTCGCCGCCGCGCTGAGCCGCTGAGGTGACCGACCGGAGCCAAGCCAACATCTCCCCGCGTCAATTTGCACACCGTTGGTTCGCGCGTCTGCGGCGTTCTGGCGCTAGGTCAAACCTGCCGAAGCGCTCTACATCACGCTACCGGGCTAACGAGACTTGATTCACGTAGAGATTCTGAAATCACCAACTCGCTATGACCGGTAAGCCAATATTCTTCGATCCGTCGGGCAAGCGCGGCCGCAGGTTCATCAGGCTCGCCTGGTTGGCCGGCACGGTTGGCCTGGTCGTCATGACGTTGTTCGTCGCGACGCTTTTGATCGTGCATCGACCCAACGCCGAGGAAGCCGCCGCCGACGCGCATGTGTCGATCCGCTGCGCCTGGGCGCCGACCTGCTCGGCGGCGCATGGCGTCACGATCACCAATGCCGCCGATCCCGAGGCGCTCAGAAGCGCGGCGAGACTGGCCGCCGAACTGCGCGACACCGAGAGGAATTTGCCGCATCGACCGCAGGCCGCCGTGCCTGAGCGGCCTGCCGTGCCCGCCTCGCTCGCAAGCCCGGCCGGAAGACCGCTCAGCATCGGCTTTTACGTGAACTGGGACGAGGATAGCTATCCGGCTCTCAAGCGGGCGCTGCCGCGTCTCGATTGGATCATCCCCAGTTGGCTCAGTCTCTCGGGGCCGACCATGGACCTGAAGACCGGCGTCGATGATCGGGTCCTGAAATACATCCAGGATACCAAACCCGACATCCCGATCGTGCCCATGATCCAGAATATGGCCGACGAGAAATGGGACGGACCGGGCTTGGCGAAGCTTCTCGCCGATCCAGAGGCGCGGCAAGCGCGACTGAGAGACATCGTCGCATTTCTCGAGGTGAACAAATTTCAGGGACTGACCGTCGACTTCGAGGAACTGCCGGCAAAGTCGCAGAAGGATCTGCAGGTTTTTCTGACCGAAATGTCGGAGGCGTTCGCGGAGCACGGCCTTGCCATCGTGCTGGCCCTGCCATTCGACGACGATGACTGGCCTTACGCGACCTATGGCAAGATCGTCGATCGTGTGCTGCTCATGGGCTACGATCAGCACTCCGACGGCGGTGCGGCAGGGAGCATAGCGGCTCAGGACTGGTTCGAAGATACACTCGACAGGCGAATGAAAGAGCTCGAGCCGAGCCGCACCATCGTCGCGATCGGCAGCTACGGCTATGACTGGGTCAAAGGCCAACCAACCCAAAACCTGACCTTCGAGGAAGCCGTCCTCTCGGCGCGGGACTCCGAAGCCGATATCGTGCTCGACCCCGAGACCTCAAACCCGCACTTCTCCTTCATAGAAGACGACGGCAAGTTGCACGACGTGTGGTTTTTGGACGGCGTCACCGCTTTTAACGAGATCGAAGCCGGTGACGCCTATCACCTAGCGGGTTACGCGGTGTGGCGGTTGGGCTCGGAAGACCCTTCCATTTGGTCGGTGATGGGACGGCCGTACAACGCTCCCTTGCCGCGTGGGCTACGCAAAATTGGGACCAGCGAGGACACCGACTTCGAAGGCACTGGCGAGATCTTGCAAGTGGCGGAGGAGCCGGCCAAGGGTGAGCGCACCATCCAGGTCGATGACAAGACCGGCCAAATCGTCGACGAGGTCTACACGAAAGTGCCGACCCCTTTCGTCATCGAGCGCAAGGGCGACATGCCCGGCAAGCTGGCGCTTACCTTCGATGACGGTCCGGATCCCGACTGGACGCCGAAAATCCTCGACATTCTGAAAGATAAGGACGTCAAGGCCAGCTTCTTCATCATCGGCGAGAACGCGCAAGCGTATCCGGCGCTCGTCCAGCGGATTCTCGCCGAGGGTCACGATATCGGCAACCATACCTTCACCCATCCGAACCTCGGCGAGTTTCCGAACGCGCTCGTCACGCTCGAGATCAATGCCACCCAGCGTCTATTCGAGGCGCTCACCGGGCGATCGATGCGGTTGTTCCGCGCGCCTTTCCTCGGTGATGCCGAGCCGACCACTGCCGATGAGATCGTCCCGATCCAGATCGCCCAATCTATGGGCTACGTCTCGGTTGGCTTGCATGTCGACCCCAATGACTGGCAGCGCCCGCCCGCCGATGTCATCGTCAGCTCTGTACTTGCCCAGGTGAGCGATCCCAACCCGGACATGGCCGGTCACGTCATCCTGCTACACGATTCCGGCGGCGACAGGTCGCAGACGGTTGCCGCGCTGCCCAGGCTGATCGATGCGCTGAGAGCCAAGGGTTACCAGTTGGTGACGGTTTCGGAGCTTGCCGGGATGACGCGCGATCAGGCCATGCCGCCGGTGCCACCGCGCTCGCTTGGACAGTTCGTGAGTCTGCCGGTGTTCGTGACGATCGGCTGGCTCGGGCATCTCGCCACGGCCGTGTTTTTCATCACGATCTCGCTCGGAGTAGCGAGGATCCTATTTCTGAGCGTAGTCGGATTGCGCAATCGACGCATCGAGATGCACCGCGTGCCGCCGCGTTTGCCAGAGCCACCACCTTTGCAGACGGTGCTGATCCCCGCGCATAACGAGGCCAAGGTCATTGTCGGCGCGGTCGAACACATCCTGGCGAGTGACTATCCGAATCTGGAGGTCATCGTAATCGATGACGGGTCAACCGATGGTACCGCGGCCCTGGTGCGTGCGCATTTCGGCGCCGATCCGCGCGTCGGGCTCATCGGCGTGGCCAATGGGGGCAAGGCGGCCGCGCTCAATCGCGGTCTTGCCGAGGCGCGGGGCAGCGTCGTCGTAGCGCTCGACGCCGATACCTATTTCGAGCGGGATGCGATCACCAAGCTGGTGCGCTGGTTTCACGACCCTGATGTCGGAGCCGTGGCGGGCAACGCCAAGGTTGGGAACAGGATCAACGTCATCACGCGCTGGCAGGCGCTTGAATATGTCACGAGCCAAAATCTCGAGCGCCGTGCTCTGGCGAGTCTTGGCTGCATCACCGTTGTGCCTGGCGCTATCGGCGCGTGGCGGCGCGAGGCGCTTCAGAAGCTCGGCGGATTTCCCGCCGATACGCTCGCCGAGGACCAGGATCTGACCATCGCCGTTCAGAAGGCTGGCTACATCGTGCTGTACGAGAGCACCGCGATCGCCTGGACCGAGGCGCCCGATACAGTCAAGGGCCTCGTCAAGCAACGCTTCCGCTGGGCCTTTGGTACCCTGCAATGCCTGTGGAAGCATCGCGACGTGACGTTACGACCGCGCTACGGTGCGTTGGGCCTCATCGCCATGCCACAGACTTGGCTGTTCCAATTCCTGCTGTCTACCTTTGCGCCGCTCGTGGATCTCGCGTTCATTTGGCAACTCGCCGTCTCGGGCCTCAAACTGATCGAGCACCAGGATCAGTTCGATCCGGATGGCTTTCGTAAGATCTGCCTCTATTATCTCGCGTTCCTGGTCATCGATCTCGGCAGCGCCGCACTTGCGCTCGCCATGGAGGGCAAGGAACAGGCAACGCTGCTGCCGTGGCTCGTGTTGCAGCGCTTCGGCTATCGTCAGCTCATGTATTTCATCGTGATCAAGGCGGTGCTGGCGGCCATGCTTGGGCCGCTGGTCGGCTGGGGCAAGCTCGAGCGGAAGTCGACAGTCGTTGCGGTCAGGTGAAGCATGATCCCAGCCGCGACCGCGCCGCTATAGCTTGTCGTAGACCACGCAGCAGCAATCCTTCAACCCGTCCTGCCGCATCTTGCAGGAGAGCTTGGCTTCGAGGTCTTGGCAGGGTTCCGGGTTGACGTTGACCGGCAGCTCGCTCTTGCACATCGAAGCGGTGTAGTGAACGCAATTGCCGCCGAGCAATTCTGAATTTTTCGGACAGCGACAACCGGGCGGCGTGCCGACCATGCCGTGCTGGCAACCGGTCGAAGCGGCATCGGGCGACGCGGGCGGCGCGCCGCTCTGGGTGGGATTTGCGGCCGGCGCGGGATAGGCCGAACCTTGGTCGCCACCGGTCAGGCCGTCCGATGGGGCGGCGGGAGCTCGGGAGACGCCCGGCGAGGCATTTTTCCCATGCGGCTCTTCGCCGGGCGCTGCCTTGCAGCTGAAGGTTCCGTCAAACATGCCGCAGGCGAACGCGGCATCGAGGACAAGCCGCGGAGCGGATGCCGGTGATCGGGCGACCGGCGGGACCAATGCGCCAGACCGCGCAACACCGGTAGCCATCGACAGTCCCGAGACGAGGGCCGTCAGCACAAGTGCATGCTTGAAACGCATCGAAACTCCAGCCAGTCAGATCAGACAGGCAGCCTGCCGTCCGGTGTTACGTAATCGGGATTCTTCGTCAGCCGGCCATCGCTCAGCACATAAGGATGCGCCCGGAGCACGTCGTCCAGCAGCGCGGCGGGAAACTTGCTCGTGTCATAGGCGCACACGACGACGTCCTCGTAGAGCGGCACGATATAGTTGAGCCGGCTCTCATACTCGGCAAGCTCATGGACGCCAGGAACGCTCAACAAGGCCCACTCCATGTTGGCCCAGATGCGTGCCCGGTCGAAGCCGCGCCGCGTGCCGGTGCCAAGCATCTCCTGAACGCAGTTCAGCATACTGTTCTGATCAAACCGGCCGCCTTGCAGGTAGGAGCCTTGCCAGGTCTCGATCTCGAGCCGGCCATCGGCCCGAGCCGCCTCGACGTCGACGCCGTCTTGCTCGAAGCGGCGGAGATCCTCGCCGCGGCGCTGCTCGTCGACGAGGTAGATACTGTGATCGCCGGCGGCGCACCCCTCGCGCAAAAACGAAAGCGACGTGGCGTAGGCTTCGTCTGCGCTGCCGAAGAATCCGCACACATGGCAAGGACAACCCACTTCAGCACCAGCCAAATGGATCTTGCTCTTGCGTGATGGTCTTTTCGCTCCCGAACGCGTCATCGACTCCAGCCTTATTGAATGGATCGGAGTTTATCGCGGTCTGGCTGTTCGCGATATATGCCGTCGGCGGCCCACTTAGGACCAGGCGTCCCGAATCGGGCCTCTTGCCAGAGGCCGTTCATCTTGACACGATGGCGATACTAAGAGGCCGAGCGCGAGTAGGGGTGCGTCAGGAGCCTTCTCCCGCGCGGGGTCATAACCGCTAAGGGAGGAGACCATGGGTCAAGCGCAGGGCCAGCCAGCCCGCAGCGCCCGCTGCATTGCACTGGTTGGCCCCTATCTCAGCGGCAAGACGACGCTTCTCGAAGCCATCCTCGCGCGCACCGGCGCCGTCGCCCGCCAAGGCACGATGGCTGGCGCCAATACTGTCGGAGATGCGTCGGACGAAGCGCGCCATCACGGCATGAGTGTCGAACTCAACGCGGCGACCGTCGATTTCCTGGGCGACAGTTTCACCTTCCTCGATTGCCCGGGCTCGATCGAATTCCAGGCCGACGCGGCCAACGCGCTCACCGCCTGCGACGCGGCGGTGGTGGTATGCGAGCCCGACGAGAAGAAGGTGCCGGCACTCCAGCTGATCCTCAAGCAGATCGAGGATCGCGGCATTCCGCATTTTCTGTTCGTCAACAAGATCGACAAGGCCGAGGCGCGCGTGCGCGACATCGTGCCGATGCTTCAGCCGGCGAGCGGCAAGCCGCTTGTGCTGCGCCAGCTGCCGATCTGGGAGAACGACATCGTCACCGGCTTCATCGATCTCGCGCTCGAGCGCGCTTACGTCTATCGCGAGCACGCGCCGAGCGAGGTGATGGCCATTCCCGACACGCTCGAGCCGCTGGAGAAGGAAGCGCGCTTCTCGATGCTGGAGAAGCTCGCCGACTATGACGATGCGCTGATGGAGCAGCTGTTGGAGGACGTGCCGCCGCCGCGCGACCGGGTGTTCGACGATCTCGGCAAGGAGCTGCGCGATGGAGTGATTTGCCCGGTGCTGCTCGGCTCGGCGGAGACCAGCCACGGCATCTTCCGCCTGCTCAAGGCATTGCGCCACGAGGCGCCGTTCGTGGAGAGCACGGCGAAGCGGCTCGGCGTCGACAAGACGCTGTCATGCGCCTTCGTGGCCAAGACGTTCCATACCGCGCATGGCGGCAAGCTGTCGCTCGCGCGCATCCTGACCGGCAATTTCGCCGACGGCACCACCGTCCATGGCGGCGCCGACGAGGAGCGCATCTCCGGCGTCTTCTCGGTCATGGGGCAGGAGCCGGTGAAGCGCGGCGAGGCCAAGGCCGGCGACACGGTCGCGTTCGGGCGGCTGGAGAGCGTCAAGACCGGCGACACGCTCAGCGACGACAAGGGCCACGTGAAGAAGATACCGACGCCCGCCAGCGCCACGCCGGTGTTCGGGCTCGCCATCGCCGCCAAGGAAAAGAAGGACGAGGTGAAGCTCACCGCGGCCATCGCCAAGATCATCGAGGAGGACCCTTCGATCTCGCTCACCCATAGCCAGGACATTGGCGAGATGGTGCTGTGGGGGCAGGGCGATATGCATCTTCGCGTCGCGCTGGAGAAGCTCGTGCGCAAATACGGCATCGACGCATCGACACGTCAGCGCCAGATCCCCTACCGGGAGACCATCCGCAAATCGGTCGAGGTGCGCGGCCGTCACAAGAAGCAATCGGGCGGGCACGGCCAGTTCGGCGACGTCGTGGTCACCATCAAGCCGCAGCCAAGAGGCGCCGGCTTCGCGTTCTCCGACCAGATCACCGGCGGCGTGGTGCCGAAGAACTACATCCCGAGCGTCGAGATCGGGGTGCGCGACTATCTCGGCCGCGGACCGCTCGGCTTTCCCGTGGTCGACGTCTCGGTCTGCCTGATCGACGGCTCCTACCACAGCGTCGATTCATCGGACATGGCGTTCCGCCAGGCCGGGCGCTTGGCCATGAGCGAGGGCATGCCGCAATGTTCGCCCGTGCTGCTCGAGCCGGTGATGGCGGTCGCGATCGCCGTGCCGTCGGAGGCAACCGCGAAGATCAATTCGATCGTGTCTTCGCGGCGCGGGCAGATTCTCGGCTTCGACGCGCGCTCCGGCTGGGCCGGATGGGACCAGGTCGAGGTGCATCTGCCGGAATCGGAGATCCAGAATTTGATCGTCGAGCTCAGATCGGCAACGGCGGGCGTCGGCACCTTCCATGCCAAGTTCGACCATCTCGCCGAGCTGACCGGCAAGGCGGCCGATCAGGTCTTGGCGGGCAGGGGGGCGAAGGCCGCTTGATGCCGTTTTTAGCCGTCGCCGGGCTTGCCGCGGGGCGCGCGGCTCGCTAGACGATGGTCCCGCCTGTTTTTTGACCACCACCGCAGTCTCCTTGAGGACGTTCCCATGACGAAGATCTATCCGCCGCTTGAAATTCCGGCCACCCTTGCCGCCGGCCCCGGCCCCGGCAACACCGACCCGCGCGTGCTCGAGCGCTTCGCCAAGACCGGCGTGGCCGACCATATGCAAAAGGACGTGCTGCGCGGCATGGTCGAGGCCAAGGAGATGCTGCGCGAGCTGTGGGGCACCAAGAATGTCTATACTTACGGCGTTGCCGGCACCGGCTTCTCGGGCCTTGACTGCGTGCTGTCGCTGATCCTGCCCGGCGATACGGTGGTGGCGTTCCCCAACGGCACGTTCTCCGGCATCGACTCGCTCACCATCCGCATGAAGGCTTCGACCGCCGAGGAGCTCGCCGCCGATTCACTGAATCCCAAGCCTAAGAGCGTGACCGTCATCGACACGCCGCACGGCCAGTCGGTCTCGGGCGAGACGGTGGACAAGGCGCTGGCCCAGCACAAGCCGATGTGGGCGTTCATGGCGCATTGGGAAACCGGCTCCGGCCGCATCAACGACCTCAAGGGCTTCAACGACGCCTGCCTCAAGCACGGCGTGATGGGCATCGTCGACGCGGTGTCGAGCCTCGGCGTCGCCGACTTCAATATCGACGACTATCCGGGCGTGGTGGCGTGGGCGTCGTGTCCGCAGAAGGGCGTGCTGTCGCTGCCGCTCACCTACGCGCCGGTCAGCTTCACCGACAAGGCGATCGAGATGGTGCGGAAGCGGGGCTGCCGCAGCTACGTCCACCACCCGGTCCTCGACGCGCGGCATTGGGGCATCATCGACGGCAAGGACGCCGCGCCTGCCTACCACCAGACCCATTCCTGCTATGCGGTGGCTGCGTTCCACGAAGCGCTGCGCATCATCCTGGGCTATGGCCGCCGCCGCAAGGCGTCCGACTACGCCTATCACGAGAAGGCGCTCCGCCAGGCGGTCGAGGCGATGGGCTGCGACGTCACCTCGAACATGACCAGCCTCATCGTGCTCAACCTGCCCGGCAAGCTCAAGGGCAAGGAAAAGGATCTGGTGGCCGGCGCGCGCGCGCAAGGGTTCGGCATCTGGCCGACGCTGTCGGAGCCGGTGCAAGTGCGCATCGGCATTCTGAACCAGCTTAGCCCCGAGCAGATCGGCGAGATCACGAGCCGCTTCGCCGACGCCATGCTCGGCATGGGCGCCGAGTTCGACAAGCAGAATGTGATGAACCAGCTCAAGTCGTATTACGCCAAGGCGGCGTAGCTTCGGTCATCGATAAACATCAACCAACAAAGGCCCGGCAATTGCCGGGCCTTCTTCATGATCGCGATCGGTAACGTCCCGACCAACCTCGGTCGAGGTTAGCGCTGGGTGTCGCCGCGCTGCCCGCCGCCGGGATTGTTCTGGCCGGGCTTTGGGCTGCCCTGGCCGGGATTGGTCGGTTGCGGATTGTTGCCGCCCTGACCCGGCTGCTGGCCGCCTTTGTCAGGCTGCTCGTGTCCGCCGCCGCCGCTCATGGGCCGGCCTGGCTCCTGGGACTTGTTGTCTTCTTGCATCATTGCTTTCTTCCTTTCTTGTTTCAGTGGGGGGAAAGTCAACGGACTTTTACCGCCGTGGTTCCAGGACGAAATTTTCGCAAGGCAATGAAAAGACAGGGAACTTTTCAGCTGCGGCAACCGAGGCGGTGCCACGTCTCCCGAGAGCGGTCAAAACCTTCGGGCGCGGGCCCGAAGCTCGCTCTTCTCCACTTCGACGGCGAACCCCGAGATCTGGCCCAATGCGATGAGCCTGTTCTGGGGGCCGGCCCCGCGCGTGCGAAAGTAAGGCTACCAGGACAAGGCGGCCGAGGTCGGACTTGGCTAGCCTGTCAGTCAGGCACTAGGGCTCGACGCAGGTCGCAACCAGGCGGAAGCCCGGAGCTTTCAGCCCGGTGTTCCGCCTAAGCTCGTCGCGCGCCTCGCGGCAGGCGACCATGGTGGTGAAATCGATCACGGTGGTGGTCGCCGTGCTGCCGGGCGTTCCGGCCGAGCCATAGAGCGCGAACACCAGCATCCTGCGCCCTTCGGAATCGGCTGAATGGGCGGCGCCGAGCGCGAATGCGGAAAAGATAAGCGCAAGACCAAGACGTTTCATAGGATCCCCCTGTACTCGGTTACCTGCTTTGCGGTGAGTGGCCCTCCTCACGTCGTTACGCAAATTGAAGCATAGTCGGGCCTTGCGAGGAAGTGGGGCGGAATGCCTCGCGATTACGCGGGCGGCGCGCGAATCCTGAATTCGCGCTAAATTTTGGCCACAACTGGCATCGACAGTCGGGCTCGCGCGTTAGTCTCCCTGGGCCGGGGACGTCGGGGGAAGTCGATGATCGATCTGTACAGACTGCTGGGCATCAAGCGCGGTGCCTCCAAGGCCGAGGTGCGCAAAGCCTATCGGCGCAAAGCCAAGGTCTCGCACCCCGACAAAGGCGGCTCGGCAGAGGCGTTCAGCGCGCTGGCCACCGCCCACGACGTTCTGTCCAACGAGCATCGCCGCGAGCGCTACGACGCAACCGGCGAGATCGTGGCCGCCAAGCCAGACAATGCCGACGTGGCGGCGATCGAGATCATCGCGCAAAAGCTCGGGCTGATCATCCACTCCGAGCATGATGTGAGCGCGCTCGGCATCGGCGAGATGATCGAGCAGGCGATCCGCGAGGACATCGCGCGGCGGCAGGCCGGCATCGCCGACCACAACCGCGCGATCGAGCGGGCGGCGCGCTTGCGCGCGCGCGTCAAGCGCAAGGCCGACGGCGCCGACAACATGCTCGCCCGCGTGCTCGACTGGCACGAGCGCTCGGCCAAAGACCTCATTAAGAAGAACGAAGAGGCTGTTTCATCGATGGAGCGCGCGCTCGCAATCCTCGACGGCTATTCGTTCATCGAGGACCTGCCGGCCGACGCCGATGGCGAGGACCAGGTGGCCAAGGCCCTGCGCGACACCATCCAGACGCTCGATGAGCTCGCCGCCATCCTCGCCGCCCAGCCCAAAGAGGCGGTGGGGTAGGGGTCGCAACCTTAGGCGACGAGCTCGACTCGGCCAAGGCCGGAGAGAGGCCAACTCCTGACGCCGCGACGAAAGTGGAACCCGAAACCATCCCGTTGCGCCGGGCCCCCGAATCATGTGAGAACATTACAGGAACTCCACCGACTTACGGAAGTTGGCTTAGCCATGGCCAGAAGCGCTACTCAGCGAAAGACCGCAAACCCTCAACGGATCGACAGCACGCAGCGGCGCGCGCGGTTCGCCGTGGGTGTCGTCAGCGTCCAGAGCTATGCGCCGTCGCGCGTGCGGTTCTGCGCACTCGACGGGCCTGTGCGCGTCGTGATCGACGCCGACAGCGAGTTCGACGCGCGGTGCCTGTGCCGCGAGATGGGCTTCGAGTTCATCGGGCTCTGCGACTAGCTTCGCACCTCTCAGCGCTCGGGCGAGGGCGTGTCGTGCCGGGTGAGGCGCAACAGAAAGCGCAGAGCGAGCCACAGGAACAGCACCACCAGCAGGAGCGCGATCAGCGGCGCGACGATCGCCAGGATCGACACCAGCAGCGAGCCGCCGAGCTCGGTCGTGGCGATGACGGGATTGCCGAGGCCGCCGGTAAACACTGTGGACTTCGCTCTCAGCAACGCCGATGTGCTCTGGATCAGCCCGGCGATGCCGCCGCCGGCGATGACGGCGGTGGCCCATTTCACCGTCGGCGGCAGATCGGTGATGACGGCGGCGGAGATCACCGTGCCGGCGACAAGCGCCGCCGGCGTCGCCAAGGTGTCGAGCAGATTGTCGACGCCGGGAATGTAATAGCCAAGGATCTCGACGATCGACGCGACGCCGAGCAGGATGAGCGCGGGCAGCGTGCCGATCCAGGCGAAACTGTCGGCGAGCGCGAGATGGCCTGTGTTGGCCGCGATGCTCAGCACCAACATCGGCAGGAACACGCGAAAGCCGGTCGCCGCAGCAAGCCCGATGCCGAGCGCGACCGATATTGCGATATCCAAGTCAGACATGAGCGTCCTCCGCTCAATCGCTTTCGCGCGGATGCGCCTGGCGCCAATCGGACGGCCGGTCGAACGCGCCGCGCCAGATGCCGCGCTTGGCGTCCTTGGCCTCGGTCTCGGCGGCTTGATAAGGGTTGCCGGCCTCGCCGCCGAGGTCGATGGCATAGCCGTCGCGCACCAGCTGTTCGCCGAGATCAGGCACGCCTTGGGCGCTGCATACCGCGACGATGCGATTGTAGCGGTCGGTCGCGCGCGCCACGCAATTCACCGCGCCCGTCTTCATCAGCGTGGTCAGCTTGGCCTTGGCGGCGCGGCCGCACAGCCAGGATTTGCCGCTCGCGTCCTTGCAGGTCTGGTGCAGTTCCGGAGCGTCGACGCCGAAGATGCGGTACTCAACGCCATTGCCGGCTCGGATCGTGTCGCCGTCGATTGCCGTGACCTTAGCGTCAGGCCCGAACGCTGGCGGCTTCACGCTGCAATAGCGCTCGAAGAGGAAGACGACGAGGACGACCAGCACGAGCGCGATCGCCTTGCCGATCGCCTGGGCCAGCTGCCGCTTGGCCTTGGCGCCGTCCTTGGCCTCGTCTTTGGCCTGCTGGGCAGCCGGGTCGGGCGCCGGCTTCTTGGCGGGTTGGGCGGGGTCGGTCACGGTTCAAGCAGGTAGCGCAGATTCGGGGCCTTCGCCATGGGCTACGTCATGAGCTACGTTCGGCGCGGGCGATGCCGGCGCGGATCAGCTCGATGGCCTCGGGCGGCTCGGCCCAGCGCAGCACCTTCACCCATTTGCCCTGCTCGAGGTCCTTATAGTGCTCGAAGAAATGGCCGATCTGCTCGATCAGGATCTCGGGCAGGTCGCGATAGCTGCCGACCCGCTTGTAATAGGGATGCAGGCGGTCGATCGGCACGGCGATGATCTTCTCGTCGATGCCTTGCTCGTCCTCCATCAAGAGAGCGCCGATCGGCCGCGCACGGACGACCGCGCCGGTCGCGACCGGGGTCGGCGCGATCACCATGCAGTCGAGCGGGTCGCCGTCCTCGGACAGCGTGTGCGGGATGAAGCCGTAATTGGCCGGGTAGAACATCGCCGTGTGCAGGAAGCGGTCGACGAACATGGCGCCAGACTCCTTGTCGACCTCGTATTTCACCGGCGCGCCGCCTTGCGGGATCTCGATGATGACATTGATCTCGTGCGGTGGATTTTCGCCGACGCTGATGCTTGAGAGATCCATTTTTCGATCCGGAAACTGTGGGCCCGTGTGTCACTTTAGCTCACAAAGCTTAAACGTGAGCATCAATGCGCCAATAACAGGCGGTTGGTCTCGGTTGGCTGGAACCTCCTGCTGCGCTTGGCGTTTTCACCCGAAGCAGGGAGGACACACCATGCGGGAACAGCGGAACTATATCGTCTGCTCAGTGGCGACAGGCAACGGCTTCGCCATGCCCTATCGCGCAAAACCAGTGACGCCGATCGACCCGAGCGCCGCCCCGGAAGACGATGTCATGCCGGACATGCGGCGGCCGCTCATGGCCGGGGTGTTGGCGACCCTCGCCAAGGGCAAGCGCAAGTCGAAATCCTAGACGCGCCGCTTTCGTCAGTTGCCATCGATGCGCTTGCCGACGATAGCAATGGTCTGCTGATAGACGCCGGCGGCGTTCCAGCCCTGAATGGCGGCAAAGTTGGGCTCGCCCTGCTGATAGCCCTGGCCGCGAATCCAGCCGTGACCTTTCAGGAAGTTCGCGGTCGAGGCGAGCGCGTCGGCCTTGACGTTGAGATTGACGACGCCGTTGCCGTCGCCGTCCACCCCATAGAGCAGGATGTTCTTGGGCAGAAACTGCGTCTGGCCGACCTCGCCATGCATCGCGCCGCGCGTGTCGCCGGTGATGACGCCGCGATCGACAAGCTGAAGTGCCGCGTAGAGCTGGTCGGTGAAATATTCGGTCCGGCGACAATCGTAGGCGAGCGTGGCGACCGCCGAGAGCGTCTGCTGATTTCCCATGAACGTGCCGAAGGCGGTTTCCATGCCCCAGATGGTGACCAGCGGCCCGGGCGGCACGCCATAGCGCTTCTCGATCGCGTTGAACAGCGCGGCGTTGGCTGCCTTCATCGATTTGCCCTTGGCGGCGATGGCGGGCGCGCCACGCTTGGCCATGAACTGATCGAGCGTGAGGGTGAAGCTGTGCTGGCCGCGATCGGCCCTGATCGTCCCGGTCGAATAGGTGGTGTTCATCAGCGCCGAGATGGCCGTCTGTCCGACGCCGCGCGCCTGGGCCTCGCGAGCGAACACCGGCTTCCAGCCTTCGAAACCGGCGCCGGTGTTGCCGCACGGCGCCGCCAGGGCCGCGCCAGACATCGTCATGAGCGCGGCAGCAAGGGATGCCGCCACGCCAAATCTCATTTCCGCCATTGAGCCTTCGCCCTCCAAGTCGCGCACCAAGAAGAGCGCCGGCCCGCTCCCGGTCCGGCGTCACCAGCCCCGCCGGGGCTGAGGCTATCGCGACGGTGCGTGACTTGGCAATGTCCCTGCTCGGAGCGATTTGCGGCTTTTTTTCCGACCCGCGCCACTTAACGGAGGCAGAGGCCGCCGGTCTCGCGGCTCCTGCGGCGCAACTATTCGGCGGCTTCGGCGACCTGCTCGATGCCGGCGAGATATTTCTCGACGTCGAGCGCCGCCATGCAGCCCAGCCCGGCGGCCGTGACCGCTTGGCGATAGACGTCGTCGGCAACGTCGCCGGCGGCGAACACGCCGGGCACGCTGGTGGCGGTCGAGCGGGGTTGGGTAATGATGTAGCCCGATGGCTTCATGTCGAGCTGGCCCTTGAACAGATCGCTCTGCGGCGTATGGCCGATGGCGATGAACACGCCGTCGGTTGCGAGCTCGATGGTCTCGCCGGTCAGCGTGCTCTTGAGCTTGACGCCGGTCACGCCAAGCGGATGGTCGTGGCCGAGCACCTCGTCGAGCTCGTAGTTCCACATGATGTTGATCTTCTCATTCTTGAACAGGCGCTCCTGCAGGATCTTCTCGGCGCGCAGAACACCACGGCGATGGACGAGGGTGACCTCGCTGGCGATGTTGGCGAGATAGAGCGCTTCCTCCACCGCCGTGTTGCCGCCGCCGATCACGATCACTCTCTTGTTGCGGTAGAAGAAGCCGTCGCAGGTGGCGCAGGCCGAAACGCCATAGCCCTGGAATTTGTGCTCTGTCGGCAGCCCGAGCCAGCGCGCTTGCGCGCCGGTGGCGATGATCAGCGCATCGGTGGTGTACTCGGTTTGGCTGTCGCCGGTGAGCACGATCGGGCGCCGCTTGAGGTCGGCCGAGACGATATGGTCGTGGATCATCTCGGTGCCGACATGCTCGGCCTGGAGCTTCATCTGCTCCATGAGCCAGGGGCCCTGGATCACGTCCGGGAAGCCCGGATAGTTCTCGACGTCGGTGGTCGTGGTCATCTGGCCGCCGACATGGATGCCCTCGATCAGCAGCGGCTTCAGCATGGCGCGCGCGGCATAGATGGCGGCCGTGTAGCCGGCCGGACCTGAGCCGATGATGATCATTTTAGCGTGGCGGTGCGCCTTGGCGTGGTTAGCCATGAAGGGCCTCTGACGTGGGAAATGACCACAAGAGGTAATCGCAAGGCGATTGATCCGCAAGCCGTAGCGTATCCTTTAGCGGTCCGCCCACCTTGTGGGAGCACGCTGGATGCGCGGCAGCATCGCCAGCCCTGTTCGGCGCGCTGTTGGCAAATCACGCTTTGGTTTCAAGGTGTAGTGCGCGCCTGATGGCCTGGGCGACCAGTTCGGTGTCGTTGACCGGCGCATAGGTCCAGCTCTCGAGCTTGCCCTCGAAGGGGCGAGTCGCGCCGCGCTCCTGCATCAGCGCGTGGAAGCGGGCGAGCCGGCGCGAGTTGCCCTTCAGCGCCTGCACATAGACCGGCTTGCCGGTGCCCGCCGCCTCGGTGACCATGTTGACCGAATCCTCTGTGGCGACGATGGCGTCGGCAAGCGCGAGAAAGGCGAAATAGGGATTGTCGCCGGTGCCATCCCACACGAGATGCGGCACGTCCTTTATGGCCGCCGACAAGGCGGCAAGCGAATCGGTCCTCGTGCGGCGCGAGGGGGTAACGAGGAGCGAGCCTGCAGTATCGGCGGTCAGCTTGGCGAGCATCGCGCCGAACGCCGCCGCGTCCTCCGGCGGGAAGCTGAAGGCCTGGCTCTCGCCGCCGAGCAGCACCGCAAGCCGTGGATGGGGCAGCGGCGCCACCTTGGCGGCAAAGCCTTTGGCGGCCTCGGTCAGGCGCGCCCCGGTGACGCTGTGCACAGCGCCGAAGGTGGTGAGGACGTTAGGCCCTTCAAAACCGTCATGCACCGGGGCGGCCACGAGATCGAACAGCTCGGAGGGGACCTTGGGGTTCTGGATGTGCAGGCCGAAGGCGTTGGCGATGCGCTTGATGGCGAGCGCGATCGGTACGCTTCTCCGGCCGATGGAGATGACGAGACGCGGCCAGGGCTCGCCGAGCGGCCCGTCGGACTCGACGGAGCGGAGCAGGCGCTTGGGCGGGAGATAGATCTGGAGTCGGGCCGGGAGCAGCCGCATGGCGCCCTTCACCCGCACGCGCTTCAGGCTGAACGGGAGGCCGACGGCCTCGGCCACGGCGATGCCTTGCGCCTCCATGCCGACCGAGCCGTCGGTGACGATCCAGGTCTTCTCGGCCCGCGCCTTCCGGCTCGCGGCGATGAGGGCCTCGGCGGCCGTGGGCCCCGGGGGAGCGGAGTGCGGCTCTGACGGCACGGAACCGGCTCCGCTAACATTTTCGGAACGTTGAACGCTCAATTTCTTTTCGATTCTTTTGACTGGAAGACGTAAAGTTGCGCGGATGCCGAGCGAGCCCGGATCGGATGGCCGAGTCGCCTTCTAGCGCGCAACGGCTTTCACAGTCCAGAACCCGCGCTCAATTAGCGAGAAAGGACGTCTGAGAGATGCGTCGAGCCCGCCTTGATGCCACCGACTGGCTGATCCTGCGCGAGCTTCTGGCCGACGGGCGCATCACCAATGTCGAGCTTGCGCGCAAGGTGGGCATCTCGGCGCCGCCATGCTTGCGCCGCGTGCGGGCATTGGAGGAAGCGGGCATCGTCAAGGGCTTCACCGCGATCCTCAACGACAAGGCGCTCGGCTTCGACGTCACCGCCTTCGCCATGATCAGGCTGCACAGCCAGGCCGAAGCCGACCTGATCGCCTTCGAGGAGCGGGCGCAGAGCTCGCCGATCGTGCGCGACTGCTACATGCTTTCGGGCGAGATCGATTTCCTGCTGAAATGCGTGGCGCCCGATCTCGGTGCGTTCCAAGAGTTCATCATCCACGAGCTGACCGCGGCGCCTAACGTGGCGAGCGTGAAGACCTCGCTCGTGATCCGCGCCTCGAAGCACGCGGCCGGCGCGCCGCTCGAGCTCGCGGGCGATGGCGCGCCGGCGATGCGCGCCCGGTCGTAATCCGCGCGTCCGGGCCGCACCGTCATGAGCAAGAGCGCTTCCAGCAACCCGGTCCTGGTCGAAATCATCAGGGGCTCGCTCGTCGAGAGCCGGCATACCGGCGCAATTGCCATCGCCGATGCGGCTGGGAGGCTCGTGTTTGCGCTCGGCGATGTGGAATGCCCCGTCTATCCACGCTCGGCGGTCAAGGCGATGCAGGCGCTGCCGCTCGTCGAGAGCGGGGCGGCTGACGCGTTTGCCCTCAGCGAGGCCGAGCTAGCGGTCGCTTGCGCCTCGCATAGCGGCGACCGCGTGCATCTCGATGCGGTGCGAAGTCTGCTCGCCAAAGCCGGGCTCGACGAAAGCGCCCTCGCTTGCGGTGCGCATTGGCCGGTGAGCGAGGAGGCGACGCGCGAGCTGTTTCGGGCCCGCCAGCGCCCGCGTGCGATCCACAATAATTGCTCCGGCAAACATGCCGGCATGCTGGCGACGGCGAAGCATCTTGGGCTCGATCCGCGGGGCTACGAGCAGCCCGACCATCCCGTGCAGTTGATGATCGCAGGAATAATTTCAGAGACTTGCGGCATTGAGTTGGATCGGACAGGCATGGGCATCGACGGTTGCTCCGTGCCGACCTTCGCGCTGCCGCTCGCGTCCCTGGCGACTGGATTTGCGCGGCTCGGCAGCGGCGAGGGACTTCCTCCCGAGCGCGCCTCTGCGGCGCGAAGGCTGTTCCACGCCTGCTTCGCCGAGCCGCTCCATGTCGCCGGCGAGGGGCGGTTCGACACCATCGTGCTGAGGGGACTGGCGCCGTCATGCTTCGTCAAGGGCGGCGCGGAGGGCGTGCACTGCGCAGCGCTGCCGGAGCTCGAGCTCGGCATCGCGCTCAAGATCGACGACGGCGCCAAGCGCGCGGCCGAACTTGTCATGAGCGAGCTGCTCGCCGCGCTGCTGCCCGAGGCGCGGCAGGTTCTCGCCGATCAGCTCGCCGGCGAGATCCAAAACTGGAAGGGCATCGTCGTCGGCCGCGTCGCCCCGAGCGCGATGTTGCAGGAGGCGGTTGTTAGTCTCGACGCCCGATAGCGCGATTTAGCGGACGAGGTTGGAATAAACGGCGAGGTTGGGATAGGCGGCCGCCGACGCCGTGGCGAGGTCGGGGCCGGTCGGCGTCGCACCGTTCATGGCGCGGATCGCGCCGTCCTTGGACCCCGAAATCAGATTGTCGGTGATGAGCGCCTTGCCGGCCGCCGAATCGACCGACACGCCGATGCCGATATGGGCGTTGCGGATCAGATTGTCGGTCACGCTCACGTCGCGCAGATAACGACCCCAGCCGATCACGATGCCGTAGCCGGGAGCGCCTTCGACGACATTGCTGCTCACCACGCTGTCGGCCTCGACCGCAATGCCGACGCCGCGCGCGTCGACGTCCTTGCGGAAGAACACGTTGCGGATGAGGTTGCCCTGCACCACGGCGAGCCGGCCGCCTTGGTTGAAATTGGTGACCGAGATGCCCATCGCCGCCTTGTCGACGATGTTGTTGGCGATCACCGCGCCCTCGAAGGCGAATTCGGCATAAAGTGCGACCTCGCCCAGCCGCGCGCAGGAATTGCCGATCATTTGGCAGTTCGAGCCGGAGTTCGAGCGGATCGCCGAGAACGCGCAATCGGCGATGCGGTTGTTGCTGACGATCACCGAGCCGGCACGGAACACATTGATACCATTGCCGTTTTGGCCGCTGCCGCCGCTCTTTGCGGCGATGCGCTCGATGCGGTTTGCGGTCACGATGGTCGCGTCCTCGCCGACCTCCGAGCGCCAGACGAGAATGCCGTTGTCGCCGCAATCGCGCACCTGGTTGTGCGCGATCTCGAGCCCGGCGGCGTCCTCGCTGAACAGCCCGCCTTTGCGGATGTCGCCGATCTCGCAATCGCTGATGCGGCCGGACACTTTGCGCAGCACGATGCCATCCTCGGCGCTGCCGATGATGCGGCAGTCGGATAAAGTGAGCCCCTTGACGCTTTCGGCGATGAGCAGCGCGCCGCCGTCGATCGGCTTAGCTTCGCCGGTGAGCGTCAGCCCAGTCAGGCGGACGTCAGCGGCGTTCTCGATGGCGATGATCGCGCCGCCGCCGGTATAGCGCAGCACCGACTGGCCCGGCACGCCCTGGATCTGCGTGCCCGATTTCAGCGTGAGCTTGTAGGTCGTGTAGTTGCCGGGCGGCAGGAAGAACGGGGTGCCGGACGCCGCCGCCTTGTCGGCAGCCTCCTGGAGGCTCATGGTCTGATCGATGCCGCCGCCGGGCACGATGCCATAGGTGCTGAAGGGCTGCGGCAGGTCGGGCTCCTCGCGCGCGGCGGCGTCGCGTGGGCCGGTCGCCGCGGCAAGGCCGGCGCCAAGTCCGCCCAGCATCAGATCGCGCCGCCCGATGGTCATAGCGTCATCCCTTCGCCGTGTACGCGGCAGCGAGCGCAAAGCGGAGGATGGCTTCGGCGCCGTCGAGGAGGGCGGCCTCGCTTAAGGGACCGCCGTCGAATGCGCGGGGCGGGATGTGCACGAACAGGACGATGGGGGAGCCGTCCCGCTGCGCGGCGTGGTCGAGCGAAAGATAATAGAGGAAGTTGCAGAGATAGCGCCCGGCTGAGCGCGACGGCGCGGCTTCGATGCCGCGTCGTCGGAGAGCGGCGGCGAGCGCGCTCGCCGGCAGTGACGTATCGCGGCGGTCAGGCCCGCTCGGAGAGATGACGCGACTCGACGGCAGCGCGTCCGAGGCGTCGGCGCGCGGGCTCGCGCGATTATGCGCCGAGCGCTCGATGCGGAACCCGCGTCCACGCTGGCTCAAGCCAAAGTGAATCGTTACATGCGGTTGCAGGGTCTCGTGGAGGTGCGGCGTGAGGCGCGCGACTTGCTCCCACTCGGTCGGCAGCACGCGCGCATGCAGCTCGCAGTTGAGGTCCTGCATGCGCTCCGGCAGCGTCTCGGCGAGCCACGCCGAAGGGTTGATCGGAGCGCCGGGGAAGGGACCGAAGCCCGTGAGAAGGACGCGCGCCATGCCGTCCGGCTTACAAGCGGCGCGCGCTCGAGGGAAGCGATTTCGCCGGCCGCGGTTACTCGGCATCCTTGATGCCGGCGAGGCGGGCAAGCTCGTGCGCCGCGGCGCCGGGGGTCATGTCGCCCGCGCGGACCTTGTCCTCGAGCTCGCGGAAATGGCGCGCCGCGCGCTTGCCGCCTTTGAACGCGGCGAGCAGGCGCTGCTCGAAGATCTCGCGCATCCAGGCGACGGACTGCTCGGCGCGGTGCGTGCCGAGCGCGCCCGACTTGGTGAGCGTCGCATAGCGCTCGCCGATCTTGGTCCACAATTCGTCAAGCCCGCGATTGTCGCGCGCCGACAGCGTCAGCACCTGCGGCTCCCAACCGGCATGGCCGGCGGCAAGAATATGCAGCCCCGTGCGGTATTCCATGGCCGCGCGATTGGCGCGCTCGATATTGTCGCTGTCCGCCTTGTTGACGGCGATGATGTCGGCAAGCTCGAGCAGGCCGCGCTTGATGCCTTGCAGCTCATCGCCGGCGCCCGGGGATCGCCACCACCACGAACACGTCGACCATGTTGGCGACGGCGGTCTCGGACTGGCCGACGCCGACCGTCTCGACCAGCACCACGTCGTAGCCGGCCGCTTCGACCAGGGCGATGGTCTCGCGCGTGGTCTTGGTCACGCCGCCCAGGCTGTCGCCGGCCGGCGAGGGGCGGATGAAGGCGGCAGGCTCGGTGGCGAGGCGGCCCATGCGGGTTTTGTCGCCGAGAATCGAGCCGCCGCTTCGCGATGAGGTCGGATCGACGGCAAGCACGGCGACCTTGTGGCCCGCCGCGATGAGGTTCAGCCCAAGCTGATCGATCAGGGTCGATTTGCCGGCCCCAGGCGGCCCGCTAATGCCGACCCGAACGGCCTTGCCGGTCATGGGCAACAGGTGCTCGAGCAGGGCGCCGGCGCGCGTCTGGTCCTCGGGCTTGGCGCTTTCGATGAGAGTGATGGCGCGGGCGAGCGCGACGCGGTCGGCCGAGCGAATCGCCTCGGCGGTCCGTTCGATGTCCTTCCGCGCTTTAGTCTCGGCCTGCATGAGGATGCGGGTAGGGGCAAACCGGCGCGAACGCAAGATAGCGATGACATACCATTCGATATGTGATACGTATAACGTACTAGTATTGAGGCGCTACGGCTCTGATCCGCTCTTTTGCCAGTCGGGATACCGAACGGCTCTATCGCCGCGAAAGAGTGAATTGTTTCAGGTCGTTCGAGCGGATAGCTTTTCGCAAGCTTCGGATGCTGGACGCCGCAACGAGCATGGCCGACCTGCGAATGCCGCCCGGCAACAGGCTCGAGAAATTAAAGGGCGATCGAGAAGGCCAATGGAGCATCCGCATCAACGACCAGTGGCGAATCTGCTTCCGCTTTGACAATGGGGACGCCTACGAGGCCGACATCGTTGACTACCATTGAGGACACTATGACCAAGTTGCTGCCGCCGGTTCACCCGGGTGAGGTGCTTAAGGAAGAGTTTATGAAGCCGCTCGGACTGAGCGCGAATGCGTTGGCGCGCACGCTCTTTGTGCCTGCCAACCGCATCTCAGCCATCGTCAACGCCGAGCGAAGCGTCACCGCCGATACCGCTTTGCGTCTGGCCAGGGCGTTGGGCACCTCGCCGGAGTTCTGGCTCAACCTGCAGAAGCAATACGATCTCGATTGCGCCTGCGACGCCGCGACCGATCTCGCGCGGATCGAACCAATTCGCGCCTAACCCTGTCTAGCTGGCGGACTTGGGCTGGCGCTGGCTTTTCATCCACCGCATGAGAATGACGATGGTAGCGAGGGTGGCGAGATAGGCCAGCAGCTGGAGACCGTTCGGTTTGTCGGTATAGCCGACCAGGACATGCAGCATGCGGCCGGGAACGCTCGAATCCGGCAGGAGCCAGGACGTGTCCCAGAGCCGCGTGCGCAGCGCCGTGACCACGCCGGCCGACTGGAGGAAGCGCACCGCCTGCGCCGCCATGCCGGCGGCGAGGAGAGCGAGCAGCACGCTCGTCACCTGGAAGATGTAGCGGGTGGGGATGGCGATCAGGCCGAAATAGCTGAGGCCAGTGACCGCCGCGCCGGCGAGCAGGCCGAGCGCGCCGCCGGTCAGCAGAGCGGCCATCGAGGTGCCGGCGACAACGATGCCGTAGAGAAACAGCACGATCTCGGAGCCTTCGCGCATCACGGCGACAAACACCACGACGGCGAGAGCGGTCAGCGGGCGGCGCCCCGAGCTGACGTCGTCGCCAACGCGGCGAAGCTCGACAACGAGCTCGCGGCCGTGCTCAGCCATCCACACATTGTGCCAGGTGAGACTGATTACGGCGATGATCAGCACGGTAGCGTTGAGCAGCTCCTGGCCCGAGCCGGCGAAGGCGTCGGAGATCGCCCCGGCGAACATCGCCACCACGCTCGCGCCAAGCACACCGGCCAGGATGCCGAGGCTGACCCACCAGCCGCGCCCGTCGATGCCGCGCGTCGCGGCGAGCACGATGCCGATGACGAGGCCTGCCTCGACCACTTCGCGAAAGACGATGATGAGCGCGCCGAGCATCGAGCTATTTCGCGACGAGCGCGCCCTTGGCAGTGTCCTCGTGATACTCGCCGAAGAACTCGTAACGGCCGGGATCGAGCGGATCGATCTTGATCACCGCGCTCTGTCCGCCGGCGATCACTTTCTCGGCGTCGAAATCGTCGCTCTCGAACTCCTCAGCCGTAGCGTCGGCGTTGGTGACCGTGAGGGTCAGCTCCTTGTTCGCGGGCACTTGCAGCTCGGCGGGTTCGAAGCGGTGGTCCTTGATCGTGAGCGCGAAATCCTCGGCGAGGGCCGGAGAGGCGACGGCCAAGGACGCGAGCAGGGCAAACGCAAGCAGGCGCATATGTCCTCCTTCGGACGGTTCGGAAGTTGCGACGTTGCTTGCCCAGCGCAAGCAGCATTGCCGCAGTGACGCGCCGCTCGCAAGCCTCGCGAGTCATCGGTCTTGGAGGCTAGAGTCATTCCAAGGAAGGAAATGACCTAATACATTGAAATACCGAAGAATTCGGTCCATTCGAGCTCCGTGGCGGCGTGCTTGCGGCGATCCGACGCAAGGAGCGCGCGCCGCCTCAGCGGCGCAGAACGCCGATCACTTTGCTGGCGAAGCTCAAGCGCTCGGCCATGACCCGGATCACGTAAGTGAGCAGAGCTTGGGCGAGGGGACCGTTGTCGCGTTTGATGCGCTCGTAAGCGTCGGCGCTGAGCGCATAGAGCACGCTTGGAACCTCGGCCTGGATGGTGGCGCTGCGGAGCTGCTTGGTGATCAGGCCCATCTCGCCGATCGTGGTGTGCGGGCCGAGGCTCCGCACGCGGATCAGACGTCCGTCCCCCATGCCGACGATGATGCCGACCCGGCCCTCGAGGATGAAATGCATCGAGCGCGCCGGCTCGCCTTGCGCGGCGATGATCGCGTCCTTGCCGACCTCGAGCCGCTCGCAGGCTGCTGCGAGCTCCTCGCCATACGCTTGACTGCCGAGCGCCTGGGACAGCCAGTCGCGCAAGGTGTGTGCCGTGCCCGCTTCGGCGAAATGAGCCTCGATCACCGCCCGCTCGCACGATTCGAGCGCGCGATCGAGATCGTCGGCGAGGATCACATCGGGCGTGCTGAAGCGGCGGGAGAGAAAGGCGTGCTTGAGCTCACTCGAGAGATTGACCAGCACCAATCGCGCTCCGATCTCGTCGGCCACCCGCTTGATCTGGGTGAAGCTGTGCATGGCCGATGAATTGATGCCGGTGACGAGGCGGAAATCGAACAGGAGGAAGCGGCAGCTGGGCTCGGCCGCGAACAGCGCCTTGACCTGCTGATAGAGCCGGTTGGCTGAGCCGAAGAACAGATAGCTCTGCAGGCTCATGCCTTGGATCTCGCCGCCATGCGCGGCAAGGATGGCGAGCTCGTCAGGTCCGCGATCGAGCGTCGAGCGATATTCCGAGCCGTCGAAATTGAACTTGATGGCGTTCACCCGGCTCGCGCTGACGGCGAAGGTGGCGCAGCCTATGATCACCCCGATCAGGACTCCGGCGATGAACCCGACCTGCACGATCAGAATGGCGATGGCGAGCAGCGAGGCGTATTCCGGCAGCGAGACGCGCCGCACCGCATCGATCAGCCATTCGTACATCAGGCTCGCGCCGAGATAAAGCAGGAGGCCGCCGAGCACGAATTTGGGGACGTAAGCGAGGAAGGCTGGGTCGACCAGCAGCATCAGGCCCGAGACCACGGCGACGACCAAGCCGCAGGCCCGGCTGCGTCCGCCGGCCGAGTAGGTCAGCGTGGTCCGGCTGAGCGAGACGCAACTCACATAGCCGCCGAGGGCAGCGGCCACGAGATTGGCGAGGCCAAGCGTCTTTAGCTCGCGTCCGAGATCGGCCTCGCGCCTTGTCACCAGCTCGATACCCGTGGTGTTGAGCAGCATGGTGATCGCGGTTACGAACATGACGGCGAAGATGTCGGCGCTCAGTCCCGGCAGGAGGTGCCAGGGGAAATTGCGCACATCGCCGAAATCCCAGGTTGGAGCGAGTCCGACTGCGGTCGGCGCCTTGAAGGTCCAGCCGAGCTGAAGCGCCTCGCCGAGACTGGTCCCGGTCAGGGCGAAAGCGAGATGGGCGAAGACCGTGGCGACGAGCAGGACGGCGGGGAGGAGGAGCGGGCTTCGGGCGCGGCGCAGCACGAGATAGAGCGCGAAGGCCACGCCTGACGCAGCGGCGAGCTGCGCCAGCGTCGTGGCGGTGAGGAGCTGCCCGAACGTCGAGAGACCGAGGCCGTGGTCGGTGATGACACGCACGGCGCCGCTCACCATCAGCCAACCGGTCGCGCTCAAAAAGCCGCCGATCACCGGATAAGGGATGAAGCGAATTGCGGCGCCGGCACGGGCGAGGCCGAGCACGAAGAGAAGAATGCCGGTCAGCGCGGTCGACAGGGCGACCACGATCATGACCGGCGCAAGCAGGTCATCGGGCGGGCCCGTGGCGATGAGCCGCTCGGCGACGGTTGCAGCAAGTGTCGCCGTCACGGCCGAGGTTGCGCCGTCGGGAGCGGCGATGGCGAACGGGAGAGAGCTTCGCAGGGCGACGAAGGCGGCGCCGATTGCGCTCGCGATGAAGGTCGCGGCGATGCCGTAAGCGATCCAGGTATTGAGCGGGGGCGCGAAGATCAGCGCGGCGAAGGACAGCCCATAGGCGACCGACATGATGCTGGCGGCGGCGCCGGCGAAGAGATCCCTCGATTGCGCCGATATGGGTCGGGCGGTCCGGCCCCTTCCGGTCGCGGCCCCATCCTTGGCAAGCATGTCAACCTATCCCCGCGAGGCCTCCACGCTCCGCCATGAGCGCGCGCCTCAACGCGTCAGTATCGCGCGAATTCGGCGGCGACGGATAGTTGAGAGATATGACAGTTTGCTAACGCGGGCGACGGCCGAGCTTTATTCGGCTGCCTGCTTCGATGTCGCAGTGTCGCAGCCGAGCTTCTTCAGGAGGTCGATGGCGGCTTCCGCGATCGAGGTGCCTGGCCCGAAAATCGCCTTGGCGCCAGCCTCGTACAAGGCCGGATAATCCTGCGGCGGGATCACGCCGCCGACCACGATCATGATGTCGTCGCGCCCTTGCGCCTGAAGCGCCTCGCGCAGCGCCGGGACGAGAGTGAGATGGCCGGCGGCGAGCGACGACACGCCGACGATATGCACGTCGTTCTCGACGGCCTGACGCGCGGCCTCTTCGGGCGTCTGGAACAACGGCCCGATATCGACGTCGAAGCCGAGATCGGCGAAGGCCGATGCGATCACCTTCTGCCCGCGGTCATGCCCGTCCTGGCCCATCTTGGCGACCAGGATGCGCGGCCTGCGCCCATGCTCGGTCTCGAAGCTCTCGATCAGCTCCTTGATGCGGGTCAAGCTTCCGTCCATGCGACCGATCTCCGCCTTGTAGACCCCGGTGATCGCCGAAACGCTCGCCCGGTGGCGGCCGTAGACCTTCTCCAGCGCGTAGGAAATCTCGCCGACGGTCGCCATGGCGCGAGCGGCCTCGACGGCGCCTTCGAGCAGATTGCCGGTTCCTGTCTCTGCGCTTCGCGTGAGCCCGTCAAGGGCATGCTGCACCGCGCTCTCGTTCCGCTCGGCCTTGAGGCGGGCGAGCTTGTCGAGCTGCTGGCGGCGCACCGAGCGATTGTCGACCTTGAGGATGGCGATGTCGGCCTCGCTGTCGGGGCGGTATTTGTTCAAGCCGACGATGGTCTGCCGTTTGGAATCGATGCGCCCCTGCGTGGCGGTGGCAGCCTGCTCGATCATGCGCTTGGGGATGCCGGCTTCGATCGCCTTGGCCATGCCGCCGAATTTCTCGACCTCCTCGATATGCGCGAGCGCGCGGGCGGCCAGATCGTAAGTGAGGCGCTCGACATAGAAGCTGCCGCCCCACGGATCGATGACGCGGGTCGTGCCAGATTCCTGCTGGAGCATGAGCTGGGTGTTGCGGGCGATGCGGGCGGAGAAATCGGTCGGCAGCGCCAGAGCCTCATCGAGAGCGTTGGTGTGCAAGGACTGGGTGTGGCCTTGGGTCGCCGCCATGGCCTCGACGCAGGTGCGCACCACGTTGTTGAACACGTCCTGCGCGGCGAGGCTCCAGCCGCTCGTCTGGCAATGGGTGCGCAGCGCGAGGCTGCGCGGGTCCTTGGGCGCAAACTCTTCGGCCATCAGCTTCGCCCATAGCAGACGCGCGGCGCGCATCTTGGCGATCTCCATGAAGAAGTTCATGCCGATCGCCCAGAAGAACGAGAGTCGTGGCGCGAACGCATCGACGCCGAGCCCGGCCTTCACGCCGGCGCGCACATATTCGATGCCGTCGGCGAGCGTATAAGCGAGCTCGAGGTCGGCGGTCGCTCCCGCCTCCTGCATGTGATAGCCGGAGATCGAGATCGAGTTGAATTTCGGCATCTTCTTCGAGGTGTAGGCGAAGATGTCGGAGACGATGCGCATCGAGGGCCCGGGCGGATAGATATAGGTGTTCCGCACCATGAACTCTTTGAGGATGTCGTTCTGGATCGTGCCCGAGAGCTGCTCAGGCGGCACACCCTGCTCTTCGCCGGCGACGATGAACAGCGCGAGCACCGGCAGCACCGCCCCGTTCATGGTCATCGACACCGAGACCTGGTCGAGCGGGATGCCGTCGAACAAAGTGCGCATGTCGTAGATGGAATCGATCGCCACGCCCGCCATGCCGACATCGCCGGTCACGCGCGGGTGGTCCGAATCGTAGCCGCGATGGGTGGCGAGGTCGAAGGCGATGGACACGCCCTGCTGGCCGGCGGCGAGGTTACGCCGGTAGAAGGCGTTCGAATCCTCGGCGGTCGAGAAGCCGGAATATTGGCGGACCGTCCAGGGCCGCTGCACGTACATGGTCGGGTAGGGCCCACGCAGATAGGGCGCGATGCCGGGCATCCCGTCGAGGAAGTCGAGGGCAGCGAGATCGCCCGCGCCATAGGCTGGCCTGACCGCGATCCCTTCAGGCGTGTGCCAAGGCTCCGCGGTTGCAGGCGTTGCGGCGACCGCGTCGCTTCCGGCGTCGAACTTCACCTCGGCGAAGGTGGGGATGCGCGTCATGCTCGACTCAGATCTCGTCATAGGCCTCGTTCAAGACTTGCAGCGTATCACAGCCCTGGTGAAGGAAGCTGCCGATGCCCGCGCCTTCCAGGGCGGCGCGGTCGGCGCCGGGATTGCCGGCAAGGTAAATGTGCTTGGCACCGGCGGCGGCGAGCGCCTTGGCAACGTCGACCGCCTCGCTGGCATAGACCTTGTTAGAGGAGCACAGGCAGGCGAGCCTCGCGCCGGAATCCGTGAATCTTTTCGCGAGGTTGTCGCCGCTTCCTTCCACCGCTTCGATCCCGCCAGCCTCGAACAGGCTCTTGGCGAAGCTCGCCCGCGCATTGAAGTCGGCGGCGCGCCCGAGACAAGCGAGGAAAACCTTGGGTCGGCTTCCATGCCGCGTGAGATGATCGTCGCTCCGGTCGCGCAAGCGCTCGAAGGACTCGGCAACACGATGTCGGGGCAGCGCGGCTTCGTCGGAGTTGATGATCGACAGGCGCGGCGTGCTCAGGATCGGCACCTTGTCCTCGGCGAGATCGGGGAAGTCGCTGGTGCCGACGAGCACTTCCTTTCGCTGCGCGACATTGGCCTCGCGCTCGGCCCTGACCCTGGCGACTTCTTTCTGGATCGATCCCGCTTCGAGCGCCTTGGCGGCGCCGCCCGCGCGCTCGATGTTCTGGAACAGGTCCCAGGCAACGCGGCAGAGTTGATCGGTCAAGGCCTCGATGGCGCCCGAGCCGGCGGCCGGGTCGGCGACGCGGTGAAGATTGGCTTCCTCGATGAGGATGATTTGCGTGTTGCGGGCGACCCGTCGAGCGAACGCGTCGGGAATGCCGAGCGCGGCACTGAACGGCAAAACGGTGACCGCGTCGGCGCCGCCGACGGCGGCGGCGAGCGCTGCGATTGTGCCGCGCACGATATTTCCGTGCGGGTCGCGCTTGGTCATCATGCGCCAGGCGGTCTCGGCGGCGACGAAGGCCGGGCGGGGTGTCAGCCCGCAGGCCTGCTCGATGCGCGACCAGAGCTTCCGAATGCTGCGGAGCTTGGCGATGGTCAGGAATTGATCCTGGTCGGCGGCGAGACGAAAATAGATGAGCGACCGCGCGTCATCGAGCGCGATGCCGCCTTGCTCCAGGGCGCGCAAATAGGCGACCGCGCTTGCGAGCGTGAAGGCGAGCTCCTGCGCCTCGGAGCCTCCCGCCGCGTGGATCACGCGGCCGTCGGCGACGGCGAACGGGCCGGCGAAGCCCTGGCCGGCGAGATCGCCGATGAGCCCGGCGAAGATTGGCGCAATGTCGGTCCAGGGCAGGGGGCTTTGCCCGGTCATGGCGATGGCGCCGACAGGGCCGTAGCCGAAGCGGATCGTCACGTCCTTGGGCGGGAGGCCGCGCGCCTTGGCGAGCGTCGCGATCAGCCCCGCCGCAGCCTTCGACTGCATGCTGAGGTCGAGGTCGATGGCAATGCCGGCGTCGAGATAGACGTTGTCGAGCGCTTGGCTGATGGCGGCCCCGGTCGCCGGCAACGCGTAGCCATAGTCGCCGACCGAGCCCTCGAATACGAGCGTGAGCGCGGTGGCGCCGTTGCCGAGATCGTCAAGGGCCTGCGAATTGGCGGCTTTGGCGTCGGGGAGGTCGATCCGCTGCGTGACTGCCCAAGGCGCTCCCGCCGCGCGGCCCTCGATGCGGCTTCTCCCCTGCGCGCGCGGGTAGAGCGGCTCGATGGCGATGCCGTCATAGCTCTTGGAGCGGAGCGAGGCGAAAGGCGTGCCCTTCAGCGCCTCTTCCACCAGCGCCCTCCACGCCGCCTCGTCGGCCGGCGGGAAGTTGCGGGCAAGCGTCAGTTCCACCATGTGTGTCAAGCTCTAGGGGTAAGCAAAGCCCCTCCTAGCATGAAGGCGAAGCGGCACGGAAGCCGTGCGAAAAGCGTGCCGCGTATCTTCGCCGCCTTTGCGGGGGCCCTCGCAGAAGATAAAGTGCGCATGCGGCTAAAGGGGAGGAGCGTTGAATGGCGAAGCGCAAGGCGGCAGTGCCTAGAGACGATGCAGGCGGCGGCGACGTGGCCGCCGCGGCCCCCGCGCCGGCCGACAGCGTCTATATCGGCAACAGCACCGGCCAGAGCCCCCAGTCTCAGTTCATCCTGCTCCGGCTCGCCAACCGCCATGGGCTGGTCACCGGCGCGACCGGTACCGGCAAGACCGTGACGCTCCAAGGCCTGGCGGAGGGCTTCTCCGACGCCGGTGTTCCCGTCTTTTGTGCCGACGTTAAGGGCGACCTTTCAGGCGTGGCCGAGGAAGGCGAGATGAAGCCCTGGATCGAGGCGCGCGACAAGGCGATCGGCTACACCCAGAACTTCCAGGCCTACCCCGTGATCTTCTGGGATCTGTTCGGCGACAAAGGCCAGCCGATCCGCGCGACGGTTTCCTCGCTCGGGCCGCTGCTCTTGTCCCGCCTCATGGATCTGAGCGAGGCGCAGGAGGGCGTGCTCAATATCGCCTTCAAGATCGCCGACGACGAGAAGCTCGCGCTCATCAATCTCAAGGACCTGCAGGATATGCTGCAGAATTTGGCCAGCCGCGCCGGCGATCTCACGACGCAATACGGCAACATCACCAAGGCTTCGGTCGGGTCGATCCAGCGCTCGCTGCTGGTGCTCCAGCAGCAAGGCGCCGAACATTTCTTCGGCGAGCCGGCGCTCAAGATCAGTGATCTGATGCGGGTGGCGCGCGACGGGCGAGGCTATATCAGCGTGCTCTCGGCCGAGCGGCTCATGCAGAGCCCGCGCCTCTATGCGACATTCCTGCTGTTCCTCATGTCGCAGCTGTTCGAGGACCTGCCCGAGGTCGGCGATCCCGACAAGCCGAAGCTCGTATTCTTCTTCGACGAGGCGCACCTCCTGTTCAAGGACGCGCCGAAGGCTCTGTTGGACAAAGTCGAGCAGGTCGTGCGCCTGATCCGGTCCAAAGGCGTCGGCGTTTACTTCGTGACGCAGAACCCGCTCGACATTCCCGACACCGTTTCGCGCCAGCTCGGCAATCGCATCCAGCATGCGTTGCGCGCGTTCTCCCCGTTTGAGCAGAAGGCGGTGAAGGCGGCGGCGACGACCTTCCGCGCCAATCCCGCTTTCGACACGGAGAAGGCGATCATGGAGCTTGGCACCGGCGAGGCGTTGGTCTCGACGCTCGACGAGAAGGGCCAGCCGAGCATCGTGCAGAAGACATTGGTCAGGCCGCCGAACTCGCGGGTCGGGCCGATCACCGATGCCGAGCTCAAGGCGGTGATGCGGGCGAGCCCGGTGGCCGGCGTGTATGACGTAACGGTCGACCGCGAGTCCGCCTCGGAGATCTTGCAGAAGAGAACCGCGGAGCAAAGTGACGCAGCCGCCGAGCAGAAGGATGCCAAGAAGCCGAGTGGCGGCGGCCCGCGCAGCGACAGCTTCGGGGAGACCGTCGTCAAGCAGGTGGTCAAATCCGGCGTGCCGATGCTGACGCGGGTTCTGGAAAGCTTCCTCAAGGGCAAGAGGTGAAAGGCGTCTTGCGTCGCGCTGCCTAACGTTGCATGAGGGGGCCTCATCCTAGGGTCCTTTCATGCTCGTTCTTGACGGTCTCTCGCTCCGCCTTGGCGGAAATATCATCCTCGATCACGCAACGGCCGCGCTGCCGCCCCGGTCCCATGTCGGGCTGGTGGGGCGGAACGGCGCCGGCAAATCGACACTGCTGAAGCTGATCGCCGGGCTGCATGAACCCGATGACGGCAGGATCGAGGCGCCGTCTGGTACGCGCATCGGCTATCTCGCCCAGGAAGCGCCGGGCGGCGAGGCGACGCCGTTCGAGACCGTGCTTGCAGCGGCGACCGAGCGCGCCGAGCTTCTGGCCGAGGCCGAGCATGCCGACGATGGGCACCGTATCGCCGAGATCCACGAGCGGCTGAACGCGATCGATGCGCATGGCGCGCCCGCCCGCGCTTCCCGCATCCTCGCCGGTCTCGGCTTCCCAGAGGAGACGCAGCACCGGCCGCTCTCGTCGTTTTCAGGCGGTTGGCGCATGCGGGTCGCGCTCGCGGCGCTGCTGTTCTCCGAGCCCGATCTGCTGCTGCTCGACGAGCCGTCAAACCATCTCGATCTCGAAGCTGCGCTCTGGCTCGAATCGTTCTTGAAGTCCTATCGCCGCAGCCTGATCGTGGTCAGCCACGAGCGCGATCTCCTCAATAATGTGGTCGATCATGTGCTGCATGTGGAGCGCGGCGCCATCACGCTCTATCCCGGCAATTACGATGCGTTCGCGCGGCTGAGGAGCGAGCGCCGCGCCCAGGCCGATGCCTTCCGTGCGCGGCAGGAGGACAAGGCCAAGAAGCTGCAGGCCTATGTCGATCGCTGGCGCTACAAAGCGCATACCGCGCGCCAGGCGCAGAGCCGGCTCAAGGCGCTCGCCCGCATGCAGCCGCTCCAAGCCGTGACCGACGACGCCTCGCTCGTGTTCGACTTTCCGAGCCCGAAGGAATTGCGTCCGCCGCTGATCGTGCTGGACGACGCATCGGTCGGCTATGCGGAAGGCACGCCGGTGCTGTCGCGGCTGAACCTGCGCATCGATCCTGACGACCGCCTTGCTCTGGTCGGGCGGAACGGCAACGGCAAGACCACGCTGGCGCGGCTGCTGGCCGGCCAGCTCAAGCCGATGGCGGGAACGGTCGCCGCCGGCGGCAAGCTGAAGGTCGGCTATTTCGCGCAGCATCAGATCGAGGAACTCGTTCCTGCCGACACGCCGTTTCAGCACATGGAACGGCTGTTGCCGGGGGCGAAGCCCGGCGAGGTGCGCGGCCAGCTCGGCCGCTTCGGCTTCTCGGGCGAGAAGGCCAATCTCCCGGTGCGCCAGCTCTCCGGCGGCGAGCGCGCCAGGCTGTCGCTCGCGCTCATCACGCGCGATGCGCCGCATATCCTGATCCTCGATGAGCCGACCAACCATCTCGACGTCGATGCGCGCGAGGCCCTGGTCGAGGCGCTGACCGAGTTTGGCGGCGCGGTGGTGGTG
Organism: uncultured Alphaproteobacteria bacterium; assembly: GCA_963820005.1. Lineage (GTDB taxonomy): Bacteria > Pseudomonadota > Alphaproteobacteria > Rhizobiales > Methyloligellaceae > Methyloceanibacter. Next base: position 156,378 of record CAWFYQ010000009.1, on the reverse strand, counting down.
GTCAGCCACGACCGCCATCTGCTCTCGCTGATCGCCGACCGCCTCGTGCTGGTCGATAGCGGCACGGCGAAGGAGCTCGACGGCAGCCTGGAGGACTATCGCGACATGGTGCTGGGCGCGAACGCGGGCCGCTCCGAGCGTGGTGCGAGATCATCGTCCCCGGTCGACCGTAAGGAGGCGCGGCGGCTCGCGGCGGAGGCGGAGGATCGCGCCAAGGCGGCGCGCAAGATCATGAAAGAGATCGAGGCGAAGCTGAAGCGGCTGGTGCAGCTACGCACTGAGATCGATGCGGCGCTGGCGGCGCCGCACGCAAACGGCGGGAAGCCGGTCGCCGAGCTGATGAAGTCGCGCGCCGAGGTCGAGCGCAGCGTCGCTGCCGCGGAGCAGTCCTGGCTCGAAGCGAGCGAGGACGCTGAAGCGTCGCTCGTCAAGCGGGGATAAGACGCGAACAGAGTGCGGTCGCGCTCTCGACAACTCCAGGCGATGCGTTGCAATTGGGCGGCAGTCGCCCCGCAAATGAGCGGCGATGGCGCGCAAATACAGGGCGATGGCGCGCAAATGGCGGCTATTTCGGCGCGAGGTCGAACATCTCCTCGACATGGCCCCAGTTGATCAGATGATCGAACCAGGCCTCGAGATATTTCGGCCGCTCGTTGCGATAGTCGATGTAGTAGGAGTGCTCCCAAACATCGACGCCGAGCAACGGCCAGCCGCCATGCACCAGCGGGTTCTCGCCGTTAGGGGTCTTGGTGACTTCGAGCTTGCCGCCTTTCAGCGTAAGCCACGCCCAGCCTGAGCCGAATTGCGTCTTGCCGGCCTCGATGAAGTCGTTGCGGAACTTGTCGTAGCCGCCGAGGTCGCGGTCGATCAGCGCCTGCACCGAGCCCGGCACCTTCTTGCCGCCGCCGTCCTTCTTCATCCACGGCCAGAAATGGATGTGATTGAAGTCCTGGCCGGCATTGTTGAAGATACCGGGGTTCTTGCCGTAGCTCGCCTTGATGATGTCTTCCAGGCTCTTGCCCTCCAGGCCCGAGCCCGGGAGCAGCTTGTTCAGATTGTCGACATAGGCCTTGTGATGCTTGTCGTGGTGATATTGCAGCGTCTCGGCCGACATGAAGGGCTGAAGCGCGTCATAGGCGTAAGGCAGCGGGGGAAGTTCGAAGGCCACGGCGGTACTCCGGAGGTTCACGATGGAAAGCTCGCCGGAAGCTAAAGGTTCCGCAACAGCGAGGCAAGCCGGGCGCTTGGCCTGTTTGGTAAAGGCAAGCGATGAGGGGGGTGGGCGCGGAGCCCCTGAACTCCGCGCCCGGTGCCGAGGAAGGTTCGCTATATCAGTACAGGGATCTGACGCTTTCGACTTTGCGTCCGCCCGCCTGAACCCTGCATGAACCGCACGTGCAGCTTTGCGTCAGGATTGGCGGCTTGGTCGACTCGCTATAGCAAGCCGGGTGAGGGGGGCTGATACGAGCGCAGCCCATTCGCCTCATGCTTACTTGATGAGCGCTTGCAGCTCTTTGAACTCTCGCGTGCCGGCGCGCTCCAGCCACTCGAACAGCACCATCTCGCTGTCGACCACGTCGGCGCCGGCCTTGGCGAGCCGCGCGAGCGCGAGCTTGCGGCTGTCCTTGGAGCGCGAGCCCGTGGCATCGGCGACCACGAACGCCTCGAAGCCCTGCGCCTCGAGATCGATCGCCGTTTGCAGCACGCAGACATGGGCCTCGATGCCGGCGACCACGATCTGCGGTCTGCCCTGGCGGCGAAGCTCGTGCAGGCGCTCACGCAAGAACTCGTTCCTGAGGCAGGAGAACTCGACCTTGTCGGCGACCAGCGCGGCATTGGCCAGCGCATCGCGGATCGAGTCGAACGTGGGCCCAAGCCCTTGCGGATATTGCTCGGAGACGGTGATCGGCACGTCAAGCGTGCGGGCCGCGCGCACCAGCCGAATGCAGCGGTCGATAACCCGGTCCTTGCCGGAGATTGCTTGAATCAGCTTCTCCTGCACATCGACGATCAGCAGCTGGGACTTGTCGCGGTCGAGCAGCATGGCGAGTAAAGTGACGAGATTCGCCGCTATTGCAAAGTGCGGTTGCCGACGATCTTCAGCGCGAAGGCGTAGGCGAGCGCCACCTCCTTCAACCGTTCGAAACGGCCGCTCGCGCCGGCATGCCCCGCCTCCATGTTGGTGCGAAACAGCAGCAGCGATGAGCCGGTGTCCTGTTCGCGGAGCTTGGCCAGCCACTTGGCCGGCTCCCAATAGGTCACGCGCGGATCGGTGAGCCCGGCGAGCGCGAGAATATGCGGGTGCGCCACCGCTTGCACATTGTCGTAAGGCGAATAGGCGGCGATGGTGCGGTAGTCGGCCTCGCTCTCGATCGGGTTGCCCCATTCGGGCCATTCGGGGGGCGTGAGCGGCAGGCTCGCATCCAGCATGGTGGTCAGCACGTCGACGAACGGCACCTCGGCGACGATGCCGAGGAACAGCGTGGGCGCAAGATTGGCGACGGCGCCCATCAGCATGCCGCCGGCGCTACCGCCATGGGCGACGATGCGGCCTCGGGCGGTGAAGCCCTGCTCGGCGAGAAACTCACCGGCGGCGATGAAGTCGGTGAAACTATTCACCTTCTTCTCCCGCTTGCCGTCTTTGTACCAGCGATAGCCCTTGTCCTTGCCGCCGCGTATATGCGCGATGGCGTAGACGAAGCCTCGGTCGACGAGCGACAGCGCGTTGGTCGAGAAGCCGGCCGGGATGCTCATGCCATAAGCGCCGTAGCCGTAAAGCAAAAGCGGCGCGGAGCCGTCGAGCTTGGTCTCCTTGCGATAGAGCAGGGAGACCGGCACCGTCTCGCCATCGTGCGCGGGGGCCATGACGCGGCGGGTGACATAGAGTTTGGGGTCGTGGCCGCTCGGGATTTCCTGAGTCTTGCGCAGCACACGCGTGCGCGTCTCCATGTCATAGTCGAATACTTGCGCCGGCGTCGTCATCGAGGAATAGGTGAAGCGCAAGCTCGTGGTGTCGTACTCATAGCCGTCGGAGATGCCGAGCGCATAGGCCTCCTCGGCGAAGGCGATCTCATGCTCGTCGCCGTCGGCGAAGCGGCGGATGACGATGCGCGGCAAACCGTCCTCGCGCTCGAGCCTCACCAGAAAGTCTTTATAGGCGACCAGGTCGAGAATGAGCCGTCCTTGCCGGTGCGGCTCGATCTCGCGCCAATGCTCGGGCCCGGGGCTTTCAGCCGGCGCCTCGACGATGCGGTAGTCCTCCGCGCCTCCGGAATTGGTGAGGATGACGAGCCGCCCGTCATGATGATCGACCGAGTAGTCGTGCTCGGGCGCGCGCGTCGCAACCAAACGGGGAGGCGCCGATGGATCGGCGGCGTCGATCAGGCTGATCTCGGCAGTCTCGTGGTCGTGCACGCTGAGCAGGAGGTAGCGCCGGTCCTGCGTCGCGCCGATGCCGAGAAAGAAGCCGGGATCGCTCTGCTCATGGATCAGCGTGTCGGCGCCCGTGGCGCCCACCGCATGGCGCAGCAGCTTGCGCGGACGGTGCTCGTCATCGACCCAGACATAGAGCAGCTCGCGGCTGTCATTGGCCCATTCGAGCGCGCCATTATTGTCGGTGATGGTGGAATTGAGCAGCGCGCCCGTGGCCGCCTCGATGATGTTGACGGTGTAGAACTCGGAGCCCTTGGTATCGACGGCGTAGGCGATCAGCCTGTGATCGGGGCTGTGGCTGACGCTGGCGATGCGGAAATAGGCGTGCGGCTTGGCGAGCGCGTTGCCGTCGACCAGGACCTGCTCATCGCCGCCAGCGCGGGGCCTGCGGCAGAAGATCGGGTGCTGGCCGCCGGTCACGAAGCGCGAATAATAGGCGAACGCGCCGTCAGGGGCGGGGACGCTCGCATCGTCCTCTTTGATGCGTCCCTTCATCTCGGCGAACAGCGTCGCCTGAAGCGCTTCGGTGTCGGCCATCGCCGAGGCGGTATAAGCATTCTCCGCCTCGAGATGGGCCCTGATCGCGGGATCGAGCAGGGCGGGATCGCGCATCACCGCCTGCCAGTTGTCGGCGCGAAGCCAGGCATAGTCGTCCACCCGCTCGATGCCGTGAAGGGTGGCGGCGAGCGGGCAGCGGCGCGCGCGGGGGGCCCCTGCGCGGGATAGTTTTTCAGTCATGACGGAATGACTATGCCCTGGTCTTGCCGCTGTCGTCGCTGGTGTCGAGGTCGAGCGCGCAGCCATTGATGCAAAAGCGCTGGCCTGACGGGCCGGGGCCGTCGGGGAAGACATGGCCGAGATGCGCGTCGCAACTGGCGCATCTGACCTCGGTCCGGCGCATGCCGTACGAGCTGTCCTCGTGCAACGTCACCGTATCCTCTGCGCCGGTGAAGCTCGGCCAGCCGGTGCCGGAGTTGAACTTTGCATCGGAGCTGAACAGCGGCGCTCCGCAACAGACGCAACGATACATGCCGTCGCGTTTGTCATTGTAATAGGGGTGACTAAACGCCCGCTCGGTGCCGTGCTCGCGCGTCACGTGAAATTGCTCTGGCGAAAGCTTCTGTCGCCACTCGGTCTCCGACGTCGCCATCTTGTCCTTACCGGGTTTCTCTATTTTGTCGGGCTTGTTCATGTTGGGGAACACTTTCGGGTTTGTTCGCATTGTTCTCCCGGCAATATAAGCACTTCCACCGACCTACCGAAGGGGGTGCCTTCAGCTGCTCACGGAGGCTTGATTCCCGGAAACATTGCGGCCCACGAGTGGGGTCGGTGAAACAGGCGGTCATTGTGCGGCACATACGCACGCTGTTGGGTAAACCTCAGCAGCGGCGCGAAGGCGTTTGGGTAAACAAAAGGCCTGCCTTCCTTTATCTTAATTGGTTCGCCGCTAGTCTTCATTAGATCAGATGCATTGCGGTTCCGAGAAAAAATGCTATAGAGAGCAAATCAGTTAAGCTCGTTAGGCCGCAGCACATTCTCTAGTTGAGAAACATTGTCGGGTCTCGTCACAAAAACGGCGTAATCTGGTGACTTCAAGAGTTCTCGTGGGCCCGGGAGATGCGCGAGCACCACCTTTTGTCTGCGTGCTTGTTAGGACCGGGGATTAGGCAGGATCAAGGAGCCACTTCATGGAAGCGAATCTGGAGAAAAACGAACTCGTCGAACTTACCGCTGAGATCGTCTCGGCCTATGTCAGCAACAACACGGTCGTCGCGACAGACCTTCCTGGTGTCATCCATAATGTGTTCGATGCTCTGAGCAAGGCCTCTAGCGCCTCGGGCGTTCCTGCCAGGGAAGAGTTGAAGCCCGCCGTCCCGGTGAAAAAGTCGGTGACGCCGGAATACATCATCTGCCTCGAGGACGGGAAGAAGTTCAAATCTCTGAAGCGCCACCTCCGCACGCATTACGATCTGTCGCCTGAGGACTATCGCGACAAATGGGGCCTCCCGCACGACTACCCGATGGTCGCGCCGAACTATGCGGCGGCTCGCTCCGATCTCGCCAAGCGTATGGGTCTTGGGCAGCGGCGCCGTTAAGATTCTTGCCACTTCCTCAAATGAAGCGGCGCGGCGATCTGGTTAGCCACGTTCGCGCCCCGTTGCTCTCTCCAGATCGAGTATTCGTCTTAAGTGTTACCACAAGCCATTGCGATTTATAGTGAATCTCGTGCTCTTGGCTTGCAAGTCGCGTTTGAACTGCACATAGTCTGACCACGTCGCGGTGATTTGCGGGGCTTGAAGCCTTGCGGCGGGGGGATGCCGATGATGTCCGGACGAGCCTTTCGAGCACAATTGGTGATGCAAGGAGAGCGTGAGCTCTTCGATTATTGGATTTGCTCGGCGGGCGCGCGGCGGATGCCGGCAAGGTCGGACCTCGACCCGCTCAAAGTCCCCCGGCTCCTTCCCCATCTCGGCTTGATCGATGTCAGGGACGGCATCGAGCGGGCCTGGTTCCGGCTCGCCGGGACGCGGCTTCGCGACGTCTATGGGCAAGAGGTCACCGGCAAGCGGGTCGACGAGGTGTTTTCCGGGGATTGCGCCGACTATTGGCGCCGGATTTATAGCCGTTTGGTGGAAGTCGGGCAGCCGCTGCACGGCGTGGTGCGCGGCCCGGCCCAAGGGCGTGACCATATCGTGTTGTTCTGGATGAGACTTCCGCTGTCGGAGGATGGTAAACAGGTCGACAGGATCCTGTGCCACGATGTGGTCGGGCCGGCCGAGACCGCGCGGAGCGAGGTCGAGCGCTCGCTTCTGCACTATCCCCACCCCAAGCCCCAAGTCAGGCCGATGGCGCGACGGGCACAGTTCGGTTGAGTTTCGGCCGGATTGCCTTGAGCCGCGCAAGCTCTCCCTTATAGGCGCTGACCAAGCCAAGATGCCGGTTGAGGTCGTAGCTCCAATGGCCCGAGGTCGCTCGGCGCCGCTCGGCGCGAAGCGCCCGGCGGAGCTTGGCGAGCACGAGCTTGCACCCCTCCAGGCTCTCGTCGGCGAGCTCATGCGGCCAGAGCGCGATCAGTCGCGGTAGGTCGCGGCTCCGCGCGTAGACGCTCGCGCCCGCCGCCGTCATGGTGCTGAAGATGCGTTTTGCGCCCGAGCGCTCGCGCGTGGCTCTCGCTTCTTTGCTATCCTGACGCTTCTCACCCGACATTGGCCTCGCCTCCTGTTTGCGAGGCGGGAGCATGCGCTTGCCTGATGCGCCGGGGATTTGCAGAGGATAGCGGAGGCGCGATCGCAATTGTCCGCGCCCTGTTCACAGCCGCTAAACTTGCCGCCGGCTGCTCGTCTTATCCCCGCCGCGCTTGCGCCTTTTAGAGTGTGCTAGGTATTTATTCCTATCACAGTGGAAGGGAGCAGGTGGATGGCTCAAGTTCGGACGGTCGAGGGTCGCTTCACGCCGGGCGGCATAAGGACGGGCGTGGGCGGCGGGGCTTTGGTGCGCCGGGCGATCGATCCCGCCGTCGCGGCGGTGTTCGACGTCGATATCGGCGATCTTCGCGCCCCGACGCGCTGCTCCCCGCGCACCGCCTTCGCCCGCCAGGTGGCGATGTATCTCGCCCATGTGGTGTGCGGCTTGAGCATGACCGAGGTGGGCGCGATGTTCCGCCGCGACCGGACCACTGTCGCGCATGGCTGCGGGGTGGTCGAGGACCGGCGCGACGATGCGGAGCTCGACGCGCGGATCGACCATCTCGAGCACGCGGTCGGCAACCTGATCGAGGCGCTCGGTTCAGGCCAGGGCCCGCGCCGATGAGGCGAGCGGGAGGCTCTGCCAAGAGACGAGCGGACGAGCTCGCACGCGAGGCCCGACCTCTGCTCGCCAAGCTTGCCAATGGCGCCGTGATCGCGCGGGACGGCGCGGGTGCCTTCGTGCTGGTCGGCCGTGCGGGCGGCATGCAGGCGGCCAAGCCGCTCGATCGGGGGCTGGTCGAGGCGTGCCTCAGTGCGGATTGGCTCGAGACGCATGGCGACGCGCTTCACCTTTCCCACGCCGGGCGGGCCTCGCTCCGCCGCTCCCTTGCCGAGGGCGACGCCTTCAGGGAGCAGCATCAGCTCCGGCGAAACAGCGAGCGCGAGATCAACGGCACGCGCCGCCCGGTGCTGTTGAACGAGGCTGAGAGTCCGCTCGGCTGGCTCAAGAGCCGCAAGGACCGGAACGGCAGTCCGCTGATAAGCGAGCCGCAATACGAGGCGGGCGAGCGCCTGCGCGCCGATTATTGGTTTGCGCAGATGAGCCCGCGGGTGACGGCGAACTGGTCGGCGCTCGCGCCGTCGGAGCGCTCACGCCGCGGTGCGCCGTCGAGCGCGGCGGACCTCCGCGACGAGGTGATCGCCGCCAAGGAGCGCGTGATGCGGGCGCTGAAAGAGGTCGGGCCGGAGACCGGCGGCATCCTGCTCGACGTCTGCTGCGAGCTGAAGGGGCTCGAGGAAGCCGAGAAGGCGAATGGCTGGCCGCAGCGCGCCGGCAAGGTCGTGCTGCAGATCGCGCTCACGCGGCTCGCCCGCCATTACGGTTTGATCGCCGGTGACGGGCGGGACAGGCGCCGATCGGGTGGCGTGCGCCATTGGGGAAGCGAGGATTATCGCCCGACGCTCGATGCCTGGCGGAAGGAGTGAGCCGCCGGCTCAGTGCGGCTTGGCGTTGGCGAGCGCCGTCTCGGCATCGTGCCTGACGCGCTTCACCATCGCCATGAGGCCGTTCGAGCGCTGCGGCGTCAGGTGCTCGGTCAGATGCAACTGTCCGAGCGAGTGGTTAGCGTCGACGACGAGAATCTCCTTGGCCGTCTTGCCCGAATAGAGCGCAAACAGAATGGCGATCAGCCCCTTGACGATGTGAGCGTCGCTGTCGCCAATGAAGCTCAGCCGCGGCATGCTCCCATCCGGATGCACGAGGGTCGAGAGCCAGACCTGGCTGACGCAACCTTGCACTTTGTTGGCGGCGGAGCGATCGGCCTCGGGGAGCGGCTCGAGCTTGCGACCGAGCTCGATGACGTAGCGGTAGCGGTCCTCCCAGTCGTCGAGCAACTCGAAGTCGGCGAGGATCTCCTCGAAGCTTGTCGCTCCGAGCGTATCGTTCAGCGCGTCCATGAACTCAATATAGGCGCGAATGATCGGCGCCGCGACTGGCTTGCGCAAAAAGTAGGGGGCGCGCAGGCTGGGAGGGAAAGGGCATAACCATCCCAGTTGCGCGCCCCGTTGGCAGGCGGGGGGGCTGCCAATAAATCTCGTCTTGTCGGTGCCGTCGCTCGACCCCGGCCTATCAGCGAGCTGCTAGCTGCGAGCTCTTAGGTGCCAGAACCGCCGGGTCCGCCCCAGGCCGCTTCGCGGTCCTCGGGGCTGAGCGTGTCTTGCGAGCTGTCCCTGCTCCAGCTCGCCGGCGCGATGCCGCTCACCGAAGCAGACGTTGCAGCGCCCGAAGATGCGGTCGCATCGCCGCCGAGTCCGCTCTTATCCATGATGAAGCCCATCAGGATGCGGGCGCCGAACTCGGCCTTGTGCACCAGAACGTCAAATGCGTTCTTGCCGGTCGTGCAGGTCTCGGGGTTGCGATCGCAGAAGGTGGCGACATCTTTCACCGCCGCTTCGGCCGACCCGTAAACCTGATTCTGCTGTCCCTCGTCAGTCGGGACGAGCAGGACAACGATCATCAGCCAGAAGGCTGACCTAATTAGAAACATCATCGACTTGCCCTCTCTGTTTGAGAAATCTGCGACTTGCCGCCGCTATCCTTCCTCCGCAGATGGACACCATAGCGCAGAGAACATAAGGGAGCTTCACTGCAATCGATAAAGTTTGATACAAAAATTGTATCGATAACAAAGTACAAACTGACCGATATCTCGAATGTTATTCGATAAATTGTTGCTTATCGCAAAGCAAGTGCGGTTAATTCTCGTATACATCTATGTTATCCGGAGATAGGCGGATCGCTAGCCGAGATATGTTGCATGGTGTTTCGGCGGCTTCGTCTTTTCCCGACCGCCTAGATCGCAAAGCGGTGCTGCCGGTGCGTCTCATGCCGCGCTCCGAATCATATTCGAGGCGAAGGTGAGATGAGGCGTTTGCTTGTGCGATGTGCCGGTAACGCCGGCGCGCCCGGGCTGAAGCTTCACCAAAACCGCTCGTCTCGGCACGGTGCGAGGGCCGTTTTCGCGCCGTTTTACGTTTCTTAAGCGCGCACCCGAATAATCGATTCAAGTCAATTGGGGACGTGAGCGGCGGCCATTCCGCTCCGAGATGCGCGTGTTAGGTAATGAGAGTGTCCGCGGGCTCGCCGCTTATTTCGGCTCGCTCGTTCACCCGTCCGTTCGCGGCGAGGCGCTGACCGCCGCGCGGCACCAATCGTTTATCGCCTCACACCTGCTCGGCGGGTTGCTCGCACTGTGTGTGTTCCCCGTCTATCTCGTGGTCAACGGCAGCCCGACGCTGCTCGGCGCCGCCGCCTTTCTCTGGCTTCTGTCGCCGATCGGGATCGCCATCTTCCTGTCGCGCACCGGCAAGTTCGCCGCGGCGCATCTTGCTTCCGCTGCCAATTTCGCCGGCCTCGTCACCTTCACCGCTTGGCTCACCGGCGGCCTCAGCTCCTGGCTCATCCCATGGATGGTCGCCGTGCCGCTCGAGGCCGCGCTCGCCAGCGACCGGCGCATCGTCGCCTGGTCGGCGGGCGTCGCCGGCCTCGGTCTCGCGGTGCTCTACGTGCTCGGCTTTAACGGCCACATCGCGCCGGTCGAGACCTTGCCCTTCCCGCCGCTCATGCTGGCGCTGCTCGGCACGATGACGGCGACCGCCTATGCCGCCGGGCTCGCGGTCATGGTCCAGCTCGTGCACAAGCACTCCGAAGGCGCGGTCAGGGTCGGAGAGGAGCGCTACCGCCTGCTCGCCGAGAACGCGACCGACATGATCACTCGCCACGACGGCAAGGGCCGCGTGCTATTCGCCTCGCTCGCCGCGCAGACCTTGTTCGGCGAGCCGGTGCAGAAGATTCTCGGCGACGGACTGTTCGAACGCGTGCATGTCGCCGATCGCCCCGCCTATCTCACGGCGCTGTCGCGCTCGCTCGCCAACAACGAGGCGATCGCGGTCGAGTTCAGGGTGCGGCGCGCCGGCGATGCGTCGCGCCATGTGTGGGTCGAGATGCGCTGCCGGCCGATGGCGCCCGCCGAGCATGGCGCTCCCGAGCGCGCCGGCATCGTCGCCATCACCCGCGACATCTCCGATCGCAAGGCGCAAGAGGCCGAGCTGCTCAGAACCCGCGACGAGGCCGAGAGCGCGAGCCGCGCCAAGACGCAGTTCCTCGCCAATATGAGCCACGAGCTGCGCACGCCGCTGAATGCGGTGATCGGCTTCTCGGAGATCCTCAACCGCGAGCTGTTCGGCACGCTCGGCGAGGCGCGCTACCGCGACTATGCCCGCCTGATCAATGAAAGCGGCGAGCACCTTTTGAATGTCGTCAACGACATCCTCGACATGTCGAAGATCGAGGCCGGAAAGTTCAAGATCGTCAAGGAGCCGTTCGACGTGGCCCCGCTCGTCAAGTCGTGCTGCGATATCATGCGCCACACCGCCGAGCAGCGGTCGCTGTCGCTGATCGTCGATATCGCGCCGGGCATTCCCGAGCTCCCCGCCGACAAGCGCGCGTGCAAGCAGATGTTGCTCAACGTGATCTCGAACGCCATCAAGTTCACTGATGCCGGCGGCTGGGTGCGCGTCTCGGCCAAGGTGGTCGGCGGCAATGTCGAGCTCAGCGTCGCCGATAACGGCATCGGTATCGCCGAGGCCGATCTGCCGAAGCTCGGCAATCCGTTCGTGCAGGCGAACAATTCCTACGACCGGAGCTATGACGGCGCCGGGCTTGGGCTGTCGGTGGTGAAGGGGCTGGCCAAGCTGCATGGCGGCAAGCTCGAGCTGACCAGCAAGCTCGGCAGCGGCACCACGGCTTGCATCGCCCTCCCGCTCGACAGCGCGAGCGAATCAGTCGAGGCGCCGATGCCGATGCCTAAGGTTTCAGCCGCATGAACGGCTCCACGCCGCCGCTGGCGTGGGGCTCTCCCTCGCGTTTAGCTTCTCTTTAGCTTCGGACGCCAAGATGGCCGTTAACGGGGGCGAGTTTCGCCTGCCGGCCCTTGGGAAACCTCGAACTCACCGTGATCGATGGGCGTAGTGCTTGCGCGTCTCGTATTTCTGGCCTTTCTCGGCCTGACCGGGACCATCATCTACAATGCGCTTTATTTGCAGGACCAGCATGGTCTGGCTGCGATCTCCGCGGCGCCGCAAGCGCGGGTGATCACCAGCATCGCTGCGCCGACCGCCCCGGTCGAGATCAAGAAGCTGCCGCCGGTCATCACCGATTTGCCGCCGCCTCCGCCGGAGCTAGCGGCCGAGGCGGGCGCGCCGGAGCTTCTCGTCAAGGCGGTGCAGCGCGAGCTTGCGGTGCGGGGCTACGATGTCGGCGACGCCGACGGCAAGCTGAACGACAAGACGCGCGCGGCGATCTTGACCTATGAAAAAAGCGAGGGCCTGCCCGCGAGCGGCGAGGCGAGCGATGAGCTCCTGCATCACATCCTGCTCGGCGACAGCGTGAAGCCGTCGGCCGCCACCGGCTCGGTCACCCCCGACGACGCGCAGGCGAAAGCCAAGGCCGACAATCCCAGCAAGGCCGACGCCGCCGATCCTTCGGTGAAGGCGGTGCAGCAGATCCTCGCCGATCTCGGTTACGCGCCGGGACCGGTCGACGGCGCGATGGGAACCGCGACCACGCACGCCATCACCGCATTCCAGCACGATCGCAAGCTTCGCGAGACCGGGCGTATCTCGCCCGAGCTGATGCGCGAGCTGAAGCGCGTCACCGGGCACGACTTGGCCAAGACCGCTGCGAAGCCCTAAGCTCTCGCATGCGCATCAGAAGTGAGATCTGGGTCATGGCATATCTCCGCCGCTGCCAGGCCGAGAGCGTGCCCGCGGTGATCGTGCGGCGAGGGGACCAGGCGGCCGGCGCGATCTTCATCTGCGTCGACCGGCTCGATGGCACGGTCTGCCTGTTCGGCCCGGCGCCGGCGGGCTTCGAAGGCAGCGAGACCGAGCGGCGCTGGGTGTGCTGCTTCCACCCCGAATGGGTGCCGCAGCAAGAGGCCGATCTCTATCTCGCGCGACAGCGTGAATTCGATGCCGATCTATGGATCGTCGGCATCGAGGATAAAGCCGGCCGGCACTTCCTCGGAGATGATGCGGTCGAGGATTGATGCAAAGCTCTTGCATGCGCGCGACGATTAGGGGTTCGTTAACCTTACCCGCGTCTTAATTAGGTCAGCCGAGAGGACGCAAACCTTTCGTTCGAATGCGCGATGATCGCGCGAGCAGCCGTGGAGAGCGAGAATGGGTAACATCCTGGAATTCCGCCGTGGCGAGGACGCCGCAGCCCGGATCGTCAAGCCCGTGGACGGCTCGCTCGGCCAGATCATCATCTTCCCGGGCGTGCGCATCGACCGCAGACCCGGCGACACGCCGCGAGAGACGGGGGCCCCGTCGCGCCGGCGCGCCCAGCGCGGCCGCAAGAAATAACCTGATCTTTTCGCTCTAGCCTGGTTTCGAATAGGGACCGCACGAGGTTGCCTTGAGCGCTTCCTCGGCACGCGGGGCGCGGCTCGGTCCTTTGAGCGGCGCGCGGATCAGCGCGATCCCCTCATTGACCGGCGAGTTCACCACCAGGACCTCGTCGGTGGTCTCGGGCGAATCGACGCCTGATTCCTCGACCGTCTGATCGGCGGAGGCGATGACCAGCTCGATATTGGCCTTCTTCAAATCGGCGCCGGTCACCGCATAGAAATTGTCGCCCTCAGGCGAGTAGAGGCCGATCAGCCAGAGATCGTCGGCGACGGTGGCGCTCAGCCGCACCGGCCCGTTGCTGAGATCGAAGCGGCAGAATGCGTAGCGGACGTCGGGGGCCATCATCGGCATGGCCTGCTTGCCGGGCGCCGCCGCCGGCAGCTCGATCATGGTGTTGACGGGTCCGAGCTCGGCGAGCCGCGCCTGCGCGTTTCGCGGCGCGAGCATCGGCAGCGCGAGCACGGCAACGATATGGATCAGCCCGGCGAGCACGACCCCGAGCACGATATAGAGTCCGGGGATTCTTATTCGCATGCGACGCGCTCGATCTTGGGCAGGCGGTCGTCGGGGACGAGACCGATGCCGGACGAGTCGGTGTCGCGCGGCGCATAGATGCGCAGCATCAGCACCAGATTGCGGTCGGTATCGTCGCCGCTCGGAAGCCAATTCTCCGGCCGCGCCGTGCGCGACACGCGAATGCGGAACGTACCGTCCGAATGGCGGAGCGCCTCCTCGCTGTTGAACGAGTAGCGGTTCGACCCGTTCTCGATCAGGCCGCCGGTGTCGTCATAGAGTGCGATCGACCACCACCGCGCATTGACCGGCGAACCGGTGACGAGATATTCGCAGCCCGAGGTGAGCCCGTGGCCGGCACCGTCGGTGCGCGCCACGAAGTATCGGGCGACGGTCGAGCTTAGCGGCAGCCTGCCGCTTCGGGCGAGATGCGCCCTGGTGTAGGGGTCCGCCGCCGGATTGCCCAAGCCATTCCAGCTCGCCCACGGGCCGACCTTGGTGGTCGTCAGCGCTGAACCCCGCTCGATCATGTACCAGGCCGAGCCGATGCCGAGCACGAGAGCGACCGCGAACGTGCCGATGAAATAAGCGAGCGAGCGCATCGAATGGCTGCCCTGCTCGATCCACGGCTTGGCGCGGGAGGAGGCGGTGAGCCCAAACGGCTGGTCTGGCAGGACGCTGGTCAAGCGGCGTTCGTCTTTCGCTAAACGATTGGCGCGCGCCGCTAATGCGGGGCTGGCGCACCGCTATCGCTGACGGTGGAGAGCGCGCCTTGCGGAGCCGGAGTGTCGGCTGCCGCGGTCGCGGGCTGCGGCGCGCCGTCGGCGTTCGCGGCCTGGGCGAGATTGGGCTTCGGCAAAGCGGCCGGTGCGGGTACCGCCTCGGCATGGTCAGGTTTTTGATCGGAGGGCGAAAGCCGCCGCGCGTCCTTCAACAGCGTGCTCAGCCTGAGCAGCGCCTGCTTGGTTGCAAGCGACATGTCCTTGACGTTCTCGACAGCCGCGGCGGGGGGCGCCTCCGGATTGGCGGCGGCATTCTGCGCGGCGGCGGCGGCGAGCCGCGCCTGCTCGGCGACCTGGACGGGATGGACGGCGATGCCGGGAAGCTTGGGGATATTGTCGGTATCGTGGGCCGCAACCATGAAATTGTGCCAGGTCTGGGCCGGGAAGCTGCCGCCCGTCACCCGCGCCATCGGCGTGAAGTCATCGTTGCCGAGCCACACGCCGGCGACGTATTGCCCGGTCATGCCCATGAACCAGGCGTCGCGAAAGTTTGAGCTCGTGCCGGTCTTGCCGATCGCATAGGTGAAGTCGAGCTGAGCCGCGCGCGCGGTGCCGGCCTGCACCACCTGCTGCATCATGGTGTTCAGCATCTCGACCGACTTGCGCTGAAAGATCTGCTTGCGCGGCAGCGCATTCCGCTCGTGATTGTAAAGCACCTCGCCGCTGGCGAGACCCTTGATCTCCTCGATGGCGTAGGCGTGAACATCGAGACCGCCGGAAGCGAACACCGCATAATTTTCGGTGTGCTCGAGCGGGGTAAGGCCCTGGTCGCCGAGCGCGAGCGAGCAAGTTTTCTTCAGCCGCGTGATGCCGAGCTTGTTCATGGTGTCGAGCACCTTCTCGCGGCCGATGTCGAGCGAGACCTTGACCGCGATGGTGTTGATCGAGTGGGCGAGCGCATCGTGCAGCGCCATGGTGTTACTCTCGCCGGCGGCGTAGTTCTTCGGCGCCCAGTGGCCGCAAGAGGCGCCGCCGCCGCTGACCACGGTGTTCGGCGTGTATTTGCCGGTCTCGAAGGCGGTGATGTAGACGTAAGGCTTGAACGAGGAGCCGGGCTGGCGGTAGGCGTGCGTCGCGCGGTTGAACTGGCTCTCGCCGTAGTCCTTGCCGCCGACCAGGGCGCGCACCGCGCCGTCGGTCTCCATCACCACCATCGCCCCCTGCTCGAAGTGGCGCGCGTGGCCCGAGGTTGCGATCGTGGTCTCGAGCGCGTCCTCGGCCATTCTTTGCAGGCCGGTGTCGACGGTGGTGCGGGCAACCAGAATATGATCCTCCTGGCCCCGCATCAGCCTCTGCACCTCCTCGAAACCCCAATCGAGGAAGTAATCGGGCGTGTTGGTGTCGGTGCGCTCGACGATCTTTGCCGGATTCATGCGCGCGCCATAGACTTGGCCTTCGCTCATATAGCCGGCCTCGACCATGTTGCTCAGCACCTCGTTGGCGCGGGCGCGGGAGGCGGCAAGGTTGACGTGCGGGGCGTAGCGCGTCGGCGCCTTGAACATGCCGGCGAGCATGGCGGCCTCGGCGAGGTTCACCTCGCGGATCGACTTGCCGAAATAATATTGCGCCGCGGCCTCGACGCCGTACGAGCCGCCGCCGAGATAGGCACGGTCGAAATAGAGCTTGAGGATCTCGGGCTTGGTGTAGTGGTTCTCGAGATAGACGGCGATGAACGCTTCCTTGATCTTGCGGGTGAGCGAACGCTCGGGCGAGAGGAACATGTTCTTGGCGAGCTGCTGGGTAAGCGAGCTACCGCCTTGCACCACCGTGTCGTGTTGCGCGTTGGCGGCGACGGCGCGGAACGTGCCCATCACGTCGACGCCGAAATGCTCGAAGAAGCGCCGGTCCTCGGTGGCGAGGGTGGCCTTGATCATGTAGTCGGGGATCTCTTCGAGCGGCACCGAGTCGTCGCGCAGCAGGCCGCGCTTGCCGATTTCGTTGCCGTAGCGATCGAGGAAGGTGACGCTGTATTCGTCGGCGAGGTTGATCTTGCCTTGGGCGATCTCGAAGGCCGGCAGCGCGAAGGTGGTGACCACGAGAAGGCCGCCGACGCTGAGCGTCAGCGTCTCGCAGGCGAGCTCGTCGAGGGCGCGGACGAAGCCCTTGACCTCGAACTTGCCGAAGAATGAGGAGTACGCGCTCCACCAGTCGCGGAACCGCGTCCAGGAATTATACAGGCCCGAATCGATCCAGGAATCGATCTTGAGCCAATCGATCAGCTTGGCCCCACGAGTCCCTTGGAAAATGTCCCGCACTTTGCCCCAACCTCTTGCGCGCGCAACCGCCCCGGCGGGCTGGCCTCACCAATCGACCGCCTGGACGGGGATATAACGGCTCGGAAAGTACACCGCGATTGAGGCCTTTTGTAGAGAATTTACAAGCGCTCTCAAGGCCGCGGGGGGCGGGGATAGCGCCAAGCGCTATTGCTTCACCTCGAAGCCGCGGGCCTTCATGCAGGCGATGTAGTCCTCATCGGCGGAGCCCTTGCGGAAGCGGGCGAATATGGCGGTGACCGAGGCGATGCCCTTGGTCTGGGTCTGCGCCTTGCAGGCCGCCTCGGCTGTATCGATCGTGTTGCCGGTCTCCTTCGCCTTCTCCGGGCGCTGGTTCATCTGGGTGAAGTCTTTGACGCTCGGGTCGTTCAGGCTGCAAGCCGGGAGCGATGCCCCGAGCAGGCAAGCGGCAAGCCCTGCCATTGTCATTTTGGACATCGCGCCAGAACCCGTTTCCCCGCCAGTATCTCAGCTCGCGACAGCCAAGACGAGGCCATAGCGCCCGAGAACCGGCGGGGCTGGCAAGACCCCTTCAAGCCGCAGGGCGCTCATTGGCGCGAAAGTTAGGGCGGAAAGATGAAGAGGCGGTTGCGGCCATCGCGTCGCGGTGGCGGCGCAGGGTCTCTAAGGTGGCGCGCTGCGACACAGGCGTCGCCGCTGCGGCCCTCGCGCGGCAAGCTCTTGCACGCTATTGTCGCTCCCAAACGAGGGCCGATGGCCTCAAGACGGGATGGGAGGAGCTTGCAATGTCGAAGCGTGCCTGGCTGGTCCGATCCGCATTCTCAGGTCTCGCACTGACGATGACGATCGCGCCGTTTCCGGCACGCGCCGCCGACCCAGCATCAGCGCCAGCGATGGCGGCGCAACCCGAACCCGCAGCCGAGCCGGAGCGCCCGGCGGGATTTGCCTGCGCCGAGAAACCGGTGACCGGAACCGGACCAGGCTTCGACAGCTCGCGCGACCATTCGGAAACGACGGCGAAGGAGGCGTGGCTGGTCAAGGCGCAAGCGATCTACAGCGATGCGGCCTGGGACACGGCCAAGGAACTCGGCATGACCTGCGTCAAGCAGGGTCTCTACAGCAAGTGCTTCGCCCAGGCGATCCCGTGCGGCGCGAAGCAGGCCGCGGCCGCCGACACGCCCAAAACCGATACACCAACAGCCGAGGCGCCGAAGAGCAATTGACGCTCCGCATCTTGACGCTCGCGTCTTGACGCTTGCGTCTTTCGTCGCGATGTCCGAGTAGGCGTGCGTGGGTTCCGCTGCACTGGGAACGCTGTCGAAGCGACAGCCATACTCACGGGAGGGTCACCCACGCACTGATTTAGAGTGCGCTCTTTCGTCTCATTAAGCGAGGACATTCGCGGAATGCGCCGTGCGCTGCGCCGCGACGTCGCGAACGAGGTTACCGATTGGGACGCGGGCGCTTGCCGAAGCCTGCATCGCGACGCGAAAACGAGTTTGCATCGGACGGTCGCGGCTTGGCGCCCGGTTGGGCAACGCGCGAGGGAATGGGCGCTTGCGACAGATGAAGCGCGCTGCGCAGTCTGCCGAGCAGAGAAAGTTTTTCGCGCTGATGCTTGTGGAAGGCCATTCGTCATAGAGGCAGAACGGCGTTAAGATAGTTGCCGATCCGACTTAGATATTGAGTCAAATGTGGAGAGCAGAATGAAGACGATGATCGCGACGATGCTGCTTGGCGTGATGGCGTGCGCGGGCGCGGCATGGGCCGAAGGCGCCGAGCAGCCGGCGCCGGCGAAATGCCAGGTGGCGGAGATCAATCCCGTCACGGGCAACGTCATGTGCATCAAGCCGCTCGGCGCGCCGGTCGATCCGCCGCCGACCGAGGCCTCGGTGCCGTGCAAGCCGAGCGACCGCGCCGATCAGGCGTGGAGCTGGGGCCCGAAATGCACCGAGCCGAAGGGCATGTAAAGCAGGTGCCGCTCCACTCCAACCGAACGCCGCATGGCCGGGCTTGACCCGGCCATCCACGTCTTCACCTTCCGATAGAAAAACGTGGATGCCCGGCACAGGGCCGAGCATGACGGAGTTCCCTATGCGCTACGAGCGCTGGTCGTGCTTGCCGTCGAAGATGAACACGATGTTGGCGAGGTCGGCGGAGGTCTCAGGCTCGTCGATGCTTTCCGGGATGCGCCAGAAGCCGCGCATGGAGGCCGCCTGTTGCTCGCACTCTGAGCAGTGGACCGAGCCGTCGGAACCGAGGAAGAAGGCGAAGCTGCCGCAGTTGCACTGCCAGTATTCGGTCTCGCGCCTCGGCTCGGGCTCGCGCCTCGTCTGAGGTTTGAATTCGATCACGGACATTGAGACAGGCTCCCCCAGGAGCTGCGGGCAGGGGGCGCAATAAGGCGAATCGCGCCCAGAATCTGCCAACGATCCCAATGGTAAACCCGAATTTACGAAGCGAAGGTTAACGGCTCGGCTCGTGTGAGAGGCAGCCACAACGCTGTCTCGCCGAACGTCTTGCAGTGTAACGCGTTTGTGTTACATTGCCGGCTGTGCAGAGGAGTTACATATGGCCCGGACAGCCTCCGTAAATAGCCGAATCGAGCCCTCTCTCAAGAAAAGGGCCGAAAAGATTTTCGACGCTATTGGGCTTAATGCCTCCACGGCAATTAGCCTTTTCTATCAGCAGGTTGTGTACAGACGCGGCCTGCCTTTTGACGTCTGCATTCCAAACGAGTCGACCATTGCTGCTCTTGAAGAACTAGAGCGCGGCGACGGTGAGGTTGTGAGCAGCTCGACAAAGCAACTTCTTGACGAGATTGGCTGAGCCTCGAAATTGGGGGCATGAAGCCCCTCCGTCTTGCAAAACAGTTCAAGAAGGACCTGCGGCTAGCAAAGAGCCGCCGCTACCGCATGCAAAAACTCCAAGCGGTGATCGACAAGTTGCGGGCGGAAGAGGCGCTGTCACCTATAGACGACGACCATCCCTTAAAGGGGCCGTGGCAAAACTATCGCTGCTGCCACGTTCAGGGCGATTGGCTTTTGATCTATCGCGTGACCCATGACGAAGTACTTTTGGCGCGTACCGGCACTCATTCTGACTTATTCGGTCGCTAAATCCGTGCTGCGTCACGTGTAGAATTAGGAAAATAGTCCTTGACAGCGTGACGCTCTCCGGCTAGGGTTCAGCTACAACCCGAGAGTTGGGCGAGGCGAGCCGCCAAGGCTCAAGGCCTCCCACCTTTCAGAGATTTCGACGCCGCTTCCGCGAAAACCGGGGCGGCGTTTTTCGTTTCCGCACCGCAGCCGCAAGCATCACATATCGGCAAGACCATGGAGCAGGACGACCCTCGCCGCGAGGGCGACATTGCGGCGGCCGAACGGGATGCGCGGAGCAATCCCGCGACAATGATCCGAGGCGTCGACTGGAGCGCGATCGAGCGCGCAGTGCTGCATAGCGGCATGTCCTACCGGCGCATCGCCGAGCGGCTCGGCTCTTGCGAAAAGACCATCGGCCACAAGGCGAGACGCGAAGGCTGGGCCCGGATCGTGCCGCTCAAGGCGCTGCCCTGCGGACGTCGCGCGCGGCCGCCCGGCACCAAGCCTTACCGCCCGACGGCAGAAGAGATTCGCCGCAAGCAGATGCTTGATCGCCTGTTCCAGGTGCTCGATGCGAAGATGAGAGAGATCGAGGAGCGGATGAGCAACGCAAATCAGACCGGCGCCGCGCCGCAGAGCGCGGCCGATGCCGAGCGCGACGCGCGCTCGCTGAACGCTCTGGCGCGGCTCTACGCCAAGCTGGTCGAGCTCGACGACGCGGCCAAGCAGAGCGGCGCCGCGGCGGAGGACAAGATAGGCAACGCGAAAGGGCAAAGCGAGAATGCGGTCGGACTCCGCCAGGATCTTGCGCTCCGCCTTAAGCGCCTCGATCGACCGGGGGACGCTTGAGGATTTTCTCGCGAGCCTTTCGGCGCACGAGCTGACAGCGGCTGCATTACGATTTCGAGCTGTGGGCGCGCGACGATCAGCTTGCGCCCGACGCCGCGCAAGGGGGAGGGGCGTGGACCACCTGGCTGATGCTGGGCGGGCGCGGCGCGGGCAAGACGCGGGCCGGCGCCGAATGGGTGCGGAGCATCGCCGCCGCATATAAGAGTGACCAGTCACCGCTTGGCACGAAGTGCCCGAGGATCGCGCTGGTGGGCGAGACGCTCATCAGCGCGCGGAGCGTGATGGTCGAGGGCGTGTCGGGGCTGCTCGAGGTGCATCCGCCGCATGCGCGGCCGCATTACGAGCCGTCGAAGCGGCAGGTGGTGTGGCCGGGCGGCGCGGTGGCGCAGATCTTCTCGGCCGAGGATCCGGATTCGCTGCGCGGGCCGCAATTCTCCGCCGCCTGGTGCGACGAGCTCGGCAAATGGCGGAAGCCCGAGGAGACATGGGCCATGCTGCAATTCGGATTGCGTTTGGGCGATGCGCCGCGCCAGGTCGTCACCACGACGCCGCGGCCGACGCCGCTGATCAAGTCGCTGCTCGCCGATCCGCTGGTCGCGGTGAGCCGGGTCGCGACCTATGCCAACGCCGCCAATCTCGCGCCGTCCTTTCTCGACAGCGTGGTTGGGCGCTATCGCGGCACGCGGCTCGGCCGGCAAGAGCTCGACGCCGAGCTGCTCGAGGATCGCGTCGATGCGCTCTGGCCGCGCGCGCTGATCGAGCAGGCTCGTGTCGATGCGGCGCCGGAGCTCGCGCGCATCGTCGTCGCCGTCGATCCGCCGGCCTCGTCGGGGCCGCATGCCGATGCCTGCGGCATCGTCGTGGTCGGGCTCGGCTTCGATGCCCGCGCTTACGTGCTGGCCGATGCGACCATGGAGCGGGCACGGCCGCTCGACTGGGCGCGCGCCGCCATCCGCGCCTATCGGCGGCACGAGGCCGACCGCATCGTGGTCGAGGTGAACCAAGGCGGCGATCTGGTCGAGACGGTGATCCGCCAGGTGGACGCGAGCGTGCCGGTGCGCGCGGTGCGGGCGTCGCGCGGCAAGTGGCTGCGGGCCGAGCCGGTCGCGGCTTTATACGAGCAGGGCCGCGTCGCCCATGTCGGCGCGCTGCCCGAGCTCGAGGACGAGATGAGCGATTTCGGGCCCGACGGTCTGTCGGGCGGACGCTCGCCCGACCGCGTCGATGCGCTGGTGTGGGCGCTGACCGAGTTGATGCTGCGCGAGCGCCCCGAACCCCGCTTACGATGGTTGTGAAGCCCTATCTTCGGAAATGCCCCGTCATTGCCGGACCGTACCGGCCCGCATGCGCAAGCATGCGGCGTACCGGTGCGCGATCCGGCAATCCAGGGCCGTAAGTGCTGAGCCTGTCGCCCCTGGATCACCGGGTCACTGGCGCGCAACCCGTCCGCTTCGCGGAACGGGCGCGCCCGGCCCGGTGATGACGAGGCGCTTGGAGACATTATGATGTCAATACTGCGCGAGAGGCTCGGCCGGCTGTTCGGGGTCGAGGCGAAGGCGAGCAAGACCGCCAAGCTGTTCGCCTGGGCGTCCGGCGGGCAGCCGGTATGGACGCCGCGCGACTTCGCCGCGCTCGCCCGCGAAGGCTTCGCCCAGAACGCCATCGTCTATCGCTCGGTGCGCATGATCGCCGAGGCTGCCGCTTCGCTGCCGCTGTTCCTGTTCGATGGCGAGAACGAGGTCGACACCCATCCGCTGCTTGCTCTGCTCAAGACGCCGAACCCGATGCAATGCGGGCCCGACCTGCTGGAAGCCTGGTACGGGCATCTGATGGTCGCGGGCAACGCGTATCTGGAGGCGGTGACGATCGGCGGGCAGGTGCGCGAGCTGCATGTGCTCCGGCCCGACCGTATGAAGGTGGTGCCCGGGCCCGACGGCTGGCCGGAAGCTTACGACTACACGGCCGCCGGCCAGACGGTGCGCTTCGAGCAGGACGCGGGTGCGGGCGTGCGCCCGATCCTGCACATGGCGCTGTTCCATCCGCTCAACGACCATTACGGCATGAGCCCGCTCGAGCCGGCGGCGACCGGGATCGACCTGCACAATGCGTCGGGCGCGTGGAACAAGGCGCTGCTCGACAACTCGGCCTGCCCGTCAGGCGCGCTGGTCTATACCGCCAAAGACGGGCAGCTGACGCCAGACCAATACGACCGGCTGAAGGCCGAGCTCGAGGACAGCTTCCAGGGCGCCAAGAACGCAGGCCGCCCGCTGCTGCTCGAAGGCGGGCTCGACTGGAAGGCGATGGCCTTCTCGCCGAAGGACATGGACTTCATCGCCGCCAAGCAGGTGGCCGCGCGCGAGGTGGCGCTCGCTTTGGGCGTGCCGCCGATGCTGCTCGGCATTCCCGGCGACAATACCTATTCCAATTACGCCGAGGCCAACCGCTCGTTTTGGCGGCAGACCGTGCTGCCGCTGGTCAACCGCACCGCCAAGGCGCTGGCCGGCTGGCTCGCGCCCGGTTTCGCCGGCACGGATCGTGGCGCGCCGTCATCGCGATCGTCGTTCGAGCTTCGCCCCGATCTCGATGCGGTCGAGGCGCTGTCGACCGAGCGCGAGGCTTTGTGGGAGCGCGTGCGGCGGAGCGACTTCCTCACCGTCAACGAGAAGCGCGCCGCGGTCGGCTACGGCGCCGTCGAGGGCGGCGATCCGGCTGCGCCCCAGTCAACTGTGCAGTAACCGCTGACCTTCGTGATAACGCGCCACGGTGATTACTGGATCGCCCAGTCAAGCCGGGGGATGACAAGCCCCTTTTTGGTAAGAACGGAACCAACCATGCTGCAACGCTTCGGCGACACGCTGCCCGAGCGCGAGGTGAAGTTCGCGCCCTGCGACCTCAAATCGGTCGAGGCCGACGGCACCTTCACCGGCTATGCCAGCCTGTTCGGCGAAGTCGATCTCGGCCAAGACCTGGTGATGCCGGGCGCCTTCCGCGAGAGCCTTCGGCTCCGGGGTCCTCGGGGTGTCAAGCTCCTGTTCCAGCACGACCCCAACGAGCCGATCGGGGTGTGGCTCGAGCTGGCCGAGGACTCCGCGGCCTGTTCGCGCGCGGGCGGCTGATGCCGGAAGTGACACGCGCCCGCGAGGTGCTGAGCCTGATGCGGGCCGGCGCGCTCGACGGGCTGTCGATCGGCTTCCGCACGGTCAAGGGCCGCACCGATCCCGCGACCGGCGTGCGCCGGCTGGATCAGATCGATCTCTGGGAGATCTCGGTGGTGACCTTCCCGATGCTGCCCGACGCGCGCGTCAATGCCGTGAAGCGGCGGCCAAAGCATGTGCATCTGACCGGGCATGACCGCGCGGTTCTCGCCAGCAAATTCCGCCGCGGCGCGCGGGTGATGCGCGCGCGCTAATCCCTAGCCGTGTTGTTCGATGCGAAGCTCTGAGGTGAGCTGGCAGCTCAGCGCGCGGCTGCACCAACTGAGCTGGCTTTTGCACGCGCGTGTCGTCGAAGCCAAGCTTCGCAAGCTGCAACGCGCCGTCAAAGCCAATTTCGATCCGAACCAGCCGCGCGTGCCGGCCGGCAATCCCGACGGCGGCCAATGGACAAGCACCGGGGGCGGTAGCAGCGCAAGCAGCGGGACTCAAAACGCGTCGCCCGGGACTCTAACGAGCATTCCCGAGGAGAGGCCAGCCTCAGCACGCATAAGACACGTCATCATCAAGGAGCTCGCCAAGGAAGCCGCCATCCTCGCGGTGGGGGGTGCAGGCGACGGAGCCGTCGGGCTTTTGCTTACCACCATGAACGTGGCCTCGTGGGTCCACGACTACGGCCCCTTCATCCAGTCCTACATCGATCCGCCGAAGTCTCTGGAGGAATTGCAAGACGCTGTACCGACGCCAGCGAGGGGATATGATATCCATCACATTGTGGAGCAAGCTCCCGCGGAGCAGGACGGCTTTCCGCGCTCCCTGATCAACTCGCGTGACAATCTCGTGCGCATTCCGACCTTGAAGCACTGGCAAATCAATTCGTGGTACCAAACGCTCAATGACGACTTCGGTGGACTTTCGCCGAGAGGATACTTGAGGGGAAAGACTTGGGAGGAAAGGAGCAAAGTGGGTCGCGACGTGCTGATCGAGCAGGGAATCCTAAAGCCATGAATTGGGCCGAGCTCCAGGAGATGACGTCGGAGCAACTGGTCGGGCGCTTCACGACCCTCGCGTTGGCACAGGACCAAGCGCTGCTGATGGACGATATTGCCGAGGTGAATCGTCTTTATCGGCAACTCAAAAAAGTCGAGAGTGAGCTGAAAGCGCGCGACGGCGATCAAAGGCGAACCTTACTCTCGCTCTATGATCACCCGAGCGCGCAAGTTCGGGTGAAAGCCGTAAAGGCGACGCTGGCCGTCGCAGCAACAGAGGCACGAAGGCAACTGCAAATCATTGCCGACTCCCGCGAATATCCGCAAGCTGCAGAGGCCGGTATGTCGATTAGGAATCTCGACCAGGGAATTTACAAACCAACATAGCCCAGGCGCGAACGCTCCCCAGTCATCCTTACAACTATGCTAGTCTCCCGCTTGGCGGGAGGAGGGAGTGTGAAGCGCCGCAAATTTCAGCACAGGACGATCGATCAACTGGTGGCTCGCTTCGTCGAGCTCGTGTCTTCAGGCGCCAAAGCCGAGGTCTCCGAGGCAGATAGGCTCTGCACCGAGTTGCAGGAAATCGAGGACGAGCTTAAGGCGCGCGGCCAAGAACACCATACTGATCTGCTGCCACTCGCCGCCCACTCCGACGAGATGGTTCGCTTTGAGGCGGTGGCAGGGACTTTTCGAATGATGCTCGGCAATCCTGAGATTACTTCGGCTACGCACGCAGACCCTGCCGCAAACCAAAGGTGATGTCGACCGCGGAGCTGGTGGCCCGGTTCGTCGAGATCGCTTTGGCTCAGTGCGCGCCGGCTCGATCAGATCGACCTCTGGGAGATCTCGGTGGTGACCTTCCCGATGCTTCCCGAGGCGCGCGTCACATGCCGTGAAGCGGCGGCCAAAGCATGTGCATCTGACCGGGCAATTGACCGCGCAGTTCTCGCCAGCAAGTTTCGCCGCGGCGCGCGGGTGATGCGCACGCGCTAATACCTAGCCAGTGTTGTTCGATGCGAAGCTCTGAGGTCAAGCGATCAGCGATAGAGAAGAGTATCCGCAGGCAGCTTACGCGCGCGGCATGTTAAGAGCGCTGGAAGAAGGCAGGTACAAGCCAACCTGAACGTCGGCGCGCTCGATGGGTTGTCGATCGGCTTCCGCACGGTCAAGGGTCGTACCGATCCTCCGACCGGCGTGCGCCGGCTGGATCAGATCGATCTCTGGGAAATCTCGGTGGTGACATGCCGTGAAGCGGCGGCAGGGGCGTGTGCATCTGAAGAATTCTCTGACGCTCGCCCCAATGGAAGGTCGACGCGTCCTTCAAGAGATTGCCGATTCGAAAGACTATCCCTACGGGGGCGAAGCCGGCATGTCGCTTTGGAATCTGGAGGGGGACATCATCAAGCCGACCTAGTGCGCAGCATCCAACGCTGTAGTGTTCAAAATTAAAAATTTTTCATTGTCATGCCCGTGGGGTGCGCCCGCGGGCATTTCGCGTTTTGAGACCAGCCCCGATCAAGACGCGGATGGCCGCTTCAGCGCGGCCATGACGGCCATCAAGTGGGGCGCGATGACCGCCCCAAAGAAGAGGAACGAGATGAGCGAACTTGACCAAACCGAAATGATCGAGACCAAGGCCACTAGCGGCTCAGCCAGCGGCGACAGCCCGGTGATCACCAGCACCGGCGCCACCGGCGACGACGTAGCGAATGCGTTCGACGACTTCATGCGCGCCTTCGAGTCGTTCAAGGCGGAGAACGATGCGCGCATCGACACGATCGAGAAGCGGCTGCCGGTCGACGTGCTCACCACCGACAAGCTCGACCGCATCAACCGCGCCATCGACGAGCACAAATCGGTGGTCGACGAGCTCGTGCTGAAATCGGCGCGGCCGAGGCTCGGTCAGGGAAGCGTCTACCGCAGCGGCGCCACGGTCCAGCACAAGGCCGCGTTCGAGACCTATGTCCGTCACGGCGAGGCGAACGGCCTGCATCTGCTCGAGGAGAAGGCGCTCTCGGTCGGCTCTGGTCCCGACGGCGGCTATCTCGTTCCTGCCGAGACCGAAGCGTCGGTGATCAGGGGCGTCAAGGCCATCTCGCCGATCCGCGCGATCGCCGGCAACCGCACGGTGAGCGCGAGCGTCTACAAGAAGCCGTTCGCCATCAGCGGTCCTTCGACCGGGTGGGTGGCAGAGACGGCGACCAGGCCCGAGACCAACTCGCCGACCCTCGCCGAGCTGTCGTTCCCGACCATGGAGCTCTACGCCATGCCGTCGGCGACGCAGAGCCTGCTCGACGACTCGGCGGTCAATATCGACGAGTGGCTCGCCGAGGAGATCCAGGTCGCCTTCGCCCAGCAGGAAGGCACCGCCTTCGTCTCGGGCGACGGCACCAACAAGCCGAAGGGCTTTCTCGGCTACACCAAGGTCGCCAACGGCTCGTGGTCGTGGGGCAATATCGGCTATGTCGCAACCGGCACCGACGGCGCGTTCGACACCACCGACCCGTCGGACGATTTGATCGACTTCATCTACACGCTGAAGTCGGACTACCGCGCCAACGCCCATTGGGTGATGAACCGCGCGACCCAGGCCACAATCCGCAAGTTCAAGGACGCCGACGGCAACTATATCTGGCAGCCGGCCGAGCGCGCGGATCTCTCGCCGACGCTGATGAACTATCCGATCGCCGAGTCCGAGGACATGCCGAACATCGCTTCGGGCAGCTTCTCGGTCGCGTTCGGCGATTTCCAGCGCGGCTATCTCGTGGTCGACCGCGCCGGCATCCGCGTGTTGCGCGATCCCTATTCCGCCAAGCCTTACGTCTTGTTCTACACGACCAAGCGGGTTGGCGGCGGAGTGCAGGACTTCGACGCGATCAAGCTGCTCAAGTTCGGCACGTCCTAGACTCAGGCACGACGCCGCTCCCTCTGCGGGGAGCGGTGAACGAAAAGCCCGGCCGGGCCGGCGGGCGTGTCGCGCCCCTCCCACGCGCGCGCCCGCCACTCTTTCTCTTGAGAGGACCAAGCATCATGGCGCTGATGTTGACGGCGGCTCCCGCCGCCGAGCCGATCTCGCTCGCCGAAGCCAAGGCGCATCTCCGCATCGACGCGGGCGACGAGGATGCGCTGCTGACCGCGCTGATCGCGGCGGCACGCATGTTCGTCGAGCGCACCCTCGGCGTTGCGCTCGTCACGCAGAGCTGGTCCTACTTCCTCGATTTCTGGCCGAGGGCGGGCTGCATCACGCTGCCCATCCTGCCGGTGCAGCTGGTCGGCACGGTCAAGGTCCATGACGGCGCCGGCGGCTCGGTCACGCTCGATGCGGCAAGCTACGCCGTCGATGTCCTGTCGGAGCCGGCGCGGCTCGTGCTGAAAGGCGCGGTGCCGGCGACGCAAGCGCGCGAGCTGAACGCCTTCGAGGTGGACTTCACCGCCGGCTACGGCGACGAGGCAGACGATGTGCCTGGCCCGATCCGCCACGCGCTCAAGCTCCTCGTCGCCCATTGGTTCGAGCGGCGCGAAGTCGTGGTGCTCGGGCTCGGCGCGCAGGAGGTGCCGGCGACGGTCGCCGGGCTGCTGTTGCCCTATCGCCGGGTGCGGCTGTGACCGAGTTCCTGCCTTCCGATCTTCGCCACCGCCTGGTGCTGGAGGAGCTGGAACGCACGAGCGACGGGGGCGGCGGGTTCGCCGAGGACTGGGTCGAGGTGGCGACGCTGTCGGCCGATCTCCGCCCGCTGGCAGGAGTGGAGACGGTCGAGGCCGACCGGGTGGCCGGCAGCGTCAGCCACGAGGTCGCGCTCCGCTATCGGCCTGGCGTCGTGCCCGCCATGCGCTTCCGCAAGGGCGCGCGCGTGTTCCATATCGTCAGCGTCATCGACGTCGATGAGCGCAGGCGCTGGCTCAAATGTCTTTGCGAGGAGCGCGATCTATGAAGGCGGTCGAGGTCACGGGGCTCGAGGCGCTGCGCGCGAGGTTGGCCAGAGCTGCCGCGCCGGAGCCGTTCAAGAAGGCTTTGCGCGAGGAGGCCGAGACGCTTGCCGCCGAGCTCCGCCGCGAGGCGCCTGCCGAGCTCGCCGCCGGCATCGAGGTCAAGGATGTGAGCCAGGGCGACCGGCTCGGATTCAGCGTCGGAACGGCCGATCCGGCCGGCCGCGCGCTCGAGCTCGGCACCCTGAAACGGCCCGCGAGCCCTTGGCTGTGGCCGATTTTCCGCGCCCGTTTACCGGCCATTAAGGACAAGCTTCGAAAACTCGCGAGCCAGGCTTCCAATGGGCCGGCCGCCTTGGTCTGATCGCGAACTGGTGATTGGCTCGGGGGGGTTGGCAGGGCGTGGTGTCGCACCCCATATAGTTGGTTAACAGTTGCTTAGTTGGAGATCGTGCCATGGCAGACGTTGCAAGTTGGGCCCTTCAGCGCGGTGTCTATCAGGCGCTCGCCGGATCTTCCGATCTCACGACACTGCTTGGCGGCGCGCGGATCTACGACGATGCACCGCAGGGCGCTTCCTTCCCGTTCGTCACGCTCGGCCAGAGCGTGATCCGCGATTGGAGCACGGGCACCGAGGACGGCGCCGAGCACAGTCTCACGCTGCATGTTTGGTCGCGCGCCGGCGGCAAGAAGCAGGTGCACGAGATCATCGAGGCGATCAGGGGTGTGCTGCACGACCGGCCGCTGATGCTCACGGACCATTATCTCGTCAATTTGCGCCACGAATTTTCAGAGGCGCGGCTCGATCCCGAGGGCGACACGTTCCACGGCATCGTGCGCTATCGCGCGGTCACCGAGCCCGAGCACGCGGTCGCGGCTTAGCTCGCATTTCCTCGCTCAGCCCGCTATAGGATGCTTCCTCACGACGAGGTCGAGAGGAAGGCTTCTCCTATGACCGTTTGGACCAAGATCAAGGCACTCGTCGATCGCGTGCTTGGCGACGATGAGCGCGCGGCCAACCTTCGCGAGGAGGAGCTGCGGCTCGCGGCCGCGGCGCTGCTGGTGCATGCCTCGCTGATCGACGGCCATGTCGATCCCGAGGAAACCCAGAAACTCAAGGCGATGCTGCAATCGCGGTTCGCCATCGACGACGACGAGCTGCGCAAGACCCTGAAGGAGGCCGAAGCCTGGGAGCAGGATTCGGTCGATCTCTACAGCTTCACCAGCATCATGTGCCGCGAGCTCGACCAGGACGGACGCCAGCGCATGGTCGAGATGCTGTGGGAGATCGTGCTGGCCGACGGCGTGCTGCATGAGTTTGAGTCCAATCTCGTGTGGCGTGCCTCAGAATTGCTCGGTGTCTCGACCCATGACCGCGTGCGCTTGCGCAAGCTCGTCGAGAGCCGGGCCTAGCGTTCTCCTCCGTCATGCCCGGGCTCGACTCGGGCGTGCACGTCAATTGGGCGGCTTCGGCCGCCCTTTTTATTTTGCGCATCCAACATGAGGACCAGGCATGACAGCGCAGAAGGGCAAGGACCTGCTGCTCAAGGTCGATTCGGACGGGGCAGGGAGCTTCACCACGGTCGCCGGCTTGCGCGCCCGCAACCTCGCCTTCAACGCGGCGAGCGTCGACATCACCGATCAGGAATCGACCGGCCGCTGGCGCGAGCTGCTGGAAGGCGCCGGCATCAAGACCGCGCGCATCACCGGCAGCGGCATCTTCAAGGACGCGGCCTCAGACGAGACGCTGCGCTCATATTTCTTCAACGGCACGGTGCGCGCCTTCAGAGTGATCGTGCCCGAGCTCGGCACCATCGAGGGGCCGTTCCAGATCGCGAGCCTCGAATATGCCGGACAGCATGACGGCGAGGTGAGCTTCGATTTGAGTCTGGAGTCGGCCGGCGCGCTGACTTTCACCGCTTCTTAGAGGAGGGATTAATGGCCAACCGGCACAGGGGCGAGATCGAGGCCGTGCTCGACGGCAAGAGCTACCGGCTCTGCCTCACGCTCGGCTCGCTCGCCGAGCTCGAGCACGCCTTTGGCGAGGACGACATGCTCGCGGTCGCCGAGCGCTTCGAGGCTGGGCGTATCGCCGCGCGCGACGCGATCAGAATGATCGGCGCGGGCTTGCGCGGCGCCGGCTACGACATCGGCGATGAGGCGGTCGCATGCATGCGCGCCGAAAGCGGCGCCGCGGGCTTCGTCGACATCGTGGCGCGGCTGCTCGCCGCCACCTTCACCGCGCGGGGAGGAGAGGGCAACGACCCTTTCGACGCGAGCCCGCTCGCGGGCTAGAGCGCGAGGGCGCGAGCGCGGCGAAGGCCGAGCCGTTCCCGTGGGACGAGGCGATGGAAGCGGGGCTTGGCACATTGCGGCTTGCGCCGTCGGTGTTCTGGGCGATGACGCCGCGCGAGCTCGAAGCGGCGCTGCGCGGCGCCTATGGCGTGACGCGCATGCCGAACGCCATGTCGCGCGGCGATTTCGCGGCGCTGATGGCGCTCTATCCCGACAGCGGCGAAGGAGAAGACAATGGCCGGGACCAATGACGGCATCTCCGTCGACGTCGGCGCCAACATCGCCCCTTTGCGTGACTCTCTCGGCGAGGCGAGCCGGCTCAGCGGCAAATTCGCCAGCGATTTGACGCGCGCCTTCGAGGACGCTGCGGTCAAGGGCCGGACCCTGTCAGACGTGCTGAAGGGCCTGGCGCTGTCGCTGTCGAAGCAGACGCTTCAGGCGGCGTTGACGCCGATCACTTCGATCTTCGCGAGCGGCATTAGCGGGCTGCTCGGCGGCCTCGGCGGCGCCGCGCCGATCGTGCGCCATGCGCAAGGCGGGGTGATCGCCTCGCCGATCGCATTCCCGTTGAGCGGTCGCGGCCTCGGCGTCGCCGGCGAAGCGGGGCCCGAGGCCATCCTGCCACTCACGCGCGGGCGCGACGGGCGGCTTGGCGTCAGCGCCGCGGGCGGCCAGCAGCCGATCAACGTCACTTTCAACGTAACCGCGCAGGACGCAGACAGCTTCCGCCGCTCAGAGGGGCAGATCGCGGCGATGCTGTCGCGTGTCGTCGGCCGCGGCAACCGGAATCTGTGAAGTCATGGCATTTCACGAGCTGCGCTTTCCCGCCGGCATCTCGCTCGGCGCGTCCGGCGGCCCGGAGCGGCGCACCGAGATCGTCGTGCTCGGCTCCGGCGCCGAGGAGCGCAACAGCCGCTGGGCCGAACTCGAAGCGAAGCTACAATGCCGGCTACGGCATCAAGGGCGTCGACGATCTTCACGCGGCGATCCAATTTTTCGAGGAGCGGCGCGGGCGGCTGCACGGCTTTCGCTGGAAGGACTGGTCTGATTACAAATCCTGCGCGCCGGCGGCGACGCCGTCGCCAACCGACCAGGCGCTCGGCACCGGCGACGGCGTGACGCCTTCGTTCCAGCTGGTGAAGATCTATGGCTCGGGCTTCGCGCCGTGGACGCGGACGATCCTGAAGCCGGTGGCGGGAGCTGTCGCGGTGGCGGTCGCGGGCGTTACCGCCAATCCGACCAACTACGCGGTCGACACCACGACCGGCATCGTCACCTTCGTCATGGGACATATCCCAACGATGGGGCAGGCGGTGACGGCGGGCTTCGAGTTCGACGTTCCGGTGCGCTTCGACACCGATCAGCTCGAGATCAACCTGGCGCAAATCGAGGCGGGCTCGATCCCGCATATCCCGATCGTCGAGATCAGGCCATGAGGACGATCTCCGCCGGGCTGCAAGATCATCTCGACTCTGGCGCCACGACACTGTGCTGGTGCTGGCGCATCACCCGCAACGATGGGACCAAGCTCGGCTTCACCGACCACGACCGCGATCTCGCCTTCGACGGCACCAGCTTCGAGGCCTCGAGCGGCTTTACCGGCACCGAGATCGCGGGCTCGGTCGGGCTCGAACGTCGATACGCTCGACGTCGAGGGCGCGCTCAAATCCGAGCGGCTGAACGAGGCCGACCTCGCCGCCGGCCTCTACGACAACGCGCTTGTCGAGATCTACCGGGTGAACTGGGCCGATCCCGCGCAGCGCGTGTTGATGCGCTACGGCAATCTCGGTGAGGTTTCACGCGGCCGCTATCATTTCCGGGCCGAGATGCGCGGGCTCGCGCATGAGCTCCAGCAGCCCAAGGGCCGCATCGTGCAATTCGGCTGCGACGCCGATCTCGGCGATGGGCGCTGCAAGGTCGATCTCGACCAGGCCGGCTTCCGCACCAATGGCGGGGTGGTCGCCAATCTCACCGGCTCGCCCCGGTTGTTCGGCGTGACCGGCCTAGACGCCTACGACAACGGCTGGTTCTCGCGCGGGCTCATCACCTGGCTGTCAGGCGCCAATGACGGGCGAATGGTCGAGGTCAAGGTGCACGGCAAAGCGAATGGCTCGGTCAGCATCGAGCTCTGGCAGCGCATGTCGGAGGCAATCGCGCTCGGCGATCAGTTCCGGATCGTCGCCGGCTGCGACAAGCAGTTTTCGACCTGCAAGGAGAAGTTCGACAATGTCGCCAACTTCCGCGGCTTCCCGCACGTGCCGGGCAACGACTTCATGCTGAGCGTCGCCAGCCGCCAGGGAAAGAACGACGGCAAGAGCCGGTTCAAGTGAGGCGCGCCGCGTCAGCCCTTAGGCTTGGCGGGGAGGGGGAAGGTGCGGAGGTCGGCGGCGGCCTCGGGGTATTGCACGGCGAGCGCCTCGATATTGCCCATCTCGACATCTCTGTCGCGCATGACCACGCCGGGCCACTCGGTGCTGCCGCCCAGGAACCAGCGCTTCTTGCCGGTAACGCGCGCGGTGTGAAACGTGCCGCCCGGGATCAGCAGCTGAACCAGCTCGCCACCCGGTAGATTCGGGCCGACCACGACGAGCTCGCTGGTGCCGCCTTCGTGCAGCAGCAGCAGCTCGATCGGGTCGCCGAGATAATAGTGATAGAGCTGGTCGTTATCGATCCGGTGGAGCTTCACCGGCTCCTCCGGCGTCACCATGAAATAAAGCGCGGTGCCTGCGGGGCGACCCTGCTCGAACGGGGAGGGCAGGCCGCCCGGCGCGATCTGCAGCGCGCTCTTGTAGGTCTCGCGCACGAAGCCGCAGGTCGCGTTCGGCTCGAGCTTGAGCAACGTCTTGATCTCCTCGGCGCTGGTGTTCTCGGGAATCGGCTTTTCCGGATTGACGAGCGACGGCTGCTGATCGGGCGTCGGCACCTGGGCTTCGGCGCGGGCAAGCGACGGCGTCAACAGCGCAGCACCGGCAACGCTCGCGCCCTTGAGAAAGAAGCGGCGACCGATAGCGGTCTCGTCATCGTCCTTGGTCATGGCGGCAGCCCTACGAAGTCAATCGCCCGATCGCCAGCGGCGCCCCTTGTCGGACAAAAGCCGCGCTGAGACAACCTTGTCGCAATTTTATCTCAACTCGTGGCGCGGCGATGACCCAACGCAAAGCTATCGTTAAGGCGGCGCGCGGCTGGCTCGGCACGCCCTATCACCATCAGGCGAGCCTGAAGGGTGTGGGTTCCGACTGCCTTGGGCTGATCAGAGGGATCTGGCGCGAGCTTTACGGGCCCGAGCCGGAAGTCATGCCGCCTTACACGCAAGACTGGGGCAGCGCGATCGGATCGGAGACGCTGATCGAGGCGGCCTGCCGGCATCTCGTCAAGCTCGCCGATGTGAGCGGGGCGGAGCCGGGTGACGTGCTCGTGTTCCGCATGCGCGATTGCGGTGTCGCCAAGCACGCCGGCGTCATTTCGGCGCTACCGGCCCCTGGCCCCCGTGAGCGCGGTCGAGCCAGGTTGATCCACGCGCAAGAGGGGCTCGGCGTGGTCGAGATCAATCTCGGGGTTTGGTGGCGGCGCCGCGCCGTCGCCGCCTTCGCCTTTCCGGGAGTCGCGAGCTGATGGCAACGCTGGTTCTGGGTGCGGTCGGGTCGGCCGTTGGCGGCGCGCTGCTGCCGGGCGGCGTCAGCCTGCTCGGCACGACGCTCACGGGTGCCGCGCTCGGCGGCGCGCTCGGCTCGATCGGCGGCTCGTTCGTCGACCAGGCGCTGCTCGGGCCGCTTGCGAGCCCGTCAGGCCAGACGCGCATCGACCAGGGCCCGCGGCTCTACGACCTCAAGCTCGGCGCCTCGAGCGAGGGCGCGCCGATCCCCAGAGTCTACGGCCGCATGCGGCTGCCCGGGCAGCTCATCTGGGCGACGCGCTTCAAGGAAGAGGTGATCGTCACCACCCAGACGACCGGCGGCGGGCAGGCCAAAGGCGGCAAGAACCTGTTCGACTCCTCCGGCGGCGGCCAGGCCCAGGGCAAGAGCGAGACGGTGCAGAGCGTCGAGTACCGCTATTACGCCAATGCCGCCTACGCGATCTGCGAGGGCGAGATCACCCGGGTCGGGCGCATCTGGGCCGACGGCAAGGAGCTCGACCAGTCGGACTACACGATCAGGGTCTATCGCGGCGATGAGGACCAGAACGCCGACAGTCTGATCGCCGGCAAGGAAGGCGGCAGCGACGAGACGCCTTCCTATCGCGGCACGGCCTATGTCGTGTTCGAGCAGATGCCGATCGCGGGCTTCGGCAACCGCCTGCCGCAGCTGAACTTCGAGGTGTTCCGCGCGGTCGACGATTTCGAGAAGCTGGTGCGCGCGGTGAACCTGATCCCGAGCGCCGGCGAGTTCGTCTACGACGACGACAGCGTCATCCGTATCGAGGGCGGCCAGACCACGGTCTCGGAGAATCTGCATACCGCCCAAGGCGGCACCGACTGGAAAGTGGCGCTCGGCCAGCTCGACGACCAGCTGCCGAATGTCGGCCAGGTGTCGCTGGTGGTGAGCTGGTTCGGCACCGACCTTCGCATCGGCCATTGCGAGATCAGGCCGGGCGTCGAGGTGGCGGAGAAGACGACGCAGCCTTATGCCTGGTCGGTCGGTGGGATCGAGCGCGCCGACGCCCATGTCGTCTCCCAAGTCGACGGCAGGCCCGCTTATGGCGGCACGCCGGCCGACAGAGCGGTGATCTCGGCGATCCAGGATCTGAAAGCGCGCGGCCACAGCGTCACCTTCTATCCGTTCATCTCGATGGACGTGGCCGAAGGCAATTCGCTGCACGATCCTTACAGCGGGGCGAGCGGGCAGCCGGCTTATCCCTGGCGCGGGCGGATCACCTGCGATCCTGCGCCGGGCGTGGGCGGCAGCGTCGACAAGACGGCGGCTTGCGCCACGCAAATTGCCGCCTTCGTCGGCGCGGCGGCGCCGGGCGACTTCCACATCGCGGCCGGCGCGGTGACCTATTCGGGCCCCGACGAATGGTCGTTCCGCAGGTTCATCCTGCATTACGCGAAGCTGTGCGAGCTTGCCGGCGGGGTCGATGCATTCATCATCGGCTCTGAGATGCGCGGCGCCACCACGCTCCGCTCGAGCGCGTCGAGCTTTCCGTTCGTCAATGCGCTGGTGAGCCTCGCAGCAGATGTGCGGAGCGTGCTCAGCCCCGGCACCAAGATCACCTATGGCGCAGACTGGACCGAGCATCGCGGGCTTCAGCCGCAGGACGGATCGGGCGATGTCTATTTCCATCTCGACCCGCTATGGGCGTCGAGCGCGATCGATGCGGTCGGCATCGACGTCTACTGGCCGCTGTCGGACTGGCGCGACGGCGAGACGCATCTCGATCATCAGGCGGGGTGGCGATCGATCTACGACCTCGACTATCTCCGCAGCAATATCAGAGGCGGGGAGGGCTTCGACTGGTACTATCCGGCAGCCGGCGCGACCGGCAACGAGGCGAGCGCCGAGCGCATCGCGCAAACGCGCCTCGCGATAACAGATGGCGCCTATGGCAAGCCGTGGATCTACAGGCCGAAGGCGCTTCAGGAGTGGTGGCAGAACCATCACTATAACCGCCCGGGTGGAGTTGAAGCCGGCAGCCCAACCGCGTGGGCGCCAGAATCGAAGCCGATCTGGTTCACGGAGGTCGGCTGCCCTGCGGTCGACAAGGGCTCGAACCAGCCGAACGTGTTCATCGATCCGAAGAGCTCTGAGTCGTTCGCGCCGTTCTTCTCGCGGAGCGTCAGAGACGATCTGATCCAGCGCCGCTATCTGACAGCGATCTTGAGCTTCTTCGATCCCGCGCATGAGGACTATGTCGCCGGCTCCAACCCGAGCTCCGGCGTCTATGGCGCTCCGATGGTCGATGTCGGCCGCATCTTCGTCTACACCTGGGATGCGCGGCCGTTCCCGGCCTTTCCCTATGCGCTCTCGGTGTGGGCGGACGGCGGCAATTGGGAGAAGGGCCATTGGCTCACCGGGCGTGTCGGCGGCGGCGCGCTCGCTTCCATCGTGCGGCAGATCCTCGAGGATTACGGCTTCACCCGCTACGAGGTCAGCCAGCTTTACGGTTTCCTCGACGGCTTCATCATCGACCGCATCATGTCGGCGCGCGAGGCGCTCCAGCCGCTCGGGCTGGCTTATCTGTTCGACGCCTATGAGTCCGCGGGGCTGATCCAATTCGCCCATCGCGGGCTGATCGGCTCGCTGGCGAGCTTGACGCCAGACGATCTGGTCGAGACGGACGCGCAAGCGCCGCTCTATATGCTGACCCGTGGGCAGGAGACCGAGCTGCCGCTCTCTGCCAAGCTGACTTATATCGACTCCGGCCAGGACTACGCACAAGCAGCGGTCGAGGCGCGGAAGCAGGGGGTCAGGAGCGACCGCGTGGCGGGGGCGGAGCTGCCGATCGCGATCGGCCAGGGCGCGGCGCAGACGATCGCCGAGACCTGGCTGCAAGACACATGGGCGGCGCGCGAGCGGGCGAGTTTCGCCCTGCCGCCGAGCCGGCTCGCGCTCGAGCCGGGCGACGTGGTGACGCTCGCGTCAGGGACGAGGAGCTATCCGCTTCGCATCACCGAAACGCGCGACGCTCAGTTCAAGTCGATCGAGGCGCGCTCCATCGAGCCGTTCAGCTTCGACGCGCTGCCCACCCCACAGCGGCGGCGCATGTTCGACGTGGTCACGGTGTATGGCCCGACCGCTGCCTTCTTTCTCGACCTCCCGCTGCTCCGCGGCGACGAGGCTCCGCAGACGGGCTACATCACCGCCAACGCCGATCCCTGGCCCGGCGCGATTGCCGTCTACCGCTCGCCGTCGCTGAGCGGCTATGAGCTGAACGCGGTCGTCGCCGGGCGGCCGACGCTCGGCAAGACGGCATTCGGCTTCTATTCGGGACCGCTTCACCGCTACGACCAGAGCAATGTGCTTCGGGTCGTGCTCGATCATGGCGAGCTCGCCTCGGTCACCGAGGCGGCGCTGTTGAACGGCGCGAACTACGCGGCGATCGAGAATGCAGACGGCGAGTGGGAGCTGATTCAGTTCCAGACGGCGGCGCTGGTCGCGCCCTCGACCTACGACCTGTCAGGTCTGCTGCGCGGGCAGGGTGGCAGCTCGGGCGCGATGCGCGATCCGGTCGCGGGCGGGGCGCGCTTCATCCTGGTCAACAGTGCGGTGACGCCGGTGAATCTGCGGCCAGACGAGGTCGGGCTCGCGCTCAATTACAAATACGGTCCGACCAGCGAGAGCCTCGATGAGCCGTCTTATGGCGGCACGGCGCATGCGTTTCAGGGGTTGGGCCTGCGCCCGCTGTCGCCGGTGCATCTGCAAGGCAAGCGCAATCCTGCCAACGGCGACTGGACGTTCGTCTGGGTGCGGCGGACGCGGGTCGG
Source organism: uncultured Alphaproteobacteria bacterium (assembly GCA_963820005.1). GTDB lineage: Bacteria > Pseudomonadota > Alphaproteobacteria > Rhizobiales > Methyloligellaceae > Methyloceanibacter. The sequence continues at coordinate 118,025 of CAWFYQ010000009.1, read as the reverse complement.
CGGCGACAGCTGGGAGGGACTCGACGTGCCGCTCGCCGAGGAGAGCGAGCTCTATCGCCTCGACATTCTCGATGCGCCGGGAGGTGAGCTCGATCCGCAGCATCGACGTCACCGCGCCGAACTATCTCTACACGGCTTCGATGCAGACGACGGATTTCGGTTCGACGCAGTGGAATGTGCCGATCCGCGTCGCGCAAATCTCGCCGAGCTATGGACCTGGCGTGGCGGCTGAGCAGCTCGCCTACGACTATCAGCATTGATCGGCCCCCTGGGGACCGGAGAGGAGAGGACTGACCTAGATGGCCGAAGAGAGCGCGAAGCTTCGCATCCCCTATATCGCCGCGAGCCAGGCGCAGAAGCACGTCACCCACAACGAGGGCATGACGCTGCTCGACACGCTCGTGCAGCTCGCCGTCAAGGACAAGGATCTGACCGCGCCGCCCGGCAGCCCGGCAGAGGGCGATTGCTACATCGTCGCCGGCGCCGGCGGCACGGCGACCGGCGCATGGGTCGGCTGGGAGGAGCGCGTCGCCCGCTACATCGACGGCGAGTGGCGCAGCTATCTGCCGGGAGCGGGATCGGGCGCCGGCTGGACGGCCTACGTCGTCGACGAGGCCGCTCTCTACGTCTTCAACGGCACCGCATGGGGCTTGTTCTCCGGCGGCGGCGGTTCGGCCCCGGGGAGTCTCTTGTCGGTCTGGGCATCCTGCAAATGAGAGGAGACACGTAGATGGGAACGACGCCTGTATTCATTGCCGCGCCGAAGACCTGGCTCGGCCAGGTCACCGCGGCCAACACCAATCGCGACGGCACCGGCACCCTCGTCGACATCGTCACGGCCGGCGCGTCTGGCTCGCGGATCGACCAGATCGATGTCGCGGCGCTCGGCACGGTGACCGCCGGGGTGGTGCGGCTCTATCTCAACGACGGCACCAACACGCGCCTGTTCAAGGAGGTGCTGGTGAGCGCTGTCACGCCTTCGACCTCTGTCGAGGCGTTCCGAGCGGCGCTCTCCTTCGCCGAAGGGCTGGTGCTGCCCACGGGGTGGAAGCTCAAGGCCTCGACCCACAACGCCGAGAGCTTCAACGTCTTCGCGCGCGGCGGCGACTTCTAGGAGTGAGCTCATGAGCAACCGCTTCGCTTCGTTCGACGCGCCGCACGCGCCGGCCCCGCTGCACCGCTATGGCGGGCGGGTGCAGGCGACGCGCGAGCTCGCCATCTCGCCGGTCGCCGGCGATTTGTTCGTGGTCGAAGGATTGGGACCGGTCTACGCGCTGCCGCCGAGCCCGCGCGGGCCGGTCATCACGCTGCTGACCGCCACGGCAATCCCGTTCGTCCATTCGAGCAAGCTTCAGCTGCCCGGCGCGGTCGATCTGCTCACGGCGGCGAACGACGCGCTGATGATGGTGCCGGTGGCGGACGGCGCCTGGCAATGCGTCGCGCATCTACGCAACGCCGGCTATCGCGAGCGGCTCGTTGCCAACCGCACCTACTACGTCCGCACCGATGGCAGCGACAGCAATGACGGGCTGAGCAACAGCGCGAGCGGAGCCTTCCTCACCATCCAGAAGGCGATCAACGTCATCGCCGCGCTCGACATATCCACCTTCAACGTCACCATCCAGCTCGCTGACGGCACTTACTCCGCAGGCGCCAGCGTCGGCTCGCCATGGGTCGGCTCTGGAACGGTGACGTTGACGGGCAATTCTGGCACGCCAGCCAACGTCGTTTTGGATGTCTCGGGCACTTGCGTTCAAGTCTCCGGCTTCGGTTCGCGGCTGAGCGTCTCCAACTTCGCGATGCAGGGCGGCGTCCTCTTGCGTGCCACCAACGGCGGCTTCCTTACGCGCGGCGCGGGCCTCATTTACGGGACGAGTACCAACTATCAGGTCTATGCCGATCTCTACGGACTGATCGTCGGGCAATTCCAGCTACACGATAACCGGTGCTGCGACGTCCGGGCACATGCTTGCCGAGCGCGCCGGCGTCATCATTGCCAATGCCCTCACGGTGACGCTCTCCGGCACCCCGGCGCTCGGCACCTATGCGACATGCACCGGCCTCTCCTTCATCGACCACCGCTCGATAACGTTCTCCGGCTCTGCGACGGGAACGCGCTACTCTGCACAGTCAAACAGCGTGATCAACACGGGCGGTGGTGGCGCGAGCTATCTGCCCGGCAACAGCGCCGGCTCGACCGCGACCGGAGCGCAATACCTCTAACGGCCACCGGTGTTTATTGCCGCCACCGGATTCGGGAGATCAGTCCGAGAGATCAAGATCGAAGTTCGCAACTCGCGCGCCAAGTCGGCAATTAATCAATCAATCAATCAATCGACTGTCCTTGTGGCTTCATCAACGCGCCGCTTTGCGCAACAAACGCCATGAGAAGAGGCGGACATAGCCGACAGCAGATGGAACTCTTCGCAAGCGTCTACCACGCCGTGGACCGATTGAGCGCGGGCCAAGCGGCCGCTGCTGGCGGCGTCGGCTCGGGCATCTCGATCGCCGCGGTCATGAGCGTCGATCCGGTCGCCTGGGCGCCGTGGCTCCAGGTCGCGACCTTGACGGTCGGCCTCCTTACCGGCCTCGCCTCGCTCGCTTTGGTGGTGATGAAGCTCGTGCAGCAGCGCCGCGCCATGCGCTCGGGCTAGGCGATCTCACATCCATGAATGTCATTCGCTGTTGGCCGAGCGATCGGCCGCTGCCCGATGGCGCGTTCCGCGTCGTCGCGCAGGCGCCGACCCATCTCGTCCTCATCACCGACCGCTTTCCCAACCCTGTTCAGCAAAGGAGAACAGCCATGAACATTCTCGGCTATCTGCTCAGTGGCGGCTTCGCCAAGGGCTATCGCACGCAGATCCTCGGCGTCGGCGCGGCACTTTCCGTGGTCGCCATGTGGGCGGTCGGCGACATGTCGTTGACCGACCTGATCACCAAGCTGCCGGCGGTGCTCGGCGGTCTTGGACTTGCCGCGCTCGGCGCCAAGGTCGACGACACCAAGGCAGCCTCTGCCGCCAAGCCGGCCAAGGGCAAATAGACCCGTAACTCATTGCGCTGGAGCATGATTTCGGCCCAAAGCGGCTCATGCTCCAGCGTTCATGCAGCGTTCATGCGCGCTCATTTACGGTGCCGGGCCGAAAGAATACGGGACATCGATCATGTGGCTTGCGCTCCGGCCAATCATCATCGCGGGCGCCGCCGCGCTCGTGCTTAATGCATCGAGCATGGCCGGCGAGCCGGGCTGCGTCGATTGGGGCAAGGCCGCCTCGATCATCGCCAACAATTCATTGCTGCCCGCCAGCACCATCTACCAGATGGTGCAAAAGCGCACCGGCGGGAAGGTGGTCAACCAGGCGCTGTGCAAGCGGGGCAGCGGCTATGTCTATAAGCTTGTCGTGCTCGGCCCGACCGGGGAGGTCACCAACCTCACCGTTGACGCTGCTACCGGGCAGCCTTAGGACCAGCTGACGGCCGAATGGGAGAACACAGGCTTTGCGGCTTCTCGTCGTCGAGGACGATCCAGACCTGAACCGCCAGCTCGTCGCCGCGCTGAGCGATGCGGGCTACGCCGTCGACACCGCCTTTGACGGCGAGGAGGGGCATTTCCTCGGCGACACCGAGCCTTACGATGCGGTCGTGCTCGATCTGGGGCTGCCCAAGAAGGACGGCCTGAGCGTGCTCGAGCAATGGCGGCGCGACGCGCGTAAGATGCCGGTGCTGATCCTCACCGCGCGCGAGCGGTGGAGCGACAAGGTCGCCGGCATGGACGCGGGCGCCGACGATTATGTCGCCAAGCCCTTCCATATGGAGGAGGTGCTGGCGCGCATCCGCGCGCTGCTGAGGCGCGCCGCCGGCCATGCCAGCAACGAGATGGAATGCGGGCCGCTCCGGCTCGACACCAAGACCTCGCGGGTTACGGTCGACGGCCAGGCGGTGAAGCTGACGTCGCACGAATATCGCGTGCTCGCTTACCTCATGCTGCACCGTGACCGCGTGGTGTCGCGCACCGAGCTGGTCGAGCATCTCTACGAGCAAGATTTCGACCGCGACTCAAATACGGTCGAAGTGTTCATCGGCCGCCTGCGCAAGAAGCTCCCCATCGATCTCATCACCACTGTCCGCGGGCTCGGCTACCGCCTCTCGGACGCGGGCAATGAGGTTTAATTCCCTCGCGCTCCGGCTGTTCGCCTCGTCGGCGGTATGGACCCTAGCCGTCCTGCCGGTCACCGCCATCCTGCTGGTCTCGATCTATCGGACCGCGGTCGAGCGGAATTTCGACGCCCGCCTCAACGTCTATATGACGAGCCTGGTCGCATCGAGCACGACCGGCGGCGCGCGACAGCCGCAAGAGCCGGCCGCACTCGGCGAGCCGGTGTTCACCATCCCCTTCTCAGGCTGGTACTGGCAGGTCAAAGCGCTCGACGGATCTGACCGTCCTCTCTACGTCTCCGACTCGCTCCTCGACCAGCAGCTCAAGCTGCCGAGCCAGTCCGACATCCCCCCCGACAAAAGCCTCACCCGCCGCGCCTATGCGCAAGGCCCAGAGGGCCAGCTTGTGCGCGTCGTCGAGCGCGAGATCAGGCCGGCAGGCCCGAACTCCACGCCGTACTCCTACGCGGTGGCGGGCGACGGCGCCGAGATCGACCGCGACCTCTCCGAATTCACCCATCTCCTCATCGCCGCACTCGGCGTGCTCGGGCTCGGGCTGCTGGCCGCGACCTATTTCCAGGTTCGCTTCGGGCTCAGGCCGCTCTCCGGCATTCGCCAGAACCTCGCCGAGATTCGCTCGGGCAACGCCGAGAAGCTCGAAGGCGAGCTGCCCTACGAGATCAGGCCGCTGCAGCAGGAGCTGAACGCGCTGATCCAGTCCAATCGCGAGATCGTCGACCGGGCGCGCACCCATGTCGGCAATCTCGCGCACGCGCTCAAGACGCCGCTCAGCGTGATCAGCAACGAGGCGCGCGCGCATGAGGGGGCGCTCGCCTCGAAGGTGGTCGAGCAGGCCGAGGTGATGCGCACCCAGATCACCCATCATCTCGACCGGGCGCGGGTCGCGGCGCGGTCGAGTGTGATCGGCGACACCACCAATGTCGACGACGTGCTTCAAGGCTTGAAGCGCGCGCTCGACCGCATCTACGGCGAGCGCATGCTCGACCTCGAAGTGAGCGCGAGCGAGGGGCTCAAGTTCCAGGGCGAGAAGCAGGACTTCGAGGAGATGGTCGGCAATCTGCTCGACAACGCCTGCAAATGGGCAAGCTCCGAGGTGAAAGCGAGCGCGCTCCCCACCGAGGGCAAGAACCGCTTCGTCGTCATCATCGACGACGACGGCCCCGGCCTGACCGACGAGCAGCGCAAGAAGGTGGTGAAGCGCGGGCAGAGGCTCGACGAGAGCAAGCCGGGCTCGGGGCTCGGGCTGTCGATCGTTGCCGATCTCGCCCATCTCTATAAAGGGCGCTTGGAGCTCGAGCCGTCGCCGGAAGGCGGCTTGCGCGCGCGGCTTGAGCTGCCAGCCGCCTGATTTCCCGCTTCTCCATTCCCGGTTGCTCACCCCTCCTGTCCCACCTCAGTCATGAAAGGGCTTCGTGGCGGCGCGTCGCATTCTGGCGGCGAACGTGAACTGAAGACCGCGCGGACGTGCTACAGTTGGACTTACCGACTCACATGCGGGAGGCGAGGATGGCAGCAGCGAAGAAGCTCACACCGGCTCAGCAAGGCGCGCTCACGCGGAAGCGCCGCGCATCGGCAAAGAAGGCGGCGGCAACGCGCAAGCGACGGGCGAGCGCAGCCAAGGCCGCAGCGACGCGGGCACGCAACAAAGCCTAGATGACGCGTTCTTGTTGAAGGACGCGATCTCGACGCAATGTCCGAAGCGATAGCGGAGCACGCCGACGAGCTTGCACCGATCGCTGTTGGGTGGCTTCAGCAAGGTGAGGCAGCGTCAGAGTTCCGGATGCGAGCGACGTTCTGGATCGGCCCCGCTATCCTTGTGCTCACCATCCTCGCCATCCTGTTCTCGCTCGGCATGGTGGGGTTCAAGCAGGGCATAAGCCTACTAGATCGCCCGGTTGCCCAGGGGGCGGCGAGCAGTGCAAAACAGCCAAAAAGGCTGGGGAGCTCAATGTCCAAATCCGTACGTCGTATTATGGCCAGAATTGTTATCTTTCAAGGAGGGCTTGCGACGATTAAACTCACCTCTGTCTCTTGCCGGGGGCCGGATATATGCGGGACGGCCGAAGGGGGAAAGCGATGAGACGAGTCACTCAGTTTGCGATCATCCTATTGCTGCCGTCCCTGATGGCGGCGTGCGGCCCTGGCAATAAGCAGGGCACGGGCACCATTGTCGGCGCGACTGCCGGCGCGGTCGCGGGCGCGGCTATTGGCGGCTCGAAGAACCGCGCGGGCGGGATCGCCATAGGCGCGGTCGCCGGCGGGCTGATCGGCAACGTGATCGGCCGCGACATGGATGAACGCGACCGCCAGCTTGCCGAAGCGGCCCAGCTCCAGGCCCTCGAATATGGCCGGAGCGGTGCGCCGACACCCTGGGACAACCCAGAGAACCAGCATCGCGGCCAGATCGTTCCCGGCAAGCCCTATGTCCAGAACGGGCTGAATTGCCGGCCCTACACTCACACCATCTATATTGGCGGCCAGCCCCAGACGGCGCGTGGCACGGCCTGCCGCCAGCCAGACGGCAGCTGGCGGACGGTTGGGTAGCTGCCAGCGTTTGCGCAGACCTTTCGGATTGCGCGGAATTAATCTGAGGGAGCAGGCGCGGACCTTGCCCCCGTTCACGCCTTTCGCCTATGGCTAGCCGGGCCAGCTTGCTGGCTTTGGTTCGATTAGCGGAGGCGTCAGCTCCCCGTGCTGCTTTGGATCATCCTCGGCTCGCTTACGGCGATCGTGCTCCTTGTCCTGTTGCGGCCGCTGATCGGCGCGCGGACGAGTGGGCATGCACGCGAGGCGTTCGACGCCGCCGTCTATCGCGATCAACTCGGCGAGATCGATGCCGACCGCGCGCGCGGGCTGATCGGCGAGACCGAAGCCGAGGCCGCGCGGCTCGAGATCGCGCGGCGTCTGCTGCAAGCCGACAGCACCGAGCTGACCCATCCCGAGGACAAGAGCGGCAGCGGACACGCGCGCACGGCGATGATCGCCGTCGCCACCGTGCTGCCACTGCTCGCGCTCGGGCTCTATCTCGTCTACGGCTCGCCGCGGCTGCCGGACCAGCCACTCGCGCTTCGCCTGCAAGATCCCTCCAACGCCCAGAACTTGGAAGCGCTCGTCGCCCGCGTCGAGGCGCGGCTCCGCGAGCATCCCGAGGAGGGCGAGGGCTGGGACGTCGTCGCGCCGGTCTATATGGGCTGGCAGCGCTATCAAGATGCGGCCGACGCTTATGGCCAAGCGATCAGGCTGCTCGGTCCCTCGGCCAAACGCCTGTCGGGGCAGGGTCAGGCGCTCGTGCTCGCCAATAACGGCGTGGTGAGCGAGGAGGCGCGAGCCGCGCTCGAGCGTGCCGTGGCACTCGATGCAAACCTCACCGAGCCGCGCATCCTGATTGCCATCGCCAAGGAGCAGGACGGGAAGCTCGCCGCGGCGATCGAGGACTGGCGCGCGATCCTGGCCAAGAGCGAGGGCGAGGCGCCCTGGCGGCAGATGGTCGAACAGAGGATCGCGAGCGACGAGGCGCAGCTTGCCGGCAAGCCCGTTCCAGGCGAGCCTGTTGCGGATGGGGCGGCTCCCGGCGGAACCGTCCCCGACCGACCCGTGGCGGGCGGCCCGAGCGGCGCCGATATCGCCGCGTCGCAAGATATGAGCCCGGCCGACCGCCAGGCCATGATCGAGCAGATGGTGCAGCGCCTTGCCGCACGCCTCGACCAGGACGGCAGCGATCTCGCCGGCTGGCTCAAGCTCGTCAAAGCCTATAGCGTGCTCGAGCGGAAGGACGACGCGGAGAAGGCGCTTGCCCGCGCCAAGACCCAGTTTACCGGTAACACGCAGGCGCTCCAGCAGCTCGATCAACTGGCGGCTGAGCTTGGATTGAAGTCATGACGCGGAAGCAGCGGAGAGGCGTTCTGATCGGCACCTGCCTCGTGGTGCTGGGCGTTGCCGTCGGCCTCGTGCTCTACGCCATGCGGGATTCGATCGTGTTCTTCTACAGCCCGAGCGAGGTGGCCAAGATGGGCATTGCGCCCGGCCAGCGCTTCAGGCTGGGCGGTCTGGTCGAGACGGGAAGCGTCGTGCGCGGCGTGGGGACCACCATCCGCTTCGCCGTCACCGACAAAGCGAGCACCCTGCCGGTCGTGTTTACCGGCGTTCTGCCCGACCTGTTCCGCGAAGGGCAGGGCGTGGTCGCCGAAGGCGTGCTTGGGCCCGACGGCACATTCCAGGCCGACAACGTGCTCGCCAAGCATGACGAGAAATACATGCCGCCAGAGGTTGCGGCGAAGCTGAAGCAAGAAGGCGTGTGGCGGGGCGACGCGCAGGCGGCCGGGACTGCGGATGCCCAAGGCAAGGTGAACTGAGCGATGAGACGCGGGAGATGATAGCCGAGATCGGTCATTACGCGCTGATCCTCGCGCTCGCCGTCGCCATCGTGCAGACGGTGCTGCCGCTGATCGGCACGCGGCTCCGCGATCCGCAACTGATGAATGTCGCGGCGCCGGCGGCGCAAGCCGAGTTCCTGCTGATCGCCATCGCCTTCATCGCGCTGATGACGGCCTACGTCACCTCCGACTTCTCGGTCGAGAACGTCTGGCGGAACTCGCATTCGGCGAAGCCGCTGCTCTACAAGATCTCGGGCGTGTGGGGCAACCACGAAGGCTCGATGGTGCTGTGGGTGTTGATCCTGTCGCTGTTCGGCGCGGCGGTGGCGACCTTCGGCAACAACCTGCCGCGCGAGCTGAAGGCCAACGCGCTCGCGGTGCAGGGCTCGATCGGCGCGGCCTTCCTGCTGTTCATCATCACCACGTCAAATCCCTTTATCAGGCTCGACCCAGCGCCGTTCGACGGGCAGGGGCTGAACCCGGTCCTGCAGGATCCCGCGCTCGCCTTCCATCCGCCGTTCCTTTACACCGGCTATGTTGGCTTCTCGATGGCGTTCTCGTTCGCCGTCGCCGCGCTGATCGACGGGCGCATCGATGCCGCCTGGGCGCGCTGGGTCAGGCCGTGGACGCTCGCCGCCTGGATGTGCCTGACGCTCGGCATCGCCATGGGCTCGTGGTGGGCCTATTACGAGCTCGGCTGGGGCGGGTTCTGGTTCTGGGACCCGGTCGAGAACGCCTCCTTCATGCCGTGGCTGTCCGGCACGGCGCTGCTTCATTCGGCGCTGGTCATGGAGAAGCGCGACGCGCTGAAGGTGTGGACCATCCTGCTCGCCATCATCACCTTCTCGCTGTCGCTGATGGGCACGTTCCTGGTCCGCTCGGGCGTGCTGACCTCGGTGCACGCGTTCGCCGTCGATCCGGCGCGCGGCATCTTCATCCTCGCCATCATGGGCGTGTTCATCGGCGGCGCGCTTACGCTGTTCGCCTGGCGCGCCCCGCTGCTGACGCAAGGCGGGCTGTTCGCCCCGATCAGCCGCGAGGGCGCGCTTGTCCTTAACAATCTCCTGCTCACCACCGCCTGCGCCGCAGTGTTCGTCGGCACGCTCTATCCGCTGGCACTGGACGCGCTCACCGGCGACAAGATCTCGGTCGGCGCGCCGTTCTTCAATCTCACCTTCGCCCCGCTCATCGTGCCGCTTCTGATCGCCGTGCCGTTCGGGCCGCTGCTCGCGTGGAAGCGCGGCGATCTGCTCGCCGCGGCGCAACGGCTGATGGCGGCGGCATGCGTGGCGCTGGCGGCGATCATTTTCGTTCTGGCCTTCAAGCAGAAGGGACCCTGGCTCGCGCCGCTCGGCATCGGGCTCGGCGTCTGGCTGATCGCCGGCGCGCTCACCGATCTTGCGTATCGCGTGAAGCTGTTCGAGACCGGCTCGTCAGAGACCTGGCGCAGGCTGCGCAACCTGCCGCGTTCGGCGTTCGGCACAATGCTGGCGCACGCTGGCGTCGGGCTCGCGGTGATCGGCATCGTCTCGACGACGGCCTGGCGGTCGGAGGCGATCCTGGCGATGAAGCCCGGCGAGACGGCGGACATCGCCGGCTACACGCTTGCCTTCAAAGGCGTCGAGGAGCGCCAGGGCCCGAACTACAGCGAACGTGCCGGGCTGTTCGAAGTGTCGCGCGAAGGAGCGCCGGTGACCGAGCTTACGCCGTCGAAGCGGGCGTTCTCGGTCGAGCGGAGCGCCACCACCGAAGCCGGCATTCACGCGAGCTGGCGCGGCGATCTCTACGCGGTGCTCGGCGATCCGCTCAAGGACGGCGCCTACAGCGTGCGGCTCTATTTCAATCCGCTGGTCAGGCTCATCTGGCTCGGCGCGGTGGTGATGTTCTTGGGCGGCGCAATGTCGCTGTCGGACCGCCGCTTGCGGGTCGGAGCGCCCAAGCGCGCGCAAGCGAAGGTGGCAGCCGCCTCCGCGGCAGAGTAGCCATGGCCTCGCGCGGCATTCTCTCCACGGTTCTTCTTGGCATCGCCGTCTGCCTTCTGCTCGCCGGCCCGGCCAAGGCCGTCCAGCCCGACGAGGTGCTGCCCGACCCCGCGCTCGAAGCGCGCGCGCGTGCCATCTCCGAAGGCTTGCGTTGCCTCGTCTGCCAGAACCAGTCGATCGACGATTCGGAAGCGCCGCTCGCCAGGGATCTCAGGCTGCTGGTGCGCGAGCGAATCAAGGTCGGCGACAGCGATCAGGAGGTTGTCGATTTCATCGTTGAACGCTACGGCGAGTTCGTCCTGCTCAAGCCGCGCTTCGAGCCGCACACGCTGCTGTTGTGGTTGGCCACCCCGGCGGTATTTCTGCTGGCGCTGCTGCTGATCGCGCTCGCCTATCGGCGGCGGAAAGCGGCGCAAGAACAACCCGCTCCGCTCAGCGTTAACGAACAGCAGAGGCTCAACAACCTGCTCGACGAAAGCTGACGCAGAAGCGGCCAAAAACGCCCCGCAAGCCACCCGCTCGGCGCCACAACCTTACCGAAATTTAATGCCCCCGAAACGGCGGCGTAATAGCCGAACCTCTATATCTGTCGATAGATGCCTCGCCCTGATGTGCAAGGCACTACCGACCGGGAAATTCCCATCTCAGGAGAGGTGACTCATGAAATCTGACCAGAGCCAAGCTGCGAACGAGAGCTCGCGGAAGCTGACCCGCAAGCCCGTGATGCTCGCGGCCGCCGCCCTGATCGCCACGAGCGCATTAGGGCTGACGCTCGGCAATTTGGTGCCGTTCGCCGCCGCCGAGACCGCCACCACCCAGCCGACCATCGACATGCCCCAGGGGCGCGCGCCGCTGACCTTCGCCGACCTCGTCGCCAGGGTTAGCCCCGCGGTGGTCAGCATCAACGTCAAGGGCGACGCCAAGGTCGCCGAGAACGACCAGCAGATCCCGGGCATGCCCGATTTGCCCGAGGACAACCCGCTCTACGACTTCTTCAAGCAGTTCCGCAAAGGCATGCCGCAGCAGCAGCAGAAGCCGACGCCGACTCTGGCGCAGGGTTCTGGCTTCTTCATCTCGCCGGACGGCTTCGTCGTGACCAACAACCACGTGGTCGAGGACGCCGAGGACATCACCGTCACGATGGAGAACGGCGACAAATATCCGGCGACGCTGGTCGGCACCGACCCGCGCACCGACGTTGCCCTGATCAAGGTCAAGGCCGACGGCAAGACCTTCCCGTTCGTCCAGTTCTCGCAGAAGGACCCGCGCGTCGGCGACTGGGTGCTCGCGGTGGGCAACCCGTTCGGCCTCGGCGGCACGGTGACGGCCGGTATCATCTCGGCGCATAACCGCGACATCGGCTCAGGGCCCTACGACTATCTCCAGATCGACGCGGCGGTGAACCGCGGCAATTCCGGCGGCCCGTCCTTCGATCTCGACGGCAATGTGGTCGGCGTCAACACGGCGATCTTCTCGCCGTCAGGCGGCAATGTCGGCATCGCCTTCGCCGTGCCGGCCGCTCTGGTGCAGGAAGTCGTGACCCAGCTCAAGGCGACCGGAACGGTCGATCGCGGCTGGCTCGGCGTCGTCATCCAGAATGTCAGCGACGATATCGCCGACTCGATCGGCATGAAGGAGGCCAAGGGCGCCATGGTCACCAAGGTGACCGAGGACGGCCCGGCAGCCAAGCAAGACCTCAAGGCCGGCGACGTGATCGTCGAGGTTAACGGCGACAAGATCGACGACTCGCGCGATCTCGCGCGCAAGATCGCCGAGTTGCACCCGAACACCCCGGTCAAGCTCGCGATCATTCGCTACGGCGAGAAGCGCGAAGTCGACATGAAGCTCGGCACGTTCCCGAACAACAAGAAGCTTGCCTCCGTCGAGGAAGACAAGCCCGACACCGGCCAGCCGATGAAAGACCTCGGCCTGTCGCTCGCTCCGGCCGCCAAATTTCCCGGCGCCGGCGATGACGGCGTGGTCATCACCGAGGTCGATCCCGCGAGCGATGCCGCCGACAAGGGCCTCAAGCCCGGCGACGTCATCCTCCAGGTGGCCGGCGTGAACGTCTCCAATCCTGCCGACGTCGCCGAAGGCGTAAAGAAGGCGATGGCGGGCGCCAAGCCCACCACCGAGAAGGATACCGTCAAGATCCTGATGCAGGTTAAGTCCGGCGATCAGACGCGCTTCGTGGCGCTTTCCCTGAAGAAGGCTTAGCCTTCTAGCCGGAGGGCGGCGCGGTTTCCCCCCACCGCGCCGCCCGCCCTTTATTAGCGTCATTCCGTTTCCGTTTATGGCAGCGTCGCCAGGGAGATCTCTATCCATGCGCGTCCTGGTGATCGAGGACGATCAAGAGACCGCGACCTTCCTCAAGCGCGCGCTGAAGGAATCCGGTCACGTCGCCGAATATGCCGGCGACGGCCAGACCGGGCTCGATCTTGCCAGGTCGAACGCCTACGACGTGCTGATCGTCGACCGCATGCTGCCGAAATGCGACGGGCTGGCGGTGATCCAGGCGCTACGGACCGAGGAGGTCAGGACGCCGGCGCTGATCCTGAGCGCGCTCGGCGAGGTCGACGACCGCGTCAAGGGCCTGCGCGCCGGCGGCGACGACTATCTCACCAAACCTTACGCCTTCACCGAACTGCTCGCCCGCATCGAGGCTTTGGCGCGGCGTACCTCGCCGGAGGAGGGCAGCACCCGGCTCTCTGTCGGCGATCTCGTGCTCGACCGCCTGTCGCACAAGGTGACGCGGGCCGGCGAAGCCATTATGTTGCAACCCCGTGAGTTCCGGCTGCTCGAATACCTGATGAAACATGCAGGCCAAGTCGTGACCCGCACCATGCTGCTCGAGAATGTCTGGGACTACCATTTCGACCCGCAAACCAATGTCATCGACGTTCATATCTCGCGGCTTCGCTCGAAGATCGACAAGAATTTCGGCAACCCACTCCTCCACACCGTCCGCGGTGCTGGCTACACGATCCGTGACAGCGCTCACTAAGCTATTCCGGACCACCACGTTTCGCCTGTCGCTGACCTATCTTGCGCTTTTCAGCGCCGCCGCCGCCGTCGCCATTTTCTACCTCTACTGGAACACGACGGTTCTGCTGTCGCGGCAGCTCAATCAGACGATCGAGGCCGAGCTCACCGGGCTTGCCGAGCAATATCGCGCGGGCGGGCTGGAGCAGCTGGTGCGTATCGTCGCCGAGCGAAGCCAGACTCCGGGCAACAGCCTCTATCTGGTCGCCGACTCCGAGGGGCGGCGGGTCGCCGGCAATCTGAGCGCCGTGTCGCAGGGGCTGTGGAACAGCCTCGGCCCGGTCGAATTCGTCTACAACCGCCCGGCGCCGGGCGGCGTCGAGCGGCGGCTCGCCTTCGCCAATGTGTTCCGCCTTCCCGGCGGCTACCGGCTGATCGTCGGCCGGGACATCGACGACCGCCGCCAGTTCGCCCGCATGACCCGCTCGGCCATGCTGTGGGGGCTATTCGTCATGGCCCTGTTTGGCATCGGTGGCGGCTATTGGGTGAGCCGCAAGCTGCTCGCGCGCATCGATGCGGTGGGCGAGACTGCGCGCACTATCATGCAAGGCGATCTCACCGGGCGGCTGCCGGTGAATGGGTCTGGCGATGAGCTCGACCGGCTGTCGGAGAGCCTCAACCTCATGCTGGCGCGGATCGAGCAGCTGATGGCGGGCTTGCGCGAGGTCTCCGACAACATCGCCCACGACCTCAAGACGCCGCTCAACCGCCTGCGCAATCGCGTTGAGGGGGCGCTCCGCGAACCTTACAAGGAGGCCGGCTACCGCGAGACGCTGGAGCGAACCATCGAGGATGCCGATGGGCTGATCAAGACCTTCAACGCTCTGTTGTCGATCGCGCGGATCGAGGCGGGCGCGGGCGGCGAGAACCGCGAGCAGCTCGACGTGGCGGCGCTCCTGCTCGACGTGGCCGAGCTGTACGAGCCGGTCGCCGAGGAGCGGGGCATCGCGCTCAAGGCTGAAGACGCGCCACCGGTCTATATTCGCGCCGACCGCCAGCTGCTCGGCCAGGCGATCGCCAATATGATCGACAACGCCATCAAATACGGCGCGCCCCACCCTGGGGGCGGCAACGGCTTCGAGCCGGAAGTGGCGGTGAGCACGCGGGCCAAAAACGGCACCGCCGAGATCGTGGTGACCGACCGCGGGCCGGGCGTGCCGGCATCGGAGCGCGAGCGCGTGCTCGGCCGCTTCGTCCGTCTCGAAGCGAGCCGGTCGGAGCCCGGCAGCGGGTTGGGTTTGAGCCTTGTCGCGGCGGTGGCAAGGCTGCATGGTGGCAGCCTTAGGCTAGAGGACAACGAGCCTGGGCTTCGCGTCGTGCTCGCCTTGCCGCTGAACGGCGAGGCCCATGTCAATGGTGCCGCCGCGCCGACGCCCACGGGAGCAGAGATAAGGCCCACGTGAGCGCGTTCTTCGAGCGCATCGTTGAAATCCCCCAGGCCTACGACGCGGCGCGCGGGGCCGACGTGCTCGACGGACTGAAAGAGGCGCTGCGCGCCAAGCCCGATCTTGCCGAGGCGGCGCGACTCCTGACCGACGCGCCGAAAGTGCGCCAGCTGCTCGGGTCCGCCTTCTCCTCCTCGCCCTATCTCGCCTCGCTCGCGCTTCGAAGCCCGACGCTGGTCGCCGAGTGCCTGGTGCAGGATCCCGACGCCCATCTGCTCGATGCCTGCAACTCGCTTGCCGACGGCGTCGCCAAGGCCGGGTCGTCGCGCGAGGTGATGGGGCAGCTCAGGCGCTTCAAGCGGCGGATCGCTCTGCTGGCCGGGCTCGCCGATCTCGGCGGCGTCTGGCCGACCGAAGACGTGCTCCACGCCATGAGCGTCGCAGCCGATGCCGCGCTCGAGCAGGCGACCGCCTTCCTGTTCCGCAAGGCGCGCGAATCGGGCCAGATCAAGCCGTCCGCTGGCGGCGAGGGGTTGGCCGCGCCCGGCTATTTCATCATCGCCATGGGCAAGCTCGGCGCGATGGAGCTCAACTATTCGAGCGACATCGATCTCATCGTGTTCTACGACGCCGAGCGGGCGGGGCTCTCGCCCGATGTCGAGCCGTCGCAGTTCTTCGTTCGGCTGACGCGCGAGCTGGTGCGCTTCCTCCAGGAGCATACCGGCGACGGCTATGTGTTCCGCACCGATCTCAGGCTGCGTCCCGATCCCGGGGCCACCCAGATCGCGCTCTCGACCGATGCCGGCCTCACTTATTACGAGAGCTTCGGCCAGAACTGGGAGCGGGCGGCAATGATCAAGGCACGCATCGCCGCCGGAGACGTTGCGACCGGCGAGGAGTTCCTGCGCCATCTCGCGCCGTTCGTCTGGCGGAAATATCTCGACTTCGCCGCGATCGCCGACATCCATGCGATGAAGCGGCGGGTGCATGAGTTCAAGGGCCATGGCGCCATCGCGGTCGAAGGCCACGACATCAAGGTCGGGCGAGGCGGCATTCGCGACATCGAGTTCTTCGCCCAGACGCAGCAGCTGATCGCCGCCGGACGTCATCCAGAGTTGCGGACGCGCGGCACCGTCGAGACGCTCGAGCGGCTCGCCGAGGGAGGCTGGATCGCGCGGGAAGCCGCGCGCGAGCTCACCGATGCCTATCTGTTCCTGCGCCGCATCGAGAACCGCTTGCAGATGGTCGGCGATCAGCAGACCCATGTCATCCCGGCCGAGCGCGACGAGCTCATCAGGGTGGCGAAGCTTTCGGGCTTCGCCGACACGGGCGATTTCGGCGACGCGCTGATCGCAGCGTTCAGGCGGGTCGAGGCGCATTACGGCGCGCTGTTCGAGAAGCTTCCGCCGGCGCCGATCTCGGAGCCCAGCATCGTGGTCGGGTCGTCCGAGTCCGACCCGGCGGCGCTCGCAAGCCTCGAGAAGCTCGGCTTCCGCAATCCGCAAGCTGCCATCTCGGCGGTGCGCGCCTGGCAGTCGGGCCGCTACGCCGCGACGCGAAGCGCGCGAGCGCGCGAGCGGCTGACCGAATTTCTCCCCTTCCTGCTCGATGCCTTCAGCCATACCGCCGAGCCCGATCTCGCGCTCGTCACCTTCGACAAGGTGATCGCCGAGCTGCCGGCGGGCGTGCAGCTGTTCTCGCTCCTTGCCGCCAATCCGAGCCTGTTGCGGCTGATCGCCGACATCATGGGCACGGCGCCAAGGCTCGCGCGCATCATCGCGCGGCGTCCGCGCCTGCTCGACGCCGTGCTCGACCCGGGCTTCTTCGGCACGGTGCCGACCGCGGCCAAGCTGAAAGAGCTGATCGGCGGCGCAATCGCCGAAGCTGCCGACTATCAGGAGGCGCTCGACCTCGCGCGCATCGTTGGCCGCGAGCAGGGCTTTCTCATCGGCGTGCGCGTGATCTCCGGCACGCTCTCGGCGCGCCAGTCGGGCGCCGCCTATACGAGCCTTGCCGAGACGCTGATCGAGGCAATCGCCGCTCGCGTCGAGGCCGAGCTCGTGCGCCAGCACGGAAGCCTCCCCGGTGGGCAGGCTGCCGTCCTCGCCATGGGCAAGCTCGGCGGGCGGGAGATGACGGCAGGCTCGGACCTCGACCTCATCGTCGTCTACGACTATTCCGGCGATGACGCGCTGTCAGACGGGCCAAGACCGCTGCCGGGCCCGCAGTACTACACGCGGTTCACCCAGCGGCTGATCGCGGCGCTGTCGGCGGAGACGGCCGAAGGCTCGCTCTATCAAGTGGACATGCGGCTCAGGCCGTCGGGCAATCAGGGACCGGTCGCGACCAGGCTGTCGAGCTTCGTCGCCTATCAGAGGAGCTCGGCTTGGACCTGGGAGCATCTTGCGCTGACGCGGGCGAGGGTTATCACTGGCCCCGCGCCGCTCCGGCGGCAGATCAACGGGGCGATCAAGGAGGTGCTGGCGCGCCCGCGCGATCGCCTGGCCATCGCGGCGGAGGTCAAGACCATGCGCGAGCGGATCGACACAGAGAAGGGAAGCGACGATCCATTCGACCTGAAACACGTGCGGGGCGGGCTGATCGATCTCGAATTCATCGCCCAGTTCCTCGAGATCGTGAGCGCGGCGGAGCATCCGCAAGCGCTGGACCAGAACACCGAGCTTGCCCTGACCAAGCTATCGGCGGCCGGCGTTCTGTCGCCCGGCGACGCCGAGGTTCTGGTGCCGGCGGCGCGGCTCGGTCACACGCTGACCCAGGTCCTGCGACTCTGTGTCGACGCGCCGTTCACGCCCGGGGACGCGCCGCGCGCGCTGAAGGATTTATTGGCGCGCGCCGCCGACATGCCGGATTTCGCGAGCCTCGAAGTGACGTTGAAGAACGCGCTGCAGAACACGCACGACGCCTTCAACCGCATCGTGAAGTGAGCCGCCGCAATCGGGGGGTCAGGCTGAGAGCTTGTGCTGCTCGTCGGCGATCACGGGGCGGACCGGCAGCATCAGGGTGACGTTGGTGCCCTGGCCCTCGCGGCTGGTGATGCGCAAGCTGCCGCCATGCAGCTCGACCAGAGCGCGGCTGATGGCGAGCCCGAGCCCGCTGCCCTGATGGCTCTTGGAGAACTGGTTCTCGACCTGCTCGAAGGGCTTGCCGAGCTTGGCGATGTCGGCCTCGGGGATGCCGATGCCAGTATCCTTGATGGCGATCTTGACGTAGCCGCGCGGGCGCGACAGATGCACCTCGACGCTGCCGCTGTCGCGGGTGAATTTCACCGCGTTGGACAGCAGATTGAGGAACACCTGCTTGAGCGCGCGGCGGTCGGCCTCGATGGTCATATGATGCGGACCGTGCCGCGACAGCGTGATGTTGCGCTCGGCGGCGGCCTGACTCACTACCTTCATGCTGTCCTCGATGATGTCGGCCACGTCGACGCTGCCGATGTCGAGGCTGAGGCGGCCGGCCTCGATCTTCGACATGTCGAGAATGTCGTTGATCACCTCGAGCAGGTAGCTGCCGCTCGCATAGATGTCGCGGGCGTATTCCTGATATTTGGCGTGGCCAAGCGGGCCGAACAGGGCCTGCTGCATGACCTCGGAGAAGCCGATCACCGCGTTTAGCGGCGTGCGCAGCTCGTGGCTGATATTGGCGAGGAACTCCGACTTCGCCCGGTTGGCGGCCTCGGCGCGGTTCTTCTCCAGCGCATATTTCTCGGCCAGATCGACCAGCTGCTGCTTCTGCTGCTCGAGCTCGCGGCGTGACAGCCTGAGCTCCGATACGCTGGCGCGAAGCTGCTGCTCGCTCTCGGCCAGGCGCTGCTGGCTCTCCTTCAGCACGGTGATGTCGGTGCCGACGCTGACATAGCCGCCGTCCTTGGTGCGGCGTTCGTTGATATGCAGCCAGCGGCCGTCCTCGATCTGCGCCTCATAGGTGCGGCTGTCGTCGGCGTCCTTGCCGGTGACGGCGACGCGCTTGGACACGATCGGCTCTGACGCCGAAGCGATGACCTCGTCATAGGCGCTGCCGGAGCGGACCATGTCGTCGGGCAGGCCGTGGAATTGCTGGTACTTGCTGTTGCACATCACGAGCTTGTTCTCGCGGTCCCACAGCACGAAGGCTTCAGATATGGTCTCGACCGCGTCGCGCAGCCTGGCATTGGCGTCCGGATTGGCGGGCGCCACCGCGTGGTCTGAAATCACGGCGATGCCGGTGAGGCAGGGCTCGCGATCCGGCATGCTGCGGGTGATATGGCCGCGCAGCCTGAAGGGGACGTAGTGGCCGTCGGCGTGGAGCAGGCGGAAGCCGTGATCGAAGGTGGTAACCCCGTCGCGCAGATGGCGGTCGAGTTCGCCCTTGAGATCGTCGTCGGGATGAAGCGCCTTCGAGATGACGCGGAAGGCCATGGCGCTGCTTGAGGGCTCGAGCCCGAGCAGCCGGAACATCGGCGCCGACCAATGGACATGGCCGCGGGCGAGGTTCAAGCGCCACAGGCCGCAGCCGGGAAGCGCCTCAGTCAGCTCCTTGGCGAGGCCGTCAGAAACCGCGCCGGTCGAAGCGGGCGTGAGGTACCAAAGTCCGCCAGCGAGCAGCGCAAGCAACAGACCGGTGCAGACGAGGAGGGTGATTTCGAGGCTCGCGTCGCGCCGCCAATCGCCAAGCGCCTGATCGACCGGCTGGAAGAAGGCCAGTTGCGCATCGGTGTTGGCGATGTTGCGGACGGTGACGATGGCGTCGGTGCCGTCGAGCAAAGTGAGGCGAAGCACGCCGGCCTCGGCGCCGAAGGTGGTGAGTGGCTGCTGGGGCCCGAGAATGGTGAGCAGATTGCCGGCGCGCGAGCCGTTAAGTGGCGCACGGGCCTGGATATTTCCCTCGGCGTCGGCGAGCAGAGAGTAGCGCCCCTCGCTGGTCGCGCCCTTGGGCAGGCTCGCGGCAAGCGCGGCCTGCCAGCTGTCGCCGGAGCCGAGCGTGGTCTCCTTCAGGGTGAGCGAGGCGTTGTCGGCGACGAGCGCGAGCTGTTGGCGCGCGGCATCGAGCGCCGCACGCTTGCCTTGGACGATCTGGAAGGCAAATCCGGCGCAGGCGATGCAGGCGAACGCGATGAGCAGGATCGGAACGAGGCGGCGAAGCAGCTCGGTGTTGGGGATGTGGCGGCCGATGCTCGCGCGGAGCTCCTGCCAATCAGGCCCCGCGACGGCGAAAACGCCCTCACGAGCGGAATGCGCTCGCGACATTCGGTCCCCCTTCCACAGTCACCAGCTTCGCGCCGGAGAGGTGTGCCGCATCTCCGAATCGCCTCGATCATTGGAATCGATGACGACTCTGTCTGTCTAGGGAAAAACTGTGGAAAAGCGGTTAATGACCCGTTGACGGGGAAACCGACTCCGAAATGCAAGCGCCCGGCTTTCCAGATCGCCTAGGCATGGCCAAGGGTTTTGGTGACGATCTCGTAGCTGTCGGTGGACAATTTCTGCGCTGCGAGGCCTTCGAGCACGGCTTTGGCGCGGGCTTGGCGCAGAGGTTCGAGGATGCGCCAGCTCTCGAAAGCGCCGAGCAGGCGCGCGGCGACGTGCGGATTGAAGGCGTCGATCTGGAGCGCTTGCTCAGCCAGCAGCGCGAAGCCCGCCCCGTCGGCACGGTTGAAGCCGGTCGGGTTGGCGTGGGCGAAGCTGCCGATCAGCGCGCGCACGCGATTTGGATTCTTCAGCGAGAATTTAGGGTGGGAGAGGAGCCGCCGCACGGTTTCGACCGAATCCGCGCGCGAGGCCCGGGCTTGAACCGCGAACCATTTGTCGAGCACGAGCGGCTCGTCCTGCCAGCGCGCGTAGAAATGCTCGAGCGCGGCGTCGCGGGCAGGGGTGTCGAGATGGGACAGGGTGGCGAGCGCGCCGATCGCGTCGGTCATGTTCGACGCCTCGCGGTAGTGGCGCTCGGCGCGAGCAATGTCCGATGCATCCCCGGTCGCGACAAGGAGGTCGAGCGCCGCGCCGCGCAGCGCGCGCACGCCGGTGGCTTCGGGGTCGGGCGAATAGGGACCCTTGGGCTCGATCGCCGCGTAGAGCTCGGCAAGATCGGCGCCGATCAGCCCGGCGATGGTCGCCCGCAGCGTCTCCCGCGCCTTGAGCACGGCGTCGGTATCGACGTGGCGGGCAAGCTCACGCGCGATGTCTGACTCGCTCGGGAGCTTTAGGAACTCCGCGCGGTAGGCGGGGGCGAGCGAGGCGTCGGCCGCGGTTGAGCCGAGCGCATGCGCGAGCCGCGCCGCCTGCTTGCCGGTCACGCTCGAGGGGTCGGCGCCGCCATCGTGCGCGGCAGCGGTGAGCAGATTGGTGGCGTAGGTCTGCGCCGCCTGCCAGCGATTGAAATCGTCCTTGTCGTGCATCATCAGGAACTCGATCTGGTCCGGATCGAGGCTGATGGTGAGGCGGACCGGCGCCGAGAACCCGCGCAGCAGAGAGGGCGTGGGTGGGGCCGGCACGTCGCGGAATTCGAAGACCTGCTCGCGGCCGGTGATCTCGATCAGCCCGTCGGAGGCCGCGCCGCCGCCGTCGAGGTGAAGTGGCAGCTCATCGCCGTTCGAGCCGATCAGCCCGACCTTGAGCGGGATCAGCATCGGCTCCTTCTTGGTCTGGCCAGGGGTTGCCGGCACGACCTGGCTAACGGCGAGCCGCGCGGTCTTGGCATGAGCGTCATAGTCGAGCGAGCAGGCGATCTCGGGCGTGCCGCTTTGGGTGTACCACAGCATGAACTGGGAGAGGTCGCGGCCCGAGACGTCGGCCATCGCCTCGACGAAATCCTCGACCGTCACCGCCTCGCCGTCATGGCGCTCGAAATAGAGATCGAGGCCTTTGCGGAAGCCGTCGCGGCCGAGCAGGGTCTGCAACATGCGGCAGACCTCGGCGCCCTTCTCGTAGACGGTCGCGGTGTAGAAATTGTTGATCTCGATATAGGAGGCGGGGCGCACCGGGTGGGCGAGCGGACCGGCATCCTCGGGGAATTGATGCGTCTTCAGCATGCGCACCGCGGCGATGCGCTCGACCGGACCTGAGCGCGTGTCGCCGGTGAACTCCTGGTCGCGGAACACGGTCAGGCCCTCTTTCAGGCAGAGCTGGAACCAGTCGCGGCAAGTGACGCGGTCGCCGGTCCAATTGTGAAAATATTCGTGCGCGATCACGCCCTCGATCGAGGCGTAGTCGGCGTCGCTCGCGGTGTCGGGGCGCGCCAGCACGAGCTTGTCGTTGAAGATGTTGAGGCCCTTGTTCTCCATCGCCCCCATGTTGAAATCGCTGACGGCGACGATGTTGAACACATCGAGATCGTATTCGCGGCCGAAGCGCTCCTCGTCCCAGCGCATCGCGCGCTTCAGCGACTCCATCGCCCAACCGCAGCGGTCCTCCTTGCCGGGCTCGACATAGATGCCGAGCGTGACGTTGCGGCCCGAGGCGGTGATGAAGCTGTCGGGCACGCAGGCAAGATTGCCGCCGACCAGCGCGAATAGATAAGACGGCTTGGGGAAGGGGTCGTGCCAGACGGCGAAATGCCTGCCGGTGCCGGCGATGTCGCCCTGCGCCACCGGATTGCCGTTGGACAGCAGCACGGGGGCGAGCGCGCGGTCGGCCTCGATGCGCACGGTGTAGACCGCGAGCACGTCGGGCCGGTCGAGGAAGAAGGTGATGCGGCGGAAGCCTTCGGGCTCGCATTGGGTGCAATAGGTGCCGCGCGATAGATAAAGCCCGGAGAGCGCCGTGTTGGCCTCCGGATCGCAGAAGGTGATGAGCTCGAGCGTAAAGGGCTGCGCCGGAACGCGCGCGATGGTGAGCGAACGCTCGCCGATCCGATAGTCGGCAGGCGCAAGCGCCTTGCCGTTGAGCGCCACGCTTTCGAGCGCGAGTCCCTCGCCGTCGAGCACGAGAGGCTTGCCGCCGGTCGCCACTTTCGGATTGGGGCGGAGCCTGAGCTTGGCGGCGACCCGGGCCGAGCGCGGCGCGAGCCTGACGTCGAGCTCGACCTCCTCGATCAGATAGTCAGGGGCAGCGTAGTCTTTCAGCAGCTTCGGCTGGCGTACCGACTCATTCATAAGTGACAATCCCTTCTCGCGGCGCTCGATTGTTCGGCTGCGCGGCTGACTGTATAAATCCAAGCAATGGACCGTCTAGATGTCTTGCGACTATTCGTGCGCGTCGTCGAGACCGGCAGCTTCTCCAAGACAGCCAAGTCGGAAGGGATCGGCCAACCGACGGTCAGCAAGCAGATTGCCGGCCTGGAGCGGCGTCTTGGCGCGCAACTCGTACGCCGCACATCCCGCGGGCTGAGCCTGACCGAGGCCGGACAGGATTTCTACGAGTTGGCAGTTCGCCTGCTCGGAGACTTCGACGCCGCCGAATCGCGCGTCGGTCGAGGTCAAGTAACCCCATCGGGCCTTGTTCGGGTGACCGTTTCTCCGGGCTTCGGCCGCCTTTATGTCGTCCCGCGCCTCCCGGATTTCTTCAACCGATTTCCGGACGTGTCGGTCGATCTCAATGTCTCGGACGGCTATGCAAATCTTGTCGAGGAAGGCATCGACGTTGCGATCCGCATAGGACATCTCGCCGATTCTTCGTTGTCCGCTCGCCGTATCGGAAGCATGGAAGCCGCCATGCTGGCAACGCCCGCCTATCTTGAAAGACACGGAATACCCTCGACGCCCGACGATCTCAAGAATCACGATTGCGTAACCTTCATGTTCCACGGCGCGCCCCGGCTTTGGCAATTCAAAGGACCTGATGGGCCGTTCACGGTCGAGCCGAAAGGGCGGGTGCGGACTAACGATGCCGAACACGTGCGCGCGGCCCTGCTCTCGGGGCTCGGTCTAGTGCAGGCGCCAACTTGGCTGCTTGCAGACGAAATCGAGTCGGGCGCCGTAACGCGGTTGCTCGACGATTACGCTCCCGATCTTTTTCCGATCAACGCCGTTACGCCCGCCGCGCGCCGGCAGCCCGGCAAGGTCCGTGTGTTTATCGATTTCTTGGCGCAGATATTCGGCCGCGACCCCAATCTCGCGACAAGATAGTTGCTGGCACGCAACCCCGCCATTCCGGCGCGGAATAGACTCTATGCGCCGCCGCGCTCTTCAGAACATTCGGCTAAGGCCTCATGTCCGTGCCGCCGCGCCCTTCGGCGCACGGAATGAGCCAAATCTATAAGGGGCGAACGATGTCAAAGTTGAGCGGTAAGGTCGCGGTCATCACCGGAGGTAGCAGCGGAATCGGTCTGGCGACGGCGCAGAAATTCGTCGAGGAGGGCGCTTACGTCTTTATCACAGGCCGGCGCCAAACCGAGCTGGACAAGGCCAAGGCGCTGATCGGCAAAAACGTGACGGCGGTGCAGGGCGACGTCGCCAATCTTGCGGACCTCGACCGGCTCTACCAAACGGTCGCCGCGGAGAAAGGCAGGCTCGACATCGTGGTTGCCAATGCGGGATTCGTCGAGCATCAAACGATCGACAGCGCGACGCCGCAGCATTTCGACAAGACTTTCAATATCAATGCCCGTGGTGCCTTCTTCACGGTGCAGAAGGCGCTGCCGCTCATCAAGAATGGCGGCTCGATCATCCTGGTTTCCTCCGGCCTCCATATGAGGGGGTTTCCAGCGCACGGAACCTACTCCGCGACCAAGGCTGCCCTGCGCTCATTCGCGCGGACCTGGGCCGCGGAGCTCAAGGATCGCGGCATTCGCGTGAACAATTTGAGCCCTGGCGCGGTCGACACGCCGATCATCGACGGCCAGTTCGCAACCAAGGAGCAGGCCGACGGAGCGCGGGCGATGTTCGCCTCGATGACTCCGCTTGGCAGGATCGGTCGCCCGGAAGAAATCGCAGCGGCCGCCCTGTTCCTCGCCAGCGACGACAGCAGCTTCAGCACGGGCATAGATCTTGTCGCCGATGGAGGCATCACCCAAGTCTAGCCACGACCCAAGTCTAGCCACGACTCAAGTCTATGCGCGGCCCGAGCCTAGGCCCGACCGCAAGTCTAGGCGCCCGGGCGAGCTGCGCGTCGTGCCTCGAGCACAGAGTTCCGCAGCGGGGTAGGATCAGTCGGTGACTTCGCTCAGGAGGCGGCGGGCGATCTGCGCGAGCTTGGTCATGTCGTCGCTCATGTTCTCCGGCTCCTGCTCGGCGTGCTGGAGGAACTCCTCCAGCAGCTTCATGAACAGCGGCGCGCGCACGATCACTTGCGCCTGGCGCTCGACGCGGTAGGGGTCGAGATCGTATTCGGCGCCGGGCACCCGCCAGCCGCCCCAATCGCGCTCGCTGGTCACGACCATCGGGTGGGTGCCGGGATAAGGGTGATGCAGGCATTGCTCGGAGCTTTTCCAGCGATTATGCCCGCGCAGGATGCGCCAGGTGCCGAGCCCGTTGGCGGCGTTGGCCTGAAGCGCGGTGGCCTCTTCCTCGAGCTCCTCTTGCTGGAACTCCCGGCCCATGCCGCAGTCATAGGCGATCTTGATCGGCTCCTCGCAGCCCTTCACCCATTTCGGGACCACGGCCTCGACATAGGCCCAGGTGCCGACTGGCTTCACGAACACGCGCTGCGATTTATGGTATTTGGCCTTTGCCATTGTTTGAAGCCCTGCATCGGGACTTTGCCCCCCGGCCAGGGTTAACCGAGAAACGTTAAAGTTATCCTAGGCTTCCGGGCTTTTCGCCACGCGCCCAAGTTGCAGATCATGAGCCCTGAGCCTGACAGTGTAGCCGAACCAGCAGCCTTGTTTCTGCCGTCGCCGCGCGCGGCCGTGCTGTTCGTCGGGCTTGGCATCGGAGCGCTCGCCCTCGCGCTGTTCCTGCGCTACGGCATCATCCAGAACACGCCGATCGGGCTTGCCTGCGAGGCCGGCGAGGTAAGCCTCACCTGCCAGGTACGGCTGGCGGTGATCTTGATGTTCATCCAGGATTGCTTTGGCTGGACGGCGGTGATCGCGGCCGGCGTGCAACTCTGGCGGCCGAACCCGGTCGCCTTCGGTATCGCGCTGGTGTTCGCCCTGCTCGGGCTTATCCTCTACAACACCCGCGCCTCCGCGCTCGCCATCACGCTCTTGGTGCTGAGCTTCGCGCGCCGACCGGCCATAAGAGCGTAGCTGAGAGCAGCACGAGCAGGCCGGCGAACAAAACCGCCTGCCAGTTGGCGATCCCCTCGTTGACGACGATGAACAGCGCCGAGCCGATCAGCACGGATGCGCCGGCGATCTCTGCCGTCCCGGGGCCAGTGGCGCTGCCCGCGACAGCGAGGATCGCGAACGCAATCACGGGGCCGGTAAGCGCGGCGAGGGGAAAATCCTTGTAGCGCGGGTCGAACACGAGGCCGAGCGCGACATGCATGGCGGCGACCATGGTGGCCGCGAGCAGCGCCGCCAGCACTACGGCGATACTGTCCTTGCCGCGCCAATTGCCGGGATCGAGCGCCAAGGCGAAACTGCCGAGCCGGTCGCCGCGTGCCAGCGCGAACGCGGAAGCGAGCGGCACGGCAAGCGCCAGCACGAACAACCCGAGCGCGAGCAGCCTGTCGCCTTGCTCGACGCCTTCCATATTGAGGCGGATGGCGGCCTGCCCAAACACGAGGCCCGAGGCAAGCGCGATGCCCGCGACCGCCAAATCTCGCCGCCACGTCGCGGCCTCGCCGCGACAGCGGCCGCCGAGCCAGGCCGAGAGAAACACGAGAAATGCCGCGAACACGCCGAGCCAGGCCACCAGCCGCCATTGCGGCGCGTTCGACACGGCCGCGCCGAAGCGGAATTTCGGTTGCTCGGCGCCATCGCCGAACAGGCCCCAATAGCCGCCGACCGTTCCCTCCAGGAGCCGCTTCCACGGCTGGTCGAACGCCTCGATCAGATTGACCTTCCAGCCTTCCTGCTTGGCCGCCGCCGCCACGCCGCTCAGCACGAGCGCCTGGTTGGCGGGAGAGGGCAGCGCGCCAGCGCGCATCCGCCCCTCGCTTGGCCAGCCGACCTCCCCGATCAAGATCTCCTTGCCGGCGAACTTGGCCTGAAGCTTCGCCCTGATCTCGCGCACATGGGCGACCGCGTCCTTCGCCGCGACCGGATCGTCCTCCCAATAGGGCAGGATATGGATGGTGATGAAGTCGGCCGCCGAGGCAAGCTCCGGCGCCTTCAGCCAGAACTCCCAGACATCGGCATAGGTGACGGGAAGGCCCGAGCGGCGCTTCACCTCTTCCATGGAGCTCTTGATGGCGGCGGCGGGCAGCTCGCCTCTGAGCAGCACCTCGTTGCCGACGACAAACGCATCCACCACGTCGGGATGCTCGCGGGCGAGCCTAAGCGCCGCCTCGATCTCGCGCCGGTTCTCGGCGCGATTTCGCCCGAGCCAGATGCCCTGTAGCACCTTGAGGCCTTGCGCCCCGGCAAGCTTGGTGATCCGCCCTTGCGGGCCAAGAGCCGAATAGGTGCGCACGCACGAGGTGAGCGGGGCGAGGCGCTTCAAGTCGCTCTCGATCTGGGCGCTCGGAATGTCGAGCCACCACGAGTAGGGCGCCTGGTCGCCATGGAACGGTGCGTAGGAGATGCACGTTAGCTTACCGCCGTCAGCCAGAGGTGAGGCCGGCATGGCGACCGAGCGTCCGATGCCATGCCAAATCGCCACGATGGCGCAGGCGACGATCGCGAAGAGAGCCAGAGAGCGGAGCATGGTGAGACTTTGACGCCGGGGATGCGACGAATAGCAGCTTCTTCTCCGACTTTGAACCGATTGCTCTGGTTTGTGCGCTTGCGAAGTGGTAATGAAGAGTTTGCCGTTGGACTGCCAAAATTTAGTGGTTTAACGCCAAAAATGTTCTCCTCCCGCGTTGGGTGCTCATTCATGTTGCGCCGCACCTTCGGTCCCGCCGCCGCCGTCTTGGCCGGCGGCGTTTTGCTGCTGGCAACGTTCCCCGCTTTGGCGGAGGACCAGCCCAAACCTCCCCAGCAGGGGCAGGCCGAGCAGAAGCCTCCCGAGAAATCCGAGGGCGACCAGAAGGCCGACGATCAGGCCAAGGTCCAGGAGCAGGAAGCCGCCAAGGCAATCGCCGAATACAAGGAGGCCGAGGCTAAGCTATCGAGCTCGGCCGGCGCGCCCGAATGCGTGTGGACCGGCCGGCGCATCGCCAGCCTCTTGTGGCGCGACGACATCGACACCGCGCACCGCTACATCGACCTCTACGATCGCTTCGGCTGCTCGTCGGAGCATCTCAAGCTCGTGTTCCGCTGCGTCATCGAGCAGGGACCCATCGACCCGAAGGCGGCCGACCGGCTCGCCTCGCGCGTCCATGATTGCTGGATCGCGCCGCAAGAAACCACGACCACCTCGAACCAGGCGACCACAAGCTCGACGACAAAAGACGGAACCATACCCAACTAAAAAAAGTTGTAGGGGGGAACTGCAGCACTTCTCTGCGGCACGGCGGCCAAGGGGGACGGGCAGGCCCACTTTTAAACTGAGATTTCAAACACAATGCGCCACGCTCTCGTTGCGATTGTGGTCGTTCTTGCGACCGCGCTCCACGCCTTGGCATGGGTACTATTGCATGACAGCGTATCGCCCCCCAACGCCAGCGGGGTGCTCGCCAGCGTTTCCTTCACCCCGATCAATCCGAATGTGGACGAATCGGCTGTCGTCACCGACCAGCAGATCAAGGCGGACCTCGCGGCGATCGCCCCCTATACGCAGCACATCAGGACCTATAGCGCGACCAACGGCATGGAGCAGGTGCCGCCATTGGCGTCCGCCTACGGCTTGCGGCTCGCTCAGGGCATCTGGATCGACGAGGCGAACGAGCAGAATGAGAAGGAGATCGAGAGCGGAATCTCCCTCGCCAAGCACTACCGCAACATCGACAGCATCATCGTCGGCAACGAGACGATTTTCCGCGAGCAGGCCAAGCACGCTCTTGCCGGCACGAAATTCGACGCCAACGCTGCGGTCCAGGACCTTATCGCCAAGATCCAGCGCGTGAAGCGGAGCGTCTCGGTCCCGGTGTCGACCGCCGAGGTCTACAACATCTGGCTCGAGCATCCCGAGCTCGCCTCCCAAGTCGATTATCTCGCCGTGCACATCCTGCCGTTCTGGGAGGGCGTGCCCGGCTCGGCCGCCGTCGATCACGCGTTGGGCGCCTATCAGAAGCTGCGCGAGGCCTATCCCGGCAAGCGCATCGTCATCGCCGAGTTCGGCTGGCCGTCAGCCGGCCTGAACCGCAAGGACGCGGTGCCGAGCCCGCTCATTCAGGCCGAGGTGGTGCGCGATTTCATCACCCGCGCCGAGGCAATGGGCATCGACTATTCGATCATCGAGGCGTTCGACCAGCCGTGGAAGACCAGCGAGGGCAGCGTCGGTCCGTATTGGGGCGTGTTCGACGCCGACCGCCATCCGAAATTCGCCTTCACCGGCGTGGTCGATGCGCCGAACTTCATGCTGAAAGTGATCGCCGCGCTCGCCATCGGGCTCCTGCTGTCGATTCCGATCTTCGCCATCGCGCGCGTGACGGTGGCGCAAGCCTGCGTGCTCGCCTTCACCGCCAACGCCATCGGCGCCTGGTCGGCCAATGTCGTCGATTATTGGGTGACGCATTATTTCGTGCTCGGCTCGCAGATCGCCATGTTCGTCGGCGCCGGGCTGCTCATTCCCCTGATTATGATCATGAAGCAGCGCATCGAGGAGCTTGCGGCGATCATGTTCGGGGTAAAGCCCGCGCGGCTGCTCAGGCGCGGCGGCGAGCTGCCCGCGACGACGCCGCTCGTCTCGATCCATATTCCGGCCTGCCGCGAGCCGCCGGAGATGTTGCGCCAGACGCTCGACAGCGTGGCCAAGCTCGACTGGCCGAATTTCGAATGCGTCGTCGTCGTCAACAACACGCCTGACCCGGCGATGTGGCAGCCGATCGAGGATCATTGCCGGCTGCTCGGCGAGCGGTTCAAATTCGTGCGTGCCGATAGGCTGCAAGGCTTCAAGGCGGGCGCGCTTCGGCTCGCGCTCGAGCACACAGCGCCGGAGGCCGAGATCATCGGCGTGATGGATGCCGACTACGTGGTGCAACCCGATTGGCTGAAAGATCTGGTGCCGGCCTTCGCCGACCCCGCGGTCGGCCTGGTGCAGGCGCCGCAGGACCATCGCGATTGCGACCGCAGCATCTCGCAGGTGGTGATGAACCGCGAATATGCCGGCTTCTTCGACATCGGCATGGTGCAGCGTAACGAGGTGAACGCCATCGTCACGCATGGCACGATGTGCCTGGTCAGGCGCCTGGCGCTGGAAGATGCCGGCAGCTGGTCGAGCGACACCATCGTCGAGGATACCGATCTCGGTCTGACCCTGCTCGAGCGCGGCTGGCGGGCGCATTACACCAATGCGCGCTATGGCTGGGGGCTGCTGCCGTCCGACTTCGCCGCCTATAAGCGCCAACGCCATCGCTGGGCCTATGGCGGCGTGCAGCTCATCAAGAAGCATTGGCGCGCTTTGCTGCCCGGCCGCAGCCGGCTGACGCCGCAGCAGCGCGCTGCCTTCCTGTTCGGTTGGTTGACCTGGCTCGGCGCCGAAGCGCTCGGCGTGCTGATCGCCATTCTCAATCTGATCTGGATGCCGCTCGTCGCCTTTCTCGGCATCGCCGTGCCCGAGGCGGTGCTGACGCTGCCCGTGCTCGCGACCTTCGCGGTCATGCTGCTGCATTTCATGGTGCTCTACCGCACGCGGGTGCAGGCGCCGATCTTCGCCTCGCTCGGCGCGGCAATTTCGGCGATGGCCTTGCAGCTGACGGTCGGCCGCGCGGTGGCCGAGGGGGTGATGCGCGACGAGCTGCCCTTCGTGCGCACGGCCAAGGGCGGGGCGACGCGCTGGTCGGCGCGCTTCCCGGCGCTGTGGGAGGCCGTGCTCGGCTCGCTGCTGGTGATCGGCTCGCTCACGCTGCACTACACCAACGAGCAGGAGGTGCATGAGATCTCGATCTTCAGCGCGGTGCTGTTCGTGCAGAGCCTGCCGTTCCTCGCCGCCGTCGCCATCGCCCTGATCGAGCGCTCGCCGTTGAACGCGTTCGCCACCTGGCGGCGGCTCGCCACGCTCTCGACCTACCTGCCGCGGCTGCCGCGCGGGCCGGCGCCGACCGCGGGTCCACCAGCCGGCGACGGCATCGGCATCGTTCCGTAGCTCTGTAGGGTGGGGCATGGGCGCGGCCACGCGCCGTGTCCATCATGGGAGCGTGGGCAACGGACGAACCGTTGCCCACCCTACGAGTCCAAATCGACGTTGCGCAGTCGAAGCGCGTTGCCGACCACGGAGACCGAGGAGAGGCTCATCGCCGCGGCAGCGATCATCGGCGACAGCAGAAGGCCGAAGGACGGATAGAGCACGCCGGCCGCAAGCGGCACGCCGACGGCGTTATAAACGAAGGCGAAGAACAGGTTCTGCTTGATGTTGCCCATGGTGGCGCGGGCGAGCTTGACCGCGCGCACCACGCCGCGCAG
Source organism: uncultured Alphaproteobacteria bacterium (assembly GCA_963820005.1). Classification (GTDB taxonomy): domain Bacteria; phylum Pseudomonadota; class Alphaproteobacteria; order Rhizobiales; family Methyloligellaceae; genus Methyloceanibacter. The sequence goes on along the minus strand of CAWFYQ010000009.1, from coordinate 86,585 downwards.
ATCGCCCTTGAGCAGCGTCAGCCCGGCGCTCTCCATGGCGACGTCGGCGCCGGTGCCCATGGCGATGCCGACATCGGCCTTGGCGAGGGCCGGCGCGTCGTTGATGCCGTCTCCGGCCATGGCGACGATCGCGCCCTTGTTCTGGAGCCCCTCGATCAGAGCGAGCTTGTCCTCCGGTCTGAGCCCGGCATGCACCGCGTCGATGCCGAGCTCGGAAGCGACCGCCTTGGCCGTGGTCTCGTTGTCGCCGGTCGCCATGACGATCTCGAGCCCAAGCGCGTGCAGCCTGCCGACAGCTTCGGCGGCCGAGGCCTTGATGGGATCGGCGACGGCGATGATGCCGGCGAGCTTGCCGCCGGCGCCCAGGAACATCACCGTTTCGCCACGCTTGCGCCTTGCCTCGGCGGCCGCAACCAGCGGGGTCACATCGATGCCGGCACTTTGCATCATGCGTGCATTGCCAAGCAGCGCATCGGTCTCGCCAATCCGCCCTTTGACGCCCTGTCCGGTGACCGCTGCAAAGCCCGCGACCTTGCCGAATTTCAGCTCGCGCTTGACTGTGCCGCGCATAATCGCTTCGGCCAGGGGATGCTCGCTCATGGCTTCGAGCGCGGCAGCGAGGCGCAGCACCTCATCCTCGGCGAAGCCGTTCACCGCCTCTACACCGGTCAGCGCCGGCTTGCCCTCGGTCAAGGTTCCGGTCTTGTCGATGACTAGCGTGGTGACCGCGGCGAGCCGCTCGAGCGCGGCGGCGTTGCGCACCAAGACGCCGGCGTGCGCGCCGCGCCCGGTCGCCACCATGATCGAGATCGGCGTGGCAAGGCCGAGCGCGCACGGGCAGGCGATGATCAGAACGCTCACCCCGGCGACCAGCGCGTAGGCGAGCTGCGGCGCCGGGCCCCACACATACCAGCCGATGAAGGCGAGCACTGATGCGGCGATCACCGCCGGCACGAAATAGCCCGAGACCGCATCGGCCAGCCGCTGGATCGGCGCGCGCGAGCGCTGCGCGTCGGCAACCATGGCCACGACCTGGGAAAGCGTGGTCTCGGCGCCGGTCCGGTCGACGCGGAGATCGAAGCTGCCATTGCCGTTCAGCGTGCCGCCGGTGACGCGGTCGCCGGCGTGCTTCTCGACCGGCACCGGCTCGCCGGTCAGCATCGACTCGTCGACAGCACTCCTGCCATCGAGCACGGTACCGTCGATCGGCACCTTGTCGCCCGGCCTGACCCGCAAGACGTCGCCGACCTCGACGGAGGCGAGCGGCACCGTCTCGGTCGCGCCGCTCTTCAGCACGCGCAACGCCGTCTTCGGCGCGAGATCGAGCAAAGCGCGGATCGCGCCGCCGGTCCGCTCGCGCGCGCGGAGCTCGAGCACCTGTCCGAGCAGGACCAGCGCCACGATCACGGCGGCAGCCTCGTAATAAACCGGCACCAGCCCGTGCGCGTCGTGCATCGCCGCCGGGAACAAGTCCGGCGCCAGGGTCGCGATCACGCTGTAGAAAAAGGCCGCGCCGGTGCCAAGCCCGATCAGCGTGAACATGTTGAGGTAGCCGGAGCGGATCGAGGCGAAGCCGCGGACGAAGAACGGCCAGCCGCACCACAGCACCACCGGGATCGCAAGCGCGAGCTTGAGCCATTGCTGCGCCTGTGGCGACAGGAAGGGCAGCAAGTTCAGGTGGAAGAAATGCTCGCTCATGTCGAGCAGCATGAGCGCGAGCGACAGCGGCACGGCAACCCATAGGCGCCGGGTGAAATCGACCAGCTCGGGGTTCAGCTCATCCTCGCCCGGCACACCCATCGGCTCGAGCGCCATGCCGCAGATCGGGCAATGGCCAGGGCCCTCCTGCACGATCTCGGGATGCATCGGGCAGGTGTAGAGCGTGCCTTGCGGCAACGGCTCGGGCTCGCCCGCCTTGTCGAGGAAGCGTCCAGGGTCCTTGGCGAACTTGGTGCGGCAGCCTTCGGAGCAGAAATGATAGGTCTCGCCGCGATGCTCGTAGCTCGGCTTGCCGGCATGGATGTCGACCGTCATCCCGCACACGGGATCGGTGGCCATATGGGCTTCGACCGGGGTCATCATGGGCCTTCTTGTGGACGCGGCTTGGGCAGGGAAAGCTTGCGTTTTATGAGCGTGGGGCGACTTTGACCACCACTTCGTTGCGGCGGAGGAACGGGATGGTGAAGGGTGGGTCGTAGAGTTGCGTTAATGGCTCGCCGTTCGCTTGCCAGCGCGATCCCTTGAGCGTGGCGAGCAGCTCCTGTTCCTTCCGCTTTCTCGCCTCCTCGCTCCAGGTTCCGCTGTAGCGAAGCGCAGCGAGCGTCTCTTCGCCGATCGGCACGAGCTTTACGCGGTTATCGTTTGGCTCTGGCGCATTGCCAAGGGAGATCGAGGCCGGGAGGAAGAAGCGCATGGTCAACGCCCCTTGTGCGCTCGCCGTGGCGACGGGGGCGGTCATGGCGATCTCCTGGCTGCGCTCGATGCCTACCGGCGCGGTCATGGCGATATCCTGCTTCTTGTGGTTGCCACCGAAAATATAGCCCGCGAGGATGAAAAAGGCCTCGTTCATGGCGTTGTCGCTCAAGGCGATGGTGGTCTCTGCGGCGAGCCGAGGGCCGTAGCGCCTGATCTCCACTTCGCCCAAACGTTCCACGATGTCGTGATGCGGCTCCGCGGCGGTGCGGACGCCGAACACTGAAAGCGCCGAGTCGAACAGCTGGCCGATAGTCATGGGGCGGCCTCCAATGCCGAGCAACAGAAGTGCGACGAGCGCCGCACAGGCAACAATCAACAGGAAGGCATTTCGTGCCATTGTCTTCCGGGGGGCGAGGTGAAAATCTAAGCACGGTCGAGTCGTTGCTTCGGGCACCAATCTCCTCGCCCGCTCGCAAACGTGCGCTTCGCCCCGATTATATGGGTTCCGCCTCAAGCCGCCGCCATAGGAGCTTCCCATGCTGAAGGCCTTGCTGGTGATGGTGCTGCTCGTGCTTGCCGGCGCTGCAGGGCTCGGCGCCGGCTACGTGCTGTGGAATAAGAAGGACATCAACTGGTACGCGGTCGACATCAATAAGCTCGGCCCCGGTCCGGAGGATGATCTCATCCGCTATGGCAAGGACATTATCGTCAACACACCGCGCCATATCGGCAAGGACGCGACCGATCCGGCCCTGCGCTTTGCCGGCAACAATCTCGCCTGCCAGAGTTGCCACCTGAATGCGGGGCTACAGCCCTTCGCCGCGCCGTTCGTGTCGACATTCGCCAGCTTCCCGATGATGGTCGACGACCAGGTGCTGACGCTCACCGCCCGGATCAATGGCTGCATGCGGCGGAGCATGAATGGCAAAGACCTGCCGAGCGAAAGCCGCGAGATGGAAGCGATCATCGCCTATTTCAAATATGTGGGCACCGGGACGCCGGAGGGGGTGCGGATCGCCGGGATGGGACTCTTTCCCATCGCCGAGCCGGGCGCGCCACCCGACGCGAGGCGCGGGCAAGAGGTCTACGCCAATCTCTGCAGCAAGTGTCACAAGGAGGACGGGCAGGGTGCGCTTAAGCCGAGCCCCGGCGTCGGCTATTCCATCCCCCCGCTGTGGGGCGATGCGAGCTTCAACGCCGGCGCCGGCATGGCCAAGACGGCCTATGCCGCCTCCTACATTCGCGACAACATGCCGTTTGGCATCACCTATCGCGATCCTGTCCTCACCTTGCAGCAGGCCTGGGACGTGGCGGCCTTCATCATCTCCAAGCCGCACCCGCCGGCGACCGCCGAGACGGGCTCCGAGCTCCAATAGCGCGACGGCTCCCGCATCGAGGTGAGACGCGGGAGCCGTTTCTTGCATGCGCCAATGCCTAGGCTGGCGCGCGAACGATGGCTTTGCTGTCGGCCGTTCGCGCTTCGTCGCGATGCAATTTGGCGAGCGAGGCGATGTGCAACACGATCGAGATCGGCACGAGGTAGACCGGGATCAGCACCATCGGCAGCATGGTCATCAGCTCGCTCGTAGGATGAACCTCGATCGGCGAGATGAGCGACGGGGCGGTGAGAAATCCGGTGGTGACCGCAACGACGAGGTCGAGGATGCCGAGCACGTTCCAGGCGCGGACCGGACCTGCCGCCTCGCGTGGCGCCCGCGCATAGGCGAGGCCGACGAGGGGCGCGGACAGGCCGATGGCGATATCGCCCACGCCGGCCGGCCAAGCGAATAGTGCGGGAAGCCTGCCGCTCGCGTAAAGGATGAGAAACATCACGCCGAGGGCGCGATACAGCTGCACGCCGACGATCCAAGGCTGTGGCACGGCGTCGAGGATTCGTCTGACGAGGTCCGAGCGCCAGATCAAGATGACGCCAATCAGGATCGGCAGCAGGAGACCATATTGGAGGGTGGGGATCCCAGTCGCAGTCACGTGATAGACGCCGGAGGCGGCGAGGGCGATGGAAAGGGCGAGCCAGCTCATAAGAATCGCCGCCGAGGCGACAACGGCACGCGAGCGATCTTGAGCCGTCCAGGCCGCCGCGGCGAGCGCCCGGTTCAAGCCGTAGAGGACGGCTACCAGCATGGCCGCCGTGCCGGAAAGGACGAAATAAGGGAGAAAGGTTGGGATGGTCATGACAAGTCTCCTTGGTAGGTTCCGCCCCCTTCCTGTAGCTATATAATAGCAAGTGACTTGTCAATAGCAAGCGACTTGAACTTATCAAGGGGCTTGTCTATCTAGTCCCCATGGCGAGCTCGTATGACCAAGGCGATTGCCCGGTGGCTAAGGCGCTGGACGTGATCGGCGAGAGGTGGTCGCTGTTGATTTTGCGCGACCTGTTCCGCAAGGGGCGCGTTGCGGTTCCAGCAGCTCGAAGCGAATTTGCCGGGGGTCGCGCCAAACACCCTGTCGGCGCGGCTGAAATCGCTCGAGGCCGATGGCGTGGTCGCCACAAGGCTTTATGAGAACCATCCGCCGCGCTACGAGTATTTCCTGACCGAGAAGGGCAAGGCGCTTGGCCCGGTGCTCAAGGCGCTGCACAATTGGGGCGAGCATCACGGCTAAGCCGTACCCTCACACCTGGATTCATTTTGAGAGCATAAGCCGTTGAAATCTGACTCACACCGCTTTGCCGTTGCGCCGATGATGGAGTGGACCGACCGCCACTGCCGCTATTTCCTGCGGCTGATCTCCAAGCGGACCTTCCTCTATACCGAGATGGTTACGGCCGACGCGGTGTTATACGGCGATCGGACGCGCGTGCTCGGCTTCTCGCCGGTCGAGCATCCGCTCGCGCTTCAGCTCGGCGGCAGCGATGCTGAGAAGCTTGCCGCCGCGGCGCGGGTCGGCGCGGACTACGGCTATGACGAGATCAACCTCAATGTCGGCTGTCCGTCCGACCGCGTGCAGTCGGGGCGGTTCGGCGCCTGCCTCATGGCCGAGCCTGAGCTGGTCGGCGACTGCGTCGCGGCGATGGCTGCAAGCTCCGGGCTGCCGGTCACCGTCAAGTGCCGCATCGGCATCGACGACCAGGACGAAGAGCAGGATTTCGACCGCTTCATCGACATGGTCGCGCGGGCCGGCTGCGGCACTTTCATCGTGCACGCGCGCAAAGCCTGGCTGAAGGGCCTGAGCCCGAAGGAGAACCGCGACATCCCGCCGCTCGATCACACCCGCGTCCATCGCTTGAAGCAGCGGCGTCCCGAGCTCGAGATCGTCATCAATGGCGGCATCGGCTCGCTCGATGAGGCGCGCGCTCATTTCAGCCCATGTCGATGGCGTGATGCTCGGCCGCGCGGCCTATGCCGATCCTTATCTGCTGGCCGAGGTCGACCGCGAGCTGTTCGGCGCAAATGCGGTCATGCCGTCGCGGCTCGAAGTGCTCGACGCCTTCATGCCCTATGTCGAGGCCGAGCTCGCGCGCGGCACGCGGCTCAATGCCATGACGCGGCATATTCTCGGACTGTTCCATGGCCAGAAGCGCGCGCGTGCCTTCCGACGCCATATCGCCGAAAACGGCCATCTGGACGGCGCGGGGCTCGAGGTGCTGCAAGCGGCGCGCGGCATCGTGGCGGGCGAAGATTATCAAGCCGTCGCCGCGGCCTAGCGGCGCGCAACAATCTCCGCAAGAGTGCGGCAGTCGCAGCAATCCCAGCAAAGCCATTTTCGCGCGTCCGGCTACCCTCTCCTGCCCTGTCAGGAGGGCGGCATGAACGAAATCCCTTATATACTTGGCCATTCGGAGTCCGAGCTTCGGCGTTTGACGCTTCAGGGCGCGGTTTTGAAGCCGACCACCGAGCGTCTGCTCCGCGAGACCGGCATTGGACCGGGCTTGCTCGTGCTCGATCTTGGCTGCGGCGCCGGCGATGTCGCATTTCTCGCCGCGGAGTTGGTTGGCCCGAGCGGGGCGGTCGTCGGCATCGATCGGAGCGCCGACGCGGTCGCTTTCGCGCGCCAGCGGGCGCGCGCCCTGGGCTTCAGGAACGTCGAATTTCACCAAGCTGCCGCGGAAAACTTCGTTGCTTCGAGGCCCTTCGACCTCGCCGTTGGCCGCTACGTGCTGATCCACCAATCCGATCCGGCCGCTTTCATTCGCGCGGCTGCGGCACACGTCCGGCCGGGCGGGACGGTCGCGTTCCAGGAGATCGCGATCTATGACGACTATTGCACTCTAGTGCCGATCGCGCTGTGGCGGCAGGCGATACATTGGGCGATCACGGGACTCGCATCGGTGATGGAGCACCCCTTTGCCGGCGGGCAAATGATGGCGCATTTCCACGATGCCGATCTCGGCAGGCCGGTCGTGTTCGCGGAGATTCCCGTCGATGGCGGCCGCGAATCGCCATTCTACGCCTGGCTGGCGTTGTCAGTTCGGAGCCTAATGCCGCAGATCGAGAAGATGGGGATCGCCACCGCGGCGGAGATCGATATCGATAGTTTGGAGGACCGCTTGCGCGACGCCGTGTCGGAGGCACACGGTCAGGCAATCATGCCACCGCAGTTCTGCGGCTGGGCGAGAGTTTGACGACTTGATGCGGGGGAACGGATTTGACCCATCTCGTCATGCCGGGCACCGGGGTCTCGGTCGGCGATCCCGAATGCCCGGCCATGACGAATTTCACTGCAACGCTTTGCTCAACTCGTTTGGCGTGACGGTTTCCTGCGCTCGGCGAGAGCGAGCAGTCCCTGGACATCGAGAAATCGCGCGGTCTGGCGGCAATAGTCGCGATAGGGCGCACCGTAGAGCTGCGTCAGCCAACTCTCCTCGACCATGGCCATCAAGACGTTGGCGCCGATCATCACGCTGGCCAGCACGATGGTGAGCACCGAATTGGCGCCGATCGACAGGCCGATCAGTCCGACGATCGAGGCGGTGTATTGTGGGTTGCGGCTGAAGCGGTAAAGGCCCCCGGTCACGAGGCCGTCGGAGCCGCAATAGGTGTTGCCGAGGCCGAGATTGAAATAGCCGCAAATCGTGATGCCCAAACCGATCAGTCCGAGCGGCAGGCCGGGGATGAAGCGCGTCCAATCGAGCAGCGGTGTGGAGTTCCAGTCGAGCGCGGCGGTGACGAAGGTCGCGATCCAGGCGCCGCGGAACAAGCCCCAGAAGGTCAGGCTCTGCCAGCTGCCGGGCTCCGGCGTCGGCCAGATGCGGAAGGGTGGAGCGATCAGGGTGCGCAGCAGGAGAAAATCGAGCGTGACGCCGGCGGCGAGGCCTGCTGCGAAGATCAGATGGGTGACATCGAAATTCATCATGGTCGATGGCGTAAAGACCAGATTCGTTTTGCAAATTTGCGACAGGACGCTGAAGGTTCTGTGGCGCTGCGCTGCGCGATGTCATGCCGCAAAGGCGGGCATCCAGTAACCCGCGGTCTTGGTGCGATAGAATCTGCGGGGGGTTACTGGATCGCACGGTCAAGCCGGGCGATGACACACGTTGGTGAATGCGTTCAGATTTTCTGATTGTAGGCGCCGACCTCGGGCTGCTTGGCGAGCTCGGCGTCGATCTCGGCGAAGATCGCGCGCATGTTGGCCTCCGATGTCGGGCTCTCGACCACGACGACCAGCTCAGGCTTGTTGGACGAAGCGCGCACCAGGCCCCAGGTGCCGTCGTCGAGCACGATCCTGATGCCGTTGACGGTAATCAGCTCGCGGATCTTCTGCCCGGCGAGCTCGCCGCCATTGGCCGCGACCTTCTTGAAGTGATCGACCACACGATCGACCACGCCGTATTTCACCTCGTCGCCGCAATGCGGCGACATGGTCGGCGACTGCCAGGTCTTCGGCAGCGCGTCCTTCAACTCGGCGAGAGTCTTGTCGGGATTGCGGTCGAGCATGTCGAGCACGGCGAGCGCCGCCACCAGCCCGTCGTCATAGCCCCGGCCGAGTGGCGGGTTGAAGAAGAAATGTCCCGACTTCTCGAAGCCGACCAGCGCCCCGGTCTCGTGGCTGTAGCGCTTGATGTAGGAGTGCCCGGTCTTCCAGTACAGCGTCTTCGCGCCATGCTCCTTGAGCACGGGATCGGTGAGGAACAGCCCGGTCGATTTCACGTCGACGACGAACAGCGCACCCTTGTTACGGGCGGCGATGTCGCGGGCGAGCATCACGCCGACCTTGTCGGCGAAAATCTCGTGGCCTTCGTTGTCGACTACGCCGCAGCGGTCGCCGTCGCCGTCGAAGGCGAGGCCGAGATCGGCGCCATGCTCGAGCACGCAATCGCGCGTCGCGTGCAGCATGCCGAGATCCTCGGGGTTCGGATTATGCGCGGGGAAGGAGTGATCGAGGGTGCAGTTCAGCGGAATGACGCTGACGCCGAGCTCGGACAGAACGCGCGGGGCGAACGCTCCGGCCGTGCCGTTGCCGCAGGAGACGACCGCCTTGATCGGCCGCAGCAGCTTCGGCCGCTTGAGCAGATCGGCCATGTAGCGCTCGGCGAGATCGGGCACGTACACGTAGCGGCCGCCCTCGGCATGGCTCGCGAAGCGCGCTTCCATGACGATCTCCTTGAGCGCCGTCATGTCCTCTGGCGAGAAGGTGAGGGGACGCTGCACGCCCATCTTGATGCCGGTCCAGCCGTTGTCGTTGTGGCTGGCGGTGACCATGGCGACACCTTCGACGCCGAGCTCGAACTGGGCGAAATAGGCCATCGGCGACAGCGCCAGCCCGATGTCGTGCACCTCGGCGCCGCCGGCCAAAAGCCCGGTGATCAGCGCGGCTTTGACCGCGGCCGAATAGGAGCGGTAATCGTGGCCGACGACGATGCGGACCGGCACGCCGCGCTGCCGCATCAGCGTGGCAAGGCCGAGCCCGACCGCTTCGAGGCCGAGCAGGTTGATTTCCTCGGGGAAGCGCCAGCGCGCATCGTATTCGCGAAATCCGGTCGCCTTGACGAGAGGCAGCCGCTCGAATTCGACAGTGTTGGGAACGAGGTCTTGGCTGGGCTTTGGGAACATGGTCCCCCTCATAGGCGATTTTGCCTGAAGGACCAACAGCGAGTGTTTCGCCAGGGTTCCCGGCCCGGGTCTAGCGCACCAGCACGAGCTCGTTGCCCTGCTTGGTGAAGCTTCTGAGCCGGCCGAGGAAGCTCATGCCGAGCAGGTTGGTGGGGAGCGCACCTTTCTCGGCGACCGCAGCTTGCACGTCGCGGAGCGTGATGTCGTCGACGCGCACGCGGTCGAGCATGACGGGCGCCATGCGCGCAACCCCGTTCGCTGTCTGCGCCATGCCGGAGAAGTCGAGGCTTTGCGGCGACAGGCCTAGCCGGGCCGCGTCCTCGTAGGTGAGCACCACAATGGTCGCGCCGGTATCGGCCATGACGGTCGCCGGGCGGTCGTTGATATAGGCCTCGAACACGAAATGGCCGACCGCGTTGGATTTAAGGTGCACCTCGCCGCCGAAGCCGGGCTTCGGCTCCTGTGCGCGTGGCGCAACGATCTCGGCGATCGAGGGTAGCTTGCCGGAGAGGCCGAGCGTGGTTCTGACGTCGTCGAAGAAATAAAACAGCATGAAGCCGCCGAGCGCCGCCGCACTCCAGATCAGCGCCTCTTGCAGCGCATGTCTCGCGCCTGGACTCACGACCGCACCCGCTCCATCGAGGCCAAACGAAGCGCGTCAGCCGCGCAAAGTCAGGAAATCGCCGGAAAACTCATAAGAGCGGAGGCGGCTTAAGAAACTCATACCGAGCAGGCTCTCGGTCATGGCGCCGCGCTTGGCGACCAGGGCATCGACATTCTTGCGGTCGAGCGGGCCGATCGAGACGGTGTCGAGGCGGATGCGCGCCGCGAAAGTCCGGCCATTGGCGGTGAGCACCGGCACGCTATAGGTGAGGTGGTCGATATCGATCCCGGCTTTGACCGCGTCCTCGGGCCTGAGCACGATGGTCGAGGCGCCGGTATCGACAATCATGCCGATCGCTTTGCCGTTCACCTCGACATTGGCGTTGAAGTGGCCGTCGAGCCGCTTGCGGATGCGAATCTCGGTGAGCCCGCCGGCGCTCTGCTCGACGGTCATGGCGGTGCCCGGCAGAAGCTCGCTGACCACGCGCGCGGCGATCGGCGCGATCTCCTCCTTGTAGGAATAGGCGGTGACGAGCGCTAGGCCGAGCGCCACCCAGGTCACGGCGTCGCGCACCAGCGCGCTCGCGCGGCCGCCATAGCGCGCCATCAGCCCGCCAAGGAGATAGACGAGGAGGGCGAGGAAGACCGCGAGATAGCCGAAGGTCGTCGCGTCGAGCCCAGCGATCATGCCGGACTCGTTGCTGACGAGCAGCATGGCGCCAAGAGCGAGGATGAACAGGGCAAGCCAGGTCGTCACGCGGTTTCACTCTCAGGCTTGACGAAGCTCTCGAGGCGCGCGGGCAACGTCGCCATGATGGCCCGCCGCTCGGCATCGCTCATCGCCCCCCAATTGGCAATCTCATCGATGCTGCGGCCGCAACCGACGCACAGCCCAAGCTCGGAATCGAGCAGGCAGACATTGACGCAAGGCGTTTCCAAGGCGGGGATCCGGTTCGAGCTCCTTGAGCTATGTAAGCATGGTTTCGACGGAACGCCAGAAACCTGGCGTTTTGCCCAGCTGAGCCCCAAGGGGGGCAACTTAAGGTCCGTTTCCCTGGCCACCGCGCTGCTGCTATGCCTTGGCCATGGAATGGAACCCTAGGATGCTCAGAGCCCAATTCGTTCTGCTCATGGCGGCCGGCCTGACGGCTTGCGCCATGGCAAATTCCGACGTCGGAAAAGTGAAAGAGCTCGAGCCGGGGACCTATAAAATCGTCGTCGGCGCTGCGGGCAACTCTGTGCTCATCGGCGGGAACGACGCAACCAACGCCGCCGTGGACCAAGCGGGGCAATATTGCCACGCGAAAGGACAGAAGCTGGTTATCGTCCCGCAGCCTGGGAGGGACGTGACGTTTCGGTGCGGAGCCGACGTCAAGCCGAGCGAGTAAGGCTAAGGCTAGGGGTCGACAGCCGACTGGCTACCGCTTGGCGCCCGCGCGCCAGGAGACTTGCGGCTTCTCGGGCTGGATCTCACCGGGCTCCGGTACGCGGGGCAGGGCCTCCATCGCCCGCTTGCGCGGGAAGGTGATGATCACCTCGGTGCCGTAGCGGAGCTTGCTCTTGAGCTCGAAGGCGCCGTCATGCAGCTCGGTCAGGCCCTTGGTGATGGGAAGGCCGAGCCCGGTGCCGCCTTCAGCCGTCTGGTGGGCCAGCGAGCCCTGGCCGAAGCTCCGGAGCACGCGCGGGATCTCGTTCTCGGGGATGCCGGGGCCGGTATCCTTGACGCTCAACGACTGGCCGCCGGTGCCGGTGCGCGCGACTTTGAGCGTGATGGTCCCGCCGGTCGGGGTGAACTTGATGGCGTTCGACAGCAGGTTGAGGCAGATCTGCCGGACGGCGCGCTCGTCGGCCCAGAGCTGCGGCATGGCCTCCTCGAAATCCTCGACGATCCTGAGACCCTTGTGCTCGGCGCGGAGCCGTATCAGCCGATGGCAATCCTCGACCACTTCGGCGAGCGCAACTGGGCCTTCATGCAGCTCGTAGCGGCCGGCCTCGATGCGGCTGATGTCGAGGATCTCGTTGATGAGATTGAGCAGGTGCTGGCCGCTCTCGTGAATGTCGTTGGCGTATTCCTTGTAGGTCGGGTTGTTGTGCGGACCGAGAATCTCCGACCGCATGATCTCGGAGAAGCCGAGAATGGCGTTGAGCGGGGTGCGCAGCTCGTGGCTCATGGTGGCGAGGAAGCGCGACTTGGCGAGATTGGCTTCCTCGGCGCGGAGCCTGGCCTCGTCTGAGATCGCCTTGGCCTGCTCGAGCTCGCCGATCAAGGCGTCCTTCTCGGCGCGATATTCGAGCATGGCGACGACGGTCGAGTTCAGCCCGCTGGTCAGCCAGATGAAATAGATGTGCACGCCGACCGCCATGGCGGCCATCGCCCAATAAAACGGGTTGTCGAGAAACGCGAAGCGGATGACGATGGCCGCGGTCATCGGCAGCGTGCCGGCGTAGACGATCGGCATCACCGTCGAGGCGAACAGCATGCGCATCGAGATGACGACGAGGAGCGAGGCGAAGATGAAGGTGTTCGCCGCCTCGCCTTGGCTGTCGGGGTTGATGAACGCGACCGCCGCCCAGGTGACGCCGTAAAGGAACTCCGCCGCGGTGATCTTGGCGCGCCAGACCGGCGTGGCCGCGTCGTCGCGCGGCGCCTTGCTGAATTGCCGGCAGAGGCTGATCAGGATGCCCTTGGACACGAACACGGTGCAGAGCCAGAGCAGCAGCTCGCGCGGTGGCGCCCAGAACATCGCGCCCATGGCGACGATGACGGCGAGCAACGGCGTGGTCACGGCGGCCGACAGCTCGTTGCGCACGAACATCAATAGGAGCTCGTACTCGAACTCCGGCTTGGCGCCAGATTTGTAGGTGAGCTTCTCGCGGGCTTCCTGGACGCTGCGGAACGAGCGCCGCTTGCCCTTGGCCGCTGCCGACACGGCGCGTTGAGCCCCGGCTGAGGCGCCCCCTGACATGCTTATCTGACCCGCTACAACCTGACTGACTAACAAAAAGACCAGAACGCCAAGGGCATATGCCCCGACGGCGTCGCCCCCGCCCAGAATTGAAGGCTCCCCAACAAACTATGTGCGGAAATCCCTAATGGCGCGTTTACTCTCGCCCCGCACTGACACGAGGCTCTAAGATGCGCCCGCCATGCGACTGACCATTATCGGCTGCGGCGATGCTTTCGGCGCCGGCGGCCGCCTCCACACCTCGTTTCACGTGCGCTCGCCGCAGTCGACATTTCTGATCGATTGCGGGGTGACGGTGCTTGTCGGCATGCGCCGGCTGGGGCTCGAGCCGAACGACATCGACACCGTGTTCGTCACCCATCTGCATGGCGACCATTTCGGCGGGCTGCCCTGGCTCTTGATCGACGGACAATATGTCAGCAAGCGGACGCGGCCGCTGGTGGTGACTGGCCCGCGCGGCATCGAGACGCGCTTTCTCACCGCGGCCGAGGCGCTCTATCCCGGCATCACCACGGCCGAGCGCGGCTTCGATCTCATCTTCCGGGAATATCAGGAGCAGGTTCCGCTGGAGGCCGGCGGCGTCAGCGTCACGCCGTTCGAGGTGAAACATCCTTCCGGCGCACCGCCTTATGCGCTCAGGTTCACGATCGATGGCAAGGTGGTCGCGTTCACCGGCGACACCGGCTGGGTCGATACGCTCTATCAGGTGGCGCAGGGCGCCGATCTCTTCATCAGCGAATGCTTCCAATACGACGTCACGATCCCTATCCATCTCGACTACGCGACCATCGATGCCAACTACGCGCGGCTCGGTGCCAAGCGCGTTCTCCTCACCCATATGGGGGAGGCTATGCTGTCAGCGACCGGACACGTCGATCGATCCCGCTATCTCCTCGCTGAAGACGGCATGATCCTCGACCTATGACCGGCGACGCGGCGGAGACGCGAGCGGTGGAGCTCGAGCGCCTGCTCGCCGCCATTCGCTCCTGCCGGAACTGCGTCGAGACCCCGCAAGGAAAGCTTTTGCCGCACGAGCCGCGTCCCGTGCTGCGCGCGAGCGTCACGGCGCGGCTTGCCATTTGCAGCCAGGCGCCCGGCACTTTGGTCAATGCCTCGGGCATACCATTCACCGACCGTTCGGGCGACCGCTTGCGCGATTGGCTCGGCGTGACCCCGCAAGAGTTCTACGACGACACGCGCGTGTCGATCGTGCCCATGGGGTTCTGCTTTCCAGGCCAGGATGCCAAGGGCGCCGACCTCCCGCCGCGGCGGGAATGCGCGCCGCTCTGGCGCGCGCGAGTATTCGCCATGCTGCCGCAGATCGAGCTCGTGCTCGCGGTCGGAAGCTACGCGCAAGTCTGGCATCTTGGCGACGGCGCCGGCAAATCGCTCACCGCCACGATGGGTGACTGGCGCCGTCATCTCAAAAGCAAGCGGCGCCCTCGCGTGCTGCCGCTGCCGCATCCGTCCTGGCGCAACAATGGCTGGCTCACCGCCAACCCTTGGTTCGAGAAAGAGCTGCTGCCGGTCCTGCGCCGCGAGGTGAGAAAGCTGCTCAAAAATTAGGGGCTTGCGCACGGGTAAAAAATAATCTACTAAATTGATAGAGATTCAGGTATATAGCAAAAGGTTCCTGAACTTGCTAGAGTCGCGCAAAAATATTATCAGGTCAGCCATGCTCGATCGTATGGACCGCAAAATTCTCGACATTTTGCAGAAGGACTGCACGTTGCCGGTCGCCGAGATCGGCAAGCAGATCGGGCTCTCAACCACACCTTGCTGGCGTCGCATTCAGAAGCTCGAAGAGTCCGGCGTGATCCAGCGCCGCGTCGCGGTGCTCGATGCCAAGAAGGTCAATGTCGGGGTGACGGTGTTCGTCTCGATCACCACGAGCCATCACACCCAGGAGTGGCTCGACCGCTTCCATGAGGCGCTCAAGGACTTTCCCGAAGTGGTCGAGTTCTACCGCATGAGCGGGCAGGTCGATTATCTGCTGCGCGTGGTGGTGCCCGACATCGAGCGCTACGACGCCTTCTACAAGAAGCTCATCACCAAGATCGAGCTGTCGGACGTGAGCTCGTCCTTCGCCATGGAGCAGATCAAGTACACGACCGCGCTGCCGCTCGACTACGCGGCCGAAGACAAGCGCCTCTAGCGATCAGAATTTTCCGACCAGTGTCTCCTCCTCGGCGAGACCGGTTCGAAGACTTTCGGTCCGAGCCGGGTGAGGAGCCTCCTACTTGAGCATGATCTTTTCGGAAAGCCGGTTCCCGCTTTTCCGGATCATGCTCAGCGCTTCCGCTCCAGCCGGGCGATGAGGCTCGAGGTGTCGAAGCGGCGTCCGCCCATCTCCTGAATCTCGGCATAGAACTGATCGACCAGCGCGGTGACGGGCAGGCTCGCGCCGTTCGCCCTAGCCTCCTCGAGCAGAATGGCGAAGTCCTTGCGCACCCAATCCACGGCGAAGCCGAACTCGAACTTGCCCTCGACCATGGTTCGCCAGCGATTGTCCATCTGCCAGGATTGCGCCGCACCCTTTGAGATGGTGTCGATGACCTTCTCCATGTCGAGGCCGGCCCGCATGCCAAAATGCAGCGCCTCGGCGAGGCCCTCGATCAGCCCCGCGATGCAGATCTGGTTGACCATCTTGGTGAGCTGGCCCGAGCCGGATGGACCGATCAGGTTCACGGCGCGGGCGTAGGACGCGATCACCGGCTGGGCCTTGGCAAAGTCGCTCTCATCGCCGCCGACCATCACCGTCAGCGTGCCGTTCTCCGCGCCAGACTGGCCGCCCGAAACCGGCGCATCGAGCGCGCCGGCGCCGCGGTCTTGGGCAGCGGCATGAAGCTCGCGGGCGATGGTCGCCGAGGAGGTAGTGTGGTCGACGAACACGGCGCCGGAGCGAAGCGATCCGAACGCGCCATGCGGCCCGAGCGTTACGCTGCGGAGGTCGTCGTCGTTGCCGACGCAGGTGAAGACGAAGTCGGCGTCCTTCGCCGCGTCTTCAGGCGTGGCGGCGATCAGGCCACCGAAGCGCGTGGCCCATGCATCGGCCTTGGCGCGGGTGCGGTTGAATACGACGACATCGTGCCCGCGCGTCTTGAGATGCCCGGCCATGGGAAAGCCCATGACGCCGAGCCCGATAAAGCCGATCTTGCTCATCTAGCACCCACCGCATTGTCATGGCCGGGCTTGTCCCGGCCATCCACGTCTTCGTTGTGCCAAAGCGTGGATGCCCGGCACAAGGCCGGCATGACGAATTTCTGAGCGGTATGAGGACGCTCAGGCGATTGGCGTCTCGGGGAAGGACAGCTGCTCGCGCGCCCGCCACTCATTGGTCACGTAATTGATGATGAGCGAGGTGCGCACGCCCTTGATCGGGCGCTTCTCGAAGCCGTGATAGGTGTTGTTGCCCGGCACGAACACCATGGCGCCGTTAGAGGCGAAGGCGGAACGGCCGACATGCTTCTTGTCGCCATCATAGATGTCGGTGCCAAGATCCTTATGGCTCGGGTCCGTCGACAGATAGAGCAGCAAGGTGAACACCTTCACGCCGAGATCGGTGTGCGGCTCGAGCCAGAAGCCGTCGATGTCTTGGGCGAACTCGATGCGGAGATAGGTGCCGCTGAGATCGGTGCCGAATATCTTCTCGATATGGCTGGTGACGCGCTTGTCCTGGAAGGCTTGCGCCACCGCCTCGCAGACCGGGAAGTCCTTCCGGTTGTCGGCGTCGAAATATCTGCGGGTGTTGTTGTGCAGCTCGCGCTTGCCGGAGACGCCCTCGAGCGACGGCGGCTCGAACGGGAGCGCCAGGATGTCGTCGACCGTATCGGCGGGGAAGCAGGCCTGGAGCGACCAGTTGCGGTAAGGCTGCTCGGACCGTTTGGCGGTATCGACGCTTCTGACGAAGCTCTTGACGACGTCTTCCGCCTGGCTGGCCCTGTGCCCAACCGGATGCTTGACCGCGACGCTTTCCCTCATGATCCCCGTCCACTTTCCTCGAAACGGTTCAAATTGCTGGCCATCCAGCGCCCAGGCGACCCACCTCTAGGCTCAATACCACCCGTGGCTCTCATGCGCAAATGCCCCGGGGAACCGGCCTTTCACCGCTAGCTTCAGACCTAGATCAGCAGCTGCGCCGCCGCCTTGATCAGGCGCAAGGCGAGCCTAGTTGACGTTCACCCAGCGGAAATGCCCGGCCGGCAAATCCTCGACCGAGACATCCTCGACCTGCTCGTCGGAGCGCAGACATTTGGCCAGAAGCTCAAGCAGCGAGGCATGCAGCTCGCGCTCGTCGGCGAGCTCGGGCGGGTTCGCGGCGAGGAACGAAAGGATTTCGCCATAGGCGGGCATTGCAACCCCCGTCATTTCCCCAGCAGAGGCGAGGGTGGCCAAGGGGTGTGTCAAAACTTTGGCCCCGCCGGGCGCATGCGCGCCCCGGCCGAAACCCTCGAGTGAAATGGAGATCAAGCGCCCAAGCGATAGCGGCCGATCAGCCGCATCGGCGGGCGGCCGCCTGAATCGCCGAACAGCGACAGGCCGTCGACCGTGACGCCCGAGGCGCAAATCTCCTCGAGCACGGGCCACAGCGCCTGCGACACCCGCTCCAGATGGGCCGCATCGAGCGGGCCGGTGAGCGTGATGTAGAAGCGATACTCGCTCAGCACGAAAGGATCGCCGAAGCTTTCCAGCAGGAGGCGCTGATAGTCGCTGAGATTGGGGCTCGCATGGGCCGAGCGCTCGGTTTCGGTTGTGGGCGCGGCGAAATCGTCGAAGGCGCCGACGCACTGCGCGGCGAGCCATTCGAGCAGCGGCGTCGGCTCGACCGGGCGAAGCACGAGAAAGCGCCCGGCACGCGCCAGCGTCAGCGGACCGGTCTCGGCGGGCTTGCGGCGCGAGGCGAAGCTGACCAGCCGCGACTTGAGCGCATCGAGCGCAACCCCGTCGCGGAGCGCGAACGGCGCCCTGAACAGCGCGTGCAGCCCGGTATAGCGCGCGGGCACGGCGGCGATCTTGGCGAAGCCGGTGCCGGCGAACCCGGCATCCGAGAAGGCCTCCAGCGTGGCGCCGTCATTGGCGCGGCCGAACCACGAGCGCCCGAACGCGGCGAGCGCCGTTCCTGGCTGCGGCGTGAAATAGATGGCGTAGCGGGCGAAGCTCGGTCGGCTGGCGGCAACGCCTGTCCGTTCGCTCTCGACATGAGCACAATTGAGCATCGATTCCTCCCTAGGCGCGCGCATTGAGTTCGGGCGGCGCTCATGCGATTACGGCTAACATTCTGCTGTGGCGGTGGAGCGACAGGTTCTAGGCGATAGGGAGGCCGAGGGATGAACACTTGGTGAATCAAATTTTCCGCAAGTGCGAAAGACCGCGCGCGCCAGCGGCTGCAGCCCTTTGACAGTGCGGCGTTTCGCGTCCATCCGTTGACGCGACCGCGAGAGGTGAGCCGAGGGGGGACGATGATCGAGCTTTATACCTGGACCACGCCGAACGGGCAGAAAGTGTCGATCATGCTGGAGGAGGTCGGTCTCCCGTACCGCGCGTACCCGGTCGACATCCTCAACGACGCGCAGTTCGATCCGGCATTCCTCAGAATCGCCCCCAACAACAAGATCCCGGCCATCGTCGACACCGATAACGGCATGCACCTGATGGAGTCCGGCGCCATCCTGCTCTATCTCGCCGAGAAGACCGGCAAACTCTGGCCGCAGGACTTCCCGACCAAATGGCGGGTGGTCGAGTGGCTCATGTGGCAGATGGGAGGGATCGGACCGTTTCTCGGTCAGGTCCACCATTTCGTGAAGTTCAACCCCGGCAAGAGCGGCTATGCCGAGGACCGCTACGCGAAGGAAGCAAAGCGGCTATGGGGCGTGCTCGACCGGCGCCTCGGCGAGGTCGAATATGTCGCAGGCGACTACTCCGTCGCCGATATCGCGATCTGGCCGTGGATCTCGCGCTTCGCCTGGCAAAGGATCGAATTTGCCGAGCATCCGAATGTGATGCGCTGGTATCGCGCCATCGCCGAGCGCCCAGCGGTCAAGCGCGGCTGGGACGTGCTCAAGGAAGGCCGCGCCATCCCAATGCCGTGATTGCCGATCGAGCGCGCTGGCGTGCGGCGCTGCGACTGTGGCAGGATTCGACGCGATGCGGCGGCTGGGCCGTGCCCCTGGGATATGCGGAGAGGGACATGCAGAAACTGAAAATGACGGTGTGTACGCTGCTCGGCGTGGCGGCGTTCACGACGCTCGCCATGTCGGCCGAGGATCTCGCCAAGGCGGTGAAGGAGCGGCGGCATCTGATGAAGGACATCGTCCGCGTCGACACCAAGCTCGGCGGCGACATGCTCAAGGGCGCCGTGACTTACGATGCCGCCAAGCTCGAGAAGGCCATGAACGAGATCAGCGGCGTCCCCGATCAATATGTGAAGCTGTTCCCCACGGGCAGCGAAGAGGGCGCCGTCGCCGACAGCGAGGCGTTGCCCAAGATCTGGGAGGATTTCGACGGCTTCAAAGCCGAGGCGCAGAAGCTGAAGGAAGCCTCAGCCAAGGCGGCGACTGCGGCGGCGCAAGGCAAGGACGCGTTCAAGACGGCATTCACCGACATGACCAAGGTGTGCAAAGAGTGCCACGAGACCTATCGCGCCAAGGAGAAGGAGTGATCGCGAGCTCGGTCCGGACGGCGGTCGGCGTCATTTAAAGGAAAGCAGGCGATGCGCAGGCCGCTGTTGGCGTTGCTCGCTCTTGCCGCCGTGGGCGCAGTCGCGTTCTACGTGCTGACCATGCCGCGCGCCATCGAGGCCTCGGCGCTTCCGGCCCACACCCCCGATCTCGCCAACGGCAAATACATCTTCACCGCCGGCGGCTGCGCCGAGTGCCACGCCGCGCCGCTCAAGGCGTGCGACGATCGCAAGACCAAGGCCAAAGAGCTGCTTGCCGGCGGGCGCTGCCTCAAGACGCCGGTCGGCACCTTCAACGTGCCGAATATCTCTCCCGACAAGGAGACCGGCATTGGCGCATGGAGCACGCTTGACTTCGTCAACGCCATGAAGCTCGGCATGGCGCCAGAGGGCGAGCATCTCTATCCCGCGTTTCCCTACACGTCCTACCAGCGCATGAGCTTTGCGGACCTGATCGACCTCAAGGCCTATCTCGACAGCCTGCCACCAGTGAAGAACGAGGTGCCGGAGCACGATCTTGCGTTTCCATTGAACATTCGCCGCGGGCTGGGCCTTTGGCAGAGGCTCTATGTCGACGGCAAGAGCTACGTTCCCGACCCGCAAGCGAGCGCCGAGCTCAATCGCGGCGCCTATCTGGTCACGGCGCCGGGTCACTGCACGGAGTGCCATTCGCCGCGCAATATCATCGGCGGCATCATCGCCGACGAGGCGTTCGCCGGAGCAAGAAATCCCGAAGGGAAGGGGACCGTGCCCAACATCACCCCGAGCAGCGACGGCATCGGCGAATGGAGCCAGCAGGACATCGCCTATTTCCTCGAGACAGGCAGCACGCCGGATTACGACACCGTCGGCGGCAGCATGGTGGCGGTGCAGGAGAACATGGCCAAGCTCACGCCAGAGGACCGCAATGCGATCGCCGCCTTCTTGAAATCGCTGCCGCCGAGGCCCGACGCCGTAGCGAAATCCGAGCAGAAATCCGACGAGGATAAACCTGACGCGGGTGCCGGCACGAAGTAATGGGAGGCGGCTTCGCGTTCACAGGCGTCGCGGCTGGGGCGAGACCTCGGCGATCAAGCTGACGGTGAAATAAAAGCGTCGCTTCCCCCGCGCCGCTTTGCCATCATTAGCGCCATTTCGAGGTGATGATGGTGACGGGCGCGGCGGTTGCAGCCTCTGCCCGTCAGGGCAGATGTAATTGAGTTAATTGCTCGCGTGGCGCGAAGGAGCGCCTGAGCGGCGAGGTCTACGGATGGCGGGGAGACGAGGAGGCGCGCGGGGCCTGGTCCTTGGGCTCGCGCTTATTGCTGCCGGAGCGGTCGCGCTCTCGCAATTATCGGTCGCCGAGCCTGCGACCCGTTCCGGCGCGCAGACAACGCAGGGCAAGCCGTCGCTCTTCTTTGGGAAGAGGCAGCGGGTGAAGGCCAATCCGGCGCAAAGCGCCAATCAGGCGCCTACCTCCAGCCAGGCGGGCGCCTCAACCTCATGTGACGACAACGAGCGCTGGTCGCCGAAGCGAAGCGCCTGCGTGTGCGGCAATGGGCTGAAGCGGATCGGCGGGACCTGCGCCCCGGGGGAGACCGTGACAGCGGTCGCCGACCCCGTCACGTCTCCGCCCGCAACACCGGTCGGGCTCAGCGACGAGCAGGTGCAGGCGGTCGCGCGCGCGCAGAGATGCTTGACCGAGCTCGGCTATTACAAGGGGCCGATCGACGGCAAGCGGGGCAAGGACACGTGGACCGCCTATTGGAGCTTCAAGCACGACAACGGACTCTCCGGGCAGAAGGATCTCCTGTCGGAGCGCGTGCAGCAGAAGATGACCGAGCTGTGCAAGACTCTGGACACGACCGCTGCCGTCGCTCCGGCGGCGGAGCCCGCACCGCAAGTGGAGGTGGCTCCGGTCCCGGCTGCGCCGGTCGCCGAGGAGGGGACGCCGGCCCCGCCCGTGCGGCTCGACATTGACTGCCTGCCTGACGACCTGCTGGCGACGTTGCGGCGTGCACACGGTCAAGCCGTTACCGCGGAGCGCTGCGAGGACATTTGCCTGCCGACGCCGAAGGGTCTGCCGCAATCCTATCTCGACGATCTTCAGAAGCGCGCCAGCATCGTATGGTGCCGCGATTGCGTCCCGGTCGAGGGCCATCTCTCGCTCGACGACGTGCGCCGCATCGAGAAGGCGGGCAATCTCACGCTATGCGCCACCCCGCCGCTGCAACTGCCGCGTCATAGCGGCGTCGGACCGAGCATCAACGTCAAGAGCTACACGCGCACGCGCGAGCTCTACCGCGCACTCCCCGCCGCCGAGGAGGACCAGACCGCGATCGCGGTGATCATCGGCAATCGCAGCTATGCCAAGCTCGCGCCGAGCGAGACCTCACGCAACGACGCGGGCGCGATGTACTCGTTCCTCACCGAGCATCTCGGCTACCGCCCGGACAACATCATCGACCTCAGGGATGCCAAGAAGGCCGACTTCGAGCGGCTGTTCGGCGCGGTCGCCGGGTCCGACGGCGAGCTCGCCCGTCTCGTGCGCGCCAATCCCGGCGCCAAGGTGCTGGTCTATTATTCGGGTCATGGCGCGGCCGACCTCGCCCAGACCGACACCTATCTCTTGCCGGTCGACACGCAGCCTTATCGCGACGAACTCGGCGGCTACAAGCTTTCGACACTCTACGCCAACCTCGCCAAGCTCGGCGCCAAGTCGGTGCTGCTGCTGCTCGAGACCGAGTATGGCCGCGACCACAGCCCTTACCTCCTGCCGCCCAATCTGCCCGAGACGGTCAACTCCGCGCTGCCCCGTTCGCCGCTGCCGGGACTGACCGTGCTGCTCGCCGCCGATCGGGGCCAGAGGCGGCTCACTGATTCGACCTACGACATCGGTCTCTTCACCCGCTATCTGATCGAGGGCATGGCGGGCAGCGCCGATTTGCCGCCGATCGGCAACGGCGACGGCAAGCTCGATAGCGCTGAGATCTATGTCTATACCGGCGCGATGGTGCGCCTCGCCGCGCGCAAGACATTCGGAATGCTGCAAAATCCCGTTTATTCGAGCGGCCCCGCGAGCGTGGTCTCGAGCGCCGGTCCGCAGGCCGCCGGCGCCAATTGACATGCTGCGCGATTAGGCAGAGTCGGGTGCGACAAAAAACTTTGTTGGCGATTGCGACGGATATTTGCTGGCGCGCTCGAAAACCGCTTTACATTGCATGACAGATTTCATACGGGACGCGGGCTCGTAGGCGATATCGCTCAAGGGCAGCAACTGACATCGGCAGTCTCGTGTGGGAGTAGACATGGGATGGACGTTTTCACTTCTGCCGCGGAGCTTATCCGTGATCGTCGCCCGGAGCGGCCAGTCCTAGCGTTGAGGCCGCACGCCGCGCGCCGCGCGGCGAACTGGTTCATCGCCAATTTTCCTGGCCGGGTGCTCTACGCCGCCAAGGCGAATGACGCGCCCGAAATCGTCGCGGCTCTGGTCGAGGCCGGCATTTGCGGCTTCGACGTCGCCTCGCTGGTGGAGATCGAGCGGCTGGCGGCGGTCGAGGGCTCAGAGCTGTTCTTCATGAACCCGGTCAAGTCGCGCGGCGCCATCGTGCGCGCCTATCGCGATTACGGCGTGCGGAGCTTCGCCTTCGACAGCGACGACGAGCTCGACAAGATCGTGCAGGAGACCGGCGGCGCCGGCGACCTCGACCTCTATCTCAGGGTCGCCTGCCCGAACACGCACAGCCTGATCCCGCTCGAAGGCAAGTTCGGCGCCTCGGCGGAAGCGGCGCCGGCCCTTCTGCTCCGGGCCCGGCAGCTTGCGCGAAGGCTCGGCATCACCTTCCATGTCGGCTCGCAGGCCGTCGTCCCGGCCGCGTTCGGCGAGGCGCTATGCCAGATCGGCCAGCTGATCGTCACTTCCGGCGTCATGGTCGATGCCATCGACATCGGCGGCGGCTTTCCCAGCCGCTATCCGCATTCCGACCCGCCAGAGCTTGCGAGCTTCATGGCGGAGGTGGTGCGGGCGGCGGACGAGCTTGCCGTCAAGCATTCCTGCGAGCTGATGTGCGAGCCCGGCCGCGCGCTGGTGGCCGAGTCTGAATCGGTGATCGTGCGCGTCGACGCCCGCCGCGACCGCGCGCTCTACGTCAATGACGGGTCGTTCGGCACGCTGTTCGATGCCGCCTATCTCGGCTTCACCTTTCCGACCAGGCTCATTCCGAGCTCGCGCCGGAAGCCGAAGCCGCTCGCCGAGTTCTCACTCTACGGGCCGACCTGCGACAGCGACGACCACATGAAGGGTCCGTTCCTGCTGCCTGAATGTGTGCGCGAGGGCGACTATATCGAAATCGGCCAGCTCGGCGCCTATGGCCGCGTGTTGGCCACTCGTTTCAATGGCTTCGGCGAGTATGATGAGGTGATCCTCACTGACGAGCCCATGCTGTCGATGTATATGGGCGAGGAGGATGCTGGGCCGGTCGCGCTGAAATCTGCGCGGGCTTAGCGGCGGCGCGAAAAAGTCGCCACCAAATGAAAGAGGGCCAACTTTGCGAAGTTAGCCCTCTTGTTGTCTACACCTGCTCCGATGTTGCTCGGATCCGGATCAGCGGTTACAGCCACGGCGAGCTTCCTGAACGGCCTCTTCGTGATACCACGCGCCGGTCACCACCTTGGTCACTCGCGGCGCAACGAACGGCTCGGCGGGCTTCACGTCGTCGCGGCGGCCGCCCAGAGCCGAGCGACCACCTGCAGGGAACTGCAAAATCTGGGCAGACTGCCCCAAAACATTTTCCGTCATTGTCATTCTCCGCTCTTGGTCTCGATGCCTGATTGCGTCGGATAGTAGATAAGGCTCCGCTATATCGGAGTCGCAAGGGGCGGTGCATAAGAAACTCGCAGAATGACTATCATTTCAGCATTCTTTCCTTTGCTCAGACGCGCGCCACCCACAACTCAAGCCGGACCTGTGCGCGCTCGGTGCTGACCTCGCACGCGCGAGCGACCCTCACGACCTTGCCAAATGGCGCATTTCCCTCACGAACGGGGCCGTCGGCGTGCGGTGCGCGCCCGCGCCTGAACCTGGCGCGACGGATCGACCTGCAAGCATCGTACCTTGGCATGGTTGATGCTTGAATCGGGCGCTATTGGCCGCCAGTCGACGGGAGGCGGCTTAGGGATTCAAAAAATCTTGCGTCAACAGCTCAAGAGGACTCGCGATGACAAAGTATAAGCTCGAGTATATCTGGCTCGACGGATATACGCCCACGCCCAATCTGCGTGGCAAGACGCAAATCAAAGCCTATGACAGCTTTCCAAAGCTGGAAGAACTTCCGCTGTGGGGCTTCGACGGAAGCTCGACGAAGCAGGCTGAGGGTCATAGCTCCGACTGCGTGCTGAAGCCGGTCGCGGTCTATCCGGATGCCGCTCGCACGGACGGCGTCCTTGTCATGTGCGAGGTCATGATGCCCGACGGCAAGACCCCGCACTCCACGAACAAGCGCGCAACCATTCTCGACGATCCGGGCGCGTGGTTCGGGTTCGAGCAGGAATACTTCTTCTACAAGGACGGCCGCCCGCTCGGCTTCCCGGACAACGGCTACCCCGCCCCGCAGGGGCCCTACTACACGGGCGTGGGCTACGCGAATGTCGGGTCGATCGCGCGCGAGATCGTCGAGAAGCATCTCGACCTCTGCCTCGCCGCCGGCATCAATCACGAAGGCATCAACGCCGAGGTGGCCAAGGGTCAGTGGGAGTTCCAGATCTTCGGCAAGGGTTCCAAGAAGGCCGCCGACGAGATGTGGATGGCTCGCTACCTGATGATGCGGCTCACCGAGCAATACGGCGTCGACATCGAGTTCCACTGCAAGCCGCTTGGCGACACCGACTGGAACGGTTCGGGCATGCACGCCAATTTCTCGACCACCTATCTGCGTGAGGTCGGCGGCAAGGAGTACTTCGAGAAGCTGATGGAAGCGTTCAAGGCCAACCGCGCCGATCACATCGCGGTCTATGGCCCTGACAACCACATGCGCCTGACCGGCAAGCACGAGACCGCCTCGATCGACACCTTCACCTACGGTGTTGCCGATCGCGGCGCCTCGATCCGGGTTCCGCACAGCTTCGTCAACAACGGCTACAAAGGCTATCTCGAGGACCGTCGCCCCAATTCTCAAGGCGATCCCTACCAGATCGCCTCGCAGATCCTGAAGACGATCGAATCGGTCGCGGCCGAGAAGGTCAGCGCCGCCGCCTAATCGCGCCGGCTTCAATCCTGTCTGGTGGCGTGAGCGGTCCTGACCGGCGGCTCACGCCACCGGCCTTTCGGCGCACCTTAAGCTTCATCCAACCTGTGAAATGCCGGGGTCAACTCCCTGCGCCGCCGGGATTCGACAAGAGTCCCCTTGGATTTGCTATGCTCGGTCGGCGATAGTCGGCGCCGATGTGAGCTTTCGCGGGATATACAGGCGAGCAACAGCCGAGACGGGTCTCAAGGCGCGGAGTCCGGGGAGGGACGTTCGGTCATGGCACGAGGGTCCACCGCCGCACTCCATCTGGAGGGCGAGCGGCGCCATCTAACTGTGATGTTCACCGACATGGTGAACTTCACCGTGATGGCCGAGAGCCTGAGCGAGGAGTCCGTGTTCGGGCTGACCCGCCGCATCGCCGGCGAGCAGGCTAAGGCCATCGAGTTTCATGGCGGCGTGGTGCAGGACTTTGCCGGCGACGGCATCATGGCCGTGTTCGGCGCGCCGGTTGCCATGGAGGATGCAGCACTCCGAGCCTGTCGCGCCGCGCTCGACATTCAGGACCGCGTCGCCCGCCTTCAGGGCGAGCTCGAGGCAAGCTACGGCGTCAGGCCGCTGCTCCGCATCGGCATCCATACCGGCCCCGCCGTGGTCGGCCAGATCGGCGAGGGCAAGCCGATGTCCTATAGCGCGCTCGGCGACACGGTGAACGTTGCCTCGCGCCTCCAGGCCGCCGCCGAGCCCGGCTCGGTCTGCATCACCAAGGCCACGCTCGACCTGGTCGAAGGCTTCGTCGACACCACGTTTCTCGGCACGCGGCAATTCAAAGGCAAGGCCCAGCGCGTCGAGATCTACCGGCTCGATGCGCTGCGCTCCGGTATGACCCGCTTCGGCGCCAAGCGACGGCATGGGCTGACGCGATTGCGCGGTCGCGACGTCGAGCTCGCGCTGCTGCATGAGCATTGGAACGTGGTGAAGGAAGGCCGCTTCCGACCGGTCAACGTCATCGGCGACGCCGGGCTCGGCAAGTCCCGGCTGATCTTCGAGTTCACCGAGTCGCTGCACGATCAGCCGGTCCTGCTGCTGGAGGCGATCTGCCGCCCCGAGGGCGCCGGCATGCCGTTCCTGCCGCTGATCGAGGTCATTCGAAGCTGGTTCGGTATCCCGCCAGACGCCTCGCGCGACCTTGCCGAAGCAAGGCTCAAGGCCGGTCTTGCTCGACTGAAGCTCGATCAGGAGACGACGCTCTCTTATCTGCTCAACCTGGTGATCGGCGGCGCTTCTGCCGATGCGCTCGCACTCCCCGCGTCCGAGCTTACCGGCTTGCGCATTCGCGAGGCGCTCCGCGCGTTCATCTTCCGGCTGTGCGAACAGGGCTCGCCGGTCGTGCTGGTGGTCGAGGATCTGCATTGGATCGATTCGGCCTCGCAAGGCGTGCTCGATGACATCGTGCGCAGCGCGAACGACGAGAAACTGCTCCTGCTGTGCAGCTTCCGGCCGCAGTTCCAGCCGATCTGGATGCTCGCCGGCGTCGGCCTCGAGCTCCGCTTGCGCGCGCTCACCAATGTGATCGCCACCGAGATCATTCGGGAGCGGCTCGAGGGGCACGCGCTGTCGGAGGATCTGGTCGAGCTCGGCGTCGCCAAGTCCGAAGGCAACCCGCTCTTCGCCGAGGAATTCGCCAGCTATCTCTCGCAAAAGGGCTATCAGCGCGAGCAATCGGGCGACGCCGGCGTGGGCGAGGGCGCACTGGGCGGCTTCGGCGATATCCCGTCGAGCCTCGAGAATCTGATCATGGACAATGTCCACCGGCTCGGGCGCGACACCATCACCTTCCTTCAGGCGGCCTCGGTGCTTGGCCGGCAGTTCCCGATGAATCTCGCCAAGCAGGTTGCCGATCTCAACGGCAAGATGGTCGGTCTTCTGCCGCAGCTCGAGCTGCATGGGCTCATCTTCCGCGTCGACCATGAGTTCGGCGAAGCCCCTGCCGACTATGCCTTCAAGCATGCCCTGGTGCAGGATGCGCTGTACGGCTCGCTGCTCACGCCGCAACGGGCGAGCCTGCATCAGAAGGCGGCGGAGGCGCTCGAGGAGCTTTACGGCGACAAGGCTGGCGATGCCGCCGACACGCTCGCGCATCACTACGTCCGCACTCATCGCGCGGAGAAGGCGGTCTACTACCTGTCGTTAGCGGCGAAGAAGAGCCTGCGCGTGTTCTCGCTGGCCGAGGCGCAATCTTATCTCGACCAGGCGCTGGCCAAGATCGCCGCCGACCCGGCTTGCGCCGACGACCGACTGCTCGCCGAAATTGTCGTCGACCGGCTGCTCGTGTGCTGCTGGGAGGCCGACTTCATCGGCATGCGAGGCATCGCCGACAAATACCGGCCGCGGCTCGAGGCTGCGGGCGACAGCCGCGAGCTGTCGCGCATCCTGGCTTGGCTCGGCGAGGCCTATCTCAATGCCGCGCGCTTCGACGAGGCCGAGAAGGTGCTGGATCGCGCGCTGAAGATCGGCGAGGAGCTCGACGACGAGGAATGCATCGCTTACGCAATGTGGGACCAGATGTGGCTCTATATGGTGACGCCCGACGGCCGCCCGCCCGATGTCATCGAGACGATGACCAAGCGGGTGCTCCAGGCCGCCGAACGCTTGAAGGATCCTTATCTGGAGACGCTCACCTATTTCTTGCTCAGCTCCGAAGGCCTGCAGCGTGGCCAGGCGACGCTCGCGGCAAAGTGGGCGGCAAAGCTGATCGAGCTCGGTAGGCGCAGGCGCTATGCCCCGGCCCAGTCGCTCGGCTGGGTGTACGCCGCCTTCGCCGCCTCCTTGGCCGAGGACCACGACAAGGCGCTGGGCGACAGCAAGCTGGCGGTCGGCACCTCGCATGGCCATTTCGAGAGCATCATGGCGGAGAGCGCGCAAGGCGTGGTCCTGATGGGTGCCGGGCGCCCGGTGGAAGCGTTGAGCATTCTCCAGCGGCTGAGGCGCGAGGTCATCGAGAGCAGCTATCTCGTGCAGCTGACCCTGATCGAGATTCCTTGCGGCGTCGCCATGGTGCAGTCCGGCGATTACGCGGATGGCGTCGCCGATCTCGAGAACACGCTGGCGCGGTTCGCCAGCTGGCGCAACAAGCGCATGCTGGCCTGGGGACATCTCGCGCTCGGCGAGGTCTATCTCAAGCTCGCGACCGACGGCAAATTGCCGCCGTCGAAGGTGCTGCGGCAGAATGCGAGCTTCTTCGTGCGGGCGATCCCGGCCGCCAAGCGCCGCGCGCGCAGGCATCTCGATCAGGCGGTGCGTTATTCGCGCGATGCCGGCACGCCCGGCATCCTGGCCCAGGCGCTGGCCGATCTCGGCTCGCTGTGCAAATGGACCGGGCAGCTGCCGGCGGCGCGGAAATTTCTGGACGAGGCCCGCGCCATCGCGGAAGAGATCGGTGCCAGGAAATTGATCGCTCGCATCGACGCCGCGCTTTAGCGGATGCGCCAGCGTCGCTACGATGACGACCAAGGCCGGGTTGCAAAGCCCAGACGTTGCAAAACCAAGGCTGGGGCGCCATTCAGGGAAGGAAGCCGCACATGACCATCGACACGCTGGAAACCGTTTGGGCCCCACGCATCTTGAGCGTCTTGCGCATCGTCGCGGCGCTCTTGTTCTTCGAGCACGGCGCGACGAAGCTGCTCGGCTTTCCGCCGTCCGATCACTCCGGAGCGGTATTCCTGTCGCTCGGCTGGATCGCCGGCGTGCTCGAACTGGTCGGCGGCGCGCTCCTGATCGTCGGGCTGTTCACGCGCCCGGTAGCCTTCATCCTGTCGGGCGAGATGGCCTTCGCCTATTGGATGGCGCACGCCCCGCAAAGCCCGTTCCCGGTGGTGAATGGCGGAGACGCGGCGATTCTCTATTGCTTCGTGTTCCTCTATCTCGCCTTCGCCGGCGGCGGACCGTGGAGCCTCGACGCCCTGCTCCGCCGAAGGGCCTGATCGCCCCGGCCACGCGCCTCCGGTTTTGTGACATCACTGTAACAATGCCCCGCTAACATCGGTCTTCTGATGACTTGCGCGCCTTGGCTCATTTTCCGGCCGAGGATTTCCTCGTCGGGGGCAGAGGTGGCATTCAGGCTGGTGCACGCGCAATACGACCGCGAGACGCAACGCGCTTATGTCGAGCTGCGGGACACGGACGACGACGGCGGTGAGGTCCTGACGGTGGCGGTGTTCTCCTTCCGCACCACGGCGCGGCTGCCGCGGCGCCGGATCGAGGAGGACATCGTGCGCAAGGCGCGCCACCTGTTCAAGAAGGCAGCGCTCGGCCTCGACGACGCTTAGGCGGCGTGATTCGCACGTAGGTGCTGACAGTTGCTCCGCCGAGCGGCTATTGTTTAGGTTGTGGCGTAAGGGTCCAAGAGCCGTTCATGAGACTAGGTCTTCCGGTCCTCGCACTCGGGATCGTCGGCACGCTCCTTTTTGGCGAAGCGGCAGTCGGCGCGGCGGAAACGCCGACCGCGGCAGGCGTATGGCAGCAGGTCGACGACGACGGCAACGTGGGCGCCTTGGTCACCATTACCGAGGAGAACGGCGTGTATGTCGGGCGGCTTTCGCATTTGTATCTCGGGCCGGACGACGACCCCAACCCGATCTGCACGGAATGTCCGGGCGACAGGCACAACCAGCCGCTCCTCGGGCTCGTCTTCATCGAGGAGATGAAGCAGTCCGGTCTCGACTACGAGGACGGCAAGATCCTCGACCCCGAGAGTGGGAAGATTTACAGCGCCAACATGCATCTCAGTCCTGACGGCACCAAGCTTAACGTCCGCGGCTATCTCGGCCTGTCGATCTTCGGCAGGAGCCAGACCTGGACCCGGCTTCAATGAGACGCGCCGCAGCGAAAAATCGTCGATTCAAGACGCCGCCCAAGACCTGCTAAACCTCTCTCTCGGAAAGCCATTAGGCTGGTGAGACGGGCTGCGAGCGGGGTTTTGTCCGTGCCGAACGAGGATTATGCCTTCGTAACCGGGGCCACCGGCTTCGTCGGATCCGCCGTGGCGAGAGTGCTTCGCGCGGCTGGAATTGGCGTGCGCGCGCTCGTCCGCCCCGGTTCGCCCCGCGCAAATCTCGATGGTCTCGGTGCAGACATCGTCGAGGGCGACATGCGCGACGCCCGCGCAGTCCTGTCGGCGATGAACGGCGCGCGTTACGTATTTCATGTGGCCGCCGATTATCGGCTGTGGGCGCCCGATCCGGAAGAAATTCTGCGGACGAATGTCGAGGGAACCCGCGTCGTCATGGAGGCGGCCCAGGCGGCAGGAACCGAGCGCATCGTCTACACATCGAGCGTCGCCGCCCTAAGGCCTTGCCCTGACGGCGCGCCTGCCGACGAGACCATGCCGCTCGCCGAGAGCGAAGCGATCGGCGCCTATAAGCGCAGCAAGATCGCCGCCGAGCGATTGGTTGAAAGGATGGTCGGGAATGGCCTGCCGGCCGTGATCGTCAATCCTTCGACCCCGGTCGGGCCGCGCGATCGCCGGCCCACGCCGACCGGACGCATGATCGTCGAGGCGGCCTCAGGTCGTATTCCGGCTTTCGTCGATACCGGACTCAATCTGGTGCATGTCGATGACGTCGCCGAAGGCCATGTCGGAGCGCTGAGGCATGGCCGGATCGGCGAGCGCTATATTCTCGGCGGGAAGAACATGACGTCTGGCCGAGCTTCTCGGCGAGATCGCTCGCCTGACGGGGCGGTCGCCGCCGCGCATCCGTCTGCCGCGCGGACCGCTCTACCCGCTTGCTTTCGCGGCCGAGGCGATGGCCCGCGTAACGAAGCGCGAGCCGTTGCTGACCGTGGACGGCCTCAGAATGTCGAAGCACGTCATGTTTTTCACCTCGGCGAAAGCGGAGCGCGAGCTCGCCTACAAGCCGCGGCCGGCCGAGGCGGGTATTCGCGATGCCGTCGACTGGTTCGGTTCCGCGGGCTACCTCAAGTGACGCCGTCCCTCGTCATCGCCGGCCTCGCGCTCGGCATCTGGCTTTACCTCGTCGCGTTTCGCGGCTTGTTCTGGCTTGCGCGCGAACGCGAAGACCGGGGCGAGCCGGCGCCGCGGCCGTCCTCAGACTGGCCGAGCGTGGCCGTCGTGATCCCGGCCCGCAACGAGGCAGCGATGCTGCCGCTGAGCCTGGGCTCGCTGCTGGCGCAAGACTATGCGGGCAAGCTTGCCATCGTCATTGTCGATGATGGGAGCAGCGACGGTACGGCCGAGGTGGCCGCAGCGATTGCCGCCGATGCGGCCAGCGAAATCACCGTGATACACGGTAAGCCGCCGCCGCCAGCATGGACCGGCAAGGTCTGGGCGATGCAGCAGGGCATTGCTCATGCCGAAGCGGTGAAAGACGCTCCCGACTACCTGCTGCTCACCGATGCCGACATCGCGTACGCGCCGTTCGCCGTCACGCGCCTCGTTGCGCGCGCCACGGCCTCACGCACCGTACTCTCCTCTCTGATGGTGGAGCTCAATTGCGCGAGCCCGTCCGAGCGCGCGCTCATCCCAGCCTTCGTGTTCTTTTTCCAGATGCTTTATCCGTTCGCTTGGGTGAACCGGAGCAGCGCAAAGACGGCTGCCGCAGCGGGAGGGTGCATGCTGGTCGAACGCCGAGCGCTGGCAAGAGCGGGCGGGATTGCCGGCATCTCTGGAGCGCTGATCGACGACTGCGCACTTGCGAATCTGATGAAGCGGCAAGGACCAATCTGGCTTGGTCTGAGCCGCGATGTCGTGAGCCTCAGGTCCTATCCTCATCTTCGCGACCTGCGTCAGATGATCGCCCGATCCGCCTACGCGCAACTGCGGTATTCGCCGCTGCTGCTTGCGGCTACCATAACTGGCATGGCGCTGACGTTTCTCGCACCACCGGTTCTCGCTATATTTGGCGGCTATCCAGCGAATGCAGTTGCGGCCGTGGCCTGGGCCTTGATGACATTGGCCTATTTGCCGATTCTGAGCTTCTATCGCCGATCCCTAATGTGGGCAGCAGCCTTGCCGCTGATTGCCTTGGCCTATTTGACGTTCACCTTGGATTCGGCATGGCTGCATTGGCGGGGCAGGGGCGGACAATGGAAGGGGCGCAGCCAGGCGTCGTTGGCGAAGCGATGACGCTGACCGACTTGATCGATCCGAGCAAGACGGAGCACGGCGAGAACTTTCCTGTTGCGTCGCATTTGATTGCGCCGCGCCACCGAGCGCCGATCCTGAGCTTCTACCGTTTTGCGCGCGCCGCCGACGACATCGCCGATCATCCGGGCCTGTCTGAAGAAAACAAATTGGCTGGACTGGATGAGCTCGAACACACTCTTCTCGGCAAGTCCGATGCCGCCACGCCCGCGCTTGCGCTGCGGCAGGTTCTGGCGGAGAGGGGACTTGCTCCAACCCATCCGCTCGATCTTCTCACCGCGTTTCGTAGCGACGCGACCAAGCGCCGTTACGCGGATTGGGACGAGCTGATGCACTATTGCCGCTATTCCGCCATGCCGGTCGGACGCTTCGTGCTCGATCTGCATGGCGAGGAGCGTTCCACGTGGACCTATTCCGATCCGCTATGTGCGGCGCTGCAAGTGATCAATCATCTACAGGATTGCGCCAAGGACTATCGCGCGCTCGACCGGGTGTATGTGCCGCTCGACATCATGGCGGCGCAGGGAACGACGGTGGAAGCCCTGGGGTTACCCAAGGCCGAGCCGGCTTTGCGGAATTGCCTTAGAATTGTCGCCGGCAGGACCGCCGCGCTGTTGCCCGAGGCGGCGAAGCTCCCGCAAGCTGTAAAGGACACGCGGCTTGGCCTTGAGACGGGGGTCATCGTCGGACTTGCCGATAAACTGGTCGCCATGTTGATGACGCGGGATCCGTTGAGCGAGAGAGTGCATCTCACGAAGCCGGCTGCGCTGCTGCAAGCAGCGCGAGGCGTCGCCTCGACATTTGCCGAGCGGTTCATGGGCCCTTCCGCTTCGCCGCGCCCGAGGCGGCAATGATGAGCGGACGCGATCGCCAGATCAATACGGGGACAGCGCGTGCACCGGTCGCGAAGCGGAGCTCGTTCTATCTCGCCATGCGCATTCTTCCGCCCGAGCAGCGTCAGGCGATGTATGCGGTCTACGCCTTTTGCCGCGCCGTCGACGATATTGCCGACGACGAAGGTCCGCAGGATACGCGCCTTGCCATGCTCGATCGCTGGCGCACCGATATCGCCCGCCTCTATTCCGGGCACGGGGCGACCGACCTTACCCAATCGCTGGCAATGCCGGTCGTCGCCTTCGCCCTGCGGCAAGAGGATTTCTTTGCCATCATCGATGGCATGGAGATGGACGTTCGCCGCGATATTCGCGCACCCGACTGGGACGCGTTCGACCTCTATTGCGACCGGGTCGCTTCGGCGGTCGGCCGGCTTTCCGTCAAGATCTTCGGAATCGAGACGGACAAGGGGCAAGCGCTCTCGCATCATCTCGGCCGCGCATTGCAGATGACCAATATTCTGCGCGACCTCGATGAGGACGCCAAAAGGGGCCGGCTTTATCTTCCCAAGGAAGCGCTGGCGGGCGCTGGTATCGCCAACGGCAATATCGGCGAGGTTCTCGCGCATCCGCGATTGGGCGAGGCCTGCGGCGCCATCGTTGCCGAGGCCGACCGGCATTTTGCGCAAGCCTCGGCGGTGATGGCGCGGTGTGGCAGGCGCAGCGTGCGCTCGCCGCGCATCATGGCCTCGGTTTATGGCGCGCTGCTCGGAGAGCTCGTCAAGCGCGGCTGGGCGCCGCCACGGCGGAAGGTTTCCCCGTCCAAGCTGCAATTTCTCTCGGCTGTGCTGCGCTACGGCGTCATCTGATGGTCCGGGGAACGGTGCATATCGTGGGCGCCGGTCTGGCCGGGCTCGCCGCCGCAGTACGGCTTGCCGGCGCGGGACGTGAGGTGGTCGTATACGAGCTCGCCCGTCACGCCGGCGGCCGCTGCCGATCCTATTTCGAGCCCGCGCTGGATTTGACTCTCGACAACGGTAACCACCTGCTGTTGTCGGCCAATGTCGCGGCACTCGCATTCTTGCGGACCATTGGCAGCGAGGGCAAGCTGGTTGGGCCGAACGAGGCCGAATTCGCCTTTGCCGATCTCGCCTCTGGCGAGCGCTGGCTGCTCCACCCGAACAACGGCCGTCTGCCCTGGTGGGTCTTCTCGAAGCGGCGCCGCGTGCCCGGCACAAGCGTGTTCGACTATTTGCCGCTTGGCCGTTTGCTGCGCGGAACGCCCGACCGACCACTCGGCGAAATTATCGCCTGCGAAGGTCCACTCTACGAAAAGCTCGTGCGCCCGATCTTTCTCGCCGCGCTCAACACCGATCCCGCCGAGGCATCGTCTTCGCTCGCCAGCGCCATCATGCGCGAGACGCTGGCGCGTGGCGGCCGCGCCTGCCGTCCACTGATCGCGCAACACGGTCTCGGCCCCGCCTTCATCGATCCGGCGCTGTCTTATCTTGAGCGTAACGGCGCGACCATTCGCTTCGACCATCAACTTCGCAAATTGGATCTTGCCGGCGATCGGGTCGAGGCGCTCGACTTCGGCGAGGCGACGGTCAAGCTCGCATCGGACGATGCGGTCATTCTCGCCATTCCGGGCTCGGTGGCGCGCCTCGTCCTGCCCGGCATCGCCACGCCCACGACCTTCCGCGCGATCGTCAATGCCCACTTCAAGCTGAAGCCGCCGCCGGGATTTCCGAAGCTGCTCGGTGTCATCAATGGAACGGCGGAATGGCTTTTCAGTTTTCCCGACCGCATATCGGCGACCATCAGCGCCGCCGATCGGTGGATCGAGACCCCGCGCGAGGAGCTTGCCCAGAAGATTTGGGGCGACATCGCCAAGCTCATCGGCGCCACGGGCGACCTGCCGCCGTGGATCATCATCAAGGAGCGCCGTGCCACGTTCGCGGCGTTGCCCGAAGAGAACGCCAAGCGCCCGCCCGCGGTCACCAACTGGCCCAATCTCCTTCTCGCCGGCGACTGGACAGCGACCGGACTCCCCGCAACAATCGAAGGCGCCATTCGCTCCGGCAACGCCGCGGCCGATCTCGCGCTCGCCGCCGGGCGATCAATGCAGGGAAGCTCGGTTGGATGAGAGCGGCCGTGACACTTGAAGCGAACGGGGCGCTCGACGCGTCGATCGCCGAGGCGGCGACAGCGCTTTGCGGGTTGCAGCGCGCTGATGGACATTTCATCTTCGAGCTCGAGGCAGACGCCACCATCCCCGCCGAATACGTGCTGATGCGCCACTA
Source organism: uncultured Alphaproteobacteria bacterium (assembly GCA_963820005.1). Taxonomy (GTDB): domain Bacteria; phylum Pseudomonadota; class Alphaproteobacteria; order Rhizobiales; family Methyloligellaceae; genus Methyloceanibacter. Next base: position 50,396 of record CAWFYQ010000009.1, on the reverse strand, counting down.
TCGCGGCGAGCCCGTCGACGCGGTGCTCGAAGCGAAGATCGCGCGCTATCTCCGGCGAGTTCAATCCGCCGATGGCGGTTGGCCGCTGTTTCACGCCGGCACGTCCGATATCAGCGCCAGCGTGAAGGCCTATTTCGCGCTGAAGATGATCGGCGACCCGATCGATGGGCCGCATATGGCGCGCGCGCGCTCTTTCATCCTCGGCAAGGGCGGCGCGGCCAACAGCAACGTGTTCACCCGCAATCTGCTCGCACTCTATGGCGCAATTCCTTGGCGGGGCGTGCCGGTGATGCCGGTCGAGATCATGCTTCTGCCGCGCTGGTTTCCGTTCCATCTCGACAAAGTGTCCTATTGGGCGCGCACCGTGCTCGTGCCGCTGACGGTGTCTGAACGCGTTGAAGCCACGCGCGGTCAACGCCAAAGCCATCGGTATCGACGAGCTGTTCGTGACGCCGCCGAACGACGTTCGGCATTGGCCAAAGGGCGCGCATCAGACGCGGCCCTGGGCGCAGATTTTCGGCGGCATCGATCGCGTGTTGCACGTGCTGCAGCCTTTTTTTCCGAAATCGACGCGCAAGCGGGCGATCGAGCGCGCCGTCGCTTTCGTCACCGAGCGGCTGAACGGAGTGAACGGGCTCGGCGCGATCTTTCCGGCGATGGTGAATGCGCTGCTGATGTTCGACGCGCTCGGATATGGCGCTGAAGATCCAAGGGTTCGCACGGCGAGAGCCGCGATCGAGGCATTGCTCGTGGTCAATACCGACGAGGCCTATTGCCAGCCTTGCCTGTCACCGGTGTGGGATACGGCGCTCGTGGCGCACGCTTTGCAGGAGGTCGGCGGCGAGGAATGCCAGCGGCGAACGTTGACGAGCCTCGAATGGCTGCGTCCGTTGCAGGTCTTGGATATTGCCGGCGATTGGGCAGCGACGCGTCCGGGCGTTCGCCCAGGCGGCTGGGCCTTCCAATACGCCAATCCGCATTATCCCGATCTCGACGATACGGCTGTCGTGGTCATGGCCATGGACCGGATCACGGCCCGTCTGCCGGAGCCGGGCAGGTTCGGGGCAGCGATAGATCGCGCCGTGGAATGGGTGGTCGGCTTGCAGAGCGAGAATGGCGGCTGGGCCGCCTTCGATGCCGACAACGAATATTACTATTTGAACCAGATTCCCTTCTCTGATCACGGCGCTTTGCTGGATCCTCCCACCGCCGACGTCACGGCGCGTTGCGTGTCGATGCTCGCCCAGCTTGGGACCAGTTCCGGCGAAAGCGAACCGCTCGACAAGGGGCTCGCTTATTTGCTGCGCACCCAGGAGAAGGACGGCAGCTGGTATGGCCGCTGGGGCATGAACTACATTTATGGAACCTGGTCGGTGCTGTGCGCTCTCAATGCGGCGCGCGTCGAGCCCTCGTCGCCCGAGGTACGGAAGGCCGTGCAGTGGCTCTTATCCATCCAGAATTCCGACGGTGGCTGGGGCGAGGGCGGCGACAGCTACGGACTTGACTATCGGGGGTATGACCCTGCACCGAGCACGGCTTCGCAGACGGCTTGGGCTCTGCTTGCTCTCATGGCAGCCGGCGAGGTCGACCATCACTCCGTCATCAAGGGCATCGCCTATCTCTTGCAACGGCAGGGAGACGACGGGTTCTGGGCCGAACCTTACTTCACCGCCACGGGCTTCCCGCGCGTCTTTTACCTGCGCTATCACGGCTACGCGAAGTTCTTTCCGCTTTGGGCGCTTGCTCGCTACCGCAATCTCAAAGCCGCCAACACCAGCTCCGTTCTGGTTGGAATGTGAGCGAGGCGCTGCGAGCCACGGGATTTGTCGTCGTGGCAACGGGACTCCGCGCCGAGGCTCGCATTGTTGCGGGCTCGCCTCGCGTCAGAGCCATTGCGGGTGGCGGGGCCGCTGACGAGCTCGAAGACCAGCTTTGGCGAGCGATCGCGGACGGAGGCGAAGCTCTCATCAGCTTCGGTCTCGCCGCCGGTCTCGACCCCCACATGGCTGCGGGAACCTGCATCATCGGCCGCGAAGTGGTGCATGGCGGCAAGTGCTATTCGGCCAACCTGATGTGGGCGTCGCGATTGAAGACAGCGATCGAACGGGCGGAGATGGCGAGGATTGCCGGCGTCGATCGGCCCTTGAGCGCTGTCGGCGACAAGCGTGCGCTTCATGAACGAGGGCGGTGCCGTCGCCGCCGACATGGAAAGCCACATCGTCGGGCGGATCGCCGCCGAAAGCGGATTGCCCTTTGCCATCTTGCGCGTGATCGCCGATCCGGCGGAGCGCCAGCTGCCACCGGCGGCGCTTGTCGGCATGCGGAACGATGGAGCGATCGATTTTCGCGCGGTGCTCGCCTCGCTCGCGGCAAATCCAGGTCAACTGCTCGCGCTGATGCGGCTGGCGGTCGATACGGCGCGCGCCAGGGCAACGCTACTCCGCTGCCACAACCTTCTCGGGCCTGGACTCGGCTTCGGCGATTTCGGTTAGCTTCTGCTGGACGTGCTGCGAAAACATGTATTCGGCCGGACGCTGGCCGGCGAGCGGAATGTCGGGGGCCATCGGCCCGTCAGTCTTGATTCCCGCAAGCGCGACCGCTGCCGCCTTCCACGGGCGCTTCACCGCATCCATCACCGCTGAAGCCTCGAAACCGCTATGCACCATGCAGTCGGCGCATTTCTCGTAATTGCCGGTGCCGTAGGCGTCCCAATTGGTGTCCTCCATCAGCTCCTTGAAGGTTTCGGCGTAGCCTTCGCCAAGCAGATAGCAGGGGCGTTGCCAGCCGAACACGGTCCTGGTCGGATTTCCCCACGGGGTGCAGTGATAAGTCTGATTGCCGGCAAGGAAATCCAGAAACAGGCCCGATTGGAACAGCGGCCATTTCCGCCGGCCGGAACCGCGGCGGAAAATATCGCGGAACAGTTGCTTGGTCTTGGTGCGATTGAGGAAATGCTGCTGGTCGGGCGCGCGCTCATAGGCGTAACCCGGCGACACCGTGATGCCGTCGACATCGAGCTCAACGACGCTATCGAAGAAGTTCGCCACGCGCTCGGCATCGGCATCGCTGAACAGCGTGCAGTTGATGTTCACGCGAAAGCCCTTTGCCTTGGCGGTGCCAATGGCTTTGACCGCCCGGTCGTAGACTCCCGTCCGGCAGACCGACTTGTCGTGCATCGCCTTGTCGCCGTCGAGATGCACCGACCAATTGAAACGGCTGTCGGGTCGATACTCGCCGAGCTTCTTCTCCATCAACAAGGCGTTGGTGCAGACAGTGACGTATTTGCCCTTGGCGAGAGCGCCGTTTACGATCTCGGGCAACTCCCGGTGCAGGAGCGGCTCGCCGCCAGCGAGCACCACCACCGGCGCGCCGCATTCGTCCATCGCATGCAGGCTGTCGGCGACCGATAGGCGCTGATCCAGGATCTTGTCGGGATAGTCGATCTTGCCGCAGCCGGCGCAAGCGAGGTTGCACCGGAACAGAGGCTCCAGCATCAGCACGAGGGGGTAGCGCTTGCGGCCGCGCAAATGCTGGCCGACCACGTAGGCCCCGATCGTTACAGCCTGCCGAAGCGGAATACCCATGCAAAGCTCCGTTGACGTGGTCTTGGTCGGACCACAGGTATGTTTGGTTCAGGCGTCGGCGAGCTCGCGCGGCAGCCGGAAATAAACCCGCTCCTCCATACCAGAGAGCGCCGAAACCTCAAGCGGTCCGATCCGCCTCAGCGTGGAAATGACATCGTCGACCAGAACCTCCGGCGCCGAGGCGCCGGCGGTCAGACCGATGGTGGTCTTGCCGTCGAACCATTCTTTGTTGATGTCGCGGCCGTCGGCGACGAGATAGCTCGGGATGCCCGCTTCCTCGCCGATCTCCCGCAATCGATTCGAGTTCGAGCTGTTCGCGGCGCCAACGACCAGGATGACATCGACCAGCGTGGCGAGCTCCCGCACGGCGGTTTGGCGGTTCTGCGTGGCATAGCAAATGTCGCGCGTTTCGGGTCCAATGACATCCTTGAACCGCAATTTGACGGCTTCGATGGTGGCGCGGGTGTCGTCGACGCTCAGCGTGGTTTGGGTGATGTAGGCGACCGGAGCATCGTCGGGAACATCGAGCCGTTCCACGTCCCGACTGCTCTCGATGAGATGAACCTCGCCCTTTAGCTGACCCATCGTGCCCTCGATCTCGGGATGCCCGGCATGGCCGATGAGGATCACGATGCGGCCCTGGTCGAGGTAACGCTGGCCCTCATGGTGGACCTTGGCGACCAGGGGGCAGACGGCATCGAGCACCGACAGGCTTCGCGCCTCGGCATCCATCTCGACCGCACGCGATACGCCGTGCGCGCTGAATATCGTCACCGCACCCGTAGGCACTTCGGAAAGATCTTCGACGAACAGCGCGCCTTTGGCCTTCAGGCTCTCGACGACGTGCCGATTGTGCACGATCTCGTGACGCACATAGACCGGCGCGCCATGTCTCTCGAGTGCTCGCTCGACGATCTCGATCGCGCGCACAACGCCGGCACAGAACCCACGTGGCTGTGCCAAGATGATTTTCATGACCAGGCCCCCGACCCCCGGTTGCCAACCGTGAGTGCATTAGCCCGCCAACGCCGCGAACGGTCAAGATGGTTCGGTGTCACTGTTGTGCCGAAATCCTCGTGAGCCATTGTCCTTGCGGAGCGGTCGGCTAAATCTAACCAGACCGGGAGAGCACAGTGCGCGCGTGGAAGACAGAACCGGCTTGCCAATCGCCAATAGACACCGATCGCGCAAGTTTTCCCCGAGCGTGGCGCCTGGACTGAAACCAGGGACGTAAACCTGATGGAAATCGGCAACAATCGGAATGATCGCTAACCTGGTTGAATCCCCGCGATTGAATAATGATTGAGACCGTAGTCCTCAAGATCTTCAGGATTTGCTGCGCGCGTCCGGCGGTGACGCTGATCCTATACTTGCTGCTCGCTCTTGGCGCGGTTTTGTTCACCTACGAAAATTTCGCCATCGACACAGACACCAGCCAGCTCATCTCCTCGCGCCTGCCCTGGCGCCAGCGCGAATTGCAGCTCGATGCGGCATTTCCGCAACAGGTTGACGCGCTGTTGGTGGTGGTGGATGGCGCAAGCCCAGAGCTCGCCAACTCCGGCGCCAAGCAATTGGCAGCCGCGCTCGCCAATGACCGCGAACATATCGCGGCGGTGACGCGAGATCGGGGGCGGTCCCTTCTTCGAGCACAACGGTCTGTTGTTCCTGTCGACCGGCGAGGTCCGGCACACCACCGAGCAGCTTATTCGCTCTCAGCCGTTTCTCGGTACGCTCGCCGCCGATCCCACGCTCCGTGGTCTCGCTCAAGCGCTCGGCTACATCCCGAAAGGTGTGGAGGAGGGTAAAATCGACGCCGCCGATTTCGCGACGCCGCTTGACCGCCTCTCAACCACAATCGACGGGCTCATTGCCGGGCGTCCAGCAACGTTCTCCTGGGACGAGCTGATGACCGGCGAAGCGCCGCGCCCGAGCGAGCTGCGCCGCTTCGTCAACGTCAAGCCGATCCTCGATTTCGGTTCGCTTCAGCCGGGCGCTGCTGCTGCCGACACGATCCGCAAGACGGCCGCGGAGCTTGGCCTCACTCAAGACAAAGGCGTGCGGGTGCGCATCACCGGGCCGGTGGCCATGGCCGATGACGAGTTCGGAACGGTTGCCGACGGCGCCCTGATCAATGTGATCCTCACAGTGGCGGCGGTTCTGCTCATCCTGTGGTTCGCGCTTCGCTCGGGCCGGCTTATGTTCGCCGTCGTGCTGAGTCTCTTCGTCGGGCTGGCGGTGACGGCCGCGCTGGGTCTCGCCATGGTCGGCGCGCTCAATCTCATATCGATCGCTTTCGCCGTCCTGTTTGTCGGCATCGGGGTCGATTTCGGCATCCAGGTGGCCGTGCGCTATCGCCAGGAGCGGCACGTCAAGGGCGGTCTGGAAGACGCGCTTGCCGCGACCGCCGCGAGGATCGCCAAGCCTCTCACGCTTGCCGCGACCGCAACCGCCGCCGGGTTCTACGCTTTCCTGCCGACCGACTATCGCGGCGTGTCGGAGCTCGGCCTCATCTCGGGCACCGGGATGATCGTCGCCTTCCTCATCAGCATCACGCTTTTGCCCGCGCTGCTCGTGTCGCTCAAGCCTCCGCCCGAGCCCGCGGCGGTCGGCTACCGGCGGCTTGCTCCCGTCGATCGCTTCATGGCGCGTCACCGGGTTCCCATCCTGGTTCTCGCCGCTCTCGCTATTGTCGCGGGGCTACCGCTGTTCAGACAGCTCAGCTTCGATTTCAACCCGCTCAACCTGCGCAGCGCCAAAGTCGAATCGGTCGCAACGCTTCTCGACCTGGTGAAAGATCCCGAGACGACGCCGAACGTGGTCAACGTGCTGACGCCCAATATCGACCAGGCCGCGTCGCTGGCGCGGCGTCTCGACCAGCTTCCGGAGGTGTCGGGCACCGTAACGATCCGGAGTTTTGTGCCCGACGACCAGGACGAGAAGCTCGCGATCATCGGCGATGCCGAAGCTTTGCTCGAGCCGACGCTCGATCCGCCGGAGGTCAAGACACAGCCTAGCGACGCCGAGACGCGCGTCGCGCTCAATAAGGCGGCCGACGCCTTTCTCGCCGGCGGCACGAACGGCATCGGGGTTTCGGGGGCCGCTATTGAAAGATCGCTGAGAGCATTGGCGGAGACGGACGCCGGGCGGCGCGCCAGCATCGAGAGCACGCTGCTCAACGGCCTGAAGCTGCGGCTCGAGCAAATCAGGGCGAGCCTCCAGCCGGAACGCGTGTCTCTCGCCGATCTTCCCGAGGACCTCACGCGCGACTGGGTTGCCGCGGACGGACGGGCGCGAGTCGAGGTGAGGCCGAAGGGCGACCAGAACGACAACGAGACGATGCAGCGCTTTGCCGCCGCGGTGCTCCAAGTCGCGCCGGACGCGACAGGCACGCCGATCCTCATTCAGGAATCGGCCAAGACCATCGTGCGCGCGTTTTTTCAGGCCGGCGCGTTGGCCTTGCTCCTGATCACCATCACGCTGTTTCTGGCCTTGCGCCGGATCGGCGACGTTCTGGTGACATTGGTGCCCTTGCTGCTCGCCGGGGTCGTGACCTTGGAGCTGACGGTGCTGGTCGGTCTGCCGCTCAATTTCGCCAATATCATCGCGCTCCCGCTGCTGCTCGGCGTCGGCGTCGCCTTCAAGATCTATTACGTGCTGGCGTGGCGGGAGGGGGAAACCAGCCTGCTTGCCTCATCGCTCACTCGCGCCGTGCTGTTCAGCGCGCTGACCACGGCCTCGGCTTTTGCCAGCCTGTGGCTGTCCAATCATCCCGGGACATCGAGCATGGGCAAGCTGCTCAGCCTGTCGCTCGTCACCACGCTGATCGCAGCCGTGCTGTTCCAGCCGATCCTGATGGGTCCGCCGCGACAGGCCGCGCCAAGCCGGGAAATGACACCTGAGCCGGCGATTTCGATCAGACGGCGAGGTCGCGGCGCTCGCGCAGGAAGCGGAAGAATTCCACGCCCTCGCGCAGCCTCCGCTTCATCATGACGGGGCTGCGCACCATCTCGCCGACGATGGCGGCGATCTTGGGCGCGCGGAAATAGAACTGTCGGTAGAACGCCTCGACCGAATCGAAGATCTCGGTATGGTTGAGATGCGGGTAGGACAGCGGCGCGATCTGCGTGCCGAGATCGGTGACCAGCTCCTCGTCCTCGTGCAGCCAATTGTTCTCCCGCGCCTGGTTATAGAGGAAGGTGCCCGGATAGGGCGCCGCGAGCGACACCTGAATGGTGTGCGGGTTGATCTCCTTGGCGAAGCGTATCGTCTCCTCGATCGTCTCCTTGGTCTCGCCCGGCAGGCCGAGAATGAACGTGCCGTGGATGACGATGCCGAGATCGTGGCAATCCTTGGTGAAACGGCGAGCGACGTCGACCAGCATTCCCTTCTTGATGTTGTGGAGAATCTGCTGATTGCCGGATTCATAGCCGACCAGCAGCAGCCTGAGGCCGTTGTCGCGCAGGACCTTCAGCGTCTCATACGGGACATTGGCCTTGGCGTTGCAGGACCAGGTCAGCCCGAGCTTGCCGATTTCTCGCGCCAGCGCCTCGACGCGCGGCAGATTGTCGGTCAGCGTGTCGTCGTCGAAGAAGAATTCCTTCACCTGCGGGAAGGCCGACTTTGCCCACCGCAATTCATCGATCACATGGCCGACGCTGCGCACGCGGTAGCGATGGCCGCCAACGGTTTGCGGCCAGAGGCAGAAGGTGCAGCGCGATTTGCAGCCCCGGCCTGAATAGAACGACACGTAAGGGTGCTGGAGATAGCCGATGAAATAATTCTCGATGGTGAGGTCGCGCTGGTAGACCGGCGTCACGAACGGAAGCGAGTCCATGTCTTCGAGCATCTGGCGATCGGGGTTGTGCACCACGACGCCGTCGCGATTGCGATAGGACAGGCCTGCGATCTTGCCGAGGTCCCGTCCGTCGGCGACTTCCTTGATGGTGAAGTCGAACTCGTTGCGAGCGATGAAGTCGATGGCGCCCGACGCCTTGAAGCAATCGTCGGGCTGGACCGCGACTTTGGCGCCGATGAAGCCGATCTTGAGATCGGGATTGAGCGCCTTCATCGCCTCGGCCGTCTTCACGTCGCCGAGGAACGACGGCGATGACGTGTGCAGGACGAGAAGCTCATACTGCCGCGCATAGGGCGCGACATCGGCGAAGCTCAGCCGGTGCGGCGGCGCATCGATCAGCTTTGAATTGGGAACGAGGGCGGCCGGTTGGGCGAGCCATGTCGGATACCAGAACGAACGGATTTCGCGTTTCGCCTGATAGCGCGCGCCGGCTCCACCGTCGAAGCCGTCATAAGACGGAGCTTGCAGGAAGAGCGTTCGCATCGGCGTCCTGTCCCTCAGCTCGGTCTCAGTGTTCCGTCCGAGCGCAGCTCGAAGCGACGGCCTCGCCAGACCAACGGCCCCGGCAAGAAGCTCGCCAGGAAGATCGACAAAGCTTAGCAGATCGCGAAATGGGCTAAGCCAAAATGCGCCGCGCCCCGCAGGCTCATCGGAGAGCCTGCCTGCTTGTATCGAGACTATCGCCCTTGAGGCAAGGGCGAGCAAGAGGAGCGACAGGCTGGCCAAGTTGAAGCCGCCGAGCGCAATGGCGGCGAGGGCGAAAGCCGTGGGATTGGTCGCCACCAGGCCAACATAGCCCAGCGGGTCGATGCTGCGGATGGTGCGGGCAGCCCGGAGCTCATGCCGGACGAGATCGGCGAAAGTCCGGTCGTAACAGACGTGGCTGACCAGCATGGGCGGAATGGCCACCCGAAGGCCGAGCCGGCGAACCGCCATCCCGATCGCATAGTCGTCGGCAAGCTGGTCGGCAAAAGCCGCAAATCCACCGATTCGAGCCAATGTGTCGGTCCGAAGGGCGATGGTTGCGCCGAAGCAGGGTTTGGCGAGGCCGAGCTTCAGTCCGACGAGGGCATTTGGCAGAAACTGGCTGTTGATCGCTTCGGCCGCGAGACGGGACCAAATCCCGGCGGCCGGCATGCCACGATAAAGGCAGCTCACAAGCCCGACACCGGGCTCGGCGAGCGTCGCGGTCACGCTGATCGAGGTAGAGCGGGTGGACCCTTATATCGCTATCCGAGAGTGCGATGAGGTCGTGGCTCACGTAAGCTGACATATTGATTACGTTAGATATTTTCGGATTTGTGCCATGCCGGGTCGGATCGACGCAGAGGATAATTTCGCGTTCGGGAAACCGCTGCCGGAGCCGTTCGACGATCTCCGCCGCGGGATCAGCCGGATCCTGAAGACCGAAGATCAACTGAACGTGTCCGCCATAGTTTTGCTGGCAGAACGATGTGAGATTGGCCTCGAGTTCGGGTTCCATGCCGTAAAGCGGCTTGAGAATCGAGACGGCCGAGCCGCCCGAACGGCCGGCGACGTTATTTTTGGCAAATCGCCGTAGAATGGCGGCCGCGAACAGCGCGTAGAGGCTGCCTAAAAACACAAAGAAAGTGCAAATTGGCCACAACCACATCAGCGATTTCGGTATAAACTCAAGCATTAGCGAGCCTGGTTTCGGCGCAGGGAGCCTGCCGGCCGGGTAGGGACATGAGGGCAACAAACTTTAGCATCTTCAGCCGCGCTGCGGCCCTGTTGCTGGTGTGCGGGCTTTCGGCCTGCGCCTCAGGGGGCGGTGTTGTGCCGTCTCCCCAGTTTCTCGCGTCCCAGCCTCCAGCCAAGTCCATGAACAGCGCCGCCGCTCCCGTCGAGGCGCCGACCGACGTCGCCGATCTTCCCGAGGCGACGAGCGAGACCGCGGACCCCTACGAGAAAATGAATCGCGCGATGTTCGAGCGCAATCAGGGGATCAATCACGCCGTCATCTATCCGGTCGCCAAGGCCTATCACGAAACGCTGCCCGATCCCGTGCGCAAATCCGTGGCGAATTTCGCCGGCAATCTCGCCGAGCCCATGGTCTTTGCCAACGATGTCCTCCAACTCCGCCTGGGCGCCGCCGCGACGACCGCGGGTCGCTTCGCGCTGAACTCGACGATCGGCGTCGGCGGTCTGTTCGACGTCGCCAGCCAGCAGAAGCTGGAAAAGCAGACCGGCGATTTCGGCCAGACGCTCTACGTTTTGGGAATGCGTCAGAGCAACTATCTCGTGGTGCCGATCATCGGCCCGACCAATGTCCGCGACCTGATCGGAACCACCGTCGATTTCGTGGCGACCATACCGGCCGGAGGTCTGCTGCAGTCGGGGCTCGCAGCCAGCCAGTTCGCCACCCAGGCCGCCAATACGGTCAATACCGTAACCGTGGCGGGGTCGATTGCCTCACCGGTCACCAAGCTCGACGACGTGCAGCAGATGCAGGTGCTCGAGGACAGCTCGCTCGACTTCTATACGATGTTGCGCAGCGTCGTTGAGCAGAAGCGGCAGGCCGAGTTGCAGGAGGCGCTGGCGGCGAGCCTGTGGACGGCGCCCGCCAGTGCTGGAACGGCAGCCTCCGCACCGCCGAGCACGCTTCTTCAGCGCGATCCCGCGCGAGCGGCCAAGGAGGAGGAGCTGCTGACCAACGTCCTGACCAGCGTACAATAACGCGATTGCCGACAACTGATTACGCCGAACGCCAGAGGAAGTTGCGTGAGTAGGGGCCTCATGTCGTCGACCATCACAAAATTCGTCATTGCGCTCGGGCTTGCGGCGCTTATCCAGGCGCCGGCTCTTGGTGCAAGCTCCGACCCGGCTGCATCCAGCATCACCACTCTCTATGGCAGCCTGCTCGACACCATGAAGCAGGCAAAGCAGCTCGGCGTGAAAGGGCGCTTTCAAAAGCTCTCTCCCGTGCTGGCCAAGACCTATGATCTCAACGCAATGTCGCGGATTGCCGTCGGACCGAGTTGGAGCACGCTGACGCCGGAGCAACAGGCCGGCATCACCAGCGCGTTCACGCGGATGACGGTCGCCACTTATGCCAGCCGTTTTGACGGCTTTTCGGGCGAGCAATTCCAAATTCTGGAGACGGTCGACCGGCCTAACGGTGACAAGATCGTCAAGACGCAGATCATCAAATCCGACGGCGGCGCAGTGCCGCTCAATTACCTCATGCGCAAGTCCGGCTCGGACTGGAAGATCGTCGACATCTATCTCGATGGCACGATCAGCGAGCTGGCAAACCGCCGGGCGGAGTTTGGAGTGATCCTGAAATCGGGGGGGCCGGATGCCCTCGTCAGCTCGCTGACAAAACAAGGCGACAAATTACTGACGGGGAGCTGATCGGGGCGTCAAAGACAAGCCGCATCGCCCGGCACGGGGCGAAGAGGGCGGCAAGAGCGGGGGGCAGGGAATGGAGTTAGGGGCAGTCCGGGCGTCTGAGACGCCCGTTCTCGACAAAGTCGTCACGCCTGCGGACCTGCGCGCTCTGCCGGAGACCGAGCTGCCGCAACTCGCCGCCGAGCTTCGCCAGGAGATGATCGACGCCGTCTCCGTGACCGGCGGCCATCTCGGCGCCGGACTGGGCGTGGTCGAGCTGACGGTCGCCATCCACTATCTGTTCGACACGCCGCGCGACCGGCTGATCTGGGATGTCAGCCACCAAGCCTATCCGCACAAGATCCTGACCGGCAGGAGAAGCCGAATCCGCACGCTCCGTCAGCCGGGGGGCCTGTCGGGCTTCACACGGCGCGTCGAAAGCGAGCACGACGCGTTCGGAGCAGCTCACTCCTCGACCTCGATCTCGGCCGGGCTCGGCATGGCGGTGGCGCGCGATCTTGGCGGGGACAGCAATAAAGTCGTCTGCGTCATTGGCGATGGGGCCATGAGTGCGGGTATGGCCTATGAGGCGATGAACAATGCCGGCGCTCTCGGCGCGCGCCTGATAGTCATCCTCAACGACAACAACATGTCGATCGCGCCACCCACCGGCGCGCTTTCCACCTATCTTGCGCGCACCACGTCGAGCCGCTCTTATTTGTTTTGGCGCAATCTCGCCAAGCGCGTCGCTAAGTGCCTGCCGAAGAGCTGGGAGCGCAGGGTCGAGCGGATGGAGCAATTCGCTCGCCATTTCTGGCAGGGCGGCGTGTGGTTCGAGGAGCTCGGCTTCTATTATGTCGGCCCCATCGATGGGCACGATCTCCAGCAATTGCTGCCGGTCCTCAAAAACGTCCGTGATGCCGCCGAGGGACCGATTCTGGTCCACGTCGTTACCAAGAAAGGCAAGGGCTACGCCCCCGCCGAAGCGTCGGAGGACAAATATCACGGCGTGAGCAAGTTCAACGTGCTCACAGGTGCGCAGACGAAATCGGAGGCCAAGGCGCCAACCTATACGCGGGTGTTCGCCGACAGTCTGATCGCCGAGGCGAAGAAGGACCCGAAGATCGTTGCCATCACCGCGGCGATGCCCGACGGCACGGGGCTCGATCGCTTCGCCAAGGAATTTCCCGAACGAACGTTCGATGTCGGCATCGCCGAGCAGCATGCCGTGACGTTCGCCGCGGGTCTCGCATGCGAAGGGATGAAGCCCTTCGCCGTGATTTATTCCACCTTCCTGCAACGCGCCTACGACCAGGTCGTGCACGACGTCGCAATACAGAAACTTCCGGTGCGGTTCGCGATGGACCGCGCCGGCCTCGTCGGCGCCGATGGACCGACCCATGCCGGGTCGTTCGACCTTGCCTATCTCGGTTGCTTGCCCGATTTCGTCATCATGGCGGCAAGCGACGAGGCCGAGCTCTGCCACATGATCGCGACCCAAGTGACGATCGACGATCGTCCATCAGCCTTGCGGTATCCGCGCGGGGAGGGAACGGGAGTTGAGCTTCCGAAGCAAGGCTTGGTCTTGCCGATCGGCAAGGGGCGCATTCTCCGCGAGGGCACGTCGGTCGCCATCCTTTCGCTCGGCGCGCGTCTTGCCGAGGCTCTCAAGGCGGCCGAGCAGCTTGCCGCCTTCGGTCTTTCCGCCACCGTCGCCGACGCCCGCTTCATGAAGCCGCTCGACCGAGATCTTGTCCGCGATCTCGCCCGCAATCACGAGGTGCTGGTCACGGTCGAGGAAGGCGCGATTGGCGGCTTTGGCAGCCATGTGCTGCACTATCTTGCCGAGGCGGGGGTTCTCGATCGCGGCCTCAAAGTTCGCAGCATGGTTCTGCCGGACGTGTTCATCGACCACGGCCAACCGCACCAGATGTACGAGCTTGCCGGACTGAATGCCTCGGCCATCGTCCAGACCGCGCTGGCTGCTCTCGGCGACGCGACCGAGAAGCCATATCGCGTTGCTGCGGTGAAGCCGACGATTTACCGTCTCTAGCAGCCGCTCGCCCGGCAACACGTTTCACGAAAGCGCCGCGCGATACGATGATGTCCGCAGCCCTTGCGCCGTCATCTTCCTTTTGACTTCCGGACTGAGCAACGCCGCGAGCTCGTTCTCAGGTTGGTAGGAGGCAGGGAGAATTGTCAGGTCCTTCCCAGCGCCGCGTCGCGGGATGGCAATAGATCTCGGAGACGCCTCCCGGCAACTGATCGAGAAGCCGCAAGATGCGATCTTCGGTCATTGCGCCGCTGTCGTAGAGACCGAACACATGGTCGTTCGATGGAATCGACCCGGCCATCAACTCCCTGCGGATGCGCCGTGTTTGGACATAATAAAAGAGCCAGCTTGCCAAGCGCCCGAGAGCGCGATTCCGATTGGCTCTAAACGATGGACCGAACGGCTCGAGCGGGACACGGACCGGTGGCCGATTGAAACGGGGAGCAGCCCGCGCAATCGCCCGCGACACCACCGGATGCAAGTGGAAATGCTTGTGCCCATTGATGTGGTCCATGGGCAAGCCCGTCGCCGAGAAGCGCTCGAACTGGGCGTCGATCTCGGCGTCGGCTTGGCTTTGCATCTTGCGTGAAGAATAGAGAGCGACGCCGAAGCGAAAAGGGTCGCTGCGAAATCTGCCGTCGGGCCCAACCAGGTCCGGGATCGCCTCGGGGGGCAATACCGGATGCCCATCGAGCAGCGTCAAATGCAGGCCGACGCCCAATGAGGGAAGTCTACGCGCGCGCTCTACGGCATCCGCTGCGGCTTTGGCGCCGACCATCAGGCTTGCGGCAGAGAGGACGCCCTGTCGATGCGCGCTCTCGACGGCCTCGTTCACGGGGACGGAGAGACCGAAATCGTCGGCCGTGACGATCAGTTTTCGGGTCTCACGCATTATGAGTCTACCTGGCGGCCGCGCTGCTTAAACCCGGCGCCGGCGACCTCGCTGCCGACAGCGTGCCGACACGCTGCAGGACGGTAATTGCTTCCGCTGGGATGAGCAAACTTGATGATTGATCAGGTATTTAGTGGTGGGCGGTACTGGACTTGAACCAGTGACCCCTGCGATGTGAACACAGTGCTCTACCAGCTGAGCTAACCGCCCGTCGCGAGTCTCTATATATCAGCCTCACCCTATCGGAAAACCGGTTCCCACTTTTCCGGGTGATGGTTTGTCTCAGCCTCGCCCTATCGGAAAACCGGATTGCGGCTGATGCGCGGATGGATTTAGCGATTGGCCCCTGGGTAAGTCAAGGAACGGGCACGCGAATACCGGCAAGCCGGCATAGCGCCGGCCGCGACGCGAACAGCCAGTGGATGCGACACCTTCAAACCGGGAAGCACGGCACGCCCGGCGCCGTCCTTCTTGAGCGCAGCTACTTCTTGCCGACCATTCCGTTGACTTGGGCCAGCGCCGCGCTTGCGTCCTTGAAGTTCCCCTCGGTGCACAGCGCATCGGCCTGGTCGAGAAGCTCGTTCACCTTCTCGGCGTCAGCCTCGTTCAAGGCATTGGCGTCGATCTTGTTCTGCACGGCTTCCTCGGCGGCGGTCAGCTGCTCGGTGCACTGATTATCGACATCCTCGTCCACGGCATAGGCGGTCCCTCCCATGAGGCAGCCCAGTGCGACGCCGATCGCGACACGTCTCAGCATTCCCATCTCTCCCTCTAAGATGAACTCGAACGGTTATGGGGGGCGGTTAAGGTGTGCGCTTTCACTATGGCTCTTCGTTGAGAGCGATCAGGTCGGATTAAGACTGATATTTGGCGGGATTTAGGCGGGTTGCGCGCCGAAGCGGTATGCCGCACCGTTTCGCACCAGCGAGATGAGGACCGCGTGCAGCTCATCGAAATGGTCGATGACGGCCTCGGGCGTCGTTCCGGGGACCGCCTCGCCGGCGTAGCCGAAGCTCACCATCACTATCGGCACAGAAGCGGCCTTGGCGGCCATGAGGTCGATGGAGCTGTCGCCGACCATGACGGCACGGGTTGGGTCGCCGCCGGCAAGTCGGATCGCGCCGGTCAAATGGCCTGGGTCGGGCTTCGCCACCGGGAAGGTGTCGCGCCCCGCGATTGCGCCGAAATAACGGTCAAGATCAAGCTCTTGCAGAAGCCGGCGCGACATGGATTCGCGCTTGTTGGTGCACACCGCGAGCCGCGCCCCGTCGCGCTTGAGGCGATCGAGCGCCGCCACCGCGCCGGGGAAGGGCCGGCTCTCGGCGGCGATATTCGCCTCGTAATGGATGAGGAAATCGCCGAGCAGTGCGTCGAGGTCGCCCGCGACGCCGGCCCGCCGCAGACCCTCCTCGATCATAACGCGGGCACCTTGCCCGACCAGGCTGCGTACGGTGGCCGCCGAGACCGGCGCCTGGCCGGCGCGGGCGAGCGCATGATTCAAGGCGTTGGTCAGGTCGGGCGCCGTGTCGACGAGCGTCCCGTCCAGGTCGAACACGATGGTGGTGTCCTTGAGCATGCACCCTCTGTCACACGGCAGCTTCCGGCTAGGCACGATCCCGAAAAGTTGCAGACTTTTCGGATAAGATCGTGCGTCATAAACAGACAACTAGAGCGAAATCGTGATTCGATCTCGGGCGATTTCGCTCTAGGCAACGGCGTCGTCGTTGCCGACAGGGCATGGGGGAAACGCTTGGCCAGGGCCGACGAGCTTAAGGAGGAGGCCGCCCGCGCCGCGCTCGATCTCGTCGAGGACGGCATGCGGCTTGGGCTCGGCACCGGATCGACGGCGGCGCGCTTCGTCGCGGCGCTTGGCGAGCGGGTCGCGCGCGGGCTTCGCGTGCTGTGCGTGCCGACCTCCGAGACGACCCGTCTCCAGGCCGAGCAGCTCGGTATTCCGCTCTCGACGCTCGACCAGACGCCAGAGCTCAATCTCACCGTCGACGGCGCCGACGAGATCGACGATCAGCTTCGCCTGATCAAAGGTGGTGGCGGCGCGCTGCTCCGCGAGAAGATCGTGGCGACAGCGTCGGACCAGATGGTGGTCATCGCCGACGACAGCAAAATGGTCCAGACGCTCGGCACCTTCCCGCTGCCGATCGAGGTGGTGCGGTTCGGGCTGCTCGCCACCATGCGCCTGGTCGAGGCGATCGCCATCGAGGCTGGCTGCCGCGGCGAGATCAGGCTCAGGCCCGGGGAGGGCGAGGCGCCGTTCGTCACCGACCAAGGCAATCTCATCCTCGATTGCGCGTTCGGGGCGATTCTCGAGCCCGAAGTGCTCGCCTTTGCGCTGAAGCGGGTGCCGGGCGTGGTCGAGCATGGGCTGTTTCTCGGGCTCGCCGATTTGGCTATCGTGGCGGGAAGCGGCGGGGTCAGATTGTTGCGCCGCCCGGGAGCCTGACGCCAAGTGGCCGAGTACGACTACGATCTGTTCGTCATTGGCGCGGGCTCGGGCGGGGTCCGGGCTGCGCGGCTTGCTGCCGAGCTCGGCGCCAAGGTCGGCATCGCCGAGGAATATCGCGTCGGCGGGACCTGCGTGATCCGCGGCTGCGTGCCCAAAAAGCTGCTCGTCTATGGCAGCCGCTACGGCACCGAGTTTCCCGACGCGCGCGGCTTCGGCTGGACTTGCGATGACCTCGAATTCGACTGGCCGACGCTGATCGGCAATGTCAGGCGTGAGGTCGACCGGCTGAACGGCGTCTATACCCGTACCTTGGAGCGCACGGGCGTCGACAGTTTCATGACGCATGCCGCGCTCGAAGATGCCCACACCGTGAAGCTCGGCGACGGCACCGCCGCTGTGACCGCCAAGACCATCCTGATCGCCACCGGCTCGCATCCGATGATCCCCGACCTGCCGGGACGGGAGCACCTGATCACCTCGAACGAATGCTTCCTGCTCGAGAAATTGCCCGAGCGCATCGTCATCATCGGCGCCGGCTATATCGGCATGGAGTTCGCCTCGATCTTCAAGGGGCTCGGCGTCGCCGTCACCGTGCTCTATCGCGGCAACCAGATTTTGCGCGACTTCGACATCGATCTCCGTGACGGTCTGGCCGAGGCCATGCGCAATCGCGGCATCGATCTCCGCATGGATACCGACGTCGCCTCGGTCGAGAAGGAGGGCGACGGCTATCGTGTCAAGCTCAAGCGCGGCAATTCTGTTGCCGCCGGTCTCGTCATGGCGGCGACCGGGCGCGTGCCCAACACCTCCGGGCTCGGGCTTGAGCGGCTCGGCGTGGAGCTGGGCGGGAATGGGCGCGTCGTGGTCGACGAGTTTTCCAAAAGCTCGGTCGACAGTATCTATGCCGTGGGCGACGTGACCGACCGCAAGAATCTGACCCCGGTCGCGATCCATGACGCTAACGCCTTCGCCGAGACGCTGTTCAACGGCAAGCCGACCAAGGTCGATTACGGAGTCATCCCGACCGCGGTGTTCTCGCAGCCGGAGATCGGCACGGTCGGGCTCTCCGAGCAACAGGCGCGCGAGAGGCAAGGCGCGGGCGTCATCGACATCTACAAGATCAGCTTCCGCCCGCTTCGCTCGATGGTCAGCGGCCGCGACGAGCGGACAATGATGAAGCTCGTTGTCGACATGAAGACCGACAAGGTGCTCGGCGTGCATATATTGGGCCCCGACGCCGCCGAGATCGTGCAGATGGCGGCGGTCGCGCTCAGGTTCGGCGCGACCAAGGCCGATTTCGACAAGACCATGGCGCTGCACCCCTCGGCCGCCGAGGAGCTGGTGACGATGCGCCATAAATGGGAAATGCCGGCGCCAGTGGCGGGGTCAGATGCGGCGGCTTGAGGACAAGGTCGCCCTGGTCACCGGCGGCGGCGCAGGGATCGGACGCGCCATCGCCGAGACCTTCGCGCGCGAGGGCGCATCCGTGGTTGTGGTCGACCGCGACGGCGAGGCCGCCAAGGACGTGGCGGCGGCAATCGTCAAGTCTAACGGCGCGGCTTCCGCGCATCAGGTCGATGTCACCGACACGCCGCAGGTGAAAGCGCTGATGGCGGAGATCGGCGCGGCGCATGGCCGGCTCGACGTGCTGGTCAACAACGCTGGAATCGGCGAGCGCTCGGACTTCCGCCATCTCGACGACGAGGCATGGGACCGGGTGTGGGCCGTCAATCTCGACGGCACGGTGCGCTGCGCGCGCGAGGCGTTCGATCTGTTGAAAGCGTCGGGCAAGGCCTCGATCGTCAATCTATCATCGATCATGGCGACCAAGCACACTCGCCAGATGGCCGTCTATTCGGCGACCAAGGGCGCGGTGTCCGCCCTGTCGCGGAGCTTGGCAGTGGAGTACGCGCCTTACGGCATCCGCGTGAACACGCTGCTGCCAGGTTATATCGAGACAGCTTTGATCGGCCGCTACATCGCAAATCCGATGATCGCCAAGGGGCTGCTAACCCAGACGCCGCTCAGGCGGTTCGGCACGCCGCAAGACATCGCCAATGCGGCGCTGTTCTTGGCTTCCGACGAGGCCGCCTACATCACCGGCGCCAGCCTCAATGTCGATGGCGGCATGGCCACCACGCTTTAGCTAGATTGATGCGCTCTCACGGCCGCGATGACGTTTGGCGCGCCGGTCGGCAGCGTCATGGTCTCCTCGATAATGCCGTCGACCACGGCAATCAGCGCCGCTTGGTCGCTGCCGCCCAGTTTTTGCACGTCTGCATAGCAGGCAAGCTGACGGTCGGCGCTCGTGCCGCGCTGAACGATGGTGCGGGCATGGCCGATCTCGGCGACGCAGCCGAAATAGGCGGCGTCCTCGGCGATCAGATCGAACAATTCTTCGAGCAGGGCGGGGAAGGGGACGACCGCCCCCTTGCCGAAATCGACCAGGCCCTGCTCAACGCCGTAGCGCTGCGCGCGCCAGCGGTTCTCGCGCACCAGGAATGGCGGGTAATAGCGCCAGCGCTGATTCCGCCGGCGCAAGCGATAGAGCAGCCGCAAGATGCAGCGATAGAGCGAGGCGATGGCGATGCCGTCGTCGATCAGCGGGCAGACATCGGTGATACGCATCTCGAGCGTCTTGAAGCGCGCCGAGGGGCGCATGTCCCACCAGATCTTGGTCGCGTCCTCGATCAGCCCCGCGCTCACCAGAAGCTCAATGGCGCGCTCATATTCGCCGTAGCTCGCGAATTGATGCGGCATGCCGGTGCGCGGGAGCTCGTCGAACACCGACAAACGATATGACTTGAACCCGGTCTGCGCGCCCTGCCAGAACGGCGATGAGGTCGAGAGCGCGAGCAAATGCGGCAGGAAATAAGCTGCCTGGCCGAGCAGGTCGATGCGAAGATCGTCGTCCTCGATGCCGACATGAACATGCATGCCGCAGATGACGAGCCGCCGCCCCACCTGCTGGAGGTCGGCCGCGAGCACATTGTAGCGCTCCTTGTCGGTGTGCTGCTGGTCCGACCATTGCGCGAAGGGATGGGTCGAGGCGGCGATTGGCGCAAGACCGAACTCGCCGGCGATGCGGCCGACCGTGCCGCGGAGATGGGCGAGCTGGTCGCGCGCTTCCTGCATCGACTTGCACACGCGCGTGCCGACCTCGATCTGCGAGCGCAGGAATTCGGGACTGACCTGGCCGCGCAGCGCCTCCTCGCATTTGGCGAGCAGGGCCGGCGGCGGCTCCTGCGCGAGGTCGCGCGTGTCCTTATCGACGAGGAGATATTCCTCCTCGATGCCGACCGTGAAGCTTGGTTCCTTGATGGCCATGGCGCCTTTTGTGCCACGATTGCTGAAACGAGCGGTAGCGGATTAGCTCACACGATGCTTTGCAGGAAGTCGCCGACCAGATAAGCGACGCCGGCGGCGGTCATGCCGATGACGAAGGTCTCGAGCCCGGCGCGCCACCAGGGCGTCGGCGACCAGCGGCTGCGCAACGAGCCGATGGCGAAGAAGGTGGCGCCGGTCATCACGCTCGCAACGGCGAGTGGGTCGCTCAGCCGTAGCAGATAGGCCAAGAGCGGGACGCTGCCGCACAGCACGAAGGAGAGAAAGGTGAACATCGCCGACTTGACCGGCGAGCGGGTGATCGGCGGCATGCCGTGCTCCTCGGTCATCATCGTGTCGATCCAGCGCTCGCGCTGCTCGGTGATGACGCCGACCGCGGTCTCGAGCGCGCCGCCCTTGAAGCCCTTGGCCATGAAGATTTGGCGAACCTCCTCGCGCTCGCCCTCCGGCGCGAGCTCGACATGGCGCTCTTCCATGCGGCGAATCTGTGCATATTCCTCGATCTCGGTCGTCGTGCTGGAGTAGTTGGCGGCAGCCATCGACAGGCCGTCCGCGAGCAGATTGCAGGCGCCGAGAATCAGCACCACGCGGGCGTCGAGGCTTGCCCCGACCACGCCCGCCATGATGGCAAACGTCGTGACCGTGCCGTCGATGCCGCCATAGACCCAGTCGCGGAGATAGCTCGCGGTCGGGCCTTCTGCCAGGCGCCTCGCGATCTCGCGCGGGTGGTGGTCGTGCTCAAGGTGGCGATCCAATGGCGCTCCCTTCCCGTGCTCTTAAGGGTTATGTGGCATGCTCGGCGGCGCGAGGCAATCGAGCGTCCCCTGCCTAGCCAGGGTTCCGTCGATCGCCTATATAGCGTTCACTTTCGTGAAGGAGAGCCTTTCCATGGCGTCCCGATGGAGCCCAGACAGCTGGCGCGCCAAACCGATCGAGCAGGTCCCGGCCTACCCCGAGACTGCCGCGCTCGCCGAGGTTGAGAAGCAGCTTGCGACCTTCCCGCCGCTCGTGTTTGCCGGCGAGGCGCGCGAGCTGAAGGCCAAGCTTGCCCGCGTCGCGCAAGGCGATGCCTTTCTGCTCCAGGGCGGCGACTGCACCGAAAGCTTCGCCGAGCATCGGGCGGACGCGATCCGCGACTTCTTCCGTGTGTTCCTGCAGATGGCGATCGTGCTCACCTATGCCGGCGGCTCGCCGGTGGTGAAGCTCGGCCGCGTCGCCGGCCAGTTCGCCAAGCCGAGGTCGAGCCCGACCGAGGTGCAGAACGGCAAGGAGCTGCCGAGCTATCGCGGCGATATCGTCAACGGCATTGAGTTCGACGAGACGGCGCGCGTGCCCGATCCCAACCGCATGCTGATGGCCTATCGCCAGTCCGCCGCCACGCTCAATCTCATTCGCGCCTTCGCGCAGGGCGGCTACGCCAATCTCGAGCACGTGCATCAGTGGAATCTGGGCTTCGTCAAGGACAGCCCGGCCGGGCACCGTTATCAGGAGCTCGCCGAGCATATCGCCGAGACCTTGCGCTTCATGCGCGCTTGCGGGCTGAATGCCGACAACACGCCGCAGCTCCGCACTACGAGCTTCTATACGAGCCACGAGGCGCTGCTGCTCGGCTACGAGCAGGCCTTCACCCGCGTCGATTTCGACCTCGGGCGACTGGTACGCGACGTCGGGCCATATGCTCTGGGTCGGCGACCGCACGCGCCAGCTCGACGACGCGCATGTCGAGTATCTCCGCGGCATCAAGAATCCGGTCGGGGCGAAAGTCGGCCCGAGCCTCGCCGCCGACGAGCTGCTCAAGCTGATCGACGCGCTCAATCCGCAGAACGAGCCTGGGCGGCTCACGCTCATCACGCGCTTCGGCGCCGATAACGTCGGCAAGCATCTCCCGGCGCTCATTCGCGCCGTGGAGCGCGAAGGCAAGATCGTGGTGTGGGCGTGCGATCCGATGCACGGCAATACGATCAAGGCCGGCAGCAGCGGTTACAAGACGCGGCCGTTCGACCTGATCCTCAAGGAGGTCGAGGGCTTCTTCGACATCCACCGCAGCGAAGGCACGCATGCGGGCGGCATCCATGTCGAGATGACTGGGCAGAACGTCACCGAATGCGTCGGCGGCGCCAAGGCGGTCACCGAAACCGACCTGTCGGACCGCTACCACACCCATTGCGACCCGAGACTCAACGCCGACCAATCGCTCGAGCTTGCCTTCATCATGGCCGAGCGGCTGAAGCGCGAGCGGGAAGGGCGGCCGGAGCCCGAGTTCTCGATCGCCGCCGGCGAGTAAATCGGCGGCTGTCATGCCCGTGCAAGCGGGCATCCAGTAACCACCGACCTCAGTTTATCTTACCGACTTCCCGGGTTACTGGATTGCCCGGTCAAGCCGGGCAATGACAAGATCATGGCGCATCAGATCAAGGACTCATTCAAGCTCGCGCTCGCGCAGCTAAACCCCGTCGTCGGCGACCTTGCCGGCAACGTGACCAGGGCCCGCGAGGTCCGCGCCCGCGCGGCAGCAGCCGGCGCGGACCTGATCGCCTTCACCGAGCTCTACCTCACCGGCTATCCGCTCGAGGACCTGGTGCTGAAGCCCGCGTTGCAGGAGGCGGCGCGCGAGGCGGCCGAGGAGCTTGCGCGCGACACCGGAGACGGCGGACCTGCGATCCTGGTCGGGCTGCCGTGGGGCGACCCGCCGTTCGTCTATAACGCGGTCGCGCCTGCTCGACCACGGACGCATCGAGGCGGTGCGCACCAAGAACAACCTGCCGAATTACGGTGTGTTCGACGAGAAGCGCGTGTTCGCAGCCGGCCCCATGCCCGAGCCGATCGACTGGCGCGGGATGAAACTCGGCGTACCCGTCTGCGAGGACATATGGAGCGAGCAGGTGTGCACGGCGCTCGCCGAGCGGGGCGCGGGTCTGCTCATCGTGCCGAACGGCTCGCCTTATTGGATCGACAAGCAGGAGGTGCGCTGTGCCGTCGCCGCGGCGCGCGTCGCCGAGACCGGGCTGCCGCTCGCTTACGTCAACCAGGTCGGCGGCCAGGACGAGCTCGTGTTCGACGGCGCGTCATTCGTGCTGAACGGCGACGGCACGCTCGCCGTGCAGATGCCGGCCTGGGAGCAGGCGGTCGGCATGACGGAATGGCGTCGCGAGGCCGGGCGCTGGCGCTGTGTTCCGGGCGAAATCGCAGCGGTCGAGGAGGGGGAGGCCGCCAACTACCTCGCTTGCGTCACGGGCTTGCGCGACTACGTCGCCAAGAACGGCTTTCCCAGTGTCGTGCTCGGGCTGTCGGGTGGCGTCGACTCGGCGCTCTGTGCGGCGATCGCCGTTGATGCGCTCGGCGCTGAACGCGTGCATGGCGTCATGCTGCCTTACACCTTCACCAGCAATGAAAGCCTGGCCGACGCCGCGGCAACCGCGGAGGCGCTGCATCTGCGCTACGACATCATGCCGATCGACGGAGCGGTCGAGGGGCTGACCGCTTCGCTTGCCAAAGCCTTCGCCGGCACGAGCCCCGACGCGACGGAGGAGAATTTGCAGTCGCGCGCGCGCGGCACGCTTCTGATGGGCCTCTCCAACAAATTCGGGCCGATGGTCATCACCACCGGCAACAAGTCCGAAGTCTCGGTCGGCTACGCCACGCTCTATGGCGACATGAATGGCGGCTTCAATCCAATCAAGGACCTGTACAAGACGCAGGTTTACGCGCTGGCGCGTTATCGCAATCAGGCGCGGCCCAAAACCTGCCTCGGGCCTGAGGGCATCGTCATCCCGGAGAATGTGCTGACCAAGGCGCCGACCGCCGAGCTAAAGCCCAACCAGCGCGACCAGGACACTCTGCCGCCTTACGACGTGCTCGACGATATCTTGAATTGCCTGGTCGAGCTCGAGCTGCCGCTGCCTGACATTGTCGCGCGCGGGCACGCGCCCGAGCTTGTCAAGAAGGTCGAGCGCATGCTCTATCTCGCCGAGTATAAGAGGCGGCAGGCGGCGCCGGGGGTGAAGATTACGGCCAAGAATTTCGGCCGCGACCGCCGCTATCCCATCACCAACAAATTCCGCGAGAAGCTCTAGCGATGAGCGTGACGGTGAGATTCGCGCCGAGCCCGACCGGTCGCATTCACGCCGGCAATATCCGCACCGCGCTGCTCAATTTCCTGTTCGCGCGCAAGATGGGCGGCCAACTGATCTTTCGCCTCGACGATACCGACCGCGAGCGCTCGACCGAGGAATTCGCCGAAGGCATCCGCGAAGACCTTGCCTGGCTCGGCATCGATTATGCGAAGGAAGTGCGCCAGTCGGATCGCTTCGCGCGCCATGCCGCGGCGGTCGAGAAGCTGAAGGCGACGGGGCGGCTCTACCCCGCCTACGAGACCCCCCATGAGCTTGAGCTGAGGCGCAAGCGCCAGCTGGGGCGCGGGCGGCCGCCCGTCTATGACCGCGCCGCCTTGACGCTGACTGACGCTGACCGCGCCAAGCTCGAGGCCGAGGGCCACAAGCCGCATTGGCGCTTCAAGCTGGAGAGCCGCGACGTCGCCTGGGACGATCTCGTGCGCGGGCGTCAGCATGTCGATGCCGCCTCTTTGTCGGACCCCGTTCTGGTGCGCGAGGACGGCAGCTATCTCTACACGCTGCCGAGCGTCGTCGACGACATCGATCTCGGCGTCACCCATGTCATTCGCGGCGAGGACCACGTGGTCAACACCGCGCCGCAGATCCAGCTGTTCGAGGCGCTGGGTTCGGCTACCCCCGCGTTCGGCCACCATAGTCTTCTGGTTGGCGCCGAGGGGCAGGCGCTCTCCAAGCGCATCCGCTCGCTCGCCATCGAGGGGTTGCGCGAGGAGGGGATCGAGGCTCTGGCGCTGGCGAGCTATGTCGCGACCATCGGCACATCGGACCCGATCGCGCCGCACGCAAATCTCGACGAGCTGGTGGCCGGCTTCGACTTCGCCAAGCTGTCACGCGCGCCGGCACGCTTCGATCCGGCTGAGCTTCGCGCGCTCAACGCCAAGCTCCTGCACATGCTGCCGTTCGAAGCGGTGGCGGCGCGGCTCAAGGCGATGGGGGTCGGCGGGGGTGAATCGTTCTGGGGGGCGGTGCGCGGCAATCTTGCCGTTCTAAGCGATGCGAAGATCTGGTGGGAGGTGGTCACCGGTCCCTTGCAGCCGGTGATCGCCGACGCCGCTCTCTGCGCCGAGGCTTCGGTCCTGCTGCCGCCAGAGCCGTGGGACGGCTCGACCTGGGAGCGATGGTCGGCCGACGTGAAGCAGGCGACCGGCGCCAAGGGCAAGGCGCTGTTTCAGCCGCTGCGGCTTGCCCTGACAGGGCGCGAGCACGGGCCCGAGCTCAAGCTGCTGCTGCCGTTGATCGGCAGGGCGCGCGCCATGGCGCGGCTCGACGGCAAGATTGCTTAATGACGTCTACTGCGCGGGAGGCGGGGCCGGCTTGCCGACCTTCTTGATGACGGTCGACTGACTGGCCGCGGCATCGGCCTGTGACGGCGCCGGTGGTGGCGCTACCGCGGCGGCTTTGGCCGGCGCCGGCTGCTTCTGCGCCTGCGGCACGGCAGGCGGAGCTTGCGGCGCAGCGCCCGCCGCCTGATTGCTGCCGGTGACGTCGGGATTGCCCTGCGCGCCGGTTTGGGCTGCCGTGGCGGCGGCCGTGGCGGGAGCAGGCTTCGCCGCGACCTTTCCCTTGCCCTTGTTTTTGCCGGGCTGCGCGGCGGCATCGGCCTCAGCGCGCTTGTTGGCGGCCTCGATCTCGGTCGGATTGTATTCGGCCTGCTTGCAGGAGCAGCCGGTCACATAGGACTTGCGATATTTGAGCGCGACGGGGAGGTCCATATAGGCCGAGCCGTTCAGCGAGATGGCCTGCTCGATCTCCTGTCCGGGATTGCGATAGACGTAGAGTTCGGCGGGCGCGGCGCAGCTCGACTGGCACTGGTCCTGCTCCTGCGCCAGACGGCTGGAATAGGTGGCGAAGCTGATCGGATAGAAGAAGCCGTCGCAGAGCCGCACGCAGACCGAGCGATAGCGCCCGTTCGGGTCGATGCTGCGATAGACCGGGCTTTCGGGCTGCTGCTCGTCGTCCTGCTCTTGCCCGCCGCCGAAGAAGTCGAGCAAGCCGCCGCCGCGCCTCGGTGCCGGCGCGCGGACCTGACCGCCGCAGCCGCTGCGCACCATCGCATCCTGAAGCTCGGCTTGGCGTCGCCTGTTTCCGCCGCCACCCGAAAGTGCCGCGCGCTGCTGCTGGAGCGCGGCAAGCTGACGGCGCGCATCCTCGACGCGGTCGTTCATCTTGAGGCATTTCGGGCTGCGCACCAGCGCCTTGCCGAAGATGAAGAAGCTCTCGAAGCAGCCGGCATCCTGCATGGCTGCCTGGGTACCCTGGAACACGCGGTCGTTCTGGGCGATCTGCTGGTCGAGGCGGGCGAGGTCGTCGCTGCTGCCGCCGCCGCCTTGCGACGCTGAAACCAATTCCTGCTGGAGCTGCATGCAGCGAATCTGCTGGTCGTTAGCCCCTTGCGCCAGCGCGAGCCCGGCACCGGCGGCAACGGCAACCATGCCGCCAAGCGCGAATGCGGCGAGCCGGCGCCCGCCGATCGACCGAATGGACGACGCGATCACGCGCCGAAAATCGCGATTGACCCTCACGACTGGTTCCAATCCCCGGGAAGCCACCAACGCATTATGCAGGGCTAAACTCGGGGGTCAATGAGGCATCAATAAGATGGCCGGCAAGGTCCCGTTCGAGAAAGGGCCGGAAAGCAGGCTCGCTTGACGGTTTCACCAATTCCCGCCATAAGCACCCCCAAGATGATGCAAGAGCAACCCATCCTTATCATTTCCTGCGGCATCATTCCTGGCTAGCAAACATCGCTCGCCCGGGTCGTTCCTTCTTTATCCAAACTCGATCTTGTCAAGAACGCTGGGGCGGGCCAAGCCGAAGGGGCTTGGACTGTGGCGCTTAAGCTTTACAACACGCTGACGCGGAAGAAGGACGAGTTCCGTCCGCTCGATCCTGCCAATGTGCGGATCTATGTCTGCGGGCCGACGGTCTATGACTTCGCCCATATCGGTAATGCGCGCCCGGTCATCGTGTTCGACGTGCTGTTCCGGCTGCTCCGGCACATCTATGGCCCTGAGCACGTCACCTATGTCCGCAACATCACCGACGTCGATGACAAGATCAACGCGCGCGCGGGCCAAGACTATCCAGGCCTGCCCCTGAACGAGGCGATCCGGCTGGTCACCACCAAGACCACCGACCAGTTCCACGCCGACATGAAGGCGCTCGGCGCGCTCGATCCGACCGTCGAGCCGCGGGCGACCGAGCATATCGTTGAGATGAAGGCGATGATCGAGCGCCTGGTCGAGCGCGGCTCAGCCTACGTCGCCGAGGACCATGTGCTGTTCGATGTCGCGTCCATGCCGGATTACGGCAAGCTGTCGGGCCGCTCGCTGGACGAGATGGTCGCCGGCGCCCGGGTCGAGGTCGCGCCCTACAAGCGCGACCCGATGGATTTCGTTCTGTGGAAGCCGTCAAAGCCGGGCGAGCCGTCTTGGCCTTCGCCCGCGGGCATCGCCACCCCTGGCCGTCCGGGCTGGCATATCGAGTGCTCGGCCATGGCCGATCGCTGGCTGTGGGAGGAGGCTAAGCCGACCCTGTCACCGGCGGGGCTGGCCGAGCCGCATATGTTCGACATCCATGGCGGCGGCATCGACCTCGTGTTTCCGCATCACGAGAACGAATTGGCGCAATCGCGCTGCGCCAACGCCACGCCGATCATGGCGCAGGTCTGGATGCATAACGGCTTCCTCCAGGTCGAGGGAGAGAAGATGGCGAAGTCGGCCGGCAACTTCGTCACCGTGCATGAATTGCTCGAGGAGTGGCCCGGCGACGTTCTTCGGTTCAACATGCTTCGCACCCACTACAGGCAACCCATAAATTGGACACAGACGGGACTCGAGGAGTCATTCAAATCCTACTTTGAGCTTCTCGATGTTGCCGAGGATTACGCGTCGAGTGAGCCGGATGCCGAATTTCTCGCTCTGATGATGGATGATCTCAACAGTCCAGCTGCGATCACTCGCCTGTACGAACTCTCTTCAGAGGCGCGCGGCGGAGACATCGACGCTGGAGCCGCGCTCAGGGCTTCTCTAGAACTCGTCGGCTTAGCCCAGCGTGTGCGTGATCAAGGGTACGCAATGCCTGAGTTAGCGCAAGGCGCAGATATCCGCAGCGTCATACGCGGATTCATGTTGTTATTCCCGCAAAACTATCCGGTGTCGCGTGCTCTCGCTGTACTGCGCAACTCGAACCTTGAAGACCTGAAGGCCGAAGTTGCCGCAATAAACGAAGCGCTTCGCTGGGCTGGCCCGGCTCTGCGGGTGGGCGACGTTAGGCGGGTCAACGGCGCGGTCGAGTCCATCAACTCACAAATTAAGGAGCGAGTCGCTGCGCGTCAGTCACGCGACTTCAAGGAGGCCGACCGCATCCGCGGCGAGCTTGAAGCGATGGGCATCATGCTGAAGGACGCCAAGGACCCCAAGACCGGCGAGCTGGTCACCACTTGGGAGGTCGCCCGATGAATCGTTCCAAGCAATCAGAGCCTCATGCTGAGGAGCGCCCGCAGGGCGCGTCTCGAAGCATGAGATCAAGTCAGGCTCACCCTTCGAGACGGCGCGTTTCGCGCCTCCTCAGGGCGAGGCTCCAGGTATCAAGATGATCCGGTTCCTCAAGGATGCGCCGTTCAAGGGCAGTCGCGGCGTCTATCTTGCCATCAAGCTCGCGGTGCTCGCGCTCGCCGTGCTGCTTGCGCTGCACTTCCTCTTTGGTGTGGTGTAGGACAGGACCATGACCCGCGAACGGCTCTCGCTTTACGACACCACGCTCCGCGACGGCGCCCAGACCCACGGCGTCGATTTCTCGGTCGAGGACAAGTGGCTGATCGCCCAGCAGCTCGACGCGCTCGGCATCGACTATATCGAGGGCGGCTATCCCGGCGCGAACCCGACCGACACGCGCCTGTTCGCCGAGACGCGCGAGCTAGGGCATGCGCGGCTCACCGCGTTCGGCATGACCAAGCGGCCAGGCCGCTCGCTTGCCAACGATCCGGGCTTCCAGGCGCTGCTCGCCGCCAAGACCTCGGCCATCTGTCTCGTCGGCAAGAGCTGGGACTTCCATGTCGATGTCGCGCTCGGCATCACGCTCGACGAGAATGTCGAGGGCATCAAAGACTCGGTCGCGACCGTCGTCGCCAGCGGCCGCGAGGCGCTGCTCGACTGTGAGCATTTCTTCGACGGCTACAAGGCCAATCCCGATTACGCGCTGCGCTGCGCCACGACGGCGTACGAGGCCGGCGCGCGCTGGGTCGTGCTGTGCGACACCAATGGCGGCACGTTGCCCGAGGAGATCGAGCGGATCGTGACGAGGTGGTCAAGGCCATCCCCGGCGATCGCCTCGGCATCCATGTGCATAACGACACCGACAACGGCGTCGCCAACTCGCTCGCCGCCGTGCGCGCCGGCGCGCGCCAGATCCAGGGCACGCTGAACGGTCTCGGCGAACGCTGCGGCAACGCCAATCTCACCTCGATCATCCCGACGCTGATGCTGAAATCGGACTATGCCGATCGCTTCGAGACCGGCGTGACGCCGGAGAAGCTCAGGACGCTGACGCATGCCTCGCGCATCCTCGATGAAATCCTGAACCGCGCCCCAAACCGCCACGCGCCTTATGTCGGCGAGTCGGCCTTCGCGCATAAAGGCGGCATCCATGTCTCAGCCGTGCAGAAGGACCCGCGCACCTATGAACACGTGCCCCCGGAATCGGTCGGCAACAGGCGGAAGCTGCTCGTCTCGGACCAGGCCGGGCGCTCGAACATCCTGGCCGAGCTCGAGCGCATCGGCATCGCTGTGCCGAAGGACGATCCGCGCATCTTGCGCCTGCTCGATGAGGTGAAGGAGCGCGAGGCGGTCGGCTATGCCTACGAGGCGGCCGACGCTTCGTTCGAGCTGCTGGCGCGGCGCATGCTCGGCAACGTGCCGCAATTCTTCGACGTCAATTCGTTCCGCGTCACGGTCGAGCGGCGGCACAACGCGCTCGGCGAGCTCGTCACCATTTCCGAGGCGACCGTCAAGGTGCGCATCGACGGCGAGACGATGCTCTCGGCCGGCGAGGGCAACGGTCCGGTGAATGCGCTCGACAACGCGCTGCGCAAGGATCTCGGTCCCTATCAGAGCTATATCGACGATCTCGAGCTGGTCGATTACAAGGTGCGCATCCTCACCGGCGGCACCGACGCCGTCACCCGCGTGCTCATCGAGAGCCGCGACGGCGAGGGGAACCGCTGGTACACGGTCGGCGTCTCACCCAACATCGTCGATGCGTCATTCGAGGCGCTGTTAGACTCGATCAACTACAAGCTGATCCGCGACGGCGCCGTCGCGGCCTAGGCAACGGAGGTCGACATGGTAGAGGAAAGCGACACGCGCCTCGCCCGTTGTGCTTGCGGCAATTTCACGGTCACGACGCGCGGCGAGCCGAGTTATGTCCATCTGTGCAGTTGCACCGACTGCCAGCGCGGTAGCGGTAGTGCATTCTCTTACTCGGCCTTCTTCCCTGAGTCCGCCGTGAGCATCGCGGGCGACAAGCGAACCTACCGGCAGCGTGGGGACTCGGGACGATTCGTCGACAGTCTCTTCTGCCCGAATTGCGGTACGACGGTCACGTTCCGCGCCGAAGGCCTGCCAGGAGCGGTCGGCGTACCGGTCGGCTGCTTCGCCGATCCCGGCTTCGCTAAGCCGTCAAAGTTGTTCTGGGCCTCACGCCGCCATCATTGGCTTGAGCTTCCCGAAGACATCGCGCTGATCGACACCCAGTAGCGCCGTCAGAATTTGGCGACGGCCTCGGCCTCGGCGAATTCGGCCGGGTAGGGCTTGATCGCCGCCTCGATCGCCGGGACGATCTCCTCGACCTTATCGACGACGACGATCTTGAGCTCGAGCCCCGGGCGGATGAACGCCTCGCCGCTCATGCGGTCGAACAAAGCGAGCAGCGGGTTCCAGAAGCCCTCGATATTGACCAGCACGACCGGCTTGGTGTGCCGGCCGAGCTGAGTCCAGGTGAGCTGCTCGACGAACTCTTCCAGCGTGCCGAGGCCGCCCGGCAGCGCGACGAAGGCGTCAGATTTGGCGAACATCAGCTGCTTCCGCTGATGCATGTCGTCGACCACGATCAGCTCCTGCGCCTCGATCAGCACTTGCTCGCGCTCGCTCAGGAAGCCCGGAATGATGCCGGTCACGTGGCCGCCATGGAGCAGGGTGGAGCGCGCGGTCTCGCCCATCAGCCCGAGACTGCCGCCGCCATAGACGAGGCCGATGCGCGAGGTGGCGAGGATGCGCCCGAGCGCGCGTGCGGCCTCGGCAAAGGCCGGGTTGATCCCGGGGCCGGAGCCGCAATATACGCAGATATTCTGGATGAGGGTCGGCGGAGTGTCCTTCATGAGCCTCATGTGGCAGGCGCGTCCATATGCGTCAAGGAAGCCCGCCGTCACAATCAGGTGGCTTGCAGGTGGCTTGGCAATCAATGGATTTGTTGGTTAGCGCCCGGGTGGGACGCCTCCGGGCCGACGTTTTTTCGCCTTCCGCGCCGCATAGAAACCGTCTTAAAGGAAAGAATGGAAGGAACGTACAAGGAAAAATGGAAATGACCGTGACCAGAGCCTTCGTTTGGACTGCCTCTATCGTGGCTGTCGCCTTCGCCTTTGCATCTGCGATCTCGCTCGGCGCCCCCCGCGCTTCTGCCGCGACGTTCGGGATGCAGCTCGCCGAAGACGACGTGCCGAGCGACAATAGCCTGCTCGATCCGGCCGAAGCGGCGGCCACGCCGCCACTGAATACCGACCCGACGCTCGGTGCGCACGCTCCTAAATATCCGATCAGGTTCAAGACCGTCGACTATCAGGACTCTGGCGACACCGGCCATTTGAAGCTCGCCGGATCCGGACCGCCCGACTCCCCGGTCTATATCTATTTCGACGATTCGCCGCTGGCGAAGGTGCAGTCCGACAAAGACGGCGTGTGGTCGGTAGACAAAGAGGTGAAGCTCGACGACGACGCTCGCCACATGGTTCGCGCCGAGCAATACGACGCGGCGCGCATGGTGAGCGGCAGGGCGATGGTGACGCTCCAGCGCGCGCCGGCCGACGCCGCCAAGGCTGCACCCGCGCCGGGAGATGCACCTCCGCCTCCGGCGCAGTAAGGGCCTGCGGGCGACTCGGCGTTCGTTTTCGCGCCGGCGCTTGGCGCGGCGGCGTGCGAGGACTATATGCATCAGGGGCGGCGCTCTGCGCTGCCCCTTTTGCCACCCGGCGATGCGCTCGATAGAAGCGACTCCTTAATGCAAGATCGGCTGCCGCAATCGCGAAGCGATGCCGTGCTTCAGGCGCGGACCGGCCACATCACCGTGCTTCGCGAGCTGGTCCCTTATATCTGGCCCGCCGACCGGCCGGATTTGCGCTGGCGCGTGGTCTACGCGCTCGGCGCGCTGGTCGTCGCCAAGGCGATCACGCTGGCCGTGCCGATCGCCTACAAGCAGATCATCGACCTGCTCACGGGGCAGGCGAGCCCTGGCACGCCGGCGGGAAGCGTCTCCATGCTCGGCGTCGCCATGCTGCCGGTGATGCTGATCATCGCCTATGGCGTCGGCCGCGTGCTGATGGTGGTGTTCGCCCAGTTCCGCGACGTTTGGTTCACCGTGGTCGCCCAGCATGCGGTGCGCGAGCTCGCCAACCGCACCTTCCGCCATTTGCACGAGCTGTCGCTGCGCTTTCATCTGGAGCGCCGCACCGGCGGGCTCAGCCGCGTCATCGAGCGCGGCGTCAATGGCGTCGATACCATCGTGCGCATGGCGGTGTTGAACTCGATCCCGACCGCGGTCGAGCTCGTGATGATTGCCGGTCTGGTCGCCTATTATTTTGGCTGGATTTACGTGGTGGTCGTACTGGTCACCGTCGCGCTCTATGTATGGTTCACCTTCTGGGCGAGCGAACAGCGCATCTCGATCCGCCGCGACATGAACGAGTCCGACACCGAGGCGCACTCCAAGGCGGTCGACAGCCTGCTCAACTACGAGACGGTCAAATATTTCGGCAATGAGAATCACGAGGCGCGCCGCTTCGATTCCTCGATGGGGCGCTACGTCAACGCCGCGATCCGCACCTATACCTCGCTCGGCTGGCTCAACAGTGGGCAGGCGGTGATCTTCACCGCCGGCACCGTCATCTGCATGCTGCTCGCCGCGCGCGACGTGACGCAAGGCGCCCTGACCATCGGCGGCTTCGTCATGATCAACGCCATACTGATGCAGCTCTACGTGCCGCTCAATTTCATGGGCATGGTCTATCGCGAGATCAAGCAGGGACTGATCGACATCGAGACCATGTTCGCGCTGTTGCACGAGCCGGCCGAGGTCGTCGACCGCCCGGGCGCCAAGCCGCTGGTCGTCACCAAGGGCGAGGTCAAGTTCGAGAATGTCTGCTTCGACTACGATCCCGAGCGGCCGATCCTGAAGCATGTCAGCTTCGAGGTGCCGGCCGGGAAGATGGTCGCCATCGTCGGACCGTCTGGCGCCGGCAAGTCGACCATCTCGCGCATCCTGTTCCGCTTCTACGAGATCGCGGCGGGGCGGGTGCTGATCGACGGACAGAACATCAAGAACGTGACGCAGGCCTCGCTCCGCGCGGCGATCGGCATGGTGCCGCAGGATACCGTGCTGTTCAACGACACGATCGAGTACAACATCCGCTACGGCAAGCCTGACGCGACCCATGCCGAAGTGCGCGAGGCGGCGCGGCTCGCCCAGATCCACGATTTCATCATGACCCTGCCGCAAGGCTACGACTCGCTGGTCGGCGAGCGCGGCTTGAAGCTTTCGGGTGGCGAGAAGCAGCGCGTGGCGATCGCCCGCACCATCCTGAAATCGCCGCCGATCCTGATGCTCGACGAGGCGACGTCGGCCCTCGACAGTCACACCGAGAAGGATATCCAGGACGCGCTCGAGCGCGTGGCGCGCGACCGCACCAGCCTGGTCATCGCCCACCGTCTCTCCACGGTCGTTCATGCCGACAACATCATCGTCCTCGACCACGGCGAGATCGTCGAGCAGGGGACGCATCCCCAGCTGCTGACCAGAGGCGGTCTCTATGCCAGCCTCTGGGCACGCCAGCGCGAGGCCGACGAGGCGCGCGAGCGGCTGGCGCAAGTGCTCGACGAGGACGGATTGCCGGAATCGCGCGCCGCCGAGCGCCTCGAGGACGAGGCCCTTGCCTCAACCTGAGCGAAACGCTCTAAAGGCCGCATGAACGACACCCATAGCCTGATCGACAGCGTGACCGGCGCGTTCGTGCCCGTTAACCGCGACGGATACAAATTCATCGCCATTGCCGCTGCCGTCACAGTGATCCTGTTTTTGCTCGCGCCGCCGCTCGGCTGGCTCGGCGTCATCGCCACGGCCTATTGCGCCTATTTCTTCCGCGATCCGGAGCGGGTCGTGCCGTCGCGGCCAAGCGCGGTGGTGAGCGCCGCCGACGGCAGGATCTCCTCGATTGCCAAGGTCGTGCCGCCGCGCGAGCTTGCGCTAGGCGATGCGGCGCTGACGCGCATCTCCGTGTTCCTGTCGGTGCTCGACGTGCATATCGTCCGCTCCCCGGTCGCCGGGCGGATCACCCGGAGCGTCTATGTGCCGGGCAAGTTCCTCAATGCCGAGCTCGACAAGGCAAGCGAGGAGAACGAGCGCCGTGCGATTGTGGTCGAGACGGCCGGCGGCGACAGATTCGGCGTGATGCTGATTGCTGGATTGATCGCGCGGCGGATCGTGACTTTCTTGGGCGAGGGCGCTAGCGTTGGGGCCGGCGAGCGCGTTGGGCTGATCCGCTTCGGCAGCCGCGTCGATGTCTATCTGCCGGAAGGCGCCAAGGTCCTGGTGGCAATTGGCCAGACCGCGATCGGCGGCGAGACGGTGCTGGCGGAGATTGCGGTGAAAGAGGGCTCGCGCGAGCCGCCGGTGCTCGTGCAATCAGAGCCGATGAAGGGATAGTCGCTTATGTTCCCGCCCTTCGATCCCGAACGCGACGATCGCAAGCGCCGCCAGCTCGTGTTCACTCGCGGCCAAGTGCCGATCAGGGTGCTGATCCCCAATATTTTCACGCTGGTTGGGCTGTGCGCCGGGCTGACCGCGATCAGGATGGGCATCGAGAACCGCTTCGACCTCGCCGTCGCGGCGCTGGTGTTCGCGGCCTTTCTCGACGGTATCGACGGCCGCATCGCCCGCGTGCTCAAGGCCTCGTCGCGCTTCGGCGCCGAGCTCGACAGCCTTGCCGACTTCGTCAATTTCGGTGTCGCCCCCGCCATCATCATGTTCAACTGGGCGCTCGAGGATCTGCACAGCCTCG
The DNA here is from genome assembly GCA_963820005.1 of uncultured Alphaproteobacteria bacterium. Classification (GTDB taxonomy): domain Bacteria; phylum Pseudomonadota; class Alphaproteobacteria; order Rhizobiales; family Methyloligellaceae; genus Methyloceanibacter. Next base: position 14,402 of record CAWFYQ010000009.1, on the reverse strand, counting down.
GCTGGATCGCCGTTCTGGTGTTCGCGGTCTGCTCGGCGCTTCGGCTCGCGCGCTTCAACGTCTCGCTCGATCGGACCGATCTGCCCGCCTGGAAGAGCAACTATTTCGTCGGCGTGCCGGCGCCGGCCGGCGCCATCATTCTCTTGCTGCCGATCTACGCTCAGGATCTCGGGTTGCATCTGCCGAGGCTGACCCCGCTCGTTCTGCTTTATACGCTCGGTATCGCCCTGCTCATGGTCAGCAACGTGCCGACCTTCTCCGGCAAGCTGTTTGGCCAGAAAATCGCCCGCGAATACGTGCCGCCGCTGTTCGTCCTGGCCGCTCTTTTCATCGCCTTGCTTTTGACCTATCCCTCGGCCACGCTTGCGACCGGATCGTTGCTCTATCTCGCCATGATCCCGGTCAGCGCCTATCGCTATCTCGCCCAGGAGCGCAAGGCCGCGGAGATCGCCCGGGCGCAGAACGGGCAGGGGACCCATGACGCAACCACCGAAAGTGCCGAGGCGGTTGCCGACACGAGCCTGAAATCGCCACCAGACCCACAAGCCAAAGCCTGAACGCCACATCATGAAGCAGGGCCTGTCGACCTATCTCCGTCAGCTCGAGGCCGAGAGCATCCACATCATGCGCGAGGTTGCGGCCGAGTTTCGCAATCCGGTGATGCTCTATTCGATCGGCAAGGACTCATCGGTCATGCTGCATCTCGCGCTCAAGGCGTTCTTTCCGGCCAAGCCGCCGTTCCCGCTGCTCCATGTGGACACCACCTGGAAGTTTCGCGAGATGATCGCCTTCCGCGACCAGGAGATGAACCGGCTCGGGCTCGACCTCATCGTGCATACCAACGAGCAGGGCGTGAGGGACGGCATCTCGCCGATCACCCATGGCAGCGCGCTCTATACCGACATCATGAAGACCGAGGCGCTGAAGCAGACGCTAGCCTCCCATGGCTTCGACGCGGCGTTCGGCGGCGCGCGGCGCGACGAGGAGAAGTCGCGGGCCAAGGAGCGCGTGTTCTCGTTCCGCAATACGGCGCATAATTGGGACCCCAAGCGTCAGCGTCCCGAGCTCTGGCATCTCGCCAACACCAAGATCAGGCCGGGCGAGAGCATGCGGGTGTTCCCGCTCTCCAATTGGACCGAGCTCGACGTGTGGACTTACGTTTATCTCGAGGACATCCCGGTCGTGCCGCTCTATTTCGCCGCCGACCGGCCGGTGGTCGAGCGCGGCGGTATGCTGATCATGGTCGACGACGACCGCCTGCCGCTCGATGAGGGCGAGAAGCCGAAGATGGAGCGCGTGCGCTTCCGCACGCTCGGCTGCTATCCGTTGACTGGCGCGATCCGCTCCGATGCTGCGAGCGTGCCCGAGATCGTCGAGGAGCTGATCGCGACCCGCTTCTCCGAGCGCCAGGGCCGGGTCATCGACCACGATCAGTCCGGCTCGATGGAGAAGAAGAAGCAGGAGGGCTACTTCTGATGCCCCGCCTCAGCATTGTCGGCAACGAGCGGGACAGCGCGGCGGAGCGCATCGCGGCGCGGCTCGCGGCGGAGGAGAATCGCGGGCTGCTGCGCTTTCTCACCTGCGGCAGCGTCGACGACGGCAAGAGCACGCTGATCGGCCGGCTGCTGTACGATTCATCGCTGGTCTACGAGGATCAGCTCAAGGCCGCCGAGCAGGACCAGAAACGCCCCGGCACGGGCGCGAGCGGCGCCCTCGATCTCTCGCTGCTGATCGATGGCCTTCAGGCCGAGCGCGAGCAGAAGATCACCATCGACGTCGCCTATCGCTATTTCTCTACCCCGCGGCGGAAATTCATCGTCGCCGACACGCCGGGCCATGTGCAGTACACGCGCAACATGGCGACCGGCGCGTCGAACTGCGACTTTGCCGTGCTGCTGGTCGATGCGCGGAGCGGCGTGCTGACCCAGACCCGCCGTCACGCCTGTATCCTGTCGCTGCTCGGCATCCGCAAGGTCGCGGTCGCTGTCAACAAGATGGACCTCGTGGATTTCGACCAAGCGCGCTTCGACGCCATCGCGTCTGACTTCTCGAGCTTCGTCGAGCCGCTGCAATTCGAGCGGGTGACCTATATCCCGGTCTCGGCGCTCAAAGGCGATAACGTCATTCACCCCAGTACGCATCTGCGCTGGTATCACGGACCGACGCTGCTCGGGCATCTGGAGACGGTCGATGTCGGTCACACCGAGCGCGAGCGGCCGTTCCGCTTCCCGGTGCAATGGGTGAACCGGCCGCATCTCGATTTCCGCGGCTACGCGGGCACCGTGGCGAGCGGGGCGATACGGCCCGGCGAGGAGGTGGTGATCCACCCGTCCGGCAAGCGCGCGCATGTGGCCCGCATCGTCACGGCCGGCGGCGATCTCGAGCAGGCCCACGAAGGCGATGCGGTCACGCTGACCTTCGCCGAGGAGGTCGACGTGAGCCGGGGCGATCTGATCGCGCGCCCCGATGCGGAGCCTTCCATCGCCGACCAGATCGCCGCGCGGCTCATCTGGTTCGACGAGGAGCCGATGCTGCCGGGGCGGACCTACACCTTGAAGTGCGGCTGCCAGACCACGACCGCGACCATCTCGAGCCTCAAATACAAGCTCAATGTCGATAATCTCGAGCACGTCGCCGGCAAGACGCTCGAGCTGAACGAGGTCGGCTCGTGCAATATCACCACCGCCAGGGCGCTGGTGTTCGATGCTTACGCCGACAACGGCGACACCGGCTCGTTCATCCTGATCGACCGCTTCAGCAATGCGACGGTCGCCGCCGGGATGATCGAATTCGGCCTCCGCCGCGCCACCAACATTCAGTGGCAGGAGCTGTTCGTCGATAAGATCGCGCGGGCGAGCCTCAAGGAGCAGAAGCCCTGCGTGCTCTGGTTCACCGGGCTGTCGGGCGCCGGCAAATCGACGATCGCCAACACGCTCGAGAAGCGGCTGCATGCGCTCGGGCGGCACACATATCTCTTGGACGGCGACAATATCCGTCATGGCCTCAACAAGGATCTCGGTTTCACCGACGCCGACCGCGTCGAGAACATCCGACGCGTGGCCGAGACGGCCAAGCTGTTCGTCGAGGCCGGGCTGATCGTCATGGTGTCGTTCATCTCGCCGTTCCGCTCGGAGCGGCGCATGGCGCGCGACCTGCTCCAGGACGGCGAGTTCATCGAGGTCTTCGTCGATACGCCGATCGATGTGTGCGAGGCGCGCGATCCAAAAGGGCTCTACCGCAAGGCGCGCGCCGGGCTGATCAGCAATTTCACCGGCATCGACTCGCTGTACGAGGCGCCGGAGCAGCCGGAGCTCAAGCTCGATACCGGCAGCAGCAACCCGGAATCTCTGGCCGAGGCAGTTCTGGTCGAGCTCAGGCGCCGGCACGTCGTCTAACCAATTCCCGGTCGAAAATCTGGGCCGCAGCCGTCATGTCCCCCCGATGGCTTCCCTCGGTTGAGCGGCTGCGGCCCTCCTTCGCCTAGTCGGACGGGTCTGAAACCGAAAGACTGGCTAGGATCTTGAGGCGTTGTGCGGCTTCCCTATTGCCGCTTCGCGAGGCTTGCTCGTACCAGCCGAGCGCGGTCGCCTTGTCGCTGTTGATGCCGCTCGCGCCGAGCTTGGCCAGCATCTCGGCATCGAAGGTGCGCGCGAGCTCATAGGCCGCGTCGCCCTCGCCCTGTTCGGCGAGATGGAACAGGAGCAGCCTTGCCCCGGCGATGTCGCCTTCGCCGAGCAGACGCCGTGCCCGATCGAGCAGCAGGTGCGGCTCTGGCGGTGCCACACTTTCCGCCGTGACCGGCGCCTTGGCCGCCGCGTCGAGCATGGCGCTTGCCCAGCTCAGGCTGAGCCCTGCCGCGTAGACGCGCGGCCGGGCGGGTTCGATGCGCAGCACGAGACTGCGGCGCGATTGCGGGGAATCGGCGGAGTCGAGCAGATAGACGTCGACCGGGTAATCGCCGCTCGCGGCCTCGCCGACGGTCAGAGTTAGGTTTGGCGTTTCCTCGTCCTTGATCATCCACGACCCGCTGACGGTGCGATGGCCGGCGGAGAGCTCGGCCTCTGGCGGCAGTCCGCGCAGCAAGACGTAGCGGGAATGACGCTGACCAAGCAGCGGCGCAAGCGCGAGCGGCCGGGCGCTGGTGGCGAGGATGACTTGCCCTGACGGCGCATCTCCGACCACGCGCGAGGCGGCCGGTTCGGCCTTGACCGGAACGAGCAGCGGGTCGGCTTTGGCCACGCCGTTGGCGGCCGTCGCGGCGTCGCGCTCGGGCCGCTGCCAGACGATCGACGTCGAGCGCGGCGGCGCCTGCTTGTCGCTCTTCGCGGGCTCCGAGCTTGCGAGGTTGGCGATGAGCACGAAGCCGCCGATTGTGAGCAGGACGGCCGCGGCGAGCGATCCGGCGACCAGCAAGCTCGCCTGGCGTTGCCGCCGGCGAAATTCCTTCAGCACGGCGAGCATATGCGCCTGTTGCGGCAGGGTCAGCGTGGGAACGGTTTCCGCTGGGCCGTCATCGAGCTCGTCCCAATCCGCTTCCGCGTCGTCCGCGGCAAGGTCATCGCTTTCAATTTCGGCCGGTGGGGGAGGATCGCCAGCGCGGTCCGGCGCAGGCTGAGCCACGAAGCTGAGCGGAATCCTGATGCCGGCCACTGCGGCGGTGCTGATGTCGAGCGCGTCAAGACGCTCAACGAGCGAGGTGGGACAGACGATGCCAACCATGCCGTCTGCGGGTCCGGCGATCGCGTCGAAGTCATGTAAGAAATCTTCCCTTGCGAATGGCGCCGTCTCATTCAGCAGCGCCGAGCGCAGCAACGCATTGGCCCGATGCACCGGGTGCAAGTCAGGCCGCTCCGCCAGGGATGTGGTGGAACCAAACATAATGACGCTCCCTTACTCGCCGGCACGAGTGCCCGTCGTGCCGGTACGCCCCCCATTCCCCGTGTGGCGCGCCCGTTCCCCCGAACGCGTCTGACTCTCATGAACTGACTGATCCCTCGTTCTGTTCCCTCTTTGCGCAAAAGATGCGCGCTAGTTCCCCGAGTTCCGCTGCCATTCGATAAATTTTTCGAACAGGGCTTCCTTCTCGTCGGGGCTCATGATCAGGTTCTGCGGCACGGCGGCGTTGGCGACGACACCGGCGCTTGCGGCGATCGGCTTGGCGGCCATGGTCGGGCGCCGGGCGAGCCAAGCTTCGGCTTCCGGGGTGCGGCTGAGACCGGGCAGCGTGGCGGCGAGATTGACCTCGCGCCATTTCGGATGCCGGTCCGCGGCCTGCAGCTCGGCAAAGCGCGGAAACAGCGTATCGACGAAGCTGGCGATGCGCGCGGCGGCGCCAGGATCGTCCTTGTCCTTGGCGGCGAGCAGCACCATGCCGGTGGCGACTGTCGCCACCTCGCCATTGCCCTCGATCAGATTGGGATAGTCGGCAGCCTGGAGCCGGGTCGGCAGATAGGCCACTTCGAGCGAGGCGCCGAAGGTGATCGGCAGCAGATGCAGGCCAAGATCGGCAGGGATGCCGGCGATGAGCGGTGAGGGCTTGCCGCCGACGATCACTGCGGCCGAGATCGTGCCCTGCTTCAGCCGCTCGATGGCAATGCCGGCATCGAGGCTCTGCGGTTCGACCTCGATGCCGAGCGCCTTGAATAGAGCCGACGCCGTGACGGCCGAGCTTCCCCCAGCCTGTCCGAAATTGACTTTCCTGCCGGCGAGGTCTGCGAGGTTCCTGATGTCGGCCCGGGCGAGCACGTGGACTTCCTGCGGATAGAGCCGCGTCACCAGCTCGAGATGCCGGGAAAGGTCCTTGCGCTCGGCTTCGGCCTCGGCAAGCGCATCGGTCGAGACGAAAGCGATGTCGACATGCGGCTCGTTCAGCAGGAGCGCGATATTGCCGGCGCCGGCATCGCCAAGCAGCGGCAGGACGCGCAAAGGCTTGGCCGTCTGGAATAGGCCCGCGAGGTCGGCGGCGAGCAGCGTCTCGGCGGCTGCCGGCGGCCCAGCGGCGAGCCCGAGCCATTCCGCAGTTCCGTCCAGCGAGCCAGCGCCCGCATAAGCGCTTCCGCTCGCGAGACCGCCAAGCAGGGCGAAGCTGAATATGATGTGTTTGATACGCACGTGACACCACCCCAAACGCAGCGCCCTAACGCACGACCTCAGTCGATGCCAGGCGCGACCGCACCGTCTCTGAAGAGAGCGACCCGCACGCGGCCTCGCGCGCGAACCTCTCGGCTCAGAGCAAGCTTCTGTCGGCGTTCGTGTGATCCTGCGTGGCCCGAGCGGGGCGAGATGGTCTTTTTGTCGTTGAGCAGAAGGTTAACGCGCGACTGGGGCGCCATGTGGTTCCGATTGCGGCGAAGGCGGGGCTTGGTGCCTTCCAGCGCGAATTCCCAGGACGCGCCAGCAATGTGAGGAGGCTCACAATGGGGAACGCCGCCCCGCGCCATGTCTCGCTCAGCCGAAGGCGATCCAGCCTCGGCCGAACATTCCTAGGAGACGAGACATGAAACGCAGATTCCTGACGATGACAGCGGGCCTTGCCGCCTTGGCGTTGGCCTCGCTTGGGCTGGTCCCCGCCAATGCCGATAGCGAGGGCGCCGGACATGAGGCAGCGATCAAGGCCTGCTCGACCGTCAACCCGTCCCAGCCGGTGAAGGTGGTGAACGCGGTGGCTGACGGCAGCGGCATCGGCTTCAGCCTGGTCTGGCTGAACGACAAGGACGGCAATCTCTGGATGTGCGATGCCGACACCGACGGCCACGTCTATTCCTACACCATCGTGAAAAGCGACCTGCTCGACGGCGCCGGCGCCGAGCTGATCGGCCTCCAGCTGGCTTCGGACGGAACCTATGACGGCCAGCCGCAGCAGATCGCCGAGAAGGTGTGCGTCGCCTATCTGAGCGAGGGCGGCAGCCTGGTCGGCAGCGTCGCCGACGGCCTCGACGCCGATCCGGGCTTCGTCGTGTTCGTCAAGGACGGCTCAGACCAGCTCTATCTCTGCAACGCGACGGGCGACGCGGCGGTGTGGGCCTTCGAGGCGGTCGGTGACCCGATCACCTTCGACGGCAAGCCAGAAAATAGCTAGGGCACTGCCCTCAGACGACCCGATCGGGTCAGCTGAAACAACGGGCGCGGAGACATCCTCCGCGCCCGTTCGTTGTCAGGCGGTGAAACCCGGCGCGAGATCGCGCGCGAGCTGATCGACCATGTTGCGATAGAGACGATAAGCGAGCGCATCGAGGCCGAGCCGCGCGGCGAGCGCGGCCGGCAGGATGAAGCGCGCATAAAGCGAAACGAGCCGGGCGTTGCGCGTCTCATCGGGCAGGCGGGCCAGGATCAACGGAGCGAGCGCGTAGTAGCGGGCGATGTCCGCCTCCCCGCCCGGACGCGCGGCGAGCACTTGGTCGCGATAGCGGCGCAGCGACCTGAGCTCGAAGCAATCGTCGTCAAGACCGAGCAGTTCGCAGCAGGCGGTGGTGATGAAGCAGCCGCTTTCGGGCGCGGTGCATTTGCCGTCGGCGAATGTCTTAGCGAGCTCTGCCTGCCGCCCAGAGGCCCAGTCCAGCGCCTTGCGCAGGCTGTCGCAGTCGAGCTTGACGTGGCACTCCTGCTTGTCGCCGAGCTTGACGGCGATCTCGAGCGAGGCGCCGTCGCGGAACAGCGGCGAGACGGCGAGCGGAAGCACGATGCTCACCTTGTTGTCGAAGATGTCGGTGCAATTGCCGCATAGCGGCTCGTTCACCGCTTCCTTGCCGTCGGCGCCCTTGACGATCAGCCGGTTCGCCGGATCGACGAGAAATTTCTTCGGCAGCTTGATCTGGTCGGGGTCGCCATAGACGACAAGCTTGGAGTCGAAGCTGGCGGCGACCTGGATATCGGCGCGGAGGTCGCAATCGCCCGCGCTCTCGAACTCGAGCTGATTGATGCGGGCGCCGGCCTGACTGTTGGTGGCCTGGCCTTTCCACGGGCCGATCTGCTTCGAGTTCGAAGCAATCGTTCTTCGCGGCAAGGGCGCGCGGGATTGCGGGAAAGCGCGAGGCCACGCCCGCGGCGAGGAGGAGGCCAAGCACGCGGCGGCGTGTATTCATGTTCATGGGCCGGTGTTATTGGGGTTGGAAAAGGCGCTTTTGCGGCCGGAGACTAGCAAAGCAATCGACCGAGCGGGAGATCGCTTAGGGCACTACGCCGCTTTGGATTGCGGGCCGCACGCGAGGGATAGGAGTATGGTGCGGGGCCCTGCGCGATGCTCGCAGGCTCGATTTGTGAGTTGCCAAAGCGAAGGTTGTTAAAGGGAGGTGCCAGATGAGGATGTTTGCCGACTCCGAGGATGAAACTACCCCGAAATTCACACTGAGAAGCACGAGCGCCCTGGTGGCTGCGACGAGCGCGGTGGCCATGACGGCGCTGTGTGCGCTGCTTGACCCCAGTTCCGCCCAGGCGCAGTCAAGGCCGCCGAACATCGTCATGCTCATGACCGACGACACCGGATGGCAGGATTTCGGTGCGTACACGGCAGGAGGGGCGGCGCTCGGTCATCCGACCCCTAATGTCGACCGCCTGGCCAAGGAGGGTGCGACCTTCACCAGTTGGTACGGTCAGGCGAGTTGCACCGCGGGGCGCGCTTCCTTCATCACCGGACGCATCCCGATTCGCTCGGCGCTGTCGATCGTGGTGGCTCCCGGCGACAAGAACTATCTCCGCAAGGAAACGCCGACCATCGCCGAGTTTTTCCAGAAGAACGGTTACTCGACCTACTTCTCCGGCAAGTGGCATCTCGGCGACATCCCGGACTCCTATCCCACCGCGCACGGTTTCGACGAGATGAAGCATTTCGCCGCCTATTATGCCGGCGTCTATGCCTATGACGACACCGCTGACGGCTTCCACCCCTGGTTCCCGTCATTCAATCCGGAATTCAAGAATGCGTTCGAAACAATGGTGAATCTCGGCGAGTGGGAGGGCAAGGCCGGCGAGCCGGCCAAGAGGATCGGCACCATCACCTACGATTCGCTTGCGACCTTCGACGAGCAGCAAACCGATTCGGCCGTGGATTACATCAAGCAACACGCCAAGGGTGACAAGCCGTTCTTCATGGACGTCAACTTCATCAAGATGCACAACCCGACCAACGCGGCGCCGGACTTCAGGGGCAAGTCGCATCTCGGCGACTACTCGGATTCGCTCATGGAGCTCGACGCCGACATCGGACACATCATGGACGCCATTCGCGCCGAGGCGCCCAACACGATCGTCATCGTGACGGCGGACAACGGAGCGTGGCTCGATGCCTATCCCGATGCCGGAACGACGCCGTTCCGCGGCGAGAAGGGATCGGCTTTCGAAGGCGGCTGGCGTGTCCCGGCCATCATGTGGTGGCCCGGCCAGATCGCCGCAGGCGTCCAGTACACCGAGATGATGTCGCATATCGACTGCTGGGCGACGCTCGCCGCGATGGTCGGCCTTACGCCGCCGCCGCATGATTGGGTCGGCAATGACGGCAAGCCGATCTATTTCGACAGCATCGACAACAGCGCCTACATCCTCGGCAAAGCCCAGCACTCGGCTCGCAACTCGTGGATCTATATCGACGGCGAGACATTCAATGGCGCCCGTGCCGATATCGGTGGCGACCCGAACGAGCCATGGGTGCACATGGCGTGGAAATATATCAGCACGGCGAAGGATTCGTGGCTCGGTCCGGTGACAAGCCTCGGCGCTATCGGCGCGCTGTATAACCTCACCATGGACCCTTACGAGAAATACGACATGATCTTCAACGGGGCCGCGCCAATGCGCGTGATGACGAGCTCCCCGGGACGATACGCCGGTGAAGACAATGGCTGGGTGCTGGCGCTGATCTCGCCGGTCATCGTCGACTTCGACAAGTCGATCATGAAATATCCGAGCATCACGCGATATCCAGGCGGCGCTTCGACCGACCTCACGCCCGATCTTCAGCAGCCGCAGAACCCGCTGCCTCTGCTGAAGCAGCTGCAGCAGCAGCCCGCACCGATCGGCGGCGGCGGCGGTTAAATCGAGTCTCGTGGGGGGTGCGCGAGACGCGTGCTCCCCACCCAATTTCGTTCCAGTGGCTAGCCAAGATCGCCTGGGGAATCGGTTAAAGTCCAACTTCGGGGGAACGACGCTCGACTAGACCTCCGGGCAAGCGGGGCAGGGGATGGGCTTTGTCTGCCGCGTGCACAATGTTCGCGCCGCGCGTTTGCTGTCGCGGCGGCGCTCGCAATAGCTTTTTCCACTATGGACGCCTCTGCTCAGGACGCCGGCGGAACCGGAGTCGAGGCAAGCGCGGGCCAGGACGCTCCCGATTATCCGATACCTTCCAAGGCAGGCGAGGCGTATAGCCCGATCCAAGAAGGCTTTGCGAGTCCGATCGACCCGCGCGGCGATTTGAAGGCTGCCGCCTCGCATGTCGACGAGCGCGCCCGGCAATTGCAGCAGGCGAGAGAGGCGCAAAGCCCCTTCGTCCGCGACACCGAGCTCAAGGTGAACAGCCGCTCTTATTGGCTCGATCTCCAGAAGCTCGACGGGACCGATGCCGAGGCGCTTACGACCGGCGGATATGTGTCCTACCAGTCCGGCTATGCCGACGATCTCCTGCAACTCCGTGCCGTGCTTTACACGACGCAGCCGCTTTACGCGCCGCAGGGCGCAGGCGCCACGCTCAATCTCACGCCTGACGGAGACCAGATCACGACGATCGGCCAGGCCAACGCGCGGCTCAAGCTGCTCGGGCAAGAGCTCAGCGCCGGGCGGCAGCTGATCCGCACCGCGTTCATGAATCCGAACGACAATCGCATGATCCCGATCACCTTCGAGGGCCTGTTTCTCGTGCCGGAGCGGCGCGAGGATCTCGCGCTCGACTACGTCGCTTCGTATCTTTGGCGCTACAAGCCGCGCGACAGCGAGCAGTTCATCTCGTTCTCAGAACCGCTCGGCGTCAGCGAGGACGAAGGCGTTCTGATCAACGGCGTCCGCCATCGCTCGCCGAGCTTCAATGTCGGCGCAGTAAATTACTGGATCAAGGACACGCTCAATACCGCCTATGGCGAGGCCGACTATCTGCTTCCCTTTGGCGGTGGAAGCGGCGGGCCGAGCTACCGCGTCGGCATCAACGATCTCGACCAGAGGAGCGTCGGTGCTGATCTCATCCCAGGCGCGCCGTTCAACACCTATCAAGCGTCGGCGAGGCTGGTGACGAGCTATCAGGGATTTGTGCTGACCACCGCGATCTCGACGGTCGGCGACGGCGCGAATATCCGCGATCCTTACGGCAATCTTCCTGTCTATACCTCGTTGCATCAAGCCTCGTTCGAGCGCGCCGGCGAGGAGGCCTATCTCCTCACGCTGTCCTATGACTGCGCACGACTTGGCATCGACGGGTTGAAGCTTCTCGCCGGCTGGGGCCAGGGCTTCGACGCCATCAATCCGCAAACCAAAGCGCCATTTCCGGACCGCGATGTCCTCAATCTCCGCCTCGATTACGAGCCGCATGGCGGCGCGTTGGAGGGGCTCAGGGTGCAGCTCTATTATTCGGATGAGAAGCTGATCGGCGCGTCTGAGCCTCGCGACCACCAGACGCAGCTTCGCGCCGAGGTCAATTATGTCGTGCCGCTGATGTAGACCCCGTGCGCGCGCCTCAAAGGCCGAGATCGGTCAGCGACGGGTGATCGTCGGGACGCCGTCCCAACGGCCAATAATATTTTCGATCGGCTGCGGCGATCGGCAGATCGTTGATGCTGGCGATCCGCCGCCGCATCAGGCCGTTCTCGTCGAACTCCCAATTCTCATTGCCGTAGCTGCGGAACCAGTTGCCGCTATCGTCGTGCCACTCATAGGCGAAGCGCACGGCGATGCGGTTGTCGCGAAACGCCCACAGCTCCTTGATCAGGCGGTAGTCGAGCTCCCTGGCCCATTTCCGCGCGAGGAATGCCGCGATCGCCTCGCGACCTTGAAGAAACTCGGCCCGATTGCGCCAGGCGCTGTCGATTGTGTAGGCGAGAGCGACGCGCTGCGGATCGCGCGTGTTCCACGCGTCCTCGGCCTTCCGCGTTTTCTCGACCGCGGTCTCGAGGGTGAAGGGCGGTAGCGGCGGCCGCTGCTCTGACATGTTTGGAATGTTACGATCCGATATAGCGTGTGCACCGCTGGCGACATGCACGGGGCGCCTGCTCGGTCGCGAGACACGCCAGGCTCCGAACGGAGCCCGGCGCATTCTCACACTTAGCGGATGGTGTTTACCACCAGACCTTTGGAGCACGCCTTCTTGAATTCGTGCTTGGAGATTTTTCCGTCTTGGTCTGGTCCGTCGGCCAATTTGAAGTTGACGATGAAGCGGTGAGCATTCGCCCTGTAGAGAGAGTTGCCTGACGGAACTGCCTGCTTCCAGACAGCCTTGCATTGCTTTTTCGTCAGCACCGCGGTCGGCCGGCCCGACGTCATCGTGGCGGCTGTCGCGTATCCCGCGCAAAGCAGCGCCGCCAAACTTGCCAAGATTGCCAACATTCTCATGAGCATCCTCCTGACATTTCCGAGCTTCGAGCTGTTTTGAGTCCGCGCCGTGGAATCCTTCCGGCGGAAGATCGTTATTTTAAGGGAAGAAGATCGAATATCGTGCGGGGGAATTGCCGCACTCTTAACAAGGTGAGAACTGCCGTTCCGCGGCAGGGCTTTAGCGCGGCTCCTACTTAGAAGGTCCAATTGGCACGTGGCGACCGAACAAGCGCGTGCCTGCGACGAAAGCGCGCGCAGCCTTAAAGCACCAGCATGGTCGCCAATCCCAGCATGAGTCCCATGCCGGCGATATCGGTTCCTGTGGTGAGGAAGATGCTCGAGGCGGTGCACGGATCGGCGCCAAAGCGTCGCAGCGTCAATGGCACGAGCACGCCGAACAGGCCCGAAGCCATGCAGGCGCCGGTCATGGCGAGCAAGATGACGAAACCGAGGGCCACCGACTTGTCGTTGCCGCTGCCACCGGCGGTCCACCACATCGCCACGCCGGCGACGATACCCGTCAGAAAACCATTCATTGCGCCAAGCGTCAGCTCCTTCGCGATCAATTTGCGCACCGGGTGGCTGTTCAAGTCCCCAAGCGTGATGCCACGCAGCGTGATCGCCAGCGCCTGGCATCCGGTGTTGCCGCTTTGGCCGGCGAGGATCGGCAGGAAAGCCGCCAGCGCTACGATCTGCGTGATGGTGCCCTCGAATAGGCTGACCACGAAGCCTGCCGCGAAAGCGGTCAACAGGTTCACCTGCAGCCAGCCATGACGCATCTTGAAAGCCGTCCAGATCCCCGTGTAGAGGCGCTCCTCCTTGTCGACACCGACCATTTGGCCCGACTGCGCGCTGATCTCGATCGCCTGACGCTCGAACAAGCGCCAGCCGCGCACCACGCCGATCACGTGTCCGTCGACGTCGACGACCGGATACACAGGATAGTGCCGATGAATCGCCGCCTTGACGGCCTCGGCGAGATCCGTATCCGCCGCGAGCGCAAAGGGCTCGGGCAGCATCACGTCCTTCAACGTCTCATTCGGCTCCGCCAGAAGCAGGTCGCGGATCACTGTCAGGCCGATGAGCTTGTCGTCCGCATCGGTGACGTACAGATAGGTGATCTGCTGCGGGGTCGCGTGATTGCGCAGAAAGGCAATCGCTTCCTTAACCGTCGTCGTCTGCGGCAGCACGGCCAGCGCCGGGTCCATGATTTCGCCCACGGTGTTCGCGGTGACCCCCGCCAGAGATTCCGAGGCTTGCGACTGCAATTCGGGAGGCAAATAGGCTTTGATATGGTCGACCAGGATCTGCGGCAGCTCGGCAAAAACCGCGCCGATACGCTCGGGCGTTTCCTTGACCAGCATCTTGGCCGCATCCATGGGCACGCGCGCGCGAACCGCCCGAACCAAGCTTGCAATGTCGTTTTGATCGTTCATCGAAGGTCCCCGAACTCACCGCCACAATTTTTGATCGATCGAATGCGCTGAACGGTTCCAGCCTTGCTCACCCTAGCACTGGGAGTGAAGCGCATTGAACGCCTTTGCAAGTGAAGTGATGCCGCATTAACCCTGATTTTCCAGGCGCCGAAATGCGTCCGCCACCTGCGGCCGAGAGCGTCGGTGCGCGGTTTCGGCACGTCCCCCGGTGGGCATGACCTTCATCATCCGCGCGCCGCGCTGGCGAACTTCGGGATCGAGAGCCGCACGGCGAGGAGATGTGACCTATGTTGACCGCGCCGTCATAGCTTGCTCTTTGAATTAGTCGCTGTTCATCGGCTAACAGACAAGCATGACCGTCTCGATGAGGCGCAAGCGGCATAGGCTGCACGCGCGTCGTCGGGTATGATCAGCGCGGGCGGGCACTCCTCTTGTGACGCCCGTTGCGGGGAACTCGGCCCC